>NZ_JAGSPK010000010.1 GCF_018139565.1 Cognatundibacterium rivi
TACCGTGCTCCACCTTACTGACAGAGTCATCAATCAACTGCTTAATCTCTTTTGCCGCCGAAGCACTACGCTGCGCCAGATTACGCACTTCCGATGCAACCACCGCGAAACCGCGACCCTGTTCACCAGCGCGGGCAGCCTCGACTGCAGCATTCAACGCCAGAATATTCGTCTGAAAGGCAATGCCATCAATCACCGCGATAATATCGACAATCTTATTCGAGCTGGCCTTGATTGAACCCATCGTTTCAACGACCTGATCAACAACTTCCCCCCCTTTAATCGCCACACCCGTTGCCGTTACCACCAGTTGATTTGCCTGACGCGCATTGTCCGCATTTTGTTTCACTGTTGACGTCAGCTCTTCCATCGAAGACGCAGTTTCTTCAAGCGAACTGGCCTGAGATTCTGTTCTGGACGATAAGTCCGCATTACCGGAAGCGATTTCAGCCGCCGCCACATTAATCGCGTCAGTACCATTACGTACATCGGCAATCACATGACTCAGACCGCTACTGACACCATTAATGGCGGTGATCAAGGTGCCGATTTCATCATTACGATGAACGTCAACGACCTCAGTCAGATCACCCATCGCCATTTTCTGAGCGACATTCGTTGCCTGAATCAAGGGTTCTGTAATCGAACGGGTGAGCAGCCAGCCGGTCACGATAGCCAGAGTGGTGGTGAGAAGAATCAGAACGATGAGTAAAGTGCGGCTGCGTTCGTAATTGGCCTGAATTTCAGCGGCCATGGCATCGATCTGCGAGCGTTGCAGTGCCTGCATTTCTTCTACTTTTTTCACGTAGCTGAGTGCAGTCGGCATGAATGTTTTTTCAAGCAACTGGTTCGCTTCGTCAGTATTTCCCTCTTTTTTCAGTGCCACGACTTTATTACGTGTCGCCAGATAGGCTTCACGAAGTTTTTCAACTTCTTTCAAGAGTTTAATTTCTTGTTCACTCTGAAGTTGTTTTACGATTAGTTTGAATAAGTCTGCTGAGACTTTCGTTGATTCAGCACCCTCTGCTTCAAAAAAGGCGGCTAAAGAAGGGTCACTACTTTTTGCGATGGCGGCTGTTCTGCGGATTGCTGTATGTATATAGCGATACCAATCGCTGATCAGGCGTTCGGTTGCAAGAGGTTCTTCTAATAAGGTTTTGGTCGATGTGGCAACTGTGTTGAGTTGTGTTAAGCCAACCAACGTAGCGAAAATAGAAAAGACGAGGATAAGGGCAAAGCCCAGGCCTAGTCGTTTTCCGACGGAGAGCTGTTTGAGCAGTGAGTTCATATGTATTCCATTTCTCTAATGCATGAGGTGCACTGATTGAGGATTGTTGTAATGTGATTGCGAGGGTATTCGGATATGAAAGAAAAAACATTGCCGCAATTGCTGCGGTTTCATATGTCCCGCATTATATGCGTTAACCCGCGAAGGACATAGGACGTTTTTTGTTCTAAAGTAACATCGTGCTCTATATAGTTTTGTGTGGTTTTTTGCCTCGCCGGGACTTTGCTGGGTTTTTGAAAAAATTGTCGATTCTTTTTAATTTAGCTGTTCTCTTCAGATTAGCAAGCTCTGATGCACTGATGGCAAGATGTATATTCCGTCTGTGATCAGTGTTGTTATCGACTACACTTTTATATTTGTCGACGAGACAGCATAAAAAAAGCACGACAGACAGCAATGTCGATCGTGCTTTTTGTGTTTTGACAGTATTAACACTGAGTTTTCATCGCTAATACATCCCGGTCAGAATTCTTCCCAGTCCTGATTCGAGGTTGATGCGGTCGTAATTTGTTTGCGAGGAGCAGGCGCAGCTTTGACCGGACGTACAGCCGCAGCTGGTTT
>NZ_JAGSPK010000011.1 GCF_018139565.1 Cognatundibacterium rivi
GATGAGTTCGTGTCCGTACAACTGGCGTAATCATGGCCCTTCGGGGCCATTGTTTCTCTGTGGAGGAGTCCATGACGAAAGATGAACTGATTGCCCGTCTCCGCTCGCTGGGTGAACAACTGAACCGTGATGTCAGCCTGACGGGGACGAAAGAAGAACTGGCGCTCCGTGTGGCAGAGCTGAAAGAGGAGCTTGATGACACGGATGAAACTGCCGGTCAGGACACCCCTCTCAGCCGGGAAAATGTGCTGACCGGACATGAAAATGAGGTGGGATCAGCGCAGCCGGATACCGTGATTCTGGATACGTCTGAACTGGTCACGGTCGTGGCACTGGTGAAGCTGCATACTGATGCACTTCACGCCACGCGGGATGAACCTGTGGCATTTGTGCTGCCGGGAACGGCGTTTCGTGTCTCTGCCGGTGTGGCAGCCGAAATGACAGAGCGCGGCCTGGCCAGAATGCAATAACGGGAGGCGCTGTGGCTGATTTCGATAACCTGTTCGATGCTGCCATTGCCCGCGCCGATGAAACGATACGCGGGTACATGGGAACGTCAGCCACCATTACATCCGGTGAGCAGTCAGGTGCGGTGATACGTGGTGTTTTTGATGACCCTGAAAATATCAGCTATGCCGGACAGGGCGTGCGCGTTGAAGGCTCCAGCCCGTCCCTGTTTGTCCGGACTGATGAGGTGCGGCAGCTGCGGCGTGGAGACACGCTGACCATCGGTGAGGAAAATTTCTGGGTAGATCGGGTTTCGCCGGATGATGGCGGAAGTTGTCATCTCTGGCTTGGACGGGGCGTACCGCCTGCCGTTAACCGTCGCCGCTGAAAGGGGGATGTATTGCCATAAAAGGTCTTGAGCAGGCCGTTGAAAACCTCAGCCGTATCAGCAAAACGGCGGTGCCTGGTGCCGCCGCAATGGCCATTAACCGCGTTGCTTCATCCGCGATATCGCAGTCGGCGTCACAGGTTGCCCGTGAGACAAAGGTACGCC
>NZ_JAGSPK010000012.1 GCF_018139565.1 Cognatundibacterium rivi
CTGAGTTTTCATCGCTAATACATCCCGGTCAGAATTCTTCCCAGTCCTGATTCGAGGTTGATGCGGTCGTAATTTGTTTGCGAGGAGCAGGCGCAGCTTTGACCGGACGTACAGCCGCAGCTGGTTTCACTGTGCGTGCCGGTGTTTTGGTTGGTGTGCTGGCCGTTTGCAACTGAGCCGCAATTTTGAACTGCGCCACGACTTGCGTCAGATTATCGGATTGTTCACGCATACTTTCCGCCGCAGCGGCCGCTTCCTCAACCAGCGCAGCATTCTGTTGCGTCATCTCATCCATCTGATTGATCGCCATATTCACTTGCTCAATACCCGCGCTCTGTTCCTGACTGGCTGAACTGATTTCCGACATGATGTCAGCAACACGCTGCACACTCGTCACGATTTCCTGCATCGTGCTACCGGCGTTATCCACCAGACGACTACCGTGCTCCACCTTACTGACAGAGTCATCAATCAACTGCTTAATCTCTTTTGCCGCCGAAGCACTACGCTGCGCCAGATTACGCACTTCCGATGCAACCACCGCGAAACCGCGACCCTGTTCACC
>NZ_JAGSPK010000013.1 GCF_018139565.1 Cognatundibacterium rivi
TGACTTCTTGCTTTTGCCTGACATCCGGATTAATCCAGTTTCCACACGTACTGTACTTTCGTCCAGGTTGGTTGTGGTTTGCCATCGACGGTACCTGGTTTGTTTTTGCAGGAACCAGACAGCAATTGGGTACGGACGGCATTATCGAGACCACGGTAGCCACTCGATTTGTCGATCTTGACGTCAGAGACGGAGCCATCAGCACCGACTAAGACGGAGAGAACAACGGTACCGGTTTCTTCATTACGTAAAGAAGCGCGTGGATACTCGGGTTTGCAGCCAGCGACGTTGAAGTCGATGACGCCGGGAACAATTGACGGTCCCGCCGCTTTCGGTGCTTCTGCCACAGGCGCCGGTGGCGCTTTGCTGAACACCGGGTTTTCAGGTTTGACGTTGGATACGGCAGAAATGGTGTTCTGCGG
>NZ_JAGSPK010000001.1 GCF_018139565.1 Cognatundibacterium rivi
AATTGTTAAAGAACCGCGAATCCTAAAATTCTTTTCCGCTTCACTCTTCCGAGTTTCGCTTCGCATCGTTGTGTGCGTCAGCAGCAGAGAAACGAGATTATGAAGCACTTCGCATTCACTGTCAACTCCCTTCACCCTTTCGCTTCGCTTTTTCTTCTCAGCTTCCGCATTTTGTTGTGCGGACACCAATCGGATCACTTGGCATGACTTCGGCCTGTTGACTGTGTCTTGCTGCATTCTTAACTGCAGCGCTTCACTTTCTACCTCCGCTTCTCAGCGGGAGCCGAACTATAGCAAAACCACTCCGTATTCGCAAGAAATACGGATAATTATTTTAATGAATAAGGGTTTAATGTTTAAGACACGGAAACCGAAGGCTGTTCAGCCAGCTTGCTTCTCAAGTATTTCAGCCGATTTAAGTACAGCCTGAACGGCTCGGTCTATCAGAGGGGCATTTTCAACAAACGTCAGTGCTCCATTGCCAGAATAATGGGAGAAACTTTCGTCGCTGATAATAACGGGCTCAGCTTGTTGATTCAGACTCAATATCAGGTTGCTCATATTTGGGTTGACCCAGGCAATGCAGCCTCGCTTAATGAGGTTATCAATTGCGAGTTCTATTGGCGCCCCACTGTATAAGCGTTGCTGTATTTCCGAAGATTTACTTTCTTCCTGCGTCATTAGTACCGGCAAAGCATCTTCATTTGTCAGGGGAGCTTGTGTTTTGCTGGCTTCGACGAAGACAACGTTCAACTGCAATTCTGCGAGCACCTCATGCAGATGCTTTTCAACCTCGTGATACTTATTTTTCTCGATGGAATCAGACAAAACTACCGCTGGCTGCTCCAAAAAATTTAAAAATATCTCTCGAATCTGCGCTAACGTCTTAGCTGTTGAAAATTCCTGCGCGGGCAGCAATACCCCACGATGCCTTTCATGCAACCAGTTCAATAAGGCATTCTGTTTAAACTGAGTCCAATCCAACATTGCAATACCGCGCCTGAGATCAGTCAACATCCCAGGCAGCAGCGCGGAAAGCTGACTTTGTTCGTCTTGAGAATTTTTTGGCTGAATGCTCCATATCAGGTCCGGCACAAGTGCGCGCAAATGGGAAGCCAGTGATGGCTCAGTTCGCTCGGCGATGTTAATTGCCCGCACCCACTCCGTCGCCAGGAAATTAGCGAAATGCTGGGGCACATCCAGCTTCGCCAAGCCGCCCATCAGCAGCGAGGAAGTTTGTTCCGCGCGCAGATAACGGATTTGCGCTTCTTCTATTGACTTCACCGTACGCCTGATGAACTTATCCTGCGTTCTTAATTCTGTAGAAATAAACGTATCAAATCGGTTATATATCCGCTCAAATAGTTCTGGCACACGACAATCATGTCGGGATAAGGTTTTAAATACCCTGGAAATTTCTTCTTCAATTTTGCGCTGAGTCGCAGGTAAATGCTGCGTTCCAAGCAATACCGATGCGATCCGGTTCAGCAGCAACCGGGCAGCTTGATGCTGGTTACTCAAAAACGTATGGTCACTCAAAGCCAACTGCAACAATAGAAACTGAAGGCGTCCCAACTGCTCTCGTAATTCTTTCGAAAGCAAATCATCGAATAGTATCGACTCGAACAACATCGCCAGCACATCAATAATCATGAGCTCCTCTGTCGAGCGAGCTAATGCTGAAAATGCCTCACGTTGTTCACGAATCAGATTACGCACATCGCCGCGGTCATTCAGAATACTCAGATCCGGTTTCATCGACAGGTGCAAATAACCTAGCGTACGAATCAAATCCTTTTCAATCAATAACTCATCTAACTCAGAAGGCGCAGCGTTAATTTGTACGGGAACAGGTAAATGACTAAAGCGCTCGACCAAACCCCGAATCGCAGATTGCGCCATCTCTGCGCTTGGTAAAGGTGCCTCCGGTTGCGCTTGCTGGCTTGCAAGATCAAAATCCCTTCCGCGTTGTGAAGGACGTGATTGCCCAAAAGTTTTTCGCAACAGCTCAGGCAAATCGGATGTATTGGCAAGCCATGCGGGTGACGAAGAGTTGTCTTGCGGCGCAACACTCGGGCTATACCCGGAAAATGCGGTTTTTTCTCTACCGCGCAAAACCTGAAACAACTGGTCTATGTTAATGGACGGATTACCGATCGAAGATGGCGGCAGCGATCTGGCATCCTCCACCGCAGGAAAATCGAACTGATTAAATGCCGGAAAAGCGTTATTGATCTGTTGGCTAGCAACAATATTCTGCGGCGTCCCGACGCTGCTACTTCTGGGATACAACGTTTCTGCTGATTTATTTATTTTTAAGGAAAGATGCGCATGCACACCGTGCTTCTCTAATTCGGCGTTGGTTTGCTGATAAATACCCGGAATATCCACCGTCAGGGTTTCGCCCAGCTGCATCGCCAGTATCGAAAACATTTCCTGAGTGAGGCGCAAACTTTCTACGGCGAGAAAAATGCAACGGGTTATCAGGTAAGGCCGGAAAGGATTTTCCCGCTCGCGTATATCGTCCTGACCAAACAAAACAGCGATACGGATATTCAGATCAATCAACTCTTGCTCTGCGACATTCCGGAACAGCTGTGTGACTTCATTAAAGCGCAACGAACTCTCAAATGCCGATGAATCAAGCAGACTCAGATTATCGGCAGAGATGGAAAGCGCGGATAAATTGGGGCGAAAGTTCTGATAGGTCGTTTCCATGCTCCTATCAAGCAACTGTTGCATATTTTTCGTCAGTTGCAGTTCAATTTCGTGGCGATGCTCCTGCAACAACAGTTGAGCACGGACGACGTCAGCCTGTTCTATCGGGCTATTTTCTGAATTTACCTTAGAAAACAAAGCCTCCACTGTACGTGGAACCAGAGTTGTGGCGGCATTTTGAAAGGCATTAAAAAATTCTCTGCGTGCGCTCGACAGTATTTCAACCAATGCCATATATACCTTATTGCAAGAAAATCATTTCATACAATATACCGAAGGAATGGCATCTGCCGCAACTTAAAGCGGAACAGATAAACACAGTAATAGCTGACTTCGCGCAATATCAGGCGGTTTTTTTCTTCCTGACCGCTGCTTTTTTAACGGGTTTTACCGCCTCATCAGCAGGTGCCGCCACTTTTGCTTTGCTAGCGGCAGGTGCCTTGGCTTTGCGTTCCTCAAATTCGAAACTCACTTTACCGTCTTTCGCCTTGACCAGGAATGCTTTAAACGGACGACGTGTACGCTGAGAAATAAAGCCTGGCAATAAATCAGTTTTGCCATCCACCAATAATTTAGTCATCTGTTCAGGCAAAATCTCTTGCTGCAAGATGATGCGGCCACTACGGAAATCACATGCTTTAGGCTTGGCAACAGTCTTTTCACAGACATAAGCGAGGCCCATTTCAAAAACGCCGCTGCCACATTTCGGGCAAGGGCCTAATGCAGTCTGACCAGTGAAATCAACGCCCTCACCATCCTCGCCGTCGTCCTGATTCTGACCAAAATCAAATTCAAGTTTTAAATTATTGTGTTCGGTGTCTGGAACAATCTTCAAAATAGCGGCAAACGGTCTGCCCATTTTTGAGCGGAACCCTTGCAGAGGGCCAATTTCGCGCTTGCTTAATAATTCTTCGACCTCTGCCACTTCAAACTGACGGCTACCAGGCGTTTTGCTCATAGAGAATTCACACTTAGTACAGGCAAAACGACGGTAATTCTCTTTGACTACACCGCCGCAATGCGGACAAGGTGTGTGTAGCGTCGCATAATCGCCAGGAATCGTGTCGTTGTCGTACTCTTTAGCGCGTTTGACGATGATTTGCGTCATCTGGGCAATTTCGCGCATGAATTCTTCACGACTGATTTTGCCCTTCTCCATTTGCGATAACTTGTATTCCCATTCGCCAGTTAATTCCGGTGACGTCAGTTCGTCCACGCCTAAACCACGCAACAAGGTCATTAATTGGAATGCTTTGGCCGTCGGCATCAGCTCCCGACCTTCGCGCAGCAAGTATTTCTCGGTGAGTAAGCCCTCAATAATCGCCGCCCGTGTTGCAGGCGTACCAAGCCCCTTACCCGCCATCGCTTCGCGCAATTCTCCGTCATCCACCAATTTGCCGGCACCTTCCATCGCCGACAATAACGTCGCCTCGCTGTAGCGAGCCGGTGGTTTTGTCACCAGGCCATGCGCTTCAATTTTATCGGCCAGCACTTTTTCACCTTTAGCAACCGGAACCAGCGTGCCTTTGCCTTCGGTATCTTTCTCTTCCAGTGCTTCTTTACCGTAAATGGCCAGCCAACCAGCATTGGTCATGACTTTGCCTTCGGTTTTGAAGTGGTGCCCTGTCACTTCCGTGATACGCGTTGTCACCTGAAATTCAGCTGCAGGGAAAAATACGGCCATGAAACGACGCGTCACGAGGTCGTAGAGTTTTTGCTCGGGCTCAGACAAATTTTTTGGTGCCTGACCAGTAGGAATGATCGCAAAGTGATCGCTGATTTTCGTATTATCGAAAATACGCTTGTTCGGCTTGACCCAGTTATTTTTCAGAATCTGGCTGGCAAACTGATGATAATTATTACTTTCCGAAACCGTTTCCAATGTCTGCTTGACCGTGTCGAGATAATCTTCCGGCAAATGGCGGGAATCCGTACGTGGATAAGTCAGCACTTTGTGTTTTTCGTACAAAGCCTGGGCAAGGCCTAAGGTATTTTTGGCAGAAAAGCCAAATTTGGCATTCGCCTCACGTTGCAGACTGGTCAAATCAAACAATGCAGGTGCCATCTGAGTCGCAGGCTTAGACTCTTCGGTGACATTGCCCTGACGTCCGCGGCATGCCGCGACGATGGACTCGGCGGCAAGCTTACTCCACAGTCGTTCCGCTTTCTTCTCAGGATCATGTTCATCTTTTTTGAACTGCTGATCCATCCAGCGTCCTTCGTAAATGCCTGCAGCACAAACGAATTCGGCGCGAACCTCCCAAAAATCACGGGAAACAAATTTCTTTATTTTTTCTTCACGCTCGACGACGATAGACAACGTCGGTGTCTGTACCCGTCCGACGGTCGTCAGATAAAATCCGCCTTCTTTGGAGTTGAACGCCGTCATGGCGCGGGTACCGTTGATACCTATCAGCCAATCTGATTCTGAACGGCAACGTGCAGCGTCTGCCAAAGGCATCATTTCTGCATCACTGCGAAGCTTTTTGAAGCCGTCACGGATCGCTGCCGGCGTCATCGATTGCAACCACAAACGTTGTACCGGTTGCTTGGCTTTGGCGTTTTGCGCAATCAGACGGAAAATAAGCTCACCTTCACGGCCCGCGTCACATGCATTAATCAATGCAGAAACATCTTTACGCTTGATCAGTTTATTCAGCACCTTCAGGCGTGTTTCGGTTTTGGCGATAGGATTCAGTGCAAAATGCGGCGGTATCATCGGCAAATGCGCAAAGCTCCATTTACCGCGTTTGACGTCATATTCCTCAGGAACGGTGATTTCCAGCAAATGACCTACTGCGGAAGATAATACATACTCATCCGACTCGAAATAGTCATCATGCTTAGTGAAACCTCCAAGCGCTTTCGCGATGTCAGCGGCGACAGAAGGTTTTTCGGCAATGATGAGCGTTTTTGTCATTTCGGAATTCTCGAATGTTTTTTGCACAAAAAATGATTAACAAGCAACATTTTTTGCTAAATAAGCGTAAGACTAACCTAAGTTAGTGCGGAATGATAAACGTGCAAACGCAAAACCCGCAACCAAGCTGCGATTTTTGCCAGAAATCTTCTGTTTATGAAACGATTAATGCAAAAGACGGGGCCTATTGTCGTCATCTGACAACAACAGTTCGTCAAACATCAGCATATCTGGCTCAGCGCCCTGGCTCCACAGCATCATCAGGACAATGATGCGCAGTTTATTAAGAGGCAGCGGTGACTCGTTCACAGCCAACGCACGTTCGATAACGATTTCACGTTGCAAAGAGGACAATAACCCTGCTGACTCAAGAAACTGAACAAAACCAACCGCCTCTGTACCGAGGGCGGCAAGCTCAACTCCAGCATAGACCCGGAAACCACTTGAACTTAATGGTGATGGCAACGACTGATCCGTTGTATTTGCCAAACCGGTGAGCCAATCCAGCGCCTCAGAAATTTCGTCTTCAGGGAAACCAACAGCGGAAAGTTTTTTGACCAGAGCGGCGGTATCCGGACAGGCGTCAGGACGATAATAAGTTTCGTAGAGGTAAACAAGAATATCAAACATGTCGGTACTCTATCTGCTGAAACAGTTTCAAACAAGTCCCGTCCTGAGATATCCCCGCGGTTTTTTGAGATTTTTAACTATTTCGGGGCAGTATCTGCATTTTTTGCCAGAAAGTCTCTGTCAATACTGGGCTTTTAAATATACTCCCCCCGAGTATATTTAAAGCCAACACCAGGTTGAGCACATGATTTTTGCATCGCCTAATGAAGACGGCGAAACATTCCACCCGGCAAAGACTCAATCTGCCCGCACAACTCAAGTTCGAGTAACTGCCCGGTTAAACTTGCGACATCCAGAGCAGCACGTAATGCCAACACATCGAGCGGAACCGGATCATAGCCCATCAGCGCCAGCAAGCCTGCGGATGCATCAGCCGTCGCTGCTAGTGGAGGCGAACTCGCTGCAATAGCTGCTTGCGGTAAGCTGAGTTGCAACTCCTCTAATATATCCTGCGCAGACTCGACCAGTTTCGCGCCTTGCCTGATCAGCTGATGGCAACCTTTTGCTAACGGCGAATGGATGGAGCCGGGAATCGCGAACACTTCCCGCCCCTGATCAGCCGCCATCCTTGCCGTAATTAACGAGCCAGACTGAGCAGCGGCCTCTACCACTAACACTCCTTTCGTCAACCCAGAAATAATCCGGTTGCGACGCGGGAAGTTAGATGCAATCGCCGGCGTTCCAAGTGAGTATTCACTGACAATGCAACCCTCTGCAGCAATCTGATGTGCCAGAAGGCGATTTCTGGCGGGATAAACAATATCCGCACCTGTGCCGATCACAGCGATTGTCGAACCGATACCGCGAAGTGCGCCTTGATGTGCCGCGGTATCAATACCTGCGGCCAGACCGGAGCTAATCGTCAATCCGGCATGACTTAAAACTTCAGAAAATTGTTCCGCATTTCGTATCCCCTGAGCCGTCGCGTTCCGGCTACCCACCACGCCTATCCCTGCTTGTCGCAGTATTTCCGGCCGCCCTTTCACATACAACATCAGCGGTGGGTCAGGAATTTCCAGCAATGCCGGTGGATACAGCGTATCGGCAAGCGTGACAACATAGTTGCCTGGCTGCATAGCCCAGTTCTGAGTAATCTCAACCAACCTGAGAAAATCTTCTTGCGGCGGGAGTAATAAAGCGCGGGCGATTTTTGGCGAGACGACAGGACACAATGCCTCGTAGCTTGCTGTAAAGATATGCTCAGGTAAACCAAAGCCAGCAAGCAACTTACAGGCAGTGCCAGAACCAACGCCCGGCGTTTGTTCCAGCCTTAACCAAGAGAAGAAGTCCGGCAACAATTCCAGACCTCCATTTGATTATTGAGGTGATCTGGCGACGTCGCCAACTTTGACAAAATCAGTGACCTGCATCACCAAGCCATAAGAGATATTGTCAAACAAACGGAAAATAAACACATGACCATATTGCTCATCCGGTAATTTTATCTTGCGGTTACCATCAGTGCGATCCGTGATCACTTCACCGTAGCGTTGCAGAGACAACACCGTACCAAGATCAAGGCCGTGCTCTTTGCCGCGGTTAATCGTAATGATCTGATTTTGTCCGGCAACCGACACACCGCCGTAAACACTGACGACACGCGCACGGATCTCATCTTCCGGCGGATGAGGCACATAGCTGAGAATCGGAGTCGGCGTTACTGGTAACAACCTGTCACCGACAGACATTTCCAGTTTTGAATTAACAACGTTGAAAGTATAAACGTCGTTATTATCATCTGGCTCGCGCGCCAGCTTTACTGTGCCGACAAAAGCAGCTTCGTAGCCAATGATGTTGCCATTATCAGGGTCTTTCAATGGAACGCCAGGACGAAATACTTGAAATGAGGTACCACCATCAAGATCACCGCGAACATAGGTTTTTTCGCCCTGCCCCATATTCACTTTACTTTCCGGTGCCGCGACGATGCGCGGAGTACGCTCCAGTGTATTGACCTCAACGATCATCGGATGTACGAGGAAAGGCTCAATCGCTGATGCAGGAATAGCCGGAATTGCATTCGCCCCTAATCCCTCAACACGGGATCTAGGTGACAATTTGACAGTAGGAACACCACCGACAACACCGTTACCGGAAACATTCCCGAGGCGCAGGCGCTGATTCGCACGGTCAAAATAAACAATCTGCCCTGGATAAATCCAGTGCGGATTACGAATTTCTTCTTTGTTCATGCCCCACACTTGTGGCCAGCACCAGGGATTTTGCAGAAATTTAGAAGAAATTCCCCACAAGGTATCACCGCTGACAACGACATGCTTATCCGGAGCATCTGGCAGAAAAGCACATTTGCTGCTGCGAGCCACAGCCTGAGCCTGCGCAATCGTCGCTTCTCCCGGAGCTGCAAACGCAGAGCTGGAAGCGAATGGCAGACTGCCAACGAGGATGGCAGCGATTGTGCTAAACTTTTTCATAAACAATATCCGATACGAGATGCTGTCATACAGCAAACAGGCAAGCAAGCATGCAATCTGCTTATAATAATTGCCAAATTGGATCAAATTCTGCCCATAAATCCTTGAACTAGCAAGAAAAACAGCGCAAAAGCTAAACCAGCTTGTTGCGAAATGTAATATGCCCATACTAAATATACTGCGTTATCCCGACCCGCGCCTCCACAAAGTGGCAAAACCGGTAACTTCCTTTGATGCACGTCTTAAGCAACTGATTGCGGACATGGCTGAAACAATGTACGACGCGCCAGGCGTCGGTTTGGCGGCGTCACAGGTTGATGTACATGAACAACTGGTTGTCATCGACATCTCCGAAACCAACGATCAGTTACAAGTATTCATTAATCCCGAAATTATCTGGGCCAGTGAAGAAAAAAAAGTCTACGACGAAGGTTGCCTGTCGGTACCGGGTATTTATGACGGTGTCGAACGACCTGCCGAAGTCAAAGTCAAAGCACTGGACGCCAATGGCAAAGAATTCGAAATTCATGCCAAAGATTTACTTGCGGTCTGCATACAACACGAAATGGATCACTTAAAAGGTAAAGTCTTCGTTGAATATCTGTCGCCGCTGAAGCGAAACCGCATCAAAACGAAACTGGTTAAGGAAGAACGTGAAATGCAACGCCATTCCGGGAATCGCAAATGAAAGTCATATTTGCCGGGACGCCAGAATTCGCCGCCACCGCCTTAGCAGCCATACATAAGGCAGGCTTTGACATTCCTCTGGTGCTCACGCAACCAGACCGGCCTGCCGGCAGAGGCATGCATTTGCATGCATCCGCAGTGAAGCAATACGCACAGGAACACAACATTCCCGTTGCACAGCCCATCTCATTGAGATTAAACGGCAAATATCCGGATGTTGCGGCAGAAGCGCACGACTTGCTGCACAACACGGAACACGATGTCATGGTGGTCGCTGCTTACGGCCTGATATTGCCAATGTCTGTGCTGGAAATTCCACGTTTAGGCTGCCTGAATATTCACGGCTCGCTCTTGCCTCGCTGGCGTGGAGCAGCGCCTATTCACCGAGCCATTGAGGCTGGCGATACCGAAACAGGCATCACGATCATGCAGATGGAAGAAGGTTTAGATACCGGCGCGATGCTGTTAAAACAGAGCATCAGCATTAACAGCACCGAGACCACAGGCAGCCTTCACGACAAATTGGCAGCGATGGGCGGCGAGATGATCGTGCAAGCTTTACACCAGTTAGAGCAAGGCCCCCTGACCGCGACAGTGCAGCCGGAACAAGGTACGACGTACGCCGCCAAAATCAGCAAAGAAGAAGCTGCTCTCGACTTTCACCAGCCTGCAGAGGTACTGGCAAGAAAAATCCGCGCCTTCAATCCGTTTCCCGGTACACATGCTCAGTACGGCAACAGCACGATCAAAATCTGGGCTGCACAAACGGTCACAACGAATAAAACCGGCGCAGCTCCGGGGCAAATTCTGACGGCATCCGCTCAGGAAGGCATTCTGGTTGCCAGTGGGGAAGGCGTACTGAAACTGACCGAACTACAAAAGCCAGGAGGAAAACGTTTACCTGCTGCAGAATTCCTGCAAGGCTTTCCCCTGACTCCGGATATGCAATTCAATCGAACCTGAACCGATTGAATGTGAAGCAAAAAAACGACAAATCGGGGGACTTTTATACACAATTCCCACATTAAGCAGGAATTATTCCGATTCACTGTTGGTTACAAGTAAATTCTTTGTTGCTCTGCGAGACTTGTTGTATTCTCTTACGCTAACTAATGGTGTGCGCTGGATTTTGCCGCCCAAATCCCTGACCCGAACGCTAGAAAAGGAAGTGCATGAAACAAATCGTTCCCGTTGCTGTTACCGTCATGCTGATGGCCGGTTGCTCAACCCCATTGAATAACACTAACGCGTCATACAATAACAACACTAAGACCGCTGCTACTGAACTTCAAGTCGTCTCAAATTGGTTATTGATCGCCAAGGATGTTGCTGACCAGATCAAATCAGGCACCGATAAAATTGGTGCTCCAGTATTTGTCACTCCGCCGCAAAATTCTAGTAAATTCAGTCAGGCGTTTTACACTCAGGTAGTAACGTCGCTGGTCAATCAAGGTGTGACCGTCAGAAAATTCAATGATGGTACAGCGCAAATCGTCGATATCGATACTCAATTAGTGCGCTTCTCAACTGATCGTCAAGTCAACCGCCGTTTTGTTTTCGGCCCGTCAACGACTAGCACAACATCGGTTTATGAAGTAATTGTGACGACGTCACTGATAAAAAACGCACAATACGTAGCACGAAGGACTGATGCGTATCCCGTCAATGAATATGACGCGTCTTTATACAATAAAGAAACTGAATTTAATTTTAAAGTGATCGGGGGCTAATCATGGTAAAGAAAATTGCACTTGCAGTAAGTTGTGGTCTGTTATTCAGCGCTTGCTCAAATATGAATCTCACCGGAGCCAGCACATCGACATCGACAGCCGCCTTGTCCTGGAAAGAAGCTGAAACGAACGAATTTATCCCGACTAATCAGAAAGCAGCAACAGCCCTGATCGCTGCGGCCGGTAATTCTCTGGATAAATCGCGCCCGCTGATCGTTGCCACGCTGGCGAATATCAATGTGCTGGAAGAGTCCTCTCCATTCGGACGTATTGTTGCTGAGCAAGTTTCCGGTCAGTTTTCCCGCGCTGGATATCAAATGCTGGAAATGAAATTCCGTGACAAAGTACTGATCAAGCAAAATGTCGGTGAACTGCTGCTGACGCGCGAAATTAAGGAAGTTGCACAAAATCATCAGGCACAAGCCGTCATCGTCGGCACGTATGCGGAAAGTGAAAAACTGGTTTTCGTTAACCTGAAACTGATACGCCCGGTCGACAATATTGTCCTCAGTACGTATGACTACGCTGTCCCTATGGATCGTACTGTCAAATCGCTGCTGGGTCGTCGCTGATCAAACATCAGTGTAAAGTATTAGTAACACAGCCTTAAAAAAGCACCTGATTTCTCAGGTGCTTTTTTTCTCGTTGCTATAGCAAACCCCATATGAGTTCAAGGCACCGTTTGCTTCCGGATTATTTTCCTGGTGAAAATGCTTGCACCCAGTTCTGCTGCGCAGCCTGACTGATGGCCAGCACTGCTGGATGAGTCAATTTACGCTGCACAGATATCGCGTAAAACTGCTCCTGAATGGCCTGCGTCTGACCAATCAGCTCAACGTCATACTGACGTATCACACGGTCAACGATGACAGTCGGCGCAGCAAACACACCGGCACCGGCCTGACCGAATGCGCTCATCAGCGCGCTGTCGTCAAACTCACCGGTAATCTTTGGATGCAATTGTTGCTGATCCAGCCATTGCAACAAACGTCCGCGCAGCGCAGCATCTTCGCCCGGCAATAACAGTGGCGCACCATCCAGCAGTTCAGGAAATGCGCCAGTCAAGCGAGCTCGCAATTCGCGCGTTGCAAAAAAACTGATGCCGGATTCGGCCAGCAAATGACTATAGCCACGAACATTCGCTGTCACCGGCATGGGGCTATCGGATAACACGACGTCCAGTTTATGCATCGCCAGCTCCGCTAACAGCAATTCGAGTTTACCCTCGCGACAATTAATTCTTAAGGTCTGCGGCAGAGTCATCGCGGGCTCCAGTAATTGATACGCGACTGTCTTCGGCACTGCATCCGACACCCCGACACGCAGTTGCACCGTGCGCGCCGTCGGCCGGTGATGCAGCACTTCTTCCAGCTCCCGCCCCAGTGCGAATATATCCTCTGCATAACTGAGCACCAAGCGGCCAGCCTCTGTCAGTTCCAGATTTCGCCCCTGCTTACGGAACAAAGTCTCGCCCTGCATTTCTTCAAACAGCGCGAGCTGTCCGCTGATAGTTTGCGGTGTCAGATGCAATTGTTCACTGGCACGCGCAATACTGCCTGACTTGGCGACCATCCAGAAATAATGCAGGTGTTTGTAATTCAGTGCGGGCATAAAAGAAAGATCGACTATAAAACATCGGTTTTTACGAAGTATTCATCAATTATATTCGACTTTTCTTTCAATTCTCTTGCCACTAGACTGTTTCCACCTTCTGTTGAGAAGGGGAGGTCCTGTGTCTTTTCATCAGACTTCAACATTTCAGGAGAAAAGCATGAAAATCTTGAGTCGCTCTACTGCACATGATGTGCAAACCGTTGACTATATCGACACCACAGCCAGTGACAGTCAGAAAGTCTTACGCAACACATATATGTTGTTGTCGATGACTTTATTGTTTTCTGCATTGACCGCTGGTGCGACCATCGCTTTCGCGATTCCGGGTCCGGGTATCTTTCTGACCCTGATCGGCTATTTTGGATTGCTGTTTGCCACCAACAAACTGCGTAACAGCGCCTGGGGTATTGCCAGTGTGTTTGCACTGACTGGTTTCATGGGTTACACCCTCGATCCTATCCTCTCTCATTATCTGAAAATGCCAGGCGGCACTTCCATCGTGATGACAGCAATGGGGATGACTGGTCTGATTTTCATGGGTTTATCTGCATACGTACTGGTCAGCAAACGTAATTTCAGCTTCATGGGCGGTTTCCTGATGGTCGGCATGATCGTCGCACTGGTAGCAAGTCTGGGCGCGATTTTCTTCCAGATTCCAGCCCTGTCGATGACGATTTCTGCAGTCATGGTATTGCTGATGTCCGGCATGATTTTGTTTGAAACCAGCAATATCATCCACGGTGGCGAGACCAACTACATCATGGCGACCGTGAATCTGTACGTCACGATCTTTAATCTGTTCACCAGCCTGCTGCAATTGCTGGGATTTATCGAAAAAGAGTAAATCATGTTGCATACCGTCGCTCAACCCTGGATGTGGGTCGCGTTTATCGCATTTGTCTTAGCGATGTTAGCCATAGACGTCGTGGCGCTGGGTGGTTCGCGCGCCCACAAAGTCAGCGTCAGGGAAGCGGCGGCCTGGTCCGTTGTCTGGGTCAGCCTGGCGCTGGCATTTGATTTTGGTCTGTGGATGTATCTGACGGAAACCGTCGGGCGTGAGATCGCTACCGCCAAAGCCATGGAATTCCTGACCGGTTATGTCATCGAGAAATCTCTGTCGGTCGATAACATCTTTATCTTCCTGCTGATTTTCGGCCATTTTGCAGTACCGCCGCAATATCAGCGCAAAGTTTTGCTGTACGGCGTTCTGGGTGCGATCGTCATGCGCGTCATAATGATTCTCGCCGGTAGCTGGGTTGTCACGCAGTTTGCATGGGTGTTGTATCTGTTTGGCGTATTCCTGCTGATCACCGGTTTCCGCATGTTGGTGTCGACAGAAGCAGAGCCGGATCTGGATGCCAATCCGGTATTGAAACTGGCCAAGAAATTACTGCCATTTACCAAAGAGTTTCACAAAGAAAAATTCAGTATCAAGGTCGATGGTAAGCGCGTCTTTACGCCGTTGCTGCTGGTCCTGATCCTGATTGAAGTATCCGACGTGATCTTTGCGGTCGATTCGATTCCGGCGATTTTTGCCGTGACAACCGATCCGTTCATCGTGTTCACCTCTAACATTTTCGCGATTATGGGTTTGCGGGCATTGTATTTCCTGCTGGCCGATATGGCAGACCGTTTCCACTTACTGAAATTCGGTCTTGCGTTTGTGCTGATGTTTGTCGGTATCAAGATGCTGATCGTGAAATGGATGCATGTACCGACCGATGTTTCACTGATGGTGATTGGACTGATTCTTGGCGGTTCTATTATTGCCAGCCTGATCGCCACCCGCCATAAAAAGCATTAATCGCACACGTTTCAACACTGTAAATTTAATCGTTACACGTATTCCCTTTGTATTCCCTTTGGGCATATCTCTCATTTGAGGATATGCCCTTTTTTGTTAACACTTACGCAAAAAAGTGTCGTCCTCAGACGGTCAGCATATATCGATCTAACCACAATGTATAAGCAAAACCCGGTAAAAAGCGGCAACCACGGCGCCAAGTCCTTGATCTGACGTATAATTTCACTTCCCAGCGCCGATTTGAGATTCAGATTGCGGGCGCGTAATAAGTGCTGCTAAAAGGACGTCGCCCGATCCGCCTGCATGCATGAGCCGATCGGGTTTTGTTTTTCTGGACTGATGCAACATCGCCCCGGCGGCGTAATGGCTTCTGGTCGTACTAATGTACTGCCTGCGTCGCCATGCCTTGCCGGAACAATGTTGCATCAGTCCTATTGATACGACGATGCGAGTAAAGATCATGACCAGAACCCTGCCTGTTTCCGCCACCGAAACCCGTTTGCGCGAATTGCTGCAACAACGCATCCTGATCCTGGATGGCGCGATGGGCACCATGATCCAGCGTTACAAGCTGACGGAAGAAGATTATCGTGGCGAGCGTTTCAAGGATTTTGCGGTTCCGGGTAAGGAATTATTCGTCAAAGGCAACAATGAATTACTGACCCTGACACAACCGCACATCATTCAGGAAATTCACGAACAATATCTGGCCGCCGGTGCCGATCTGATCGAAACCAATACCTTTGGTGCGACGACCGTCGCACAAGACGATTACCACATGGCGCATCTGGCCTATGAGATGAACGTGCAGGCGGCAAAAATCGCCCGCGCTGCCTGTGATAAATACAGCAGCGCCGACAAACCGCGCTTCGTCGCCGGTGCGCTGGGGCCAACGCCAAAAACCGCCTCGATTTCACCCGATGTGAATGATCCGGCAGCGCGCAATGTCACGTTCGATCAACTGGTGGCTGCCTACCATGAGCAAACCCGTGGTCTGGTAGAAGGCGGCGCCGACGTGCTGCTGGTCGAAACGATTTTCGATACGCTGAATTGCAAAGCGGCGTTGTTCGCGATTGATCAGTATTTTGAAGAAACTGGCAAAACCTTACCAATCATGATTTCCGGTACGGTAACGGATGCATCGGGCCGTATTTTGTCAGGGCAAACCGTACCTGCATTCTGGAATTCCGTGCGTCACGCCAAGCCGCTGACCATCGGTCTGAACTGCGCACTCGGTGCGGCGCTGATGCGGCCGTATGCAGAAGAACTGTCCAAAATCGCCGACACCTTCGTCTGTATTTATCCGAATGCCGGTTTGCCGAATCCTATGAGCGATACCGGTTTTGATGAGCTGCCAGCCGACACTTCCGCCTTGCTGAAAGAATTTGCTGAAGCCGGTTTCATCAACATCGCCGGTGGTTGCTGCGGCACCACGCCGCCGCACATCAAAGCGATTGCCGATATCTTGCAAACCCAGGCGCCACGCGTCGTTCCTGAGATTGCGCCGGCCTGTCGTTTATCTGGTTTAGAGCCTTTCACCATCGATGAACAATCTCTGTTTGTGAATGTCGGTGAACGCACCAATGTCACGGGTTCGAAAGCCTTTGCCCGTTTAATTTTGAACGAGCAATACGATGACGCTTTAGCCGTCGCCCGCCAGCAAGTGGAAAACGGCGCACAAGTCATCGACATCAATATGGATGAAGCGATGCTCGATTCGCTGGCAGCCATGACACGCTTCCTGAATCTGATCGCGTCGGAACCGGATATTGCCCGTGTACCGCTGATGATCGATTCGTCGAAATGGAGTGTGATCGAAGCTGGTTTGAAATGCGTGCAAGGCAAAGCCATCGTCAATTCGATTTCGATGAAAGAAGGCGAAGCAGAATTTCTGCGTCAGGCTAACTTGTGCAAGCGTTATGGCGCAGCGGTGATCGTGATGGCGTTTGATGAAAAAGGCCAGGCAGACACCTATCAACGCAAAATCGAAATCTGCGAACGCGCTTATCGCCTGCTGGTTGATCAACTTGATTTTGATCCGCAGGACATTATTTTCGATCCGAATATTTTCGCGGTCGCCACCGGTATTGAAGAACACAATAACTACGCGGTCGATTTCATTGAAGCGACACGCTGGATACATCAAAACTTACCCGGCGCAAAAATCAGCGGTGGTGTCTCGAATGTGAGTTTCTCTTTCCGTGGCAATGATCCGGCACGCGAAGCGATCCACACCGTCTTCCTGTATCACGCGATTCAGGCTGGTATGACGATGGGTATCGTGAATGCCGGTATGGTCGGCGTGTACAGCGAGCTTGATCCCGAATTGCGTGAACGCGTGGAAGACGTGGTGCTGAACCGTCGGGAAGATGCCACCGAACGCATGATCGAATTTGCAGCGACACTGAAAGCGGGCGGCAAGAAAGAAGAAGCCACACTGGAATGGCGCAGCGAGCCGGTTGAAAAACGCCTCGCGCACGCGATGGTGCATGGCATCACGCAATGGATCGTTGAAGATACCGAAGAAGCGCGCGCCACGATTATGAACAATGGCGGCCGCCCGATACAAGTGATCGAAGGCCCGCTGATGGATGGCATGAATATCGTCGGTGATTTATTCGGTCAGGGCAAAATGTTCCTGCCGCAAGTGGTCAAATCGGCGCGTGTGATGAAGCAGGCGGTCGCTCATCTGGTGCCGTTTATTGAAGAAGAAAAAAAACGCAGCGGCGACAATAAACCGAAAGGCAAGATCGTCATCGCCACCGTCAAAGGCGACGTGCATGACATCGGTAAAAATATCGTTACCGTCGTGCTGCAATGTAATAACTTTGAAGTCGTGAACATGGGTGTGATGGTGCCGTGTTCGGAAATTCTGGCGAAAGCCAAAGCCGAAAACGCCGACATCATCGGTCTCTCCGGTCTGATCACGCCATCACTCGAAGAAATGGCGTATGTCGCAAAAGAGATGCAGCGCGATCCGCATTTCCGCATGATGAAGATTCCGCTGCTGATCGGCGGCGCCACCACCAGCCGCGCGCATACTGCGGTGAAAATTGCACCGAATTATGAAGGCCCGGTCGTGTATGTGCCGGATGCTTCGCGCTCGGTATCGGTCGCGCAATCACTGCTGACGCCGGAAAGCCGTGATCAGTACATTGGTGAGCTGGCGACGGATTACGAACGTATCCGCGTGCAACATGCAAACAAAAAAACCACACCATTGCTGACGCTGGCGCAAGCGCGTGCCAATAAAATGAAGCTCAGTTTTGATGGTGCGAACGCGCCGGTCAAACCAAAATTCATTGGTCGTCGTGTATTTAAAAACGTCGATCTGGCAACGATTGCGCAGTACATCGACTGGGGTCCGTTCTTCCAGACCTGGGATCTGGCCGGCCCGTATCCCGCGATTCTGACCGACAGCGTCGTTGGTGAAGCTGCCAGCAAAGTGTTTGCCGAAGGTCAGGCGATGCTGAAGAAAATCATCGATGGCCGCTGGCTGACAGCGAACGGCGTCGTCTCTTTGCTGCCTGCGAATAGCGTGCATGACGACGACATCGAAATTTATACCGACGACAGCCGCAGCCAGGTCGCATTCACCTATTACGGCACGCGCCAGCAAACTGAGAAGCCGCTGGTCGATGGCATACAGCGTCCGAATCAATGCCTCGCTGATTTCATCGCGCCGAAAGACAGCGGCATAGCGGACTACATCGGCATGTTCGCTGTCACAGCCGGTCTGGGAATCGAAAAATACGAAAAACGTTTTGAAGACGCGCATGACGATTACAGCAGCATCATGCTGAAATCGCTGGCAGACCGTCTGGCCGAAGCCTTCGCTGAATATCTGCACGAACGCATCCGCACCGATCTGTGGGGCTATGCCGCCGATGAAAAACTCAGCAATCAAGAGCTGATCAAAGAATCCTACCAGGGCATACGCCCGGCACCAGGCTATCCGGCCTGCCCGGAACACACGGTTAAAACCGCGATGTTCACGCAAATGCAATGCGAAGAAATCGATATGCATATCACCGAATCATGGGCGATGATTCCGGGTGCCGCGGTCTCCGGTTTCTATTTTGCGCATCCAGAATCCAAATACTTCAGCGTCGGCAAAATCGGCGACGATCAGGTCATGGATATGGCGACACGACGCGGCGTGGCGAAGGAAGAAGTCGAACGCTGGTTAGCACCGAATTTGTAGCCATTTATCAGAAAAATGGGGGGTATATGGCGTTTTATATCAATTCTCAGCGTATTTACTGGCCTTGTAAAAATACTCCCCCCAGTATATTTAGCCACTGGGAAGCACTCTGTGGCCTTTGCATGCGCCTGCTTCCAGTTTCACCGACATAAGTGCGAGGCGTCAGGGATTGTGACGCCCGCATGAAATCTGATCGGCTGCGCAGTAAAAATGTCGGTATCGGTACAGGTGCTGTCTTACAATAGCGGCTCTATCGTTGCGCAGGAAATCAGATGGTGCTGGATAATTTATCGTATGGCTCAGATCAGTCTGGTTTAATCTGCGGCTACCTGTTTTCCCATGGTCAGGCAGGAAAAACGCTGCACACCAACGAAGCGCTGGCCTGGCTGCAAACGACGCGTGCCGCGAATGACAACAGCTTTATCTGGCTGCATTTCAATCTGACCAATGTCGCAGCTGAAAAATGGCTGCATGAACACGTGCAACTGCCGGAAGAATTCTACGAAACCCTGCACGAAGGTTCGCGTTCAACCCGGATTGAACATGCGGATCATAATCTGATTGCCGTCATCAACGATGTGCTGCACGACTTTGCATTTGAAGCATCGGATATTGCCACCTTGTGGCTGAGTGTGACCAATAACATCATGATCAGCGCGCGCCGCAAGCCTTTGCAGTCGGTTGATCGCTTGCGCAATGCCGTCAATCACGGTGAAATTTTCCATTCTCCCAGCGAGTTGCTGACGCACCTGTTACGCGATCAGGCCGATGTGCTGATCGGCATCGTGCGCAATGTCATCAAAAAAATTGATGACATCGAAGACCATTTACTGGCGGATAGGCTGAACAAAAAACGCGCCAATCTGGGTGAAATCCGGCGCGTGCTGGTGCGCCTGCAACGTCTGCTGGCACCGGAACCTGCGGCCTTATTCCGCTTGCTGCAAAAACCGCCGGTATGGCTGGCAGAAAGTGACGTGCAGGAACTACGCCAATCCACGGAGGAGTTTGCGGTCGTGCTGAGCGACATGGCGTCGTTGCAGGAACGTATCAAGCTGTTGCAGGAAGAAATTGCCGCCAGCGAAAATGAACAAAACAACCGCTCGCTGTTTGTGCTGACTGTCGTCACGGTACTGGCCTTGCCTATCAATATGATCGCCGGTCTGCTCGGCATGAATGTCGGCGGCATTCCACTCGCGCAACACGAATACGGCTTCTGGATCGTGGTGGCGATCGTGCTGACATTTACGGTCATTGCCGGCTGGCTGGCGTTCCGCAAACGGGATGGCGATTAAAAAAAACAGCGCTCTTCTGCTACCATACAACACTCTACAGTTGAGTCGTGTATTCGATAACAACATCGACAAAGAATTAAACCCGCACATGTCATTTTTCGGGAAGATTTCAGTTAGTATTGGAAAAAAATAACGTGGTATTTTTTACAAAAAGCTGTTTTCCGTTAAAAATTTCGCTTTTTAAATGATTAAAATTGAAAATACCACGGGGCTATCCCCTTCCATCTTGCCGGTCTTTTGTCAGCAAACGCGATGACTGACATTCATACCCAATTTATCGAACTATCCGAACTGCGGATAGGAATGTACGTCTATCTGGACGTGGGCTGGATGGATCATCCGTTTCCGATCAGCAATTTCAAAATCAGCACGCAGGAACAGATAGAAACGATACGCTCGTTGGGAATAGAGCGCGTCCGTTATGCTCCCGATAAAAGTTCTGCTGCCGATGCAGCCGCGGATAACACACCGCCTGCCGATACCATTGTCTCTAACGTGACAGAAACACCGGCAGAACACGCTTTACGACGACGCCGGGCCTTGCTTGCCAGTCAGGCCGCCAGTCTGCAGGTCTGTGAGCGGCAATTCAATCACGCTGCGCAGACTTTTAAACAAGTTTCCGAGCATGTGCATGCGCAACCGGGGTTGGCGAAGCAACTGGTCGAACAACTGATTCAAGGCTTTCTCGGGCAGATACTCAGCGAAGATGAGGCTGCCATCCGCCTGTTGTCAGAAAAAGCCGGCGAAAAGACTTCTCTGCATTCAATCAACGTCACCGTCATTTCGCTGTTGCTGGGTAAAGCTCTGGATCTGAATAAGACCGACATGCTCAATCTGGGCGTCGGTGCGCTCATGCACGACATCGGTAAAATCGAATTGCCGGACCGGGTGCGCTGGATCGATGAACATTTCAGTGCCCCTGAGAAACTCGCGTATCAGGAACATGTGATGCACAGTGTGAATCTGGCACGCAAAATGGATCTGGCCCCCAACGCTATGCTGTTGATGGCACAGCATCACGAACACCACGACAGCAGCGGCTACCCGAGTCGTATTCCGGGTGAAAAAATGTCGCCATTGAGCCGCATCGTCGCGCTGGTGAATCAGTACGACAATCTGTGCAATCCGGCGAATCCGGCACTGGCGTTGACGCCACATGAAGCCTTGTCGCAGATATTTACCAAATACAAAACCCGCTTCCACGAACTGACGCTGACGACCTTCATCCGCATGATGGGAATATATCCGCCGGGCTCAGTGGTGCAGTTAAGCGATGACAGATATGCGCTGGTGGTATCCGTCAATTCTGCCCGTCCGATCAAACCAAAAATCATTATTCATGATCCGACGATAGACCGCGACGAAGCGCTGGTGATCAACCTCGAACACGAACAGCTACTTTGCATACACCGCAGCCTGAAGCCATTGCAGTTACCCAAGGCCGCATACGACTACCTGTCGCCACGCAAGCGTTTATGTTATTTCTTTGAGCGCGGACTGGAAGCCCGGACAGGCAAGTCAAACGAAGGTCAGCTATGAAATCGCACCAGCTACAGGCGCTGATTGAGGGCATGCTGGAAGCCGTCATTCTGGTCGATCCGATTACCTTACGCATACTGGCAGCCAATCGCACCGTTCATGGATTGTTAAAAGTGCCGGAAGAAAGTCTGCGTGGCAAAGGTATTGTGGAATTGGCTGCGGCGCCTGAAGATATATTTTTCTGGGAAGATGTTGCGGCGGGTTTGTCGGAAAATATTTACTCTGAAACCCTGCTCGAATGCTCCGATAAAACGGTGGTGCAGGTCGAACGCCGGGTCAGTCTGGTCAGAGTTGGGATGGATAACTCCATTTTTGTGGTTGCGGTAAGAGACCGCACCAGCCAGAAACAGACCGAAAATGAACTGGAAAAACTGATCGCCGAATTGCGGGCGACCCTGGAATCCACCGCTGATGGCATCCTCGTCACCGATCTCGACGGTGCTATCCGCAGCTATAACCATTTGTTCGCCGATCTCTGGGGCTTGCCCGATGAACTGATGACGCAGAGAGACGATGCGGCGATTTATGCATGGATGGATAAATGCATGATAGACGCAGATCGTTATACCGAGCGCCTCGGCACGATCAGCCGTTCACCCTTGATGGAAGCCAGTGATGTGCTGGTACTGCGTTCCGGGAAAATTCTGGAACGCGTGACCTTACCGCAATACGCCCGCGGACGCCCTATCGGCAGGGTATATTCGTATCGGGACATTACGCAAAAACTCGCTGATGAAGCGCGCTTGCAACTGGCGGCAAAAGTGTTTGAATCCAGTACGGACGCGATTTTCATCACCGACCGGGATCAACGCATCATCACCACCAACCCCAGTTTTGAACGTCTGAGTGGCTACACCGAAAGCGAAATGCAGCGAAAGACGCCGCGCGATTTTTTTGCAGCTGAAAGTAACGTTGATCTGATTGATCAGTTACTGGCAAAGCTGGAAAAAGAGGGCTGCTGGGAGGGCGAACTCTGGAATCGTCGCAAAAACGGACATGCCTATCTGTGCATGATCACACTGGTCAAAGTACAGGACGATCACAACAAAACTTTGCACTACATCGGCTTTTTTAAAGACAGAACAGAAACGCACGTCGCCAAACAAAAAATCGAGGAACTCGCCTTTTCCGATGCGCTGACAGGCTTGCCGAATCGTCTGCTGTTATCCGAGCGGATCAAACAATCGATTATGATTTCAGGACGGGACAACAGCAATTTTGCCGTACTGTTTCTGGATCTGGATCACTTCAAACAAATCAATGACTCACTCGGACATCAATTCGGCGACCGGGTGCTGCTGGAAGTAACTGAACGCCTTAAAAAGTGTATACGTCAGGTCGATACCGCCGCCCGTCTCGGTGGCGATGAATTTGTGTTATTGCTGCATGAGGCCGATGCAGCCGGCGCTGAAGTCTGTGCACAGCGCGTGCTGGAAGAATTATCCGTACCGATCAATCTGGAGGGAATGAGCTTTACCGTGACCTCCAGTATCGGTATTGCGCTGTTCCCTGATGACGGCACTAACATGGATGATCTGATCAAAAATGCCGACAGCGCGATGTATCACGTCAAGGAACGTGGACGCTCGGATTTCCGCTTCTATCAGCGCCAGATGAACATCGGTTTGTTATCGCGGATGAAGCTCGATCACGCCATGCGTCAGGCACTGGAACATCATCGCTTCCGTTTGCATTACCAGCCGCAGATCAATCTGAGTACCGGTGAAATCTTTGGTGTTGAAGCCTTATTGCGCTGGAATGATAAAGATCTCGGCGAAATCGGCCCGGCACAGTTTATTCCGATTGCCGAAGAAACCGGCGTCATTGTTCCTATCGGTAACTGGGTCATGCAAACGGCGATCAGTCAGGCCGCACAATGGAATCGCGCTGGTTATTCGCTGCGGATGGGTTTCAATGTCTCCGCACTGCAATTTCAACAGGCGAATTTCGTTGAATCGATTGCAGCGACGCTGGAAGAACATCAGCTAAGCCCAGATAAAATTGAATTGGAACTGACTGAATCCGTGCTGATCCGCGACGTCGAAGAGAATTTAAAGAAACTGGAATCGCTGGCAAAACTAGGCGTGAAATTATCGATTGATGATTTCGGAACCGGCTACTCCAGCCTCAGTTATCTGAAGCGTTTTCCAATTCATAAATTGAAAATTGACCGTTCTTTCATCGATGAATTACCAACTGACGAGAGTGATGTCGCAATTGTGACGGCGATTATTCATCTGGCCCATGCAATGAAGCTGCAAGTCATTGCCGAAGGCGTAGAAACTGAGGAACAGAAAAATTTTCTACTGAATATGCACTGCGATGAATTTCAGGGCTATCTGTTTTCACCAGCGATATCTGCCAGTGAATTTGAAGAAAAATTTCTGTAAGCAATACAGGATTTAAAAATTCAGGATTTGAATTGCCAGTGACGGCTATCTTCCTGAATGGTGGCAATTTGTTCGGCTGTCAGCCCGGTATTCACCAGATCCCGGCTATCGATCGCTTTACTGCCGACATTGATGCTGGCCTTGAGTAAATACTGATATGCCAGCAGAATATCTTTGGGCACACCAGCGCCATACAAATACTGACGACCCAGTTCAAATTCAGCGGACGATAATTCCTGAACAGCGGCAAGTTTGAGCCACGATGCCGCCTGCTTTTCATCTTTCGGCACCCCCCACCCATTGAGATACAACATCGCCAGGTGATACTGTGCGCTCGCATTGCCCTGCTCGGCAGCATCCTGATACCAGGCCGCAGCTTCGCTGTAACTATGCGGCACCAGTGTTCCGGATTCATGTAACGAGCCCAATACTAACTGAGCCGCAGCAAAATCCTGCTCGGCAGCCTGATACAAAAGATCCACCGCCTGCTGCATTTCTTCTGCATTAGTATGACTGGATAAGTACAGCAGACCGAGATTGGTCTGCGCACCGGGATGCCCCTGTTCGGCTGCGCGCTTCAGCCAGAAGCGGGCCTCGTCCACATTCTTATAGCCAAAGTCGCCATTCAGATACGACAACGCCAGAGTATTTTGTGCCTGCATATCGCCGAGTACAGCCCAACGCTGAACCTGTAGTTCATCGTCGTCAAAATCATCATCGCCTGATGCCGTCGCACACGAAGACATGATCGCGAGCGCGCAAAACAAATGTCGCCACTTTTTCATGATTTTCTTCCACTATTGTCGGTAATCGTGATGTTACGTCTTGACCTGATGGAAACATATTTCGCTTCTGTCGATTAAGGTAACAAAATGTAGTCATCCTTGATGACGTGTTCCTGTGCCGGAGTTACACTGGTGGTCTGCCCTTAAGAAAAGGATGAACCGTGAGCTTTACCGTCGCTAAAAAATTGCGTATTGGCCTGATTGCAAACCGCTCTCATCAGGATGCGCAGGATTCCGCCTTAGTTCAACTGCTGCGCGGTTCACGTCAGGCTATCACATTCCTGCAACCGGAGTTTGTCGTCGTCGGCAGAACGCTGGATGCGATGGTGATGCATGGTCTGCTGGATATTTGCCAGCATGTTGAACGTTTTCCCTATGGTCGTGACGGCGGTCTGATGAAGCTGGTCTCACGCGTAGTTGACAGTGATCCGGCTAAAGCGGTGGATGCGGTGATTTATCTGATTGACCCGGTCGATCCATCGTCTGTTTTTCCCGAGGCCGTTGCATTAAAACGGCAATGTGTGATTCACAGGAAGCCATTTCTGGCCACGCTCGCCGGTGCCCGCGAATGGCTGGAACTAGAGGCGACCATCAATGGCGCGCCCGCCGACCCCGCGCTCAACGCCAGCTTTGCATTGAACAACGAAGGTATTGCGCTGATTGCGCACGACGCCATGAAAGAAAAAATGCTGGCACTGGCAGAAAAACATTTCAGCGTGCTGGATAAGTTTGCCTACCGCTATGCAACCGGCACCACTGGCGGTCTGCTGAATCAGTTAGCGAAAAAAATCAAAGGTGAAGCGGCGGGATGTGACTGGGTTCAGCCCTTTCTTTCCGGCCCGCTGGGTGGCGATGCCCAATTGGCGGAACTAGTGCTCGACAGAAAAATACGGCGCATCCTGTTTCTGGAAGACCCGCATGTCGCCCGTCAGCATGAAGCCGATATCCAGTTACTCGAACGTGCCGCCCGCACCGTGACCGATTTCGCGCAGGTCTTCAGCGAAGTGGAAGGTGCCGATCGCTGGCTGACCTTCCTCAGTGAGCGTTCCTCCCTGTGAGCGATGAAAGAGGCCGCCACCGATATTTCCTGCGGTGGGCAACACCTTGATTGCAACTGATTGATAAGCAGATATTGAATCAGTACAATCGCGTACCACTATGCTGCGCCATACGGCCTGGTCACGATCAATCTCCCGGTAATCAAGGACGCACGATGACACGTAAATATTCAGATATGAACCAGCACGATGCACTGTATAAAGTGGCGCGTGCATATCCGGGTGGGCTGGAAGCGCTGGCGCTGCGCATGGATATTTCCGTCAACGTGCTCAGGAACAAACTGGCGCCGGGCATAGACTCGCACTATCCTTCGTTTGAAGAACTGTCGATCATCATCGAACACTGTCATAACGCCGGGGTGAAAGAAGCGCATCTGCCATTGCATGCCTTGCTCGGACGCCACGGCATGGCCGCATTTGTCGTACCGGAACCGGATGAAGTGTTGAAAGATGATCTGTCACAAACAGTGTGCCGCGTCATGAGTCAGGTTGGCGATGTGGCAGAAGCCGTCTCCACGGCGCTGCTAGATGGCGTCATCACCGATGCCGAAGCTGATCTGATTGAGCGCGAATTTCAGGGAGCGTTAACCGCGCTTGGTGAATGGCGCGCCCGCATCCGCGCCCACCGCAAGTCTCAGGAGTGAGTCTCTGCGTTCGCTGCAGCTCTGTTTTACAATAGTGCTCCTGCTGACATTTCCAATACCATGTCCACCGAGCCTCAACCTGCACGTGCACGTCCAACATCTTTAGCAGACATCTTCTTTTCGTTCACCGTGCTGGCGTTGCAGGGCTTTGGCGGCGTTGTCGCGATCGTGCAAAGAGAAATGGTGGAACGCAAACGCTGGCTGACCAACGAAGAATTTGTGGAGGACTGGGCGGTTGCGCAAATCATGCCCGGCCCGAACGTCCTCAATCTTTGTCTGATGATAGGCAATCGCTACTTTGGCCTGCCGGGGGCATTAATGGCGCTGGCCGGCTTATTGATTATTCCCTTGATCATCGTGTTGCTGATGGCCGTGGCATACGCTCAGTTCGCACAACACCCCGGCGTCGCAGGTGCCTTGCGCGGCATGAGTGCCGTCACCTCAGGGCTGATTTTTGCGACCGGTCTGAAACTCGTTCCTGCACTTCACAATCACCCGCTGACCCGGCGTCTGGCCTTGTTGTTCAGTGCGCTGTGTTTTGTCTGCGTTGCCCTTCTTAAACTCCCACTGGTTTATGTATTGCTGGGGCTGGGTGCCATCAGCTGGGCGCTGGTATTCAGGAAGCTGAAATAATGAGCGAAGCAATCCATCCGGTGTTACACATCAGCATGAATTGGGGCGACTGGTTTCATCTGTGGCTGCATTATCTGATGCTGTCCTTGCTGTCGATCGGCGGCGCAGTATCAACACTGCCGGATATGCACCGTTATCTGGTCGATCAGCAACACTGGCTTACGGATGCGCAATTCAATGCCTCGATCGCAATTGCACAAGCCGCACCAGGGCCGAATGTCTTGTTTATTGCTCTGATGGGTTGGAATGTCGGCCTCAACAGCGGCAGCATGTGGGCCGGCTTACTCGGTGTGCTGATGACGATGTCCGGCATCCTGCTACCAAGTACCACGCTCACGTATATGGCTGCCCGCTGGGGTCATGAAAACCGCGATCTGCTCGGTGTGCGCAGTTTTAAACTCGCAATGACGCCTATCGTGATCGGCCTGCTGCTTGCAACAGGTTGGATCATGGCGAGTTCACACAATATTGTGGCGCGTGACTGGCCACTGTGGCTGCTCTCCGCAGCATGTGCCTTCATGGTCTGGCGCACCAGCCTGCATTTGTTGTGGCTGCTGGCAGCGGGTGCGCTTTTGGGTTGGTTCGGGCTGGTTTAAACAAAGCCCAGAGTACGGTTGCTGACGTTGTAATTCGCCAGATTCGGTAACAACATCAGTAAATTACTGTCGGATACACCCAGCCATTTCCCCAATGTTGCGGCGTACTGATCTACCGAAGTGGTCGGCAATAAACGTCCCTGACCGACATCGTCAGGACCATTCGACGCAACGACGGGCGGTGTGCCGAAATAACGCTGACCGTTCACCGCGCCACCCATCACAAAATGCATGCTGCCCCAGCCATGATCTGAACCGTCATTGTTACCACTGAGCGTACGGCCAAAATCAGATGCGGTGAATGTCGTTACCCTATCCGCCACGCCTAACTCCACTGTTGCGTTATAAAACGCAGCCATGCCATCTGCCAGCGTTTTCATCAGACCGGGATGATTCGCCACCAGACCGTCATGCGTATCAAAACCGCCCATAGAAACAAAAAACACCTGACGTTTCGCACCAAGCGTCGTCGCGCTGGAAATCATACGAGCCACTAATTTCAGTTGATCACCCAGACTGTTTTTCGTCGGGAAAGGTGTATTCAGTACAGGTGTGCTGGCCAAAGCCGAAGACAAAATGACGTTCGCATCAATTGCCCGTTTCGTCACGCGGTTATATTCATTTTCAAATAAATGTGTGCGGCTTTGGGTGATTAAATTTTGTAAGGCAGCAGAGCATTCTTTTGAGCCAAACATCGAAGTCTGCAAGGCCGATAACGGCACGGATCCGCTGGTTGATACCTGATACTGCACCGCTGTATTTCCGGATAAATACACCGCGTTTCCGGAGACGTTGATACAGGTAAAGGTGGAATTAGTATTCGCAGCCTGAAACAAATCTCCCATACGACCGCCCCAGCCGGTACGTGCGCCTTCCGCAGAACTCGACTGCCAGACAGATTGCTGATCGTTATGCGAAAACAGTTTCGGTGGTAAAGGTACGCTCTTGTTTGTGTACTGCAATTTAGTGGTCGGTTGTACCAATGTACCCGCATTCAGGATCACGCCCAATTTACCGGCATTGAAGATCGGCATCAGCGGTGCCAGATTCGGTGCCAGCGCATACTGATGGCTGGCACCGGCGCTGTCTTTCGGGTCATTGAGCGAGGTCAGCGCCGTCGCGGTCAGCGCATCCCGCGCATACGCCAGAGTCGGGCGTAAGCTTGAATACGCATTGTAGGAGCTGGTATCGTAAGGCACCAAGGTATTGCCGTAATCGTTACCGCCGTATAAAAATACGCAGACGATGGCTTTGTAATCCGTTGCCGTGGCCGCAGCAGCCTCAGACATCGCCGCCAGATTTAGGGCCCAAGGTGTCGCCACACCGGCCACCGATAAAGCGGAGGCGCGCTGTAAAAATGCCCGGCGGGATGCATTCATCCTGGTTTGATCGGTCATGATGAATTCCTTATTTGATAACAACAAATTCTGGTGCAGCCAGAACCAGGGTCAGTGCGGCATAAATGCGATTATTTTTGCGCGCATCCGTCCCTGTCGGCATAGTGTTAACCGCGCTGGCAATGCTGTTCAGCGTTTCATCGCTGATTTGCCCTGCTGCCAGCACAATATTGATTTCTTTCAGCAGCGCCGATGCGTTTTCAGCTAAGGGCAGCAAGCTGCTGTAATCGGGGATTAAATCGGTGTTACCAAGACTGACCAGGCGCTGCATAAAATTCACATAGCCCACCACAGTTGATTCATTGGTAATCTGAAATTCCGGCGCGACCAGAGATGCCGCGCCTATCGCGCTATTCGGCGGTAAGTAGCCGGGACGGAAAAAATTAAAGACCGATGAAGAACGCGAAGGACTTTGCCCAAGCCGGGTCGCCGGGTCACTGGTATTACCGATACTCCAGTTACCACTGACTGACGATAACTTATATGCCCGTGCCCATGCCAGCAGGCGCAACACCGGTTCGCGCAATTTGCCGGATTGCGGATTACTGAGATTCGCTGCGTTGCGCGCTTCATCATCCAGCAACAAAGCTTTGACCACAGCACCCAGATTGCCTTTCACTCCTTTGCCATCATTCATGAAGACACTCGCAACACGCTGCACATAAGCTGGCGTCGGGTTGCTGGTCACCAGTCGCTGTATCAGCTGACGGCAAATAAATGGGGCAACATTCGGATGCGCAAAAATAATATCCAAGGCCGCTTTTAAACTTTGCGCCCCGTTTAAACCGGCAGGTACTGTTGCTCCCAGAAATGTCGAAGCACCTGTTTCGTGGCGACTATCGACCTGCGTCATCGGACGCCGTAAAAAATCGGGCGTGTCGGTTTTGCTAGTGGATAAATCGAAATCCCAGCCAGTAAAAATTCTGGCAAGACCGGTGATGTCATCAAGGGTATACGTTTCCTGCTGCACGCCATTCACGGTCAGCGGCGTTCCATCTGGATTGAGCTTTAGCAGTCCGATAGAAAACAATTGCATCAGTTCACGGGCGTAATTTTCATCAGGTAAGGCACCGGTTTTGGCGTTGTATTTGGTGTTGCCACGATAGGTCAGGTATTGTCCCATCGCCGCGCTGGTAGAGACGTTCTCCAGCAAAGTACGGAAATTGCCAAAACATTGCGCTTCCAGCAAATCCAGAAACTGGGCCGCAGAAAATGCCTGCCAGCCAGCGCCCACCAGACCATCAATGCCGACCACGATGATTTCTGACAAAGCCAACGTGACGCGCTGACGTAATGTATCGGGCGCGTTAATCAGCTTGTACCAGACCACAGAATCAAAACCGTTCTGGGTAAAAATATTCGCTGCCGCATTAAAGCCTTTGGCCACCAGCCAGTCCCAGCGGGTCTGGGAAGGCACCATCGCTATCTGCTCATCAATCCACGCCGCATAGCCTATCGCGCTGACGCGGGCAATCTGTTCGCGGGTCGCACCGGTCGACGCCTGTGCCAAAAACCGCGATGCCTGAATTTCGGTGACGGGTGGAGCATTGATAACGGGAGCGGTGCTGCCAGTGCCCCCCGTGCTTCCGCCGCCACCGCCACAGGCGCTCAACAGGGTGGCCGATGCCAGCACCGCAGCAGGTAAGCCCACGCCGGAATTTTCATGCAGGCGGGAAGGATCATCCCCGAGAACGATCTCATCTTCAGTTTGAACCAGCATGTATTTCTCCTTCTGTATGCATGCGATGCCAGACACCGTTGGCGAATCCGGAACAGCATAGAAGACAGCCGCTGGATTCGCATACTGAATTTGTATGCGCTCTTCACAAAATGAACGCATAAAACCGCTACAAAAGCAGCGATTTCATAGGAGAATAGCGCAGTCGCTGAAAACCACGACATTAATTCTTGTTACATATTCGTTTCCGAAAACAACTTCATGTAGAGGATGCCTGCTACCAAATCATCAATCTTTGTTACAGTCCGTGCCACAGATTAAGGTATCCTTGCCAACCTGCCATCCAGAAATTCTTGACCGCCATCCATGAAGTTGAGTATCGAAGCACCAGAAAATGACCTTGCCAAGTCTGGCGAAATTCATCTGCATATCCGGTTTCGACCCGCCAATTTCGTAGGTATCGTGATTGTTTTAATCATTCACGCCTTGCTGCTGTACTTCTTACTGAATATGCATCCGGTCAAGAAAAAGAAGCAGGGCGATGACGCCGCCTCACAAAACGCCATCGTTCTGATGCTGGATAAGGCAACCGTCGCAAAAATGGCGGCGCCTGAGCCCAAAAAGCCAGTTGCCAAACCTGTAGTCATTCCGCGACCGAAAAAATCCATCGTCTCACCGGTAACGCCGCCGGTAGCACCGGTTCCGATGGCGCAAACAACTGTCACCCAGCCCACGCCCATCGTTCAGGCACCACCTGAGCAAGATATGATGAGTATGCTGAATGCTGCGCGTGAACGACGCCGTGCACAGGAACAGTCCAGTCAGGAAAATGCGGCAAATCAGCCGGGACGCGGCATGAGCCCACAAGAAGTCGCCGAAGCCAATGTCCGTCGCAGTATGCAGCAAGCAAATGGCCGCGAAGGTACTGGCGGGGTATTCCAGATCACGAGCAAAAGCTTACGCATGGCGACCTTCACTTTCCGCGGCTGGAAGCCAGACAGACAAAACAGCTTCAAGAAGACGATAGAAGTGGATGCAGGTCTTGGCGGCGACATTGAGATCGCCATCATCCGCCGCATGATTGTGTTAATCCGTGAGGAATATCAGGGCGATTTCAGTTGGGAGTCACATCGCCTTGGCCGGGTCGTCACCTTGTCAGCCAGACCGCAGGACACCGCAGAGCTGGAAAATTTTATGATGAAAGAGTTTTTCGGCAGCGGCCGTTAAACCCTACAGACACCGTTGCGCGATCAACCTGGTACACGCCTGCGCAAACTGCGGTGCCACTGGCGAAGAACAAAGGTTTTGAGTGCACGCCAGAATCGAACAACCATACTGGGCTCTGGTAATTGTGTCAGAATCTCGCTGCGCTGCCGGGCCGATATCTGTATCCACCCGCTATGTTCAACAGCATAGACAGCACCTTCCGGCATGTAAATTTGCGTTGTGTAAGCATAGGCATCAACACCGGATGAGGGAATCCGAATAACGACCTGTCCCACACTTAAGTGCAATAAAGTACCGGCAGTAACATATACCTGATACGACTGCGCGGATTGCAAGGTAGTGATATGCATGCTGAGCTCTCATCTGAAGATATGCACACAGAATAGGTCAGCGCCAATATCCGTAACAGACACAAAAACACACAGACTGCATCGGTGCAAACCATAATTCCGGCATCTGTTATTGTGTCTATTCACGCTAACTGTATCTGTTCATCCTGTATGGCGGAGAGGATCATCGTCGTATGCCCAAACACAGCACATTTCAACTGTACAACCCGAATCACGAGCATGATTTGCCTCTGCCTCTATACCGACGGCTGGCCAATCATTATTTATCGGCGATCAAGGCGGGAACGCTGGTGGTTGGCGATCGTATGCCGTCTGTACGCAAGCTGATGCAATTGCATACGGTGAGCTTATCGACCGCTTTACAGATGTGCCGCCAGCTGGAAACCGAGGGATGGCTGGAAGCGCGCCCACGCTCGGGTTATTTTGTGCGTCAGCCAAGGCGCATTAATCTGGTGCCGGCAACTGAGCCCCCCGTCAATGCGCCGATTGACCCGGCGCAGTTCGTCGGTATTCACGAACGAGTGTCAGCCATCATCGCTCAGGGGCAGCGTCCGGTGAACATCAATTTCGCCAGAGCCAACGGTGAGCCGGATATGTATCCACAGGAAGAGTTAAAAAATCTGGCCATACGCTTGCTGCGACAGCGGCCGCAATTACTAACCAAAGCGATCTCGCCGGGTGGTAATAAGGAGCTGAAAGCAGCATTGGCAAAGCGTGCGCTGGGCATAGGCATGAGCATCAAGCCCGATGATGTCGTTGTTACTATGGGTTGTATCGAGGCTTTAAATCTGGCCTTACGCGCAGTGGCGCAAGCCGGTGACATCATCGCGGTAGAGTCGCCGACGTTTTATGGTCTGCTGCAAGTGCTCGAAAGTCTGGGCATGAAGGCGCTGGAAATTCCGACCAGCCCGCAAACCGGGATCTCAATAGAGGCGCTGGAGTTGGCAATGCGAACCTACGACAATATTAAAGCCGTCGTTGTCGTGCCGCATTTGCAAAATCCTTTGGGCAGCATCATGCCGGATAGCCATAAACAAAGACTGGTGGCTCTGTGCGAAACGCAGCAGATTCCCTTGATTGAAGATGATTCGTACAGCGCCTTAGTGAATGCCGACGCGACACCGGTCAGCGCCAAACACTGGGATAAAACTGGCAATGTGATTTATTGTGCTTCGCTGCATAAAATTCTGGCACCGGGCTTGCGCGTCGGCTGGATGGTTGCCGGACGCTGGCACGCCAGAATCAGCATGCTGAAATATGCCCAAACCCGGTATAACGAAGAATGGTCGCAAATCGTGCTGGCCGAATTTATCAACTCCAGCGCCTACGACCGCCACCTGCGGCGGCTGCGCCATAGTCTGACGCAGCAACGCGAGCGCACCGCAGAAGCCATTGCCGCCTATTTTCCTGCCGGTACGCGCCTGACGATACCGGATGGCGGGGTGTCACTCTGGATAGAAATGCCGCATCAGCTTTCGTCGCAAGCCGTGTTTGAGGCCGCGTTAGAACAGGGGATATTAGTGTCGCCCGGCTTACTGTATTCAAACTCGAACCGGTTTGATCATTTTCTGCGTTTAAATTGCGGCAAGCATTTCACGCCGGAATTGGATAATGCGCTGCGCCAGCTGGGACACATCATCACGGCCATGGCACAACAACGTCAGCAACGGCACATCGCTGCTTAACATCATCCGGCCTGAAAATCTGCTCAGGATTCAGCGCCGGTTTTCTGCTCTCCACTACCCGCTTGGCAGATTGGCAATCGTGTGGAAACCCACAATTGCCCGGACTTGCCTATTTTTTGATAATACTTCCGGTTAGAAATCATTGTGATTGTTATGGCGCATGCATTCTCGCCATCAAATTTCACAAAATTATCGGAGACGGCAAATGAATAAGCCACCAATTTACAAATCCCTGTATTTTCAGGTGATCAGCGCCATCATCATCGGCGTTTTATTAGGTCACTATTACCCTGATTCCGGCGCGGCAATGAAACCGCTGGGTGACGGCTTCATCAAGCTGATCAAGATGATGATTGCACCGATTATTTTCTGTACCGTGGTGGTTGGTATCGCCGGTATGGAAGATATGAAAAAAGTAGGTAAAACTGGCGGTATGGCACTGCTGTACTTTGAAGTTGTCAGTACGCTGGCGCTGATTGTCGGGCTGGTCATGATCAATCTCGTACAACCCGGTGCCGGTATGCATATCGATGTGAATGCGCTCGATACCAAAGGAATCGCAGCCTTCACTGCTCCGGGAAAAATGCAGACAACGACCGAGTTTCTGATGGCCATTATTCCGACAACCATTGTCGATGCATTTGCCAAAGGTGAAATTCTGCAAGTCTTGCTGATCTCGGTATTTTTTGGTTTTGCATTGCATCGTTTCGGTGGTCGTGGCACGCTGGTTTTTGACTTTATCGAAAAATTCTCTCACGTCTTATTCGTCATCGTTGGCTACATCATGAAAGCAGCGCCAATTGGTGCGTTCGGTGCGATGGCATTTACTATCGGTAAATTCGGTGTTTCCTCACTGCTGTCACTCGGTTATCTGATGGCGACTTTTTATGGAACCTGCCTGATTTTCATTTTCGTCGTTCTCGGCACGATTGCTAAGTTCCACGGTTTCAGCATCTGGAAATTCGTCAAATACATCAAAGAAGAATTGCTGATCGTGCTCGGTACATCATCGTCAGAATCCGCATTGCCGGGGATTATCGCGAAGCTGGAAAAACTGGGCGTCAAAAAATCAGTCGTTGGTCTGGTTGTTCCAACCGGTTATTCATTTAACCTCGATGGCACTTCGATTTATCTGACCATGGCCGCGGTATTCATTGCGCAAGCAACCGATACACCGATGAGCCTGATGCAGCAAATTACTTTGCTGGCCGTCTTATTGCTGACCTCCAAAGGCGCGGCTGGTATCACCGGCAGCGGCTTTATCGTGCTGGCTGCCACCTTGTCTGCGGTAGGCCACGTCCCGGTTGCAGGTCTCGCTCTGATACTCGGTATTGACCGCTTCATGTCAGAAGCCCGCGCATTGACGAATCTGATCGGGAACGGCGTTGCAACTATCGTCGTGGCGAAGTGGGGAAATGACGTCAACATGCAACAACTGGAAAATGGTCTGAATTCAATCAGCCCGGCAGACAATGATGATTACGAAGCGATGATGGATGTACCACGGCATCGCTGATCGGTTGATGATCATAAAAAAAAGCGGACATCAGTCCGCTTTTTTTATAGGTGCAAATTTTCGTATGCAAATGATAGCGCGCTATTTTTTCAAGTGTCGCGTCGCCAGCAAAAGCGCAAATAATTGTACTGTTGCCGCCATAAAGAACGGCGCACCAAGCATCCAACTACCGCGCGGAAAATGACTCACCTGTGCCAGCAACGCCGTGCCAGTGAGTGTCGCGGCAACGCTCATGATACTCGCCAGTGCGCTTAGTGAGCCCATGGCTAAACCTTGCGAACGCGCATTCACAGCACGCGAAAAAAAAGCCTGTAAAGCTGGCCCGGAAGCAAATGCCAGCATATTGCACAGGATCAGGACATACATCATCCAACCCTGCGTAGCCACGCCGTACAGACTCAGCGCAATACACGAAGACGTGAGGCCAAACAAAACAGCATTCGCATCACCGACACGCTGAATATAACGCGTCAGAAAAACACCTTGCATCAGCACACTGGAAATACCGACCATAAACAGGGAAAACCCATTTTGCATCGGCGTCCAGCCAAAACGTAATTCTGTCGATAAAACCCAGGTCGTTTGCAAAATAAACTGGGCAAACATCGACAACGCATACACCCATACCAATGGTCCCACGCTCTGTAAATGCGCAAGCCCGTTCAGTCCGGCAAATGGGTTGGCCGATAACAGTGAAAAGGCTTTACGGTGTTCCGGCGATAAGGATTCAGGCAAAGAGAAATAGCCGTAGACCACGTTTGCCAGCGACACAACGGCCGCCAGATAAAACGGGTAATGAATATTGGCTTCACCGAGCAGCCCGCCGATCACAGGTCCGCAGATAAAGCCAAGACCAAACATCGCGCCAATTTTTCCCAGCGCCTTGCTGCGATTTTCCGGAGCGCTGACATCCGCAATATAGGCCGTTGCAACTGACAGATTACCCGCCGTCACACCGCCCAAAGCCCGGATAAACAGCAGCCAGTATATGGATGTCGCCTGAGTCAGTAAAATAAAATTCAGCCCCAGTCCGAACACACAGGTCAGCAACACCGGACGGCGACCAAAGCGGTCACTCAGTGCGCCGATCACCGGTGCAAAGAAAAACTGCATCACGCCATAGATGGCGACAATCGCACCATACCAGTATGCCTGCATATCACTCTGCAGAGTGAACGACGCCACCAGCCGGGGCAGAACAGGAATGATCAGACCGATGCCGAGAATATCCAGAAAGACAGTAATCAGCACAAAACGCACATTCGTCGACAAAGACGTTTGCTCAGAAGAATCCGGTGGAGGCATCGGCACTCTCTTTCGATACAATAAAAATTCAGGGATCAATTTGCGGTGTCGCCGTCTTACACGCATTATCAGGCGAGTGTTTGCATAGTATATGATTAACCCTGACAACATGCTTCACGGGAGTTAACATGGCCTTATTTGATCACTTTCTGGTCATTGCTTTGCTGGTTGCGATCAGTGCATTTTTCTCGATGGCAGAAATTTCTCTTGCTGCGGCGAGAAAAATGAAATTGCAGGTACTGGAATCAGAAGGGGAATTGCGCGCAACGAAAGTACTGGAGCTGCAACAGGCACCCGGTCATTTTTTTACCGTTGTACAAATCGGCCTGAACGCAGTCGCCATACTCGGCGGTATTCTGGGTGAACAGGCACTGACGCCGTATTTTTCTGCAGTATTCCACGCATTATTCGGAGATCACAGTTGGGTCGATACTGCGAGTTTTCTGACCTCATTTGTCTTTGTTACTTCCATTTTTATTCTTTTCGCTGATCTGATTCCAAAAAAACTGGCGATGATCGCACCTGAGTCCGTAGCGATGGTAGTGATTACCCCGATGCGTTTATGTGCCGGCGTGTTTAAGCCACTGGTATGGATATTCAATGGTTTATCCAATCTGATTTTCAAGTTACTGAATTTGCCGACGGTTCGCGACGAACAGATCACTTCGGATGAGATTTATGCGATGGTCGATGCCGGTGCTGAAGCAGGGGTATTGCAGGCACGTGAACACCATATGATAGGCAATGTGTTTGAGCTGGAAAGCCGCACCGTCCCGAGTGCCATGTCGCAACGCGACAGCATCGTATTTTTCACCTTGCAGGATACCGATGCCGTCATACGTCAGAAAATTGCAGATAATGCGCACAGCAAGTTTCTGGTCTGCGATGGCCACATCGATAATGTCGTCGGTTACGTCGAGTCTAAGGATATTCTCAAGCGCGTGCTGACCAATCAGGCATTTTCCAAAGTACAGGAACTGTCGATCAGAACTGCGCTGGCGGTACCGGATTCACTGACTTTGTCGGAAATGCTTGAGCAATTTAAAGGGACGCGCGAGGATTTTGCCGTGATCCTCAATGAATACGCGCTGGTTGTCGGTGTCATCACGCTCAATGATGTCCTGAGTACACTGATGGGAAATCTGGTACATCCGTTTCTGGAAGACCAGATCGTCCAGCGCGACACAAACTCGTGGTTGATTGACGGCGCGACAACGATAGAAGACGTATGTCGTGCACTGAACATAGATTCCTTGCCCGGGCAGGGCAGCTATGAGACTATTGCGGGCTTCATGATGACGATGCTCAAAAAGATACCGAAGCGTACCGATTTCGTCATGGTGGACCGGTATAAGTTTGAAGTGGTCGATATCGACCATTACCGTATCGATCAGCTGCTGGTCGTTCTTCAGCAAGAACCGCCGGCAACACCGGAATAACGGCTTCTGTACAGAAGTCACTCATTTTCAGCGCCGCCAGCATCAGGTTGACGGCGTTTTCGTTTTTTTATCAGGATGTTTCATGTCGCAAGCTTGTGGAGTAGATTTTGGTACCTCAAACTCAACTGTGGGTTGGCATCGTGGCGCGCAATCCGTTTTGCTGGCGCTGGAACAAGATAAGCTGACTTTACCGTCGGTCATTTTCTTTAATGCCGAAGAACACGAGGTCAGCTACGGACGTGCAGCGCTGGCAAACTATCTGGCGGGGTATGAAGGGCGCCTGATGCGCTCGATGAAAAGCTTGCTGGGTACCAGCCTGATCGATGGCCAAACGGAAGTGATGGGCAAACCACTCGCATTTCGCGATTTGTTATCGCAATTTATCGGTGAACTGAAAAAACGTGCCGAACTATCCGCCGGACAAGCGTTTGAACATGCGGTATTCGGTCGTCCCGTCCATTTCATCGACGATAACCGCCAGGCCGATCAGATCGCCCAGAACACGCTGGAAGACATTGCCCGCGCAGTTGGTTTCAAAGAAGTGCATTTTCAGTTTGAACCTATCGCGGCCGCCTTCGATTATGAATCGCGCATAGAAAAAGAAGAGTTGGTTCTGATTGCCGATATCGGCGGTGGTACTTCCGATTTTTCTCTGGTGCGTCTGGCACCTGAACGCGCTCATTTACTGGATAGGCATGACGATATTCTGGGTAATGGCGGCATCCATATCGGTGGTACGGATTTCGATAAATATCTGAGCCTGACCCACATCATGCCCTTGCTGGGATTAGGCGGCAGACTGGCGAATCAGACCGATGTGCCATCGAGTTATTATTTTAATCTGGCGACATGGCACACGATCAATCTGGCCTACACGCAAAAAGTCTGGCGGGAATTACAGGATGTATATCGCGACATACAAAGCAGCGATGTGCGTCAGCGCTTTGAACGCTTATTGAATCTGGTCGAAGACCGGGATGGGCACTGGCTGGCGATCAAATCAGAAGAAGCCAAGATTTTATTGTCGGATCAGGATGCCATCAATCTGCCGCTGGAACGTCTGCGCAGCAAACCGGTATCTGTGCCCTGTTCACTGATACTGGAACAAGAAGGCTTGCAATCAGCTATCGGCCATCTGAGCCGCGATATTGCGCAAGCAGTCGCCAACGTATTGCAGCAGGCCGGTATTCGCCCCGATCAGGTGGACACAGTCTTCTTTACCGGCGGGTCCAGTGGCGTGCGCGGTTTGCGTCAGCAAATTGCGGCAATCGTGCCGAACGCACGTAAGGTGGAAGGCGATTTATTCGGCAGTATCGGAGCAGGTCTGGGCTTAGACGCAGCACGGCGATTCGCCTGACGATAGAAAAAATATCGCTTAAAAAATAAAACGGGCACCCGATGAAGGTGCCCGTTTTATTTTGCTTCTGAATGTTTTATGGCTTGTCCATCATACCCGGCGCATCGCCGCGTTTATGCATTTGCCGCGCCATGTGACCCTGCATTTTGTGCTGCAGGCGACGATGACTTTCATCAAAAATCTTTTGCTGTTCAGGCGTCAATGTCGCATAGAAAGTCTTCGTAGCAGCCAGACGATCCTGTAACGCCGATTGATGCTCTTTCATTTTTTCCAGCATTTTTTCCATGCGTTGCGGTGTGGTCAGCTTATCCAGCTCTTTAAAATCTTCGCGCGGCGGCATGGCTTTAGGCGTGACCGATTGTATGAATGTTTTCCACGCGGGCTCCTGTGCTGCCGTAATCTTTAAAGTATCGTGCAGCTCTGCCTGATGCTTGGCAAAACGTTCTTTCATCTGCTCTGGATTTTTACCAGGCTCTCCCATAGGATGTTGCGGACGGGGAGGGACGTCCGGTGCAGTTTGTGCTAACGCTATCGCACTGACGCCACAACAGGAAGTAAGGACAACTGCCAGCAAAGTTTGTTTGAAATTTTTCATCATTAATCTTTCTGAATGCACGGAAAAAGCTCAGACTTTGCAGATACTTTTTCTTTAAACAGGACTGACGCAAAATTGCTCCGGTCAGGAGCCATAACGCCGATGGGGCGGTTTTGCGTCAGTCCTATAAAATAAAACAACTGCAGTTGAGCAACATTGATCTGTCCACATCTTGCCGGGATAACAGTCAACAGTCTCATTGTGCTTGCGTCTTGTATCCGGTAAATATCAATTACGTTCAGGTTTGTATCTCTGTGTAACAACGCCGGAACGAGTGTCCGTCTGATGTTTCGTACTATGTCGGCAAAGCGTTATCATAACAAGACGATACAAACCCACGATGCCTTTCACGGAGACCCGGTTCATAATGAAGACCATGGATACCTCAAATAAAATACTCATTGTTGACGACGACCGCGATATCCGCAGTTTACTGGCGGAATATCTGGATCAGAACGGCTATTCCGCTGTCATGGCGGCGGATGGTACCGCGATGTGGGCGGCATTACAGGAACACCAATTTGAACTGATCGTCCTCGACCTGAATTTACCGGGAGACGACGGTCTGACTTTATGCCGGAATCTTCGCAGCAAATCGACGATTCCCGTCATTATGCTGACCGCGCGTGGTGAACCTTTAGACCGGATACTCGGGCTGGAAATGGGTGCTGACGACTATCTGCCGAAACCATTCGAGCCACGCGAATTACTGGCACGCATACGCAGTGTGTTAAGGCGAACACAAAATAATCAACTGGGTGCCAATAATGACGGTTTACAAAAACTGAAATTTGCCGGCTGGGTGCTGGATATGACTGCCCGTCATCTGATCGCCCCGGACGATATGATTGTTTCCTTGTCCGGTGCCGAATACAGGATGCTGAATATTTTTCTCGAACACCCGAATCGCGTCCTGAACCGGGATCAGTTATTGAATATGACACACGGCCGCGATGCCGATCCTTTTGATCGTTCTATCGATATCCAGATCAGCCGTCTGCGCCAGAAACTGCGGGAAGATGCGCGCTCTCCACAAATCATTAAAACAGTTCGTAACGGTGGCTATGTGCTGGCGGTGACAGTAACGGCAGAGAAGCACTGATGGCGATGTTGTCGTCAATGTGGGGACGGGTTTTTGGCGCGCTTCTGATCGGCGTTTTATTATCCGCTACCCTGACAGTATGGCTGGCTTTTGGCGAGCGCGAAAAAACACTGATGCAATATCGCGAGTCACATTCTATCGACAGGATAGAACAGTTAATCAGTGCGCTCGATACCTTGCCCACAGCGAATCGCGAGAGTTTTCTGGCGACGGCGCCGCGGTTGGGGTTACAGGTCACCACATTACCCGAAAATATCAGCGATACCGGCCCGCGCTCAGAATACGCGCGAGCTGTCAGCGAACGGCTGGGTAGGAATTTCCGCGTACTGTCTCTGCCGACTGATCCGTCAACCTGCCCGCGTCCGCCCAAAAATGCCGTGCTGATGCGAGTGCCATGTGAGGCGCTCAGTATTACCTTGCACGATGGCACCGTGTTACGTCTGACAGTGATGCCACCAAAAACACCAGCGCCACCGCTGCGTGATGATTTCATACAATATTTCTTTTTATTTCTGACCTTCATTGCAGTATTGGCGTTGATTATTGCCAGAATGACGATGCGTCCTCTGCGCCATATGGCAGAAGCGGCCACGGCACTGGGGCAAGACATTAATCGTCCGCCCTTACCTGAAAAAGGTGCCAGCGAGATCGTGACTGCGACACGGGCATTCAATGCGATGCAGGCACGGATACGCCACCATATTTCACAGCGCACACATATGCTGGCGGCGATTACTCACGATTTACAAACACCCTTAACCCGTTTGCGTCTGCGCCTGGAAAAAGTCAGTGATGCTGAATTACGCGAAAAATTGATCGGTGATTTATCCGCTATGCAGATGATGATCAGGGAAGGATTGGATCTGGCACGCAGTATAGAAAGCAGTGAAACCCGCCGACCGCTGGATATTGATTCACTGCTCGACAGCGTTTGCAGTGATGCCACCGAGGCGGGGCAAGACGTCAGCTTTTCAGGATTGCCAGGAATTACGGTCTTAGCCAAACCTCAGGCGCTGCGGCGCTGTCTGACGAATCTGATTGATAATGCTGTTAAATACGGACACTACGCAAAAGTCAGTATGTCAAAAGAAAAAGACGGTGGCAAAGACGTTTTACAGATTTTCATACGGGACGGCGGCACTGGCATCCCAACAGAACTGCAAGAAAAAGTATTCGAGCCGTTTTATCGCATGGAGACGTCACGCTCACGCGAATCCGGTGGTTCTGGTCTCGGGCTGACCATTGCGCAAAATATCGCGCAACAACATGACGGACAACTGCAACTGCGCAACTTGCCCGAGGGCGGTCTGGAAGTACGCCTGACCCTGCCGATTCAGAATCTGCAATAAGCCTCTGCCAGAAAGCCCTATAGTCACATAGTAGCGGGCTTTCCGGCACGCGCCTCAGGATATGAGAACAGTCATCATACTGATGGCACCAAGATCCATACCATCCACAACGATCTCGGTCTTGTCATCACCATTTTTACTTCCCATCACATACAGCAACGGCAAAAAATGTTCAGAGGTCGGCACGGAGAGTGCAGCATCCTCACCGAATTGCTGGTAATTCACCAGCTTTTCGGTGTCATCTTCGAGAATAGCTTTACGCATGGCATTATTGAAGCGGTGCGCCCAGTCAAAGCCGGGTGACTGAAAAGCCATACGGCGTAAATTGTGCACCACATTACCGCTCGCCATCAGCATGATGCCCTCATCCCGCAAAGCCGCCAGCCGCCGTCCTAATTCGAAATGCCAACTGGCCGGCTGGGTCAGATCCAGGCTCAGTTGTAACACCGGGATTTGCGCCTGTGGATACATCTTCACCAGTACCGACCAGGTGCCGTGATCCAGCCCCCATTGCTGATCGAGTACCACAGGTAACGGTGCAAGATGTTCAGCAATGTGCTGTGCCAGCGCCGGATCACCGGGAGCCGGATATTGAATGTCAAACAAGGCTTGCGGAAAACCACCGAAGTCATGAATCGTCTGCGGCTGCTTCATTGCCGTTATCGCCACACCACGCGTCATCCAGTGTGCCGATATCATCAGTATCGCTTTTGGCGTTGGAGAACGTTGCCCCAATGCCTCCCAGGCCTGGGTATAAATATTATTTTCGATGGCATTCATGGGGCTGCCATGTCCGACGAAAATAGCTGGCATGCGCTGTGTCTGAGTCATAAATAAGTCCTGATGTGATCTGGTTTGAATCTATCAACAATATATGCAACCTGAGCTCAATTATTGCAAGCACAAACCGGTATAAGGCAGGCTCACAAGCGACAGATAGTTAACAGTAACGGGCTCTAGGATAGAATATTTTTGAAAAGCAGGTAGGCAAGAACATCAATGCAATTCAGCTACAAGGTAGAATCACGCAAAAATTAGAAAGGAATTTCATGATCAGTCTTCAGCTTGGCGACGTCAGCCATATTATCCAACTCGCGATTGCGCCCGTTTTTCTGCTGACTGGTGTCGGCACGAAACTCGCCGTATTGACCAGCCGTCTGGCAAGGATTATCGACAGAGCGAGAGTGGTGGAAAATTTACTGCAGACAAACGCAACAGTGGGTCTCGAAGAGGAACTGGTTGAATTGTTTCAACGCTCACATCTGATCAATCGTGCAATTACGCTGAGCACAACCTGCGGCTTATTGATCTGTCTCGTGATTGCTGCGCTTTTTGTCGGTGACGCGGTTGGTTTGAATCTTGATAAATTAATTGCAGGTCTGTTCGTGGGCGGTATTTTGTCGCTGATCGGCAGCTTTGTTTATTTTATGAGTGAAATCATCGTTGCAACTAGAACGCTGGATCGCCAACATCAACGCGACAGAATCAGACATTTGCAACGCTGATTCTGTCGACGGAATATCGCTTTCAGTTCTTGGGCTGTACTTGCACCAGTAAATCGACACTGGCACTTCCGGGATTGGCCACCGTAATTGGAAAATAATCTGCCGACACCCGGAAACTCAGGGTTGTCGCGACAGATACGGTCGGCGCGATAAAACCAGCAATCTGCGAATTTGTGCCTACCAGTGTTACCAACGGAGTATTTGTCTGCGTCCAGCTGAAATACAGAGGCGATGATCCGGTGTAATTCGGTGTTTCTGCTTTCAACTGTACGCTGGCTCCGCTCTGTACTACCTGCACCAGATTGTATGAAGTTAATGTAATCGGCGGCAGGGCGCTGACAAAAAACACGACATCTTTTTGTTTAACGGTATCTGCCGAAGTCCCATCCGCCGCAATCGGTGCAGTAGAGGCGTTCAGCGTAAATACATAAGTTGATGTGGTCGTGACGACACTGGGAAAGACAACGCTGGCAACGCTGCTGGTCGGGTTGTAGATCGTCAGCGGAGTAGTGCCCGCCGGGCCGGATTTGAATTTCCACAGATAATAAATCGTACCGCTGACTTCTTTACCAAAGACGTCATACATCGTGGTTTTGCTGCCATCCAGCGCCACCGCAGCGCCAGGTTGCACAGTGCCGCCACTGTAAGAAATGGGGACAATTGTCGGCTTAAGAACAGGTGTGATCGTGATTTTCTGTGTCGCCGTACCAGTCTTTTGTTTATCGTCAGTGACACGGCATTGCAACTTGACGGTTGTGGCATCTTTCACTACGGGTGCGACAAAACTGCTGCTAGCACCGGTCGTGCTCGCCAGAGAAATCGTCAGACCAGCTGCATCTTCGACCACCCATTGATAGGCATAGGCGGTGCCACTGGTGGCAGGCGTACCGCCACTACCAGCGCAACTCAGGCTGACCTTATCACCGGATGTCACGCTCGCGTCAGCACCAGTCTGCGCCACAGGATTATTGGTCACCGAAGCGGATTGCAACACCTTTAATGTCGTCGAAGTGCTGGACGTGTTTCCCTTTGCATCCGTTGCCAGCAAGGTCAGCTTATAAGTGTAGTCGGCGGTCAGTTTTGTGGGAGGTGTCAGTTGCAAGGTGCAACTCGCCGAATTACCTGAGGTCAGCATCGTTTTGCAATCGGCATTCGTGATCGCAGTCAGCGGGTTGGCGCCCAGCGTCAGGGCTTCGGTCTGCCAGGACATTTGCGTTATCTGTCCCGCAGAACTGCTGGCCTGCCCGATAAAGCTGAGTGCATCGCCAACGGATACCGTGGATGCAGAGGGCACGCTGACAGCAACCGGGGTGCTGCCAGTGCTACTGCTGCTAGTACCACCGCCGCCACAAGCGGACAACAGAATGCTGATGGCACTGAAAGTAATTAATCTGCTGAAAACCACGGTAACTCCGATATGAAAATTGAGACTGACAGCACATTGTAACGTCAGCAGTAAAACAGAATATGTTCAAAATTACAAAACTCAGAAATTAGTTCCAATTTTACGAACGATCATGCAATTCCAGCTGAAATATGGCACTCTAAATAAAACACTATTCCAAGGAGACTCTGAATGAATACTGCTCACTACGTCCATTGGCCAAAAGGGCTGCCGCACCATCTGATCGTCCCCTCCATCAGTGTGCATGAAAATCTGCAGATTTCTGCGCAACGTTACCCGGATAAAGCAGCGATCATATTTTACGACTCCGTGCTGACTTATCGTCAGCTACATCAGGAGGTGCTAGCTTTAGCCGGATATCTGCAACAGGTTTGCGGTATTCAGCGCGGCGACCGGGTGCTGCTGGATATGCAGAACAGCCCGCAGTTCGTCATTGGTTTCTACGCGATTCTGCGGGCAGATGCGATGGTTGTGCCGGTCAACCCGATGCTGATGACAGACGAACTTGATTACTACATTAAAGACAGTGGCGCCAAAGCCGCACTGGTGTCGCAAGATGTATTTCCACGGCTAGCGCCACTCGTCGGTTGCGCGGCATTTCAACATGCAGTGGTGGCGACATACTCAGATCATCTGACCTGCGACACCACACTGAAAGTGCCCGACTTCGTTAAAGCCGCAGCCGACGTACCGGCATCACCTCAGATCACTCCGTGGAAAACAGCGATTGCTGCCGGTCTGTCACCCACGGCACATCAGGCAACACCGGATGATCTGGCCTGCATGCCATATACATCGGGCACAACAGGGCATCCGAAAGGCTGCATTCATACCCATCGCTCAGTCATGTTCAACATTGTCGCCAGTCCGACGTGGTCCGGCCCTATCGTGCCGAATAACGTCGCGCTTGCGGTACTGCCATTCTTTCATGTCACCGGTATGCAATCCGTCATGAATGCCTCGCTTTACTGTGGCGGCACGCTGGTGATTTTGCCACGCTGGGATAGAGATGTTGCGGGGCAACTGATTACCCGCTACCACGTCACCAACTGGACGCTGGTGCCATCGATGATGATCGATTTTTTATCGAATCCACGTCTTCCGGAATATGATATTTCCAAGCTGACGCGCGTGTCCGGTGGCGGTGCTGCGATGCCAGCGGCAATCGCACAAAAATTACTGGATCTGTCGGGTCAGGTTTACATGGAAGGTTACGGTTTGTCTGAAACGATGGCACCATCGCATCTGAACCCGCCACAAAGAATGAAACAGCAATGTCTGGGCATTCCCTTTTTCAATGTCGATTCCCGCGTTGTTGACCCCATTACGATGCAGGAAGTCAGACAAGGTGAGAGCGGTGAGATCTGGATACACGGCCCGCAATTATTTCAAGGTTATTGGAATGATCCGGAAAAAACGGCCGATGCTTTTGCTGAACTCGACGGTAAAAAATTTTTCCGCTCCGGCGATCTCGGCTATATCGATGAGGAAGGTTTTTTCTTTTTCACGGACAGGCTGAAACGCATGATCAATGCCAGCGGATTTAAAGTCTGGCCGGCCGAAGTCGAATCCATGATGTATCAGCATCCGGCGATACAGGAATGCTGCATCATCGCAGCACGGGATACGTATCGTGGTGAAACGGTGAAAGCACTGATCGTCAGAAAACCTGGTGCAGTGATTCACCCAGAAGAAATCATCACCTGGGCGCACGAGAAAATGGCTGCGTATAAAGTGCCGCGTCTGATTGAGTTTGTCGAGACACTACCCAAATCCGGTTCGGGCAAAATCATGTGGCGCTTGCTACAAGAAAAAGAAGCCGCCAATAACGCGGCTTAACAGGCTGAGAAACATACGCAGAGATGGTGCACAGACTTAGGCTGTATGCACCATCTGCAAGCCCGCCTCATTTTGGATAAAGTATCATTTGCGTGCATCGGAATAAAGCGATCGTCTTTCCCTCGTATGTCACTTCGGCATCCCATAACTGGGTCGTGCGCCCAAGGTGCGAAGCACTCGCCACAACTTCGATTTTGCCGCTACGGGCCGTCCCGAGATGATTCGATTTTAATTCTATGGTTGTAAAGCTGTGCGCGCCTTCTGGCAAGCTTGCCATGCAAGCGTAGCCACATGCAGTATCCGCCAGCGTGATCACGCTACCAGCATGTAAGAAACCATTCGGTGCCAGTAAATGCGGAAGCACTTCCAGCTCACCATGCGAGCGACCTTTTTCTACCGACAACATCCGTACACCAAGATGACCAGGTAAAAAATTACTGCCCAGCTGATTCAGTTTTTCGGCATGTTCTGCCTGATTTGATAACACTTGTTCCATTGTCGTCTTTCTGTTTTTCGTTTACTGGCAAAGAATTATTAATCGCCGCCACATCCACCACTGCATGATGAGCTGTCACCACCACTATCAGCAACATCGCCAAAAGAAGTGGAATCGCCAAAATCAATACTGTCTCCTGTACTGCCACCAGAATAAAAATCTCCACCGCAGTACACCGTGCCGTCGCCATTTCTGCGTAAGGCGCTGCAATCTGGCTCATAACGAAAACCATCTGCAATATTCCATTTCGCATCCAGCGCAAACAGCAAAGGTAAGCGTGTGGCGCGGCGTGGATTAATGTTTTCTTCAAGGCAGGCAAACCACCAGGTGCGACGCAAACCAATATTACTACGCTGGCTCTCACCTAACACAGCCGCCGGTGTGTGGTGCATGTAACGGCCAAAAGCTTTTTGACAAAAAGCATCGTAGTTTTTTGTGTACAAAATGAATTCGTGCCACAAATCATCCACCACTTGTGACGGCATAGAGATATGCTTGTATCCAGACTTCAGATACACCAAAAAGAATTGTCGCAGCGCTCTGGCCACCAGTTGTCTATCCTTCAAAGATAAGTCTGGACGACGTTGCTGCAAGCGTTCCAACAGGCCCGGCGGGAACATATAACTACGGATATAGTCGGCGCGCATGACCCGTCGTGTACGCAACCAGACAATGAGCAATGCCGCGGCAAGAGCGGATATCAATACGAAAATAACAATCAGGATCATTCTGACAAATTCCTATCTTAGAGGATATGCAACAAAGTGAATGACGGATTCAGAAGCTGAAAGGCTGATATGAACAACACGATGCTTCTGGCATTGCATTTGCTTAAAAGATTGAACGGCATTGAGTGAACGATAAAGTGCGGTTACAGGCAAGACCTGAACCGGATCGATTATTTCACGGACGTTATTTTAGATGCAATCATTTGATTAAAATTACTCAAAGGACGCCAAAATGAATCTCCGCCAACTTCATATAGGAACACGTCTCGCAACTGGTTTCGGCGTTATCCTGGTTTCTTTGATTGCAATGCTCGTTATCAGCAGCGCGCTCAGCGCACGCAACCGGCAACAGATGCTGACAGGCATAGAACTGTCGTATAGCAAAACAGCACTGGCAGCCAAGATGAGAAGCAGTATGCTGGAAGGCGGCATGGCAATCCGGAATATAGGATTGCAGACCGACCTGGCCGAAATCGACAAACAAAAACTAATCGTCAAAAACCAGCAAAACGCATTTAACGAGGCGCGTCAGAAATTGATTGCACTCGGGCTCAACGATGCAGAGAAAAAAATTCTCGATAGCGTGCTCAGCTTAGATCAACAAGTCGATGGCCCGACCAAGGAAGCATTCAAAATGCTGCTGTCGTTTAATGGTGAAGAAGCCGTCAAAGTTATCTCGACACAGATCGATCCTTTGCAACAGAAAGCACTGCAGGAGATCAACAAGCTGGTTGCATTGCAAGATGCCGCCTCGGCGGAACTGGCAGCGCAATCGGAAAGTTCTGCAAATAAAACCATAGGAACACTGGTGCTCATGGCATTGCTTGTTTTATGCGCTGGCATCGCTTTTTCTGTGTTACTCACACGCAGTATCACGTCACCATTACGCGAAGCCGTGGCAATTGCGAAGCAGGTTGCCGCTGGTGAATTATCTTTTCATGCAGAACCTGAAGGCAATGATGAAATCAGCGAACTGCTGCAAGCTCTGAAAGAAATGAACGACAATCTTTATCACATAGTCAGCGAAGTCAGACAAGGCACGGATGCCATTGCGATTGCGTCAGGCGAAATTTCAACTGGCAATGCGGATCTTTCATCACGCACAGAAACGCAGGCAGGCGCGTTGGAAGAAACAGCAAGCTCCATGGAAGAGATCACCGCCACCGTGCGCCAGAACGCCGACAATGCCCGCCAGGCAAACGCGTTGGTGACTTCGGCATCGAATTTTGCGGTCAAAGGCGGCGAGGAAGTCGGCAAAGTTGTGAACACCATGAATTCGATTAAAGAAAGTTCGCGTAAAATAGTCGATATCATCAGTGTGATTGATGGAATTGCATTTCAGACCAACATTCTGGCGCTCAATGCTGCAGTAGAAGCTGCTCGTGCCGGAGAACAAGGGCGCGGGTTTGCCGTGGTGGCAAGCGAAGTCCGGAATCTGGCACAACGCAGTGCCAACGCTGCCAAAGAAATCAAAACCCTGATCGGTGATTCAGTAGAAAAAGTCGGGACTGGCGACAAACTAGTCGAAGCAGCAGGCAAAACCATGAATGAAATTGTCCGTTCCGTCAAACATGTGGCGGACATCATGGCTGAAATCACCGCTGCAGGTCAGGAACAAAGTTCCGGTATTGAAGAAGTCAATCGTGCAATCACACAGATGGACGAAATGACCCAGCAAAATGCGGCACTGGTAGAACAAGCCGCTGCCGCAGCAGAAAGTATGGAAGAACAGGCAGGCAACCTTGCGCGTGCGGTATCTGCATTTAAACTCGACACAGACGGACGTCATCAACGTCCCGTACAGCGGGTGCAGAAAGAAATCACCGACACGCCTACACCCATGTCTCTGCTTTCTGCGACAGCTGGAGCAATTGTAAAAACTCTAGGGATGAAAACGTGACTCCCGCCATCAGAAGTCTGGAAAAACAGACGATAGTCAACAGATATGAAGAAGTCAGCAGTTATAAAGTCAGAAGCATTACGTAATATCGTTGCACAGATCAGCTCGGGCGAACTGGTTTTTCCTGCCAACGTCCGGGCAACTTTAAAAATTCAGGAAGCGCTTGATGAACCGAAATATGGGACAGACGAGATCGCCAAACTGATTATTCAGGAACCCTTGGTCGCCGCCCGCGTTATTGCCGTCGCCAATTCCGTCGCCTACAGCCGTTTCGGCGGTGGCATTACCAATGTCCGCATGGCGATTTCCATTCTCGGATTCAGTACCTTACGTTCTGTTGTCGCCGCCGTCATCATGCGCCAGATATGTCTGGCAATTTCCGATAATGCCATCCGGGAAAAGATGGAATATCTGTGGGTGCATTCCGCAACCGTCGCAGCAATGGCGCATCTGTTAGCACGTAAAGTCAGCAAAATTGATCCTGAAACTGCGCTGTTTGCCGGTGTTGTCCATGAAGTTGGCGGTTTCTATTTACTGTCGCGCGCAGAAGAATTTCCTGCATTATTAGAAAGCGGAACAGAGATCGATTATCCGTCGGCAGACCAATCTCACGAGCTGGAAATCACCCGCGCAGTGCTGCAAAAATTAATGATTCCCAAACGGGTTATGAGCAGCATAGAAAGCTGCTGGCATGGTGCCCCGGTATTTCCACCCGTCAGTCTGGGCGACACTTTATTGCTGGCGAATCACCTGACCGATACGGTCTCTCCGCTGAAACAACCTCATCACACGAAGCAGACAGTGAATACAGGCAAAATCGACTTCATGGTCGGGAACAAGTCTTTACAAGAGATTCTGGATGAGTCGCAAGAAGACCTTGGGTCCCTGACAGAGGCACTGATTCACTGATTTTTTATATCACCAGCCCAGTCAATCATAGCAACTGGCTAAAAATAGACTGGTCGTCTGCACGCTTTGCATTTATTCGGCATAATCAGCTTCGCATGTTTGCCCGACCAATGACTTGAAGGAAGAACAAATGAAAGCATCACATCTGTTATATGCAGGAATCCTTGCTACTGCCAGCGTATTTACGCTCTCCGTCAGTACAGCCTATGCCGCCGCACCTATGGTAAAAACTGCTGCACCTGGCTATTACCGAACCATGTTGGGTGACTTTGAAGTCACCGCCATTTCAGACGGCACGGTACAACTTCCTGTGGATAAGTTACTGACCAACACAACGCCAGCGAAAGTCAACAAAGCGCTGGGTAAATTACACCAGCACAGCCCGTTGGATACCTCCGTCAACACTTACCTGATCAACACCGGCAGCAAATTAATACTGATCGATACCGGCGCTGGCGCTTTATTTGGCCCGACTCTGGGAAAAATGCAGGCCAATCTGAAAGCTGCGGGTTATCAGCCCGAACAAGTCGATGAGATTTACATCACGCACATGCATCCCGACCATGTCGGCGGCCTGATGAACGGCGACAAAATGGTCTTTCCGAACGCCGTGGTACGCGCTGATCAGCATGATGTTGACTTCTGGCTGAGCCAGGCCAATCTGGACAAAGCGCCACAAGAAAGTAAAGGCTACTTTCAAGGCGCAATGGCATCACTGAACCCTTATGTCAAAGCAGGTCAATTCAAATCCTTCGACGGTGCCACAGAACTGGTTCCTGGCATCAAGACAATACCGGCGCACGGTCACACCGCTGGCCACAGTATTTATAAAATCGAAAGCAAAGGTCAGACACTGGTACTGTGGGGTGATCTGATGCATGTGGCTGCGATGCAGTTTGAGAATCCATCCGTCACAATACAATTCGACTCTGATTCTAAAGCAGCGGCTGTTGAACGCAAAAAAGGCTATGCCGATGCAGCACAACAGTCTTATCTGGTCGGCGCGGCACATCTGGCATTCCCGGGTCTGGGCTATGTGCGTAAAGAAGGTAAAGGCTATGCCTGGGCACCTTTGAATTACGCACCACAGCCATAATCAGCTTTGTGCCTGCACCATCGCGGGTCATAACAAAAAAGGACGAATCGCCTCGCGGCTTTCGTCCTTTTTTCCATCTGCGGTATTTTCAGCAACCAGCAATGCTGAGTGAAAATTTAATAATGCGGTGGCCTTTCGTCGACGACGGTATTTTTCTGGCTCGCCATCACCGCCAGTTCACGGATACGGCCTGCCATCGCAGCACACAAAGCTTCCAGCTCATCAATTTTTTTCTGTTGACGATACACCTGCGTATTCAGGGTATCGACCAGATCATCCTGTCGTGACAAACGGATTTCCAGATCAATCAGACGTTCTTCGGTATTCATCATGCGACCACATTATTTGAAAGAGATCGCAGTATGCCATACCCCGGCGACGTTAAAAGAATTCAGTTCCCGGCATGTTTTCAAAGCAAAGTAATCCACTACAAAAATCAGGCGCATCACTTTGTTTTAAAAACGCACCCGCGCTAGTCAGTCGCAACCCCTGATTGCCCGCCATTTTTTAAGAATGCATACATCATCTGTGTTCATCCTCAGATCGCAGTGCGATGACTGTTTTTCTCAGCGACAGATTGTTGCTTGAATTGATTTTGCTGATCTTGCTGATCCATCGCGAGTTTTTGCTCTGTCGTCAGACGTTTCGCAGAAATCACGACAGTTTGTATCCCGTTTTGTTCAGCATCGTAAGCCAGTTTTTGCGCTTCCGTCATTGCCTTCGCAGTGATGGTAACGGTCTGGATTTTATCCTGAGTACCATGATTAACAGTGTGGAAAGCGCTGCTGCTGATAAAGACTGCAGCACACATCGCGACTGCAAAAATGCTGGTGTTTTTCAGTGATGATTTCATTTTATTTCTCCTTCAGTGGTTGGTTGATGTGTGTACTTTAGAAGAACGTTTGTCCAGCTGCGAGCGATATGCGACGAACTGCAGAAACGCGGGATTGAAATTACAAATATCCGGAGTAAAGAATGCATCCTGTGCTTGCCAACACCTGCGTTTCACTGCGGCTACGGGTATGAATCCGCATCAACCGCGCCCAGCGTACAATAGCGGCTTTCTACCTGCTTTCCGCTCCATGACTATCCTGCTGACGACCCTGAATGCCCGCTATGCCCACGCTTCCCTGGGGCTGCGCTATCTACTCGCCAATATGGGAGAATTACAGGAGCAGACAAAGATTCATGAATTCGTCATCGGCGCGCGCAGTACTGACGTAGTGGAAAAAATTCTTGCCTATCGCCAACCTGAACAAAAATTCATCGTCGGTTTTGGCGTCTATATCTGGAATGTGGTTGAAATTACCCAGATCGTTGCGATTCTGAAACGGGTAGCGCCTGAGGTCATTATCATTCTTGGCGGACCAGAGGTATCGCACGAAACTGGCGATCAGGAAATTATCCGTCTTGCAGACTACGTGATTACTGGCTGGGGCGATATCAGCTTTGCGAATTTGTGTCAGCAGATTTTGCGCGGTCCGCAACCTTTAATGAAAATCCATGCGGGGCTGCAGCCGCCGATGAATGACATCCGTCTGCCGTATCAGCTCTACAGCGACCAGGATATCCGCCACCGCACTTTGTACGTCGAAGCCTCACGCGGTTGCCCGTTCAAATGCGAATTCTGTTTATCCTCGCTCGATAAAACCGCCTGGCCGTTTGATATCGATGTTTTTCTGGCAGAGATGGAAAGCCTGTATCAGCGCGGTGCTCGCTTATTCAAATTTGTTGACCGTACATTTAATCTGAATATCAAGACCAGCCTGAAAATCATGCAGTTTTTTCTGGATAAGCTGGCCGCCGCACCGGATGATCCAGTGTTTGCTCATTTTGAAGTGGTTCCCGATCATTTGCCCGACGCCCTGAAAGAAGGAATACAAAAATTCCCCGCAGGCACGCTGCAATTTGAAATCGGTATTCAGAGTTTTAATCCTGAAGTGCAAAGCCTGATCAGCCGCAAGCAAAATAACGACAAAGCGGCCGAAAACATACGCTGGTTATGCGAACACTCGCACGCCCATTTGCATGTCGATCTGATTGCTGGTCTGCCGGGTGAAACGATGCAAAGTTTTGCTGCTGGTTTTAACAAACTGGTTGCGCTCGGGCCGCATGAAATTCAATTCGGCATTTTGAAACGCTTGCGTGGCACACCTGTGATACGCCATACCGACGCATTCGGCTTAGTATTCGATCCGCAACCACCATACACAATATTGGCGAATAAAGATGTGCCCTTCGCCGACATGCAAAAACTGGTGCGCTTTGCCCGCTACTGGGACATGGTGGCGAACTCGGGACGCTTTGCAAACACCCTGCCTGTCATTCTGGCCGACGCGCCGTTTGAAAATTTCCTGGCTTTCTCAGACTGGATTTACACCAGCACCGATGCCACCCACAGAATTGCCCTTGACCGTCTGGCGGGGCTGGTCAGCAAATGGTTACAGGAAGAACGTGGCATGGAAAGAGAAGCTGCGCTGGCACTGGTATCCAGCGATTATGCGGGCGACGCCAAGCACAAACAAAGCAGCAGCAAACCCGCAGCAGAAAAAACGACAGCCAAAGCCACTCCGCAACGTCAGAGCAGACATATCGCTGCCTGAATACGACTCACAGACGCTGATGCTTCAGGCAAACAGCGTCTGTGGCGTTGGTGGGCAACATCAGGCGAATTTTTCTAACAGCGCGGCGAGGCGCTTGCTGCCTTCAATCGCCTCTGCCGTCGTCTTCGCTTTTTCAGCCTGAGTGACGACAGAATCCGTCAGCAAAGTCACAAAAGAACGGTCCAGCGCCTTGCGTGCTGCCGACATCTGTTGCGCGATACCTTCACAATCATCCGCCGTATCCGCCTTCGCAATCAATTTCTGCACACCGCGCAACTGACCTTCGATACGCGCCAGTCTGTGCATCAGATCTTTTTTCTGTGCATCGCTTAACGCATTCCCTGGAACTATCTTTAATGGGGGAGTATCTGCCATCTTCGTTCTCCTGAGTAGTGTTTATATGAGTTATACGGGCATGATTCCCTATACTCTACCGAGTATGCTAACAGCATTCAAGCCAGACAAGGAAACTGTGTCACCTCACGCGACACACGCAAAAATACCGGGCAGCGCTCTGCACAGAAGAACTGATCAGGCTCAGACCAGAGCCGCGGTATCAATGTATCAATTTATTAGAATGATTCATTTTGCGAAGAAAGAGATACATCAAAAGAGAGACATAAGCTCTTTGTGCCGGAATCTAAAATTCCGGCAATGTCCCAACTCAATTCATTGACGTTATACCGCATAATAGTCAGGCTTAGTCATCATTCAATTTTCATGTTAAAGACGCAGAACCCCAGCCTGTTTGCCCGTTTCAGATCAAAGCAGCCGCTTTCCCGGATACTGTCAGTGATACTGATCTATTTTCTCGCTTGCAGCCTGGCAATCTCCATTACTTATCGCGATTCGAATCTCAGCCTGCTCTGGTTGCCTGCAGGTGTTGCGATTGCCGTTATTTTTCGCTATGGCAAAGTGATGATTCCCGCAATTTTCATCGCTATCCTGCTCACGGAGTTATGGTGGAAATTATCCATTTATCAAGCAATCTTACTTGCCATCGGTTCCACGACCGGGCCTGCCGCAACCTGCTGGATGCTTCATAAAAAAAATTTCGACCTGCACTTTACAGCGCGCCGCGATGTACTGTGGTTTACGATGTCTGCGCTCGCCGGCTCGATGATTTCTGCGACATTTGGCATACTGGCTTTAAGCATTCTGTCTGGCAAACCGTTCACCGGCAGCACCTGGTGCATCTGGGTTGCCGGTGACACCGTGGGCGCTTTACTGGCCAGCCCGGTATTACTTGCGATATCGCGACGTTCTTTACATGCACTTGAGCATAAAAAAGAAACTTTGATTTTTCTGATTCTGCTGGCGGCGGCGAACTGGTTCGTTTTTTTGTCACCGTATAACTATCTGCGTCTCAGTTTCGTGATTGTCGCCATGATGATCTGGGCTGCGATGCGATTCAGCCTGCTGGCGGTCAGCAGTATCACTCTGGCATTGGCCATATTTTCGACCTGGGCCGCTTCGAATAATCTCGGCAGGTTTTCCAGTTTTGAAGCGTCCGGCCTGGTTGTGGTCTGGGCGTATGTCACCACGATTGCCTTGATTGCTCTGATGATCAACGCCATGCGATCAGAAAACGCGATCGCCAGTAAAAAAATAAACGAAACCTATCAGCGGCTCAATAAAGTGACGTCCCGTCTGCCTGGTCTGGCAATACAATACCGGGTACGCTCTGACAAGACCACGAGTATTCCTTACGCCAGTATCGGCATCTTGCAGATGTTAGAAGTGACTCATCAAGACGTCAAAGATAACGCGCAACAGCTCGTAGACAGAATCGATCCTCGTGATGTCGAGACAGCCAGACAACAACTCGCACAGGCAACCCGGGAGCTATCACCATGGCAAACGGAATTTCGCTTTTATCGCCTGGATGGCAGTGTGCGCTGGTTGTTTGTCGATGGCCTGCCTGAGCGCGAAGCCGATGGCGCTATGCTCTGGCATTGCTTCCTCAGTGATATTACAGAGCGCAAACAAGCAGAAAAAGATTTGCATATCGCTGCCTGCACCTTTGAATCACAAGAAGGTATTTTCATCACTGATGCCAATTGGAAAATTCTGAAAGTTAATCAGGCATTCACCCGGATCACCGGGTTCACCTCAGAAGACATGCTGGGAAAACGTCCCCCGGTTTACAGAAGCGATGAGCAGGACAGCGCTTTTTTCCAGAGAATTTTTGACTCATTGAAAGAGAAACATTTCTGGAACGGCGAATTATGGAGCCTGCGCCGCAATGGCGAGGCATTTCCGCAAATGCTGACACTGACAGCCATCATGGAAGGTCAGGAAATCAGTAACTACGTTGCGTCATTCACCGACATCAGCCTTTCCAAAAGTTATGAAGCAGATATCCGCAAACTCGCATTTTACGATTCGCTGACGCAGTTGCCGAATCGCCGCCTGCTGATGGATCGCCTCGAACATCTGATTTCTGTACGTCAACGCAACAGCAGTCACAGCGCCATTTTTTTCATCGATCTGGATAACTTCAAAAATCTGAATGACACACGTGGGCACGATGCGGGCGATTTGTTATTGATAGAAACGGCAAAGCGTTTAAGTAGTTGCGTACGCGAAAGCGACACCGTTGGCCGCTTAGGTGGCGACGAGTTTGTTGTCATCCTTGAAGAACTCAGTGCAGACAGAAAAGAAGCGATTATTCAGGCAGATAGAATTTCAGAAAAAGTCCGCCAAGTTTTGAGTGAACCATACCAGATTGCTGATTTTGAACATCATGGTTCCAGCAGCGTCGGCGTGTGCTTATTTCAAGGTGACGAGATCACGGTCAAAGACCTATTCAAGCGAGCCGATACCGCCATGTATGAAGCCAAGACAGCCGGGCGCAATACCGTTCGCTTCTTCGATCCGGCAATGCAGGCGATATTACTGGTGCGCATGCTGCTGGAATCGAATCTGCGCCTGGCATTATCACAGAACCAGTTCCAGCTTTACTATCAGGTGCAGGTGAATGCTGACGGCAAATTCCTGGGCGCTGAAGCGTTGATACGCTGGTGGCATCCGGATCGCGGCTTCATCTCACCGGCTGAATTTATTCCCCTGGCAGAAGAAACTGGCCTGATCATTCCTATCGGTCAGTGGGTGTTAGAAACCGCTTGTGCGCAATTGAAGCAATGGGAAAAATCGGCCGCCACCGCAAATCTGAGCCTGGCAGTGAATGTCAGTGCCAAACAATTTCAACTCACATCGTTTGTCGAAACACTGAGTGAGATCGTTGCTCGGCATCAGATTAATCCCGCGCTGCTTAAAATTGAACTGACCGAGAGTGCCATTCTCGACAACATCGATGCCACCACAGAAAAAATGCGCGAACTGAAAAAACTCGGCATCGCTTTTTCTATGGATGACTTTGGTACCGGGTATTCTTCATTAGCCTATCTGCAGCGACTACCGCTGAATCAGCTGAAAATCGATCAGTCCTTTGTGCGGGATCTGAGCCACGATGAAAATGACGCGACCATCGTTCGCGCCATCATCGCACTGGGCATCAATCTCGGTCTGAATGTGATTGCGGAAGGTGTGGAAACCAGCGCCCAGCGTGCATTTCTGATTAAACACAGCTGCACGGCATTTCAGGGCTATCTGTTTTCCAAACCTTTGCCGATGGAAGAATTTATGTCCTTGTTAGAACAGGAACATTCAGCTCACACCGAGCAAGCGCAAATCGGCTTTACCGGATAACAGCGGCGGACACCAGAAATAACTGCCGGTTTGCGGCTGCGTGAATTGAAACAACGCATCGGTCATGCCATCTTCAGCACCGGACATACGACGCAGCTGCGCTTCAAACGCAGCATAAGAAGTGGCAAAGGCGACGAAATACAAGCCACCATTGGCGCCATCCGACCACGGCATAGAGCGGCGCATCACGAAGGCTTCCGGCTCGAAATTTTCCTGCGCGGTACGTTTCACATGCGCTGATTCCGGTGCATCGTCGAGCTCTTCATTGTCGTCTTTACGCCGCCCTATCATATCGTCCTGTTCCGCTTGCGGCATCGCCTGCAAACGGTCAAAACGGTGTTCCCATTGCTGTATTGCGACGTAGCTGCTGCCATCGGCTGCAATCGCGACCGCCAGCGCCTCATCGCCTTGCGGATTTTCTGTACCATCTTCGTAGCCACTGAGATCGCGACCACCGGCATATTTAAATGCATCGGTTTTTTGCTGCAAAACAAACGCGCCTGCCAGTGCCTGTTGCAGACGGATTTGCTGATGCAACAGCTCGCCGCGTTCATCTTCACGCAACCAGCACCACAAGGCCGCTGGCGTTGCAGGCAAGCGTACTTTGCTGCCCGCTATGCCGGAGAATTCACGCAAGCCAGGTATGCTGGCTTGTAAAAAACCGGCCAGCGAAGCACCGATACCAATCACCAGACGTTCGCCGTCAGCGAGCGTTTGTAATTGCTGCAAAGCCTTGCGTACCGCGCTTTGGCTGACGTTTTCCTGTAAATCAAAACTCAGATACACCGCGTGCAAAGGTAAAGCCTGCACGATTGCTGCCTGATGCTGCGACATAATTTTCCCCGTCTTTCTGTCAAAACCGATCAATGTTCACAGCATAACGCATGCCTCTTTTTTTGACAGTCATCGGCTTACAAAAGCCTTGTGAACATATTGATTTGGTGGGTACAATGAAAAAGGAAGTTCGCGCTTCCACGTCGCTCGGACGGTTCCGGGCGCTACGTTACTCACACACAAACTGATCATGACAAACACACTTACTCCGCCGGGCCGGGGTTCAACGGGTGAAAATACACCTGCATCCACGCCTGCTTCCTCCCCAAAATTTTCGTTCTCCCGCATCAATCGTCTGCCGCCTTACGTGTTTAATATCACGGCAGAACTCAAGATGGCCGCCCGTCGCCGTGGCGAAGACATCATCGATATGTCGATGGGTAATCCGGATGGAGCGACACCAAAACACATCGTCGATAAACTCGTCGAAGTCGCGCAACGGCCCGACACGCATGGCTATTCCGCGTCCAAAGGCATACCGCGCCTGCGTCGTGCAATTGCGCGCTGGTATAAAGACCGTTACGCGGTCGATCTGAATCCCGATTCCGAAGCCATCGTCACCATAGGTTCGAAAGAAGGTCTGGCGCATCTGATGCTGGCGACGCTGGACAAAGGCGACACCGTACTGGTGCCGAATCCAAGCTACCCGATTCACATCTATGGCGCAGTGATTGCGGGGGCAGATATCCGTTCGATACGCATGAGCCCAGACGTGGATTTTTTCAGCGAACTGGAACGCGCGATACGCGAAACTTATCCGAAACCGAAGATGATGATTTTCGGTTTCCCATCGAACCCGACCGCGCAATGTGTGGAACTGGAATTTTTCGAGCGCGTCGTGAAACTCGCCAGAGAACACAATATTCTGGTCGTGCATGATCTGGCGTATGCCGACATCGTGTATGACGGCTGGAAAGCGCCATCCATCATGCAGGTGCCGGGAGCGCGTGACGTCGCCGTCGAATTTTTCACGCTGTCGAAAAGCTATAACATGGCGGGCTGGCGCATCGGTTTCATGGTCGGCAACAAAGAATTAGTCGCCGCACTGGCCCGCATCAAGAGCTATCACGATTACGGCAGTTTCACGCCGGTGCAGGTGGCCGCAATCGCCGCACTCGAAGGCGATCAGACTTGTGTGCATGAGATTCGCGATCAGTATCAGAGCCGGCGCGATGTGCTGGTCAAAGGCTTGCACGACATAGGCTGGATGGTCGATAAGCCGAAAGCGTCGATGTATATCTGGGCACATATTCCTGAACATTACCGCCATCTTGGCTCACTCGAATTTGCGCGGCAAGTGCTGGATAAAGCCAAACTCTGCGTCTCGCCGGGCATAGGTTTCGGTGAATATGGTGACGACTATGTGCGTTTTGCGCTGATCGAAAACGAATCGCGCATCCGTCAGGCTTTACGCGGTCTGAAGCACATGTTCAAAGAAGATGGCCTGATCAGCTAAACTATGATTGATCTGTGACGGATAAAAAAGTAAGAGCAGAGTGCTCTTACTTTTTTTTCAGACAACATCACGAACACCAGCAATTTTTATCTTCACCCGATCAGCGCCCTGTATATCATTTTATGGATAACGCGCGGTCCCACATGAAAAATCATCATGAGCCAATACTGGAGCAAGCTTGTACACACCCTGACACCGTATGTGCCGGGCGAACAACCCAAGCTGCAAAATCTGATCAAACTTAATACCAACGAAAACCCGTATCCGCCTTCGCCGAAAGTACTGGCGGCGATTACGCAAGCGACGTCCGCCGATCTGCGTCTGTATCCTGATCCGGGCTCAGACCGTCTGCGCGAAGTGATTGCTGATTATTACGCTGTCACACCATCGCAGGTCTTTGTTGGCAACAGTTCTGATGAAGTGCTGGCGCATACGTTTCAGGCATTGCTGAAACACGATCAGGCTTTGCTGTTTCCCGATATTACTTACAGTTTCTATCCGGTCTATTGCGGCCTGTATGACATCGCTTACAAAACGATTCCGCTGAATGCACAATTTCAGATTGATATCGAGGATTATGCACAGGCAGATGGCGGCGCGATTATTTTTCCGAATCCGAATGCACCAACCGGCTGCGCGCTCGGTCTGGCAAAAATCACTGAGTTGCTGAAGCAGAACCCGCACTCGGTTGTGGTGGTCGATGAAGCCTACATCGATTTCGGCGGCACCTCGGCGATCAGCCTGGTATCGCAGTTACCGAATCTGCTGGTGGTGCAGACCTTATCCAAATCACGTTCGCTGGCGGGCTTGCGGGTCGGGTTGGCGGTCGGTCATCCTGATCTGATCGAAGCGCTGAACCGCGTCAAAAACAGTTTCAACTCTTATCCATTAGACAGACTTGCCGTCGCCGGCGCGATTGCGGCGTTTGAAGATCAGGCGTATTTCAAGCTGACCTGTGATGCCGTTATCAACACGCGGCAAAAGCTCACGGGACGTTTGCAGGAACTCGGGTTTGAAGTCTTGCCTTCGTCCGCCAATTTTGTGTTTGTGCGCCATCCTGAGCAAGATGCCGCAACGCTGGCGCAACGCCTGCGTGAACGGCATATCATCGTGCGCCATTTCCGGCTGCCGCGCATAGAACAATTCCTGCGGATTTCGATTGGCACCGATGCCGAATCGCAATTGCTGGTTGAAGCGCTGGAAGCATTGCTGGCGTAATCATTCGCTACCGCATTTACTGCAGCAAGCCAACAACAAACGATACAAAAAAGCGGCGTGATTTCCTTATGCAGAAATCACGCCGCTTTTTTTGCAATGACGAACATGATGCCCGCCACTGCTGATTTTTAATCCGGCCACAGCGACATCACCAGTTCTTCGATGTTATCCGGGTTACTGATTTTCTTTCTGGCGGCTGGCCAGTCTGCCGGTTCCGGTACGGCTTTTCTGGTGAAGACTGGCGTATCAATCGCCATCTTCATTGCAAACACAAAGATGCCGGATTTCACCTCTGGTGGCGGCAGTTTCTGCACGATATCGTAAATCTGATTATCAAAATATTCGTGCACCGTTGGCGTCATATCCAGCCATGAATAGGTCGCACCATCGGAGCGGATCGCGATCACGACATAACCGCTGCTGGGTGCGACTTTTGTTTTCTTAAATGCCTTGTAAATCTGTGACTGCAACGCCCGCGTGTAACGGCCAAGGCTATCGACATTGATACCTTTTTGCTGCAGCACACTTTCAGACTGAAAGAAATAAAACGCATCAAAACGCACATCTGCGGCCGACGCCAGCGTCGACAAACTCAGCAATACCGCTGCCAGCAGCCATCTCATGATGTCATCCTCATTTATTCACAAACACACCCGCTGTGCGGTTTTTTTGCACATCGTTCCATGGAAACACTTTGCCGTTCATCGCCACATGCACGCCGGGCGGCAGCAACTGCGCGGCGGCACAGGCAAACCCCAGATTAAACAAAGCGTCGGAATTCGCAATTTCATACGGAATCATCGCGCCGGTAAACACGATAGTTTTTCCCAGATTCGCCGCGCCCAGTACTTCGGCGGTTTCGCGCATGGTGTCGGTGCCGTGAATAATCACGATCGCTTTTTCGGGCGACGCCTGGCAAGCCGCTAATATCGTCTGGCGGTGGCTGTCATCCATATCCAATGAATCCATCAGCATGCAGATGTCCAGCTCGACTGGTACCGTCAGCCGCGCGCGGCGTATCACTTCCGGCAAATGGCTGTCGGCAAAACTCAGCTTGCCCGCGATTTCGTCATAATGTTTATCAAAAGTGCCGCCGGTGGCGAGGATACGCAAGCTCATGGTGTGCCGGAAAATGGTAGTGTCAGAGACAGCCATTGTAACGCGCCAGGCTGCGCGCTGAAAGCTGCTACACTTGCGCCTCATCATCGCTGACCTGTTTTTTCTGTCCCACGCACCATCATGAAAACGATCGCCCCCGGCACTGTTATTTTTCACCGTCATCGCGGCTACGGCGTGCTGACCACGGTGAATCTGCTGACCGGCTGGGTCGCCGCCCGTTTTGGCGATGAAAAGCGCACGCTTGATCTGAACTTATCCACAGACGACATTCAGCATGCCGATGGCAGCGCGATCCTGTTTCGGCGCGATCCGCCGGAACGCATGCCGCAAGCGCGCCTGATGGCGATGGTGCGCGAATTGCACGCCGCCGGTTATCAAAAACTGTATCTGTATATCTGGCCGAAAGCCTCTGGTCTGCACTGGCGCTGGCAGTTATTCACAGGCACCCGCAACTGGATGCAACGCCCCTGCCGCGAAGGCTGGTATGGTTCCGGCGCTGACTATATTTTTAATCCAGTGATGGGCTGGGGCGATGCGCCCGGTGCCAGCAGCGCTGAACTAATTCAGGCGCTGGCCCAGTTCGACCCCGCCGGACTGGCGCAGGCATTAGGCCGCGACGAAGATCACAGCGCCTGGTTTGCCAGCGTCTGCGATGCGCTGTTGCCGGACTACGCCTACAGTCTCGGTGCCGACACCGCCGATAACCCACTGCCGCTGTATCTGCCGGTGATCGGTGTGCGCCAGCGCCAGCCCGCGCTGGAACGGCAATTACCGTATCCGCCCGGCTGGGAACGCACCTGGAGCCCCGACAGCCTCGCGCGCCGCCACCAGCAACGCGCCATCGTGCGCCATGATGTGATACCGTCCGGCTGGAGCCTGCCCATCGATATTTAAACAGCGTTGTAGATATACTCCCCCCTGTTTTTAGTAAAACACCCTTAATCTCAGCGTCAATGCTGGGCTTTAAAATATACCCGGGGGAGTATTTTTCGGTGCTGTTTCTTGCTTTAGTTTCTTGCTTTATTTACTGCCTCACCAACACGTCAGGCCAGCACGCAGAAAAAAGCAGCCGCCCGCAAGTGCCGGAAACGCCAAATTCAGCAGCATCCCCGCCAGAGGACGACCTCTGCGGTTTCTATTTTTTGCAGGGACGACCCTGCCACCGCACAAGGAACACAATATGAACTGGCTCATCCTCATCGCCGCAGGCTTGTTTGAAATCGTCTGGGCCATCGGCCTCAAATACACTGAAGGATTTTCACGCTTCTGGCCGAGCGTCATCACGCTGGCGGCAATGGCAGTGAGCGTGGGCTTACTCGGCATTGCCATGAAAGGCCTGCCAGTCGGCACCGCCTACGCAATCTGGGTCGGCGTCGGCGCCGTCGGCACCACGATTTTTGGCATCATCCTGTTCGGCGAACCCGCAAACCCGGCACGCCTATTCAGCCTCGCCCTGATCGTCTGCGGCATCATTGGCCTGAAACTCTCCACGCCTGCCTGAGTTTGTTTCGTTGCAATGCGCCTGTGCATAACGCCGGATTTACGCACAGGCGCATTAAACCCATCTGGCAAGATGATCGGTGCGTGATAAGGATGCACCTACCCCTAATTGCGTATCAGGCGTAGGAGCTAGCGGGGTATGTTGTGTGAATTAACGTGCGGCCGAATGACGTAAGCACGGAGAGAAGCCAAAATACAGCTTTGAGTCGTCACGTATGACTAAAAGTTTATGCCTTCGTTGGTTTAATATAAATATTAACCATTTCATATAAAAGATGGCTATAAGACATAAGAAACTCTATCAACATTCCAAAGCGGCACACGTAAGTTCGAAAAGATGGATCTGAATTTATAGGGATTTCAAGCAATGCGATAAGATTTCTGTACTTATCTTTGCCGAAGAATTGCTCTACTAACTGTTTGTGTCCGATGAGGATTTTCCCGTTGTTGAAGACACCCGCTTCTTTAGCTACTAAGTCGGTAAAATCTTCGATACTTATGGTTCTGCCACAGTTATGAACTATTAAGTGTCTCAGCTTTTCAATTAAAACAATTGCAAACTCTAAATTTACGTCAAAATAATTTTTCGATTCAATATACTGAAGCTGTGGAAATGATTTTCGAAAAGTCTCTAAGATGCTCTTTGGGGCGCCTTTCTTTTTATTTGCCTGCTGCAAGTGCCAATTGAAATCTAATTTATCTCGCTCGGAGAGTTTTATATTCCCGTAGTCACATAGTGGCCAGAAGTTGGCATCATTGAGGCCGCAGTAGGCATAAACCTTAAACAGATAGTCTTCAAATTCTTCATAAGCTTCGGCGAGCAGCCATTGATACTGCCTATTTTTTCTAAATAGGGCCTCACTCTCTCGATCATCTGCGGACATTGTTCTGTAATGATATGAACTGACCTGACCAGAACGGGCATCGCGAAAGGTCATATTATGTGACGATAAACGCACGCCTTTTAGTTCAGGATATGCCCCTTCATTTTCTGCGTATTGGAGTAGAGCCTTTAGTTCCGCACTAGAAGCACTCTTTACTGCGCGTTGAAACAGCTCGATTTCTGCGATCCGCTCCGAGTAATTCAACCAAATATCTTTGATATTCATAGCTACCTTTAAGTAATCAAGAAAGCTCAAATTGTTTTAAAGCCCAATAACCGATAACTGCTTCTGTGCAGCTGCTTTGAGCAAAATGTGCGTAACACCACGGACTTGTTTGCATCAAGCAAGCAACGTATATCCAACCGTTTGGTTCGCTCTATAACGCTGAAATTCTTCTTAAAGAGGATTATTAAAGGATAACGTTCGACCTCAGATAACTACCGCCAGATTTCACTTTGGCATGCTAACCTCTGTAGACGATAGCTTCATTGAGAGCGGAAACAACTTGATCCAGATATTCTTTCTGATAGGTTGTCAGTGCTTTCGTTTCTCCGCCTGAAGTGCGAAGCATGATGTGAAACATCGTCTTTTGCTTAGACAAGTAATAGATCGAAATTGCTACGAGCGGGATACCGAAGAACGCATTCTGGCTAATAGTGGCAAGACCGAGCAAAAGAAAAAGGATACCTCCAACCCGGTTTGGAACCTGAGTGACTGGATTGACCGAAGTGATATTACTCATAGCAAACGTCTGGCCATCGACAACAAACCTTGCGCTGGAGACTTTCACTCCGTCGTGTTCAAAGAACGTCTTTTCTTCCATTGTTGCTCCCGTTTAAAGTACAGCGTCTGGATAAAACAGATACCTTGCAAAATGTCGAATGCCTGATGTAAGTGGAAAGGGCAAGACCATAGCGCCCTTCCAGCGCAATATCTCTGCAACTCTCTACCTACAGACAAAATTTGCCAGATCGCTCTTGCTTGAGCCGGGTTGCAGCTCAAACCACGTTGTCGGTTTTTCTTTGATGCTGGATGGTGATTGTTCGCTGTAACCCAACTCGCGCATTTGCATGGTGGTGCAATTTGTTTCTGTTAACGTGTAGCCAACGCTGTCGATGCCGACTCGCTTATGCAACGCACGCACAATGTTTCCAAATTTTTTCGATTCAAGAAGAAAGTATTTCCCCTTATCGCCCGCAACACTGCGCGGAATAGTAATTTCAGACTGAGCAGCAGTCAACGCGGTGGTGACAAAAGCAGCAGCAAGCAGTGCCGTGATTTTTAAAATACGCATGAACATTTCCTGTCTGGCTAAGGTAACTGAATTTGCAAAAATAAAGCTTGCCTGTACATTCTCAAAATTTATGCTCGACTGCGGTAAACACACCCATATTCCGCATACTCCCCCCAGTTTTTAACAAAACCCCCTTCTTCTCAGCATCAACACTGGGCTCGCAGAGATACCCGGGGGAGTATATTTCGGTGCTTTGCAGTGTCGGCGTCAGGCAGGTCGCAGCGCCTGCAGCATGGCGATGCGGTTGCCTTCGGTGTCGAGGAAGGAGACGTAGCTGCCGACGCCGGGGATGTGCATGGGTTCGCCGAGGATGCTGCAGTCGGCGCTGATGACTTTGGCGATGGCGGCTTGCATATTGTCGACCGCGATGACGACCGATGGCTGTTGTGCCGGGCTGTCCGGTGTTTGCTCGAAAAAGCCGCCGTTGATGGTGCCGGGCTGCGTAGGTCGTCCATCGGCGGTGTCGCAGGTGTTGACGACCACGTAATTGCTCATCGCGGGGCCGAGCGCCTGTGTCTGCCAGCCAAAGGCGGTGCTGTAAAACTCCGCCGCGCGGGTCGCGTCCTGATATGGCATTTCAAAGTGGATCACCGGATTCATCTTTCACTCCTTCACTCAAAAAACATTTGTGATCTTGATGTTTTTACCGCGTCGCATTTGGCATGAAGCCTGAGCTGCAAATTCAGCGGATGGCAAAAAGTAGCTATTTAGTGATCCGCTGGAATGATTGCTCGGGTTTGTTTCAGAACGGGCTGCGGCTGTTAATCAGGCAGGCGGACAACCAGTTCCAGTTCCACCTGCAGATCCGGTGCTGCCAGCGCTGCCACACCGATGCCGGTCACACAGGGTTGCGCACCTTCAAAGGTGGCCAGAAACGGTGGCATCAGTTCTTCCATGCGTTCTGGCGTCAGGTTGACCAGATAAACACGTGCCAGCACCACATCGTGTGGTGTGGCGCCGACGGCATCCAGTGCGGCTTTGGCATTCAGCGCGACGAGCTGCATTTGCTCGGCCAGCCCGGCTGGCACCGGCTGACCATCTGCCCGCCACGCGACCTGGCCGGATATGTACGCCATGCGCCCCGGCGTAACGATGGATATTTGTGAATAGCCCATATCGCCGGCGTTTGGCAAGGTCGGTGGGTTCAGGCGGACGATGGATTGCGTCATGGTTGCTCCGGAGGGTAAATTTCAGAGGGTGTCGGGCGCATCGCTGCGCCCCGTGTGTGGCGCACGCGCAGTGGATAACCGGGCGCGCGCACAGTGCTGCCATTACTTCATTTGCGCTAATGCGCCGTGCAGATCAGCGTTGCCCCAGTGCTCGGCGTACTGGCCGTTACTGATGCGAACGATGTCGGTCACGTTGATGCGGATGCGGCGCCCGGTCGCCGGAACCCCGAGAAACATGCCCTGGTGCGTGCCGGAAATCGTCTTGCGGGTAACAACTTTGTCGCCTTCGGCGATCTGATCGTGTAATTCGACCGTCAGATCGGGCAGGGCTGGCCGCAGGACGTTTGTAAAAAATGCAGCGAAGCCTTCGCGCCCGTTGGGTGTGCCGGGTGGCGCAGTGTGGTTGATGAAGCTGGCAGCCACCAGCGCATCAAAGGTCTGCATATTGCCTTGTTCTATGACTTCGCGATTGAAACGTGCAACGATTTGTTTGTTTTCAGACAGTGTATTCATGGCAAAATTGAAATTGGTCAGCTAGAACGTTGATTGAATGTAACAAAAGTGAAGCTTATTCAGGGGTATTAAAAAAAGACACTTTTCTTCCAATGCCTTCATAGCGATATAGAAGCTTATGGCAAACAATTATACTGTATTTATATACAGCTCTATTGTATGTAAAAAATCATCATCACATTGTGGATGAACAAGCCGATTTCTACATACTCCCCCCTGTTTTTTACAAAACACCCTTTATCCCGGCGTAAACATTGGGCTTGTAAACATACCCCTGGGAGTATATTTTTACGTTTTGAAGGTGTGGGGCGCGCTGAATTCGATTAACGAGGGTGGACGCGATGATTGTTGAAGTAGGCCAGGGAATTTGGGAGTAACGTCAAAATTCAGCGGCCTCCGTTTGCGGAGGTTCGCTGAGATGCCGTATCAGGCTTTGGGTAGCTCTTCATATATTTGAATAACGTGCTCTGGCCGAAATTCTACGCGTGCACCGCAACGAAGCTCAGTGGTGCAATAGGGATCATTATTCAGCTCTCCAACATATCCATCTGTGAGACGTTCATTGACAATTACCCACATTCGCTCGACGTGCTGACCATCAATGAGCGAGATGCGAAATATTAGTTTTACTAATTCACCGGGGAGTAGATTGTCACGCTCATCTCGCGGCGGTATCCAGAACGTGTCTGGATATTCTCGGTTTAGTTTTTCTCCATCTTCAAGTACGTATTCCATTAAGAAACCTGACGTTAGGGCTGGTGGATGGGTTAGGCTCGCGTTTCAACATGCTCTCGTTTGGAGTCGAGGCTTGCCTTCACTACAGAAAGAAAACTCGATACTTCCATAAGGATGGTCTGCCCGTTCAATTTGATATTGTCAGCCTGTAAAGGATCAACAAATTTCTCAAGCAGCGGGGTAACTTTTAATACGAAGACATCAACTTCCCCCTTCAGAAATACCCCTTTACTTTTGTTTGCCTCAAGGATCAGGTTTTGAACTTCGTCAGCATCTGACTTTGAACGAACACCTCTTACGCTCGTTGAGGCGGAGCTCGGGCCATACTTCTCCATGCACTTGATGGCCTTTTCACAGTGAACCTTGAGTTCGGCCAACTCTGAGGTTTTTCGCTGATTAATGAGTTGCCCTTGAACACGGCTAGCCTCATCAGCAGAAGTTTTAGCAGCTTTAGCTTGCTTCAAAGAGATTGCAGCCCCCCATATCGATGCACCTGTTCCAATTACAGTAATGACTAACCCCCAAAAAGTAGGCGCGTCCATCATGCCTCCAGGAGGTGCTTGATATTTTCAGCCGCGAGATCATATGACTTTCCAAATTCCAACCATTTAGTAAGCATTCGGTCGTATTTGTCCAGCATTGGGCAGTGACTATTGAAGTCAGGATATTCGACGTCTTTGCGAAGCTCGTCGTACCTATCGAGATCAACGATGAAATATCGAGCATATGAAAGATGATGGGATTCGTTGTTTCCGTCGTAGCCGGGAAATTCAACTTGGTGTTCTCCTATGCCGTCTTTGTCTTTCAGTCGTTCATATGAGTATTTGATTGCTCGGTACATCTCCAATGTATCCAGTACTCGTCGGCACTCGGATTCGTCAAGTTCTTCCCAGAGATTTTCAACAATCCAAGGATAGTGAAGTTTGTACCCTTGCTGAAGAGCGATTCGGTGCTTCTCGTAGTAATCGGCGTCATCAGGGTATAGCTTCTCAAGGATGAGGAACTGATTGATGAGAATTAGCCGATCTTTCTTCGTAAGTTCCATGAGGGTTTTCCTGAAGGTAAGTGCCTAACGTTTGAATTAATAAGGGGCGTCGTTAGGCGTTCCGCTTGAATGACGGGTTAGGCATTTAAAGCCCCAAGGCCGCAACAATTAGAGGGATGGTTTCACCACGAGCGATTCTTGATTTAATGTCTTCGATTTGAGCGTTGTCTTTGATAAATGGGAATTTATTGCCCGTGGAGGTAGTAAAAAACAAACGATAGCCACCGTCTTCTGGCTTAGTGTTTCCAATACGATAAAAACCTTCTTCGTTTACTGTTGACTGATAATCTCCATAGGTTCCGTCTGCTGACTTTTTAACCAGAACTTTTGGTAAAAAAGACTGAGTGGTTTTCCCTTTACCATCAGAAATAATCTTTGCGACATAAGGTTGGTTTTGATTTTTATAGTGATGTAAATTAAGTGTGGGCACTATTTTTCCTTATTATTTATAGGTGAATTTGCATTTGCCTAACTTGTTTTAAAGCGTAAAAATCAACATTAACACAATGATGCATATATAACAATTTAGTTTCTATCGCCTTAAAACGCTCGTGAATACTGATTCTGCTTTGTTCTGCTGGGCGTAAATACAGTTTAACGACAGGAATCTGCCTGCATCGCGCTTGCGTTTGTCGCAGCCTCAAATAACCACGGGAAAACATCGTCCTTATGCACAGGTGCATCCAATTACGTGGTATTGGCCTTTGATAACGGCGCGGTCATGGCACGGGTTCTCATTGGCGCGCCTGTCTTCGTCCTCTTCGCCATAGCGAATGCGTTGTTGCTCTGCGCCAGCAATCAGATCTGTGCCGCAACGGCGGCTCTTCGATTCATTGCGGCCAGCCAGCGACGGCCTGGGTGCCGTGATAGCCGATCGATTGCTTTTCTGTCTGCTTCGCTGATCAGTGTCTGAATCAAGCGTCAGCGTGCCAGTGAAGCTGCGTGGTTATGGCTATCATAAAAAGCATCGATTTCTCTGGCGATTCTGCCGATGGCTAACCATACGATGCTTTCCGGGTTGTACGGCAGCAGAGGCTCAACCCGGATACTGGTTTGTTCCAGCCTGAACAGAATATTCCTTCGTTGATCTCCCGGCAGAATCGCAACATGCGCGCACTGTTTGCGAAATGCATTGAAGGGCAAGGTCGGATCGGTGGTGGTGATGTGCTGAGGCACAGCTTCAATTGACGCAGCTCGCCAGGACAACGCTGAAAAAACAGGATCAATACTCTCCGTCAATTCTTTGTAGCCAACCAGAATAAGTAGTGCCGCATTACCGCTCGGCAAAGCTAAGGAAAAAACCGAACCGATCGGTGCCGTGGTACGCACTTTTTGCGGTTTCGGCGGCGCGAATTTAACAGGTAATTCCGGAGGTTGAACGCGATTCAAGCGTGCCTCCAGTGCTTTCAGAACCTTGATTCGTGCGGCAACGTTTGCCGGCGCATCACGTTGCCACACAAAGACATCACCACCTGATTGCAGTAAGGGCAGCGCTTTCGCCTTGAGCGATGCCGACAAACGACCATATTTCCAGGCGGTGTCTGCCAAAGCAAAATAAACACAGCAGGCAATTTCTGGCTGCGCCAAAAGCTGGCCGTAACCATCAAGAATTTTTTGTTCAGCCTCTTCGCTTGCACACCCCTGCGACAAATGCGTGACGTATTCATCGCGCACATCACAGCTTGTGTCGTCCGAATAAAGCCCCGTCCCCCACGCGCCCATCATCGCCCCTAAAGTTAATTGAAATTAACGAAGGTGAAGCTTAATCAGGATTGTTCAAAAAGACAATTTGTTGCTCCTGCTTAAAACGCCTCAGCAGCTTGTGACCATGACGGATGCCTGATGCCGATGCAGTTGAAGCACCACGTTAAAAAGTCGTCGCGCCAAACGCCCACCAACAACCCACATTCTGCATACTCCCCCCAGTTTTTCACAAAATACCCTTTATCCCGGCGTCAACATTGGGCTTGTGGAGATACCCGGGGGAGTATATTTTTGGCGTTTTGAGGGTGTGGGAGGTGCCTCAGATTGCCTGACACCGACGTAAGCACCAACACATCACGCGAATGAAGCTAAGGCGATTATTGCGCGGAGAAGGAAAAATCAGGACGAGAAGCAGATTGGCCTTGAAGATAAACCGGTCCCAATCACCTGTCAGCTTGTTTGCTGACGCTCGCGGGGGTTTTGTGGAAACGTTTGAGTTTACCGACATGCGACAGAGTAGTGTAGCCAACCAAAATAAAATGACGACCGGCGCAGCTACGCCGGAGCATTTCTAGGTGAACGACTGGTTAGGCGTCAGACTTTTCCTTGCCCGTGTCACCCCTTTCCACTACATCGGTACCCGAATCTTGCTTAGATCTTGTGCCGAAGTAGAAGCCAATCACGATGAGGACTACATCCTTGAGGTACGAGAGCCCTGGCAGATTTCCGAGCGCAGCCAGACAGAAGCTAAATACGATGGCGATTGCAATAAAGGTCTGAATATTTATTGAACCCAAGGCAATAGTTGATACCTTGAGCCCTAGTCGAGAAACAAACCATTCACCAAGTGCAAGGACGACAACAAGCTGGAGTAACGGTTGACCAAATTGCCAAGCACCAGTTGAAATCGAGTCAACGACTTCTTGCGCCTGCTTAAGACCGGAGTTCGCCTGCATTGCATCAATGCCCATCAAGGATAGGCCGACTTTTAGAGCAATCAAAAGTGCAGCAAATACAAGTGATAAGGAAAGTAGTGTTCTCATCGAATACCTCTGATATATGTAGGTGTAACGATAAAGGTGGGGTTGATTCTGCCTAACGCAGAAACTCAGCCTCCAGCCTGCCGTAGCGAAGTGTAAACAAAGCGGTCAGCTGGAATGCTTTGTTAGGCCAGTTTTGCGATCAACGAGGCCGCTATTTCTGCGAAGCCGTTTATGTTTTTTATGGCTTGTGCTTTCTGCTGATTGGTTTTGGTCACATCACTAACTAAAACCATTAAGCTAGCTAACGTCTCTTTGCCAACAGCCGCTTCAGCAATTATGTCTGAGACCTGTTGCCTAGTCAGTCGAGCGATGTCCGAAGCTTCCGAGGCAAATTGATCATTTGCAAGTTGATTGGCCTTAGCCCGAAGTGCTGCCCATTCGACGTTATCCATGTTTATCTCCTAAGTTGCTCACTCAGTTGTTAATGAAATTCTGAATTTTATTATTGAGATCAATTGCCTTACCCGCGTCTACGCCGCCTTTTTGAACAAATGAATCAATTTCAGAAAAGACCTTATCAAGCTGTATTTTTCCACCAGTAGCGGACGATACCAATTGAATGCTTTTGTTTGTGGAATCTTTTACGGAAACAGCAGATTGAAGTAAACCGGTAATTGTTGTATTTGCTTGATTAAGAACTAGATAGTTATCTTCGATCTTTGAGACCAGCCCAACTCTCACTTTTTCAAGGGCCTCTTTTGCAGCATCATTTTTGCCATTCAGTGCAATAACGTCACTCGATATATCTGCTAGTTGACTGGCTGTAAGCGTAACGCTCCCTCCGGGAGTGATGGTAGAAAAATATTTGGTAAGCGCTTTCTGTAAAGCGGCATCTAGCTCTTTGCGCTTGGCTTCAAAATATAGATTAATTAAATTTATTTGAGCGTCACTTTGCTTTTTGATTCCATTCCCGATTTCGCTACTTAAGCTCACGGACTCTGGGGGAACGGTAGCACACGCGGAAAGCGCGACCACAAAAATGACAGTGCATATTTTAAAATTCTTCACATCAATCTCCATACTAGTTATGCAAAATATCCTAAGACAACAGGCAGGCCTAACGTGATTTGAGTTTACAAAATTACATATTAACTCAGTATTAAAAAATTAACTAAAATTTATCGAACCACGTTCTTCTTACCTTGCCTGACTGTGCATAGTTATACCGATTAAAGATAGAGCATAACCAGATAGACAAAAACATCGATTCACCAGCATCGTCAAACCTCTGTTTATTGAGTCAGATCTACGACCATTCACATCGTCACCACTTCGCACACAGCCGCTGATTGTGGACATATCCAACCTTACCCACAGCCCTCCTTCACCCCTGCAACAAATTCGTCGGTGTTCCGGCGGCGAAATTCAGGATGTTTTGGAAAGCGGCGGCGAAATAGAGTTCGTAGCTGTCTTGCTCCACGTAGCCGATGTGCGGTGTCACGAGGACGTTTTCACGGTGCAACAGCGGGTGGTTTTGCGGTATGGGTTCGGTTTCAAAGACGTCGATGGCGGCAAAGCCGGGGCGGCCAGCATCGAGTGCGTGGACGAGGGCGTCTGGTGCCAGCAATTCGGCGCGGCTGGTGTTGACGAACAGAGCATCGGGTTTCATGCGGGCCAGGTCGTCTGCCTGCACGATGCCGCGCGTGGCGTCGTTCAGACGCAGGTGCAGGGTGACAATATCACTTTCTGCAAAAAATGCCTCGCGCGAAGCGGCGGCCCGATAGCCGTCTTGCATCGCTTGTGCGCGGCTGCTTTCACTGCCCCAGATGGTAACGTGCATGCCAAACGCGGTGGCGTAACTGGCGATGCGTTTGCCGATTTTGCCGTAACCCCAGATGCCGAGGCGGCGTTGATGTAAGACTCTGCCGAGGCGATTCTGTGCGGGCTGGACGGAGGATGCCTGCCAGGTTCCCTGTTGCAGTAAAGACGCGTAATTGGTGAGGCGGCGCGAGGCGGCCATGATCAGCGCCCAGGTCAGCTCGGCGGGGGCGGTAGCGTCGCCGACACCTTCGGCAATGGCGATGTTTTTTTCTCTGGCGGCGGCGAGGTCGATGTGTCCGGCGACTTTGCCGGTTTGTGAGATGAGTTTTAAATTCGGCAGACGTTGCAGCAGGGCGCGCGGAAAGCGGGTGCGCTCGCGGATCAGCACGAGGGCATCAAACGGGGCGAGGCGTATCGCCAGTTGGCCAATGCCGACAGCGCTGCTGTTGAATACTTTGACGTCATGGTCTTTGAGCATGGCAAAGCACTGGCAATGCCGCACGACATCCTGGTAATCATCGAGGATGGCAATCTTCATGATTTTTTTTCCTTATGCGGTGAAACTGCTGAAACAGTTTCACTTTCAAAAACAGTACTACTGTGATAATAAATCTGATGTGATCTGCACCCAAATGGGCGCGTCCGTGTAGAATATCCGGTTACGTAGCTTTTTGATTCTTCCGTCCGCCTACCGCGCCGACGCAAGCTGGTATCGGGATCATCGTCCCGGTGGCCTATTATCCGACAGAACCGCCGCCATCGTGTTCGCCTTGCTGGAGCTGGGAAATTCCCCATTCATGCTCGCATCGCCTGACTTTCTAATGACGACCCTGCCGCGCTGCTACCCCGGTTTTTTTATTGCAATCTTATTGGAGTCAGTATGAGTCAAACAACCGCCAACGACATCGCGGCAACCGGCGCAACAATTAATGCGCCCGCTTATGTCAAACATCCTAAGCTGATCAGCTGGATCGCTGATATTGCTGCGCTGACGAAGCCAGACAATATCGTCTGGTGCGATGGTTCACAGGAAGAATATGATCGCCTGTGCGCACAAATGGTCGCTTCCGGCACCATGAAAAAGCTGAATGAAGCAAAACGCCCGAACAGTTATCTGGCGTGTTCTGATCCTACCGATGTGGCGCGCGTCGAAGACCGCACTTTCATCTGTTCTGAGAAAAAAGAAGACGCAGGCCCGACCAATAACTGGATGGCACCGGCAGAAATGCGCGCGACGCTGAACCCGCTGTTTGATGGCTGCATGAAAGGCCGCACGATGTATGTGGTGCCTTTCTCTATGGGCCCGCTGGGTTCACCGATTGCGCATATCGGCGTTGAATTGTCTGATTCGCCATATGTGGCGGTGAACATGCGCATCATGACGCGTATGGGCAAAGCGGTGTATGACGTGCTGGGTAGCGATGGTGATTTCGTTCCTTGCGTGCATACGGTCGGTGCACCGCTGGCCGCTGGTCAGCAAGACGTGGCATGGCCATGCAATGCGACTAAATACATCGTGCATTACCCTGAAAGCCGCGAAATCTGGTCGTTTGGTTCTGGTTACGGTGGCAATGCGCTGCTGGGTAAAAAATGCTTTGCGCTGCGTATCGCGTCCACGATGGGTCGTGATCAGGGCTGGCTGGCAGAACACATGCTGATTCTGGGCGTGGAATCACCGGAAGGTAAAAAACATTACGTTGCAGCGGCGTTCCCATCGGCTTGCGGCAAAACCAACTTTGCGATGCTGATTCCAGCAATCAAAGGCTGGAAAGTGACGACGATCGGCGACGATATTGCGTGGATCAAGCCAGGTAAAGATGGCCGCTTGTATGCGATCAACCCGGAAGCAGGTTATTTCGGCGTGGCACCGGGCACCAACACGGCAACGAATTCAAATTGCATGGCATCGCTGACAGCCAACACGATTTTCACTAACGTCGCACTGACTGACGACGGCGATGTCTGGTGGGAAGGCATGACGAAAGAAGCGCCAGCGCATCTGATCGACTGGCAAGGTAAAGACTGGACGCCAGCCATCGGCAAAGAAACTGGCCGTAAAGCAGCCCATCCAAATGCGCGCTTCACCGTCGCTGCAACACAAAACCCTGTGATCGATGCCGCATGGGATGATCCTGCTGGTGTGCCGATTTCTGCGTTCATCTTTGGTGGCCGTCGTTCAACGACAGTACCGCTGGTAACGGAAGCGCGTAACTGGATCGAAGGTGTTTACATGGCGGCCACCATGGGCTCTGAAACCACTGCGGCAGCGGCTGGTCAGCAAGGCGTGGTACGTCGTGATCCGTTCGCGATGTTGCCATTCATGGGTTACAACATGAGCGACTATTTCCAGCACTGGCTGGATATGGGTAAGAAAATCGACGCGATCGGCGCGACTTTGCCTTCGATTTACTGCGTGAACTGGTTCCGTACGGATGAAAACGGCAAGTTCGTCTGGCCAGGTTTCGGCGACAATATGCGCGTGCTGAAATGGATGCTGGAACGTATCGAAGGCAAAGCGAACGGCATCGAAAACGTGTTTGGTGTGACGCCAACGTTTGATGATCTGAGCTGGGATGGTCTGGAATTCACTGAAGAACAATTCCACACGATCACATCGATAGACGTTGCAGCCTGGGAAGAAGAGCTGGTCTTACATACCGAGTTGTTTGAAAAACTGGCCTACCGTTTGCCAGCAGAACTGGAAGCTACCCGCGTGGCCTTGAAAAACCGCCTGAGCATGTAAGTTTCTCAGTGTAATAATCAGCTTGTTATAAAAGCGCGACGTTGTCGCGCTTTTTTTATATCGATGCAAATCAGGCTGTGAGCAGTGTTTATCGGTTCTGATCTGACCAGCGCAGCGTAGCGAATATAGTTGACGCTAACACTGACACTAACGCTGAAGTCGATGGCAGCGAAGCACGTAAAAAAAGCCGCTACGAATAGCGGCTTTTTTCAGACAAAATCGGTTTGGTCAACGTGCGATTAACGTACAATTTTCGGCAGTTGTGGTGCTTTGACTGTTAAGCCATTCTGCACGGTGACTTCATCAGACACTTGCTGTATCGCTGCAATACTGATGCCCTGTGTGCGACGTTTCAACACCGCTGGTTTGCTCAGGCTGCGTGAGATTTTCTGAATCACAGGCAAGGCCATGTAAGCCAGTGGAAAAGCGATAGGCCAGGTTGTCAGCCATGCTTCCATCCACGATGCGAAAAAGTCGCTGGTCAGACCAACCCACAACAGACGCAAAACGGCGGTGACGATCAAAGTCAGCAAACCTGTCATCAGCAGACTTGGCAGCATGGATGCCAGACTTCTGGAACCAGCGACTTCACGCGGTGTTGTACGCTGGTAAGCTGGGGTATAGGCAGACATGGTTAACTCGCTGTACACTGGGCTATGTTGCATTGCAAAATTGTTGATTAACCGCGAGCCGCAAGTGCGCGCAGCTCAGCGGCCATGTTTGGCGAAGTGCTGTCGAGCTCGTTGGCGATATTGCGAACCGCCAGCATGCTGCGCAAATTGCGCATGGCAGATTTTTCTTCGCGTGTTTTGTTTGGGAATACAGCGAGCTTCAATGCGCGCAACATGCCTGTAATCAATGGCTTAAAGACCAATAACATTGTGGTCAGAATGCTCAGGCCGATCAAAGGACGGGCAGCAGCAACCAAAGCGCTGATGGCAACTTCGGCAACAGGGAGTGCGCTGGTGGCAGGGAAAGCGATATTGAGGAAAGTCATGATGATCTCTACTTTTATTTACATTTGGGAATAATCAGATCATATTGCATCGCAACATATAATTCTAATTTCGATTTCCTATAATCAATATATTGTTTGTGAATAATTGCAGATAACGATATTAACGGAGGCAAACAACATGAACTTTTTGACACTGGATCTGAATTTATTGCGGGTGTTTGATGCGGTAATGATTGAGCAAAACCTGACCCGCGCAGCGGATAAACTCGCAATGACCCAGCCCGCCGTGTCAAATGCATTGAAACGCCTGCGCCATTCGCTGAACGATGAATTATTGATACGCACTGCGTATGGTGTGAAGCCGACCCCGCGCGCTGAGGCATTGTGGCCCACCATACGGCAGGCCTTATCCAGCCTGGAATCCGCCATTGCGCCCGGCGCCTTTGATGTCTCGCAAGCGCAGCTGACGTTTCGCATGGCGATGGCAGATGCGACTGCAGCACTGTGGATGCCAACGCTGGTGCGCTCAATACAGAATGATGCGCCCGGTATTAATGTACGCATGATGCCGCTGACTACGCGCGAACCCCGCCCGATGCTGCTGCATGGCGATATTGATATTGCGGTCGGTTTTTTCCCCGGTGTTGTCGCCCAGCTTTCCGGAAGCCAGACTGCTGGTAACAGCGCCATCCGCCATGAACGGCTGTATTCGGGTCACTATGTCTGCGTGATGCGGCAGAATCATCCACTGGCGGGAAAAACCCTGACGGTCGATGATTATTGCGGTGCCAATCACTTACTGGTAAGTTTCTCAGGGCGGGCACATGGGCTGATTGATGAAACTTTAAGCAAAATGGGGCGTGAACGACGCATATTGCTGACCATTAATCAGTTTTTTACAGCAGGCCGCGTGGTTGCGAATTCTGACTTGCTGACGGTCTTGCCAAGACACCTGATTTCAGCCACCGGTATGACCGACGCGCTGATCTGGACAGAGTTGCCGTTTGAAACACCGGCGGTGCATATCGATATGCTGTGGCATGAACGCGATGCCCGCAATCCCGCGCATCAATGGCTGAGAAACAATCTGATCACGATGACGCACTCCAACCTGATTCCGGAATTGCAGCATGACAAACCGGAATAGCTGAAAAGTATCTTATTGTTCTTTCTGATTGCTAAGCGGATTGAAACTTGTTAGGCTGCTTCATCTGTTTAACAGTTTTTTACATTCCGCGTTGATTTTTCGCTTCGTTTCCGTATAGCGACTTACCCGCCCAGAAAGATGCATACAGCCCGCTATCGCCGATTTTTTATTTTCGCCTTGTTGCTGTTATCTTTTTTACTCAAAGGATTAACAGCGCAGGCGGCAGTGACTTTGCTCGAAAAAGGCGAACAGAAAATACCCCTGCATAATAATTTTCAATTATTTGAAGACACCACTGGCAAGCTTGATATTCAGGATATTCTGTCACCGGAAATCGCGCGCCAATTCAAACCGTTGTCAAAAAATCTGAGCGCAGGTTACTCCGAATCGGCATTCTGGCTACGTCTGGATTTACAAAGAAGCAGCGCTGACAGTAATAAGATGTGGTTGCTGGAAATGATGCCCATCATGCTTGACGATATCCGCATGTATCGTCGTGGCAAAGACGGCAGTATGGAAATTCAACGGGCGGGCGATCACATTGCTTTCTCGCAGCAGCAAATCCGGCACCACTATCCTATTTTCAAACTTTATCTGCAGGATACAGAAACAACGACGGTGTATTTACGGATACAAAGCACCAGCTCTGTTTTTTTCCGCGCAATATTGTGGACACCGAATAAATTCACAGAAACCTCTGACTACATCGCCAGCCTGATGGGTATTTATTACGGCGTGATGCTGGCCATGATTATCTACAACGCGATATTACTGATCACTTATCGCGATATTTCCATGTTCTATTACCTGCTGCTGTCATTCGGAACCTTGGCTGCCGGTATGAGTATCAACGGTCACATAGGCATGTTTATCGCCCCCGACTGGCCTTGGCTGGTCGACATCATGCCGGCACTGTTACCGCAATTAATTATTCTCGTCTCATCGTTATTTATCACCAGTTTTCTGCAGCTCAAAGAAACGATGCCATTTTTTTACAAGGCATTCAAAGTCATGCAGGTCATGGTGCTGATTTTTATTGCCCTTATTCTGGCCGGATACAACGCGACCATTGCAGAATTTGTGCAATTAGTCAGCTTGGTTCAGGTCATCTGTTTCTTACCAATCTGCTTTTTGGCAGGTTTGCGTGGCTACCCACCAGGCTATATCGTTTGTGTTGCGTCTGTTTCCTGGGTTGTCAGTATTTTTCTCCTGCCTTTACGCAATCTCGGTATTCTGGAATCCAGCTGGATCACGGATTACGGTTTCCAGATCGGCTCTGCAATGGAAGCCATCTTGCTGGCATTAGCACAGGCTTACAGAATCAGTCTGATTAAAAAAGAAAGCGTCGATATTCAGCGGCAGTTGCTGAAAATTTCGCAGCAGGCTGAATATGAGCTGGAAGCCAAAGTGCAGTTGCGAACCGCAGAACTCGATGATGCGGTTCAACGCATGAAACTGCTGGATAAAGAGAAAGACGACATACTCGGGATAGCGGCACATGATCTCAAAAACCCGCTGACCAGCATTATCGGCATGAGCGATCTGCTGCGTAAAATGCGCCATCAGATTTCCGAAGAACAGCAGCAGCAGTATCTTGAGCGTATCAGTAACAGCGGTCAGCGGATGATGCATATCGTCACCAATCTGCTGGATGTGAATGCGCTGGAATCGGGGCACTTTCATCTGTCGGCACAAACCGTCGATTTCGGTCAATTGTTACGAGACATCATTCAGCAATACGAATCGGCTCTGAAAGCGAAAAATCTGCATACCGTTGTGGATATTGACAGCAGTGTTTTCGTTACCGCCGATCTGAATGCCTGTATCCGTATTTTTGATAACCTGCTATCAAACGCGATTAAATTTTCTACAGCAGAAAAAACAATCTGGCTCACAATCAGTCAGCACAATGGCATGGGCCGGTTCGAAGTGCGCGATGAAGGGCCGGGTTTGTCCAGTGAAGATCAGCAACATTTGTTCACGAAGTTTTCAAAATTGTCGCCGACACCGACGGCTGGCGAACATTCCAGCGGGCTGGGTTTATCTATCGTTAAAAAACTCAGTGAAGCACAAGATGGCTGCGTCCGTTGCGTCAGTACACTGGGTGCTGGCACCAGTTTCATGGTGGAATTGCCGCTAGCGACGGTATCCCCGACACAGATGCAAGTTCTGACCGGCACTTGAACCAGTGGATTAACTAATGGATTAGCTAGCGGATTAAATATGCGACTATCCGTGTAGCTGCATCTGTACTTGCAATTCGCCTTACAATCACGGCTGCTCGCCAATTTTCTATTTACTAAGGACTTACACAAAATTGTCCCTGCAAGGCGCGGCGCCGAAGACAGTACTTTAGTACGGCCAGGTGCCACAACGCTGCAGGGGCGGTTTTGCGTAAGTCCTATTACTTTCGATTGTTATCATCATGTTTACAGGCATCGTACAAGGCATCGCCCGCATCGCAAGCATCAACGATAAACCGGGCTTGCGCACATTTCAGATTGAGTTTCCCGATGGCTTTGCAAACGCACTGGAAATCGGCGCCAGCGTTGCTGTTGATGGTGTTTGCCTGACCGTCACGCAATTGCATGGTGAGCGTGCCGCAGACTTCGATGTGATGCAGCAAAGTCTGGCAATCACCACTCTCGGCAGTTATGCCGAAAACAGCCGTGTCAACGTTGAACGTGCGGCCAAAGACGGTGCTGAAATCGGCGGACATCCTTTATCCGGGCACGTTGATTTCACAGCGCACGTCGCCCAGATCCGTGAACTGGAAAATAACTATGTGATCCGTATCGCGGTTCCGCCAGTCTGGTTACGTTATATCTTCGCGAAAGGCTATATCGCCATCAATGGTGCCAGCCTGACGATTGCTGAAGTCAACCGCGATGAAGCCTGGTTTGAAGTGTGGCTGATCCCGGAAACATTACGCATGACGGTATTTGCAGAGAAAAAAGTGGGTGCTGCACTGAATATAGAAATTGAGCGCAGCACTCAGGTGATCGTCGATACCGTACGCAATATGCTGAGTGAAACGCTGGGCCCTTTGCTGCCAGCGCTCGAATCACTGCTGCAACAACAAGGTGTCAGCAGCGCACATTTGTTGAACAGTATCAAAGCAGAAAAATGACACGCCAAACGCATTTCATCTGTGGCGGTGAAATGCGTTCTTTCCGTTCATGAGGAAGCTGTTGATGAAGCTGTTCTACAGAAAATCCACCATCACACTAATTGCGGGAAAAGTAGAACAAACGCAGAGCAAACACGACTATCCCTTTTTTTTCGGCGCTGCAGGCTTACTCAGCCATTGCACTGCAAGGATGCTGAACAGCACCATCAATAATCCGGCCAACGATAAGCCGCGTATTGTTTGTCCAAGAAAAATCCACCCCAGTAATACTGCAGTCAAAGGACTAAACAGTCCCAGCGAAGATATGGCCACTGCCGGTAAGCGCGCAACACCGCGGAACCACAGAACATACGCCAACAAAGCACCAATTACACACAGATACGCATACCCGGCGATATTCACGGGCATCAGTACCGGTAATGGCGGATCAAACACACAGGCAAGTGGCAGCAAGATTAAGCCACCCAGAAGCAATTGCCATCCGGTGAATGCCAGCACTGGCAAAGCAATGTTCCAGCGCCGCGATAAATAAGTTCCCACTGCCATACAGGCCGTACCTGACAGCGCAGCTGCAATGCCAACCGGATCCCAAACGGAGCCTGGCCCCAGTAATAATGCAGCCATGCCGAGAACGCCGGTGATCGCGGCGAAAATCACTGCTATCGCCGGTTTGCGCTGATCAAACACCCATACCAGCACGATCATCAGCAATGGTTGCAAGGCACCGACAACAGCCGCTAAACCACCGGGTAAGCGATATGCAGCAACAAATAATAAAGCCTGGAAAAATCCTATATTCAGTGCGGCCAATATCAGTAATCTTGGCCACTCAGAAAATTGCGGAAGACGACGCGTCATCAGCAATAGCAAAATACCGGCGGGTAGCACCCGTATCAGCGCTGCGGTAAATGGGCGATCCGGTGGTAAAAATTGCGTAGTGATGATGTACGTACTGCCCCAGATCACCGGCGCGAGTGCAGTAATTAATATGTCGCTCCATGCGACAGCGTTCACGGAAAATTTTTTCATTATTTATCTTGAATTGAAGATAAATAATCTTATCATAAAGAAGATGATCATAAGATATATAATCTTGATATCAAGATAAAAGGAGAATATCAATGAGCAGAATTCAGTCAGATGCTGTCGACATCCTATTAGAACAATGGCACCAGGAAAGACCCGATCTGGATGTCAGCCCAATGGCAATTATTGGCCGACTCGGACGTTGTACAGCGCTGCTACGACCGCAGCTGGACGCGACCTTTGCAGAATTTAAGCTCAGCGCCTGGGAGTTTGATGTGCTGGCGACACTGCGGCGTTCAGGTAAGCCATTTCGCCTGACGCCAACGGCCTTATTTTCCAGCATGATGATTACCTCCGGGACGATGACGCACCGCCTGCAAAGTCTGGAAAACCGTGCGCTGATCAAGCGTCTGCCAAACCCGGCCGATGCCCGCAGTATGCTGGTGCAATTATCCGCCAGTGGCCTGAAGCTGATTGATCGCGCTGTCGCTGCGCATGTGGAAAATGAAAGACGGATACTGGCACCGCTGAAAGCGAGCAGTCAGGCGGCGCTGAACGCGCGTCTGACGGAATTACTTGCAGTGCTTGAAGAACTTAATCAGCAATAACAACCCAGCATGAAAATTGGCCACCTGATGCAGGTGGCCAATATTTTTTACAGCGTTTGTATGTAGCGGGTGTTACTACCGTTGTGACCTCATTACCGGCGTAATACCGGCAACAGCAAGCCACTTATTTGATCGGCAAACAGCTGGTATTTTTTACTTCTTCCATCACGGCGTAGGTATGCGTTTCACGTACACCATTTAATTGCAGCAAGGATTTACCGAGAAAGTCGCGGTAGGCGTTCATGTCTTTTACGCGGGCTTTGACCAGATAATCAAAACCACCGGCAACCATGTGACATTCCAGTACTTCGGGAATTGCCTGCACGCCGCGGCGGAACGCATCAAATACATCGGGAGTGGTTCTGTCGAGCACAACTTCGATGAACACCAGCAAAGCCACATCCAGCAGATGCGGATTGAGTTGTGCTGTGTAACCAAGAATGTAGCCGGACTCCTGCAATTTACGCACGCGTTCGAGGCAGGCAGCCGGGGATAGGTTAACCCGCGTCGCCAGTTCTACATTACTGATACGGCCATCGTTTTGTAATTCGGCCAGAATTCTTTTACTGATTTTGTCTAGCATAAGAAGTCAAAAATTGATCAGAGTGGTGATTAATAATATTCGGGAATATTTTCTCACAAAAAAGAAAATTTCGATATGAGTTCTATTTTCCAGAATTAATCATTGGGCAGCGTCGATACAATGAAATCATATTTGTTTTTATTATTTCTATATGACTGCGACCTCTGTGACTACATCTACACCCCCGTTTGCGGCACTGCATGCCGAGCTGTTAGTGAATATCAGCCCACTCAGAAATGCAATTACCAAGGCTTACCGTCGCAATGAAAGCGAGGCTGTGCAGTATCTGCTGTCACAAGTTAATTCTTACCCCTCGTTACAAAATAATGTTGCAGAACTTGCGCAAAAATTAGTCAGCTCGGTACGCCAGCAACGTACTCGTGCTTCCGGTGTCGATGCGCTGATGCATGAATTTTCTTTGTCTTCCGAAGAAGGTGTCGCACTGATGTGTCTGGCCGAAGCGCTGCTGCGCATTCCTGACCATCAAACCGCAGATCGCCTGATTGCAGACAAAATCAGCAAAGGCGACTGGGCAAAACATCTGGGCGAATCGCCGTCGATGTTCGTCAATGCAGCAACCTGGGGTTTGCTGGTCACAGGCAAGCTGGTAGCAACTAATAGCGAACAAGGCCTGGGTGCGGCGTTGACGCGTCTGATTGCCAAAGGCGGCGAACCTTTGATTCGTAAAGGTGTGGATCTCGCTATGCGCATGCTCGGTAATCAGTTTGTCACCGGGCAAACCATAGAAGAAGCGCTGAAAAACAGTCAGGAAAATGAAAAACGCGGTTACCGCTATTCGTACGACATGCTGGGCGAGGCCGCTCTGACCGCCAAAGATGCAGCCTATTATTATCAGTCTTACGAAACCGCGATCCACGCGATCGGTAAAGCCTCGAATGGCCGTGGCATTAAAGATGGCCCGGGCATTTCTGTGAAATTATCGGCCTTGCATCCGCGTTACTCACGCGCACAACGCGAGCGCACGATGACGGAATTATTGCCGCTGCTAAAAAATTTATTGCTGCTGGCAAAGCACTACAACATCGGTCTGAACATCGACGCGGAAGAAACTGACAGGCTGGAGTTATCGCTCGATCTGATGGAAGCACTGGCGTTCGATCCCGACCTGAAAGGATTTGAAGGCATAGGCTACGTAGTGCAGGGTTATCAGAAACGCTGCCCGTATGCGATTGATTATCTGATTGATCTGGCGCGCCGCAGCGGCAGCAAATTTATGGTGCGTCTGGTGAAAGGCGCATACTGGGATGCGGAAATCAAACGTGCGCAAGTCGATGGCATGAGTGATTTTCCGGTCTACACACGTAAGGTCTATACCGATTTATCGTATCTGACCTGTGCGCAACACTTGCTGGCCGCGACTGATGTGATTTATCCACAGTTCGCCACACATAACGCGCTGACGCTGGCAACGATTTATACCTGGGCAAAAGAAGCAGGTGTCACGGATTATGAATTCCAGTGTCTGCACGGCATGGGCGAAACTTTATACGATCAGGTGGTCGGTAAAGATAAACTGAATAAGCCTTGCCGTATCTATGCGCCGGTCGGTTCGCATCAGACTTTGCTTGCCTACCTGGTGCGTCGCCTACTGGAAAACGGCGCCAACTCGTCGTTTGTGAATCAGATCGTCGATGAAAGCGTCTCTATCGACACACTGATCGCGGATCCGATTGCGATTGCGCGCGAACTCGGTGGTAAACCGCATGCCGGCATCGCTTTGCCACGCGAATTGTTTGGTCATGAACGTCAGAATTCTGCCGGTCTGGATTTTTCGAATGAAAGCACACTGCAGGAATTATCGGCACAGTTCACCGCCGCTGCTAATCAATTCATCGTTGCCACGCCATTATTGGCGAATGATAGCAGCGCCAGCGAACAGCGCGATGTACGCAACCCGGCCTGTCTGTCCGACATTGTGGGCGCAGTGATTGAAGCCAATACGCAAGACGTGCAACAAGCCTTGTACACGGCCGAACACTACGCACTGGAATGGCAAACGACTGCCCCATCAGTACGTGCGGCATGCCTGAAAAAAGCGGCTGATTTACTGGAAGCAAACACAGCAGAATTCATGGCACTGGCCATACGCGAAGCGGGGAAATCGCTGCCGAATGCGATTGCAGAGGTCCGTGAAGCGGTCGACTTTTTACGTTATTACGCAGCACAGGTTGAATCACACGCCGATACCAAAGCACTCGGTCCGGTAGTTTGTATCAGCCCGTGGAATTTCCCGCTGGCGATTTTTATCGGCGAAGTCAGCGCAGCGCTGGCGGCAGGTAATGTGGTGTTGGCGAAGCCAGCAGAACAAACGCCTTTGATTGCTTATCGCGCGATACAGCTGTTACATGAAGCGGGCATTCCGCGTGCTGCTTTACAGTTTTTGCCCGGAACCGGCGAAGTCGTCGGTGCGCAACTGGTGGCAGATGCGCGCGTCAAAGGTGTGATTTTTACTGGCTCGACTGAAGTTGCGCAGATCATTAACCGCACCCTCAGCAAACGTGCGGTTGCAGAAGGTATCGATATACCGCTGATCGCCGAAACCGGCGGGCAAAATGCAATGATCGTCGATAGCAGCGCCCTGCCCGAACAAGTCGTCAACGATGTCTTGACCTCTGCGTTTGACAGCGCAGGTCAGCGTTGTTCTGCACTGCGTATTTTGTGTCTGCAGGAAGATATCGCTGACAAAACGAGAGAAATGCTGCACGGTGCGATGCAGGAATTGCGTATCGGTCAGACCGATAGGCTGGTAACGGATATCGGCCCGGTGATTGATGCAGAAGCACAAAACAATTTACAACGGCACATCAACGCGATGCGCGACCTGGGTAAATCGGTATTCAGCCTGCCCTTGCCGGAAAGCTGCCAGCAAGGCACCTTTATTGCACCGACCGTCATCGAAATCAGCAATCTGGCCGAACTGCAAAAAGAGGTATTCGGTCCGGTACTGCATATTTTGCGCTTCCGCCGCGACCAGTTGCCTGAACTGATTGATCAGATTAACGGCACAGGCTTTGGCCTGACGCTGGGCGTGCATTCACGAATCGATGAAACGATCAATTTCATCACCAGCCGCGCGCATGTTGGCAATATTTATGTGAATCGTAATATCGTCGGTGCGGTCGTCGGTGTGCAACCGTTTGGTGGTGAAGGTAAATCTGGCACTGGCCCGAAAGCGGGCGGTCCGTTGTATCTGAAACGTCTGCAACGCACACCGGATATCAGCCTTGGCGGTCACACTGTTTATGAGCGACAAGAACCGGCTGCGCTGAGCACCTTACTCGTGTGGGCAAAAAACCAGCACATGCAGGAACTGGGCAATCTTGGTGAACAATACAGCCACCAGACGCCGTATAAGATCACGCAGGTGCTGCCTGGTCCGACAGGCGAACGCAATACTTTATCGTTTGTACCGCGTGGCCGTATCTATTGCGCGGCCAGCAGCCTGCCGTGCCTGTTGAATCAGCTTGCAGCGACACTGGCAACCGGTAACACTGCGGTGCTGCCACAACAGGCATTGATGCTGTTGCCAGCCAGTTTTCCGGCTGAACTGCGGCAGCAAATCATCAGTGCTGAGGTGCAGGATTGCGGTGCGCAGATCGCATTGGTCGAAAGCAGCTTGCTGAATATTTACAAACCGGTGTTTGCGGCGCTTGATGGGGCGATTGCATCCGTGATCGAAACTACGCATGCGACTGAGATTCCACTCTGGCGTCTGGTCACAGAACGGGCTTTATGCGTCAACACGACAGCTGCGGGCGGCAATGCCAGCCTGATGGCGATGGCAAGCTGATTACGGCCTGTTCATATGTAAAAAAGCCCGCTGATGTGCGGGCTTTTTTTTCGCTGCATTTGTTCAGAATGTTGTGCAGTGCTTTGATCTTTACTTTGCTTTCTACTTCTCTGCTTTTTCTCTGCTTTGCAAATACGTCGCCTGAGCCGTTTTTAGCGCCGCTGGCAGCCTCAGGACAAGCGATAGCGTCCACGTACCAGAAACTGTCCAAATCCCTGGCTAAGCCAGAATGCAGATGCCTGTGCATCTTTGCTGAGCCAGTTGACTTCGATACTGCCAAGTTTCTGCGTTTCTGCATACGATCTGGCCGCAGCAATCAGTTTTGCGCCCAGTCCGCGCCGCCGCTGTTGCGGATGCACATCCAGATCCAGCAGGTATAAATACGGTGTTTGCTTAAATTCTGGTTCGGGGATCGCGATTTTTGCGGTCAGATAGGCCAGTAAGTTTGCTGTGCTGGCATCGAAAATCCCCCAGCCTACACAAGCTTCAGAGGCCAGATCGGCCCCAATGATCGTCACGTAGGCTTGTTGCGACACTTGCGGTAAATAAGCGGCTTCTGTTTTTCCACTTTCAACCGCGCCCATCAGCCAGAGACCGGCAATATGTAGCGCGTCGGCGGCATCAAGTGGTCGTAAATACATAAATTCTCAGAAAAATAAACCTATGCAACCGTTCAGAAGCAGTGCTCAGCAGGTAAAAAATACTGGGGGGAGTATATTTTAAAGCCCAGTATTGACGCTGAGATTAGGGCTGAAATCAATGATACTCCCCTGAAATGCATAAAAAAATGAAATAAATCAGGTGTTTTTTTTGACGAAGATTTTCGCCGATATCAGCAGAAAAAAAACGAATCAATAAAACAAAGTTAGCTATATTTAAATAGAATTAAACAAATTTTAAACAAAGATAAATCATTTTGATGATTTTTTCTTTTTGTCGATATTCGCAAATTCTTCGTTTAATTCTTTTTGAGCCTGTTTCACTTTTTCAGCCATCGGCTTTAATTTCGCCTGCATTTGCGTCATGGTTTGCTGCATGATTGCCGGAATTTTTTGCACATAGGCTTTGCCGGCAGGCGATTTATAAAATGCGGTAATACCGTCAACGTCTTCCTGTGTCAGCGAATTGGCATAGATGCTGATCAGCATCGGTTCCATTTTTTCCCAGGACAGTTCTTCTTTTTGAATGACAATCATTTTTTCGCGGAATTTATCCAGCGCTTTTTGCTTTTCTTCATCGATTTTCGTACTGCTGGCAGCGTCTCGCATGATGCCGGCAGTCATATTGTCAATTTGTGATTGAACCGATTGCAGTAATTCCTTGCTTTGCGTTGCCTGCAATAACTCTTTGATCGACGCATCGGTCGGTGCAGCAGCGTGCGCTGTTGCGACAAAAAGACTGAACGACAGGCTAAGCGACAAGGTATGCCAAAGTTTCATGAATATCCCCAGAAAAAAAACGAAGCACCTGCAGGAATGCGGTGCTGGATTTCTAAGTAACGGATTCTAAAGGAAATTTTTGCTTGTGGGGGTTTCGGTTTTTTTGCCTGTGGATACCTTTAAAGATAATAACTTTGTATATAAATAGTAGTAGTTGTTAACGCTCTTCATCGGCTGTGGATAAGTCAGTAAACGTCCACAGAATCAATTGTTTAAGCAATTGATAAGGCGGTGCAAAAAGTCTGTATATCCACAGGACAAAATTGGGATAGAAAAGTATCCGGTCTGCATTTACTTGTTTACGCACAATGTATGCAGTGGATATCAGTGCGCTTATCCACAAAAATATTTTCAAAAATCGTGGCTTTTCTGTCTTTTTGCGCCTGTTTTGATAAAAAAATGGTTAGCAAGAATCGTGTTTTACATTGGCATACGGTTTTTGTGGGCAAAAGAACTGACTTTTCAACATGCGCTTATTCATTTTTGCGACGTACAAAAAAAATCAGCTGTTCTTTCAACATGGATGGCTGTTTTTTTAAGTCATTTGGAAACAGGATCAGATTTATAAAATTTTTATATTTAAATCTGTTTGTGGTTTGCGATGAGCTGGAATTTTGAAAAAGATTCAAAACCGGTTTACTTATATAACTTAGTTTATATATACATAGTAGTGATAGTTAACGACGCGATATTTTGTGGATAAGTCCTTATTTATTCACATAAACAAAGACTTAGTGGCTGTATATCTGTTCTGATAAGCCTTGTATCGTTTGATGATAGTTTTGGGATAAATAAAAACCTGGGGAAAAGTCTGACGGTTTTCCCCAAACGATACTGTGGATATGCATAGCCTTATCCACAGGGTTTTAACTCTGATTTTGCATTAATTCTGCGTTGATTTTTGCGCTTGTTGCTGTTTTAGCGGATCTGCATTGAGCTTTATTGCTCGTAATTGTTGTCTTTATTTTTATTCCGGTCTTCAGTAAAACGGCGATGGTGCGTTGTTGATTGATGTCGATTGCTTATGAAGAACGATAAACACATTGCTGAAACAGCGCAGAGAACCATCGGTTGGCGATTTTCTGATGAGCTTGCAGGTGTTGATCGTAAATGGCGGTATATTCAATGGCGCTATGACTGCAGTCGGGAGCGATTTCCAGCTCAGCACTGCAGTGCATGCGCAATTGTTTTTGCTGCGCTTCCCGTACGAATAAGTCATGCAGCAGGCGTTCCGGCTTTACTGACAAGGGCAAGTGTTGATCCCACGCCATTAATGGGGCAGTCAGCCAGCCGCTGTCTGTTTGCGTATAGGTTCCGAGGAGGCCAACCCAGCGTCCTTGCCAACGCAGGCCAGTCAGTTCGACAAAGCCGGTTTCCAGACATAACTCAAAAAATGCGAAACTAAAATCTGTTTGCAGGTGATGGCTTTGCTTCGCTTTGTGCTGCAGATACAGCGCATACAGTTCAAGCAGATCGCTGTTTGTGAGCTGATCCTGATGAACAACCTCAATGTCAGGCTCTGACCATACACCGGCCTGCAGACTTTGCTGCGGGTCTGACAGGACAACGCGACGTGTCGCTATCATTTTCCAGCCCTGATTGCGCAGATGCTGCATCAGTTGCGGGCAAACTTCAGCGCTGAGATGCGGCATCATCAACGGACGCTGCGGATGTGCTGTCTGCAATCGCGTTGTCATTTGCTGGATATCATCGGCATCCCATGCGGGATACAAATTGGTCGGCAGCAGATAATTGGCAACAACGGCGGCCTGATCCAGTTTGCCGGTGTGCATGAGCGCCGATAGCGGGCCATACACCAGGCAGGACAAGGCATCTGCGATGCGGGCGGTGGCTGACGTCGATAGCTTCAGGCGCTGACGATAGGCGCGCAGTAAAGCAGAACGCGGGCTGGACGCGGCGCATTCATGCCAATCGCTGTGTTCAAGCAGGCTGACGGGATGGCTATGGCCGCCAAATTCTATGGTCTGGATCTGGCAATGGGCATTACTGACCCAATGATTGCCGCCGCGCGAACGTGCGGTCAGCAACCAGAGAGCATCAGCCACCAGACGCGGTGGGATGGAAGTATTCAAATCAGGAAAAGACTCAGTTTTTTTGATAAAGATGCATGCCGCCGTATATGGCCGAACGGTCAATCGCGTGCAAAGCACGGTTATGTCCGGTATCGGTATGCCATGTGGATAACAATGCTGTTGGTAATGCCGGTTCCAATGGCGATGACTGTCCAGCGGTACGGAACACGACTCTGGCACCGGGGGCGGCAGTGCGGTTGACTTCTTCCCACAGACTGATGAGTTGCGATTGATCCATCCAGTCTTGTGCATCGAGGAAAATATAGGCATCCATCGAAGCACGTGGCTGAGTGCGCAGGAAATCAGTCAGCGTCAGATGGTGTGCATGCAGGCGGTCGATATTACGGCGCAGGCTGAAAAAATGGGCCTGTTGCAGATACATGGGCAAGGCGGCCTGACGCCGTATGTCATAACGTCGGCCAAACGCCTGTTGCGCGAAACAATTCTGATCGAGTGGAAAATCGCAGGACAGGTGCCGCATTCTTTCTTTGAATAAGACATGCAAGCCTTCTCCGGCATCTTTTTTCAGTGCCGCGAATTGTGAAAGTGGCACACCGAGGCTATACAGCGCCAGGGGTTGTTGCGCCAGCAGTTTAAACAGACTGCTGTCAAATACCGGGGCAATATAATGGTCAAAGATTTCGCGTTGTTCCTGCATGTTGCGAGCTTCCAGCATTTTGCTCATGTCGCCGCCCAGCAATCTGACAAAGTTGTGGGCAACGCTGATGAAGCGGCCAAGCAAACCGTGTTGATATGCCTGATCGGTAAAGTAGTGATAGCGAGGCTTGCCAGTGATCGTGCGGCTTTCCCAGAAGTGACTCGCATCTTCGGATAAATGCTGACGGATATGACGTTTATACCGTTTCAGATTATCCGGATGATTCGCGTCTCCGAGATACGCCAGCACGGCATCATAATCGGGCAGATGTTTGATCGCGGTCTGTTTGATGTTGAGCATCGCCAGGTGCGCGCCATTCAGATCAACGGCATGCACAGCGGCCGGTTCGGCGGATAAATACGCCAGCGCATTACAACCGCCGGAAGAAATCGTGACGATGTTGGCACCGGGATGTAATTGCAGCGCCTGCAGATCAGCTTGCGGGTCTTCCCAGATCTGCGCATGAACCAGGCGGCTGAACCAGTGCGCGAACAGTTTGTCAGCGATGCCTTTCCGACCCTGGGTCGTCGAGTTAAACACCGCGCTGGCGATCAGTGCTTTGCTGGACATATTGTTCTCCGATTATCGTTATGGATAAAGGAGACTGTAGGCTGGGCAGGTGACAGGCTGGTGACAAGCAGATGAAGTTTTGGTGAAAAACGAACAGCGATAGCGGCGTTTCACCAACGGTGAGCTCAGTTTTCTTTGCTATGCCGTATAGATAAACGACGGCGGCGGGCAACGATGAACAGATACAACTGATACGCAAAATAGAGCGAGGCTAAGACGGGCATCGATGCGACCAGAAAAAACAAACCACCTGACAGCGGCACCGGGCCAGACCAGACTTGTGCGGCAGTGATCGGGGCAGATTCTTTTTTCTTTTCCGGTTCCGGCATTTTCGGCGTATCGATCACTACACCGGTCGTTTGCTTTGGTAAATCTTCCGGCGCAACGACGAACACCGATTGCGAGACGGATGGCGCGACTGATTGTGACGTTGGTGCAGCTGGCGCTGATGGAGCGGTATCAGCAGCAAAGACTGAGACGCTGAATAATTGCATTGCCAGAACCAGAGCGCACTTGAGTTTCATGAGTGGGGAGCAGTAAAAAATACAGAGAAATATTAAATGGCGAGCATCAAATGCCGCATTAATCGCAGGTGAAACTTTGCTGCATTCCGCAAAACGAAAGCAGGTCCGGTTCGTTCATCGTCATTGCCGATGACGAACCAGCCTGCATTTTATCCATAAACCGTGTTGACGGTGATGTTATCGACGGCTTGCTGGTTGAGACGGTGATGCTCAGCGTACCCGACCGACAGCGACTTCCCATTCAGCCATCAGCGCTTGTGCCTGCATGCGGCTCATGGTCGGGATAAATTGTCTGTCCATGGTCCAGGTTGCTGCACATTCATCCTGATTCGCAAAAATACCGACACCGAGTCCGGCCAGATACGCTGCGCCCAGGGCGGTGGTTTCCGTTACCTTTGGTCGGATGACGGGAATGCCGAGTAAATTTGCCTGAAATTGCAGCAACAGATTATTGGCAGCCGCGCCACCGTCAACGCGCAATTCTGTGATTGGTGATACCGCATCTTTCACCATTGCCAGCAACACGGCGGTACTTTGAAACGCAATCGATTCAAGCGCTGCCCTGGCGATATGGGCAACTGTGCTGCCGCGGCTCAGACCGACAATGGCGGCTTTGGCGTCGGCCACCCAGTATGGTGCGCCAAGTCCCGTGAATGAAGGTACAAAAACCACGCCGCCGGAATCCGGCACGCTGCTGGCGAGTTGTTCTACATCGGTGGAACGTTGTATCGCCTGCAGCCCGTCGCGCAGCCATTGGACAACGGCTCCCCCAATAAAGACGCTGCCTTCAAGCGCATATTGGCTGGTGACGCCCGTCTGACAAGCACTTGTGCTGATTAAACCATTGTGCGATGTCGCCACTTGCGCACCCGTGTGCATCAGCATGAAACAACCGGTGCCATAGGTGTTTTTTGCCATGCCTGGAGTAAAACACGCCTGCCCGAACAGCGCTGCTTGCTGATCACCGGCAATACCGGCGATGGGAATGGCGCTGCCGAGTAAACCGCAAGTGCCAAATACATGGCTCGATGGCGACACTTCGGGCAATACCGCAGCCGGAATATCAAACAGATCAAGTAATTCCTGATCCCACTGACCCTGATGAATATTCAGTAGCATGGTGCGCGAAGCATTTGTGATATCGGTCACATGCAGTTTGCCTTCGCTGAGTTGCCACGCCAGCCAGGTATCTATCGTGCCGAATGCCAGTTCGCCGCGTGCCGCCCGCTGGCGTGCGCCGGGAATATGATCGAGCAGCCATTTGAGTTTGCTCGCCGAAAAATAGGGGTCGAGTATCAGCCCGGTTTTTGCCTGAATTTTTTCCGCATAACCCTGCGCGCGCAGTTCTTCACAATACGCGGCAGTGCGGCGGTCTTGCCAGACGATCGCATTGTACAAAGGCTGGCCGGTTTTTCTGTCCCATAACACCGTGGTTTCGCGCTGATTCGTGATGCCGATGGCGGCGATGTCATTCGCCTGCAAACGAGCATTGCGCATCGCTTGCTGACAAGTCGCAAACTGACTTTGCCAGATCTCGTTGGCATCATGTTCGACCCAGCCCGGTTGTGGAAATATCTGACGGAATTCTTGTTGTGCCGAGGCGACTATCTGACCCTGTTCATCGAAAATAATACTGCGTGAACTGGAGGTTCCCTGATCAAGTGCGAGCAAATAAGCCATTGATGATCCTGCCGTAAGGAAATTGAAAAAAGATGTAAAACTTTAGCTGAGACAAAACCATTATGTTATTTTGCTAATAATATAAAAAACAAAAGGTCAGATTGTGGCGGGAATCATCAGCTTTTCATTATCTTTATTGGTGATGCTGTTATTTGCGGTGGCGACTTTGCGTCGGTCACGTTTGCTAATGAATTTTTCTTTTGCCGTGATGGTATTGTCTGGCCTGGTTAACTGGTACCAGTTTGTGTTTCCCCAGGGTTTGGAACCCTTGTTTTTTATCGGCACACTGGTCACCGTGCTGGTGGTTTCTTGTTTTTTTTATGCGGTGTATACGTTCGATCCACCGCAGTCGGAACCCCGACAAACCAGCGACCGGGAATAAACGTGTTCAGCCAGGAAAAACGCCAGCAGAGCTGGCGTTTTTTACTTGATTCCGACTAATTCCACGTCAAAAATCAGGGTGGCATTCGGTGGTATGACGCCACCAGCGCCGCGCGCACCGTAAGCCAGTTCCGGCGGAATAATCAAGGTACGTTTGCCGCCGACTTTCATGCCGACAACGCCCTGATCCCAGCCTTTAATGACCTTGCCGGCACCGAGAGTAAAACTGAATGGTGGTCTGCCGGATGAGCTGTCAAACTGGGTTCCATGTTCTTTCGCCGCGAGAGGATCGTGCAGCCAGCCGGTGTAATGGACGAGGGCGGTATTTCCCGCCGCAATTTCTTGTCCTGTACCGGTTTTTACGTCGATTTTTTGCAGGCTGCTACTGACTGTGCTGGTATCACTTTGCATCTGTGCCGTGGCAATATTACCCGTGAAAAGAACAGACAAGCCGAATGCGGCAACTAACAGACGAGATTTCATCACTAAAACATCCTTTTAGAGTAAGCCAGGACAGCAATCGAGACAAACGACAGCCTCTCGATATGCACATCGCGGCGATTAATTATTTTTTTGAATTTTGTAATTTCTGTTCAAACGCCAGATCGAGCTTACTGACTTTTTTCGGCGCCTGTTTTTCGAGAGAATTGACGTAAGCGACGAAGGCATCGATTTCCAGCGGCTCATGTAATACGTCCGGCGTGTTGGTGCCATTCGAACGCGTCAGGAAAAAACGACCATCGGCCATGCTGACCATAGAATAGGCGGCGCCGTTGCTACGGTTTTTCAGTCTTTGTACCGCATTACCGGCTTTTGTCGAGCGTGCCATCAGCGGGTTCCATATTTACGCATCAGTTTTTCCATCGTGCCGTCGTTATCTAATTCGCGATTGATTTTATTAAAGAGATCAATGCGTTGTTTATCCATGCGGATATTACACAACATATTGAGTTCGATGTTTTTGTAGCGGGCAACGCGTACGATGTCTTCGGCAAAACCCAGTTGTTGTGCCAACGACATGCCATGCAATTCAGAAACCACCCAGTAATCGATGCGTTTGTTGACGAGTAAACGCGGGTTGTCATCGTCTTCGCTGGCGAAAGCGACGTGATAACCTTGCTCTGTCAGCTGTATACCGGTCGCTGCATTTTTGTAGGAACCAATAGAGTAAGGTTTGGCATCTTCAAATTTTTTTAATACGCGGCTATCGTTTTTCCGGCCGTACAGTACCCAGTTATCGTTGGTGAGCGGGCCTACCCACTTGAATGAATTTTCTCGTTCCGGCGTGCGGCGAAAAGCAAACAGGCAAGTGTTATCGTCATTCAGCGTCGCGTTCAGCCCGCGTGCGAGTGAGGTACTGCTGATGTCCGGGGTTTCGCCTGCCCGTCGCATAATTTCCATAATTTTATCGGTGACAAAACCACGGATTTCTCCCGTTTTAGGTTCAGTATACGAGAACGGTGCGTATTCTTGTATCAGCAAATGCAGAGTCTCAGCCAGTGCAATCGAGGGCAGAGTAATAAGACCGGCGGAGAGAATAATAAGAGTCTGGGCTTTCAAAACATTTACTTTCAGTGCCGCTTACAGGAGCTACCGGCGTAGGGAATTATTTTTATTCGGGGTAGTCCGGATTGTATACGTCTGCGATAAAAAATTGATGTTGAGAATGACAATAAACGCAGCAAATACAACGTGAATTTGATTTAGAAAAAAGAAAGGGTGACCGCAAATTTTTTTACTGCTTTCTGTCGTCATCTGTTCTGTTGAAATAGCTAAATCAATAATTGCCAGCACTGTTTGATCAGTTCAAAACTGGCGGCGATCATCGCTTCGTTTTTTCGTTTTTCCTGACAAATAATACACAGCTGCGTTTCAACGCTGACGGCATCGGCGATGACTAAACCATGTGCGTGCGCTTCGCGTATCGCAATCGCATCGCGGATCAGGCTCAGACCAACACCTGATTTCACCAGATCCAGCATCGACGGTTCCTGATCGACCAGCGCGACTTTATTCGGCGTCAGATTGTGTTCGGCAAAGATTTTCGTCAACAGCCGGTTGTGGGCGGATTCTGCAGGTGTCCATATCCACGGTAATTGCGCGAGACTTTGCCAGTCCTGACCGAGTACACGCTTATTCCAGCCGCTGGGGGCGACCACGCGATAGGTAAAATTAGTCAGCACCAGACTGAAAACCGGCGTTTTACCATCGTCGGGGGCTTCGCCTATGTAAAAGCCGACATCCAGACTGCCAGCGCGGATTTGCTGTAACACGGAACCAGACATCCCCTGTTGCAGCCGTGTGGATAACTGTGGATAAGTTTCCACCAGTCGTTTCAGAAAAGCACCGAGGCGGGTAAATTCAGGGTCAAGTATCGTTCCTATCGCCAGTTCACCGCTCAGTGTGGAGTGCAAGGAATTCGAGGCCTGACGAAATTCAACGAGACAACTTAAGACGCGTTCTGCATATGGTAGTAATTTGGCGCCGTCATTGGTCAGTGTCATGCCGCTGGCGCTGCGGCTGAATAGCTGTAGATGCAGGCTTTCCTGTAATGCTTTGATTTGCAGACTGACGGCGGGTTGCGTGACATGCAGACGCTCGGCGGCGCGGGTCAGATTGCCTTCTCTGGCGACAGTCACAAAGGCGCGTAATTGGGTGAAATCCATGTTGTCTCCATCAGCGTGGTATATCAACTGGTCAACAGGTGTTGATCACACTGGCACGCAGAATCTTTTGAATATTATAAGCACCTCTTATATTGCTATTGAAAATAATTAATTGGATTTGCTATGAGTAGTCTATTAATCTGCGATTGAACTTCCATTTCTGACTAAGGGTTTCTTATGACATCGTTGATACAGCATTTTATGAATGGCCAGGTAGTAAGCTCAGCCAGTGGCCGTCAGCAGGACGTGTTTAATCCGGCGACCGGCGCGGTGGTGGCGCAAGTGGTGCTGGCGAATCTGGACGAGGTGAATGCGGTGGTGGCGGCGGCGAAAGCGGCAGCACCGGCGTGGGCGGATACCGCGCCGCTCAAACGTGCGCGCATTATGTTCAAGTTCAAAGAACTGCTGGATCAGCATCATAAGGAAATCGCCGAGCTGATCACGCGTGAACATGGCAAGGTCTTGTCGGATGCGATGGGTGAAGTCACCCGCGGTATTGAAATCGTTGAATTTGCCTGCGGCATGCCGCAACTGTTGAAAACCCAGTTTTCCGACAACATCGGCGGCGGTATTGATAACTACAATCTGCGTCAGCCGCTGGGTGTGACTGCCGGTATTACGCCATTTAATTTCCCTTTCATGGTGCCGATGTGGATGGCACCGCTGGCGATTGCGACTGGTAATACGTTTATTCTGAAGCCGTCTGAGCGCGATCCTTCCTGCGCATTGCTGATTGCCGATTTGTTGAAAAAAGCCGGTTTGCCGGACGGTGTGTTTGGCGTATTGCAAGGCGATAAAGTCGCGGTGGATGGCTTGCTGCAGCATCCGGATGTGTCCGCGGTTTCATTCGTTGGCTCGACGCCGATTGCCGAATATATTTACAGCGAAGGCACCCGTCTGGGCAAACGCGTACAGGCGCTTGGCGGTGCGAAAAATCATCTGGTTGTGATGCCGGATGCGAATCTGGATCAGGCCGTCGACGCTTTGATGGGCGCGGCGTACGGCTCTGCCGGTGAACGTTGTATGGCAATTTCTGTCGCGGTGGCGGTGGGTGATGTGGCCGATAAGCTGGTCGCTGCGCTGGTGCCACGCGTAAAAACGCTGATCATTAAAAATGGCATGGAAGCCGATGCCGAAATGGGCCCGGTCGTCACCGCCGTGCACAAGGCAAAAATCGAAGGCTATATTGCCGATGGCATCGCTGAAGGCGCGCAATTACTGGTCGATGGACGCGGCTTTTCAGTGCCTGGCCATGAAGCTGGTTTCTTCCTCGGTGGCACACTGTTTGACCACGTTAAAGAAGGCATGAAAATTCATCGCGAAGAAATTTTCGGGCCGGTGTTATGCATCATCCGCGTGCCGGATTTTGCATCGGCCGTTGAGCTGATTAACCGCCATGAGTTTGGGAATGGCGTGTCTTTGTTTACTTCCGATGGCAACACGGCGCGCGAATTTTCACGTCGTATTCAGGTGGGGATGGTCGGTATTAATGTACCGATTCCAGTGCCTATGGCGTGGCATTCATTCGGCGGCTGGAAACGTTCTTTGTTTGGCGACCAGCATGCCTACGGCGAAGAAGGCATACGCTTCTACACCCGCTACAAATCCGTGATGCAGCGCTGGCCGGACAGCATAGGAAAAGGTGCTGAATTTACGATGCCGGTCGCGAAGTAATTTCCTCTGCTCCCGGAGGCTGATGTTGTAAATTGATGTTGTAAAGAGGTGCCGGGAGCAGCCCGAATCACACTCCGCACCCCGATTGCCTCTGCGGGATGGGGGAGTATCTGTCAGTTCGCATCTGATGTCCTTATAAATAAAGGGGATGACGGGTGCTGTAACTCATACTCCTCCCCAGTATATGAAAGAACCACGATGTTGACGATGAACTCTTTGTGCCCGTATCCGATTATTCAGGCGCCGATGGCAGGTGGTGCGACAACGCCGGAACTGGTGGCGGCAGTATCAGAAGCCGGTGCGCTGGGCTCCCTCGCAGCGCCTTTGCTGACGCCGCTGGCGATCATAGAGCAGGCCGAACATATCCGTCGCCTGACAGATAAACCGTTTGCCATCAATCTGTTTGTACAGACCCGTCCGCAAGTCGATTTTGCCCAGATAGAGGCGGCCAAATTATTGCTGCAACCAGTGTGCGCCGAATTAGGCTGGACGACCCTGCCGACGCCGACGCGTTGGTGCGAGGATTTTGAAGCGCAGTTCGATGCCCTGATTACAGCGCGTCCAGCGGTTGCCAGTTTTACCTTTGATGTTTTGCATGGCAGCCAGGTACAGCGTCTGCACGAGGCCGGAATACTGGTGATTGGCACCGCGACGAATCTGGCGGAAGCGATTGTCTGGCAAGCGATCGGTGCCGACGCGATTTGCCTGCAGGGCACTGAGGCTGGCGGGCATCGCGGCACCTTCATCGGCGCGCAGCAGGATGCAACGCTGAGCACCGCAGAATTGCTGGCAGTTTGCCGCCCGCAGATACAGATCCCGCTGATCGTTGCGGGTGGCATCATGGACGGTGCGGATATCGCCACCGCCCTTGCTGCCGGTGCGCAATGGGTGCAGATGGGCACGGCATTTCTGACCACGAAAGAGTCTGGCATTCATCCGGCTTACAAGCAGCGCTTACTTGATGCCCGCACTGATGGCAGAGATACCACGCGCCAGACCCGCGCATTTTCCGGTCGGTTTGCGCGTGGTCTGGATAACCGTTTCATGCAATTGATGGAATCCGTGGCAGATCAGGTGCCGGCCTATCCTGTGCAAAATGCCCTGACCGGAGCGATACGCTCGGCGGCGGCGGCGAAAGAAAGCAAGACGGAATTCATGTCGCTGTGGTGTGGGCAAGGTGTTGCCCGCGCCCGTGATGTTCATGCTGCGACACTGGTCGCCACGCTGGTGCAGGAAATGCAGGCAGCGACTCGTAAAAGCTAAGGAAAAAATACATGGGATCAACATTACAATCATCTGCAGAATCCGCAGGACAGTTTGATTACATCGTGATCGGTGCCGGCACGGCCGGGTGTGTATTAGCAAATCGTTTGTCGAAGAACCCAGACAAGCGCGTGCTGTTGCTCGAAGCTGGTGGTAAAGACGATTATGTCTGGATCCATATTCCGGTTGGCTATCTGTATTGCATCAATAATCCACGCACAGACTGGATGCTGCGTACCGAAGCAGAGCCGGGGCTGAACGGACGTAGCCTGATTTATCCGCGCGGTAAAGTGCTGGGTGGTTGCTCGTCGATCAACGGCATGATTTATATGCGCGGTCAGCAACGTGATTACGATGAATGGGCGGCATTGACAGGGGACGACAGCTGGCGCTGGGATCAGGTATTGCCGCTGTTTAAAAAGAGCGAAGACCATTACAGCGGTGATGCGGAATTTCATGGTCAGGGCGGTGAGTGGCGCGTAGAAAAGCAGCGCTTGTCGTGGGAAATTCTGGATGCATTTCGCGATGCGGCAGCAGAGGTCGGTATTCCGAAAACCGACGACTTCAATCGCGGCAATAACGAAGGCTGCGGCTATTTTGATGTGAACCAGAAACGCGGCATACGCTGGAATGCATCGAAAGCCTTTCTGAAGCCAGCAGCAATACGCGGCAATCTGACGATCATGACTGGTTGTCAGGTACGGCGTCTGCGTATTGTTGATGGCGAACACGGTAAACGTTGCACTGGTGTGGAATTTATTGGCGGCGGCCGCGAGTGGTTTGCTGATGCGGTTCAGGAGACCGTGCTGGCGGCAGGTGCAATAGGATCACCCGCGATTTTGCAGTATTCCGGAATCGGCGATGGCCGCCATTTGCAGCAAGCTGGTGTGTCGGTGGTGCATGATTTGGCGGGGGTTGGCGCGAATTTACAGGATCATTTGCAGATACGTTCTGCCTTCAAAATTTCGGGTGCAAAAACACTGAACAAGATGGCCAACAGTTTGCTTGGCAAGGCGCGTATCGGTCTCGAATACGCTTTATTCCAGAGTGGCCCGATGTCGATGGCGCCGTCGCAGCTGGGCGCTTTTACCCGCTCTGATGCATCGCAGGCGACACCGAATCTGCAATACCATGTGCAACCTTTGTCGCTGGAAAAATTCGGCGATCCTTTGCATGATTTTCCTGCGTTCACCGCAAGTGTCTGCAACCTGCGCCCAACGTCGCGCGGCTATGTCAGAATCACCGGAGCCGATCCTTTGGCGGCACCAAAAATCGTGCCGAATTATCTGAGTACGAATGAAGACCGTAAGATTGCGGCAGACTCGCTGACGCTGACACGTAAGATTGTTGCGGCACCTGCGTTGAAAAAATATCAGCCGGAAGAAATGAAACCCGGTGCGCAATTCCGCACGGAAGAAGAATTAGCGAAAGCAGCCGGTGATATCGGCACGACAATTTTTCATCCGGTCGGTACGTGCAAGATGGGTCGACGGGATGATACCAGTGCCGTTGTCGACAGCGATTTACGCGTCATAGGCATCGCCGGGCTGCGGGTCGCAGATGCTTCTGTGATGCCGACAATCACTTCAGGTAATACCAATTCACCGACGGTCATGATCGCTGAAAAAGCGGCGCGGTCTATTTTGTCCGGAGAGCGATAAACAAACTTTATTTTTATGTCAGCTTGCGTGAAACTACGTACAGTAGTTATACCGTATTGTTGAAAAATCTGTTTGATAGGTACTATCAAAAATTCAAAGAGACGCTGGTGCTGTATTTGCCGGAAGTCGCATGGCATAACGCTGCAACGCGTTGAACTGCGGCAACATCAGAGATAGCGACTGCCGCTTTTTGAATAAAAAATAATAAATACTTACTGCACGAACAGTAAGTTTGTCATGTTAAAAAACTGGATCCCCAAAGAGGGCCTGAAGCAAGACAATAAGGAGACGCGATGACCAATGTCATCCTCGAGACTAAGCGCTTGACCAAAGAGTTCAAGGGCTTCACTGCCGTAAGCGAAGTGAATTTGCAGGTGCAGCGTGGGCATATCCACGCGCTGATCGGGCCGAATGGTGCCGGTAAAACCACCTGTTTTAATTTACTGACTAAATTCCTGGTACCGACATCCGGTGAAATACTGTTTAACGGGCGTGATATCACGTCTGCCAAACCGGCACAGATTTCACGCCAGGGCATCATCCGTTCATTTCAGATTTCTGCTGTTTTCCCGCACATGACCGTGCTGGAAAATGTACGCATAGGTTTGCAACGCAGCCTCGGCACTTCGTTTCATTTCTGGAAAAGCGCGAAAAGCCTCAGTAACCTGAATGACCGTGCGATGCAGCTATTGGCAGAAGTCGATCTGACAGAATTTGCCGACACCATGACCGTGGATCTGCCGTATGGCCGCAAACGTGCGCTGGAAATTGCCACCACGCTGGCGATGGAGCCGGAGATGATGTTGCTGGATGAACCGACGCAAGGGATGGGGCATGAAGACGTACATCGTGTGACTGAACTGATCAAGAAAGTATCCGCAGGACGCACCATTCTGATGGTCGAGCACAATATGAGCGTGGTGTCCGGTATCTGCGACAAAATTTCTGTGTTGCAGCGTGGTGCAATGCTGGCCGAAGGCACTTACGCTGAAGTATCGAAAAATCCTAAAGTCATGGAAGCCTACATGGGATGCACCAGCGGCGAACTGGAAGGGGCGCACGCATGAGTGGCTCAACGAAACAATCCGGAACAACACCTGCGCTGGAGATCACGCATCTGCAAGCCTGGTATGGTGAGTCGCATATTTTGCATGATGTGAACCTGGTGGTGAATCAGGGTGAGGTCGTGACTTTGCTTGGTCGGAATGGCGCAGGCCGCACGACAACGATGCGCGCGATCATGGGGCTGACAGGCGCCCGCAAAGGCTCGATCAAAATCAATGGTGTCGAAGCGATTCATTTAGCTACGCATAAAGTTGCGCATCTTGGCGTTGGCTATTGCCCCGAGGAACGCGGGATATTTTCTTCCTTATCCACAGAAGAAAATCTGATGTTGCCGCCGCTGGTGTCGCGTGATGCGCAAGGCATGTCGGTGGAAGAAATTTACGACATGTTTCCGAATCTCGCCGAGCGTAAAAATAGCCAGGGTACGCGTCTGTCCGGTGGTGAACAACAAATGCTGGCAGTCGCGCGCATTCTGCGTACCGGCGCGCGTTTGTTATTGCTGGATGAAATTTCCGAAGGTCTGGCACCAGTCATTGTGCATGCTTTGGCACGCATGATTACCACCCTGAAAGCGAAGGGTTACACCATTGTGATGGTAGAACAGAATTTCCGTTTCGCGGCACCGTTGGCGGACCGGTTTTATGTGATGGAACATGGACAGATTGTCGAGACTTTTGCAGCCTCGCAATTGCAGGAAAAAATGCCTGTGTTGAATGAGTTGTTGGGCGTGTAAATTGATGGTGGTGGTTCCTGCAGCCATAGCAATGGCGCGGGCGTTTATAAAAACGATAGGAGAAGACAAATGAACACAAAATTTAAAATTGCCAGTCTGGCTGTCAGTGCGGCACTCGCAGCTTTCGCAGGTACAGCGAGCGCTCAGGTATCGGGCGATGTCGTCAAGATTGGTTTTGTCACAGATATTTCCGGCTTGTATTCTGATATCGACGGTAACGGCGGTGCAGAAGCAATCAGAATGGCGATTGCTGATTTCGGCGGCACGGTGCTCGGTAAAAAGATTGTGCTGGTGACGGCTGATCATCAGAACAAAGCGGATATCGCCGCAAGCCGCGCCCGTGAATGGTTTGACCGCGATGGTGTGGACATGCTGATCGGCGGCACCAATTCCGGCACTTCTTTATCAATGTCGAAAGTGGCGGCAGAGAAGAAAAAAGTATTCATTTCTATCGGTGCTGGCACAGCACGTCTGACCAACGAAGAATGCACACCGAACACCATTCACTATGCTTACGATACGGTCGCGCTGGCGAAGGGCACAGGTTCAGCGGTTGTTAAACAGGGCGGTAAAAGCTGGTATTTCCTGACAGCCGATTATGCGTTTGGTGCATCGCTGGAAAGTGATACGTCCAGTGTTGTGAAAGCCGCTGGTGGCAGTGTTTCCGGATCGGTAAAACATCCGTTATCCGCGTCTGATTTTTCTTCCTTCCTGTTGCAGGCGCAGGCATCAAAAGCCCAGATTCTGGGATTGGCGAATGCCGGTGGCGATACGATCAATGCGATTAAAGCAGCGAATGAATTCGGTGTCACCAAAACTATGAAGCTCGCTGGTCTGCTGATGTTTATTAACGATATTCACTCTCTGGGACTGAACCTGACGAGTGGCATGTATCTGACGGACAGCTGGTACTGGAATCAGAATGACGAGGCGCGTAAATGGTCGCGTCGTTATTTCGAAAAAATGAAAAAGATGCCATCCAGTTTGCAGGCGGCTGATTACTCCGCAACCTTGCAATATCTGAATGCAGTCAAAGCAGCGGGTTCCGACGATACAGATAAAGTGATGGCGAAACTGAAGGCTGCCAAGATCAACGATATCTATGCGAAAAACGGCTACATCCGCGCTGACGGCAGCATGATTCACGATATGTATCTGATGCAGGTGAAGTCACCAGCGGAATCGAAAGAGCCTTGGGATTACTACAAAGTCGCGCAGACGATACCAGGCGACCAGGCTTTCACGACAAAAGCTGAATCGAAGTGCGCTTTGTGGAAATAATGCCGTAGTTTCCCTGCTCCTGTCATTGGAGCAGGGAAGTGCACGCGACTTGTATTGACACATAAATTGATACATGAGTTGATACATGAATCGATACATAAGCCGGATGTTCGTTGGCGTTGCCTGGTAATGATTGAGCGACGCGAAAGTACATCCTTTCCCTGACATCTGCCCGCCGGTTTTGCGGGTTATTTTCTAAAGAGTGCCATGGAAATATTTGGTATTCCGCTTCAGGCGATGCTGAGCCAGCTGTTGCTGGGCTTGGTCAATGGCTCGTTTTACGCGATGCTGTCTCTCGGACTGGCCGTCATTTTTGGCTTGCTGAATGTGATTAATTTTGCGCATGGTGCGCTGTACATGATGGGCGCATTTCTGGCCTGGATGGGCATGAATTATTTTGGCATCAATTATTGGGCGATGCTGATTCTGGCGCCGGTGTTGGTCGGCTTATTTGGCATCGTCATAGAAAAGACGATGTTGCGCTGGCTGTATAAGCTCGATCATCTGTATGGATTGTTGCTGACCTTCGGTATCACGCTGATGCTGGAAGGAATCTTTCGTTCGGTGTATGGCGTTTCCGGGCAACCCTACTCGGTGCCGGATGCCTTGATGGGTGCAACGAATCTCGGTTTTATGATCCTGCCTAACTATCGCGCATGGGTGGTGATTGCTTCGCTGACCGTATGTTTTGCGACCTGGTTTGTGATTGAGAAAACCAAGCTTGGCGCTTATTTGCGTGCCGGTACGGAAAACCCGAAACTGGTCGAAGCTTTTGGTGTGAATGTACCGCTCATGGTGACGCTGACTTACGGTTTCGGCGTCGCGCTCGCCGCATTTGCCGGTGTGCTGGCAGCACCCGTGATTCAGGTATCGCCGTTGATGGGTTCTAACCTGATCATCACCGTTTTTGCGGTTGTGGTGATTGGTGGTATGGGCTCGATACTCGGTTCCATCCTGACGGGCCTCGCGCTTGGCATTATCGAAGGTCTGACACGCGTGTTTTACCCTGAATTATCAGCGACCGTTGTCTTCATTGTGATGGCGATCGTGCTGATGATTCGTCCCGCTGGCCTGTTCGGTAAAGAAAAATAATCGGAGCTTCTATGAATAAGAAAATTGGCTATGGCATTGCACTTGCCGTATTGCTGTCAGCACCGTTTTTTGTCTATCCCGTGTTTCTGATGAAGTTGCTGTGTTTCGCCTTGTTTGCCTGCGCATTTAATTTGCTGATCGGCTTTACCGGTTTGCTGTCGTTTGGTCATGCGGCTTTCTTCGGTGGTGCTGGCTACGTCGCTGGCTGGGCGATCCGTGATGCTGGTTTACCGATGGAACTGGGTATCTTGCTTGGTGTACTCGCCGCTGCCTTGATTGGGCTGGTGATGGGCGCTCTGGCGATACGGCGGCAGGGGATTTACTTCACGATGATCACACTGGCACTCGCTCAGATGTTGTACTTCGTGTTTCTGCAAGCGAAGTTCACTGGTGGTGAGGATGGCTTGCAAGGTGTTCCACGCGGAAAATTGCTGGGGAGCCTGGATCTGACATCAGATCTGACTTTGTATTACGTGGTGCTGGCGATTGCGATTATCGGCTTTGCAGTTGTGGTGCGGGCGATTCATTCTCCTTTTGGTCATGTATTGAAAGCTGTGAAAGAAAACGAACCACGTGCCGTATCGCTTGGTTACGATGTGGATAAGTACAAACTTGTTGCCTTCGTCTTGTCTGCCGCACTTGCCGGATTAGCTGGTGCGACTAAAACGCTGGTGCTGGGTTTTGAGACGTTGACGGACGTGCACTGGACCATGTCAGGCCTCGTCGTGTTAATGACCCTGGTGGGCGGTTTGGGTACCTTGGTGGGGCCGATTGTTGGCGCCATCATTATTATCGCGTTGGAGAATAAACTCGGCGACTTTGGTAATCTGCTGGCGGACTGGACAACGGTTGACTGGTTCCGTAGCCTCGGTGATTCCGTCACGATCGTCACCGGACTGATCTTTATTGTCTGCGTACTGGCGTTCCGGAAGGGAATTGTCGGTGAGTTGAGTGATCGGCTGCAGCGTGTACGTAAAGCGAAACTGAGTTGAGATCGTTCAGATTTTGTCGTCCCGTAAAAAAACACCCCGCAAACGCGGGGTGTTTCATTTATGACATCAATTTTAATTAAATGTAAAAATAATAACGAAATTTATCTTAAACCGAGCCTACACTTGCTTATTTCACGTGGAACATCGATGTTATCCACTCGCCGGATCAACACAAACGTCACTGTAAAAAACGTATGTCTAATATTTATCGGCCTCGCAGCAGGATAATGTGGTGAAACCCGCGTCGTTATTCAGTCTTGTCTTCGCCAATAATTTAATATCAACAACCTACAGCGCCGCAGCATAGATGGCTCTTGCATCGGCGAGGCTGACTTCTCTGGGGTTATTTCTCAGCAAACGCGTCTGCAGCATCGCGTCCGCCGCCAGACGGTCGAGATCGGTCTCAGTAACGCCAACCTGCGTAAGACGAGTTTCTATGCCGGTACGCTCAGCGAGGTCTTCCATCGCGGTAATAAGGGCATTGCTGCGTGCTTCTGCGCTACCCATGGCCTCGGGTGCGATAATCTCCGCGAGTTCTGCATACAGTTCTGCCGCAGCGGGTGCGTTGAACCGTAATACGTGCGGTAAAACCAGAGAATTCGATAAACCGTGTGGAACATGGAATATGCCGCCTATCGGATAGGCCAGCGCATGAACTGCCGCACACGGCGCATTGGCGAATGACTGACCTGCCATCATTGCACCGACCAGCATGGCCTGGCGTGCGGCTAAATTACTGCCATTGTTGCAGGCCTGATCAACGTTATTCCATAATAATTTCAGTGCCTGACGTGCCAGCATGTCAGAAATTGGATTTTTTTTATGGCGTGTTGTGTAGGCTTCAATCGCATGTACCATCGCGTCAATTCCGGTTGCTGCGGTTACTTTCGCCGGCAGCCCTGTCGTCAGTGTTGCATCAAGGATGGCGATGTCGGCGTAGAGCTGTGGTGCGACAACGCCCATTTTGGTGGTTGTACCGGTGGTGACGATAGAGATCGGTGTTACTTCTGAGCCCGTGCCAGCCGTTGTCGGAATTTGTATTAAGGGTAATCGTTCGCCTTTTACATTACCTATTCCATACATTGTCGATAATGGCTGTTCGCTGCCAGCCAGAACGGCGATTAGTTTGGCCACGTCCATGGAACTGCCACCCCCGAGGCCGACCACGAGATCGATACCAAGTTCACGTGCGTTGGCAACAGCCTGCAGGACAACAGCTTCCGGTGGATCTGCAATCACATCCGAAAACACACTGACCCGGATTTGCTGGTTTTTTATGCTCTCGATAGCTGGTTGCACTAATCCGGTTTTTAGAAATCCTGCATCGGTGACGATCAATACATGGCGGGCTTCAGGATAGTATTTACGTATGATGTCGCCACAACGACTGGCCGCCCCGGATTCACTGATGAGGTGGGGAACGGTCTGGAATTCAAAATTATTCATGGCACATGCCTTTCTTGAAGGGCAAAAGATAATTGTGTCGGTGTTACCAAAGACTGCGAAGAATTGTTATTCTCCCTAGCTTGCCAGATGTTGTCTGTATTTTGATTAAGGTTAATAAATTTCATGATGGATATGTTTTTGTTGGGTGTCGCTGCATTTTTTGCAGGATTTGTTGATTCTATTGTTGGTGGAGGTGGATTGGTACAAGTCCCGGCATTGTTTTCTTTCTTTCCGGGCACGCCACCAGCGACCTTATTGGGAACGAACAAATTTGCAGGAGTGTGGGGAACAACCGTCGCGGCACGGAATTATTTGCGTCAGGTGAGGGTGCGATGGCCCATGTTGCTACCTGCTGCACTCATGGCATTCTTTTTTTCTTTTGCTGGCGCGTATCTGGTTACACATATTCCACCTACCCATTTGCGTAAGGCATTGCCGTTTGTGTTGGTTGCAGTTGCTATCTATACCTTTAAGAAAAAAGATTTTGGTTCGGCAGACAAGCCTCTGTTTTCTGGAAACAAAGAAATTTTTCTGGCAATGCTGGTGGGTGCCGGCATAGGTTTTTATGATGGTTTTTTTGGCCCGGGAACGGGTAGTTTTTTCATGTTTCTGTTCGTCAGATTTTTTGGCTACGATTTTTTAAGAGCTTCAGCGGTAGCGAAAGTGTTAAACGTTGCATGTAATGCTGCCGCCTTATCGTGGTTCGGATTTAGTGGGCATGTTTTGTGGATGCTTGGTGGTTTAATGGCGGTTTGCGGTATTGGTGGGTCTTTGCTTGGAACCCATCTCGCCATTAAACATGGCACTGGGTTTGTCAGAAAAATGTTTTTGTTCGTCGTTATCTGCCTGATTTGCAAAACCAGTTACGACGGATTTTTGAGATGATTGTTTCACGTGAAACATAACTTCTGAAGTAAAAATAGACGTTTAATTATTTGGTCCGGTGTTTCACGTGAAACAATCGGGCTAATTTTTTGGCTGTTTTGCTTTGTTGAAAGTGAGTGAGGCGTAAAACAAACTATAATCGAGCCTCGTGCAATCCTTGTTTGTCAGAAGCTAGCTATGTTTTATCCTAAAGAATTCGACGTAATTGTTGTTGGCGGTGGTCACGCCGGTACCGAGGCCGCGCTTGCATCGGCTCGTATGGGACAGTCCACTCTGCTACTAAGTCACAATATTGAGACGCTTGGTCAGATGTCCTGTAATCCATCTATTGGTGGTATTGGTAAGGGGCATCTGGTGAAAGAGGTTGATGCCATGGGCGGTGCTATGGCGATTGCGACAGACGAGGCGGGCATCCAATTCCGTATTTTGAATTCATCGAAGGGTCCTGCGGTACGAGCGACGCGGGCGCAAGCCGACAGGATTTTATACAAACAAGCAATACGCAGTCGTCTGGAAAATCAGCCTAATCTGTGGCTGTTTCAGCAGGCAGTAGATGATCTGTTGGTGGAAGGTAATCGTGTCGTCGGTGCAGTAACGCAGGTAGGTATTCAATTCCGCGCCCGTGCAGTAGTGCTGACCGCAGGTACTTTCTTAGACGGCAAAATTCACGTTGGTCTGAATAATTACTCGGCGGGCAGAGCGGGTGACCCACCTGCGATTTCTTTGTCCGCGCGGTTGAAAGAGCTGGCCTTGCCGCAAGGTCGTCTGAAGACAGGAACCCCACCGCGTATCGATGGGCGAAGTATCGATTTCTCAGTGATGCAGGAGCAACCGGGTGATCTGGATCCAGTGCCGGTATTTTCGTATATGGGTAATGCGAGTATGCATCCGAAGCAGATGCCGTGCTGGATCACGCATACCAATGAGAAAACGCACGATATCATCCGCGCGGGTTTAGATCGCAGCCCGATGTACACAGGGGTTATTGAGGGCGTGGGTCCGCGCTATTGCCCATCGATCGAAGATAAAATCCATCGCTTCGCCAGCAAAGAGTCGCATCAGATTTTCCTTGAGCCAGAAGGATTGACGACAAACGAGTTCTATCCGAATGGTATCTCCACCAGCTTGCCGTTTGATGTGCAGTTGGATCTGGTGCGATCTATGCGCGGAATGGAAAATGCCTATATTCTGCGTCCGGGCTATGCGATTGAATATGATTATTTCGACCCCCGTGGTTTGAAGTCTTCGCTGGAGACCCGGCAAATTCAGGGGTTGTTCTTTGCTGGACAAATTAACGGTACAACCGGATATGAAGAGGCTGCTGCACAAGGCATGCTGGCAGGCTTGAATGCTGCCTTGCAAACGCAGGGCAAGGAGGCGTGGGTGCCACGCCGTGATGAAGCCTACCTCGGCGTGTTGGTGGATGATCTGATTACCAAAGGTGTACAGGAACCATACCGGATGTTCACCAGCCGAGCGGAATTCCGGTTAAGTCTGCGCGAAGATAATGCGGATATGCGGCTGACGGAAATCGGTCGTCAGCTTGGTTGTGTCAGTGATGCGCAATGGCAGATGTTTGAGCAAAAGCGTGAAAGTGTTTCACGTGAATTGGAGCGCCTGCGCTCGACTTGGGTGAATCCGCGTATTCTGGCGGATGTTGAAGCTGAGCGTGTTATCGGTAAGGCTTTAGAGCGTGAGTATTCATTGGCAGATTTGCTGCGCCGTCCCCAAGTGACGTATGAAAGTCTGATGAGTCTGCAAGGCGTGGAAGGGCAGGCGCTGGCTGGCCCCGGCGTTGACGAAGAGGCTGTACGTGAGCAGGTTGAGATTCAGATTAAATACGCAGGCTATATTGATCGGCAGGCAAAAGAAGTGGAGCGCCATGCCCATTTTGAAAACCTGAAAATGCCTGTTGGTTTTGATTATATGGAAGTCAGTGGTTTATCGATTGAGGTTCGCCAGAAGCTCAATAAACATCAGCCCGAAACCTTGGGGCAATGTGGGCGTATCTCAGGTGTGACGCCGGCCGCCATTTCGCTGTTGCTTGTACATTTGAAGAAGCGTGGCTTCAAAGAGTTCGCAGCAACGCTGGATATTGCTGCTGAGACTGCAACAGGGGAAGACGCATAATGAGTGGTGATATTTCAGCATTGCGCAATATGCTTATCAACGGTGTGCAGGAATTACATCTCCCTCTGAGTGATGCACAAATTGATAAAATGATTGCCTATTTGTTATTGTTGTCGAAATGGAATTCTGTTTATAATCTGACCGCCATTCGTGATCCTAAAGAGATGGTGAAGCAACACTTGTTAGATTCCCTGTCTGCGGCACCTGCTTTTAAAGACGCAAAAAACGTATTGGATGTCGGCGCAGGCGGCGGTTTACCTGGGATGATGCTGGCGATTGCGTATCCCGATACCCGCATTTCCATGATCGATACCGTCAGTAAAAAAACGGCTTTTCTGACGCAGGCAAAAACCGAGCTTGGCTTAAGTAACGTGACCGTCTACACAGGACGGGTCGAATCTTTGCAAGTGAAGGAACAATTCGACGTTATTACTTCACGTGCTTTTTCCGAGTTGTGTAACTTCATTAACTGGTCTGGACATTTATTGGCTGATGGTGGCCAGTTTATTGCGATGAAAGGCGTCGCTCCTGCACAGGAGATTGAGCGTCTGCCGGAGGGGTGGCTTGTGACGGGTGTACAAGCGCTGTCCGTGCCTGGTCTGCAGGCAGAACGTCACCTGGTCTTTGTCAAGAAAATTGCAGTCTGAAATTTACACGGAACCTCTATGGCAAAAATATTTTGTGTCGCAAATCAAAAAGGTGGAGTCGGCAAAACGACGACCACCGTTAATCTTGCCGCCGGTCTGGCAAAACTTGAGCAGCGTGTGCTGCTGGTCGATCTCGATCCGCAAGGCAATGCCACCATGGGCGCGGGGATCAATAAGGCAAAGCTGACGGCGTCTGTGTATGAAGTGTTGCTTGGCATGTCCGATGTCGCTACTGCTCGTCAGCGTTCTGAATCGGGTAAGTTTGACGTGTTGCCAGCGAACCGCGAGCTGGCCGGTGCCGAAGTTGAAATGGTCGAGCTCGACAACCGTGACAAACGTCTGCGTGACGCGCTGTCAGCGGTTGCTGATGAGTATGATTTTATATTGATCGATTGCCCTCCGGCATTGTCTATGCTGACGCTGAATGGCTTGTGTGCCGCGCATGGCGTGATTATTCCTATGCAATGCGAATACTATGCGCTCGAAGGCTTATCCGACCTGGCAAATACCATTAAGAAGGTTTCCGCCAATCTGAACCCTGATCTGAAAATCGTCGGTTTACTGCGCGTGATGTTTGATCCGCGCATGACCTTGTCACAGCAGGTGTCCGATCAATTGGAACAACATTTTGGTGACAAGGTTTTCAAAACGCTGATTCCGCGTAATGTGCGCCTGGCTGAAGCGCCATCGTATGGCATTCCGGGTGTGGTATTTGACCCTTCGTCGAAGGGGGCGCAGGCGTATATCGCGTTCGGTGCAGAAATGGTTGAAAGAATTAAACAATTGGATAAATAAGCATGGTCACAAAAAAACAAAAAGGCTTAGGCCGTGGCTTGGACGCATTATTAGGTGGTGCAGGGGATTTTGCAGAAGCAGTACCCACAGTCAGTGGCGCGCCAACCAGCTTGCCGGTAACGCAAATGCAAGCGGGTAAATATCAGCCGCGCACACGCATGGACGAAGGTGCTCTGACCGAGCTGGCAGCCTCAATCAAGGCGCAAGGGTTGATGCAACCGATACTGGTGCGTCCGGTAGGGCAAAGCAACGGAGTGATTCGCTACGAAATTATTGCAGGTGAACGCCGTTTCCGCGCCTCACAAATGGCGGGGCTGGACGAAGTTCCGGTGCTCGTCAAAGACGTTGACGATCAGGCCGCCGCCGCAATGGCATTGATTGAAAACATCCAGCGTGAAGATCTGAATCCTCTCGAGGAAGCGCAAGGTATTCACCGTTTGATTACTGACTTTTCGTTTACGCATGAACAGGCGGCAACCGCAGTCGGGCGGTCGCGCAGTGCAGTGTCGAATTTATTGCGTTTGTTGAATCTGGCAAAACCGGTGCAGACGATGTTGATGGCTGGCGATATTGATATGGGCCATGCACGTTCGTTGTTGGCGACTGACGCGGCGACGCAAATACAACTGGCCAATCAGATTGTCGCAAAGCGCATGTCTGTGCGGGAAGCAGAAAAATTAGTTGCAAAAACAACACTGGAAATGAGCTCTGGCGCAAAGCCGCGCGATAAAGCTGAAAAATCACGCGATATCACGCGTCTGGAGGAAGAGCTGTCGGATGTGTTAGCGACACAGGTCACTCTGAAGATGGGAAGCAAAGGGCGTGGTCAGATGTTGATTGATTTCGCCGATCTGGATTCTCTGGATGGCATTATTTTGAAAATCCGCGGGCAATAAATTCAAAATGAAAATTTTCCTCCTGCCGGGCTTGTACAATTCTGGACCTGGACATTGGCAAAGTTTATGGGAAACATCTTTGCCGGATGTTGAGCGTGTCCAGCAAGCGAATTGGGAGAACCCTGACCGCGACTTATGGCTGCAGACTTTATCTGCAGCAATCAACGCCTGTAATGATGATATTGTTCTGGTTGCCCATAGCCTGGGTTGTGCATTGACGGCATGGTGGGTCGCACAGAATTGCCCCGGTGTTCAGGATAAAAGTAAAGTTAAGGCAGCTCTATTGGTCGCTCCACCAGGTGTGAACCGGGAAAACTTTCCTGCACCCAGTTTCGCACCGATGCCGACGACGAGTTTTCCATTTCCAGTCAAAGTTGTTGCTTCTGAAGATGATCCCTGGTGTGAAATCGACGTCGCTGAAAACTGGGCTCGACTCTGGGGAGCAACATTTCACAATATTGGTGCTTACGGTCACATCAATGGTGACTCAGGGCTGGGAGTCTGGAAGCAAGGCCAAGACTATCTTTCCAGCTTGTTGAGTGAAACAAGGGCAGGGCGGGGAAATAAAAATGTCTCATTCTGATGCATTGCATCAAACGTTTGACGATGTTACGCACTACCACGTATAATTCCGTGGTTTTGATTGGCGAGGATTCGCGCTGCCTGATAATATTTTGTGGCAACTGCTTGAATATCAACAGTCATTTGTAAATAAGTGAGGAAAGCATGGCCCGTATCGTACTGTTGCAGATGGCAACAGCGTTGGTTGTGGCTCTGTTAGCCGGAATTTTTGGTAATACTTCCCTCGCTTTTTCTGCCTTTATTGGTGGAATGTGTTGCTCACTGCCAAATGCGTTTTTTGCGTTACGCCTGTTCATGGGCACCAAAAAACCTGGTGGTGCGAACCCGATGACATTTTTCATCGGTGAATTTATCAAGATTGCACTGACAATTGCGCTGATGGCGGCGGTTGTCTACTGGTACCGCGATGTCAACTGGCCGGCATTTTTGATCGCCTTCATCGTAGTACTGAAAAGTTATTTTATTTTACTATTTAGACAACGACCATGAGCGCAACTGAGCACGCACCAACAGCGTCAGAATATATTGTCCATCACTTAGGACATTTCTCGACCCATCACCAAGATAAAATCGTTGATTTTTCTATTTTCAATATGGACACGATTTTTTGGTCCATATTTTCCGGTATCGTTGGTAGCCTGATTTTGTGGCTTGCTGCGCGTAAGGCGACCTCCGGTGTGCCTGGCCGTTTTCAGGCTGCCGTCGAGATTCTGGTCGAGATGGTAGAAGAACAATCGAAGGGTATCGTTCATGGTGACCGTAGTTTCATCGCCCCTCTCGCGCTGACCGTGTTTGTTTGGGTTGCACTGATGAACTCGCTGGATTTCCTGCCTGTTGATTTGTTCTCTGGCTTGTTTTCCTTGCTGGGCGTAGAACATATTTTTACTCATCACCGTGTTGTTCCGACTGCTGACTTAAATGGCACCTTAGGTATTTCTCTCGGCGTATTGGCTTTGATGCTGTATTACAGTGTCAAGATCAAGGGTCTTGGTGGTTTCCTGCATGAATTGGTGTCTGCTCCGTTCGGTATCAAAATGGCGCCATTTAATCTGATTTTGCAACTGATCGAATTTGCTGCTAAAACCGTTTCTCTGGGTATGCGACTGTTCGGTAACATGTTTGCTGGTGAATTGTTGTTCTTGTTGATCGCTTTGTTGGGTTCGATGGCAACAGTATTTGGTGTGTTTGGTCATCTGGTGGCTGGTTCTATCTGGGCGATCTTCCATATTCTGATTGTGTTCTTACAAGCGTTTATCTTCATGATGCTGACTCTGGTCTACATCGGTCAGGCGCATGAACATCATTAATTGAGTTTTGCAGTAATTGTTTCGATTTGTTTTTTTAGTTTTAGTCTTTTATTATTTTTAACTTTTAAGGAAATGTCATGACTGATTTATCTTTTGTTGCTTTGGCTTGCGGTTTGATCATCGGCTTGGGCGCGATCGGTGCTTGTATCGGTATCGCTATCATGGGTGGTAAGTACCTCGAAGCGTCTGCTCGTCAACCAGAATTGATGAACACATTGCAAACTAAGATGTTCCTGTTGGCTGGTCTGATCGATGCGGCGTTCCTGATTGGTGTTGGTATCGCAATGTTGTTCGCATTTGCTAACCCATTCAAATAATCAGTTTTTCCTTCTACTGCCGGAAGCAATGTGCTTTCGGCTTGATCCATTTAGATAAGGAATTACCGTGAACTTAAACGCAACATTGTTCGTTCAGTTTGGGGTTTTCTTCATCTTGGCAATGTTCACAATGAAGTTTGTGTGGCCGCCACTGATGAACGCGCTCGACGAGCGTGCGAAGAAAATCGCAGACGGACTGGCTGCAGCCGACAAAGCGCGTCAGACTTTGCAAGATGGCGCAAAAGAAGCGCAAGCTGCATTGAATAGCGCCCGTGAAGAAGGCCAGAAACAGATCATCAACGCTGAAAAACGCGCTGCCCTGATCGTGGATGAAGCCAAAAATACTGCCGCCGCTGAAGCTGCCCGCATTATTGCTGCTGCAAAAGCTGATGCTGAAAACCAGGTAACTAAAGCACGCGAAGAACTGCGTGATCAGGTTGCTACGTTGGCAGTGAAAGGCGCAGAGCAAATTCTGAAACGTGAAGTCAATGCATCCGCTCACGCAGATCTGTTGAATCAACTGAAAACCGAGCTGTAATCATGGCCGAACTCGCAACGATCGCTCGTCCTTACGCAGAAGCGCTGTTTCGTGTTGCCCAAACCGGTAACCTGTCCGCCTGGTCGGATCTGGTTGCCGAAATGGCACAGGCTGGTGCGCATCCCGATGTACAAGCTCTTGCACACAACCCAAAAGTCTCGGCTTCGCAAAAAGCTGAGATTTTCCTGTCTGCGCTCAAATCTCCAGTGACTGCTGAAGCGAAAAACTTCATCAATACACTCGCTGACTATGATCGTCTGACTTTGCTGCCCGAAATCGCTTTCCAATTTCATGCATTAAAAAACGCCCACGAAGGTGCGGCAGATGCAGAAGTGACCAGCGCATTTGAATTGTCGGCAGCTCAGTTGAGCGACTTGGCGGTGACATTGGAAAAGAAATTTGGCCGCAAATTGCATCCTACCGTCAAAGTGGATTCTGCTTTGATCGGTGGTGTGCGCATCGTGGTTGGTGATCAGGTGCTTGACACGTCGGTTCGCGCTAAGCTGCAAAAAATGCACTCAGCCCTGACCGCGTAAGAACGTATAAATATTAGGAGTTAGTATGCAACTCAACCCATCTGAAATCAGCGAGCTGATCAAGAGCCGGATTCAAGGCCTTGGTGAAACTGCTGAGATTCGTAATCAAGGTACGGTTATTTCCGTTACCGACGGTATCTGCCGCATCCACGGTCTGTCTGACGCGATGCAAGGTGAGATGCTGGAATTTCCAGGCAACACATTTGGTCTGGCATTGAATCTGGAACGTGATTCTGTTGGTGCCGTTATTCTTGGTGACTACGAGCACATTTCCGAAGGCGACACCGTCAAATGTACTGGTCGTATTCTGGAAGTACCTATTGGTCCTGAACTGCGTGGTCGTGTTGTCAATGCGCTGGGTCAGCCTATCGATGGCAAAGGTCCGATCAATGCGAAATTGTCTGCGCCTATCGAAAAAATCGCGCCTGGCGTTATCGCACGTCAATCTGTTTCCGAGCCAATGCAAACCGGTATCAAGTCAATTGATGCAATGGTTCCTGTTGGTCGCGGTCAGCGTGAATTGATCATTGGCGATCGTCAAACTGGTAAAACAGCGGTTGCGATTGATGCCGTGATCAACCAAAAAGGTCAGAACGTTACTTGTATTTATGTAGCGATCGGTCAAAAAGCGTCTTCCGTTAAAAACGTTGTGCGTGCTCTCGAAGCTCACGGCGCGATGGAATACACCATTGTTGTTGCAGCGACTGCGGCTGAATCTGCAGCGATGCAATACGTCTCCGCTTACTCCGGTTGCGCCATGGGCGAATACTTCCGTGACCGCGGTGAAGATGCATTGATCATCTATGATGACTTGTCTAAACAAGCGGTTGCTTACCGTCAGGTTTCCCTGTTGCTGCGCCGCCCACCAGGCCGTGAAGCTTATCCAGGTGACGTGTTCTACCTGCACTCCCGTTTGCTGGAACGTGCAGCACGCGTGAACCCTGATTACGTTGAAGCATTCACTAAAGGTGAAGTCAAAGGCAAAACAGGTTCATTGACAGCATTGCCTATCATTGAAACTCAAGCTGGTGACGTTTCTGCTTTCGTTCCTACCAACGTGATTTCGATTACTGACGGTCAGATCTTCTTGGAAACATCCTTGTTTAACTCTGGTATTCGTCCAGCGATTAACGCGGGTATTTCCGTGTCTCGCGTGGGTGGTGCTGCTCAGACTAAAGTTATCAAAAACTTGTCCGGCGGTATCCGTACCGATTTGGCTCAGTACCGTGAGTTGGCAGCGTTCGCGCAGTTTGCTTCTGATCTGGATGAATCCACACGTAAGCAGTTGGATCGTGGTGCGCGCGTTACAGAGTTGCTCAAGCAAGCACAGTATGCTCCATTGCCGATTTCTCTGATGGCGGCTTCTTTGTTCGCAGTGAACAAGGGCTATCTGGATGATGTCGAAGTGAAGAAAGTATTGTCTTTCGAAGCTGGTCTGCATAATTACCTGAAGACTAGCCAGGCAGCATTGCTCGCTAAGATTGAAGAAACCAAGCAACTTGATAAAGATGGCGAAGCCACTTTGTCAGCAGCTGTTGCTGATTTCAAAAAATCTGGCGCGTACTGATCTTAACTGGAGCTAAACATGGCCTCAGGCAAAGAGATACGTGGCAAGATCAAAAGTGTAGAAAACACGAAAAAGATCACTAAGGCGATGGAAATGGTCGCCGCATCCAAAATGCGTAAAGCGCAAGACCGGATGCGTGCGGCTCGTCCTTACAGTGAAAAAATTCGTAATATCACCGCGAACTTGTCACAAGCGAATCCTGAGTACACGCATCCTTTCATGGTTCAGCAAGATCAGTCCAAGAAGGTTGGACTGATCGTTGTGACGACAGATAAGGGTTTGTGCGGTGGCCTGAATACGAACGTATTGCGTTTGGTCACCAACAAACTGCGTGAACTAGAAGCTAAGGGTTCAAAGATAGAAGCGGTCGCAATTGGTAATAAAGGTCTTGGTTTCCTGAATCGTATTGGGGCTCCAGTCGTATCGCATGCGGTACAGCTGGGAGATACACCTCATCTCGATAAATTGATCGGTCCGGTCAAAGTTTTGCTGGACGCGTATCAGGAAGGCAAACTGGATGCGGTTTATCTGAGTTATACCAAATTCATCAACACCATGAAGCAAGAACCGGTCATTGAGCAATTATTGCCTCTGACATCGGACAAGCTGGCGACAGATAAAAACGCCCATTCCTGGGATTATCTGTATGAGCCAGATGCAGCGACGGTCATTGATGAATTGCTGATACGCTATGTTGAAGCGCTGATTTTCCAGGCAGTAGCGGAAAACATGGCGTCAGAACAGTCGGCCCGTATGGTGGCGATGAAGTCGGCAAGTGATAACGCAGGTAACGTGATTGGCGAACTGAAACTGGTTTACAACAAAACCCGTCAAGCCGCTATTACCAAAGAGCTCTCCGAGATCGTCGCCGGCGCGGCAGCGGTCTAAACTGAATACTAATTATTGAAGGAACGAACATGGCTAATGGCAAAATCGTTCAGTGTATCGGCGCTGTTGTGGACGTTGAGTTTCCACGCGACGCGATGCCTAAAGTTTACGATGCCTTGAAAATGGAAGGCTCCGACCTGACTCTGGAAGTTCAGCAGCAATTGGGTGACGGCATTGTCCGTACGATTGCGCTGGGTACTTCTGACGGTCTGCGTCGCGGCATGATGATTTCCAACACCGGCAACCCTATCATGGTTCCGACTGGCAAAGCAACGCTGGGTCGTATCATGGACGTATTGGGTAACCCAATTGATGAATGTGGTCCTGTCAGCCATGAGCAGACAGCTTCCATTCACCGTAAGGCACCTGCTTACGACGAACTCTCACCATCGCAAGAATTGCTGGAAACCGGTATCAAAGTTATTGATCTGGTTTGCCCGTTCGCGAAAGGTGGTAAGGTCGGTCTGTTCGGTGGTGCGGGTGTGGGTAAAACCGTCAACATGATGGAACTGATCAACAACATCGCTAAAGCACACAGCGGCTTGTCCGTATTTGCGGGTGTTGGTGAACGTACTCGTGAAGGTAATGACTTCTATCACGAAATGGCTGACGCTAAAGTGGTTGATCTGGAAAATCCAGAAAACTCCAAAGTAGCGATGGTGTACGGTCAAATGAATGAGCCACCAGGCAACCGTCTGCGCGTTGCTCTGACAGGTCTGACAATCGCTGAAGGTTTCCGTGACGAAGGTAAAGATGTGTTGTTCTTCGTGGATAACATCTACCGTTACACACTGGCCGGTACCGAAGTATCCGCGTTGCTGGGTCGTATGCCTTCTGCTGTGGGTTACCAACCTACACTGGCTGAAGAAATGGGGCGTTTGCAAGAGCGTATTACGTCGACTAAAACTGGTTCTATTACGTCCATTCAGGCCGTGTACGTTCCAGCCGATGACTTGACTGATCCGTCTCCAGCGACCACATTTGCTCACTTGGATTCCACCGTTGTTCTGTCCCGTGACATCGCCTCTCTGGGTATTTACCCAGCGGTTGATCCACTGGATTCAACATCCCGTCAGCTGGACCCACAAGTAGTTGGTGCAGAACACTACGAAACAGCGCGCGCTGTTCAGGGTACGCTGCAACGCTACAAAGAATTGCGTGACATTATCGCGATTCTGGGTATGGATGAATTGGCACCTGAAGACAAACTGATCGTTGCCCGTGCACGTAAAATGCAACGTTTCCTGTCTCAGCCTTTCCACGTTGCTGAAGTATTTACCGGTGCTCCAGGTAAATATGTTTCACTGAAAGATACGATCAAGGGCTTCAAAATGATCGCTTCCGGTGAACTCGATCACCTGCCAGAACAAGCGTTCTACATGGTAGGTACTATCGACGAAGCAATCGAAAAAGCGAAAAAACTGGCTGCTGCTTAATTGTCAGCATCGTGGTGCGGCAGAGTTGAATCAACTGGGTCGCACCCCAGCTTTTAGCGAATAAAAAGGGTCGAACATGGCACACACTATTCACGTTGACGTTGTTTCTGCGGAAGAGTTGATCTTTTCCGGTGAGGCTGAATTCGTCGCGTTGCCGGGTGAGGCTGGTGAATTGGGTATTTACCCAAAACATACGCCACTGATTACCCGTATCAAACCGGGCGCAGTGCGCATCAAGGTTCCGGGCAAGACTGAAGACGAATTTGTATTCGTTGCCGGTGGCCTGCTTGAAGTGCAACCAGATACAGTGACTGTTCTGGCAGATACTGCGATTCGCGGTCATGATCTGGACGAAGCCAAAGCCGTAGAAGCCAAAAAACTGGCGGAAGAAGCATTGGTTAATCGTGATTCCAAAATTGACTATGCGCAAGCACAGGCAGAGTTGGCTACAGCGATTGCACAGTTGGCAGCGATACAGAAATTGCGTCAAAAGCGTTAATTCGTTTGCGTTATTAACTATCGCGACGAAGGCAATACAACAAAAAGGCAGCTCTGGCTGCCTTTTTGTTTTACAGGAGCACGGATGAATTCAGTCATGATCAACGACCCCGACGCAATTTCCACATTACTTAAATCAAGCAAAAATATTGCTGTTGTTGGCCTGTCTCCAAAGCAACATCGTGCCAGCTATATGGTCGCGGCGTATATGCAAGCGCATGGCTACCGGATTATTCCCATCAACCCGGGTTATGCGGGGGACTTGATCCTTGGTGAATTTTGCTATCCAGATCTGCTTGAGGCGAGCCGTGAACATTCCATCGATATCGTTGATTGTTTCAGGAATGCCGACGATATTCCGCCGATCGCCGAACAAGCGATGACAATAGCTGCGACATATCTGTGGATGCAATCGGGTATAGTCAATGTCGCCGCAGCGGCAGCATTACAATCGGCGGGCGTATTTGTGGTGATGGACCGGTGTTTAAAAATTGAACACCAAATTCGTCCCAAGCTTTTCTCTGAAACATCAAACAGGTAATTTATGACGGTTGCAGATCAATTCCGGGTGAAATCAGATTTTGTTTTAAAAGAGACCGACGCTAATCGTAAGGTGCTGGGTGCGGCAGTGACCGCGCAACCTGATGCGAAATCTGTCGACAAACTTCAGACCTTTAATCTTGCTGAAAAGATTGCAGATTTGCAAAATGTCTTTGTCGCTTCCAAAGGGCCGAAATTACTAGTCATTTTGCAAGGAATGGATACTTCCGGGAAAGATGGCACAGTCAAAGGCGTATTCGGACAGATTAATCCGCTGGGTGCGAGAACGGTGGCATTTAAAGCACCGAGTCAGGCCGAAAAAGACCGTGACTATTTGTGGCGCATACATCAGGAGGTTCCGGCGAAAGGTGAAATTGTCATTTTTAACCGCAGTCACTATGAAGACGTGTTGATCAGCAAGGTGCACGGCTGGATTGATGACGCAGAATGTGTCAGACGCTATGCGCATATCCGGGACTTTGAACGCATGCTTGCAGAGACGGGAACGATCATTCTGAAGTTTTTTTTGCACATCTCTAAAGCGGAACAAAAGCGCAGATTGGAAGAACGCTTGGCTGATCCTGACAAGCACTGGAAGTTTGACATGCAGGATCTGGCTGAACGCAAGTACTGGGACGCCTATCAGCGTGCTTACGAAACAGCAATCTGTGCCACTGATAGTGAAACTGCGCCCTGGTACGTCATTCCTTCTGATTCCAAGACGCAGCGTAATCTGGCTATCGCCAGTATTGTTCTGGAAAAACTGGAAAGTATGAAACTCAAATTTCCACCGGCTAATCCGGATTACGCAAAAATTAAGGTCGAATAATCCATGCCAGGGTAATAACTTCCTTTTGCTCTGAACCCAGAAAAACAAGCGTAGCAACGAGCTGGAATGCATGCAGTGTACGGGGAAGTAATTATTTTAAAATCTCGTTGACAAGCGGACTTATGCACAAGCTATTAGAAACATGTTTTCGAAGAAATTTTTCTTTATAGCAAGCGATTAAAAATAAATTCAATGAAATCAATAGGTTGAAGGCATATTTTGTTAACTGTATTTAACAATCAAAGCTAAATACTAAAATAGATAAAGCTATCCACAAAGTTATCCACAATTTATATTCATGGTATTACGCTCCTGTTGAGTCAATTGCGCAAGATCAGATGCCGTTCGATGCAGCTTAGGCGATAATGTAAGCTATTCCGAGATTTGCAATGTTTTCCGCATCTTCACAAAATTAAAACAGTGTTCTGAAAGTCAACATGTCCCACAATTTTGCTCCACTCAAAAACGATACCTTCATCAAAGCTCTGCTGCGCCAGGAGACTGAATATACGCCATTGTGGCTGATGCGCCAGGCGGGACGCTATCTGCCTGAATACCGCGCTACGCGCAAAGGCGCAGGTTCGTTTATGAGTCTGGCAAAGAATCCACAGTTCGCGACGGAAGTCACTTTGCAGCCGATAGATCGCTTTGCGTTGGATGCGGCTATCCTGTTTTCCGATATCCTGACCGTACCGGACGCGATGGGGCTGGGTCTTTATTTTGAAGAGGGCGAGGGACCGAAATTTGAACGGCCTTTAAAAGAAGAAAAAGACGTTCTGGCATTAAAAGTCCCTGAAGAAGGTAGCCTGCAATATGTATTTGATGCCGTGACGCAGATCCGCACCGCGCTTGATGGTCGCGTGCCACTGATAGGCTTCTCGGGCAGCCCGTGGACACTGGCTTGCTACATGGTGGAAGGGCAGGGCTCACGTGAGTTCCACACGGTAAAAACCATGCTGTATAAGCGCCCTGATCTGATGCACCACATTTTGCGGGTCAACGCGGATGCGGTTGCCAGCTATTTAAACGCACAAATCGATGCCGGGGCGCAGGCAGTGATGATTTTCGATAGCTGGGGCGGCGCGTTGGCGGATGCAGCTTATCAGGAGTTCTCGCTGAGCTACATGCAGGACATCGTCAATAAATTGCAAAAAGAAAAAGATGGAAAACGTATCCCGGCTATTGTCTTTACCAAGGGTGGTGGCTTGTGGCTGGAAAAGATTGCAGCCATCGGTGCGGATGCTGTTGGTCTGGATTGGACCGTCAATCTTGGACAAGCGCGCGCCCGGGTCGGTGATAAAGTCGCGCTGCAGGGCAATCTTGATCCCGCGATTTTATTTGCGGAACCAGAGCAAATTCGTCAGCAGGTGATACAAACACTGGATAGTTACGGTACCCCTGCGGTGGGTCACGGGCATGTATTTAATCTTGGCCATGGAATTTCACAATTTACCTCACCGGATTCCGTGAGTGTCCTGGTCGATACTGTGCACGAATACAGTCGTAGCCAGCGCCAAAAAGTAGCATAAGTGCTGGATCTTGATACTCAGATTTTGACTTTGCACTTCGAATAGGCATAACAAAATGGATAGAAAAGCAGGCATTTAAAACGTCAATCAATTGACGTTGCCTGTTTTTGCTGATCAGCCCAGCATGTTGCTTTGCAAAACCTTGTATACATGCCCTTTTCAAGCCCAAAAACGATGGAAAACCAAGCCGTATAACGAGATATTGTGTAAAGACAAGCATAATTTATCTTACTTATGCACAAATTCAGGGCAATTGAAAAAAACTTTAAAAAATATTTTTAAGTAAGCAAATGATTTTCCTAACTCATTGATTTTAAATGATAAATTAATTTGCCTTCAGAATAAGCATTCTGTTGAAACCCGCGTAAACCTTAGCAAAAAGCGATGTCAATAGACCTTTACCCACAAAGTTATTCACAGAAATTGTGGATAACTGGCAAACTACTCATAAAATCAATGCTTAACGTTATTTTTTACGACAAAAACTAGACACGTGAACGCCATTTTCCTGCGTGTCGCGTTAGATACACCGCTTGACACTTTCTTTGATTACCGCTGGGTTTCCTCGTCAGAAGAGACGAATGCATACGAGCCGCCACGCGTAGGGCAATTGGTATTGGTACCGTTTGGTCGCCAGGAAATCGTGGGCATTATTGTTGATATAGTAGAAACAACAACAGTGCCCGCAGATAAGTTGCGCGATGTGATCGCTGTACGCGATGCGCTTCCTGCTTTGAACGCTGAATGGCTGGCGTTGATTAAGTTTGCGGCAGACTATTATCAGCGCCCTCTGGGTGAAGTCGCATTACCCGCCTTACCTAAAAATTTAAAAGTCGCCAAAACCGTTTCTCTGGACAGGGCGCTGAAGAAATTAGGTAAATTATCTCTTTCGCAAGATGCCACTGTGCAAGCCGCTCCGGCACTCAATGCTGAGCAACAGGCGGCAGTCAACGCAATAACTCAGACCCGGAAATTCACTCCTTATCTCTTGTTTGGCGTCACAGGAAGCGGAAAAACAGAGGTGTACCTGCAGTCTGCCGCCAAAATTCTCGCGGAGTCGGCAACTGGGCAGATATTGATTCTGGTACCGGAAATTAATCTGACACCGCAATTTGAGGCGCGCATACGCGATCGCTTTCCCGGCTTACACTTGTCAACCTTGCATAGTGGTATGGCCGAGGGCGAACGTTTGCTCCACTGGCTGGCGGCGCATCAGGGACAGGCTCGCATCGTATTAGGGACGCGTTTGGCAATGCTGGCGTCAATGCCCGATTTAAGACTGATCATCGTTGATGAAGAGCACGATCCGTCATATAAGCAACAGGAAGGCTTGCGTTATTCCGCGCGTGATCTGGCGATCTGGCGCGCACATCAATTGCGGATCCCGGTTGTGCTCGGGTCGGCGACACCATCTCTGGAGAGCTGGCATGGCGCACAAAGCAGACGCTATCGCTTGTTAGAGTTGCATGAGCGTGCGGTCAAAGATGCGGTGTTACCGGTTGTTAAAATCGTCAATCTGGAGCGGGAAAAACCCAGTGAAGGTTTAACTCCGCGATTAATTTCCGCGATACGTCGGCGTTTAGAGAAGGGTGAGCAGTCACTACTATTTCTGAATCGGCGCGGCTATGCACCAGTTCTGGCCTGTGATGCCTGTGGCTGGATCAGCAATTGCACGCGTTGTACCGCCAATCTGGTGTTGCACAAAGGTGATCATCGTTTGCGTTGTCATCACTGTGGGCTGGAGCAACGTATCCCGCGTTCTTGCCCGACGTGTGGCAATATTGATTTACAACCGCTGGGTCGCGGCACGCAAAGACTGGAAGAAACGCTGGCAAACATTTTCCCGGAAGCAAGGGTATTTCGCATCGATGCTGATTCGACCCGTCTGAAAGGCAGTGCAGCCGCCGCCTTTGAACGCGTCCACGATGGCGAGGTCGATATTCTGATCGGAACGCAGATGGTTGCGAAGGGACACGACTTCAAGCGCCTGACCCTGGTCGCAGCATTGAATCCGGACGCCGCTTTGTTTTCCCAGGATTATCGCGCCAGCGAGCGCTTGTTTGCACAACTGATGCAAGTATCGGGGCGCGCCGGCAGAACTGCGCAGAAAGAGGGCGGCAGTATCTCTGAGGTGCTGGTTCAGACCCGTTACCCTGATCATCCTTTGTATCACGCGTTGATGGCGCACAACTATCAGAGTTTCGCGACCGATTTATTGCAGGAACGCCAGCAGGCGCAACTGCCGCCGTTTATGTATCAGGCTTTGTTACGTGCAGAGGCGCGGGAATTAGTGACGGCGATAGAATTTTTGCAGCAGGCTGCAAGTTGTACCTTACATACCGGCATCACGATCAATGATCCGATTCCCATGACCATGACCAGAGTCGCGAATGTCGATCGGGCGCAATTATTGGTTGAATCGGTCTCGCGCCCGGCATTGCAGGCGTTCGTTAAAGAATGGATAGCGACTTTGCGGGCAATGAAGAGCCGCGTGAAGTGGTCGGTAGAAATTGATCCTGTGGATATCTGAAGCGGACTTTCCCCGACGATGATGCGATTGAAAATCGATCGCCAGTGTTTCATCAGATTACCGCTGAGCAGGCGTTCATGTTCAGCCGCCACAAAGAAAAAGCCCCCGTTATTGCTAACGGGGGCTTTTATTTAAAATACGCTTAACTCAATGCATCAGAAGCCGAAGCGTAAATCCAGTCGGAAGCTGTTGTTACGATAAGCGTTTGCGCCCATCGAACCCAGCCACGCGAAGTTTGCCTGGAAACCCCGGCGGTTTTTGAAATTCAGCCCTAATCCTAAAGACTGAACATCTTCCGGAATACCTGTCACGATCGCGTTATACGTTGGACCATTCACGCCCATGTCAGTGTAGTACACGGCTTGATTCACATCGCCGCTGGTACGGTGTGACAGTTGCAGCTTCAGTGAAGGCGTTACCTGACCGCTGGCAAAGAAATAGTCTTTAAAGATATCCAGGCCACCAGTGACGGTGGAATTGGTAAAGCTGCTATCTTTAAAGGTTAATGCCATCGGACTGCCTTGTTCTGAATAGCTGTCCAGTTTTACATTGATCACATCAACGCGGCCAAACGGATGCACACGGAACTGTTGCAGAATCAATTCGCGTGTCAGGCTAAGTGAACCGTAAATGACCTTACCTTTGCGGTCACCAGACAACATGACATTATTGTCACCGTCCCAACGGCGATTGTCGTAGCTCACATGACCGGCACCAAGTACGCCATCAATAAACCAATGTTTCTCTGGTTTGTAAGTTGCATACAGCGAGCCAGACCATTGTTTTGCTTTACTTTCACTACCAAGATTATCAAAAGTAGCGTTGTCTTTAGCGTAGCCTAACGAGCCACCGGCAATCAACTTAGAATTGACCATTACGTCCATACCCAGCGTTAAACCTGCACTGGAGAATTTAGTACGAGAGCCATCCTGTGCATCCAGAGAGCCGACGTCGATATTACCCGCAGTCCAGAAACCTGCCGGCATACCGGCAATCCGTGGAACATCATCGCTGATGACCGGTTCCTGATCTGCTTCCTCGTCTTTCGCAATGCGTTTTTCTTTCTGATGGGCCGTACCGTCCTGAGCAAATGGCGCTCTTGCGCGGCGTTGATTTTCCGCAGTTTTCACTGTTCCGAATTCTCCGGCAAGAACATCTTTCTCTTGAGTGCCACTGAAATTATCCAGAATTTTTCCACCGACCAGGCGCAAAGTATCCAGATACGGCACATTCAGACCCGCCCCGAAACGGTTACGGATATTAAAGTCACTATGCAGAATCTGTACGTGGTTATAGATGTTGCTCATCTGAGCCACAGTAAAGCGTTGTGTTGTCGTTGCTTGCGAAACGATATTTTGTTTCACCAGCGGATTGCTTACCGGATCAGGTCGGGCATTGACGTTCACAACAATGGCACCACTGGTGGAGCTGGCCAGATTGGCATCACCAGAATACACCACGGTCAGATTGTGGCTGCCGACGGCGAGAGTACTGGTCGTCAGACTTGCAGCGCCCGCACTGAGATTCACTTTCGCGATCAGAGTCGTGCCATCCATAAAACTGGCGGTTCCCGTTGCCGCGCCTGGATTAACCGTCGCGGTCAGATTAACGCTTTGTCCTAACATAGGATTCAGCGAGGAACTGGCCAGCGTGACGCTGGATGTCGCCATACTCAGTATCTGGATACTGACCGTTGCCGTTGCTGCACTGTAGTTGGCATCTGCTGCCTTAGTCACTGTGACGACGCAGGTTTCTGCAACACTGCCTGCAGTAACCACATTGCCAGCGACTGAGCAAGTACCCGTTGTGACTGCAGTACTGATGGCGCCGGTACCAGAGCCGCCAGTTGTGGTCAGTGTTGCTGTACCTGTCACCTTAAAGATGCTTGATTTATCGCTGACGACTCTGAGTGTCGCTTGCGCATTTTTACCAACCGTCAGCACGTAAGTCTGCGTTGCCTGAGCATTCACCCCTGCGACTGCTGCTTGCGTCGCCGTGATCGTACTCGTACCGGCGCTGACAGTAGTGATTGCGCCATTTGCACTCACGGTAGCCACGGCAGTGTTTGAACTGCTGTAACTGATCGCTCCGTAACTACCACCCGTCAGGGTTGATGTTGCAGGATTAGTCAGCGTACCTCCCATCACGACCGTTGCTGCATTTGGTGTGGTGAAACTCAGGATACCAACCGGCAGAGGTGCAACTGTCAGTGTATAGGTTTGTGTCGCCTGGTCGTTCACACCAGGCACAGCAGCTTGCGTTGCCGTTATGGTGCTTGAGCCGGGGCTGACCGGTGTCACGACACCGGCCGCATTCACCGTTGCCACTGCATTATTCGAACTGCTGTAACTGATGGCACCAAAGCCGCCACCGCTCAAAGTTGAGGTTGCAACGTTTGTGAAGCTCGAACCCATCGTGACGAGTGCTGCGCCCGGTTTGGCAAACGTCAGCACGCCAACTGGCAAAGGACTGATGGTGAACGATTGAGTCGCCGTTGCCGCTGCTGCGAAGTTCGTGTTACCAGCTTGATTAACATTGATGGTACAGACACCCGCAGAGATAGAGGACACAACACCTCCCGGGGTTACTGAGCAAACACCGGGTGTTGATGATGTGAATGTGACCGTTAAACCGGAAGAGGCGCTGGCTGTCAACGTCAATGCCGTACCGAGAGTCTGTGTACCGGGATTGCCAAACGTGATGGTCTGAGGTGCTTTTGGCGTGACTGCGGTAGATGCCGTCGATGCCGCGCCAGTACCTGCCAGATTGGTTGCCGTCACTGTGAAAGTGTATGGCGTTCCGTTTGTCAGGCCAGTGACGACCAATGGGCTGGTCGCACCGCTAACAGACGCACCACCGGGGCTCGCAGTGACCGTGTAACCTGTGATCGCGCTACCACCATTAAATACCGGTGCAGTAAAGGCGACAGACACTTGGGCGGCTCCGGCAGTGCCTACGGCACCGGTAGGCGCACCAGGTACAACAGGATTTACGGCAAATGTTCTGCTGATCGTCGTTGCTACCCCATAAGTGCCATCTCCGGCCTGATCCGCATTAATTATACAAGTGCCAGTCGTGACGAACGTCAACGCACCACCGGAAGTAATAGTACAGACACCGGTTGTTGAGGAGGTGAATGTTGGTATCAGACCGGAAGAAGCCGTAGCGGACAAGGTTGGTGTTGTACCAAAAGCCTGACCACCGGGAGGGTTAAAGGTAATGGTTTGCGCTGCCTTAGGCGTCACTGCCGTGGATGCGGTAGACGCCGTGCCAGTACCTGCCAGATTGGTTGCCGTCACTGTGAAAGTGTATGGCGTTCCGTTTGTCAGGCCGGTGACGACCAATGGGCTGGTCGCGCCGCTGACATTCGCACCACCGGGGCTCGCAGTGACCGTGTAGCCCGTGACGGCGCTGCCGCCGTTGTAAGCTGGCGCTGTAAAGGCCACGGATACTTGTCCACCTCCGGCTGTACCAACGGCACCGGTTGGGGCACCTGGAACAGTCGCATTAACCGCAAATGTTCTGCCGACGGTAGTCGCTGCCAGGTATGTGCCGTTACCAGCCTGATCGGCGTTAATCGTACAAGAGCCTGCCGTGACAAACGTCAACGCACCACCGGAAGTGACTGTACAGACCCCTGTTGTTGTGGAGGTGAAACTCACAGCTAAGGTGGAACTGGCGGTTGCCGTCAAGGTCGGTGTCGTGCCAAAAGTCTGTGCACCGGGAGGGTTAAAGGTAATGGTTTGTGCAGCTTTAGGCGTGACTGCAGAAGACGCCGTGGATGCCGAACCGGAGCCAGCCGAGTTTCTGGCGGTCACAGTAAAAGTATAAGCAGTTCCGTTTAACAGACCAGTGACGTTCAGCGGACTGGCTGCACCGGTAGCCGTGGCTCCGCCGGGGCTGGCAGTGACTGTATAGTCAAGAATAGCGCTGCCGCCATTGGAAGCTGGTGCGGTGAAGGCGACGGAGACCTGAGTGTCTCCTGGTGTACCCACCGCAGCCGTTGGTGCTCCCGGAACAATGGCGTTGACAGTAAAAGTTTGTGGAACCGTTGCTGCTGCTGAAAAGGCAGCATTACCAGCCTGATCGGCATTAATCGTACAAGAGCCTGCTGTAACAAACGTCAACGCGCCACCGGAAGTGATCGTACAGACGCCGGTTGTCGTTGATGTGAATGTCGGTGTCAGACCAGAAGAAGCCGTAGCTGTCAAGGTCGGTGTCGTGCCAAAAGTCTGTGCCCCGGGAGGGTTAAAGGTAATGGTTTGCGGTGCCTTAGGCGTGACTGCAGAGGACGCCGTGGATGCCGAACCGGAGCCAGCCGAGTTTCTGGCGGTCACAGTAAAAGTATAAGCAGTTCCGTTTAACAGACCAGTGACGTTCAGCGGACTGGCTGCACCGGTAGCCGTGGCTCCGCCGGGGCTGGCCGTGACCGTATAGTCAAGAATAGCACTGCCGCCATTGGAAGCTGGTGCGGTGAAGGCGACGGAGACCTGAGTGTCCCCGGCGGTGCCGGCCGCTGCCGTTGGTGCTCCCGGAGCAATGGCGTTGACAGTAAAGGTTTGCGGAACCGTTGCTGCTGCTGAAAAGGCAGCATTACCAGCCTGATCGGCGTTAATCGTGCAAGAGCCTGCCGTGACAAACGTCAACGCACCACCGGAAGTGATCGTACAGACGCCGGTTGTCGTTGATGTGAATGTCGGCGTCAGACCAGAAGAAGCCGTAGCCGTCAAGGTCGGTGTCGTGCCAAAAGTCTGTGCGCCGGGAGGGTTAAAGGTAATGGTTTGCGTTGCCTTAGGCGTGACCGCCGTGGATGCGGAAGACGCAGTACCAGAGCCATTGGCATTTCTTGCCGTGACCGTGAAAGTGTAAGCCTGCCCATTGGTCAGACCAGTGACGTTCAGCGGACTGGCCGCGCCGGTAGCAGTAAAGCCGCCGGGACTTGATGTGACGGTATAGTCAAGAATGGCACTACCACCATCGGAGGCGGGGGCCGTAAAGGCAACCGACGCCTGCGCATTTCCTGCTGTAGCGGTAACACCTGTTGGTGCGCCGGGAGTTGCAGCCGGAATGGTGACAGTTGCAGTTTGCAAAACCACATTGCCATCATAAAACTGGAAGGTATCAGTGGTATTCGATAAGCCAGCGGGAATGGAATAATAAAAAGCGCTGAAATCGTTGGGGCCACCATTGTTTGTCGAGTGAACAAACATATTGTTCGACCCTTTGGCGCTGGATTGAAGCATGATCCCCGCGCTGGTTGTGACGCCGGTGTTATTACTATTACTGGAGCCGTCGGCGTTCGACAGACCAAATACGTCGGCATTGCCGCAATTGGTGCTATCTGCTGCCGAAAATGAGTACTTGTACCTTGCAGGCTGTCCGGCGTATTGACTGTTTGCAGCCTCAAAAGTGACCTGTCCCCCAGCCGCAGCGGTAAAACTGATATTACAAGCGGCAGACGCTTGCCCATAGGCCAGCAAGGAAAAAATCAGCAGCATCAGTTGGACTAAGCTGCGCAGCATCTGTTTTTGTAAGGTGAATAAAAGCAGGCTGCACCATGCGGGATAGCGCATTCTTTCTGCCTGGCTGGCGGGATCATGGCTGGGATATATCGTCATTTTTTCCTCGGGGATGTTCCGTGTTGATTGACTGGTAATAGGTGATGCCGATTGGGATTGAAATATGCTGAAGCAGAGAATCGGATTGCTGATAGTTGCCCAAAATAAACTTTTTCTTGACAAAAAGTGATTTATTAGGCAATTATCAGCGACGGTAATATTTTAGCCACATTGCACAAAAAAAAGGCAAATTAAAAAATGAATTGCCTATAAGTGTGTTCTTTTCGCCTCCTTAGTCTGAATAGATGATTGACGAAAATTTATTTTGAGCGAATTATGGTTGTTGTAAAAAAATAAAAATTGCCAATAGTGGTCAGTGTCAGCACTTTTTTAACCGTCAGCACCTCTTTAAGGAGAAAACTGTGGAGCCGTTTTTAGGTGAGATTAAGATTTGCGCTTTTCCATTTGCGCCGAAAGGCTGGGCATTCTGCAATGGTGCCTTAATGAGCGTGCAACAGAATAATGCGCTGTTTGCATTGCTGGGTGTGCAATATGGCGGGGATGGACAGAATACTTTCGGATTACCGGATTTACGCGGGCGCGTCGCGGTGCATAGGGATGGCAGCACCTATATACAAGGTCAAACCGGTGGTCAGGAAACGGTTGCTCTGCAGGCCGCGAATTTACCGCCGCACAATCATAATGTGGTGGTGGCCAGTTCGCCTGCGACTACCCCGCGTGTCGGTAGTGCAGCGCTGAATGTATTGGCGGCAACGGCGACCAACATCTACGGTACCCCCACTAATCTGGTCGCAATGGAAGCTGGCATGACCTCGACAATAGGTGCCGGCGCTGCGCATGAAAACATGCAGCCATCACTCGTCATCAATTACATCATTGCCACTTCCGGCATTTTCCCATCCAGAAATTAAGGAGAACAGAATGGCAGATCCTTTTGTTGGCGAAATTCGTTTGTTTGCAGGCACCTACGCGCCACAGGGCTGGCTAGCGTGTGATGGTAGTCAGATTCAGATTTCAGAGAACGAGATCCTGTTTACATTATTGGGCACCACCTACGGCGGCGACGGCGTCCGCACATTTGCTTTGCCCGATCTGCGCAATCGCCTGCCCGTCGGGCAGGGTACCGGTCCGGCTCTGTCGCCACGCACCATGGGGCAGACATTTGGGGTGGCAAGTGTGTCACTGACACAAGCGCAACTCCCTGCGCATAGCCACACGATACAAGGCAGTGCGGATAATGCCACTATTGGTGTTCCCGGACCGACGACGGTGTTGGCAACGCTGGCCAGCGGTACTTTGTACGACTCTGGCGTGCCAAATCCCACGCTGGAACGCAAGCTCAGTCCACAATCGATCCCTGTTGTTGGCGGTAGTCTCCCGCATAGCAATCTGATGCCCACAACGGCACTGAATTACATCATCGCAACGGTCGGCATTTACCCGCAGCAAGCTTAAGGAGAACAGAATGGCAGATCCATTTATCGGAGAAATCCGCGCGTTTGGTTTCAACTTTGCCCCTTATCAATGGGCATTCTGTGACGGCGCGCTGGTACCTATCCAGCAAAATTCAACCTTGTTCTCGATTCTTGGCGTCAATTATGGCGGGAATGGCACCTCGACTTTTGGCTTGCCAAATTTAATGGGGCAGGCCGTGATTGGCGCGCAAAATAATCTGGTAGGTGAGCAGCAAGGCGAGAATGCAGTGAGTTTGACCTTGAGCGAAATGACCACGCATACGCATGATATGGTTGTCAATGCAAGCCAATCCGCATCGGCAGGCCCGGGCGGTCATTTAGTTTCCAAGCTGGCAAGCGGCAATTTGTATGCTGCCACGACCGATACGTCTGCACCGACGCTGACAATGCTGTCACCACAGGGCATCAGTGTTGTCGGTCAGGGGACTGCGCATGAAAATCGTCAGCCTTTCAGCGTGCTGAATTTCTGCATTTCATTGTACGGCGTGTTTCCGCAGCGTCCTTAAATTCTGGCCAGAGCTTGCTCTGGCATTTTTTTGTCTGAACATTTCACGATATGACTTTTACCGCTGCACAATTTTTACCGCATGTTGGTTCTCAGTTTTCTATTCCGTTTGGCGATGGTCTGAGCCTGACCCTGACACTGGATGATGTCAAAGACAGCACGACAGCATCTTCCCCGTATCACTTTTTTTCTCTGAATTTTTCCAGCAATGCCAGCACGGCTTTGCCACAGGGAATCTACGCCTTGCAGCATGCCAGCTTAGCGACGCAGGAAATTTTTCTGGTGCCGTTTTCGAAAACAGAACGTGGCGTTTCTTATTCCGCGACGTTCAGTGTGGAGAAATAAGCAGTGCCGTCGGCGATGATTTTCCGGCATCCGCAACTGGCCTTGCGTGCGGTCAGCGACGCCGATCAGGAGTTTTTGCAACGCTTGTATGCGTCTGTGCGCGAGGAAGAGCTGCGCCCCACAGGCTGGCCTGAAGCACAGAAAGCCGCTTTTCTGGCGATGCAGTTTCAGGCGCAACACCGTGCGTATGCGGCTTATTCCGATACTGAGTATTTTATTGTTCAGCGCGGGCAGCAAGACATTGGCCGTTTGTATCTGCAACACCAGCCTGAGACGATATCGATAGTCGATATCTCGCTGATGGCCGACACGTGCGGCCAGGGCATAGGCACCGATCTGTTGCAGGCAGTTTTTGCCCAGGCGCGGGCAGCGCACAAAGCGGTGCAGATTCATGTCGAAAAATTTAATCCAGCGTTACGCCTGTATCAGCGGCTGGGTTTTCTGGAAGTCGAAGATAAAGGCGTGTATCTGCTGATGCGGCGTCCCGCTGAAACGGACTGAGCAGTGCTGAACGGTGCGATGCCTGCGGCCTGAATTCGCAACGCGTTTTGCTGCTTGCACTGCACGGAAATCATCACTACAGGTGTTTTTCAGGCATTTTGGGCTGTAAATATACTCCCCAGAGTATATTTACAAGCCCTTTGTTTATGCCGACATAAAGGCCAAAACGCCAGATACTCCCCCTAAAACAGCAAATAACAGCAAATTTCAGGGTTCAATCTCGTTGGTATTGTGGTCTCATGGCGATCTGATGGAGTCGCTCTGTGGCAAGCTCAGGTGACCGGATTACACCACGCCGTATCACACCACACCGCGCCGCATCACACGCTGTTGATCAGGCGCATTTTGAACTGGCGGCCTTTGATATTCGTGAAGCTGAGTTTCTCTACCGTTTTGGCGGCGATGTGGCGGTCGAGTGCAACATAGGTCACAAACTCAGACACATTGATTTTGCCGACCTGTTCTTTTTTCAGGCCGATATCAGCGGTCAGCGCACCGAGTAAATCACCGGGACGCAGTTTGTCTTTTTTGCCGCCCATGATGCACACCGTCATCATCGGTGCCGCCAGGGTTTGTTCCGGCGCGGCTTCGAGTTCGTTGATATCGGCCCAGGTGACGGCTTCACCCTGATATTCCTCGATCAGCCTGACCCATTTTTTTTCATTCGGTGTTGCCAGGCTGAGTGCCAGCCCTTTTTCACCAGCGCGACCAGTACGACCGATGCGATGAATATGCACTTCGGTATCTTTCGAGACATCGACATTAATCACCGCGCCCAGCGTCTGAATATCGAGTCCGCGCGCCGCCACATCGGTTGCCACCAGCACCGAACAGCTTTGATTCGCAAAGCGGATCAGCACTTCATCGCGGTCGCGTTGTTCCAGATCACCGTGCAAGGCCAGCGCGCTGATGCCCTGCGCCTGCAATTCTTCGGTCAGCTCGCGACAGTGAATTTTGGTATTACAAAACGCAATCGTTGATACCGGCTGATAGTGGTGCAGCAAACGCGCGACGGCTTCATTGCGTTCTTCCGGCGATACCAGATAAAACTTTTGCTCGATGTGATTGGCCGCATGTTGCGATTCGACTTTGATTTCGACCGGATCGCGCAGCAATTGCTCGCTGGCTTTGCGGATATCGTCTGGGTAGGTCGCAGAGAATAACAAGGTCTGGCGGCGCGGCGAGCAGGCCGCAACGATGGTGTAGATATCATCGTAAAAGCCCATGTCCACCATGCGATCTGCCTCGTCCAGCACCAGCGTCTGCACCGTATGCAGATTGATGGTGCCGCGGCTGACGTGATCAATCAATCGCCCCGGCGTGCCAACGACAATATGCGCGCCATGTTCGAGCGAGGCAATTTGCGGGCGCATCGCGGTGCCGCCGCATAAGGTCAGAATTTTGACGTTTTCAATCGCGCGCGCCAGACGGCGTAATTCATTCGCCACCTGATCTGCCAGTTCACGCGTCGGGCAAATCACCAGACCTTGCACCGCAAAATACGTGGGATTCAGTTTCGCCAGTATGCCAAGCCCGAAAGCCGCAGTTTTGCCGCTGCCGGTTTTTGCCTGCGCGATCAGGTCACGTTGCTGCAATACGACCGGCAGGCTTTCCGCCTGTATCGCTGTCATGGTGGAGTAACCGAGACTCTCCAGATTGGCGAGCATGGCGGCCGAGAGAGGAAGCGTATTGAAAGCAGTAGCGTCAGACATGGGAATTTTTTCTTGGAACAGGTAAAAACAGGGGCGAATCGACAACAAAAAACAGGCGCGATGCCAGCGTGGGTGCAGGTTCACGGCCTGATCGGGCAGGCGCGTGAAGGAATGACGCTATTGTAGGCGATAAGCACGGCGGCCGCCTGTTTGTCGCGTCGTTACAATTTTTTTGATCTGATGACGTGAATGCAGATGACGGCATTATACGCAGTGGTCGCCGTACGCATTTGTCTGTGCCAATGCTGCGTTGCAGACCCGGATTGAGGCTGGTTTCAGCACTACGTGGTTTCCACAAAATTTCCATAAAGCAACAAAATAATACTGAAAAATGTTGCGATAGGTTAAAATTTGTTTCATTTTTCATGATGAATTGATCACAGCCACAAGGAATTCATCTCCTGAACTTCTCCTCTTCGCTATGAGAATCTGTGCGCCCTTTTGAATCTCTAATCCAAGCGTGGTTAGCTCTCGGAGCTTACACGCGATTATTTGTTCCCATTACATTGTTGATATTCGTGGTCAGCGGGCTGCGTTACGACCTGTTGATTCATGCGGAAGTCGCCGGGGCAAAACAGCAGATTCTCACGCATGCCGAAAACATGGAACATCTGCTGGGGCCAACGCTGCTGAAATTAAGCAAATCACAGGATCAGGCAGAGATCACCAACACCTTGCGGCGGCAACTGGCAAACGATCCCGATCTGACCCGTCTGACCTGGAGCTATCCTCAAAATAATGTGGACATGACAGGCACATTCACCGTACCCATGCTCGCACCGCACTGGTTTCAGGTGATCTTGCAGATGCCGGCGACGCTGAGTAAGACTATCACGACCGCGGATAAAAATGCCGCCAGAGTCACCGTAGAAATCAGTACGAACAGTGCCGTCAACCGTATCTGGCAGAAAGTGGTCGTGCAGTTGCAGATTTCTGCCATGGCGATCTTTTTTATCTATTTTTTGCTGGGCCTGATATTGCGTGTCAATGAGCGCAGCTGGAAGCGACTGGCGCTGGCAACGAACCGGTTCAAGACCGGTGATCATGGCGTTAGAATGGAAGCCCGCGGTAGTCATGAAGAACGTTTGCTGGCAACGACTTTCAATGGCATGGCCGAAGAAATCGAAAGCATTTTGTTGACGCTGCAGAAAAGTCAGCGCGAACAAAGCGAGCAAATGCATTTCACATTACAACTGCTCAATGCGCTGCCGGTATCGACATTTTTTCAGGATAGCCAGGGCATCTGTCGCGGCGTCAACCCAGCCTGGTGCAAGATGTTTGGCATACAGCAGAAAGACGCCGTCGGTCAGCCCATGTACAAGTTACTGCCTTTCTTAGCGACACTCGATACACGTCATATTTCTTCCGCCGGCTTAGCCATCTATTCTCACAAAACCACTCCTGATATCCCCCGCCAAGTGAATGGCGAACATATTTCTGCGCTGTATTATCAGGCGACATATACCAGCGTTGACGGCAAAGCCTCAGGCATCATCGGCGCGCTGGTCGATATCAGCGAGCGCAAAAAAATTCAGGCTGCACTGGAAGAACAAAAAGAACGTGTGGAAACGACGCTGGATTCAATCGACGACGCGGTCATCAGCGCCGATATTGATGGCCGTATCCTGACTCTGAACCGCTCCGCACAAAAGCTGACTGGCTGGCGCCTCGACGAAGCCTTGTCGCAAGAACTGGCGACCGTCTTTACGCTGGGTGAGCGCAGAAAACAAACGGCATTGAACACTTATCTGGCGAATGTCGCCAGCACCGGTGCGACGTTTCAGGAACACAATCTGGCTTTGTTGTCCCGCGCTGGCAGACAGCTCGAAGTCGATCTCAGCGCGGCGCCAATCCGTCAGCCCGACGGTACTGTCACCGGCAGCGTACTGGTCTTTCGCGATCTCAGTGAAACGCATTATCTGATGCGGCAAATCGCATGGCAGGCCGGGCATGATTTACTGACAGGATTAGCAAATCGCCAGTCTTTATCGGCCCATTTTTCACAAGCCATAGAATATGCGCGCGAACATCAGAAACTGCTGGCGGTGTGTCTGCTCGATCTTGATCATTTTCAGGAAGTGAACGACAAACACGGTAATGAAGTGGCCGACAAATTATTGCAGCAAGTGGCGCGCCGGTTAGAAAGTTGTGTCGGTAAAAATAATCCGGTTGCCCGTCTTGGTGGTGATGAATTTGTCGTATTGCTGCAGAATCAAAGTGATCTGAACGAAGTAGAGTTAAACATTGCTTTGTTGTTGGGGCAACTGGCGCAACCCTATGAATTCGAAAATAAAAAAATGACCATGCGCGCCAGCATCGGCGTTGCGATGTATCCGAATGATGAGCTCAGCCCCGATGTGTTGTTACGCTACGCCGATCAGGCGATGTACCAGGCCAAACTCAGCGGACGCAATCAGTACCACTTGTTTGACCTGCAAAAAGATGAAGAAGTGCGCACCCGCCACAATCAGCGTGCACGGATTCGCGAAGCGTTACTGAAGGACGAATTTGAACTGTACTTCCAACCCAAAGTCGATATGCGGCATGGCCGTATTACCGGCATGGAAGCGCTGATACGCTGGAATCATCCGCAGCGTGGCATCGTCGGTCCTATGGAATTTTTACCGCTGGTGGAAAACACCAACATCATCATCGACATCGGCAACTGGGTGATACATCAGACCTTGCAGCAGATGAGTAACTGGGTTGCCAATGGCTATAACTGGATTGTCAGTGTGAACATCGCGGCGCGCCATTTTCAGCATGCCGATTTTTTAGAAAATCTGCGCAGTTATCTTGCGCAATTCCCTGATGTGCCGCCTGAATATCTGGAAATAGAAATTCTGGAATCAGCCGCCTTGCAAGACGTGCAGCAGGTGCGCGAAGTGATGAGCGCCTGCCAGCAACTGGGTGTGCGTTTTGCGCTTGATGATTTCGGCACCGGCTATTCCTCTTTATCGTATCTGAAACGTCTGCCCGCCAATATTCTGAAAATCGATCAGAGCTTTGTGCGCGATATGCTGGAAGATTCCGATGATCTGGCGCTGATCAGCGCGATTGTCGGTCTGGCAAATGCATTTAAACGTGAAGTGATTGCCGAAGGCGTGGAAACCATAGAACACGGCGTTGCGCTGATGCGTCTGGGCTGTAACTTTGCGCAGGGCTATGGCGTTTCCCGCCCCATGCCTGCATCGAGGGTAGAAAAATGGGCAGAGAGTTATGTACAGCCCGAGCAGTGGTTGCAACAAGCCTGAGGCTGCACTTTTCGGTAAATATATATCTTGTTGTTGGCGGAAACGCTGATGCAATGACATAAAAAAACGGCGGCCATCATTGCAGATGTGCGCCGTTTTTTATTGCTTCACTTGCTGATGCGGTTTATTTTGCCGGGTAGCGTATCGTCATTTCTTTCAGCAGATTATCTGCATGATCGACTTCTTTCATCACCCACAGCATGTAACGAATATCGACATGAATCGCGCGTGTGATGGCGCTGTCGAAGTACCAGTCTTTGGTGATCGATTCATAAGTCGAATCAAAATTCAGCCCAACCAATTCGCTGTTTTTATTCATCACTGCCGAGCCAGAATTACCGCCAGTGGTATCCGCACTGGATAAGAAATTCACCGGCACTGTGCCCAACGCAGTGTCTTTGAAAACACCGTAACGTTTTTCTTTAACAGCGGCCAGCAAGCTTTCCGGCGCATCGAATGGTGTTTTACCAGTGTGTTTCTCAACGATGCCTTCTACCGTTGTGAATGGGCCTTTGCTGACGCCATCACGTGGGCTGTATGGTGCAACAGTGCCGTAAGTCACGCGCAGCGTGGAATTCGCATCCGGATACACAGGTTTGCCCTGCGATTTTTTCCATGCAATCACTGCCTGCATATATTGCGGAATCACCCGTTCCAGATTGCCATCGACTTCTTTGCGGCGCTCTTCCAGAGACAGGCCGATATCATGCAGCTTCACTGCCAGACGGATAAACGCATCGTCTGATTGCTGGAATGCCGCCACATCTTTTTTCAGCCATGCCAGACGCGTCGCCGTGTTGCCGAGTTCTGACTGACGGTACAGCGCCGCGACCGATTCCGGTGTCGGCAGCAAAATATCTAAACCTTGCGGGCGGAATTTGCTATCGAGTTTGTTATACCGTTGCAGTGCTGCGGTATACCGCGCCTGATCCACATTGCTCACATACGACTGTTCCAGACGAGCGAGTCGCGCTGAAATAAACGAGATATCACGTTGCTGATAACCCGCTTTGCGCTCGGCATCTGGCTTGGTGCTTTCCAGCGCAAGGCGATACAAGGTGCGCGCATTTTTCAGCAAATCACTGTTGGTCGCGACGCTCCAGGCGAACTCTTCTTCATTCAATGCCATGTCGCTGGCGATCACCGCATCCAGCTCTTTCAGCAAACTCTGATCGGCATTGTGCTGGCTGAACCAGCTGCGGAATTCAGCGTCCTGCGCGTCTTTAATGGCCGCGATATCTTTACGCGCAAATCCCGCCAGCAAACCCTCGGTTTTCTTCAGACGGTTGTTGATGCTTTTTGCTACGCTCGCATAACGCACTTCGGCATTCGCATTCCCTTGCGTTGCCGCCGCGATGACTGACAGATCCGATTTGTATTCCGCCACGCGTGCCGGGTAGCTCGCGTCCCGCGCAAAGCGGATTTCTTCCGGCAATTTATAACGGCTGGTCGTGCCCGGATAACCTGCCAACAAAATCGGGTCGCCATTTTTCAGACCCTGTGCCGACACCACCAGAAAATCTTTAGAGTGATACGGCACGTTATCCGCCGAAGGATCAGCCGGGCGGCCATCTTTACCGACATACGCGCGCAGGAAAGAAAAATCGCCGGTATGACGCGGCCATTCAAAGTTATCAACATCGCCGCCATAATTACCGATCTTGTCCGATGGCGCATACACCAGGCGCACATCGCGGATCATCATCTGACGTATCCGGTAATATTCCATCCCGCGATGAAAACTCGGCACCGAGCAACGATACGCTTTATCTTGCTCACATTCCGCGATCAGCGCTTTGATGCGGTTCTGCACATGCTCATGGCGCTGCTTGCCCGACATCGCTGGCGTGATACCGCTCAACACCTGCGTCGTCACGTTCTCCACTTTATCGGTGATATACATACGCGAATCCGGCCCGGCAGGTAATTCCTCAGCGCGGGTTTTCGCCAGAAAGCCATTGCTGATGTAATTTTTTTCGGCTGTCGAATTACGTTGCACCGCGCCGTAAGCACAGTGATGATTCGTCACCACCAGCCCGCTGTCAGACACAAACGACGCCGAGCAACCGCCCAGCGATACCATCGCGCTCATCGGATGCTTAGACAAATCCGCGAGCTTTTCTGCCGGAATCGTGATGCCTATGCGTTTCAGCTCCGCTTTTAATTGCGGCAACTGATGCGGCTGCCATTGGCCTTCATCGGCATAGCTCAGCGGGCTGCTGGCCAGACTCAGCCCGGCCAGTGCCAGACTCCATGCATACGATTGTTTCAACTTACTCTCCGTCTATGGTCAAAAGCGCTGGCACAGTGTGCGGCCAGCGCGTTGCAGGTGGGGGCGGGTAACAAACGCCAGAAAATCTGCTGTGTCATGCGTCAGCAATTCCGGGGCAGCAGCAAACTCGCTACCGGAAAAGCCAGTCATCACATCAGAACAGCGCCGTACTCCGCTCATTATTATCGAATCGCGACTCCAGAACCAGACCTGCCGCCGCAGGAAAAGTTCCGGCAAAGAAGGAAATTTGACAGATATCTTTACGACCGTAAAGAAAAATAAGAAAAATTATTTACATTTATGCGGCGTGGCGTTGGTCAGGCAGATGATTGCGGCGATGGCGATGTTGGCGGACGAAAGCTAAGGTGCTTGCTACGAGAGCAGTTCTTCCGTGACTAAGCACAAATTCCGATAAAGCAATCTTCCTGCGTCTGATCGGGTAAACGGGGTTTTATCGATGTCGGTGATGTTTTTGGCAGTTTATTTATACTGTATTTTTAAACAGTATAACCAAATACCGCTAATATCCATGCGGTTTTCAAGGGGATTTGAGCGTGTTGACAGTTTGATCATTGACGGTTAATGTTGCAAAATGAAAATTAAAACACGTTATGCATCAGGAAGCAGCAATGGAATATAGCGAAGTCATTGAAAATTGGAAACATTTCGCAGAAAGAATCAAACTACTTGGTGGCAGTGTTCAGGCGTTCGCTATCGAGGAGCCTGCTACTCAGGATGAAGTAGCAGATCTCGAAAAACAACTTGGTTTAGATTTGCCGACATCTCTTAAGGAAGTACTTCTTGAATTTTCTAAGAAGGTCGAATTTCGTTGGTTTATGGCAGATGATTTTGAGCTAGGTAGTCCGTTTTCTCAAATTTTTTCTGGTGATCGACATTGGTCTTTAGAATGGCTCGTTCAATTCAATAATGCTAAAGACAATTGGAAGAATGAGGTTTTCCCGAACAAAGATGACTCTTACGATGTCATTTGGCATAATAAATTAGCATTCCACGAAGTAGGTAACGGCGATTATTTGGCGATTGATTTATCGGAACCTGATAAAGAACCGATAGTTTATTTAAGCCATGATGATGGCGAAGGGCATGGGGTCGAACTTGCTAGAAATTTTAAAGACTTCCTATTTTTAACGAGTCGTCTAGGTTGTGTTGGTGGTGAGGATTGGCAGTGGCTTCCTTTCATTGAAAATGGCAGGCAGTACCTAAATCCAGATTGTCAAAATGCCGCAAACTTTAGAGAGGCTTTGGGTTTGGATGCATAACAAGACAATCGATCGGACTGGCCGTTATGCGGCTGTGTTCTTTTCTAATTTGTGGACGGCCATCCGTTCATTTCTGCGTTAGACCTCACAACCTATGCACCGCACCCAATTCCTCCTTGTCGCTCTCTTCGTCCTGCTCGGCCTGTTGGCCTGGTCTGGCTGGCATCCTTATGACCGCGGCACGTGGCTGATGGAGGTGCTGCCGATATTCATTGTCGTGCCTGTGCTGATCGCAAGCTACACGCGTTTTCCGCTGACTCAGTTGCTTTACATTTGTATTTTCGTGCATGCTGTTATTTTGTTGGTCGGCGGCGCGTATACTTATGCCAGAGTACCTTTTGGTTTCCAGATCGCCGAGGCGCTTGGTCTGCATCGCAATCCATACGACAAGATCGGCCACTTTGCCCAGGGCTTTGTTCCGGCGCTGGCGGCGCGGGAAATTTTGCTGCGCGGTGGATATGTGCGTGCGGGAAAAATGCTGAGCTTTCTGGTGACCTGTGTTGTGCTCGCCATCAGCGCATCGTATGAACTCATCGAGTGGGCCGCTGCCGTCGCGTTCGGGCAGGGGGCGGACGAATTTCTTGGTACTCAGGGCGACCCTTGGGATACACAATCCGACATGCTGTTCGCGCTCATCGGGGCAGTTGTCGCACAGGCGTTGCTGGCACGAACGCAAGACCGCCAGATCAATCGACTGCAAAACGCTGCATGATCTTCTGAGGTGAACAATGACTAAGAACAGTGCATCTGAAAAAATTCTATGGCTGCCCGATGTTGAGGAGCATGACTATCCGGCAGCGGATTCTTATCTGCGAATTATCTACAACGATAAGAAGGTCGCTGACATGGTCGCTCGTCTCAGAAAGGCGGCGATCGTCGAGTTTAAATCCAAGGATATTTTCAGGGCGTCGCAATTGTCTTTGCTCGGCATCAGCAATTCGCACGTAGAGAAAGACAGAAAGAAAATCGCGAACCGCGTTGCGCTGTCGCCGCTGCTGCTGGTCAGAGATGAAATAAACGGCAAAGTGATTATTGCCGATGGCTACCACAGGCTGTGCGCGATTTATGGATTTGATGAGGATGCGATTATCCGTTGCAAGATCATCTGACGTGTGTGGCGTGTTTCGCATGCACCATTCTGACTGATCACTTTTCCACGTAGACATCACAATGACGTCCTACATTTCAAAGCTAATTCTTGGACGACATGGGGTCGCCTGAATACACATCGGACCTATCATGACTCCAGCACTCAGCGTCATCATTATCTATGCGAAAGAGATGCAAAAAACGGCTGAGTTTTATCAGAAGTATTTTGATTTCGTTTCAACAGGAAAGGTCGTCGATGGCCTGATAGAGTTGACCGCACAGCACGGTGGCGCAAGTATTTTGATTCATCAGGCGGCAAAAAGCGTCAAGCTTGGGCAGGCTGGCGTCAAGCTCATGTTCGATGTGGAAGACGTCGAAGCGTTCAAGAAAAAATCGCTGGAATTGGGTCTGCAGTTTGGAAGTACGCATATTGCGAACGGCTATTCCTTCTCGAATGCGAAAGACCCGGACAACAATTCCGTGTGTATTTCCAGTCGCGCTTTTCGTCGGGGGCAGTAATTTTGCAAAGCACGCCATTCAACACGGTCAGACCATGTGAAGGCGATTCATGTCAGTCTCTTGAGGAAACATCATGCGCAATTTTTCCACTATTCTTGCCACCATTTTTGCAACAGCCTCATGCATTTGTTTGACTGCCTGTGTGGGTTCCCACGTGCCGACGGAACGAACAGAGGTGATATTGCCGCTGAACCGCGCCTGGGTCGATGCACAAAAAGTTGAATACGTCACCACCGACATCTCGGATGCGCAGATGGCAAAAATGGCTGGTGTGAATTATGTTCCCCGTTTGGCGGATGCCGTTTCGCGCAATGGTGCAAAGTCTTTATTGGAGCGTGTGTACAAATTTCCGGGTGACGAGCAAATCAGTATTTTTCAGTCGACGCCACTCCCAACCGGCGCGGCGAATGCCGATATCAATTACAGCCCGCTTTGGCGTATTGTGCTGGTCCGCTGGCTGAAGCGGGATAAGCTGCGTGAGTTGACATCGGAAGCAGACGTACACGCAGCCGAGGACGCGGGCGAAGTGTCTCTGCAGGTCACCGATATCGTCGCTAATTGCCCTGTTGTCCGCGGCACAGACGGGCAGTCACTCAAGGGTGCGCGATAAGGTGTTTCTGTGGGTTTTCGATTGAGAGCATCAGGTTTTCGTACCGGCGTCTGCCGGGGTAGCGTACGTATCGCCCCTATCGCCCCTATCGCACGCTTCGCATACACCAGCAGCTTTCTCAGCGATCCTGTTTCAGCGATATTTTGTAACGCAATATGAATACCCGAACTAATTCATATCGGCACAGTCCATTCCTGTGAACTGAGTTTTCCGGAAAGGTGTTGTCATGCAAAGAAAATGGGACAGACATGAAATTCTGCAGCTACTGACGCTGTCTGCCACGCTGGCGGGTTTGAGCATCACGGCGTTAACGATCTTTAAGAAACATGACGTCGATAAATTCGCCGTCACGATTGCCGACGATATTCTGGCTGCGGTGGCATTGTGTTTTTTGCTGGCGACTTATTTATTTTTCTTTTCTTTGCGCACCAGACATTCATCGCTGGCCGCGAAGCTGGAGTTAGTTGGTGACGTGATATTTCTGGTCGCGCTAACCGGTATGGTCGCCACAGGTTTCATTATTATGTACACCGTCTGGTAGCGCTGTTGGTACGAGTACGCGTCGCGTTTGTCCGTTGTGCCGGTTTATTGTGTCTGCTGTTTTTCATTTGTTTTCCCCCGTTGATGTCCGTGGCCTTCGTGCCACATCAGAAAAAGGAGTAACAAAAATGAGCAACGAAAATCTTTTCCTTCAATTCAATAACGGCACCGCTGCGAGTTATGAGATTGAAATCAGATCGGCGTTACAGAATTTCCAGAATGATTTTCTGACCTACCTGTCAACTGGAAAGCAACCACCGTCTGCGCTCAAACGGTATGAAGTAAAGCAAAACGGCGTGAAGCTTTTTCTGGCGATTGATTTGTCTAAGATCACATCTGTGGCGATCAAAGATGACGGCGGTCGGCCTGCGTAATGGCATAGCGGTCAGGATGTAAAAAAGCGGGCGCCTCAGATGCACCCGCTTTTTCAGAACTCTTCCTACGGATGAGATGCGTTCCGGTTTTACTCCGACAGCAAGCGTAGTCGAGCGACGCATAGCGCATAAATGCCTGTGTTGATTTGTTTAGCTGTTTGTTTTTCACCATTGGTGCGCATGGCGCACCCTACTCCACTGACTCCTTTGGTTCAACTTTTCCACTCTGCATTCAGGTCGTGATAATCGACGGAGCCGCGAACACCTAAAAGAAAGACTGCGATTTGCGTGACATAACCGCCCTATCACTTGTCGCCGCTGCCCAACTACAGCGCGGGGTTCACCAGCCCTACTTGGCTTCTCTTGCTTTCTTTAGAAGCCAACTTCGCCTCCACTTCCGGTACGGTAGGTATATAAGTCCGCTTATTTCCACTTCTAAAATCAATTAAAACTGGATGTGAAACACAATGACTCAAATCATTGTCTAACAACTTTGTTTCAAAAATACTGAGTGTGACAAGCTTCGGCATTTTCTCAATAAATGAAATCGACTTCAAATCCGAACTGTTTGAAATGATTAAATATGAAAGGTTCACAAGCTTTTCTATCGCATCATATGATCCAATTTTTTTACAACCGTCAATCTCTAGCTTAGTCAGAGTTTGGGCACAATGAATCAAGGCATCGATCTTTTCCAGTTTCCGAGCCATCGTTAATCGCAGGTCGACTAGACAGCTCGCAATCTCAAGACCATCCAAAGAGCTAAAACCAGGTTGGATAAGCATAATATTCTTTAGCTTTGCCAAGTTAGGTAATGATCGGATAGGTTTGGAAAATTTTGAACATCCAAATGTATGTAGTAATGAACAATTTTCCAAATTGGTCCAGTATTTCGACCACACTCCGCCGATTTCCTTTAAATTTCTCATTTTGGAAAAATTAAACTCCGTGTTCTCCTCGCCAAAATTAATTTTTTCCAACCATTCAAACGATTCAAATAGTTGAATATTTTCAATATGGCACATGAGATGCAAATACCGAATCTTTATTCGATCAGGATGTGTGGTTATAGCCTCAATCAAATCTTCACTGTAATTTTTACGGCTTAAATAAAGACTTCGCATAGACGAATCGTCAGATATATACGAGAGACATTCGTCAATATTATCTATAGACACGACAATAAATTGATAACCTTTTGCACCTCTAATGATTTCAATCATTTTTCATCCTTCTTTTTTGGAGGCCGGGGCGGAAGCTCACCGTCCTCAACTCGCTTTTTTGTTCCTGGTGTATCGATTTTATTATATAAATTTGACTCTTTGCTTTGCGTAAGGGATCCACCATGGTGGCGTGAACTCAACGTTGACCAGGCGCATGGTTGTAGAGCATGAAAGTTTTTTTCAGCAAGCGTAGGGTGCACCGAACGCACCATCCAATGAGCGACCACAATAGAAAAAGCGTGGACATCAGATGCCCACGCTTTATTGGAATTCATCAGTGTTGACAAAGCGCGTTCGGGTTTTACTCTGCCAGCATTTCGCGTTTCACGCGGCGGGCGATTTCCCAGTCGAGTTCTTTGTCGCGCTTTTTTTCCAGTGCGTCGATGTGGCGCAGTTTTTTGCCTTCGACAAATTCACCCGACAAAATCAGGCGTGGTTTGCTGTCGGCAGAGATCATGCCTTGCTTGGCCCATGCCGAACGCGGCAGGGTGGAGCCAGCGAAAATGCCGTAGTCTTTACCGCAGTGGATGCCTTTTTCACCGATCACCGATTCACCGGCTTTGATATATTTGGCCGCGTATAAGGTGGCGGCGGTGGCGATCCAGCGCCCGGCGTGAATTTCGCCAAACAAGCTGCTGAGTTCGCCTTTGGCGCGGATGCTGCCCCACGCGCTGATGTCGCCCTGACAGCCGATTGCACCGGCGGCGACATTGCCCTGACAGACGATTTCACCGGCAAACAGGCTGCCTTCGACTTCGATATTGGTTTCGCTGAACACTTCGCCCTGGCAATTGCAATCACCGGCAACGTGGATCGCGCTGACCGCCAGATGGCCGCCAACGAATTGCACTTCGCTGGCTTCGAGGTCGTCATCGAGTTGCAGGTTGCCCTGGCAATCAAGGTCGGCGCAGGACAAATAACCCAGGCCCTGAATATCGCCAAAGCCGCCGAACACATCGTTGTGTTGCTGGCGGTCGAGGATCGCCGGATGCACCAGCAGATCGATAAAGTTTTCACCTTCTTTGAGTTTGCGCTGATCGAGTTCGAGCACGCGCGCCATCCATTCGGCATTGCAGCCGGTTTTCACGAGAAATTCGACATCGATATTGCCGCCCGCATCGAGCGTCTGGCCGATGTACAGCGATTGCACCTGAATGTCGCCGGTGACGGTCAGTTTGCCGAGGCAAAACACTTCTTCGGCAATCAGATCGCCATCCACCAGCAGATCACCGCCGACGATGAGTTGCGTCGTGATCGTGGCATCGCCCTGAATATGCACGTCGCCAGTGCTGGCGAATTGCTTGCGCTTGAGCGTTTTGGCCTGAAACGGTTCGGGCGCGGCTGGAATCTCAGCAACAGGTTGAGCGGCAGACTTGGCGGCACGTTTAATCATGATGAACCTTAGAAGGTGAGGGTGGAAACAGAATTGGCGCCATTATCCCAGAATCCGGCGTGCAGACGAAGAAATCCCGCCTGACACGCGCAGGCGAGGCAACAAAGGGGATGATAATTTTGTCGTTGCTGTGTGCCTGATGGGTCATTGCGACGTTGATGCGGAGTCGCTGCATTACGCTGTTTTAGCGTTGCTTAGTCCGCGTCTGGTGCTGGTGGCTATGCTGGTTGTGACCTTGTTGATAGTGGCCTGTTTTGCCTGTTTATACCCAGCAAAAATGAAAAAAGGGGGAGTATCTGCCATTTTACCCATTCATTTCCTTATAAACATTGGGCTTTAAAATATACTCCCCCCAGTATTATTTGGCCTTGCAGCCGCGTTTTGGGGCATCGTGCTGGCTGGCGCTGTCCAATGCCAGCGCTGCGGCGCTTAACTTGGTAAGGCGTCGAGGCGACCGGCTTCGGCGAATTCGCGTATCTGCCGTATCGTGTCGATATCGGCGGCCTGATAGGCAGAGCGGCGATAGTCGTTATACATTTCGTTTTCTTTGTCCTGCGCTTCGTCGGCGCCATCGTCGTATTGAAAGCGCACAAACAGCGAGTCTGGCTGTGGCTCTTCTATCGTCATACGCAATGATGACTGGCGAATTTCACCTTGTGCGGCGATGTCGTAATGCACATGTTCCAGATGCACAAAACGCACGGTGTCGGTGACGCTCAGCTCGCCGTATTTGAGGGTGCGCGTCATGCTGGCTTCGGTGCGGTCTTCGATCAGCGCATCGTCAAGGTAAGACACAAACAGTTTCGGTGACTCGGCACGCAGCACCAGCCCGCGCCACAGTTGTTCGCGGGTGATGACTTCGGCTAAGGGATTCAGGATGTCGTTAATCTCGATTAAATGTTCGAATTTCATGGCAATGCTTTCATGTGGAATGCCCGCTAGTTTACTCTTGTTGTTTGTGGCGGGGTAAAACCGTCGTGGCACTTATATTGTCATCGTATATGTGGCCACATGTGGCGATACATAGGGCTACAATAGCGCCTGATTTGCTTTTCTTCTGACTATGTCCCACGGCCTGAATACTCCCCAACGCAATGCAGTGAACTACATGGACGGCCCTTGTCTGGTGCTGGCCGGGGCGGGTTCGGGTAAAACGCGGGTGATCACGCAGAAAATCGTGAATCTGATCGAGCTGCACGGCTACGAGCCTAAGCATATTGCGGCGCTGACCTTTACCAACAAGGCCGCGCATGAAATGCAGGAACGTATCGCCAAATTATTGGCCGAGCCGCGCCAGGCCAAGCAATTGACGGTCTCGACGTTTCACTCGCTGGGTGTCAAAATTTTACGGCAGGAAGCGCAGGCGCTGGGGCTGAAAGACCGGTTTTCGATTATGGACAGCGACGATTGTTTTTCGCTGGTGCAGGATCTGGCGATCACCACCGATAAGCAATTAATCCGCCGCATACAGACTGCGATGTCGCTGTGGAAAAATGCGCTGATCACGCCTGAGCTGGCGCTGAAACAGGCAAAAGATGATGACGAAGCGACGGCGGCGCGCATCTATGCAAGCTATGTCGCCACGCTGTCGGCGTATCAGGCGGTGGATTTCGATGATCTGATCCGGCTGCCGGTCGAGCTGTTCCGCAGCAACGAGCAGGTGCGCGACAAATGGCAGCGCCGTCTGCGTTATCTGCTGGTCGATGAATATCAGGACACCAATACCTGTCAGTATGAGCTGGTGAAATTACTCGTCACCGGCATCGGTAAAAAGCCGATGTTTACTGCCGTTGGCGACGATGATCAGGCGATTTACGCGTGGCGCGGTGCGACCATAGAAAATCTGAAAACGCTGCAAGTCGATTTTCCTGATCTGGAAATCATCAAGCTCGAACAGAATTACCGTTCCAGCACCCGCATATTGCAAGCGGCAAATGCCGTGATCGGCAATAACCCCAAGCTGTTTGAAAAATCGCTGTGGTCGGAACATGGCCTCGGTGACGCGGTCAAAGTGCTGGGCATGCAGGATGACGAACAAGAGGCCGAACAAGTCGCCATCATGATCTCGGCGCACCGTTTTGAGCGGCGTGCCAACTATTCCGATTACGCGATTTTGTATCGCGGCAATCATCAATCGCGCGTGATCGAACAGGCACTGCGGCGCGAACGGATTCCGTACACCATTTCCGGCGGCCAGAGTTTTTTTGACCGCGCCGAAATCAAAGACATCATTTCGTATCTGCGCCTGATTGCGAATGAAGATGATGATCCGGCATTCATCCGCGCAATCACCACACCGAAACGCGGGGTTGGTCAGGCGACGCTGGAAGTGCTGGGCGCATTCGCCGGGCAATGGCAATGTTCGCTGTTCGCCGCCGTATTCAAAGGTGGCATCGAAGCGAAACTCACAGACCGCCAATTGCGCCCGCTGCGCGAATTCTGCACCTTCATTAATCAGGTTGAAGCGCATGCCCACCGCGAAGGTCATGCCAGCGAATTGCTGGACGATCTGATGAAGGAAATTAATTACGAAGGCTATCTGTACGACAGCTTCGATGACCGCGCCGCGCAAAACAAATGGCAGAACGTGCTTGATTTTACGCAGTGGCTAAAGACCAAAGGCAGCGGCGGTAAAGACGGCACTGACGATCATCGCAGTCTGCTCGATCTGACGCAGATGGTGGCGCTGATGTCGATGATGGAAGGCAAGGACGAAGAGCCTGATGCCGTGCGCATGTCCACCTTGCACGCGTCGAAAGGGCTGGAATATCCGCACGTGTTTCTGGTCGGTGTCGAAGAAGGCATTTTGCCGCATAAAGGCGACCCCGATACGCCGATAGAAATTCTGGCGGCACGCATAGAAGAAGAACGTCGCCTGATGTATGTCGGCATCACGCGCGCGCAACGCAGCCTGCACATCACCTGGTGCAAAAAGCGCAAGCGCGCAGGTGTGCCCGTACATTGCGATCCATCACGCTTTATTAAAGAAATGAAACTCGACGAAGGCGACGCCGTCCCCACAGAAGCCGAAGCCCTGACCCCAAAAGAACGGCTGGCGAATCTGAAAGCTTTACTGAGCCAGCCTAAATCTGAATAAGAGAAAATCTATCATGTCCCTTTTTCATCTCCCGCACCCCTTACTCAAACGCGTCATTGGCGTACTGGCAGGTGCTGCTGTTGCACTTCACGGTCTCGCGCAGGCAGCGGATGATACGCCTGCGAATGGCATTATGTGGGAAGTGAAATCGGCGACGAATACAGCGTATTTATTTGGTTCATTTCACCTCGCCAAAGCCAGCTTTTATCCTTTGCCTGCCGCAGTACAAAGCGCGTATCAACAAGCCGATACCGTTGCGGTGGAGGTGGATGCCAGCGATCCGCAATTCAGCCGCAAGATGATGCCTTTGCTGTCTTATACCGCGCCGGATAAGCTGGAAAATCATGTGCAGAAAGCGACCTGGGAAAGCATGCAGAAATTGTTAGGGGCTTCTGCCGCGCAGTTTCAGAGCCTGAAACCGGCGATGGTGGCGACTGGTCTGATGATAGGTATCGTGGCGCAGCAGGGCTATGATCCGGCGCAGGGCGTTGATCTGCATTTCATCAAAAGAGCAAAGAAAGATGGCAAGCAACTGGTGGAATTAGAAAGCCTGGAATTTCAGGCGCGCATGTTGGGTGGTCTCAGTGATGAAGATGGCGATGCGATGCTGTCTATGACTTTACAAAGCCTGAGTAATGGCGATGCCGTGCGGGATACGGCGCAGATGGTGCAGGCATGGAAAGCCGGTGACGCCGAGGCGTTGGCAACGATGCTGGAAGAAACGGCAAATAAGGATGCCGGTTCGCGTAAGCTCATGAAGCTCTTGCTCGATGACCGCAACCCGGCAATGGCAGAGCAGATCGTGGCCTTGATGAACGCGGGTAAAAAAGTGATGATCGTCGTCGGTGCCGGGCACGTCACCGGCAAAAACAGTATTACGGATCTGCTCAGGCAGCGTGGTTTGCAGGTACGTCAGATGAAGCCCGAAACCGGCGTATCGACGGTTTCATCCGCAACGACAGCACCAAAAAAGTAAGGCATGACATTGAACGCTATTTCTACAGAAAAAAATTATCCTGATCTGCCGTGGATTTCACTGGAATCGGTCAACGATGTCGAGGCCTGGCTGGATTTGTATGATCGCGAATTGCAGCAGCTGGCAGGCAAAAATCCGCAGGCCGGTTATGGTGTGTGTTTTACCTTATTGCATGGTGGCGAAGTCTATCTGCACACCAATAGCGACGGCGATATTTTGCTGGATGTGACACCGGATGCAGCATGGGTGACGCCGGTACTGACCGCTGTAACACAAGTGTCGCCGCCGCGTGGGCAGATCTGGCTGGTGCCGGGGCAGGTGCTGATGCAACTGATACTGGGCTTGAATAGTCTGATCGCTACCAGCCGTCTGGTGGTGCAGCATGAATACCGGATTGTGAAGCGCTGAACTTGTCATGTGGCGTAAAAAAAGCCTGATCTGATGCGATCAGGCTTTTTCATTTCTGCGTCACTAGCATCACTATCGTCGCTATCGTCACTATAACAATCAGCTGACAACGCCGTTGCGATCCACTTTCACGACGCGTGAGCCGCCTGCTTTTTTGACATTCACCTGCGCTTCACAATTACCGGTAACTTTGACGCTGGCGGTATCGAGTAATAAGTCCTGCGCGCGCAGATCACCTGTGCCACTGAGTCTGGCAATCAGTTTTTTTGCGGTGCCGTCGATAGTGACATCACCGCTGCGGGACATCATCAGCTCAGCGAGTGTCGCGTTCTCCAGCGAGGTATGCAGATTGCCTGAGCCTGACAGGTCTGCCTTCAGACTTTGGCGTATGCTGTGTATGCGCAGGTCGCCGCTGCCATGGCTTTCAATGCGTACATTATCGGCACTAAGCTGGTTGGCTTTGACCTCGCCGGAACCGCGCAGATTAAGATTGAGCGCGGCAATATGTCCATGCAAGGCCAGATCGCCGGAGCCATTGAGCTGGATATTTGCCAGCGGTAATTGCGGGCTGTCGACATCGAGATCACCGGAGCCGGACGCATCGACCTGCAACTGTTGCATATCCCCGTGCAGACTGATGTCGCCGGAACTATTGCGATGAATGTTGGCGGAGGCATTTTGCAGCGCATCGACTTTCAGGCTGCCGCTGCCATGCACTTCGGCGACGAGGGCACCGGTCAACTGATGCATCCGGACATCGCCGGAACTACGCATATTGACGTTGGCGCTGCCTAACTGTAATTGCCGCAGATCGATATCACCGCTGCCGCTGACGCTGAGATCGAGTTGTTTGATTTGTCCGCTGACTTTGATGTCGCCGGATGAATTTTGCGTCAGTTCAAATTTATCGGTCTGGATATTGTTCAGCTCGATATCGCCGCTGCCAGATTGCAGCAATTGTTGCAGCTGATTGGCACTGATGCGGATATTGCCTTGCGGGCTGCCGCCTATCGTGACCGTCACATTTTTTTTACGGATGATCAGGCGCTGGTTTTCGACCACGGTTTCTATGTCCGGCAGCAGTTTTTCATCGGCGGTGATTTCCAGCTCCGGTTGTCCGGGCGTAATCACGAGATCGAGAAAACTGCGGTTTTCTATACTGGTAAAGGCGGTCAGCGTCCGTTTTTCGGTGATCGCTTTACCACTGCCGATGGATTTTCCGCTGCTGATATGTTTGCCATCAATCTGGATGTCGCATCCGGCGAGCATCAGAATGAACAGGCTGGTCCAGGTGATAGATTTGAGCATGATATGAATGTGATCAGTAATAGGTCGTACACAGGACATACGCAAAACTACCCGCTGGCGTGACGGTTTGTCGTTGTGCACCAGCGTTTCCGGTGCTGGTTTCATCGCCACATATAGTCGGATCAATTTTGCAACAGGATGCAGTGTAATCTGAAAACTCCAGAGCGCATCAGCTGTTTGCGACAGAATGCAGAATCAGGATTATCAACGGTAAATTTTACAGATAGATTCACATCTGCCAGCCAGAGAAGTACACTATCCGCATAAGAACTTCACCAACGGATTTATCAGGCTCATGACAACCCGCCGCCACATACTCAAAAGTAGTTTAGTTCTGACCACACTTGGTTTATTTCGTGAAACCGCCTTCGCAAACGGCAACGACAGCAACGCCGGAAAATCGACGCAATTAGCACCGCCGCCGGATTTATTCGATTCACAGGCACTCGATCTGGATTTCTGGGTCAAGCCGCGCACCCTCGATCTGGTGCGGCCACAATCCGGCGAACGCAGTAAATTACTGTACTGGAAAGACGGCGAGATGATTGATTCCGCGTATCAGGAATTGTGCCATTTACTGCGCGATGTGAATGGTAAAAAATCGGCACCTATGGATCCGAAATTACTCGAAACCCTGTGGGCGACGCAAGCCTATATCGCGCGTTTCGGGATGACCAAGCCACTCGAAATTTTGTCCGGCTACCGCACGCCGGAATCAAATAAGCGCCTGATAGAGCAGGGTGTGCCGGCTGCACGTAAATCCTTGCACATGGATGGCAAAGCAGCCGATATCCGCATTTCTCAGTTGCATGAAGAAGTGCTGGGCGGTCTGATCAGCAGCTTCCGCCAGGGCGGTGTCGGTTTTTATTATCGTGCAACAGCGAACGGCGGTTGGATACATACCGACACCGGTTTGCAGCGCAGCTGGAAAGGCTGATATAAAAAAATCCCGGTGCAGTGACCGGGATTTTTAATGTGCCATTCGTCTTGCTGTTACCTCGCTGTTACTTCGCCGCTGCTTTTGCTTTGGCTTCATCCAGCGCAATAAACACGCTGATTTTTGAGGGATCAATATAACGGCGGAATGCGGCATTCACCTGTTCCAGCGTCAGCGCCTGGATTTTGTCATCCATCGCCTGCGAGTAAGACCAGTCACGCTGGCGATACAGATAGTGATTCCAGCCACCGGCAATACCACTGTCGCTGGTACGGCTTTGCTGACGTTTTTGCAGTATGCCGGATTTTGCCTTGGCGAGTTCTTCCGCAGTGAAACCGTCTTTCAGTGCTTTACTGAGTTCTTCCTGTATCGCCTTTTCCAGTTTTTCCATATTCTGCGGCGCTGCGGTGGCGCTGATGCCGAAACTACCGACCGGGTCGATATCACCCGCACTCAGGCCGGAACCGCCACCATACGATAAACCGTCTTTCTGGCGGATACGCTCCATCAATCGGGAATTCAGACCGGCACCGCCGAAGATATAGTTGGCGATACTCAGGGCTGGATAGTCTGCATCATCCTCGCGCAAAGCCAGCGTCATTTTGCTGCTGTAAACCGCATTTTCCTTGTCCGGTGTGTTGAACACTTTGCGTATCGCCGGTGGATCAAGGCGTTTGCTGACCATGCGGGTGTAAGGCGCTTTGCTTAGCCAGCCGTCAAACATCTGTGCGATCACGGCTTTAGTACTGTCGGCATCGAAATCACCGACCACGGACAACTCGCCTTTGGACGCACCGTAGAATTCTTTGTAATAGGCTTTCACATCGTCGAGTTTCACTGCCTTGAAATCAGCGATGGCCTCATCGAGTGTTTTTGCTTCGCGGTAATCGCCTTTCGGATACGGATTGAAATATTGCGACATCTCACGCGAGAGTATGCTGCCAGGCTCTTTGCGTGAGGCTTCCAGACCCACCAGACCGCGCTCTTTGGCCTGAGTAAATTCGATTTCCGGGAAACTGGCTTCGCGCAGCACATGCGCTACCAGCGCCAGTGCCGCAGGCAGATTCGCTTTGGTGGTCTGAAATGAGAAAATGCCGCCGCTCATTTTGAGTTTGGACATTTCATCAGAGAGCTGGGCGCGGCTGTATTTGCTGGTGCCCGTGCCTAACAAGCCAGCGGTGATGCCGCTGACAATGGCTTTGCCGCGCAAGCTGGTTTCATCGCCCCAATGCAGGTTCAGCGCGACATTCACGGTTTCACCGCGGGTCTTTTTCGGTAACAGGGCGATTTGCAGATTCCCTGCTTTGCCAACTTGCGTGCGCTGATTAATATTCGCCGGAGAAGAATCAAACGCCTCGCCACTCAGCGTGGACGGCTTGGGTTTGAAATCTTTCATGACCTCGGCCATATCCGGTGCTACCGGAATCTCGGCGCGCTGTGGCTTGTCTTCCGGAATGAACATGCCGATGGTGCGGTTGTCGCGCACCAGATAACGTTTCGCCGCAGCAGCGACGCGCTCGGATGTGATCGCATCAACCGAATCACGCACTTTGAACAGATAGCGCCAGTCGCCGATGGCGATGAATTCCGACATACTGATACCGATGGCTTCGTGGTTGTTCAGCATTTTTTCAAACGCATTGGCCGTATCGCGTTTGATCCTGTCGATTTCTTCCTTGGTCGGCGGATTGTTTTTAAAATCCTCGATGCCTGCCAATAAAGCCTCTTTGGCGGCATCGACGGATTCACCTTTTTTGACGATCGCGCCGATGGTTTGCAAGCCTGTTGCCACCGTTCCGACACCGCCGGAAAATACCTGCACCACTTTGCCGGTTTCCACCAATTGTTTATGCAGACGGCCATGCGGTGCGCTGGTCAGAATACTGCCCGCAAAACTGATATCGTTACGGTCGCCGTGCAGACTGGCAGGGACTTTATAGCCGAGCAAGACGATCTGAATATCACCGCTGCGGCGCACGACAAAACTGCGTTCGCCATCCTGCGTCGGTTCGGTAGTCCAGAATTGCGGCAGTGTACGCGTTGGCTTGGCGATTTTGCCGAACGCAGCGCTGATCCATTGCAACACTTTATCGGTATCGAATTTACCGGCGACCAGCAGCACGGCGTTATCCGGCTGGTAGTACATGCGATAAAACGCCTGCAGGTTTTCTATCTTGACGTTTTCGATATCGCTGCGATTACCTATCGTCGAATTGCCGTAGTTGTGCCAGTCGTAGGCCACGCTTTGCATGCGTTTTTGCAAGACATTGCCGGGCGAATTTTCGCCGCGCTCATATTCATTGCGCACGACGCTCATTTCGGTATCGAGATCTTTTTTCGCGATGAAGGAATTGACCATGCGGTCGGCTTCCATTGTCAGCGCCCATTTCAGATTGTCGTCGTCGGCTTTGAACAATTCAAAATAATTGGTGCGGTCGAGCGAGGTCGTGCCGTTCGAGCGCATGCCGCGCTTGTTGAATTCATCATCGATTTTTGGATTCGACGGCGTGCCTTTGAAAAGCAGATGTTCGAGCAAATGCGCCATCCCGGTTTCGCCATAGTTTTCATGACGTGAGCCAACCAGATAAGTCATGTTAACGGTGACGGTGGGCTTGGTCGCATCCGGCATCAGCAAGACCCGCAGGCCATTCGGCAGACGATATTCGGTCAGACCTTCGACGCTGGTGATCTGGCTCACGCCTTTCGGCAGCGCATCGGCCAGTACGGCCGGCGTGGTGAACAGAATGGCGCCGCCCAGAACCAGCGCGCGCAGTACCGGCGTGAGTGAAAACGGAAATGCAGCAGAACGAGATGACATAGTGATCCTGATAGCAGAAACAACAAAACAGGTGTGAAATATACTGGGTGGAGTATGTTTCACACGTCCTTTAAATGTGCTGACAATAGAGCGATTTCATTTAATCAGAGGGGGAGTATCCTGATTAAATGATAATAATAGCAATAAATTGCAATAATAATCGGCGTAATGATGTCCGCAAGCAAAATTATTTTGCGGCTGACGGTGTGTCGATATTCACTTAACTCTGAATTTTGTTTATCTAATTCTGAACTTTTGGGCGGCTTAGATGACATCTCCCGGCAAGCAGCTATGCCATCCACAAGCATCACTTGTGGGCGGTCCCTCGACGGAATTGTTGGGAGCTCACGGCTTGGCCCCCGGAACCTGAAGAATTCTCTGTGTTGAGAACATGGCTTCACGTACGGCAAAGCAGAAGCTACTGCCACACGAAAACTTCTTGCCAGCCAACGCTCTAGAGCGCAATCACAAGGCCCGCGGCGCGCTTGCGAACTGGTGCATAGCATCAGCGATGCCCTCAGCAACATAATCATCCAGGCATTCTTGCGGCCATTGTGTTTCGGATTTTTAGGAGGCGAGCTCGCTACCTCCGCTGACGCTCAGCACTACTTCTCCGGCCACAATACGAGCCCCCAAACCTTACCAATACGAGAAGCTGACACTGAGCGCACCACGCACTTGCACTGCGGTGGTGATCGGGTACTTCCTGGCTCAAGCGTCCGAAAGAGTGATGCTTATGACGCCTAACGTAGAGCTAACCGGCGCTGCGCAGCTTCATCGCGCAGCGTCCAGCGACTGAAAGGAGCGAGGTTGAGCGCCGGGTTAGCCCTCGACTTCATTTCTTTGCGTCCAATGCAGGACCAACGTCCATTCCGTCATAGCTAGCGATGTCATGTTTCTCAGCGAGTTGTTCCAGTTCTTGATTTCGTTGGTATAGCGTCTTCGGGGTGTGGGTTTCAACCTTCTCTACGTGTAGAACATAGGTTGTTTTGTCGTCAGATGGATAAAGGTTCACGAAGCGATACCCGGACTTCTGCAACTCCGTGGCGATAACCCTGAGTTTTTCAGCGTGTGGGTCGAAGAAGAAGTAACCCCATAGCAAATTACTATCAACGTTCCATTTGGTTTTAGCTCGCATGTTGTTGAACATCGATTCCAGATCTGCGAGAGAAATCATGTTTCGCTTCCTAGTTGGCGATTCCGCCCAAACTGATAGCGGTGCCACAACAACAGTCAATACAAAACCAATGAAACGGCGGCGTGTAGTCATAAGAGGGCTAACGTGATTTAATTTTCATTTTGCAACATTAACTGTCAATGATTAAAATGTCAACGTATTGCAATCCTCTTGAAAGCCGCATGGATATTGGCCATATTTGGTTATACTGTTTAAATATACAGTATAACTAAATGGACAAAAACATCACCCCACAAAAACCGCGTTTGCGGGATCAGGTGCGCGAACGCTGGCGTTATAAATATGGAGGCTGGCTGCCTTTATGCCTTGTTACGTGATATCAGGCGACGCTCAGCCGCGCAATCCGGCCTTGATCATGTCGGCTGCTTTCTCGCCTATCATCATGGTCGGGGCATTGGTGTTACCACCCAGCAGGGTAGGCATGACCGAGGCATCGACGATGCGCAGACCATCGACGCCGATCACCTTCAGTGCAGGATCGACCACCGCCATGCTGTCTATACCCATTTTGCAGGTGCCGACGGGGTGATACACGGTGTCGGCGGTCTGGCGGATGACGGCGCGGATGTCGTCATCGGTATGCACGTTGGCAGTCTGGTAGTCACTGCTGCGGGCATTTGCCAGTGCCGGTGCATCCATCAGTTTGCGGGTCAGCTTAAAGCCTTTCAGCATGACTTCCATGTCGTCCGGATGTTCCAGAAAGCGCGGGTTAATCAGCGGCGTCGCCATAGGATCGGGGCTGGCGAGTGTCACTTCACCTATGCTTTTCGGGCGTAACAGGCAGACGTGGCACGAGTAGCCATGACCAAGATGCAATTTGCGCGCGTGATCGTCTAGCATCGCCATGACGAAATGCAATTGAATATCTGGCGCAGACAAAGACGGATCGGTTTTAAGAAAACCGCCGCCTTCGGCACCGTTTGAGGTCAGCATGCCGCGCCGTTGTGCGCGGTAACGCCCCAGTTCGCGCAGCAGACGCAGGCTGCCAGCGGCAGAAACGCCAAGCAGATCCAGGCTTTTCGCGCGATATTTGAACACGAAATCCGGATGATCCTGCAAATTCTGACCAACGCCGGGCAGGTCGTGGACCACAGGGATTCCCATGCTTTGCAGCGCATTCGCATTGCCGACGCCGGACAGCATCAGCAGTTGCGGCGTTTGCAGGGCACCGCCTGCGAGCAAGACTTCATGCCGTGCGCGCAGGGTTTTTTTCTGACCGTTCTGCAGCATTTCGACGCCGATGGCGCGCTTGCCTTCAAACAGAATTCTGGTGACATAGCAGCCGGTTTCCACGCGCAGATTTGGCCGCTTGCCCATGTGTGGCCGCAGATACGCACGCGATGCACTCCAGCGTTCGCCATTGTGCTGGGTCAGCTGATACAGGCCTATGCCTTCCTGCTCGGCACCGTTGAAATCGGTATTGATGCGAAAGCCAGCTTGTTTGCCTGCTTCGATCAGCAATTGCTGATACGGGTTATCGCTGCGCAACTCGCTGACATGCAGCGGCCCGGCGTTGCCGTGATAGTCGTCGTGATGGGTTTCATTGTTTTCTGAACGTTTGAAATACGGTAAAACCTCGTCATACGACCAGCCGGTGTTGCCCAGTGCTGCCCAGTGATCGTAATCCTGCCGGTGTCCACGCACGTAAATCATTGCATTCAGACCGGAAGACCCGCCCAGCATTTTGCCGCGCGGCTGATAGCCACGGCGGCCATTCAGGCCGGGTTGCGGCACGGTTTCAAACGCCCAGTTATTCAATTTGCCCGGCAGCATGGCAACCACGCCAGCCGGTGTATTCACCACCAGGCTGTCGCCACCGCCACCGGCTTCCAGTACGGTTACGCTGAGATCCGGGTTTTCAGTCAGGCGTCCGGCTACGGCACAGCCGCCGGAACCACCGCCGACCACAATATAGTCGCTGATATGATTCATGTGTCTCTCTCTTTGGATGAGGCTGTACGCAATGGCATCATCAACGTCAGCGTGTTGTTTTATTTTTCCGGTATACGGTACGGCGATATTAGTATGCCGTTTCGGTTAAAGTAAGGACATTTACTGCCACGTTGTCAGACCATCACAGATGAATCAGCCTGCGCCCACCATATCCGCACTCTTGTCGGTACAAGATGCGGTCTTTCCCGCTCATCCGTTCAGCGGAGTGCTGGCGATCGCGCGTGAGCAGGATTGGCGTTGGCAGGAGATGTTTCCGGCATTTGCCGATCATCACGATAACCGCATCAGTTATGCCCAGGCACGCGAAGGCTTGTTGCAGGCGCGGCACCGTGGTGGCGCGGATCTGGGGCTGCGATCCGGTACGCGCAAAGCTTTACCGCAACTGGGTCAGATGGCTACCGGTATGCGTGCGCAGGAAACGCTGGCGCAGGCTTTGCAATTCGGTCTCGACTTTCAGCTGATCGCCGGATCTATGGTGCATCTCCAATGGGAAGCGGGCCCGCAACAATCGGCATTGTTAGCCTCGCCCTTATTCGACGATGCGGAATTGCAGGATTTTCTGGAAGTCGATCATCTGGTCACCGCCATCAATGCGGCGCGCCAATTGTGTGGACATCGCTTTCCGCTGGTCAGGGTGGAACTGCGGTCGCAGTCAGGCGCGAGTCTGAGCGCGTATGAAAAATTCTTTGCCTGCCCGGTGATCGCCGGTGCTGATGTCAGCCGTATCGTGATCGACAACTCGGTGTTGCAGATGGCGTTACCGCAACCGGATGCTCAGCTGGCACACGCGTCGCACAATGCTTGTCAGGCCGAACTGGCGGCGGTTGGTGTCCTTGGGCGACAAAGCCTGCTGCGCACCCTGACGGCGCTTCAGTGTGAATTACACAGCGTCGCACAGACGGCATCTGTTTTAGGTACGAGCGAACGTTCCTTGCATCGTTTGCTGGCGCGCGAAGGAACCTCGTATTTCCAGATTACCGAAACCATCCGCATCGGACGGGCGCGGCAATTACTGCAAACCGGCCTGAGTCTGGAACGCATTGCGGAAGAACTCGGCTATTCCGACAGTCGCAGTTTCCGGCGGGCGTTCAGACGCTGGACGACGCAGACCCCGGCTGAATTCCGTCAGAGTCAGGCGCAGATACATCTGCGTTGAATACCAGGGTTCAGCTGATGGCAGACGCTGGCGGTACGCACGCCGGTAAGCTGAACCAGAATGTTGAGCCTTCGCCGGGGCAACTCAGGAAAAAAATTTCGCCATGCATTTTTTCGACCAGCGCTTTGGTGATGGCGAGTCCTAAACCGGTTCCTCCCTGGCGACGGGTATTGGTGCCGTCAGCCTGCGTAAACGGTTCAAATAATTGCGTCTGAAAATCGAGTGGAATACCGGGGCCGCGATCACTGACGGCAATATGATAATGGCTTTGCTCCCGGTAAATTCTGACGGTCACGCTTTCACCCTCGGGGGAAAATTTAGCCGCGTTCGAGATCAGATTTGCCATTACCTGCATCAGTCTGTCGTGGTCACCGAGGCTCCACGCCTGCATCACTTGCTGTTCCATGATCAGCCCGACGCGCAACGAGCTGGTGTAGGCTTCGTTGGCTTCCATCGCATTGTGCAGCATCTCGATCAGATCGACGGGCTCTGAACGGATATGCATTTTGCCGTTGTTCAGTTTATCGATGTCGAGAATATCGTTGACCAGATTCACCAGGCGCTTGCTGTTATTGTGCGCGATCCGTATCAATTGCCGGGCCGCGTCGGGTAAGGTGCCGCCGACGCCGGATTCCAGCAAACCGAGTGAGCCGCGGATTGAGGTCAGCGGTGTGCGCAGTTCGTGACTGACCATCGACACGAATTCTGTTTTGAGTTGATTAATACGCAAGCGTTCGCTGATGTCCATGACGAAGACGACCCACTCGCGCGGCGAATTTTCCAGATAGCCCAGACCTACCAGCACCGGTATTGCCGAGCCATCCGCACGTCGCAGCATGACTTCGAACGGCGCCGTGGTACCGGTGCTGAGCATTTCTGTATATGCCTGATGTACCAGATACTGATCCGGCTCTGACAACACGACTCGCCACAGAAATTGTTCTGCCAGCAGTTGTTCGCGCGTGTAGCCCGACAACTGACAAAACATGCGGTTCACATCCGTCAGACGGGAGCCGTCACTGCCATACAAAATACCGATCAGGCTGGAATTCATGATGCGCTGTAAGCGGCTCTCGCTTTCGCGTAGCGCATCCAGCGTTTTTCTTTGTCCGGTGATATCTTCTATCATCCAGACCGCCCCTTTTTCATAGGTTTCAGCGGGCAGGGCGCGACCAGCGACGCGCGCCATAAACGACTCGCCATTGGCGCGCCGCAGATACCATTCGAGTTCCACCAGTTCGTCGGCTTCCAGGCTCGGGATTACCGCCTGACCGAAGGCGCGGTAGTCTTCATCGTTGTGGTAAAGAAAAGTGGTTTTTACGCCGATCATGGATTTCGCATCCGGGAAGCGGCACAAATCGGCCAGAGCCTCATTGGCGCGGATGATGACACCATTACTGACGAACATAATTCCCACCGGCGCGTTGGCGATCAGAATTTCCAGCTCACGTGCCAGTTCTTTATAACGGACATTATTCGAGCGCAGCAATTCCTGATTCAACTGCAATTGTTCTTCTGTGCGTTTGCGTTCTGTAATGTCGATGTGGGTGCCGACGATACGCACGGCGCGCTGATTTTCATCCCATTCGACAGCCGCCCCCAGCGACATAATCCAGCGCCATTCGCCTGCCCGGTTTTTCTGTCGGAACTCGGCGTGGTAATCGGTTTTGCCTTTTGAGGCAAAATGGATGCGATAGGCTTCTTTTATTCCGGCAACATCATCCGGATGCACGCTGTGTTTCCAGAAGTAATCCCAGAATGCAAACGGATCGGCAAATTCTTCGATCGAGTGTTCGATCATATTGCTATATTCGGGACTGAAGGTGGCCGCGCCGGTATTGAGATTGATGTCGTACAAACCCTGATTGGAGGCCTGCATGACCAGTCGCCGCTGTTGTTCCGCCGTAATTAAACTGCGCTCGGTCTGTTTGCTGCGGGTCTGATCCATAAAGCAGCCATGCCATAGCAGGCTGCCGTCGGCCTGCAGTTCCGGGCTGGCCTCACCTGCCATCCAGCGTTCTTCGCCACTTCTGAGAACGATGCGGAATTCATGCGTCCAGACGTGCAGATGTTCAGCTGCGGTGCGGACGCTGAGCAGGAATGCAGATAAATCTGCCGGATGTACTTTGCTGAACAGAATATTGATATCTGCGCACAGTTCCGCCGCAGTAAATTCAAACAAGCGTTCGACCGCCTGGCTTACATAATTGAAACAAAAGCGTTCGGCGGAAAAACGTTGATACTGAAAAAAAACGGCTGGCAGAAAGCGCGAGAAATTATTCAGCAAGGCCTGGCTGACTTTCAGTGCGTTCAGCTCTGCTGCCGTGATCTCTGCAGCAGCCGGGTTTGGTGGCGTTGGTGTGACAGACATCAGCTTGCTTAAAAAACAGAAAAAATGGGCAGAAAAATTGGGTGATCAACGCACTACCGATATCATGCCCGTGACCGGCAGCGAGCCGCTGCTGCCGTTGGCGCGTATCTCAGATGACAGCAGTAAGCCTGATGTTATGGGTGCTGCGTGATGATTTGATTGAAGAAATCATACACGCCTTGCTCACTCATTTTGCGTGCATCCGATAATTCACCGCCTTTCGATGCAAACAAGACACTGTTATCTGCTTTTAAAACGACAGCGGCCGGAATGCCTTTCTTAATCGGGTTGCCGTAGCTGTTTGCCAGCACCAGATTTTTATCAAACTGACCAACATCGACTTTGACCAGCACGAATTTGCTGGCGATCAGGGCAGCGCTTTGTCCTTGCATAGAACGATCGAGCTCTAGACAATCTTTGCACCAGTTCGCGCCGAAAATCACCAGCACTTTTTTGTTAGTGGCCTGTGCCTGCGTCAGCGCCTTGGCAACTGCAGCAGGGGCATCGGCCGTTTCGTCATATGGTCTGGCAACATCGGCGTGCGCGACGTTGAGTGCAAGACCAAGAGTGCATGCGGAAATGAGTCTGAAGATAAAGGAGAAAGTTTTTTTCATGCTGAAGCCCGAGGAAAGGAAAACTTTCAGATAGTGACGTAATTTTTGTGCTTTGTCATCGCTGATCTGGCGCAAAACAGGTGTAATTAACTGTATGTTTATACAGTTTTGTGACAGAAAACAGATAAAATAGACAGATTCAGGACAGTGATACGTGGGCTTAACAATTCATTCATTGTGATTCCTGCAAATGTATCCGGCACATGAAAATCAGATGACCAGGATATTGATGTCTTGTCTATCGCAGATGAAATTTTCTTACTGATATTGTCAATATGACGCTGACTCCAACGTTGAATCCTGAGTTGATTCATACGCGCCGCATTGCGCATTTAGATATGGATGCATTTTATGCATCCGTAGAGCTGTTGCGTTATCCGGAACTGAAAGGGCATCCGGTTGTGATCGGCGGGCGTCAGGAGTATGCGCCCATCGTTGATGAAGATGGCAGTCGCCGGTTTTTTTATCTGAAAAATTATGCGGGTCGCGGCGTCGCGACGACTTCCACATATGAGGCGCGCGCACTTGGGGTTTTTTCTGCGATGGGTCTGATGAAAGCGGCGCAATTAGCGCCGGATGCATTTTTATTGCCGGCGAATTTTGATGCGTATCGCCATTATTCAAGGTTGTTCAAAAATGCCGTTGCCAGTATCGCACCTGAGATTGAAGACCGGGGCATCGATGAAATCTATATTGATTTGAGCAGCATTCCTGAAGAGTCGGCGACGCTCGCTGCAAGAATTAAACAAGCGGTTGTCGCGGTAACGGGCTTGTCCTGCTCAATTTGCGTCGCGCCGAACAAGTTATTGGCCAAGATCGGTTCCGAGTTAGATAAACCCAATGGCTTGACGATTTTAAATGCGGCCGATATCCCGCAGCGGATATGGCCTTTACCTGTAAAGAAAATAAATGGCATCGGCCCAAAAGCAGCGGAACAGTTGCTGCGCCTGAATATCGTCACTATCGGGCAATTGGCCGAGGCTGATCCTGAAATGCTACAGAATACCTTCGGGCGAAATTATGCGTTATGGCTGTATAACAGTGCACGCGGTATCGACGAGCGGGAAATCACAACAAGTTCAGACCCTAAAGTGATTAGTCGTGAGACGACTTTTGAGCGTGACTTGCATGCACATCGTGATCGCGAAACGTTGTCGGTCATCTTTACCGATCTCTGTAAACGCTTGAGCAATGATCTCAGAAATAAAGGCTATGTCTGTCGCACGATAGGGATCAAGGTCCGGTACGCGGATTTCCGTATTGCGACCCGGGACATCCGATTGCCAGCGACAACGGCAAGCGCAGAAGTGATCCGCCGGTATGCCGGTGAGTGTGTACGCCGCTTACCTTTGGATCAAAAACTGCGCTTGCTCGGTGTGAAGGCCAGCAGTTTGTCTAAAGCAGGAGCTGATGAAGACAAAACAAAGCAATTGCAAATTGATTTGTTCAACTGATCATCGTCACCTATTCGGATGTATACGCATCAGACGGCCTGACGAAAGCGCTGTATTGCGGCATTGACCATCCCTTCGGTACTGCCACTTTCATCATATTGATGACGAAGATAATGGGCGTCGTTGCCTACATGCGCAATTTGTTCTAAATGCGAGAGCGCTTCCTGGCTGCCGAGCGTTGCAGCATAAGGTTCCATGCGTCGCAGACTGGTTAAAATGTCTTCGCGTAATGAACAACCGACATAAGTCTTGGGATGTACCACGGTTCCATCAAGGCCGAAGCGGCATGCCTGAAAGCGGTTATAGTTGTAGACAAGGTAGTCGTCTTCTTCTGGTGCTGCTTCGCGTTTTTCTAACAAATAGGCACATAGCATTTGCAGATAGGCGGCCAATGCTGCCGCCCGTTCCACTGTCAGTGGCGTATCGCAGACGCGGAGTTCTATCGTTCCGTATTCAGGTTTTGGCCGGATATCCCAATAAAAATCTTTCATGCTTTTGACGACACCGGTCTTTTCCATTTTCGCGAAATACTGATGTTCAAAATCGTCCCACTTCAATAGAAATGGTGCGCGGCCCGATAAGGGAAACGCAAACACCGAGTTCAGCCTGGCGGAATTGAACAGGGTATCGCCGCCCTGAACGTAGGGCGATGACGCCGATAACGCGATGAAATGCGGAACATAGCGGCTCAGTGCATGCAACAGGAACAAAGCGTTGTCGCCAGAAGTGCAACCGATATGAACGTGCTGCCCGAAAATCGTGAATTGTTTGGCCAGATAGCCATACAGTTGCGAAACCTCTTTAAAGCGTGGCTTGGAATAAATTTTCCGGTCGGTCCATTTTTGAAACGGATGTGTACCGCCACCGCAGATACCGATATTGAGCCGGTCTGCTGCCGTTACGAGTGTGTCGCGTATCTCTTGCAGTTGCTTTTCTATGCCGTTGTGATTGCGTTGAACATCGGTACAAATCTCTATCATGCTTTCCGTAATTTCGGGCGTGACGTTTCCCGGAAACGGCGCGCGTTTCAGGAGATGCAATAAATCAGGGCTGGCGGGTGTTAAATCAAAACTCGATAAGCTGATCAATTGCAACTCAAGTTCCACACCGACCGACAAGGCTTCTGAATCGTTGAATATTTCTAATGGCATGTTATTTCTCCGAATGTTCAGGGGTTTCCTGCGCCCAGATCAGTGCGCGTTGTGTTAACAGCGGGCCGATAATTTCCAGCAGTAAGGTCATCGCGGCCAAAGCTGTCAATTCATCGACTAAAGCGATACCCAGATAGCGTGTTTGTTCCAGCATCAGAATGACAAAAACCGAAATGGGTGACAGCGCCAGACCCGTCAGCAGACCTTTGCGATAGGTGATTCCGCTGATGCGGGCAAACGCCGTACTGGCTGCGGCTTTCGTGAGCAGGCGGGCACAAACCAGCAGAATACCCAGACCTGCGCCTGCCCAGACGCGTGACCATTCCAGTGTTGATGCTGCATAAAAAAACAGCATGACTGTCAGCATATCTCCCAGCGCGCCGAAATTGCGCTGCGCCTGATTCAGCGTTACGCGCCGGTGACGCGCCATTAAGCCAAAACTCAGCGTGGCCAGGATAGGTGAAAGTTTCGCGACATGAGTCAGTGCCACCAATGCGATGACGGCAAAGGCAAATGCAATCGTTGCATCGCGCGCCAGACTGCCAAGCTCACGCAACACCAGCGGCAGTAAAATGCCAAACGCTGCACCCAGCAAAGCGGATAAAACTAATACCTGAAGGCTGCCGGTGATCGCTTGCAAGATACTGCCGGAGCTCTGGAATATCCAGAAGGCGACAACCACCTTGAACGTGAATACGGCGAGCACACAATTTATCGCGGTCAAATGCAATATCCGCTCTGTCACCTGACCCGCGCTGCGCTGTTCGTTGATGACGCGCAGAATCCCGGCGGGAGAGGTCGACATCGCCAAGGCGGCAAGCAATAATGCGGTGAAGTTAGTGCTCCCGTACCATTGTGCGATAGCAAACACGACGATAAAGCTCACGCCTGATTCGAGCACTCCGGTAATGCCTATCCACGGATTGGTGCGCAACCAGCGTAAATTAATCCGGTAGCCAAATTCAAACAGAATCAAGCCGAAGGCAACATTGGCCATCAGCAGTAGGGAGCTATTATCCGGCAGCGTTAAGATGCCCCATTGCACATTCGCCAGAGCAAAGCCACATAAGCCATAGCTGCTGATGCGGGGTAAGCCAGTCCATCGATACAGAAATTCCCCAGCCAGCCACGTCAGGGCAATTGCTAAAGGCCACATGAGTTCGGGGGTCATAAAATTGATGTCGGGCATGCTTCCGCCTTTCTTAGGTTTTATGTTGATCGCATCACATCGTTGAACAAATGTTCAGGTATGGATGCAGAGAAAGTCGCCATGTTTCCAGCAACAAGATGTGGGCGGATCACCTTGTCGCTGAAGCCGCAGATGTTCAGTGCCTGTTGACCTGAACCTTACCTGGGCCGGTTCAGATTTGTATCGGATGTCCAGCCAGTGTTGCAGGTGTAGTTGTTGTCGTTTAGCCCGTTAAATTGAGATGCTCAGGCGGGTACCACTGAATTTAAATTAATGGATGACAGCAGATTGCGATGCGGTCGGATGCACGTTGCGCTGACGATTCCCGTCGCTGAGGAGGCAGAGATGCCGGAACAGACGCAAAAGCATCAAATACATTCAAGCAAATTATATTTGCGTAAATATATATATGATACACTTTAAATCGTTGGAGGTTCTTAATGACGAAAAAAGCCATCTCAAAAAAGGCAAAAGTTTTAGTGGTAGAGGAGAGCGATAGCGATGCGCAGGCGCGTCTTGAAATATTAAAAAAAATGCGCATCGTGATTCGTGCTGCTCAACAGCATTCCTTATGGATAGAAAAGCAATGCGGTGTGAATGGCGCGCAGTTATGGCTGATGCAGGAGCTGCATGAAGAACCTGATTCGCGCGTAGGAGAGCTGGCGAAAAAGCTGGCGATTCATCAAACCACGGCGAGCAATTTGCTCGATGGTCTGGAGAAGCGTGGCTATGTGAGCAAGATGCGTGATCCGAAAGATCAGCGGGTGGTCAGAGTCAGTTTGACGGAAGAAGGAATGAATGTATTTTTACGTTCCCCCAGACCGGCACGTGGTTTATTGCCAGAAGCATTGCGGCAGCTGGACACCGAAAAAATCCAGGAATTGAACAGCGGGCTGCAGGGCTTGCTCGACAGCATCGATGCCCTGGATGAAGGATTCGCATTGTTGCCGCTGCCCTTTACGATGTAGTGGAGTAAAAAAGAACAGCCGAAAGCCGAATTTTGCTTTCTGTGATCGCCTCCCCGTTGGGAGGATTTTTTTAGCTTTTTGAAAAATTTGTTAAGCATGGCGCCGGAAAATCAGGGGATGCCGGAGAACATGCTCATTACCCAAAAGCCCCGAATTTACTTCCGAAGGAGATTCAAATGCGCGTTCTTACTCTGGCAAGCAGTTTTACCATCGCGACTGCATTACTTGCCGGTTGCAGCACACCACCGAAAGTGGCAGAAAAACCGGCGGAAGCGCCAGCAACGCCTGTGGTGCAAGACAATCGTGCGGTCGCGACAGTCACGGCGCCCGTGATTGATCCCTTAAATGATCCAAAAAATATCCTGTCCAAGCGCAGCGTTTATTTTGATTTTGATGCGTATGTGGTGAAACCTGAGTATGCGAATATTGTCTCCGCGCACTCAACTTATATCCGCGACGGCAAAAGTCGTAAAGTCCTGATTCAAGGCAATACCGATGAGCGCGGTGGCAGCGAATACAATCTCGCACTGGGTCAGAAACGTGCGGAAGCCTTGCGCAAGGCGATGGTGATGTTGGGTACACCGGACGGCCAGATTGAGGCCGTGTCATACGGTAAAGAAAAACCTAAGGCCACTGGCCACGACGAAGCATCCTGGGCAGAAAATCGCCGTGATGACATCGTGTACACCAGCCGCTAATTCATCATCGTCTGTGTTTCTCATTGGTCCCTACTGCACCAGCGGCAGTGGGGACTTTGATCTTTAAGAATGTGCGTTAACGTGTGTGTTAAAAGTGAGCGTTAAGAGTGAACTACATGTCGCACACTGCAGCAAATATAAAATGATGCGACTACGATATCTGGTATGGATTTTCTTTTTTTGTGCAAGCAGTGCTTACGCGAAGTCATTTGATTCGGAACATATTCTGGTGGTCGATGATGCCAGTGGAAAAGTGATACTGGAAAAAAATGCGAATAACATTACACCCATTGCGTCACTTACCAAGCTGATGACGGCGATGCTGGTGATTGACAGCCATGCCGCCATGGATGAAAAAATCACGGTGGAAGAAGCTGATGTTGATAAGGTCAAGCACAGTTCCTCACGCTTGCCTGTTGGCAGCACTTTAACGCGCGGTGAAATGCTGCAAATTGCATTGATGTCGTCAGAAAACCGGGCGGCTTCCGCGCTGGCTCGTCATTATCCGGGCGGCTATCCGGCGTTTGTGGCCGCCGCTGCGGCCAAGATGAAAGCGCTTGGAATGACGCAGACGGTGATCGTCGAGCCGACTGGTTTGTCGCCGCAAAACGTGTCCACCGCCGCAGATTTAATGAAACTGGCAAAGGCGGCATCTCAATACAAACTGATCCGCGAAGTGACCTCGGATGAGGCTGAGCAACTGCATGTCAGGCGCAGGGATATCGAATTTCATAATACCAACAGCCTGGTCGGCAAAAATGGCTGGAAGATTTTGCTGTCCAAAACCGGATTTACGAATGAGGCGGGCAGTTGCCTGATCATGCAGATACTTATCGCAAAAAAGAAGGCAACGATGGTCATATTGAAGGCCAGAGCCAAATCGACCCGGTTGAGAGATATCGTCAATATTCGTCGCCTGCTGGAAGCCCGTTTTGATGACTGATATTCGCCTCAATGCAATCCTTGCGTGATTCAGAGGCAGGAGTTCAGAACCAGCCAGCCCGTTGCAACGGCATTGCCGGGCTGATTTAGCGGTGATTTGACCGGAAATATACTGGGGGGGAGTATTATTTAAAGCCCTTTAAACATAAGGACATGAAGCCTATTTCATGAAAAAGCAGGGGGAGTATATAGAAATGCCCGCTCTTGCAGCATCGATATAAGCACAAATATCTGTGTAGATATCAGTACAGACATCAGCGCAGATATTTGAGCCGCAGCTTATCAAACAAGCCTGATTGCTGCACTTTTTCAAATGCTTTGCGTAGTTTTTTGACCAGCGCTGGGTCGCTGTTTTTACTCATCGCCAGATAATAATTGCTGCTGCCATCAAGTAAGAGCAAGGGTTCAAGTTCATCCATCGTACGGTTCTGCGATTTCATTAAAAACGCGGCACTCCAGTTCTGAAAAATGGCCAGATCAACGCGTCCCATCAGAAATTTTTTCATATTGGATTCATCGGTGGGAGCGTAGTCGACCGCGCTGTCAGGAAACTGTCCTTTACGCATGAATTCCTTCGCTGACGCCATTTCCCGTACCAGCCCGGTTTTATACGCACTGGCATCGCTCAGTGTTTTGATTTGTATATCGGTGCGGGATTTCAATTTGTAGAGATAAATCTGGCGGTTGCTGAGCACGCCTATCCACTCAAACTGCGCATCACGCTCGGGCGTGCGGGTCATGGAATAAATCAGGGTATTCGGTTGTTGCAGCGCCCGTTGATACGCGCGTGCCCACGGTATCAGTTCTATCGGCGCTGTCAGCCGCGCTTCCTGCAGAACTGCCTGGACGATTTCGGTGGAATAGCCAGTGACGCTGCCGCGCTCTTCGTAATTCAGCGGCGGCAAACTTTCGGTGACCACCGATAACTGACTGGTGCTGGCGTATGCGGGTGCCAGACTGCAAGCGCAGAACAACCAACAACCGGATAACAAAAAATAAGCAATGCGAGGCATACCTGATTTTAACAGTTGGATATGCGTGACGGTGAGTATCCGGCCATCGTTGACGGCTATTATTCACATAGTTACATAGTTACATAGTCACATACTCACATCACAGCGCGTCACATCGTATTTCCTCAGATGGAAATACGATGATATGCATTATGCCGCGGTCACTTTTTGCATCGCTGCGAGCAAGGCATCAATATGTGATTCAGGAGTAAAAATTCCCGGCGTGACTCTGATGCAGCTGCCCGATACCAGGCCGTTACGGGGAACCGTAAAAACACCGTGTTGCAAGGCGAGCTGTGTTGCTAATCCAGTGGTGTCTTCAGCCCTGGTTTTTCCTTTCAGACGGAATGCGCTGATGGCGCTGCTGAGTCGCGCATCAGATGATGCCAGCACAGCTACGCCCTTGATCTGGCGCGCACCTTCGACCCAGCGATTACGCAAATACTGCAGCCGCGCCTGTTTGTTTGCCACGCCGATCGCTGCGTGCAGATCAAGCGCTTTCGGCAGGCTCAGGTAAGCGGCAAAATTCAGTGTGCCGGTGTGTACGCGTGTGCTGATGTCGTCGCCATCTGGCTCACCCAAATACGGGGCAATATCGCGCACGCGTCCACGCTTGATGTACACCGCACCGACGCCGACCGGTGCTCCTATCCATTTGTGTAGATTAATCCCGACGAAATCTGCCTGCAAATCGGGGATGCGCATGTCGAGCTGACCAAAGCCGTGGGCGGTATCGACGATCACATCAATACCGCGTTCGCGCGCCAGCCGGGCAATGTGGGCGACCGGTAAGACCATGCCGTTGCGGTGATTAACATGCGTGAGCAACATCAATTTAAGGCGTGGATGCTGATCCATCGCTGCCACATAGGCGGCGACCACGGCATCGTAAGTGAATGGCTCGGGCATATTGATCTCCACAACATTGACGCCACGGCGTTGCTTTAACCAGCGCATGGTGGTGATCATATTGTCGTAATCGATATCGGCATACAGCACGCTGTCACCCGGATTCAGGCGCTGATAACCTGCAATCAATACCTGTAAGGCTTCGGTTGCTCCGCGCGTCAATACGATTTCATCGTGGTGAACGCCGAGTGCTTCCGCGGTACGTTTACGCGCAGTTTCGAACTCGGCCGGAAAGCGCACCCGTCCGTACCAGGCGTTGCCACGGTTCACCATTGCCAGTTGCTGCTGATAATCGGCCAGCACTAACTTTGACATCGAACCCCAGTATGCGTTGTCGAGCAATATCACTTCGTCCGTGATGTCGTATTGGGCCGCGACTGCATTCCAGTAAGCGTTATCCCGCGCTAGCGCCGCTGGTGTTACGCCCACCGGAGCGACCGGCAAGGCTGTTGAAACCTGTGATGCTGGTGATGTCTGGCTTGCCGCACCTGCGCTACCGGATGCCAGCGGCAGTGCTCCCAGCAGGGCTCCTGAACATAATAAGTGACGGCGTCTGGCATCGACTATTTCTTTGTTTTCCATACTGTGACCACTCAAAATTTCACCTTGTATTCAACGTAAAGGCTGCGACCATCCGTATCATAAGGCGCATTACGTGAGTAAATCAGACCTCGGCTGGCCTGGAAGCTGGCTTCGTCGGGGTATTTGTTAAGCAGATTATCGATACCGGCGCGTATCGATTGCTTCTGACTGAGTTTGTAACTGACAGCGATATCGAGAAACTGAATGCCGCCAAAGCGCTGGAAAATATCGCCGGTCGCATTGCCGGAATTATCGGTCCAGGCACCGTAATAACGGACGCGCGCCAGTGCATCCCAGTTGCCGCTTTCATAGTTACCGCTGATCGTTGCTTTATGGCGTGGCAGACGTTCTTCGAACACCTTGCGCTGTGCCGCATTGGTCGCGACGCTGGATTTTCCGCTGTCAACCGTGGTTGTATTGTAGTTATACGCCAGTGTCAGATTCAGTTTTCCGTCACCCAGCTTACTCAGATGACTACCGACGATATCGATACCGCGTGTCGTGGTGTCGAAGTCATTCGTGAAATAGCTGACCGAGGTGTAACGCAGCGGATTCGCAATGCCTGCTGGCACCGCAAATGAAGCCGAGGTGCTGAAGCGGTCTGTCACTTTAATGTTGTACACATCGACAGAACCGGAAAAGCCCAGCGTATTTTTCCATGTCAGACCGAGCGACAGATTTTGTGATTTTTCTGGCTTCAATGGCTGTGCACCGAGCAGAATCGCGAGCGGATCATTATTCGCCAGACGTCCGCTGGTGAACAGCAAGAGCGTCTTGGTATCCAGACCCTGGCCGGTGCTGTTGGTATTCGATTGCCCCGGTGTCGGTGCGCGGAAACCAGTGGAGTAAGAACCACGCAAGGCCATATCGGGATTCAATGTATAGCGCGCCGACAGCTTGCCGTTGACGGTATTGCCGAACTCTGAAAAATGTTCATAACGTACTGCCGCACCCAGATTCAGCGCTTTGCTGACCGGCGCTTCGACGTCAAGGTAGGCGGCATAACTATCCTGACCCCAGCTACCGGCTTGCCTGTCGCTGAAACCCGGTGCGCCGTTAGAATTCGCGTCCAGCCCTACAGCAGCACCGGGGCCGACGGTATAAGAGGCGACCTCACCGGCTTTGACGCCATAGGTTTCATTCCGGACTTCGGTACCAAACGCGATATTGACTGGTTGCGCCATGGATGCGACGGGTAACTCATAGTTGACGTTCGCATTCAGAATTTTTTCTTCCTGCGACAGACGTCCGAGGTAAAACGCCGTCGGGCTGGCAGGTCCCATCGATGCATTAATGGAATTTGCCAGCTTATAGTCGATGCGGTTGCGACCGTAGGAGGCACTGACATCCCAATTCATGCGTTCACTTGCCTGACCACGCAGGCCAGCAACGAACTGCACATCATCCTGCTCATTCGAATAGCTGGGGCTGAAACCGACAGGGTACAAACGACGCAAATCCCAGCCGGGGAATACGTTGCTGGTCTTGTAAGCACCGGTGCTGGTGTCCGGATTGCGCCAGTTAAAATCAGAAGTGCCGTCACCGCTGCTGTATAAGCCGTAGCTGTACAGCGTCATCGTGTCGCTGAGGTTCATGCTGGCGTTGAAACCGATACGTTTGTTGTCAAGTTCCGGCTGGCCCCAGCGCTGTACCGGATTCGGTACATTCAGTTCCGGGTGCGCTGCCTGAAACGCAATCGCATCTGCCCGCTGGCGGGTGCGTGAGGTTGGATCAGACTTCGCCAGCGCGCCGAAGATCGTCGCTTTTCCGGCGTCGCCAAAGGTGAAGCCCGTTTTCAGATTCACTTCATTACTTTTCCCATCTCCTTCGGAATATTGTGAATGGCGAACCGAGATTTCCGTACCCGGCGTATCGTCAAGAATGATGTTGATCACGCCGGCAATCGCGTCTGAGCCATATTGTGCAGAAGCGCCATCGCGCAGAACTTCTATGCGTTTGATTGCGCTGACGGGAATCTGCGCCAGATCTGCGGCTTGCGCGCCGCGCGACCCGAGCAGTGCACTGCGATGAAAGCGTTTGCCGTTAATTAATACCAGCGTCTGATCAGGTGATAAGCCGCGCAAAGTGGCAGGTCGCACAAACACCTGACCGTCCGCCATCGGCAGACGCTGCACCACATACGATGGCACCAGTTGTGCCAGCACGTTATTCAGATCAGATGAATCGACAGAGCGGATATCTTCCCGGTTAAACACATCGACCGGTGCCATGGTGTCAAACTGGGTACGATTGCTGCCGCGCGTACCGGTGACGATCACCGCCTGCGCCCCTGCATCTTCATTGCTGGTCATGGCTGGTGTCGTCAGATTATTTTGCGCTTGCGCTTGCGGAATCAACAATGCATTCAGGCTGCACAGTAATGCCACGGCTTGTGCGATGCGGGTACGGGATAAAGTCATTGGATACGTTCTCTGAGTTTAAGTCTGTCAGGCAACTCCGTATTTCGCAAAAAATGTTAACAAATTGCAGTAATCATCACGAAGTTAATTTTACTCACATTAAAAGCATTTAAATCTTGCGAATGATGCGAAGCAGTCAGATACTAAGAACGAAATGTTTCTCTGGCGTGACATCTATTATCTATCTCTTTGCGGATATCACGGATAGACAAATCAGATGTGAAATGTTGATGTTTGGCAACAGCGAGGTAAGTGATTTGCCCTCGGAGCACATGTTCCGAGCGGCCAGCGGTATCGCAGAGAGCGGATGCAGTTACTCAGGAAGATCACCTGTGATCAGCACGTTACAGTATTTTTTGAGGCAAAGCCTTCAACTGGCGAATGCAGAAAATAATGCCGGAGAATGAGAGAAAGGAAGTGTGGTGCGCCAGACACGAATCGAACGTGCGACCCCAGCCTTCGGAGGGCTGTACTCTATCCAACTGAGCTACTGGCGCGATGAGGATGTTGCAAGGCCAGCATTTTAACCTAATTTCCGGCGTTTCTTGTAAATCACTTCGCGCTTTTTGTCGCAGATGATCAGCAGATTCGCTGATACTGATCAGAGAAACGCCGCTTTTCGTTCCAAACCCTTATCTTTCGCTCTATAATCAAAAACTTTGATACCAGCCACTTCCAGTCGCTGGCGGGCAACCGGAACGACCATTTCATTTGCAACGAGGAAACCATGAGCGACGCGCACGACGAACACGAATCAGCGATTAAGACACCAAAGCAACTTATCGTTGCGATTCTCGCCGGATTTTTGGTCCCCATTATCGCTATTGTTTTATTGGTTCAATACGTAGCCAATGATAAAAAAGTTGGCGCTGGATCATCTGCGCAAACGCCGGAAGCGATTGCCGCACGTATTCTCCCGGTCGCTGATCAGGGTTTTACGTTCAAAGACAATACCGGTCCTAAACAATTACAGTCGGGCGAAGCCGTCTATAAAATGGTTTGCTCCGCATGCCATGACTCCGGTGCTGCCGGCGCGCCCAAGTTTGCCGATGCTGCAGCCTGGGCGCCACGAATTGCTCAAGGCTACGATACAGTGTTAACGCACGCGCTTGGTGGTTTGCGCGCAATGCCAGCCAAAGGCGGCAACCCAGATCTGGACGATGTCGAAGTTGCCCGCGCTATGGTGCATCTGGCAAATGCTGGCGGTGCTAAATTTAAAGAGCCAGAAGTTAAAGCGGCAGCAGAGGCGGATGCTTCAGCGAAATAAACACTGCAGCGTCATTGGTACGATCAATGATGCGACTAATTAAATGTAATAAAAAAAGCCCTCGTTTTTACGAGGGCTTTTTTGTTTGTTGCCTGGCGCAAAATAAGTCTCTGATGCCAATAGATACGTAAAACATTCATGCTGCGTAAGCGCAGGTCTTAAATATGCAGCTGCTTTTACCTCATTGCTTGCATGCTGATTTATACGAGGTTCATGCTGCAACATTCCGAAAAATATGTTTACTCCGCTTGAATTGCAAATTTCCATAAAATGGTGCAAAAATATTTTTTGCCACAAAATGGTGCAAATAAGTCAAATTTCTTCTCCCCTAGATCTTTTCTCCTCATAAAAGCAACCCTTTCCAGACGTAAATAAAAGTAAATCTATTTGCTATTTTTTAGCTCTCAGCAGGCATTCTTCAGGCATTTGCGATGATTTGATAAATAAAATGCAGATTGAACAAAAAACGACAATCGATCAAATAATTTATATTGCTTTGCACAAAAAAGAAGCGAGAGTCTGACAGACGTTTTTTTATTGAAAAATCGATGTTGTTTTTTTGCGAAGGCAAAAGAAACCGTGATTGACACCATATGTGTCCAGATGTTTTTATGACGAATAATATTTTTTTGACAGAATTATTTACATAAATAGGTTCGTATGAATGGGCTTATTTACACAAAACAAAAGCTATCGCAACGTGTAAAAATCTGCAAAAAATATTTAACGGGGTGTTGGACATTGTGTATTGAAACAAGATTGATTCATTTTTGATCGTAAAACATACACAAAAATAACAAGCGGCAGAGAATGGTGTTTTCCATCGTTTCTTGTTGCTTATTGTTTAATTGGATACTTAGGAACTCACATGTCAAAAAATATAGTATTTAAAAAAACGCTGGTTGCCCATGCGTTGACGATCGCGTTTGGTGTCGCAGCATTACCTGGTATGGCGATGGCGCAAGAAGGTCTGCAAAAAGTAGAAATTACCGGTTCGAGTATCAAACGTACTGAATCAGAAGGTGTTGCAACGACCCAGATACTGAGCCGTAAAGACATCGAGCAAACAGGCAAGACTTCTATCGCTGATGTTGTTCGCAGTATCTCTGCTGACAACAACGGTAGTATCAGTGGCTCTTTCACTAACGGTTTCGCTGGTAGTGCTTCTGGCGTTTCTCTGCGTGGTCTGAGTGTCAGCTCCACTCTGGTGCTGATCAATGGCCGCCGCACGGCACCGTATGGTTTCGGTGATGACGGTCAACGCAGCTTCGTCGATCTGAACTCCATCCCGCTGGATGCAGTTGACCGTATAGAGATCCTGAAAGACGGCGCATCCGCGATTTACGGCTCTGACGCTATTGCTGGCGTGGTTAACGTGATTCTGCGCCAAAACTACGTTGGTCAATCTGTGGCTGCCAATGTCGGCCAGTCTTCCCGTGGTGATGGCCGCAATCTGAGCGCTTCCGCTGCGATCGGTTTCGGTAATCTGCAAGAAGACAAGTACAACGTCTTCATGACGATTGACGCGAAGAAACAGGAAAAAATCTGGCAAAAAGACCGTAGTGACTACATCGGCCAGGCTGATGCACGTCCATGGGGTGGTCGTGATCAACGTGGTGGTTTCATCACTTCAGGTAATGGCGGTGGTTCCAACACGCTGGGTACTGTACGTCCTGTGAATGCTACTGGTGGCACTATTGCTGGCCGTGGCGTTCGGCAATTACCAGGCACTTGCTCCGCTGTAAATCTGGATCCAGTCGGTGGTACATCTCTGGACAATGCAGGCGGTGGTTGCTTGTTTGACCCAGTCGCCTACCAAACTATTCAGCCTGAAACACAAAACTTGAATCTGTATGCACGCGGTACTTTTGCCATCAATGAAAATACCACAGCTTACACAGAACTCGGTTTGTTTAACAGCAAGGCAAAAACCCAGACCACTCCATCCGGCCTGACCGGCGCTGGTTTCGATTTGGTCAATGCCCGTGTCAACAATACTGGTACAGGTCCTGACCAGTTGTTGCTGCCTATCGGCCATCCAGACAATCCATTCACTGATGCACGCGCACGTCCGCGCTGGATTGACGCTTCACGTCCACGTACTGCTGATATGGAAACTACTGTTACCCGTTTCCTGGCTGGCGTAAAAGGTACAGTTGCTGAGTGGGATTACGATGCTGGCTTCCTGTATGCTGAAAGCAAAACAGACAAGACACAAAACGGTTACTACCGTCAATCCGCATTAAAAACAGCGATCAACAACGGTACTTTCCGCATCGGTCAAGGCCGCGTCAATACACCTGAAGTGCTGGCACTTGTATCGCCAACACTGTTTAACTCCGGCGTGACCAAGAACACATCGGTGGATTTCAAAGCCACACGTGAGCTGATGCAGTTGCCAGGTGGTGCTATGGGTATTGCGGTTGGTGCAGAATATCGCAAAGAAGAAACTAACAGCGATGCAACGCCTTACACCAATACCAATGATATCGCTGGTCTGGGTTATTCGGCTGCCAAAGGTTCACGTAACGTCAGTGCGATCTATACAGAGTTGGCTATCCCTGTGCTGAAATCGCTGGAATTCCAGTTGGCTGCGCGTTCAGACAAATACTCTGACTATGGTCGTTCAACAACACCAAAAGTTGGCTTCAAATTCACACCGACCAATACCATCGCGTTCCGTGGTACCTATGCTGAAGGTTTCCGTGCTCCTAGCGCGGCAGAGAACGGTGATTCAGCTGTAGCAGCATTTACCAACATTGCTAGTGACCCAGTTCGTTGCGCTGTGACAAAATTGGCAGCTGATTGCTCTTCACAAAGCGTTGGTGCGATCACGATCGGCAATAAAAACATCAAACCTGAAACATCCAAGAGCTACAGTCTTGGTCTGGTTGTAGAACCGATCAAGAACTTCAGTATCTCCCTGGACTGGTGGAAAATTGTTCGTGATGGCGAAATCGGTGGTTCTGACCCAGGTGCGATTGTTAACAATCCAGCTGGTTACCCAGATGCACAAATCGTCCGCGGTGAGCCAACAACCAACTTCCCTGGCTTGGTAGGTCCTATCCTGATGGTAAAAGCGCCTTACCTGAATGCTGGTAAGACACAAACTTCCGGTCTGGATCTGGATATGCGTGCGAAGTACGACATGGGCTCTAGCGGCAAGTTGAATGCCGGCTTGGTTGTGACTTACATGAACGAGTTTAAGAGAACTGATGCCGATGGTACTACGCATGAATTTGCTGGTACTCATGGTGATGTGAACCTGTCTGGTGATGGCGGTACTCCACGTACTAAAGTCAGCGTCAGCATGGGTTGGGAACGTGGTCCATGGACATTGTCGGGCAACGTCAATTATGTATCGAGCATCAGCGACACCAATGAAATCGGCGGTGACTGCCTAGACGTTGATGCCAACGGTAAGCCTTACCTCGGTTGCCGTGTAGCTTCTTTCACGACAGTTGATGTGTTCGGTAAATGGAAATACTCCAAAAACCTGGAGTTCACAGCATCGATCACTAACTTGTTTGACAAGATGGCACCTTTGGACGTCCAAACTTATGGCCGTATCAACTACAACCCATCCCTGCATCAGTCCGGCGCAGTTGGCCGTTACTTCAATGTTGGCGCACGTTATACATTCTGATAAGGATGTAGACGGCGGATATCTGTAAAAAACTGCCCATGGCTGTTGCTACGACGGACAGCATGGAGAGCGGTGAAGTGCAGTATGTTGTCATTGAAAAATCCCGCAAGCTTGCTTGCGGGATTTTTTTATTATGGCTTCTCAAAAACAGTCAGCCCTTGCTTCATATTGAAGAAGCATTAATTATGCGAGCGACGTCTCCCCTCATTTGAGTAGCACACGGAATTAGATTCTAATCCCATCCAGTAAGGAGATTAGACATGAAGAAGCCTTTTTCAGAAGAACAGATCAACGGTTTTTTGCGCGAAGCGGAAGCTGGATTACCACTCAAAGAGCTATGCCGACTGCATGGATTCTCAGAGGCAAGTTTCTATTTTTGGCGCAGCAAGTTTGGCGGCATGAGCGTATCCGACGCCAAGCGACTCAAGGAATTGGAAGCCGAGAACGCGAGACTTAAGCGCATGCTGGCGCATTCCTTGCTGGAAAATGAAATCACGAAAGAGGCACTGCAAAAAAAGTGGTGACCGCACCAGCACGACGTGATCTGGTGCGGCATATGGTTCAACGAGGGCTAAGCGAACGCCATGCTCTGCGCATTGCAGACATGAGTGCCAGCGCGTTGCGTTACGAGCTTCGTCCGGATAAAAATGGTGCTCTGAGAGATCGCATCATCGGACTCGTCCACCGCCATCGCCGTTACGGCTCCGGGATGATCTATTTGAAGCTTCGTCAGGCGGGCTTGCAAATCAATCACAAGCGTGTTGAGCGACTCTATGCGCAATGCGGCCTCCAGGTAAAACGTCGCAAGCGCAAGAAGGTGCCGGTATCTGATCGGCAACCATTGATTCGGTCGGATGCTGCCAATCAAGTCTGGTCAACGGACTTTGTCTTCGATCGGACTGCCGAAGGCCGTGCGATCAAGTGTTTGACCATCGTGGATGATGCTACGCATGAGTCGATTGCTGTCGTGGCAGAACGCGCTATCGGAGGATATCCTTTGACACGGATGTTGGATCGGTTAGGTTTCAAGCGAGGTCTTCCCAAGATCATTCGAACTGACAACGGCACAGAATTCTGTGGTCGTGCCATGTTGACCTGGGCACACCGTAGAGGAGTGCAACTTCGACAGATTGAGCCGGGCAAACCGAATCAAAACGCGTACATCGAGTCATTTAATGGAAGATGACGGGATGAATGTCTCAACGAACACTGGTTCGTCAGCTTAGCCCATGCCCGCACTGTAATTGAACGCTGGCGGAGGGAATACAAAGAGGAACGACCGAAGAAATCCTTGGGTAGGCTGACGCCGTCAGCCTACGCTAGGCAACTGGCCACGAAAGCGGCTATATTAACCCCTGACTCTAAAGCCGGTTGCTACTGAATACGGGGAGACGTCGATTTGAGCCCTATCTATCCAAAAGCCCTGACCCATATCGGACAGGGCTTTTTTTTTGGGGGGGGGATATAGCTGATACTCAGGTTAAATCTTATAGATTCTCTTTAACGCGGTTGCTTGCTTCGTAAGTCGCCGCAATACTGCGCTCATCTCCCAATAACGCCAATGCAAACAGCAATTCTTCCAATGAATCACAGCTGGCAGTACGACGTTTCAGAAGTGGTGTGGCTTGCGGGTCGAGTAGGATAAAGTCTGCTTCTGCACCGGCCACGAAATTACCGATACAGCCTTCCAGTTGCATGCTGCGTGCGCCGCCTAAGGTGGCGAGATAAAACATCCTTGTTGCGGGCAGATAGGTGTTGCCCATACGGGCCACTTTGTATGCGGCGTTCATCGTTTGCAGCATAGAAAACGAGGTGCCGCCACCGACGTCGGTGGCTAGTGACAGTGGGACGTTTTGGGCTTCGGCTCGCTGAAAATCAAATAAACCGCTGCCCAGAAACAGATTGGACGTTGGTATCAGAGGCGTGTACCAATCCATTTGAGTTGTATTTAGAATATGTACTGAACGATTAAATGAAATAAAACTAATGCAAAACACGTTGTACTTAATTCTGCGAGTAGCCGTTGTGAACGGCTAACAACCGTTCGTTACGGGGATGCATTGATTCATAATGATGCAATGATTTGTAAATGCAGATGAGTCCACAAGTCAACGGACACCTTGCTCGTGGACTCATCCTTTGAACACAGCATAATCAAACATCAATCCGACCAATTGAGGTTTCAGTTTGCTATTTGCAGCTTAAGGATTCTTACCTATATATTTATCAAGGAAGCGAACCACTGTTTCACCCCATAAGATGCGGTTACTTTCTTTGGCCCAACCGTGACCCTCGCCGGTAAATACCATCCATTCGACTTCATTACCCTGAGCTTTCAGCTTATCGCGCATTTTTTCACCGTGTATCAGAGGCACACGTCTATCTTCACTGCCATAAGCCATCAATACCGGAGCTTTGATTTTATCTGCATTGCCGATCGCCGAAACCTTTTTGAAGTACTCTTCATCCGTTTTAGGATCACCGTGCATTTTTGTGCCGATATTATCCATCACTGGGCCACTCATATCTGACCAGGTCACGGTGAACAGCATTTTTACATCGGTCACCCCAACCCAGTTAATTCCGCATTTATATTGATCAGGATCTTTAATCAAACCATACATCGTTGCGTATCCACCGTAACTGGCTCCAATAATGCAAACCCGATTTTTATCGACGATGCCTTGCTTGATCAAATGTTGTACGCCATCCGAAACATCATCCTGCATCGCCAGGCCCCATTGTTTCCAACCCGCCGTATGATGTTTCCAGCCAAAGCCGGTAGACATACGGAACTGCGGTTGCAACACTGCGTAACCGCGTGATGCCATCAATTGCAATAGCGGATCAAAGCCTTGAGAGTCTCGGGCATGTGGTCCGCCATGTACATATGCCACTAATGGCAGATTTTTCGCTGGTACACCCTCTGGTAAAGTCAGATACGCAGGTATATTTAAACCGTCGCGCGCGGTGTAATTGATGACTTGCTGTGCAGAGAGTTTTTTACCTTCCAGCTCAGGTTTCAGGCTGTAAATTGGCTCAAGACTTTTCTTCGTTATATCGTAGAGATACACTTTACCGACATTTTGATCGCCTGAAACAAAGACAACAATATTATTGCCTGACCAAGAAAAATTCACTTTTTGTCCTGGGAAACTGGCTTTTAAAGTAGCGTCGATTTTGGCATAGTCTTCATCGAAGTAAATCATTTCTGAAGTCATACCTTCCGCCAGAGTACCGACGATCTTTTTGCGTTTTTCATCAACGATGACGCCATTCAAGTCAGCCACCGGATGATCTGCGATCATTTCTCCCGCAGTCTGTTTTGCAAAATCCCAAGTGTAAATCGCTTCTTTGTCCTGTCCATTAAAACGTCCGGCGACTAATAGATTTTTATTATCAAAATCAAAAGTCAGAGGATTAATGGTATTTCCCTCGTCATGATAAGCCTGGTAAATTTGCTTCCAAGGCTGGCCTTCGCCGTCGCGATAGTGAACGGTTTGTTTAATCCGCTTATTATCTGGGTCTACGCTATTTGAGGAAGCGACTCGCACCACTAAATCATGATCGACTACCCAAGAACCCACTTTGCCAGGGTTGTCAAAGGTTAATAATTTAGTGCGTCCCGTTGTAGTGTCCAGTCGGAACAAATCGCTGGCGCCCAAAGCAGCATCGTTACCACGCTCGTTATTTACAACGATTAAATCATTACTTTCATTACTGACGCGTTTGACTACACTAAATGGCTTGTAGGCTTTTTGCCCCGTTTTTGCTTCCTTAATTGTCATCAACAATTTACGGAAGTTTGTGCCGTCAATATTTACTGCGAACAAGCCGCCACCATCCTGATCTTCCATGACGACATCGCTGCCACGCGTGACACTAAATGCCAAACGTGAATTATTAACCCAGAAGGGTCTGCCAATATCCCAATCCGGATCAGAGGCAATCACTTTTGATTGACGACTCTCTAAATTAATTACGGCAAGTACGAAGCGTCCATTGCGCGGGGTTAGCACTGCGATGTTTTTACCGTCAGGGGACAGTATCGGAGCACCGCCATATTGTGGTTTCTTAAAAAAATCTGCGACCGGAATCGACTTATCTGCGTACGCAGGAAAACATACTCCCCCAAGTGCAGCAATAGCGGCAGAAATTAATGCCAAACTTATCTGTTTTCTCATGACTTTTGTCCTCTTTCTAGTAACCTTTTTATTTCATCATTAGTAACGAAATAAAAAATGCCGGAACCCTGAGATTCCGGCATTCAGTCTGCGCGCTATTATTTAAATTTGTAGTCAACAGTTAATTGGAAGTAGCGCCCCATGCGATCATGCAAAGGATGTACCGCCAGGTTCTGCGCACTACTTGGGCTAGGTGCAAACGGAGGCATGCGATCAAATACGTTGCGGACCGCGAAACTGAGCTTCAGGTTTTTGTACAAACCAGAATAGCTACCACCCAGATTCACTGTCGTGAATGAAGGAATATCACGGCATAAAGCTTCATAGCCTTGAGTTTTGAATTCGCAAGGCTGAGTGAAGTCGCCAATTGCCGAGAAGTGACCGATGTAATCAGTATCCAGCGATGCTTTCCATGCGGCTTTTTCCCATCCCAGACCAATGTTTGCAATTACACGAGGCTGACCACGACTGCCAGCGTACTCGATCAAATCAGCTTCTGGTGAAGGAGCAGATTTGTACGACTGGTTGTAAGTCATCGTCATTTGTGGCTTGATTTTTCCGTATTCACCGAGGTTGAAATTAGTCTTGATGTCAAGGTCAATACCACTCACCTGTGTTGTTGCGACGTTAGTCAGTAACATTTTGAGTAGAGTAATTTCTCCAGCTGTTGCTCCGGCAGTTCTATCCGCATCAGTCAATGCAGCACGAGTGATTGCAACAGCAGGGTTCCCCGCATAGCGAGCTGGATTCGACAATACGGTTTTGACGTCAAAGGTACTGATTTCGTCGTTACGTTTGATTCTCCAATAGTCCAGAGACATATTGAACCAGTTGCTTGGCTCCCAGACGACACCCAATGTATAGCTCTTCGCTGTCTCAGGTTTCAGGTCAGGGTTCGAACCGCTGATATATGCGCTGTTCCATTGGCAGCCACCTTTGAATTTATCGTTACAACGCGCTGGATCTTGGTAGCTGAGGAACGCATTTTGGTTCGAGCTGGAGTTTTCAACCAAAGTCGGAGCACGGAAGCCCGATGCATAAGTACCACGCACGAGGAACTGTGGTGTCACGTTCCATTTCAAACCAACTTTTGGTGTTGTTGAGCTACCGTAGTCGGAATAGCGATCATGACGCACAGCCATCGAGGCTTCAACCGTTTTGAAAACCGGAATAGCCAATTCTGCGTATGCCGATTTGATATCGCGCGAACGTTTGTACCCGGGTTGCGATTGCGCACGATGATAGAGTTCACCTTCGACCGATAAAGGATCAGGATTGATATCCAGAGTTTCACGACGCAATTCAGCGCCAAACGCTGCAGTTACTGCGCCTGCGGGCAATTGGAATAATTCACCAGATACTTTGGCATCCCACAACATCATTTCAGACTTGAACTGATCGTAAGATGGAGCCATCAGTGAGTTGACCAATGCTGAATTGCTGCCAATCTGACCAAAAATGAGCTGACCTTTTTTATAAGCGTCAACCAAGGGAGTCACTAACAGGCCAGAAGTTGCGCGTGAGTCAACTTTGCTGGAGTTGTACATCATCGCGGATTCCCAGTCCCAGTCTTTGAACGTTCCTTTCAAACCAGCGAGATAACGACCAAAAGTCACTGTATTGTCTAAACCCTGGCCAGGTAAATCAGTTAACGACGCACGTACACGCACGGTGCCATTGCCACCGGCTAAGGTTTTGCCAGTAACTGGATCAATCAAATCCTTAGGATACTGTGGATGTGTGATAGGTAAAGCACCGGTAATCTGACCATTCTGACCAGCGAACCAATGCGGCACACCTTGCAGATTGGCTTTAGTTTGATTGATCATCACTTCAGCAAATGCAGTCGTATCGGCATTGATTTGCCATGTACCTTTGCTGGTTATGCCAATACGATCAGATTTTGCACTGGAGTTATATGTTGAATCCTGGAAATCATCGTGCACACAAGCCTGTCCTTGAGTACCTGCGCCAAATAAGTTTGATGCTGGCACTAAACGATCTGGACGGCAGTTACCTCCTAATGGACGTACCACGAATAAATTTGTCGCTTTATCCGTCCAATAAATATTGCCAGGATAGGTGTACAGTGTGCGGCCGTCTGCATAGCCCCAGGCACGCAAATCCTGAGTTGACATGTAACCATCACGGTTTTTGATCAGCGTTGGTTTGCGTTGACGAACGTCCAAAGTTGCATAGACGTTATATTTATCTTCAGCCAGATTACCGAAACCGTAGCTACCAGTGACACGCGTTTGTTCACCATCATTTCTTTGGGATTGTGCGTAAGAAGACGAAATCTCAGCGCCTTCAAAGCTGTTGCGCAAAATGATATTGACCACACCGGCAATCGCTTCTGAACCGTAAATTGCAGAAGCGCCATCTTTCAAAATTTCGATACGTTCCACTGCGCCAACTGGAACTGAATTCAAATCGACAAAAGTAGTTTGATATTCAGGTTGCGCGTAAGGAGCCAGGCGGCGGCCATTGATCAGCACCAATGTTGCCTGACTGCCGATGCCACGCAAATTCAGCCCCGATGCACCAGCGGTAAAGCCACCAGTGCGGTTTTCATCAACACCACCCAGATTGGAGGACACATTACGCAAGACTTCAGTCAGCGAGGTTGCACCTCCACGAGTCATTTCTTCGCGAGTAATCACCTGTACTGGTGATGCAGTCTCATAATTCACGCGCTTGATTGAAGAACCAGTCACGATGACTTTTTGTACCTCTTGTTTTTTATCTTCTTCCTTTTTCACGGCTTCTTGTGCAAAGCCTTGCTGCGCAAGTGTCAGCAAGCCAACGCCGGATAATGCAATCGCCAGTCGATTCAACTTCATAAATTACCCCTGTATTTTTATTTAAATGGCAGCTTCCCACTCACTAAGTTGCATACAACTGCGCGCAGTTTTGGTTATCTTCTTTCATAAACCGATATGGCATATAGCAACTCAATAGTGGTTTGGTAATTATGTTATGAGTCAATTTGTTATGACTAGAAATTTTATACATTTCGATACAATGCTAAAGACAAACCTATTGACCTGAAAATATATTATTTTGGTAATTCTTAATTTGTAAAAAATTTATTCATTTTTTATGATGGAAATCAAAACATAAACTTATTGTGATGCATTTTATGCAAAATAATTTTTATTATCTGCTTTGTTGCATTTTGATTACAAAGGTCAGATTTATGACTTTTTCAATGAATATTTTTTTAATTTTTTATGAAATTAACAAAACTAAAAAATACTAAAATGCGCTCTTTACATGTCAGAATGAATTCATTGCTGCAACATACAGAGTTGAAATAATTTGATTAATAGACAAAAGACAGGGATTACCTTCAGACTTGGCTCAATTCAAACACAATCCCAGATTTCACTGAGGGCTGCATCTTAGATTACGGGCGATACACATTAGGTTAAACGTGTATGTTTTTGATCTGGTTGTGATCGCAGGTTTCTTTATTTCGTAGAGATCTTTGGCGATACCGAAGGCTCGCTCGCAATTGCTTCAGTGTTGAGTTGATCTTGTTTTACTCGACATTAAATATTAAAAAATACTCGCTTCGCTCGGTACTTTCATTCCGGATACCCGTTTACCCGCCGCATAAGTCGCCGCAATACTGCGGTCATCTCCCAATAACGCCAATGCAAATAGCAATTCTTCTAATGAATCACAGCTGGCAGTACGACGTTTCAGAAGTGGTGTCGCTTGCGGGTCGAGTACGTTAAAGTCTGCTTCTGCGCCGGCCACGAAATTACCGATACAGCCTTCCAGTTGCATACTGCGTGCGCCGCCTAATGTGGCGAGATAAAACATCCTTGTTGCGGGCAGATAGGTGCCTCCCATACGGGCAACTTTGTATGCGGCGTTCATTGTTTGCAGCATAGAAAACGAGGTGCCGCCACCGACGTCGGTGGCTAGTGACAGCGGGACGTTTTGGGCTTCTGCGCGTTGAAAATCAAATAAACCGCTGCCCAGAAACAGATTGGATGTTGGGCATAAGGCGACTGCGGATCGGGTGGCAGCCATACGCGCGCGGTCTTCATCGTTGAGCCAGATACAGTGGGCAAACATCGCACGCTCCCGCATCAGCCCGTAGCGATCATAAATATCAAGATAACTGCGTGCTTCAGGAAACAGTGAGCGCGCCCACGCGCATTCATCCTGATTTTCTGCCACGTGTGTCTGAATAAAGGTATCTGGGTAGGCACGCGCTAACTCACCCGCAAGCTGCATTTGTGCCGGGCTGGAAGTCGGCGCAAAACGTGGGGTGATGGCGTAGAGCTGGCGACCGTGCTTATGCCATTTTTTGATCAGGGTTTCGCTGTCGCGGATGCCATCTTCTGCGGTGTCGCGTAAAAACTCGGGGCAGTTTCTGTCCATCAGCACTTTCCCCGCGACCATGCGCAAATTGCGTGCGGTGCTTGCCTCAAAAAAAGCATCGACTGATTCCGGATGTACGGTGCAATACACCATCGCAGTGGTGGTGCCACAACGGACTAATTCATCCAGAAAAAAATCAGCCACTTCCCGCGCGTGCAGAGGGTTTTCAAACTGTCTTTCGGCTGGAAACGTATATTGCTCCAGCCAGGGCAACAGCCCAGGTGCCGGTGAAGCAATGATGTCGGTTTGCGGATAATGAATATGCGTATCGATGAACCCGGGAGTAATGATTTTGCCGGGAAAGTGTTCGATAACGACATCGGCAGGCAGCGTCGATTTTAACTGTTGATAGTCCCCCGCAGCCTGCACCAGGCCATCATTGACGATCAGCAGCCCATCTTCGTGCCGATGTGTTCCGTCCGGATTATGCAGAGGGTCATCGGTAAAGTGCAATAAGCTCGCACGGTAGGCTTGTATTTTGTGAATAGTCATCTGTTTCTGTCGGACAGAGATTTGATGCGGCCTGCAGGGCTAATTCGCCCGGGAACCCGCATCAATATTGGGTGATTGTTTGAAAAAATGTACTCTTAATGCGCGTATCTTAATCGCGAATCGCATTTACTGCGCGCAGAATTGCTTCACTGGTTGCTGGCGCTGGTAAGGGTGGATGCCGCTGATGATCAGCAACGCTGGCAATCGCATCACGGATCGCAAAAAACACCGAAAACGGCAATAACAGCGGTGGCTCACCAACGGCTTTTGATCTGTGTATGCTGTCAGCGACGTTCTTATTCTTAAACAGGCTGACTCGGAAATCTTCCGGGCAATCTGATATTGCCGGTATCTTATACGTCGATGGTGCATGCGTGGTTAATTTGCCGCTGGCATTCCAAACCAGTTCTTCCGTTGTCAGCCAGCCCATACCTTGTATGAATGCGCCTTCTACCTGACCTTTGTCGATCGCCGGATTGAGCGAATTACCTGCATCGTACAACACATCGGCACGTAGTAATTTCCATTCGCCCGTCAGGGTATCGACGACCACTTCTGATACCGCCGCACCGTAGGCGTAATACGAAAACGGATTACCCTTCATGGACTTGCCATCCCAATGTAAATCCGGTGTCGCGTAAAAACCGTCAGACCACAATTGCACCCGCGCCAGATAGGCTTTTTGCACCAGTTCAGAAAACAAAACCGTGTTGCCGCCTGAACTGATGTTGCCATCTGAGAAGCTCACTTCGCTGGCAACGCCACCCAAGGTGGTTGCCGCATATGTGGCTAGCCGATCGCGTATCTGGCGTGCAGCAGCCTGCGCCGCCTTGCCGTTCAGATCGGTGCCGGTCGATGCTGCGGTGGCTGATGTATTGGCGACCTTCGTGGTATCGGTTGCCGTGATTCTTACTGCGCTTAGCGGCACCCCTAGTTCGTGCGCCACCACCTGTGCGACTTTGGTGTTGAGTCCCTGGCCCATTTCTGTGCCGCCATGATTGACCAGCACAGAACCATCCAGATACACGTGCACTAAGGCACCAGCCTGATTCAGATGTGTCACGTTGAAGGCAATACCGAATTTGTGTGGCGTCAGTGCCAGCCCTTTTTTCAGTACTGGGCTGGTTGCGTTGAATTTTGCAATTGCAGCCCGGCGCGCCCGATAGTCGCTGCTTTGCTCTAATTCCGCAACCAGCTCGTGTATCACGTTATCGACGACTTTCTGACCATAGTGGGTAACGTTTCTGCCTTCGTCGTCGTTGCGTCCGTAAAAATTCAGCCGCCGTACGTCCAACGCATCTTTACCAAGATGGCGGGCGATATCGTCGATGATATGTTCTATCAGTATTGCCCCTTGCGGACCACCGAAACCACGAAACGCGGTATTCGATTGCGTATTCGTTTTGCAGCACATGGCGCGGATATCGACATCGGACAGAAAATAAGCGTTATCGAGATGACAGACCGCACGGGTCGCGACAGGCCCGGACAGATCAGCGGAAAATCCAGCGCGCGAAAGCATCTGTACTTTGACGCCGAGAATCAGCCCTTCATCGTTATACCCGGCTTCATAGTCATAATGAAATTCGTGGCGTTTTCCCGTGACCAGCATATCGTCGTCGCGATCTGCACGGAGCTTGACCGGTCGCTGCAGTTTGAACGCGCACAGAGCGGCAACGCCAGCCCATAACGCTGATTGCGATTCTTTACCGCCGAAGCCACCGCCCATACGTCTGCATTCAACCTGCACACTGTGCAATGGAATGGCCAGCGCATGTGCGACAACATGCTGCATTTCACTCGGATGCTGAGTAGAGCAGGCCACGTACATGCCGTCAGCTTCTTGAGGAATCGCATAGGCGATCTGGCCTTCAAGATAAAACTGTTCCTGACCGCCGACCTGCCACTCGCCGCTAATGCGATGCGGCGCATTAGCGATGGCATGCTGTGCATCGCCACGCGTCAGTGACATCGGTGGCAGCACGTATGATTGTTGCTCGTGCGCGGCGCGTGGATGCAAGATAGCAGGTAGTGTTTCGTAATCGATTTTTGCCAGCCTAGCGGCGCGGCGTGCCAGTTCATGGCTGCGCGCGACCACGGCGAATAACGGTTGCCCGACATACTCGACCACGCCATCCGCCAGTATCGGGTCATCTTTGATGATGGGGCCGCATTGGTTGCTGCCGGGGAAATCACGCGCAGTGAACACAGCAATCACACCCTGCGCTTGACGCACGGCATTCAGATCCATATGGCGTATCAGTGCATGCGCTTGCGTTGATAAGCCGAGTGCTGCATGCAGCGTGCCCTGCGTTTCCGGCATGTCGTCGGTGTAATTTGCCCTGCCACTGACGTGTAATACCGCAGATTCATGCGGATGTGATTTACCCACTTCCGCCCACGATGTTTCGTTTTGTTTGGTCATATGGACTCCTCTGCTGAGCTTGTGCCTGCCGCAGCAAATGGATTGAGCCAGGCTGCCGGCAGCGGGCTGTCTGCCCGGGTTTCCAGCCAGAAGCGGCGCAATAGATTTTGCGCCGTCTGCAAGCGATATTCTGACGATGCGCGCATGTCGCTGAGCGGTGCGTAATCATCGGATAAGGCGAGCATCGCCGCTTGCAATGTCGCTTCATTCCAGACTTGTTGCTCCAGTGCGGCTTCGGCACGTGTCGCCCGTTTCGGTGTCGCCGCCATCCCGCCGAAGGCGATTCTGACTTCTGACAAGATCCCGCTTTCTAATTGTGCTGAAAAGGCCGCACAAACAGCTGAAATATCCTGATCAAAACGTTTCGCCAGCTTATAGGTACGGAAAATTTTCCCGGTGCGCGGCAAAGGAATTCGTATCGCAGCGACAATCTCGTGCGGACGTAAATCTTTTTGCTGATAACCGAGATAGAAATCTTCGAGAGCCAGCTCGCGTTCGCCATCAGCGCTTTTCAAGACGATGCGACTACCCAGCGCAATCAGCCACGGCATAGAGTCGCCTATCGGTGAGCCATTGGCGACATTGCCACCCAGTGTGCCCGCGTGGCGTATCGGTAATGAGGCAAAACGCTGCCACAACTCGCTTAATTCCTGCGGATAATATTCACACAATACGCGGTAGGCGTCGTCCAGCGTGACTGCGGCGCCGATCTCTAGGGTGTCATTCTGTGCGGTCACCGTGCGCAGTTCTTTGACTTGTCCGAGATAAATGATATTGCCCAGTTCGCGGAATTGTTTGGTGATCCACAAGCCAATATCTGTGCCGCCTGCGAGCAGACATGCCTGCGGATGGGCGGCCCGCAAGCGGACTAATTCCGTTATTGTTCGTGGCGCAAAAAAGTGTTGTCCCTGATAGATATATTCCAGTGTTTCGTTGCGAGCCAAGCTGACCAGTATGGCTGCTAACCCGGCCTGATCGAAATCCTGACGCGGTAATTCTTCCATACGATGCGCGGCGTCAATGATGGGGCGGTAACCGGTACAGCGGCACAGATTACCGGACAGGGCAATATCAATCTGTTTGCGTTGCAGTGGCGCTGACGCTGGGCTTCTTTGCAAATACAGATCCCATAAAGACATCACAAATCCCGGCGTACAGAAGCCACATTGTGATGCGTGGCATTCCACCATCGCTTGCTGCACCGGATGCAAAGACGCCCCCTGGTTCAGATCTTCCACCGTGAAAATAGCCTTGCCATCGAGCGTAGGCATGAGCTGCAGACAGGCATTGACGGATTTCATTTCGACTTTGCCATCCCGCAGTTCGCCGGTGACAACGGTGCAGGCGCCGCAATCACCTTCGGCGCAGCCTTCTTTGGTACCGGTGCAATGCAGGTCTTCGCGCAAATGCTGGAGCAGGGTACGGGTGGGCGGCAAATGATCTGCCTCGTGAATTTGTCCCTGGAAAAAATAACGTATCAGTCCAGACATGAGAATCCCGTGTAGAAGTGTTGTGAAATTGCACGCAGCAGTCGAGAGTGACGTGAACCGTGAAGGTTAGCATTCAGATAAATTAAATTTATATCGAAATGATGATGCTGACTATCAACAGCAGAATTTATGCCAGCGAATCGATAAAAAGAAGGGGAATAGCAAAGAAAGTTCTGAGCACGGTGGCTCTCACAAAAGCATAATTAGTTTGCACAAAAATAGTGCGGGCTGCATTAGTTGCCAACGAATAAATGGAAACTATTTATTTCGCAATAGTTATTGAACGTGCGTGAAAAAAAAGTGTAAAAAAATGTTTCCATCTGGAAAAATTACAGTATATTTCCTAACTGAATGTTACAAAGTGCGAGTTGATTCTAAACAAAATCAGGACTTGCAAACAGGGGACAGGCACATAAGTTGCTGAAATTTTAGCGCTTTTGAATGTTTTAATTCTTTTTCAAAGTAGTGGCGTAAATGAATCTATCAAAAATGACTGTTGGTAAACGCCTGGGGCTGGGATTTGCTCTGGTTTTAATATTTTTGATCGCACTGACGATCGTCGGTGTTTTCCGGATGTCGCAAATTCAGGGGCGTCTCGAAAAAATCGTGAATGTCAGTAACGTCGAAACCCGTCTGGCGCTTGATATGCGCGCGATCGTCTATGACCGTATGGTGGCTTTACGCAACCTGACCTTGCTCAACGACGAAGCGGACATGGAAAAGGATCTGAAGAACATCGCCGAACAGTCAAAAAAATACGCGGAAGCGAGTGAAAAACTGATCAAGCTCGCGCAATCGGCCGATGTCGTTTCGGGTGAAAAGAAAGCCATATTCGACAAATTGAAAGAGCGCGAAACAGCCGCGGCTTCTTTGCCTGACAAAGCCAAGGCACTTGGTCTGGCGAACGATCAGGAAATGGCGACCATCACCCTGATTAAAAAACTGCGTCCGGTACAGCAAGGCTGGCTCGATACCCTGGATGAATTGGTTGCATTGGAAGACAAACTGAATTCTGAAGTCGCCAGCGAAGCAAACTCAGCATTTAAATCGGCGACCAGCCTGATGATGATTCTTGGCCTGATGGCATTAGCAGGCGGTATTGCGGCGGCGTTTTATATCAGTCGCAGCCTGATCCGGCAACTCGGTGGCGAGCCTGATTATGCGGCGCAGATTGCTGGTCAGATTGCTGCCGGTGAACTGAGCGCACCGATCGATGTCAGAAATGGTGATCAGTCCAGTCTGATATTTGAAATGAAAAACATGCGTGACAGTCTGGTCAATATCGTTGCGCAAGTGCGCTCCGGTACCGACACAATCGCCACGGCCTCCAGTGAAATTGCGACTGGTAACCTGGACCTTTCTTCCCGTACTGAGCAACAGGCAAGTTCGCTGGAAAAAACGACGTCGTCCATGCGTGAGCTGACTATCACCGTCAAGCAAAATGCCGACAATGCACGTGAAGCAAATCAACTGGCTGCCTCTGCTTCGGAAGTCGCTCGTCAGGGTGGCGCAGTGGTTGCTCAAGTGGTTGAAACCATGGGTGACATCAACACGTCCTCAAACAAGATCGTTGACATTATCAGCGTCATTGATGGCATCGCATTCCAGACGAATATTCTGGCGCTGAATGCTGCGGTAGAAGCCGCGCGTGCTGGTGAACAAGGTCGTGGTTTTGCTGTCGTGGCGGCAGAGGTTCGCAATTTGGCGCAGCGTAGTGCTGCTGCTGCAAAAGAAATCAAAACCCTGATTGACAATTCCGTCGAAAAAGTTGAAATCGGTGCGCGGCTGGTGGGTCAGGCTGGCGTGACGATCGATCAGGTTGTTACCAGTGTTAAACATGTGACCGAGATCATGACCGAAATTACGGCGGCAAGTCAGGAACAGAGTGCCGGAATTGAGCGTGTGAATCACGCGATTATCGAAATGGACGGCGTGACACAGCAAAATGCAGCGCTCGTAGAGCAAGCTGCAGCGGCAGCTCAAAGCTTGCAGGATCAGGCTGCTGAATTGGCAAATGTGGTGGGCGTTTTCAAACTCGACAAAAATGAAGGTCTCTTATCATTTCAGTCAGCACCAGCGAAACCAGCAGCACCGGTTGTGAAACGCATAGAGCCAGCGATGAGAGCGGCAAAATCCAAGGCGAAAGCCAGTCCGGTGAAGTCTTTACCCGCCGCAAAACCTGCTGTGAAAAAAGCTGCATCCGCTGCCAGCGATGACGGTTGGGAAGAGTTTTAATCTTCAGACTAAGCACCAGAATCAGCAGTAATAAGGTACAAGCACCACATTTTTATATTGATCAGAAATGAAAAGAAATACCATGATGAAATCCTCCCGTTCTTTCCTCCTCTCAGCCATGTTGTGCGTGGCTGCTTCTTCGGTGATGGCTGCTGAAACAGCACCTGTAATGGATAATAAATCCTGCGACCCACCGAAGTATCCGAAAGCTGCTTTGATGAACGAAGAGAGCGGCACGGTGACGATGGGATTTCTGATTTCTGCCGACGGTAAAGTCGTCGAATCGAAAGTAGAGAAATCCAGCGGTTCCCGTAGTCTGGATAAGGCAGCCATCGGTGCTTTGAGTCAATGCAAATTCAAGCCTGGTACAAAAGACGGCAAAGCTGAGCAGGCATGGGTGAAAACCGATTTTGTCTGGAAACTGGAATAAGTCAGCGATAAATAAAAAAGGGGGAAGACGCGATGTCTTCCCCCTTTTTTTATCTACTGGTAAGACCCGCAGGTCTTACCGGTTGCTGGCTTTATTTTAAGCCGCGACGTATCAGCAATGGGTCGATTTTTGGATCGCGCCCGCGGAAGTTCCGGAATGATTCCATAGGATCGATACTGCCGCCGCGTGACAGTAATTGCTGACGGAACCAATCGCCATTTTTCCGCGTCAGGCCGCCATTTTCCTTAAACCATTCAACGGTATCAGCGTCCAGCACTTCACTCCACAGGTAAGCGTAGTAACCAGCTGAGTAGCCGCCGCCGAATATGTGTGAGAAATACGTAGAGCGATAACGCGGCGGTACCGGTGCAAAATCAACGCCAGCTTCTTGCAAGGCAGTTTTTTCAAACGCAATCGCATCGCTTGGTATTTGCGCTGGTGTCAGCTGATGCCAGCGCTGATCAAGCAAAGAGGCCGCCAGATATTCTGTGGTCGCAAAGCCTTGATTGAACTTGTTGCTGGCGGTGATTTTATCGACCAGTGCCTGAGGAATCACTTCCCCTGTTTTGTAATGCTTAGCGTAGTTTTTCAGGACTTCAGGCCAGGTTGCCCACATCTCGTTGACTTGCGAAGGATATTCAACAAAATCGCGCGGCACATTGGTACCGGAAAAACGTGGATAGTGTACTTGTGAGAACAGACCGTGCAGCGCATGGCCGAATTCATGGAATGCTGTTTTTACTTCGTCGGCCGTCAGCAAGGTGGGTTCACCTTTGGGTGGCTGAGGAATATTGAGGTGATTCGCAATGACCGGTTTTTTGTTGAACAGCGTCGATTGTTCGACATACGAGTTCATCCACGCGCCGCCACGTTTGCTGTCGCGGGCGTACATATCGGCGATAAACAAGGCCATCGATTTACCGTCGGCATCAAAGACTTCGAAAACCCGTACGCTTGGGTGATAGACAGGCAAATCTTTACGTTCTTTAAAGCTGATGCCGTACAACTGATGCGCGGCAAAGAACACGCCGTTTTGCAATACGCTGTCGAGTTCAAAATACGGGCGTAACTGGGTATCGTCAAACGCATATTTTGCGGTACGCAATTGCTCCGTGTAGTAGGCCCAGTCCCATGCCGCCAGCTTAAAGTCGCCATGATTGGCATCGATGATTTTTTGCAATTCAGCGGCTTCATTTTTCGCATTGGCGACTGCAGCCGGTGCCAGCTCGCTCAGCATTTTATTGACGGCTGTGGTGGTTTTGGCTGTTTCGTCTTCGAGGCCGTAGGCGGCGTAATTCGGATAACCCAGCAATTGCGCACGTTCTGCGCGCAGACGGGCTAATTGCAGCGCTGTATCGCGGTTATCGAAATCACCGCCGTGGCTGCCACGATTGACCGAGGCTTCTTGTAAACGCTGACGCACAGCACGGTCTTCGAGGCTCGCCAGATAAGGTTGCCCGGAGGTATTCATCAATGGAATCAGATATTTTCCATCCAGGCCTTTGGCTTTTGCCGCTGCGGCTGCGGTACTGATTTCACCTTCAGACAAACCTTTTAACTGCTCTTTATGTTCAACGATGACGGCCGATGCATTGGTTTCTTTCAATACATTCTGGCTGAATTTCGTGCCTAACGATGCCAGCTGGGCATTGATCGTTTTGAGTTTAGCTTTATCGCTGTCGGATAATTTTGCACCGGCCCGCACGAAATCGGTGTAGTAGCGATCCAGCAGGCGATTAGATTCGGCGTCGAGTTTCAGTTTATCGCGCTGACTGATGATGGCGTTGATGCGTTTAAACAGTTTCGCATTCATCAGAATCACGTCCTGATGAGCAGACAATTTCGGTGCCAGATCGGTGGACAGTGCTTCCAGTGTCGGGTTGGTGTTGGTGGCGATCTGATTGAAAAAGATCGTGCTGACGCGGTTCAGCGTCTGCCCGGCGCGTTCCAGCGCGACTACCGTATTCTCAAAAGTTGGTTTGGCGGCGTTGTTGGCAATCGCATTGATTTCGGCCAGATGCAAACGCATGCCCTCTGCAAACGCTGGCGCATAGTGTTCGTTTCTGATCTGATCGAAGGCTGGATATTCATACGCCAGAGTACTGGCTGCCAACAGGGGGGTGGCTGCAAGCGCTTTATTCATAAGGGGTTTGCTGGTCGGTGCTGAAGTGACGGAGGTATCTGCGGCAACGCTGGATTGTATTGCCAGCGCAGAACACAGCAGCATGAGCATGGATTTGTTCATGGGAATCAGATCTGAAAAATAGGAGTTGAAAAGAATAACATCAGACTCCGTACGCAGAAAATAATTCCTTAAAATTATCTAAATCAATCAGCAGAACCGATCAGCTGAGCCGATCGGCTCTAATGAATAGTCAATGAGTCAGCAAAGCACAAAACGATTGGCGAGATCAAGCACAAACCCAGGCTGCAGATAGGCCAGAAACGCCACTGCCAGCACGAGTAGCAGCAACAGGAACAGAGACAGCTTCCACAATGTCTGGCGCAGTTTCATTATCGTTATGCCGTTGCCGTCTGACGTTCAACCGGGCTTTCATTCACCGGCAGGTTGATCAGTGCCGCAAAAATACCGAGTGCCAGCGTAATGCCCCAGACGAGGTTGTAATTGCCCATCAGCGTGTAGATATAGCCGCCGAGCCAGACACCCATAAAACTGCCGACCTGATGCGAGAAAAATACAAAGCCAGACAACATGGAGAGATATTTCAGTCCAAAGATGCTCGCGATGACGCCATTAGTCAGTGGTACTGTCGATAACCATATCAAGCCCATAGCCGCGGCGAATATGTACACCGAATAGGACGACAGTGGTGCCAGTAGAAACAGGCTGATCACAACCGTGCGGGACAGATAGATGGACGACAGCAGGTAACGTTTCTGGAACATGCCACCGAGCTTACCGGCGTAATACGAGCCGAAAATATTGAACAAGCCTATGAGGGCGAGTGCCAACACCGCCACGTTAGGGTCGAGTATGCCTTTGTCTTTCAGATAGGCCGGCATGTGTACGCCGATAAAAACCACCTGAAAACCACAGACAAAATAACCTGCGACTAAAAATAAGAAAGGCTTATGAGAGAACGCTTCGTGGATAGCCTCTTTGATACTTTGCTGCGGGCCATGACTATGATCAACCGGAGGTTCGCGCAGTTTCCAGGCCATCGGTAACATGACAGCGATCAGTAAGCCCGCCAGCAGATAAAACGCCGTCTGCCAGCCGCTGTGGGTAATTAATTGCTGCTCGACCGGCATCATCACAAACTGACCAAAAGAACTCGCGGCGGAAGAAATGCCGAATGCCCATGAACGTTTATTCGCCGGTGCGGTGCGCCCGATAATGCTGCTGACGGCACCAAAAGCGGTACAGGCGAGCGCCGCCCCTAATAACGCGCCGGAACCGATAACAAACAGCAGCGGATGACTGACCGTTGCCATCCACAGCAAACCCGCCGCATACATCAGCGCGCCGAAGATGACAACCCGTGTAGTACCGAATTTATCGACAGCCATACCGGCGAATGGCCCGAATACGCCCCATAACAAATTCTGGATTGCCATCGCCATCGAATAGGTTTCGCGGGTCCAGCCATGCGCTTGTGAAATCGGCTGCAACCAGAAGCCAAAGCCATGACGCACGCCCATGGCGAGCGTTAATACAAAGCCGCTGGCGATGAGGACGGTTTTCAGATCGGGAGATTGCTTGATGGTCATGGCTTATGCTTTCTGCACATATATTTATAAGATCAGCTAGGGCCTGTTAACATTTAAATTACGAGATGCGTTCAAGCCAAAACGTGGGCTGGCAAGGCGTGTGTCGCAGTCAGGGCTGGTGCCCCTGACAAGACGCGCAACGCAGTCCAGCGCGCGTTTTGGCTTGAACCCAGAGGGAAAGGGGTAAAACAGCCGCATGGCGTTGTTGCATCCCGCTGACAGTGATCACACTGCTGCGCGGGCTGCGCCTAGCCCTGCAACTGTTTTACCCCTTTCGCACACGTAATTTAAATGTTAACAGGCCCTAGTGTAGTGGAAACGTCTAATTCATGTGGCCTGCCGGTTTTACCATGACGCCTGTGCTGGCCATGGAACAGGGATAAGTGGCGTCGGCAATAATTCGCATGTCCGGAAATGGCTAGATCTGGCGCCGGTCAACGCGTATAAAGAGCACATACGTACCGATAACGACATCACGATGAATACACCAGAGACCAACCCGGGCAGGCTGACGCGCGAGGCACATCATTACTATCGTGCGCTCGCCGCAAAAGACAGCCGCTTTGACGGCGTCTTTTTTACCGGCGTAAAAACAACAGGGATATATTGCCGCCCGGTTTGCGCGGTCAGGACACCGCGTGAAAGTTCCTGCGAGTTTTTTTCGACGGCAGCAGCTGCAGAAGCGGCGGGCTATCGTCCTTGTCTGCGCTGTCGTCCTGAGCTGGCACCGTATGCGATACAACAGAATCTCGCGCATGCAATCTGGAAAAAAATTGCTGACGGCGCTTTGAATGCAATGAGTGTCGAAGTTTTCTCGCAACAGATAGGTTTGTCGTCCCGCCAGCTCAGGCGCGTGTTATTGCAGGAATTCGGTGCCAGCCCGGTCGAACTCGCGCAAACCCAGCGGTTGTTATTTGCCAAAAAACTGCTGCAAGAAACCAGCCTGCCCATGACAGATATCGCGTTTGCCGCTGGTTTTGGCAGCGTCCGACGTTTCAACGCTCTTTTTTTGCAACGTTATCAGATGGCACCAGGCTCGGTGCGACGTGCGGCAGATGGGCGTGGCGAAAGTATTTCTTTGCGCCTCGCGTATCGTCCGCCGTATGCGTGGGATGCAGTCATCAGCTATTTACGCGGACGTGCTATGCCGGGAATGGAAGCCGTCATTCATGAAGGTCAGGAAGGTGATCAGGCCACCTACGTGCGCAGCGTACGCATACAAGGCATTTCAGGCTGGCTGAAGGTCAGTCATTTGCCGCAGAAAAACCAGTTATTACTACAACTCGCGCCGCAACTGACGCCGGTATTGATGCCAGTGCTGGCACGCGTGCGGCAGCAATTTGATCTGGAAGCGAATCCCGCATTTATTCAAAGCCACTTGCAACAAGATGCGCTGCTGGCCGCGCAGATACAGGCAACACCGGGCTTGCGTGTGCCGGGGGCGTTTGACAGCTTTGAACTGGCGATCCGTGCGGTGCTGGGGCAGCAGGTCAGCGTGGCGGGTGCGACGACCGTTGCCGGTCGTCTGGTGCAGCGCTTCGGCGATACGGTCGATACGCCGTTGGCGGCGATTACGCGTCATTTTCCGAAGCCGGAAACGATTATCGCGCTACCCATCAATGAATTGGCGGGGATAGGGATTCCAGCAACGCGTGCCCAGACCTTGCAGAATGTCGCCCGCTTCGCACTGGCGGGTGGTTTTGAACGCTTACTGGATAGCACGCAGGTGACGATGCTGGACAACATGAAAAGCGTGCGCGGTATCGGTGAATGGACGGCGCAATATATCGCGATGCGTGCTCTGCGTTTTCCCGATGCTTTTCCTGCCGGTGATCTCGGTTTGCAAAAGGCAGCGGCACAATTATCACCACTGGCGGCGTCCCCTGCCCAGATGCGCTGGACGGAAAAGCAGTTGCTGTTGCAGGCACAAGCGTGGTCACCCTGGCGCGCTTATGCCGCGATGTTGTTGTGGCAGTCGCTGACCACGATGGACCGCCCTGGTGAGTGCAATGCAGCGAGCAAAGCGACAGAAAAATAAGGGGAAGTGATGAAATATACAGAATTCAACAGCCCACTCGGCGTGCTTTGTGTGGCTACGAGCGACATGGGGCTGAGCGGTGTCTACTTTGAACAGCACCAGCATTTCAAGGGCATACAGGGCTGGCAAGCCGCACCGGCGCATCCGCTATTGCAACTGGCAACGCAACAACTGCGAGAATATTTTGCCGGTCAGCGCCAGCATTTTGATCTTCCGCTCGACATGTCGTCGGGCACACCATTTCAGCAAAGTGTGTGGCGGGCGTTGCAGCAGATCCCTTTCGGTCAGACCTGCAGTTACGGTACTCTTGCCGCCAGCATCGACAAACTATCGGCGGTCAGAGCGGTTGGCGCGGCTAACGGGCGCAATCCCTTGTCAATTATTGTTCCTTGTCACCGGGTGATCGCGGCGAACGGTGCGCTGACCGGCTATGCTGGCGGCTTAAAAAATAAGCAGGCTTTGCTACAATTAGAGGCATATCAATCGCTGCATCAAGCCCCGCTATTTACCTGAGTCTCAGCCCGAAACAGGCTGGAAAGCCTGATGGGTATTAGGGGTTGCATTTTTTAAATGATATCATTTACATCATTTTGTTGCGATGCACAAAAAAAAGCTTGACGTATGAAATATGCCGTGTAGAATTGAACTTGTTGCGGTGCACCATTTAAAGAAGTTGTGGAAGGCGCTGCCGATTATTAATCCCCTTTAACGGAGAATGCCATGTCTACATCACCAGAACAATTTATTGCTGCAACTAAAGCCAACCTCGAAGCGCAGTTTGCTTCCCTGACGGCATTGAACAAAAAAGCGTTTGAAGGTCTGGAGCAATTGTTTGCCCTGAACGTGAACGCTGCTAAAGCCAGTATCGAAGAAGGCACTGCTGCTGCGAAACAACTGTTGAGCGCAAAAGATCCTCAGGAATTTTTCACACTGACAACAGCGCAAGCACAGCCAACTGCAGAAAAAGCACTGGCATACGGTCGTCATCTGGCCAGTATCACTTCTGCTACTCAGCAAGAGTTCACAAAAGCAGTGGAAGCGCATATCGCTGAAACAAATACTAAAGTGATTTCCCTGATCGATGAAGTTACCAAAAATGCACCAGCGGGTTCAGAACAAGCTGTGACAGCCTTGAAATCTGTGGTTGGTAACATCAACGCCGGTTACGAGCAATTGTCCAAAACGACCAAGCAAGCGGTAGAAACATTGGAAGAAAATCTGGCAAAAGCAACACAACAGTTCACCCAAGCTGCTGAAAAAGCGACGCCAAAGAAAAAATAAGTAACTTAAGTTACTTAAGTAAAGCAAGGACAAGTTCGCTATGAACTTCGCCTGAATCAAAAAGCTCCCAGCAATCGGGAGCTTTTTTTTTGCTCAAAATTTATGCTGGATGAACATCAACAGGCAAGCTGGTGTAATCTGACCACTACCGGATCAGACAGAATAGGCATTTTGTCTGACGCACCTTTTTTTATAACAGGAGATTCAACATGCAAGACGTCGTCATTGTTGCTGCTGGTCGTACAGCGGTAGGTAAATTTGGTGGTTCCCTGGCTAAAATCCCGGCCGCCGAATTGGGTGCGATAGTGATTAAAGGCTTGCTCGCCAAAACGGGTTTGAGCGGCGACCAGATCAACGAAGTTTTGCTTGGTCAGGTGTTGACGGCAGGCGTTGGGCAGAATGCAGCACGTCAGGCCGTCATCAAAGCGGGTTTGCCTGTGATGGTGCCAGCGATGACGATCAATAAAGTCTGCGGCAGCGGTTTGAAAGCAACGCATCTGGCGGCGCAGGCCATTAAAGTCGGTGACGCGGACATTATCATCGCTGGTGGTCAGGAAAATATGAGCGCTTCGCCGCATGTGCTGAATGGCTCGCGCGATGGTTTCCGTATGGGTGACACGAAACTGGTCGACACCATGATCGTGGATGGTTTGTGGGATGTCTATAACCAATACCACATGGGTATTACCGCTGAAAACGTCGCTAAGAAATACAGTATCAGCCGTGAAGAGCAGGACATATTCGCGCTTGCCTCACAAAACAAAGCGGAAGCGGCACAAAAAGCTGGCAAGTTCAAAGATGAAATCATACCGGTAGAAATCGTGTCGAAAAAAGGCACGGTCGTCTTCGATACTGATGAATTCATCAAACATGGCGCTACTCTGGAATCCTTGTCTGCACTCCGTCCTGCCTTCGACAAAAGCGGTACCGTCACCGCAGGTAATGCTTCCGGTCTCAACGATGGTGCGGCGGCGGTAATCATGATGTCGGCAAAGAAAGCGGAAGAGCTGGGATTGCCAGTGCTGGCGCGGATCAAGGCGTATTCGTCGGCAGGCGTAGACCCATCCATCATGGGCATGGGCCCTGTGCCCGCTGCACAACTGTGCCTGAAAAAAGCTGGCTGGACGCATGCTGATCTGGATTTAATGGAGATCAACGAAGCGTTTGCCGCGCAGGCCATCGGTGTGAATAAAGAAATGGGCTGGGACACCAGCAAGATCAACGTGAATGGCGGTGCGATTGCGATTGGCCATCCTATCGGGGCCTCTGGTTGCCGTATTCTGGTCAGCCTGATTCATGAAATGATACGCCGCGATGCTAAAAAAGGTCTGGCGAGTTTGTGTATCGGTGGTGGTATGGGCGTGGCGCTGGCAATCGAACGTTCTTAATAAATCTGAGACAGAATCTTGCTAAGATTTGTCGGAAATAGTTAAAAAAAATCCCCGCTTTTGGCGGGGATTTTTGTTGGGGCGGATACTCTAGATTAGTTGATCCCGTGCATTTTCTTTGCCATCCATTTATTCATCAGCATCAGAACAATGCCGGCAGAAATCGGGATGATGGTGAAGATCAGGAAGAAAGTCGACATCGAATACGTGTTCGAAATCTCGTCAATATAACTACCCGTCAGACCCGCCAATTTATTGGCGATGGCGGTATTCAGGAACCACAAACCGAACATTAGACCGAGCAAACGCGGAGGTGCGAGCTTACTGATGTAAGACAAGCCGACTGGTGACAGGCAGAGCTCACCCATCGTATGGAAGAAATACGCCAGAATCAGATAGACCATGCTGATCGAGGCAGTCTTCGCACCGGCTGGAATAGTGGACGAGCCATAGGCCAGTGCCGCAAATCCGATACCAAGCAGAACCAGACCCGTACCGAATTTAACCGGGCCGCTAGGATCCCAGTATTTGTCCCACATTTTGGAAAACATCGGTGCCAGAATCACCAGGAAAAACGAGTTCAGCACACCAAACCAGGTCGCTGGAACGCTGGACTGATCCAGCGCAAATTCACGCTGCAGCATCCACAGAACTAACGCCCAGATCGTACCCAGACAGACGACCAACAACAGATTGGATACCAGATAGTTCTTAGCGGTACCGGCGAACAGCTTCACCAGCAGCCAGCTGAGAATCATGGTCGGAATCACCGTCATCAGGCTGTTGATAATTTTAAAGGTGGTACCTGCGGTGCCCACCAGATTACGGTCGGTGTAGTCGGCCGCGAAGATCGTCATTGAGCCACCGGCTTGTTCAAATGCGAACCAGAAGAAAATCGTGAAGAAAGAGAAAACGGCAATTGCTTTAATACGATCAGCAACGATGTTGGCCGCTGGTTCTTCGACGACGACTTCAACAGTGTTGGTCGCCGCTCTCTGATCTTTCGATAAACCGATGTTACCGAAAATGCCTTGTCCCAGATAAAACTGGATCGCGCCTAACAGCATAAATATACCGGCGAGTCCAAAACCATAAGACCAGGAGATTTTTTCACCGATATAACCGCACAGCAAAATACCGAAAAACGCGCCGGAATTGACGCCCATATAAAACAGGGTGTAGCCGGAATCGCGCAAGTGTTCGTTATCTTTGGTGTACAACTGACCGACAATCGCAGAAATATTCGGCTTGAACATCCCGGTACCGGCAACGATCAGTGACAGACCAACGTAGAACATGGTTGGCGTATCAAACAGCAATGATGCATGACCTGCCGCGATGATGAAACCGCCGAGTACGACTGCGCGACGGCTGCCGAGGAATTTATCGGCAATATAGCCGCCGATGATCGGTGTCAGATAGACGAGACCGGTGTACCAGCCATACAGATTGGCGGCATCTGCGCGGGTCCAGCCCCAGCCGCCTTTGGCTGTTTCTGTGACCAGAAACAAGACCAGCAATGCACGCATACCATAATAAGAAAATCGTTCCCACATTTCTGTGAAAAACAGAACAAATAAGCTATCGGGGTGTCCGAGGATAGTGTTCACCCCTGGATTTTGAATTTTGTTCAAATTGCTCTCCGTTGTTGGTTTAATTGGATGATGATTCGCCAGCAAATAAATTTTCAAGCCTGAGGCAAGAATGATTTGAATTGAATCAATTCGGCGCGTAGCTTACCACGATGAAAAACTCATATAGAAAGACATATTGTGCGTTGCAGCAAATGTTGTGCCAACGCAGCGAATGAGTGTGGATAAGCCTTTGCGACGCCATCCGCGAGGCATCCGACAGGCAATCGGGACGTGGTTCTGAGAATGGCAGGTTTGCCCAAGCGTGAATTTGTGCGATCCTGATGCGCATTTTCGATAAAAATGCAGGCGATGCTGCTCGTTTTGGTGCGGCTTTTTAATATAGTGATGAATATACGAATGATGTTTTTTACTTCCCGATTTCCTTCCACGGTGATCATTGCAGGCGCGGTGGCACTGTTGTCCGGCATCCACATCCCGGCCGTTGCCACCTCAGGCACAGCGCTTCCTGTCACTGCCGCAGAAGGCAATTATCGTTTGCCGCCGGCGGAATTACAGGCCATCGTTGACGCACCGCGTGGGCCGGTGTTTAAACTCGGGCCACAGCGCAAAACAGCATTGCTGGTCGGCTTGCCGGGTTTGCCGGGTATCGCCGAAGTCGCGCAGCCTGAACTCAAACTGGCGGGTTTGCGTATCAATCCCCGTACCCACGCTGCCAGCCATTTTGATTTTGGTAACAGCCTGAGTCTGCTGGACGTGGCAAGCGGGAAAATCCGCGAAGTCAGCGGTTTGCCAGCGAAGCCACGGATTGCTGAAACACTGTGGTCGCCGGATGAAAAATGGTTGGCGTTCAGTCGCTGGACCGATGATGGCGTAGAACTCTGGTTGCTGGACGTGAAGAAAGCACATGCACAACGGCTGATCGACGAAAAACTGAATGCCGTCGCCAGCGCCGGATTCGCCTGGAGCAATGGCTCCGAGCAATTGCTGGTGCGCTTACTGCCTGCCCGCCAGAAACCAGCACCGAATCTGACGCAAAAGCCGCTGGGGCCCAATATGCTGGAAAGTAAGGGCGGCAAGCTGACGCAAAACCGTACTTATCCCGACATGCTGAAAACAGCAGCGGACGCCGATATGCTGGATTGGCAATTGCAAACACAACTGGCATTTGTCAGCATCAGCGGCGATCTGCGCCGTGTCGGCCCTGTCATGACGCTGACCAAAGCGCAGGCTTCGCCCGATGGCAATCTGATTCTGACGACACAATTACGCCGCCCTTATTCGACGATGCTTCCGGTGGATCGTTTTCCACAATTGATCGAATTGTGGGATGAGAATGGCAAGAAAGTGAAAACCATCGCCGAACGTCCTATGCGTGAGCGTTTGCCCACCGGGAATGATGCGGTACAGGCTGGGCCGCGTGATTTTGCCTGGCGTAATGATAAGCCCGCTACCTTGTATTGGCTGGAAGCACAGGCCGGTGGTGACCCTGAAGCGCCTGTGAAAGTACACGACGTCCTGATGCAACAGGCCGCACCGTTTGATGCGCCACCACAAAAACTGATGGATCTGGCGTGGCGCTTCAATAATATTCAATGGGGTAATGACGGCCTGGCGCTGTTGACGGAAAGCTGGTGGAAAACCCGTGATACCCGCATTTGGCGGATACGTCCCGGCGTCGTCGACAGTAAACCGGAACTCTTGTTTGCCCGTAAATCGGAAGATCAGTATGCGCATCCAGGGCAGCCCGTGATGACGCAAAATCAGTATGGCCGCGCAGTGCTGCGCGTGGCACCGGATGGTAAGTCGATTTTCATGACCGGCAATGGTGCCAGCCCGGACGGTGATCGCCCGTTTCTGGACCGGTTTGATCTGAATAGTAAGCAAGCGGTACGCATGTTCCGCTCGCAGGCGCCGTATTACGAAGAAGTGCTGGGTTTGTTGAATGATAAAGGTACCAGCATCGTCACCAGCCGCGAATCAAACGAAGAACGCCCTAATTATTTCGTCCGCGATCTGGCACACAATGAAGTAGCGCGGGCGTTGACGCAGTTCCCCCATCCTTTGCCGCAATTCAAGGGCGTGAAAAAGCAGCAACTGCGTTATGAACGTGAAGATGGTGTTGATCTGACTGCGACCCTGTATTTGCCGCCAGGCTACGACCCGAAACGGGATGGCCCGCGTCCCATGATTATGTGGGCGTATCCACGGGAATTTAAAACAGCGGAGGCAGCCGGTCAGGTGAATGGTTCACCGTATAAATTCAACCGGATTTCCTATAACGGTCCGCAAGTCATGCTGGCACGTGGTTATACCGTGCTGGATGGCCCGACCATGCCGATTATCGGTGAAGGGAAGAAAGAGCCAAACGACACTTACCTCGAACAACTCAAAATGAGTGCCGAAGCCGCGATCGACGAAGTCGTGCGGCTTGGTGTTGCCGACCGCAACCGCATCGCGATCGGCGGTCATAGCTATGGCGCTTTCATGACGGCCAATCTGCTGACGCACACGCGTTTGTTCCGCGCCGGTATTGCCCGTTCCGGTGCTTATAATCGCACCCTGACACCGTTTGGTTTTCAGTCAGAAGAACGCAATTTCTGGCAGGCACGCAAGACGTATCAGGAAATGTCACCGTTTAATTTCGCGAATCAGATCAAAGATCCGATACTCTTTATTCACGGTGAACAAGATAATAACCCCGGCACTTTCCCTATCCAAAGTGAACGCATGTATCAGGCTTTGCAAGGTCTGGGCGCGGTGACGCGTCTGGTGATGTTGCCGAATGAAAGCCATAGCTATCGTGCGCGGGAATCGGTCCTGCACATGCTGTGGGAACAGGATCGCTGGCTGGAAACCTATGTGAAAAATGCGAAAGGTGAAGCCGGAGAGAAAGACTGAATATCTGCCATTGAGGGCATCTGACGATACTTAGATTGCATGGTGCCCACATAGCCGGATGTGGCTTTTTCCGCCTTTTTCCCCTTACTTAATGTTTTACATTAAAGTTTTGCATTAAGATGCAAATTGCTTTTATCTTGTCAGGTTTTCTATGCTCAAAGCCGTTATTCTGGACGCGAATGCGATTGCCCGCAATTTACTGACTTCCGTACTCAATAACGGCGGCCACGAAGTGATTGCTGACGCTAATCTCGCCCCCGCCAGCCTCGCACGCGTGATCCGGCTCAGGCCGCAGATTGTTTGCATCGATCTTGGCGAAACAGATGAAGCTGGTTGGGCCATCGTCACCCAGCTACGCACCGAGCTGCCAAAGTCGCTGCTGTTTCTGGTGTCTTCCGGCATTAACGCCGGGTTGATTCAGGAAGCGCAGCAGCGCGGCGTCCATGGTTTTATCGTGAAACCTTTCAATTCCGTCGCCGTTCTGACTTCCATCCGCAACACCATCCTGCGTATTGCCAAACAACAGCGTGCGAATGCCGAAGCCGCCGGCAGCGGTGGCACTGAACCGGCCTGAACAGTTTCATCCGGTACGACAGCTGTTTTATCCGCCCTGATCTGCATTCGTCGCATGCTCACGCAATCCCATGATGCCCGCGTAGACTGCATTCGTCTGTGAAAAGGAAGATCATGTCAGCCACACCTGCAAGCCATATGCCGCCATCAGCGAATGAAGAAATATTGCCACCGGAAGTCTCCGCCCGAAGCGAATCCTGGCTGACCCGGGCGCGCAATTACCCGGTGTTTTCACGCACCTGGTATCGCTATCGTGCCCGTGCCTGGGTAGGGACACTGATTCCCGCGCTGCTGCTGATTTTTCTGATCGATGCGGCGCGCGGCGCTGACTGGCGCACCCTTTTTGTTGTCTGGATACCGCTGTCTCTTGCCGGTACCGCGATGCATCTTGGTGGTGCTGCGCTGGCGGTCTGGATGCGACAACGCGGCTACGCAGAAAAAAAAGAATGGCGTTGTCTGATCACGGTTTTATGTGCCGGATTATTGTGCAGTCTGTTGCTATTTTTTGCAGCGAGGCAGGCGACACAGCAATTATTGCATTACGAGGCACCGATGCTGACCGCGCTGAAATTGCATTATTCTGGTTCGCCGGATTCTGCAAAAACAACCGCGGCCACGCCTGCGGGAAACTGGTTATCTGAATTCAAAGCCGGATTTGAGCAGGGCTTGCAGGATGGCAAACAAAACCGCACGCCACATCCACCTGATATGTCAGGCGCGGATTTCTGGAAAGGCTTTTATATCGGTTTGGTATTGTCTTCAGTCTGTATTTACCTCAGCGGTGGTTACGATCTCTGGCTGTTTTCTCGTCAGCGCAATATGTTGAAAGTCGCTCAGAGTAAGCGCGCATCAGAACAGGCGCAGGCGATGCAAAGAGAAACCGAATTACGCTTGTCGGTATTGGCTGCGCAGGTGGAACCGCATTTTCTGTTCAACACGCTGGCCGGTGTGCGTTCGGCGATCAGCACTGAGCCAGCGCGGGCGGTCGCGATTGTCGATCATCTGGTCGATTATCTGCGGGCGACCATACCGCAGATGCGCGACGACGGCGGCTCGGTGCAGTCGCGTTTAAGCAAGCAACTTGACGCCGCACATGCGTATCTGAGCCTGATGCAGGCGCGCATTCCGCGCCTGAGTTTCAGTGTCGAGTCACAGATTGCTGACGCCGCAGTGCCGCCGCTGATGCTGATTTCGCTGGTGGAAAATGCGATCAAACACGGCATAGAACCCAAGGTCGGCGCGGCGCACATCGCCGTGACAGTGCGTGTCATCGAAACACAAGAAACGCAAGAAACTCCAGAGCCGCGCATGTTGGAAATGCGCGTTGAAGATGATGGCGTCGGCTTCGGCGGTCACAACAGCGGCTCTGGCATTGGCCTGGCGAATATCCATCAGCGGTTAGCGGCGATGTACGGCGACCGCGCCAGCCTGCTGTTGAAAGCCCGTCCCGAGGGCGGGGTTGCTGCCATCATCACGATTCCTTTAGAAAAACAGACGGAGGCTGCATGATCACCGCCATCATCGCTGAAGATGAAGATTTACCACGTAAGGAATTGCGCCGCATGCTCAATGAGTTATGGCCGGAACTGCAGATTATCGCCGAGTGCGAGCATGGCGCTGATGCGCTCGATGCAATTTATACCCACCAGCCCGACATCGCATTTCTGGATATTCGCATGCCGGGCATGTCGGGGCTGGATGTCGCAAATGCCGTCAAAGGGCGTTGTCATGCGGTGTTCACCACTGCGTATGACAATCATGCACTCGATGCGTTTGCCGCCGGTGCAATCGATTATCTGTTGAAGCCAGTGGCGCAGGCGCGGCTGGCGGAAGCAATTGCGCGTCTGAAAGCGCGTCTTGCCAGCAAACAAGTCGCACCCGATCTGAGCCAGTTGATGTCGGAACTCGACAAGCGCATCCGTGGCAATGCGGCCGAGCGCATACGCTGGATCAGCGCCAGCGTCGGCGATACGATCAAGATGTTCCCGATAGAAAAAATTCTGTTTTTCAGTTCCGATGAAAAATATACCCGTGTCGTGTGCGGGCATGACGAAGCGCATGTGCGCAAGCCGCTGAAAGAATTGATGGAAGGACTCGACCCCGATATCTTCTGGCAGATCCATCGCGGCACGGTGGTGCGCGCCGATGCGATTGCACGCGCGCAGCGTGACGACATGGGGCGCTATCTGGTGGAGCTGCACGGCAGCCCGGAAAAACTCAAAGTCAGTCAGGCCTATGCATGGCGCTTTAAGCCGATGTAGACACCGATTAAATGCCGATTTGACGATGAACGTTGACACCGCGTCGGCACGTGATGACCGGAAATAGCCAGCGGCGCTGACGCTAATTTGTTAAGCTGGGCGTTTTTCATCGATACGGAAAACCGCATGCGCAGTGTTGATCTTCTTCGCCTTTTATCGCTGGCTGCGATCTGGGGTGCTTCGTTTCTGTTCATGCGGGTGCTGGCACCTGTCCTGGGCGCATTATGGACCGCAGAAATCCGCGTTGGTCTGGCGGGGCTTGCCTTAACTTTATTGATGCTGGCGACGCAAAAGCCGATCGATATCCGGCGTCACTGGCGGCAATATCTGCTGCTGGGTCTGGTGAATTCGGCGCTGCCTTTTGCCTTGTATTCGTTTGCCGCGATGCGTATGCCTGCTGGTTATTCTGCGATTGTGAATGCCACCAGCCCCTTATGGGGCGCAGTGATGGGCGCGATTTTTCTGAGTGAACGTTTCACCGGCCGCAAAATGCTGGGCATGTTGTGCGGCGTGGTCGGCGTCGGTTTTCTTGTGCGTCTGGGGCCTGTCGCATTCACCAGTGATTTGTTGCTCGGTGTGCTGGCTTGCGTCGGCGCGACGATCTGTTATGCGCTGGCAGGCATCTATTCCAAAAAAGTATCCGGCGCGATGAATTCCATGCAAATGGCGACCGGCTCGCAAGTCGGTGCCGCTTTCGTGTTGCTGCCGTTTCTGCCGCTGGCGCCGGTACAAGGTGAAATCACCAGCCAGATTCTGCTGCTGGGCGCAGCGCTGGCGCTGTTATGCAGCGCAGTCGCCTATCTGATTTACTTCCGCCTGATGACAGATGTGGGGCCGACCAAAGCGCTGACGGTGACTTTTCTGATACCGCTGTTTGCCTTGTTGTGGGGACATTTGTTTTTGCATGAAGCCATCACCATGAGCACATTGATCGGTTGCGCGGGCGTGGTACTGGCGACGTGGCTGGTGGTGTTTGCACCTAAAAGCTCTTGAAAACGCCTCAAAAGCACGAAAATATACTGGGGGGGAGTATTTTTTAACGCCCTTTGTTTATAAGGAGATTAAGCATTTTTTGACACATACTCCCTATAAAATGGAAAAAAGCCCGGAAATTCCGGGCTTTTTTTATTGTCATTTCTGTCGGTAATTATCGCTGCCCGTGTCATTCGCCCGGCGCAGGCAAGACCTTCACCCGCAGCGCACTCGCCTGATTGCTGCTGTGATAAACGCGATGCGTGGCTTTAACGAAATCGCTGTCTTTGGCCGCGTAAATATTCGGCACAAAAGTTTGCGGATTGCGGTCGATGAACGGGAACCAGCTTGACTGCACCTGCACCATGATGCGGTGACCGCGCTGAAACGTATGCAGTACATCGTTGATATTGAACGCGACCTTCGTCACTGCGTTTGGCGTGAAGGGTTTCGGCGTTTCAAAGCCATCGCGGAAGCGCGCGCGGAAAGGTTCACCGCGCACCAGCGTTTGCTGATTGCCGCGATTGATCTGCCCGTCCCGCGCATCGGGCGGCGACACGTCGATCAGCTTGACCACGAAATCGGCATCAGTGCCGGTGACGCTGACAAATAAATCGGCATTCAGCGGCCCCGCCAGCGTCACATCTTTATCCAGCACCTCGGTTTGCCAGGTCAGCACATCCGGGCGGCGGCTGGCAAAACGTTGGTCGGCGGCGATATATTGTTTGCTCCAGCCGTTCAGAATCTCGGTTGTATACGGCACAGGCTTGGCCGGATCGCTGACGTATTCATCAAAGCCACTTTCGTTTGCTGTGTTTGCTGTTGGCGCTGTGAAACTCAGCTTGCCGTTTGCATGGAAATACAAAGCCTGTTCTTTGCTTTCTTTCGGCGGCCAGGCATCGAAACCACGCCAGCGATTCGCGCCGGTTTCAAACATCCAGGCTTCCGGCAACGCTGGTTTCTCGCCGCCTTTCAGATGGTGTTTAAAGAACGCGAATTCGACCGGCTGATAATTGCGCACCGTCTTGAAACCGAAATTCGCATCGCCAACCTTGTCGCCATCGCCACGCGTCCAGCCGCCGTGTGTCCATGGGCCGATCACCAGCGTATTTTGTATGCCCGGATTTTGCTTTTCTATCGCGCGATAGGTTTGCAGCGGGCCGTATAAATCTTCGGTGTCATACCAGCCACCAACCGTCAGCACGGCGGCTTTAATATTTTTCAGATGTGGCAGCAGATTGCGGCTTTGCCAGAACTGATCGTAATCGGGATGCGCAACGATCTCATTCCAGAACGGAATCCCGTTTTTAAAATATTTGTCGTTTGCATTCGCAACCGAACCGAGTTCGAGAAAAAACTGATAGCCGTCAGGCGTGCCGTAATTGAATTCTTTCCAGCCGCGTTTGTCGGTCGGTTGCGGGCGCGGCTGTCCAAAGCTGTTAAAGAAACCGAAAGCCATCTGCAGATTGAACGCGCCGTTTCTGTGCATATCGTCGCCACGGAACCAGTCCGCAATCGGTGCCTGCGGCGAAATCGCCTTCAGCGCCGGATGCGAATCAATCGCGCCAGCCGAAGTGTAAAAGCCAGGATAAGAAATACCCCACTGACCAACCTTGCCGTTATTGTGTGGCAGATGTTTGATCAGCCAGTCTATGCTGTCATAGGTGTCGCTGCTTTCATCAATATCCGCCGACGTTTTTTTGACATCCAGATGCGGCCGCATATTGACGAATTCGCCCTCCGACATATGCGCGCCGCGCACATCCTGAAACACGAAAATGAAGCCTTCTTTTTCATACTCGGCCGTCGGCCCCAGACTGCTTCTGTAATTGTCCGCGCCATACGGTGCGACCGAATACGGCGTGCGCACCAGCAGTATCGGATAGGTTTTTTTCGCACTCGCGTCGTTCGGCACATACACCGACGTGAACAAGGCCTTACCATCGCGCATCGGAATCCGGTATTCAAATTTGCTGTAATGCTCGCGGATATAGTCGGCATGCTGCTTCATCGCATCGGCGCGGTTGTCCAGACTGACGACGGATTGCTGCGCAGCAGACACCGGCAACGCCGTACCGGTCAATACAAATGCGGCCAACAGACTGGCCAGCAGGGGAGAGAGTTTCATGGAGAATCCTGAGTGGGCTGAGGCATGAACAAGGTAAGTGCAACTGCGTTCGAAACACGACGCAGCTGGTACAGGTTTAGTACGCGATATTTGTCAGAAGTTCCGCGAACTGATGGGAAATGTTTCCAAATAATCTGAGTTTCAGAAAACAAGCTTATTCATCGTCTTCCGGGTTGTATTCCGGTAGTGGTAATTCGGCTTCCGCAATACTGTCGCTGCCTTTGGCTTTGGCGGTGTTTAAAGCAGAGGTGGCGCGTGCCAGCATGATGTCGGCAGTGTCTTTGATGGCGTTGGTGGTCAGGCCGGTTGAAAACGTCACTTGTAGGCCGGGGGCTACGGCATTCCAGTCGCAGTCCGCGACGCGTTTTTTGAGGCGGGCGATGGCTTTCAGGCTTTGATCCAGCCAGGTCGTTGGCATCACGATCGCAAATTCATTGGCGGCGACGCGACCGAAAGAATCGAGTGTGCGCAGCATATCGAGCGCTTCTTTGGCGACCATTTGCAATACCTGACGGGCAACGGCCTGACCGTGTTGCTCCAGAATTTTTTCGAGATGATCGACGCTGATCACGGCAAATGAAAAAGTGTGGCCGGTGCGATATGAGCGCGCTAATTCGCTGTCGAGCATATTCAGCAAAGTGCGGCGATTCAGTGCGCCAGTCAGCTGGTCGTGCTTGGTCAGACTTTCTAACTGCGTCAATACGGTTTGCAGAGTCGGCAGCAGATTGTCTTGCTTGCCGTTTTCTTTAATTTGTTTGATTAACTGTGTCAGCTGTTGTCTGGCATTCGCCAGTGGCTGATCTCCATCTGCAGGCATGTACTCTCCAACTTCATTGAATATTCAGTGCGGCCAGTGTGACCCACGCGGCAATTGCTTGTTGTGACATAAGTCAGCCCGGATGCTGACAACCGGCGATACAATACTGGCGAATTAAAACCCTGGCATTGCTGTTTTTCCTACGATGTCATCGCCTTCGTCGTATCGTCTTACCAGAGCAATTTTGCATCGTCTCCGACAATATAATACTTTACCATCAGGCAATAAAAACAATATTGTGTTTTCTGCTCCTTTTTCTCCTTGCCAACCGGTACACAGCAGCTTGTTTCCGCAGATGAATTTGTGGATCAAGCGTGATGATCTGTTGCATCCGCAGGTGTCGGGCAATAAATTCCGTAAGCTGAAATATCCTTTGCAGGCACTGGCGGGTCAGCCTGTGCATCTGGTCAGCATGGGCGGCTTATGGTCTAATCATTTGCACGCGCTGGCGCATGCCGCGGCGATCGCCGGGTTTCCGGCGACGGCGCTGGTGCGTGGGTCTGAAGGTATGAACAGCGCGATGCTGGACGATTGCCGTGCGCTGGGCATGCACATTCGCTTTGTTTCACGCGAGGCGTATCGCGCTTTACGCGACGACACTGAAGCATGGCGTCAGCATTTGCCTGATAGCATTGTGCAGCATGTCTGGTTGCCCGAAGGTGGCAGTGCAGCGACTGCATTACACGGTGTTGCCGAGCTTGTCAGCGAGCTGGAATTTACGCCGGATCTGATGGTACTGGCTTGTGGCACAGGTGCGACGATGGCAGGCGTGCTGGCCGGATTGCGCGGGCAGGGCAGGGTAATCGGGGTGGCGGCATTCAAAAATGCGGAATATCTGCATGCCGAAGTTGCCCGCTTATTGACGGCGGCGGGCTACCCCGCACATCAGAATTATCAATTGTTAACTACCTTCCACCACGGTGGATACGCTAAAGTGAGCGCGGAGCTCAGCAGGTTTTGCGATATTTTTTTTGAAGATACCGGGATATTGCTGGAGCCGGTGTACACCGGAAAAATGCTGTTTGCCCTGCGCCAGTTGTGGCTGAGCGGGCAGATCGCGCCGGAAAGTAAGGTGGTGGCGGTGCATACCGGTGGCTTGCAAGGCTTGCGTGGCTATGGGAAAACACCGTGAGATCAGAACAGACAGAAAGCAGATGCAGTGACACGAGTCGTAACAAAAAAAGTAATACCAGCGGCAGCAAATCATGGCCGTTGCGTTTTTCAGGTGGCATGTTTGGCAGTGACTTTATGTGTCGCGTCGCAAGTGCTGGCACAGGATCAACTTAAAATTGCGGGTTTTGAGACGCTGAGTGATCCGCTGATCATCTTTGATAAACAGCATCAACTGGTTGGCGGCCTGTTGAAAGACTACACCGATGCGATTGCCCGAGGGTTGGATGCGAAGCCGGTTTATTTGCCTTATTCCCGTCGCCGGATTGAACCTGCGGTCGTCAGCGGTGAAGCTGATCTGGTCTGTTATCACAGTCCGCAATGGGTGGATCAGCCGACTGATTTTGCATGGACTATTCCAAATTTGCCGCAAATAGAACGTGTGGTGGTACGCAAGGAAACGGTCGTGCCAAGCGAGTTTCCTGATGATTTACAGGGTAAAAAAATCGCGACCCAGATCGGTTATCACTATCCTGCAATTGCACCGGATCTGGCTGCTGGCCGGGTAAGCCGCGTTGACATGACCGATGTGCCGAGTATGTTTCGCTTGCTCGCGCTGGGTGGTGCCGAAGCACTGATTACCTCGGAGTCTGAAATTGCCGGTTATTTCAAAAAATTTCCGGATAAGCATTCTTTGTACAGTGTGTCGAAAACCCCGTTTTCTGTCGTGTATACCCAGTGTGCTTTGTCGCTGAAATCGCCGTGGAAAATAGAGCAGATCAATCGGATAGTGCATCGCTTGCAAGAGAACGGCACACAAGACAGGTTGATGCGCAAATACGGTTTGTCTGAGAAATAAGCGATCTGTCAGATCAGCAAGCGGACTGCCAGACCGCTCACTAACTGGTCTGACATTGCCGAAAAGAACAGAGGCATTGCATGCCTGTCATCAGTGCTTAGCTTTTTATCTTCGCTTTGCTTAAAAAATGTGCAAAATTGCCCGTGGTTTCTCCCTGAGTGGATGACAACAGGGTAAACTACGCCCCAAATCTAGTCGCATCCTGCGATATGAGTGAAATAAGCGAGCATCGCATGTCTGAATCTACTTCCCCCATCTCTTTTTCCGATCTGCAACTGAGTGCGCCTTTGCTGCGCGCCTTGCAAGATGTCGGCTACGAAACCCCGTCACCTATTCAGGCGGCGACCATCCCTTACCTGATGGATAACCGCGATGTCCTCGGGCAGGCGCAAACCGGCACCGGTAAAACGGCCTCATTTGCCTTGCCTATTCTGTCGCGTATCGATATTCGTCAGACCACACCGCAAGCACTGGTGCTGGCACCAACCCGCGAGCTGGCGATTCAGGTTGCCGAAGCATTCCAGACCTATGCGCGCCATATTCCCGGCTTTCACGTGTTGCCAATTTATGGCGGACAAAGCTATGGCCCGCAATTGTCGGCACTGCGCCGTGGTGTGCACGTGGTTGTCGGTACGCCGGGTCGCGTGATTGATCACCTCGACAAAGGCTCACTCGATTTATCTGCGCTCAAAACGCTGGTGCTTGATGAAGCCGATGAAATGCTGCGTATGGGCTTTATCGATGACGTCGAACGCATTCTGCAGGAAACACCGGAAAATCGTCAGACTGCCTTGTTTTCGGCAACGATGCCATCGGCCATCAAACGCATTGCCCAGACTTATCTGAACAAGCCTGCCGAAGTCACGATTGCAGCTAAAACCGGCACCGCCGACAATATCCGCCAGCGTTACTGGCTGGTATCCGGTATGCATAAACTGGATGCCTTAACCCGTATTCTTGAAGCTGAAACCTTTGACGGCATGATCATCTTCGCGCGTACCAAACTCGGCACCGAAGAACTCGCCGCCAAACTCGATGCCAGAGGCTTTTCTGTGGCTGCGATCAATGGCGACATCAATCAGCAGCAACGTGAACGCACAATCCAGCAACTGAAAGACGGCAAGATCGATATTCTGGTAGCGACTGACGTTGCCGCACGTGGTCTGGACGTAGAACGTATCAGCCACGTCATCAACTACGATGTACCGTATGACCCTGAAAGCTATACGCACCGTATCGGCCGTACCGGTCGTGCGGGACGCAGCGGTGAAGCGATACTGTTCATTACACCGCGTGAGAAAAATCTGCTGAAAGCGATAGAACGTGCGACCCGCCAGCCAGTGTCACCATTGGAATTGCCGACGATACAGACTGTGAACGATGTCCGTATCGCCCGCTTCAAAGATCAGATCACTGCGACATTGGCGCAGGATGGCTTGCAAGAATTCACTTCGCTGATCGAAGCTTACGAACAGGAACACAATATTCCTGCCATCGAAATCGCAGCTGCCTTAGCAAAAATGGCGCGCGGCGATGAACCATTGCTGCTGGATAAAAATCGTCGTGAAGTTAAAAACGATGATAGCTGGCGTGATGAACGCCCAGCTCGCAGCGATCGCGGTGAGCGTCCTTCACGTGATCGTGGTGATCGTGGCGAGCGCGGCGACCGTGGCGACAGATTTGAGCGTGAAGACCGTGGTTCACGTCGCGAACATAGCCCGCGCGTTGCCGAACCTGGCATGCAAACCTACCGCATCGCGGTTGGCCATGAGCATGGTGTAAAGCCCGGTAATATCGTTGGTGCGATTGCGAACGAAGCGAATATCGAATCGAAATTTATTGGCCGCATCGATATTTACGACGATTACACGATTCTCGATCTGCCTGATAATTTGCCAGCAGACATGCTGGATCATCTGAAGTCTGTGCGGGTGGCCGGTCAGTCTTTGCGTATCAGTGCCGAAAAAGCGGGTGCCGCCGCTGCACCTGCCGCACGCCCTGCACGTGCTGAAACTCGTGCCGAACCGCGTGCTGAGCGCGCACCGCGTATCGTTGACAGCGCACCCGGCAGCCGTTTGAATCAGGTGGTCGATCGTGCTTTTACTAGCAAAGAAGACGACGAACCACGTCCGGCTAAATCGAAAAAAGACAAGGAAAAAGTCAGCATTCCTATGCAGACTTATCGTATTGAAGTCGGCAAGGCGGATGCCGTCACGCCAGCGAATATCGTCGGCGCGATTGCTAACGAAGCGGGGCTGGAAGCGAAATACATCGGTCGCATTGCTATTTTCGACGATCACAGCACACTGGATCTGCCGGATGGCATGCCTAAGGAATTATTGCAGCAGCTCAAGGATGTCTGGGTCGCCGGTAAACAAATACGTATCAGCGCAGTCGGCCCATCCAGCGGCGGTATCGCGGCAGACTTCCCTGCCGGTCAGAAACGTGGTGGCGGCGATCGTCGCGTTGCGGAAAAAGCGCATGGCAAACCAGGTTTTAAATCGGCTAAACCCGGTGAACGTCGTCCATCGAAGTTTGATAAAGACAGCGGTACCACGCGCCGTAAGTCGGGTAAATAAGTCAGCTGAATAAGCGTAATAATCCCGTTATTATTACGGGATGAAAGCATAAAAAAAACCGCCACAATGGCGGTTTTTTTTATCGCTGAGCAGAGTGTCGCAATTATTTTTTTGCTGCTTCTGCTGGTGCTGCAACAGGCGCTGGCGTTGCAGCAGGGCTTGCTGCCGCAGCGGAAGCCGGAGCGGCTGGTACGACAGCGGTGATTTCAATTTTTGCTTTGGCTTTCAGATCGTCAAAAGTCTTTTTCAGGTTTTGCTGTTGCAATTGCTGTGTCAGCGCACCCTTCACGTCTTCCAGAGCTGGTACAGCCAATGGGCGGCTGTCGTCGAGAATAATGACGTGGTAGCCGAATTGCGATTTGACTGGCGTTTCAGTGAACTTGCCTTTTTCCAGTTTCGCAACGGCTTCGCCGAATTCCGGCACCATGCTGCGTGGATTAAACCAGCCCAGATCGCCGCCTTTCGCTTTGGAACCAGGGTCTTGTGATTTTGCTTTTGCCAGACCGTCGAATGCTTTCACGTCTTTCTTGATTTTGGCGATGATGTCTTTGGCTTCTTCTTCGCTGGCGACCAGAATATGGCGCGCTTTAAATTCTGTGCCGCCGGCCGTAGTTTTGAATTTATCGTATTCCGCTTTCAGTGCTTCATCGCTGACGGTCGCGGTTTTCATGTAGTCTTTAACGTAGGAATTGGCGAGGATAGACAAACGCGCCATGTCCAGTTGTTCTTTGACTTCAGGTACTTTATCCAGACCTTTGTTCGTTGCTTCCTGCGCGACCAGAATTTGCATTGCCAGTTGGTCGATCACCATTTTGCGTGTTTCTTGATTATCCGGCATGCCTTGCGCTGCCTGCTGCTGCATGATCTGATCCAATTGTTTTTTGCTGATAGGCGTGCCATTCACAGTCGCGGCGACTGCTTCTTTGCTTTCCGCAGCGGCAGAAGCCGGGGCTGACGCTGAAGCGGCTTTATCCTTATCATTACAAGCGCTGAGTGCGAACAGAGCGATAGCGCTACCCAAAACTACACGGGATTTGATCGACATGAAAATTTCCTTAAATGTGAACTGCGGTTGAAATTCGTTTCAGCTGCGATGCAACTTAGTCACGATTTTGCAGCAGACGATAATGTCTGATGCTTCCAAAATAAAATTGCCGCTGAATTTTACCCGCAATGCGGGACGAGCTGTTAGTTATTCATTTTTCATGACTTCCTCAGGATTTTCTTCTTTGAGCAATGTTCTGCCAACGGCACAGAAATGCAGATAAATACGTCCATTTCAAGGTGTATTGTTTTCCAACTGCGCGACAGGCAGCATACAATGCAAGCTGATTCTATACAGTGAGCATGCACCATGAGCGATACCAGCAAAGATACGGTTCCTGACAATCTCGCCGAAATGCTGCCGGTCGGCATGATTAATGGCGGCGGTACCGCAGCAGCGGCGATGGCACAAGTTGCGCAGCGCAAGCGCGGCGTGCCGGGTTGGGAGGCCTTTCATTACGAGCGCATTTCACCGACAGAATTTGAAGTGACAGGCGGCGTTGCGGTGAATATCGGCGGTGTCAAAAAATTTCAGACCACGGATGACGCGTTGACGGTGACAGAAGCGGAAGTGCTGGCGGCGATGCGCGCTGTACAGGAAGTCGTGCCGCCCGTGCCACAGGCTTTACTGGAACAGGATTTGCTCGCCGCGGATATTGGCAAAACCGTCAGCGGTACTGAACAGCAGTTCTTAAAAGTAGTGTTTGCCTTGCCCGCCGATGCTGCTGGCAGACAAAGAATCTTGCAGGCATTTCAGTTGCAGGCGAATTTTTTTGGCGCGAAAGTACAAGCCTGTTCTTTACATGAAACGCAGCCTTACAACTGATTTTTGCAGCGATTTTTGTGGCTTTGTATTTTCCCCTGAATGCATGTCCGCATAAAATAAGGCCTGCAGGCGTAAAAGCGGCTGTAAGCCTTATTGATCAAGGAGTTTGATCTGAGGTTTGATTTTATGTTTGATTTTACGTTGAATGCTTATTCACTCTCCCTGACGCGCAGGAAGGTCGCAAATTTCGGTATGCCATTTGCACTCAGATCGCGGTAACGATAGGTGACCGTGCTGCCGATGGCGGGCGGTGATTGCCGTTGCGCGTCGCTCAGACCGCTACCGAGCCGGAAGCGTTGACCTTCCGGCGTTTGCACCAGCAAGGCACCGAGTAAACCCTGATATTTTCCACGCCCCGGTTCGTGGCCGATGACCACCGCTTCCGCATCCAGATGCAATTTCAGTTTCAGCAGCACATCCGAGCGGCCGGTCTGCCAGACCGCATCCGCCTGATGCAGCATCAGGCCTTCCGCTCCCTCACTGACGATTTTTTTCAACAGCGCCTGCAGTTCGGTGTGGTCGCTGACGCGCTGCTGCGGCAATACCTGCAACCAGGGCACCTGACTGCGTGCGACGCTATTTCTGAGCGTCACCAGACGTTCGCTGAAACTACCCTGTGCTTCGGGTAGTTCATAAATCTGATAGCTGATTTGCCGCCATTCGGCCTCGTCCGGGAGCTGTCGCCGGACTGCTGCTGACAAGGCTTCAAAACGGCGTCGCCCCATCCATAATTCACCATCCAGCGGATGTGTCGGCAGGCCGGCGATGAACCATGCAGGTGCCTGTATCAGGCGGCCACTGCGGAAACGCAACTGCTTACCATCCCATATTGCGCGCACACCATCGAGCTTTTCACTGACCAGATATGCCGCCGGATTCACCTTCGCATGGTAATTGCGTGCCAGCAGTATCGCTGGTGCCTCGATGTCAGTGGCTGCGATGGTGCTACTTGGCAGCAATGCCAGTGGTGTAACGACACCGGCGAGGCACAGGCTCAGAACGAGCGCGCGTAAGCGCGGCAGGGGCAAGCGTGGAGGCAAAGGATTGCAACGCATAATGAGCTTTCTGTCGAATGAATCACCAGTGAAAAAAGAGAGGACTGAGAACGGATACAGAGTACTGATCAGAGTGCAGCGTCACCATTGGGCTGATTCGCCTTTATTCATCGCTTCATAGCTGCTTTTCCCAATAACCGACATCAATCCAGCGACCAAACTTAAAGCCGACTTCCTTGAAGTGAGCGACCTTTGTCATGCCAAATTTTTCATGCAGCGCCACGCTGGCCGGATTCGGCAGGGAAATACCCGCAATGACCGAATGCATGCCACGCTGCTGCAGATCGTCGATCAGATGCGCGTACAGTTGTGAGCCTATGCCGCTGAGTTTGCGTTCGGGGCTGACGTAAGCGGATATTTCAACCGAAAACCGATAAGCATGGCGGGTTCGCCAAGGGCTGGCATAAGCGTAACCCAGAATGACGCCATCTTCCTCGCAGACATACCATGGCAAACCCGCTGCAAATACGGCACTGATACGTTCCGCCATCGCCGGTGCGCGCACGGTGGTGTCTTCAAAGCTGATGGTCGTGTTCAGAACGTAGCGGTTATAAATGGCGCAGATTGCAGCGGCGTCGTCAGCGTTGGCTAAACGGATCACAATTCATCCTTTAACAAAATCAATGTGCGGCAGGGATTCTTATTGGAGAAAGAAACATAGGGGCTTATTCATGTTTCTCATCCTTATTCGCAAAAGCCTCAAAATTCGAATTGATTATGATATTTATTTATCATTTTGTCTTGTGGCTTTTGCATCATATTTATTCTTTGTTATCGTTGTTCCGGCCGCTCGCTGCAGGCAAAACAGACTTCGCTGATAATAGGCATCCCAAGCATTGCTTGTCTGAGTCCGGGAATCGCCCGCCACAAGCTTTGCATCACAGGCAGACGATATGGCTCTACTTTCTATTCTTGATCTTTCCCCGATTGCACAAGGGACAGAACCCGCGCAATCCTTTAAAAATTCGCTCGATCTGGCGCAACACGCCGAACGCTGGGCGTATCACCGTTTCTGGCTGGCAGAGCATCACGGCATGCCTGGCATTGCCAGTGCTGCCACGGCTGTCCTCATTGCGCACGTAGCTGGCGGGACGCGGAGCATCCGCGTCGGCGCTGGCGGCATCATGCTGCCGAATCACTCACCTTTAGTGATTGCCGAACAATTCGGTACGCTGGAATCGCTGTTTCCGGGTCGCATTGATCTTGGTCTGGGTCGTGCGCCGGGTTCCGATCAGCGCACTGCACGGGCGTTGCGGCGACACCTGAGTTCCGATGCTGATGAATTTCCGCAGGATGTCGCGGAATTACTCGATTATTTTTCTGATGAGCCTCACTCTGCCGTGAAAGCGGTACCGGGAGCGGGCTTGCATGTGCCGGTGTGGATACTCGGCTCCAGCTTATACGGTGCGCAACTGGCGGCAGCAATGGGCTTGCCGTATGCGTTTGCGTCGCATTTCGCGCCGCAGCAGATGATGCAGGCAGTGGAGATTTATCGTGCCACGTTCCGGCCATCAGCGTATCTGGCAAAGCCGTATGTGATGCTGGGATTCAATGTATTTGCCGCCGATACCGATGACCAGGCGCATTTGCTGGCAAGCTCGGCGCAGCAGGCTTTCGTGAATTTACGCAGTGGCAGGCCGGCGAAAATTCCACCGCCAGTAGAAAATTTCATGCAACAACTGGGTGAAGGCGAGCGCGCATTGCTGAACCAGATTCTGGCCTGTTCAGCCATCGGTTCGCCAGCGACGGTAACCCAGCAGATGCGCGATTTCATTGCCCGCACCGGTGCTGATGAACTGATGATCGCCTCGAATATTTTTGAGCATCAGGCACGCCTGCATTCGTATGAAATCGTGGCAAAAATAAGTTCTGCCTTGACATAAAAAAAGCCTGCCAATTTTCGGTTGGCAGGCTGTAAAAAATGCTGGAGGATACTTAGGAGAAAGCCCCAGCATCGGGGATAACTGTTGCGGCTTGCCCTTTATTTCATCTGATCTGCACCTGACAGGCTGGTTGCGACAATGCCTGTGCTGCTTTTGCGCCCACTGATCAGCCGCCACAACTTCAGCAGGCTGCGATAAATCAGGCGGACAAAGGTCAGCGTGAAAAATGCTTCCAGCATGGTGACGATAAATGCCAGCGACGGATGATAACGGGTGCCACGCGCATGCATTTTGTCCATCATGCGATCTTTCGCAATTTCTATGCTGTCGTAGAAAGTCGGTACGACCAACAAGGTCAGCAAGGTTGAGGTGATGGTGCCGCCGATAATGGCGATCGCCAGCGGACGGTAAAATTCACCGCCTTCACCCAGCCCCAGTGCGACCGGCATCATGCCAGCGATCAGCGCAAACGTTGTCATCAGAATCGGACGCAGACGCACGCGGCCCGCCTGCATCAGCGCTTCTTCGCGGTTCATGCCTTCTGCTTCATTTTTACGTGCCGCATCGAGCAACAGAATCGCATTTTTCGCCACCAGACCCATCAGCATGATGACGCCGATCAGACTCATCAGATTGATTGTGCTTCCGGTGATCAACAAGGCCAGAACGACGCCGATCAGCGATAAAGGCAGCGACAGCATCACTCCCAGCGGCGCAGTGAATGAGCCGAACTGCATTACCAGAATCAGATACATCAGACCGATACCGGACAACAATGCAATCATCATCGCGCCGAACACTTCTTCCTGATCCTGACCCGAGCCGGTAATGTTCAGACCGTAGCCTGGCGGATAGTTAAACGACTCCGCCAGTTTCTTGGCATCGGCAATCACTTCACCATTCGAGCGACCCTGTGCATTGGCAGAAACGGTGATCGTGCGCTTGCCGTTGCTGTGCTCAATACCCGATGGCCCTTTGCCCATGCTGATGCTGGCGATCTGATCCAGCGGCACCATCTGGTTAGTTCCGGTGATGGCGATCGGCAGGCGTTCGATGTTTTCCTTGCTGACACGGTCATCCGGATGCAGGCGCACCGCAACGTCACGGGTTTCACCGGTAGGATCGACCCAGTCACCGACTTCGATACCGGCAAATGCAACGCGCAAAGCCTGTGCTGCATCATTCGAAGAAATGCCCATAGAATTTGCCAGACCGCGGTTCAGTTCTATCTTCAGTTCTTTTTTCGGATCTTGCTGAGACAAGCCGATATCGACCGCGCCCGGCACGTTCTGCAGTTTTTCCATGTAAGCACTGGTAATTTCCAGCAGCTTGCGTGAATCCGGGCCGGTAAATTCTATCTGTACCGGTTTGCGGGCACCGTTGTTCAGATCATCCAGAACCGTGTATTCAGCACCGACTAATGGTTTGATTTTATTTCGCAATTCAACGGCAATTTCTTTGGCGCTGCGTTTGCGTTCAGTCCGCTTACCGATGTCGACATAGATACGGCCACCCGACGGTGTGATATTGCTGTTAGTGTCTTTGGTCTCAGAGATTGTGCGTGCAATGGCGGCTGCTCTTTCCATTTTCAGGCGCGCATATTCCAGAGAAGACGAAGCCGGTGTGCGCACTTCTATCATCAGGTTGCCGGAATCGGCGGTCGGCAAAAAGCTGGTGCCGCCCCATTTGATTTGCAGACCGAGAGCCGTAATCAGGCTGACCAGCGCAATCGTCCCCATCCAGCGGCGATGATGTAACGCCCAGGCAATCACCCGGCCATAACGGTCAGCCTGATGATCAAACCAGTTATTGAAACGTTCCAGTATTTTTCCCAAACCTTTTTTCGGCGCGGTGTGATGATCTGGCGGATCGCCCCAGTAAGCCGACAACATCGGATCCAGCGTGAATGAAATACCCAGACTGACCAGTACCGAGCAGGTTACCGTCAGCGCGAACGGCCGGAACCATTCACCTGGCATCCCCGGCATAAAGGCGACCGGAATAAATACCGCAATAATCGAAAACGTCGTTGCTGCCACTGCCAGACCGATTTCTGCTGTGCCTTCCAGCGCCGCAGTGCGGCGGTCTGAGCCCATTTGCATGTGCCGCACGATGTTTTCACGAACCACGATCGCATCATCGATCAGCACGCCAATCGCGAGTGACAGACCAAGCAGGGTCATGAAATTCAAGGTGAAGCCACACAACCATACCGCGATAAAGGCCGCAACCACCGAGGTTGGTAAGCTGAGTGCCGTAATTAGTGTGGAGCGCCAAGAGTTCAGGAAGGCATACACCACAAAAATCGTCAGACCGGCACCGAGTACCAGCGATTCAATCACATTATTCAGGCTGTTCTGTGCGTCTTTACCGCCATCGCGCGTGATTTCAAGCTTGGTGCCCGGCTGATCTTTTTCGAAACCAGTATTGATTTCTTTCACCATTTCGCGCACGGCGGTCGCAACGCTGACCGTGCTTGCTTCGCGCGATTTCGTGATTTGCATACCCACATTCGGTTTGCCGCTGCGTATGCTTAAACCATTGATGTCGGCAAAGCTGTCTTCAATAGTGGCGACCTGCGCAAGACGCACGATCTGATCGCCATTCCGTTTCACGACGATGCCCTGAAATTCTTCTGGCGATTCGATGCGTCCGACCAGACGTATGCTCTCTTCATCCAGCTTGCCGCGAATTTTTCCGACCGGTGCGTTGGTATTCTGATTGCGTAGGGCATTGACGACTTCGCCGACGGACACGTTAAATTCGCGCAGCTTTTCAGCACGGAGTAAAACCGATAATTCGCGTTTCAGCGAGCCATTCACAACTACTGTGGCAACACCGGGAACGGCGCGGAATTTATCTGCCAGCAGATCTTCCGCCATCCGAGAAATTTCGGCATGACTCAGTTTGCTTGATGACAGCGCCATGTTGATGATGGGTTGGGCCGATGGATCCCAGCGTTTGATAACAGGCTCCCGCATCTCCGTCGGCATTTTGTAGCGCACCGCAGAAATCACATTGCGCACGTCATCACTGGCTTCGATCATGTTCTTTTTGAACACGAACTCAATGTCGAATTCAGCAAAGCCCTCGTTTGCCGACGAATACAGGGCTTTCACACCCTGTACACTTTGCAGTGACTTTTCGAGACGGTTGATAATCTCCCGTTCTGCCGTATCTGGCGAAGCGCCGGGATAAGTGATGATGACCGATAAGCCGGGAACTTCAACGTCCGGATTCTGATTGACCCGCAATTTGCTGAGTGCCAGCAAACCCAGTGCCATCAGGGCGATGATCATCACGATGGTGGCGATCGGTCGCTTGATACTGAAATCAGATAAAAACATAATCAGTTGCCTCCGCTGGCGATAGTGGTCGATGCCGGCAGATTCGCACCGATCGCCACATCGACTTTTGGTGTTGCTGCCATTTCGATTGCCTGTCCGTCTCTGAAGCTGGAATTCGGGCTGCGCATCACGACATCACCCTCAGCCAGCCCACTGCGCACTTCGTAGTGACCAGAGCGTTGATCGCGTTTTCCTATATTCAGATCAACCCGTTTCAGGGTTTTTCCATTGATGCGCCAGGCATAGGATTTATCTCCTGCTTTCACTAATGCGCCTTCTGGTAGCGTGAGGGCATTTACTGTCGTAGATTCGATATTGCCTTCGGCGTACAGGCCTGATACGCGCGGCTGATTACTGTCGGCAAATGCCACCAGCACTTCCACCTGACGCGTGACATCGTTCGCCGCCGGGTCAACACGAGTTACTTTGCCGCGGAATTCCTGGCCACCATAACCATTGATGCGGAAGCTGACCGGTTGACCGATTCTGACCTGGGCAATTTTGTCCGCCGAGACGCGCCCGGTAAAACGCATGCTGGTCGGATCGATGACTTTGACCAATTCTTTTCCAACCGCTGCGGTGTCACCGGCAGAGACTTTGCGCTCGCTGACGACACCGTCAAACGGTGCCCGCACGATTGTGCGTTGCAATTGCTGGCGCGCGGTACTTGCACGGGCACGGGACGCGGATAATTCGCTGCGTGCCGCGTTGACTTTGACTTCCGCCTCGTCGAGTGCCTGTAATGAAGTCATTCCTGAGGCGCGTAAAGTTTTCAGACGCTGCAGGGCGCGATCTGCCTGATCCAGTGCGAGCGCTGCGCTGCGCGCATTGTCTTCGGCTGAATTCAGATTTTCCCGGATCGAAGTTTCATCGAGTCTGACCAGTACGTCTCCGCGCTTGACGACATCCCCGTTCTCTTTCAGTACCTGCAGCACGATCGTGGACACTTCTGCTCGCAGATCTGCTTTACGTTCAGGCTGTATTGAACCGGTAACGACCGGGCCGGATGCCAGTGCGTTGCTTTGCACCTTCATGATGTCTTCCGGAGCGATGATCAGTTTCGGCGCTGCCGCGGTATCCTGCTTTTCTGCTTTGCTTGTGGCGCTGCTGGCAGAAGCTGCATTTTTTGGTTTATCTGCTTCTTTATTGCTGCAAGCGGTGAGCGTTGAGGCAATAGCGAGGACAATAAGTGTTTTTCGTAACATGAGAGGTCTCTTGCGCAAGTGAGAGGGACGGGATGATACTGAACCGGAAGTATTCCGAAGTCGCCGTGCTTGGACAAGGGGCAAGGATTTAAGTTGCCATTTTTGATGGATGAAATGCTAATTTCAGGGGATGAAATGCATTCAGGGATGCAGCAACGTGGAATACCAGCGATGGATTTGGGACAGACGAGAGTACTTACTATGCAGTGATGCTGTGCCCGGAATGTGCGGAATATCCGTACAACAGGTTATTTGTGTCGACCCGTCAGTGTAAAGGTCTTTGCGGCTTACTTTTGCAAACGGGCAACCAATCCTTCGGATGCGTCTTCAATGTAATCCAGCACCAGATCAAAGCCGCTGACGCCGCCGTAATACGGGTCGGGCACTTCTTCCGCCTGAGTATGCTGGGCGTAATGCATTAACAGATCCAGCTTATGCTGATAGGGTTCAGGACACGCCGCCTGCAGTAGAGCGAGATTACTTTTATCCATCGCCAGCAGCAGATCGAAGTTAACGAAGTCTTCCGCTTTTATCTGGCGCGCCCGTTGCTGTGACAAATCAAATCCTCGTTTAACTGCAAAACCATGTGAGCGCGCATCGGGCGGTTCGCCGATGTGATACGCATGTGTTCCGGCGGAATCGATCACTAATTGTTCTGATATCCCCGCCGCTTTCGCTTTGGCGCGAAATACCCCCTCCGCCGTCGGAGAGCGGCAGATATTCCCCATGCAAATGAAGAGAATAGAAGTAACTTTAGGAGGGTTCATCTTAGCGCAACGGCCAATAGCTGCTATTTGTAACGAGCGGGGGACTGATGTTAACACGCTGGGAAAGGTAAAAAACCGTTTACCGGGCGGGTAAATGTCAACGATTTATAAATTTACTTATCCCATTCTTTATTGGGGAAGTAGTTCAGCGATACAAATTTCTGACATTGCCAGAATGCACAGAAAAAGAATGCCGCAAATCACTACGGCTTATCGCAGCATGTCTGCTCCAGCCTGCTTATTCGTTACGATAGATGTATAAGGCCGCACATAGTATCGTGCCAGTCGCATACAACCAGCGCGTATCGCTGCCGGTGAGGTAAGGGTAGAGCATCAGCGCAATTCCCAGCCATTTACACTTCGTCTGTTCCATCTTTTTGCCGTAGCGATACGCCGCAAAGCCGATGATGCCAAAAAGAAGCGCACCAAAAATATACGCGGGCGTTGGTAACATGCTGAATAAAGTGGCCTGTAATTCCTGTTCATCCATTATCTGTTCCTGTGATTGAAAGATAGTTTAAGACATCAGTAAGATTGCGATATTCACCGCAACCCCGGCGGTCCAGACCAGACTGCGCAGATTGCTCATATTTGCCAGGTATGTCGCGACGTAGATCAGCCGCAGACCGATAAATATCATCGCCAGCGTATCAATGCGTCCCTGATCTGCATGCGCTTGCTGCGCGAGAACGACTGCCGCGATAAACAGTGGCAGAGCTTCCCAGCCATTTTGTTGCGCGGCATTCGCGCGTTGTCGCCAGCCCTCTAATTGCAGCGCCCACAAGCGCGGTTGCTGATTGTTGTAGCGACCGTCTTCCGGTTTCATCTTTGCCGATCCTGCCTTTGCTAATCCCACTGTGATGACCGGTAACAGACATGCTGTCAGTACACACCAGTTTGCTAAAGTCATGAAGTTTCCTTTTTCTGAATTTTAAATTCGTCACGTCGCATGCGTGGCAGATAGTATTCCTGTTTCGGCAAAACGTCACAGCGTGCAGCATAAGATGCGATCAATACATGCAGCATCGATCAACGAAATAAATTCTCTTTATTTTTGCGACGTAACAATTGGCTACAATTCTGCGGCAAATATCGTGTCAACAGAAATCAAGCGGGCTGCGTTCTTGGCTTACGTAGATTGACTACGCAAAATAAACTCAACGAAAGAACAGGACCTATCATGAAACAAGTTATCGCCGCTATCATCGCAACTACTTTCGCAATGGGTACAGCGTTCGCCCAGACACCAGCAGCCCCAGCTGCTCCTGCCAAAGCAAGTGCGCCAGCCGCTGCAGTTAAAGCCGAAGCGAAAGCAGAAACAAAAGTAGCGCCACCAGTAGCGGCTGCAGAGGCAAAAGCAGCCAGCGCTGCAGCAGAATCAAAAGCTTCAGTACCGTCAGCAGAAAAAAAATCTAAGCATGTGAAGCACATGAAAAAAGAAGCGAATGCAGAAGTTAAAACGGATGCAAAAGCAGAAGTAAAAGCAGATACAACAAAAGCGACACCAGCAAAATAATGGTTTGATTTTGTTGCCTCTGAATTGAGGTAAAAGACCGGCGTAACATCATTGATGTGCGCCGGTTTTTTTATACGAAAAAATATGAAAATGAAGTACAGAAAAAATTATTCGGCAGATTATTTTTAATAAAAATTACTGCGACAGAAGATCGGAAAATAAAAAAATAAATACTTCAATTTTTTTTAAAAAACCTGTCAACACAATGTAGCAAGGTCGCGTTATTAGCTTACGTAGATTGACTACGCAAAACAAACTCAACGAAAGAACAGGACCTATCATGAAACAAGTTATCGCCGCTATCATCGCAACTACTTTCGCAATGGGTACAGCGTTCGCCCAGACACCAGCAGCCCCAGCTGCTTCTGCCAAAGCAAGTGCGCCAGCCGCTGCAGTTAAAGCCGAAACGAAAGCGGAAACAAAAGTGGAAACAAAAGTGGCACCACCAGCACCAGTAGTAGAAGCAAAAGCAGCGAGTGCAACCGCAGAGAAAAAAGTAAAGCATGTAAAACATGCGAAAAAAGAAGCAAAGACAGACGTTAAAGCAGATGCAAAATCAGAAGTGAAAACTGAAGTCAAAGCAGAAGCAGCGAAGACAGCTCCAGCTAAATAATTCAGATTAAAAAAAAGGCGGCGCATATCAAATGATATGCGCCGTTTTTTTTAATAGCATCGTGTGAAAAATATGGAATTCACATAAAAATTTTTTATATTTATTTTTAAAATTTTTTCTTTAACAGATTGAAGCGAATGAAGGATATAAAAAACTTCATCTGTTTTAATTCTTCTTCATTCTTAAAGTAATCCGATTTTTTTCAGTGAATTTTTCAGTTCTTTTATATTGCCCTGTTCCGGCCAGCCGGTAACCTTGCTGCTGAGTTTTCCATCTTTAAAAAAATAAAATGTCGGCGTTCCCCAATGGTCAATGTCTTTCCATTCCTGTCTTTGATAAACCATGGTCATTTGAAAGTTGGGAAAAGAACGATTCCACTTCTGGATATCGTGAAAGTAACTGTGGCGCGTTTGCGGAACCAGCCATTTTCCATACTTACGAAACACCGTCATCATGGCAGGATCTTGCGAAATATCGCGTACTGCATTTCTGGAAAAATGGCATCCTGGGCTGGATGCCACAATAATTTTTATTCCCTTATCGATGTCAACATTTCTTCGTAATAAAGATAAGCTGTTTGCTTCAATCAACCATTCTGTTGGCATCTGAGCGGATACATCAGGTGCTTCCCGATGTGGAGGCAAAGCATCATTCACTGATAGCCTGCGCTGTGCAAGAAGTGCGTCTGCCTCTTTCAGCATTCTGACTTGCAAGAACGCGAAATATAACTTTTTATAGTGCTCTTCAGTGATCAGTTTGCGCTCTTCTAATACCTCGGAAATACGCTGCAGATATTTAACATATTTCGTTTCCTCGCTATAAAAAGCGGTCATATCTGCCGCACGAAAAAGAATGTTTAAATCAGATGACGAGGTTGATTTGATTTTTTCTGCGTCCAGAAACGGCAGCATAAGGCGATCAAAAGCATTTGCCACCGCGACTGCTTTGGCCGACGTTGTTTTTGTCGTGGCGTTTGCAATGCTATCCAGATCGGCAGATTGTTGTTCCAGTGTTTGCGAATACGCACCGCTCGTACTGAGTATCGTCACAAAAAATATGAGCGTCAGCTTGTGTTGGAGTGAAAACAAATATTGCTTCATAAAATGTTAGAAAAAATTACTCAACGGTGGAAATGGAATGCGTCAAAATGATCCGGCAAAGATACGCAGATCTGAGTCTGCGTTTGCGTACCGTAGTGATCAATAGATTTATCCTGGTTGACTAAAGAATATCTGACACGAATGAATTTGTTAACGTTAACTTCTCTTTTTGTGGGGCGTCTTGTATCACAAAATTCTTCTTGCAGATTGAAAACGAAATAAACGCTGATATCGTGGTTTCTTGCGCACGGGGATGCGGTCAAGATGTGGTTAAATGTAAGTTCAATATTTATCGCCACTGACTGACTTCAATGTATGAAGAAACAAGGGTTTTGCTTACTTGGATTGTTTTGCGCATGGCAGGCATCTGCAACGGATTTACGCGTAGCGATATGGGAAAGTGCTGCGCCATATAACGTGAAAACGGAAGGCGGCTGGAAAGGGCCGTGTGTTGATGTTTATCGTGCGATAGAAGCGATTGATCCGCAGTTGCACTTTGTGCTGGATGACGATCCTATGCCGATTCGCCGTATCGAATATGAGCTCAGCGCAGGGCGGCGTGACATTATCTGTGGTGCCAGAAAAAATGCATCGCGTGAAGCTGCTGGTATGCAGTTTCTGAAACAGGGTTTACATACGACGGGTTACCGGCTGGCAGTCAGAGCCGGTGATGTTGTTGTCGTAAATAACTGGGATGATGTGAAAAAACTGGGTAAGGCTGGCAAAGTGCTGATCATGCAGGGGCATGCAGAGATAGAACGTTTGCAGCAGTTGGGTGTGATCCTCGATAGCGGCACACCGACCGCCGAACAGAATCTGATCAAACTGGAAGCAGGACGCGGTAGATTTTTTTATCACCGCGATTCTTTTTTTAAGAGCGGTGCCTACTCACCGAAAAATCATCCGAATATCCGGTTGTTGCCGGTCATACTGGATCCCAGCCCGGCGTATATTGCGGGTGGAAAAATGGTTCCCAAAGAAGTGATGGCACAGATTGATACTGCCTTCAGCAAACTGGTGCGTAACGGCGAATTAAACCGCATCATCAAAGCAAACGCTCTCGATTAAATTTCATTCGCAACATCGCTGAACGCTTTGTCCTGCGCTGATTGTTTCAGCGCTCTCCCATATAAATCACACGTGGGCACGGTGATTGTGGTGATATCTGCGGGCACCAGAATGACACCGTGATCGACCAGCGCCGACAGGAGATTTCAACCAGATCCGCGGTGTTTCCCATGCCCATATTGCAGGTCGATTGCAATGCTGCATCGAGCGATTTCGCCTGAAAATAACCGTAGGTGCTGATGGTTTGTATCGCTTCCGTTGCGCGTTGCGGTGGCACAGTTCCTGGTCGCACAATCAGTTTGCGCTGCTTCAACGGCACGATTGTCTCCACCTCCGCCGCGCCACAACTCCATTGTTTACCATCGCGCCCGCATTGGGCAACGTAATATAAAGGCTGGGTCTTGAGCTGCGCATGCGGACGGCATTTTACATCGGCGTAATTTGCCTTATCCGCCTGAGCGCTGAAAGCGCGCGCGTCAATCTCGGCAACGCCGACACCGAATGGATCGCCGCAGACCAGTTTTTCTAACAAGAGATGTTCGTTGCGACTGAGCCTGACAGGAAAGGTTTGCTCATCCGCGTTCGCATAGGCGTTGGCGGTCAGCATTGTGGCCGATGCCAGGAAAGACAAAGGCATCATCCGACGCCGCCAGCCCGCTGTGTTCATGCGCTGTGTGGCGCAAAAGTGGCCAGACAAGCGCATGAATACGGGGACTTTTTCTTTGAGAGACATGTAATGACAGAGGCAGACGCCATCGTCAGACTCGCGTTGGCGCAGCCGGTATCAGCGATAAAACGGCTCGACCTGACCTTTGACTTTGATCATCAGCGGATTACCTTTGCGGTCACGCGCCTTGCCTGCCGGCACGCTGATCCAGCCTTCGCTGATGCAATATTCTTCGACGTCCAGACGCTCTTTACCGTTGAGCTTGATGCCAACTTCGTGTTCAAACACGGCGGCGACGTAGTAAGGGCTGCGCGGATCAACCGACAGGCGATCCGGTAATGGGGGGAGTTGTGTAGTATCGTTCATAGGCCGAATTATCTACCAGATGCGCTGTCTGTTCAATGCTGCTATCGATTTTGCTGACCGTGATGGATATTTCGCGCCAGTTTTATCGTGTCATCAGATCTGTGGCGTTGATGCTGACGCGGCCGCCAATGCCCGCAAACGCTGATGAAACGCGTCTTCCCGGTCCACCTTCAATTGCTGTTTGGCGCGCAGATAATGTTCGCTAAACACATCCAGATACGCTTCCAGCGTTTGGGCGGCAAACACATCACCGGCCAGTTGCAGGCATAAACCGGCGACTTCCGATGTGCACAAATGTTCATCGCGACGCGAACGGCGCAGGCGATAGCGCGATAATTGTTCCGGCAGCAGACTTAACACCGGAAACTGTTCCAGATACGGGCTTTTTTTGAATATCTTGCGCGCTTCCGGCCAGGTCGCATCGAGCAGAATAAACAGTGGCCGTTTTTTTGTGTTTGCGTTTGCCGGTGCGGTGGAATCTGTAATGTCCTGTGCCGGTAGTAATTGCGTAATGACCCGCTCCGGCGCGACAAATTCACCGGGAAACACCACATACGGCTGCCATTGCGGGTCGGTCAGCACTGCCAGCAAGGCGGGGTCAACTTCGGTGCGGGCCCAGCCAAATGCCATCGTATCCGGCACCACATCTGCGATCAGCCAGCCTGTGTTGCTGGGCTTGAGTGCTTCGTGTTCTGCCATGATCAGACACACACCGGCACGCGTCGGTACCACAGGACGCAAGGCACAGATGCAATGGCTGAGTATCAGGCGGCAGCCGCCGCAACGCTCGCCATGCGGCCCGCCGCGTGCCAGAAACGGACGTGTGCTGCGTGCCAGACGGGCGGTACGTAAGCGGGAAACAGCATGCGGTGGGTAAGTGGTATTCATCAGGGGAACTTCGGTGTGACGGGCGGTTGCCGATTTTTCATTCAGACAGGGCGCGTATCTTGGCATGCCCCACGCCACATTGCAAACCCCGCATCAAATGGACTTCTGCCGGGTGATGCTGCCAACAGCCAATATCTATGCGGGGATACAGGGGTATGCCTTGGAAACCCGCATGAACATTAGGGGGTATTTTCAGCAAATCGGCTGAAAAAGCCTTTTTGCCAATAAAAAACGCCACGTAAGCCATATCGTTACGTGACGTTCTTTATTTTCAGACTGGCTGTTGCATCGATTGAGCGCAGATCAGCCACAGACGCTGATGCTTACATGCCTAAGGAACGCAACAGTTCATCGCTTTCGTCATCTACCACTGGTGCTGCCGCAGCTGGTGCAGCTTTGCTCAGATCGGCTTGTTCCATATCCAGCAAGGCATCCGGATCGATGATTTCGCTGGAATCAAAATCATGCAATTTAATGAATTCAGTGCGATCAATCGCGAGCTCGAGATAGAAAATATTATTATTTTCAGTGAAAAACGACACGCGACGGATTTCAGGGCGATCCAGCGGCGTATCCACACTCAGCATCACCTGCTTATTCAGCACCAGCATTTTTGGCTGATTCTGGGTGATGTTGGTTTGCAGTTCCCGGCGTATTTTGCCGGTAAAGTCCCCGACGATCTGATTCATTAGTTCGCCGAGGATATTTGACACTTCGTCCGAGCTGAATGACGAGGCCAGTTCTGATTTCGGCATGCCCATGCTGAGCATGTATTTTTCGTAAATTTCCAATGCGGCGTTGCCTGCAAAATTCAACACCACCAGACCGGAAAATCCACCGTCAAATAAGACGAAGCAACCGATATCCGGCTTCAGACCGATTTTGGTAATTCTTTGCACCATCGCAGAGTAATGAATCTTGCTTTGCGTCGCTACGTTCAGTACTCGCGTGACCGAATTACATAAACTGGTCAACAGATCTTCTGTTCCGTAGACAACTCTTTTTTCTTCGTTACTCATGACCAACTCCTGAATTAGGTTTCTTGAAATGATTGTTATCTATTGTTATTTTGTCCGCGCAGTGGCCGATGCGCTATGACCAACACGTTGGCTGACACATTCGCAGACACATCGTTTCGCCCAGCGCCGGGAGTAATGTCGTGCCGTCGCGCTTCGCTGGTAAATACCACACGAAACAGGGCGATACGGCTAAGCAGGTTGACTATCGGTTCTCGCAAATCCGTTTGCGGTGACAGGGCGAAGCCAGACATGATTTTCTCCTCTGCGTGGCAGTGTTACCGCAAACTCAGGGCAGCGTCAATCGCCGCACGCAGAACACTTGTACCATGGAAATAGATAAGAATATTCAATGGTACACGCTGCGTCCAGATGTTTCACGTTTTCTGTGCGATTTGGGGCAGGCAAACGCTGGTAAAGACGGGCGGTTTTATCGGATTCCCAAGTTTCTGCACGTTTTCTTAGCTTCATGATGTAAAAGAAGCAAAAAATATCCGCAATGAAGGCCGCGATGGCGGCTAACTTACAAACCGGTTGCTGAAAAAGTAGCACCTCATGCTTCTTTCAGGCGCAATCGCTGCACCTTTGTTATCACCGGAAATAAAGGCGTGTTGCAAGTCAGCCGGATAGATTGTTGAAACGTTAAGTTCAAACAGTGGTGATGGCCTGCCACTCGCGCCGGCATGTCGGGAACCAAGCAACAGCATGCCGGTCTACCAAATGACGAAGCGACCAACAACATGTCTGCTTTGCTAAACTAAATCAATCTGAGAGTGAGACTATGAAAAAAATCCTGCATATCCTGAGTCTGGTCGCTATCGTTGCCAGTTTAAGCGCCTGTATTTCTGTCAGCGAAAACACAGTCGAAGCTGGCAAACAAATCAGCGTGATGTCGCAGCAAGCCATCGCTACTTGTGGTCAGGGTAATGTCGATAAAGTGACCACGACCAGTTTTACTTGCAAACAAAACAGCCGTTAAGCAATACGCTGACACATAAAAAAACAGCCGGTATCAATACCGGCTGTTTTTTTTGAAGCGGCGAAAGCGGCGGAAAAAATCGCACGACAATCTGCGTCTGCTTTCAAGGTCTGAGATTCCATGCGCCTGCTGGTAACATGTCATTCATCTTTTTGCTAATTTATTGAGCAAATTTCGCGTAATACGCCTGCACCGCAGGCAAGGCCGCGACGCGCTGATTATGCGCATTCAGCGCCGGTGCCACTTGCGCCACCAGATCGGTCGGCACATGATCCAGACGACCAGCATTCAAATTGCGGATATCCACAAACACCTTCAGATCGGCGATCGTCAGGCGGCCATCAGCAAAATATTCGCCGCCTTGCGCCAGTAAACGCTGCTCCAGCCAGCGCAGATAAACCGGCATAGAACCGTTCACCAGTGCCAGACGCGCTGCCTTTTGCTCATCCCCCGTCATGCGGAAAGTTGGCCCCATTTTGATGCCCGCTTCTTCCACCACAAAGCTCACCTCGTCGCAGTACAAAGCCTGCAAAGGATCTTGCGGATACAGCCCCGCCAGCTTGCCCGCATAACGCAGGATCGCATCACACTGGGTCAACTGCACACCATCCACCTCCAGCACCGGCACCTGCCCGAACGGCGTCGCTTTGCGCACGTCGGCAAATTCAGGATAGCTGAAACGATGATCTTCAAACGCCACCCCACCTAGCGCTAACGCCAGCCGTGCTGGCTCGCCACGGCCACCATGAAAATCGAAATAAGTCAGTTTAAGTTGAGGCATGTTGTCTCCTGAAAGCGAATAAAAGCGGAACTAAAAAATTGGCAGCTTTGGGTGCGTGACGAACCCAAAACCCGCGCCATCATAGCAGGGTCAGTAAGGGTTGGCAGAATACCGGATTTTATGTGTGTCCATCTGACTTGCTTGAAACAGCATGTCGATATTGATGCTACCAGACATACTAATTCAGTCAGAATGAAATAATGTGACTCATCGTCCGTAGATCAAAGCATATGGCAGATCTAAACTCAAACAACCAGTTAAATTCACTGTCACCTTTGCCGGAGAAGAGAATAATCGGATATATCGAGGAAGTGATTGACGACATAGTGATATGGATAGAGCCTGATCCAGACTATTTTCGGGGTGGGTACGTCTGGTCAGTGAGCCGGAATCAGACTGAGCTTGATTGCGGACTAAGCTACTCACCAGAAAGTGCAAGAAGTGACGCAGATAAAGTGGTTTTCGCCTTATTTCACAGACGCTCCGCTGATTTCAAGACTCTTTGAATTGCTATTAATGATCCAGTCTTCCACATAGTCGATCAGATAATCTGTGCTGAATCGGGTTTTTCCTTTTAGGGCACATTCCCAGATAACCGCGTAACGCCATTCAGATGCCAGCAACTGAGTCTGACGCCGCATCACCAATTTTGGGCTAGAGATAGAGCGGTGATGTTATAGGCTTGGGCTGCTTGATCAAACCGTCGTCAGAGGACTATCGTTCAATGATTTGACCCATTCAACACATCTACTATGCAGAGATTTCTTCAAATAGAGATGGGTTTTTGGATTTCTGACGAGGTTTCTGTACCGGATCTGCTTCTGTTTTCGATTCTTCAATCTGATTTAACAGTCGTACCAAAGCGCGTCCCATCGCATGTGCTAAATTCACTGGCACCGCATTACCAATCTGCTTGTATTGCGCAGATACCGGGCCGGCAAATTGCCAATCATCGGGAAAGGTCTGGATACGTGCGTATTCTCGGACGGTGAGTGGGCGAGTTTCTTCAGGATGGCAGCGCTCGGTTTGTTTTTGTGCCGGAGCGCAGGTTAAAGTCAAACTTGGTTCATCCCATGATAAGCGACGCGCCATGCCTGTTTTACCACCACCAAGGTAATAGCTCTTCATCATATATTCGCGTTGAATATTATCAGGCAAGTCGCGCCAGTAACCGCCTGGCGGCACCATTTTCAAGATTTCTGCTTTGCGTTTCGGATAAGTTTGGCCTTCCGATGTCGGCACATCGCAAGGATATAGCTCACCTTTTTTCAGCGCATCACGCATCGTCAAAATACGCTTGTACGAAGAAGGCCAAGCGAATTTCACTTTGTCTGCCAGATCATTACGGATGCCGACCAAAAATAGACGTTCACGCTTTTGTGGTACTTGATAAAACATCGCTTTGAGTACATGCGGTTCGACCAAGGTATAGCCCAAGTCGCGAATAATATTGCTGATGGTTTTTAAAGTTTCGCCATTGTCGTGATTAAGCAAACCACGCACGTTTTCACCCAGTAGCACCTTAGGATTGGTCTCACGCACAGCGCGGGCGAACTCATAAAACAAAGTGCCACGTGTATCTTCAAAACCGAGTTGCTTACCCGCATAGGAAAATGATTGGCAAGGAAATCCGCCAGAGAGAATATCGATTTGATCGCGATATTGAGTGAAACTGATTTTAGAAATATCGCCCTCAACCACATTCCAGTCAGGGCGATTTTTGCGCAGCGTATTGCACGCATGCTTATCTAGCTCGTTGAGCAAAACAGATTCAAATCCAGCACGCTCCATTCCAATCGCCAAACCGCCCGCACCCGCGAACAGCTCCAACAACTTATAACTGCGATTTGGCTTGGTCACGAATTCTGCATCCCAAGCATTTTTAAACATGTGCTGCGTGTTCTCAAAAAACTCTAATTGTGACTTGTGATAAACGCGGTAGTTATTCGACTCCACGCGCTGCGCCACCATCGTGCCATTCTCATCCCAACGGCGTAAAGTCTCTTTCGTTACGCCCAAAATATCCGCCGCCTGGGCGATAGAATAATACTCAGCACGATCTTCCATGTTTCATCCTTTTACTCAAACCTTATACATGGTTACCACTGTATTTTTATTCAGTAAATCTGTCAACCTATTTTTGTAGAGGACGTAAAAAAGAGAGGGAATACGACGTGAAACGTCGCCATGCCGATCAAGACAAATCATTGTAGCGACTGATTAACAAACTCCCTTCTCCCGCGGGCGGGAGAAGGGCTGGGGATGAGGGCGGCTCAGCAATTTGATAAAAATTTAACCGGGCAAAATCAACCAACAAATGCAATTCAAAACAAAACCTACTAAATTTGCGACAAACGAATAATCTCATCATGCTGAGCCAGCTCATCAATAATCTTATTCAGCTCCTGACTATAATCAGCCTCAATCGCCACCTCACCAATCGCAGTAACCAGCTCACTGTAAAAACCATCATCGCCAGTTAAGCGAAACCAAAAATCATGCGCTGCCAACACCGGATAGTTATATTGCGACGTAATCCGTTTGTAATGTGCACTCAACTGATGCGCCTCACCATAAATCAAACCCACCACCATGTCGTCATAGCTCACGCGCAAGCCATTCACCTTGGCGAGATTAATCACGCCCTTAAAGTGCCCAGCGATAGTTTCCACATCATCTTTATTGATCGTATTCGGCCCCGCTTTGAGCTGGCAATATTTACGAACACCATCAACCTGATCAATAAACTCAATATCAATACCACTAGTCGTACTAGCAAAGCCATCTAACACATCCGAAGCAAATTTCTGAATATTTGCCCCAAACGAAGTCGTGATCGAGTTGCCCAAAACCCGTGGATAGATCAGTGCCTTGGCGACACTTTGCGGTGAAGAATTACCCGTCAAAAAATTCGCCAAATAGACTGTCAAGAAAGGATTGATGTTGAACTCTTTGGGATCAACGAGTTTTTGAGAATTGCCCGCATGATTGATGACGATGGTTTCACGAAACCAGGCTTTTGCTTTGGCTAGGATGGTGTCTTTGTTTTCGATCATTATGGTACGTTGTTTAACTTTTTATCTTGAGTGAAAAAATCGATTGATTTTTAATTTAAATTTTGGACGATAATTTCTTCATAGTTCCCACGTCCAATGTTCGATCCAGCAATAACACTCGCGCGTTTAACTACGCTGATTCGAAAGATATCTTCGTACAATTGAATAACAGATTCGTGGCATGCGTTTGTAAGTAAAATTTTTACTTTACGATTGGCTGCTCGAATTAGCGCATCCCGAAGCCTTATTTGATCATCCCAAGCGAAGAGATTTTCATTGTACTTAACGAATCCGTTATAGTTATGTTTTACAGTGTGAGGTGGGTCGATAAAAAGAAAATCTCCAGCGACAGTACGATCAATGGTGTTTTCAAAATCGTCATTGTTTAGCTCTGCATTTTGTAATAGTTTCGATATTTCAAAAAAACTTTCTTCAGCGTGAATGACTTTAGTTTTTGTGCCGATTGGAACGTTGAACTTACCTTTGAGATTGATTCGGTATAAACCGTTCCAACAGGTTCTATTTAGATAAATCAGTTTTGCTGCTCTAGTGAATTCCGAATTACAATTTTTTTGCCGTACTTCGTAATAGTAATCTTTACTATGATTTCGTTGATGGAGGACTAAATGGTCAAATACTCTCTGCCAATCATTCTTACTCATGATTTTTCTCAACATTTTTTACCACCGCTTCCAGCATTTGCAAATCGTCAGCGTCTGCAGTCCTTGCTTCCGCTTCACGCCTTGCGGCATCAAAACTATCGTAACGTGTTTTCGCTATCTGCTTCATTTGATCGTTGCTGATTTTCCCCGCATTGCGCAAGATCGGCTTGTCATTAAATTCCAGAAGCTTATCGACGTTGCTACGCCAAAAATCTAGGCTTAGTTCTTTGCGGTCTTTGACGCGTAGTTCTGCTTGTTCTAAAAAGATGACAACGAGGCGGTTGAGTGTATCGACTTCATCGGCTGTTAAATAATTCTTTGCAACCACAACATCGTGTTTGCGTACATGTGCGCCGCTCCAGGTCGTGAGTGCCATATTGGGTGAGGAGGGGGCGGCACGGGCTACGATGATTTCAGCAGCAGTTTGCTGTGTGACGGCGTACAGGAGTTTATTTTGTACTTCGGCAAAGAACACTTGTGCTGTGCTGTCACTGCTTTGATAGTCGCGACTTAGAGCAAATAGATCGCGAACCTTTTGATAAAAACGCTTTTCTGAAGCACGAATATCACGGATGCGAGCCAGAAGTTCATCAAAATAATCCCACCCGCCAGGGTTTTTCAGGCGTTCGTCATCTATGACGAAACCTTTAAGCAGATATTCTGAGAGGTGAGCGCTAGCCCATTGGCGAAATTGATTGCCGCGTGGCGAACGGACACGGTAGCCAATGGCCAATATCATTGGCAAACTGTAGAACGTGGTGCTACGTTTAACTTGGCGATTGCCTTCGGTTTGAACTGTCAAGGATTCCTTGACAGTTGCCTTCTCGTCTAATTCTTTGTCTTCAAGAATGTTCTTTGCGTGCAAGCTGACGTTTTGCTTGGTGGTAGCGAATAACTCCGCTATCTCTAACTGGTTCAGCCATACATTACCATCTTCGGCTCTGAGTTGAATTCGAACTAAGCCATCTTCTGTTTGGTAAAGAAAGAGTTCACTCATGCTGAGACATCCTTGGTAAAGTTACACGTCAATATTCCCCGCCCTCAATGCATTGCTTTCGATGAAAGCGCGGCGGGGTTCTACGTCGTCGCCCATCAGGGTGGTGAAGATTTGGTCAGCGGCGATGGCGTCTTCGATTTGTACTTTCAGCAGGCGGCGCACCGTTGGGTCCATGGTGGTTTCCCACAGTTGTTCCGGATTCATTTCACCCAGACCTTTATAGCGCTGTTTAGAGACGCCGCGTTCGGCTTCGTCGCGTAGCCACAGCATGGCGTGGTGGAAATCTTGTACGGCGATTTCTTTGACGCGTTCGCCTTCACCACGGCGGATGAATGCGCCTTCGCCTAACAAGCCTTTAAATGTGGCCGCTGCGTTTTCCAACACTTTGTAATCGGCGCTGACAACGAAATCAGATTCGATATTGCTGACTTTAATGTTGCCATGATGCAGGCGTTCGACGCGCAGACTACGGGTGTTGCTGGCATCGTCGATGACGGCGACGACTTTAACCGCCGGATCATTGATAGCGGCGGTCATGAGTCGGGCAGTTTCTTCGGTGCTTGCTACGCTTTCAAAATTCAGGGTGACGCCGGTCATGATCGCTGTCAGTGCAGCGCGGTCTATCAGGCGCGTCAGGCGGGTCATGATGGCGTTGGCCAGATTGTATTGGCGTACTAATTCGGCCAGCGCGTCACCTGTAATCGGCGCAGCGCCTGTGCCTGGTATCAGCGATGCGTTGGTCAGTGCCACGGTCATCATATATTGCGCTTCTTCGGCATCGTCTTTTAGGTAGCGTTCATCGCGGCCTGCTTTGACTTTGTAGAGTGGTGGTTGCGCGATGTAGATGTGGCCGCGTTCGACCAGTTGCGGCATCTGGCGATAGAACAGGGTCAGCAACAAGGTGCGGATATGGGCACCGTCGACGTCGGCATCGGTCATGATGATGATGCGGTGATAGCGTAATTTATCGGCGTTGAATTCGTCAGGGCCGATGGATGTGCCAAGCGTCGCGATCAGGGTGGTGATCTGTTCACTCGACAGCATTTTTTCAAAGCGGGCTTTTTCTACGTTCAGCACTTTACCGCGCAATGGCAGAATCGCCTGGAATTTACGATCACGGCCTTGCTTCGCAGAGCCGCCCGCAGAGTCACCTTCGACGATATACAGTTCACTCAGCGCAGGGTCTTTTTCCTGGCAGTCCGCGAGTTTAGAAGACAAGCCTAAACCATCCATGACGCCTTTGCGACGGGTCAGTTCGCGGGCTTTGCGGGCGGCTTCGCGCGCGCGTGAGGCTTCCACGATTTTGCCGCAAATGATTTTGGCGTCGTTTGGTTTTTCAGCCAGATAATCCGTCAACGTTTTTGTGACGATTTCTTCGACAGGGCCGCGCACTTCTGAAGAGACTAATTTGTCTTTGGTCTGTGAGCTGAATTTTGGTTCAGGTACTTTGACGGACAAGACGCAGGTGAGGCCTTCGCGCATGTCGTCACCGGTGACTTCGACTTTGGCTTTTTTAGCGTATTCGTGTTCGTCGATATATTTATTGATGACGCGCGTCATCGCTGCGCGCAGACCGGTCAGGTGCGTACCGCCGTCGCGTTGCGGAATATTGTTGGTGAAGCACAGCACTTGCTCATTGTAGGCATCGTTCCATTGCATGGAAACGTCAACGGTGATGTTGGTGCCCTGATCCGACATTTTTTCGCCAGTCGCCTGGAAAATGGTCGGATGCAACACCGATTTATTTTTGTTGATGTATTCAACGAAACCGCGTGTGCCACCTTCGAACGCAAATAATTCTTCTTTACCAGTGCGGTGGTCATTCAGTTTGATGCGTACGCCATTGTTCAGGAAAGAGAGTTCACGAATACGTTTCGCCAGAATTTCGTAATGGAATTCTACGTGTGTGAAAATTTCTTCATCGGCCCAGAAATGCACTTCGGTGCCGCGTTTGTCTGTTTCACCGATCACTTTGATCGGTGATGTCAGCACGCCATCCACGGTTTCGAGTTCACGGTTTTGTACTACACCTTTGGCAAATTCCATGGTGTGCACTTTGCCATCGCGGCGTATCGTGAGTTTCAGTAATTTTGACAGACCATTCACGCAAGAAACGCCCACACCGTGTAGACCGCCGGATACTTTGTAGGAGTTCTGATCGAATTTACCGCCCGCATGTAATTCGGTCATGACGATTTCAGCGGCGCTGCGTTTTGGCTCGTGTTTATCGTCCCATTTGATGCCGGTAGGAATACCGCGCCCGTTATCGGTAATCGAGATGGAATTGTCAGTATGAATCGTGACGTTGATTTCGGTACAGTGACCCGCCAGCGATTCGTCAATCGAGTTATCTAAAACTTCGAATACCAGATGATGTAAGCCGGTGCCGTCCGATGTATCGCCAATGTACATGCCGGGGCGCTTACGCACGGCTTCCAGGCCTTCCAGAATCTGGATGGAGGATGCGCCGTATTGCGCTGAACTGGCGGCTTGGGCTGGAGTATTGTCTTGGTTGTTATCGGACATGGCTACCTTCTGTTGTGTTTACTGCGTGTTCAAGGGTGTTAACGCCCTCTTGCGTAACTGTAAGAGGGGGAGTGAAGGGCGTGTTCTTTTCAGATCAGAGTCGCAACCGGGGCAGATGAATGCCTGATTGGTGGCGGAATGACGCTGGCTTCACTCCATCCCGTTTCCTGCAAACAGGAAACGGGGCAAAGCATATTAGATCCGCATTGGCATGACGACGTATTTAAAGTCAGCGTTATCAGGAATCGTAATCAGCGCAGATGAATTGGAATCACCTAAAGCAATGTTAACTTGCTCGCATTTCAGGTTATTCAACACATCCAGCAGATAGCTGACATTGAAACCGATATCGACATTATCGCCACCGTAGTCGATTTCAATTTCTTCCATCGCTTCTTCCTGATCGGCATTCGTTGACAGGATTTGCATGCTGCCGGGCGTGATGACGCAGCGCACGCCTTTAAACTTGTCGCTGGTCATGATGGCCGCACGTTGTAAAGAGCGCAGTAACTGTTCGCGACCAAGCGTGAAATTGTTTTTGTAACCTTTAGGAATCACACGGTTGAAGTCAGGGAATTTGCCTTCGACCAGTTTGGAAATCAATTCGATATCAGCAAAGGTCAGTTTGACCTGGTTATTCGCGATGTCAATCTGCACAGGATCATCTTTGTCTTCCAGCAAACGCTGCAATTCAATGATGGTTTTGCGCGGAATGATGACTTCGTGGCGCGGAAATTCCTGTTCAACCTCGACCTGGCAATACGCCAGACGGTGACCGTCAGTGGCAACCGCGATGACGTTTTTGCCATCGACCACCAGCAACAGGCCGTTCAGGTAATAACGGATATCTTGTTGCGCCATGGAGAAGTGCACCATGTTGAACAAGTGTTTCAGGGTCTTTTGTGGCAGATTCACGCTGGCATTGAAGTGCTCAGCCTGCGCGACGGTAGGAAATTCTTCTGCCGCCAGTGTCTGCAATGAGAAACGGGATTTGCCCGATTGCACACTCATGCGCTTGTTATCCAGTTTCAAGACAACATCATTGTCATCCGGCAGGGCGCGCAGAATGTCGAGTAATTTACGTGCAGCGACGGTAGTGGCGACGTTGTCGCCGCCAGAGCCGATTTCTGCTTTGGTCGTGATCTGCACCTCGATGTCCGTCGAGAGGAACGACACTTGTTCGCCATCTTTGCGAATGAGGATATTGGCCAAAATCGGCAATGTGTGCCGACGCTCGACAATACCACTCACAATTTGCAAAGGCCGGAGCAGGGTATCCCGGTGGGTTTTAACCAATTGCATTTGAATATCCTCACTTATGTTGTTGATAAGGAACCTGATTTGTGGGCGCCTCAGTTAAGTTCACTGGCAGTTGTATCTTGCTTGTTGTGCTGCCTGTGACTTTATCTGTTTCGTCTCTTATTACTTTTTATGTACTGCCTGACTACTTAAAAACTCAATACTTAAAAACTCAAGCCTGACCGGAAACGCGGGCGAGGCCTTTATACTTTGATTGCTGCGGTCACTTCTGCGTCCTGATGGTTCGGTTATTTTAGCCCGACCAGACTTTCAAGCTTCAGCGATCAGCCCTTGAGCGTTTGTTCCAACACATGCAGCTCGTGGTTGCACTCAGGGTTTTTCGCGCGATCAGCCGTGATCTTGCGTACCGCATGCAAGACCGTGGTGTGATCGCGTCCGCCAAATAATTCGCCAATCTCAGGCAAACTCTTTTGCGTCAGTTCTTTTGCCAGATACATCGCAATCTGGCGCGGTCTGGCGATATTGGCCGGACGTTTTTTCGAATACATATCGGCGACTTTGATATTGAAAAAGTCAGCCACGGTTTTCTGGATGTTCTCTACCGAAATCTGGCGGTTTTGTACTGACAATAAATCTTTCAGCGCCTCTTTCACGACATCAATCGTGATTTCTTTGCCGTGGAAGCGGGAGTAAGCAAGAATCTTGCGCAGTGCACCTTCCAGCTCACGCACATTTGAGCGCAGATGCTTGGCAACGAAAAACGCGACATCGTCTGAAAAATGCACACCTTCGGAATGCGCTTTTTTGAGCAGAATTGCGACCCGCATTTCGAGTTCAGGCGGTTCAATCGCGACGGTTAAGCCGGAATCAAAACGTGAAATCAGGCGGTCATCCATACCAGTGATCTCTTTGGGATAAGTATCACTGGTGATGATGATCTGTTTTTTTGCAGCGATCAGCGCTTCGAACGCATAGAAAAATTCTTCCTGTGTACGGCTTTTACCGCCAAAGAATTGAATATCATCGATCAGCAACAGATCAAGCGAATGGTAATAGCGTTTGAATTCATCGAAACCCTTGCGCTGATAAGCCGTGACAACGTCGCGTACATATTGCTCCGCGTGGATGTAGCGGATTTTCGCGTTTGGGTTGTCCACCAGAATCTGGTTGCCGATGGCATGAATCAAGTGCGTTTTACCGAGTCCGACGCCGCCATACAAAAACAGCGGGTTGTAAGATACGCCAGGATTATTCGCCACCTGTATTGCTGCAGCACGTGCCAGTTGATTCGCCTTACCCGTTACAAAGCTGTCAAAAGTCAGTTCGACATTGATGCGGCTCAGGTCGCGTCGTGGCGATGCTTCTGGTGCAGCTACTGCTTCCTGGACAATTTCGACATTCGCCGTGGATTGATCACCATCGCTGCCACTGCTGCGAGGAGCTGGTGCCGCTGGTTTTTTACCGCCACGCGGGTCGAGTACAAACTGCACTTCGACTTCATCATCCCAATATTGATTGGCCAGTTCTGAAATGCGGTTAGCGAACTGAGCTTTGACCCAGTCGAGTTTAAAACGGTTGGGCGCAGCAATGCGCAGCTTGCCTTCTTCGAAGTCGAGCGGTACGAGAGGTTTGATCCAGGCGCTGTATTGTTGCGGTGGAAGCTCTTGCTCAAGTTGGGACGAACAGGCTTGCCAGAAATTTTCCATGTATGACTTTAATCTATTAAATGCAAATGCGCGGTACCGAATCTATGAAGCGATTGCGAAATTGGTTTGCCATCCGGAAGCCGGAACGGCGGGCGTCGCTGACTGAACATAGACGAATTTCGCAACAGTTTCTATTATCCTTTTTGAACTCATTGTAGCTGAGTCAGATCAAAAAAGTTGCCTTAAAGGCATAAACCGGTGCCGCGCTAATCCTCTATTTTAACCGCGACTGCAAGAGTTATCCACAGCCTTACGATTAAATTTATTCTTCCCAGTGCCGGCACGGACGTAAACGGGGTTTGATTAAAATTTGTGCTAAGTGATTGACACGTAAGCTAAAAATGGTGTCTAATTCAGGGTTCCCTACCCTCTTTTATTGGATGGTGCATCGTTTTTACGACATGCAACAAGCCATGAGCAGCGGTTTTGGGGCAGTAAAGGTGAAAAGCCTGACGTCAATTAAACGCAAGCCTTTACCCGTAATTCCGATTTTTTTTATTGCTCAAATAGCGAGACCAACATGAAACGTACTTACCAACCTTCCGTCGTTCGCCGCAAGCGCACCCACGGTTTCCGCGCACGTATGGCAACCCGCGGTGGCCGCGCTGTTCTGAACGCACGCCGTGCCAAAGGCCGTAAACGCCTGGCAGCTTGATTTTAAATTGTTGGTCTGCGGCAGCTTTGGCTGAGATCGCATGATCAATCATTTAACTGACCCAGTTCAGGCAGATGCAGGCGGTGCAGATTTTGCCCGCGTTCGTCGCATCGTTAAAACGGATGAGTTTTCATCCGTTTTTCGTTTGCGCCCCGTACAAAAAACGCCGCATTTTGTGCTGTATGCCCGAACCAATGATTTGCCGCACGCTCGTCTGGGTGTTGTTGCTGCCAAGCGCTTTGCGCCACGGGCGGTGACACGCAACACGATTAAGCGCGTCACGCGCGAGATTTTCCGGTGCTCAGCGTTGCAAAACGTGGATTGTATTGTGCGCTTATCCAGACCAGTGAACAGCAAAGACGGTCCTGCGACAACTGCCCAGCTCAAACGTGAGCTGCGGGCGGAAATCGTGCGTCTGTTCGCTGCGCCTGCTTGTAAGGCTGGCTGACATGAAAACACTGCTGCTCCTGTTGCTACGCTTTTATAAGTATGCAATCAGTCCTATGCTGGGGCAGAATTGTCGTTTTTACCCCAGTTGTTCCGAGTATGCGGCAGAGGCGATTCAGCTGCATGGTGCCGTCAAGGGTAGTTATTTAGCAGGCAAACGCTTGTGCAAATGTCATCCCTGGCATCCTGGTGGCGTGGATAATGTTCCACCTGCCGGTGAAAAAAATAAGACCGTCCCCACATCCGACAAGTGTTGCCACGATCATACTGGCGACACTGGTCATTCCTCACACCTTTCCTGACATACACAAATGGATATCAAACGTACCGTCCTGTGGGTTATTTTCTCTATGTCGTTGTTGCTCCTGTGGGATAACTGGATGCGCCACAATGGCAAATCGTCCATGTTTTTTCCTTCCACGACCACACAGCAAAGTAAAAATGCCAGTGCCTCGGCTTCTGCCTCCGCTGTGGCTGCACCAGCACCGGCAGTCAGTGCAAATGGCGCTCCGGTTTCTGCAAACCCTGCCGTTGCTCCTGTCAAGAGCGAGATCATCACGATCACGACTGACGTGATGAAGGCCGATATCGACACGCTGGGTGGTGAGGTTCGACGTCTGGAATTGTTGAAATACAAAGAAGACGCCAAACACGAGCATTTCTACACACCGTTTCTGGAAGCCGTTGGTCTGAAACAAAAAACAGAAAATCACAAAAATGTTGTTCTGTTTGATGCAGGTGAAAAGCGGATTTATCTGGCGCAGACTGGCCTGATCAACGGTGCATTTCCTAACCATAAATCTGTGTTTGTTGCGAAACCAGGTAAGCGTACGCTGGATGCAGATAGCAGCGTGCAATTGGTGCTGGAGTCAGAACAGAATGGCGTGAAACTGACTAAAACCTTTACCTTCAAAAAAGGTGATTACGCAGTCGGCGTGCAACATACGGTCAGCAACAACAGCACTGCGGCGATTACACCATCGCTGTACTTGCAGTTAATTCACGACGGCACGAAACCAGAGGGCGGCTCTATGTTCACCGGCCCAAGTGAATTTTATGCGCCGGCAGTCTATACCGATGCTGAAAAATTCCAGAAACTGGATTTTGAAAAGATTCATAAAGCCGAAAAAGAACTGGCTGGCAGCAGCAACAACAGCCATGCAAAATCAGCCGATAACGGCTGGGTTGCAGTGATACAGCATTTCTTTGTTTCTGCATTTGTACCGCAAGACAAGGGCGCGCGTGAGTTCCGCACGGAACAAGTGAAAGAGAATGTCTTCTCAGTCAGCACCGTATTGCCGTTGGGCAGTATTGCTCCGGGTGCAAGCAAATCTAGCGATGCCGTTTTATATTCTGGTCCGCAATCGACGGCCACATTGGAAAAAATTGCCCCAGGTTTAGAGCTGGTGAAAGACTACGGCATCCTGGCAATTATTGCTAAACCATTGTTTGGACTGATGGAATTGATACACGGTCTGATCGGTAACTGGGGCTGGACTATCGTTGCCTTCACGATTGCCATCAAACTGGCCTTGTTCCCATTGTCAGCAGCTGGCTATCGCAGTATGGCGAAAATGAAAGTCGTCACACCGAAGATGCAGGCAGTGCGCGAGCGTTATAAAAACGATCCGCAAAAAATGAATCAGGCAATGATGGAGTTGTACAAAACTGAGAAGATTAATCCGCTCGGTGGCTGCTTTCCTATCCTGATTCAGATGCCGATTTTCCTGGCTCTGTACTGGGTATTGCAAGCCAGTGTGGAAATGCGTGGCGCGCCATGGATGGGCTGGATCACTGATCTGACCGCACCTGATCCACTGTTCATTTTGCCGGTGATTTACGCGATCTCGATGTACATCACAACCAAGCTGAATCCGGCACCGGCAGATCCTATGCAAGCGAAGATGATGATGTTCATGCCGTTAGCGTTTTCCGTCATGTTCTTCTTCTTCCCATCCGGTCTGGTACTGTACTGGGTCGTGAATAATATTCTGTCGATAGGTCAGCAATGGGTGATCAACAATAAATTGATTCCACCTGAGCACAAGGCTTAACGTCACACCAGAAAAAAGCCCGCGTTGCGCGGGCTTTTTTTATCGCTGCAACAATGTTCAGGCGGCAAGACGTACCGCCAGCCTGTCGCATTTCAGTCACAGCTATTCAGACAATTCTGCACTTAATGAGTGCAAGCACAGATAGAATTTCAACATGACTTACGATCCTATTCCCATCGCCGCCATTGCCACTGCCCCCGGACGCGGAGGCATCGGAGTCGTGCGGATTTCCGGTAAAAATCTGGCTGCCGTGATGACAGCGCTGTTTGGCAGCACACAGTTAAAGCCCCGTCACGCAACCTATCTGCCTTTCACACAAGCCGATGGCACGGTCATCGATCAGGGCATCGCCTTATATTTTAAAGCGCCGCATTCGTATACCGGCGAAGACGTGATTGAGTTGCAAGGTCATGGCGGCCCGGTCGTCATGCAAATGTTACTGAGTCGCTGTCTGGAAGCTGGTAAAGAATCTGGTCTGCGCTTGGCAGAGCCGGGTGAATTCACACAACGCGCTTTTTTGAATGACAAACTCGATCTGGCGCAGGCAGAGGCGGTTTCCGATCTGATCGAAGCATCGACCGAAGCTGCCGCAAAATCGGCTTCGCAATCTTTGTCCGGCGCATTTTCTAAAGTGATTTGTGCTCTGGTGGAGAAGGTCGTCCATCTGCGTATGCTGGTCGAAGCGACACTGGATTTTCCTGAGGAAGAAATCGATTTTCTCGAAAAGTCGAATGCGCGGGGTCAGCTATCGCAGATACAGACTGCGTTACAAAAAGTGTTCGAGCAGGCAGCACAGGGCGCTTTACTGCGTCAGGGCTTGAATGTGGTGCTGGCTGGTCAGCCCAATGTCGGTAAATCGTCTTTACTGAATTCGCTGGCGGGTGATGATGTGGCCATTGTCACACCGATCGCCGGTACGACACGCGATAAAGTGACGGAAACCATTCATATCGAAGGCATACCGCTGAATATTATCGATACCGCAGGCATACGTCATGAACATGACGATACTGAGCCGGGTGGCATCGTGAATGCGATTGATACCGTTGAGCGTATTGGTATTGAGCGCACCTGGGCCGAGGTTGAAAAGGCCGATGTGATTTTGCATTTACTCGATGCCAGCCGTGGCCCGACGCGCGCTGACGAAGCCATCGTTGCCCGCTTTCCTGATGGTGTTCCGGTGATTCGCGTCTGGAACAAAATCGATCTCTCCGGTCATCATGCCAGCGTTGATTCTATGGAAGACGCGACGCATATTTATCTGTCCGCCTCCGAGCATGTCGGCATCGATCTGTTGCGCAAGGAGTTATTGCGTATCGCGGGCTGGCAGCAAACCGGAGAATCTTTATATTTGGCTCGTGAACGGCATCTGATTGCGTTGAAACAAGCCAACGAACATCTGCAAAATGCAGCTGAATACGCCGCGCAAAATGATCAGTCACTCGATTTATTTGCCGAAGAACTACGCCTGACGCAAGACCGTCTCAACAGCATTACCGGTGAATTCACGTCGGACGATTTACTCGGCGTGATTTTCTCGCGTTTTTGTATAGGAAAGTAGATCGGCAATCGTTAAGGGAAGAGGCTCAGTAATCACTGTGTCGGGGCAATTTGTGCTGATACGACGTTAAAAAAGCTGACCAAACGGTCAGCTTTTTTTATGGTGATGATAGGAATGGCATTGTCACGCTGCCGCAATGTCGCTGAGCAGGGTATCAAAGCTGGTGTCGAGCGCATTACTTCTGAGCAGACGGCTTCCCTGTTCATCGCTGATAATCAACGCAGGTACTCCTTGCACGCCGAAACGGTGCATCATTTCCTGTGCGTTACGGATGCGCGTCCGGTGACGGTCGCGCAGGGCATCATCGGGAGATGCCAGACTATCTGCCGCGCGATTGAAATTGTTATTGCGTAAAACAGTGGCCACGACCGACCAATCGCAGGTGTCCTGAGCGTACAGATAACGGGCTTCCTGTACCAGCCTGAGCGCGTCGAGTTCCCTTTCCGGTGCGCTCATCGCAACCGCACTGAGCGCCATCGTTGTTGCTGCCGAATCGAACCGGCCGCCTGGCTTACCCAGAATGTGCGAGCGGTATTCCGGAGTAAAACGTTGTCCTGTGAGTTTTTCGATGCGCTGATCATTTGACCATGCGTATTCAGCAAATGCGGCATCCATCACACGCCCGCCGCTGTCCGAAAACAGGCCGGATGGTGCCAGCACCAGCGTGATATCACTGTGTCCGCTCAGTTTTCCTATCATTGGCGCAGCACCGTAACACCAGCCGCACAAAGGATCAAACAAATAGGTGACCGTCGTTTTCATGCTGCGTTCTCCTTACCACTTCATTTCGCCTTTGTTGACTTTAGCGCCGATGTCCAGCGACATACTACCAGCGCTGATCTGCGGGTAGGCCTGCTTCATTGCATTGATCAACTCTGCACTGTTGTTGCTGACAGCGAGTTTTTTTTCAAACGTTTGCAGGTAATCTTTTGTGAACGTGATGTTGCTGATATCGAATTTTGTGCCTGATTGCATGTGGCTGGGAACGACTATTTCAGGTTTCAGCGCTGCCATTTCATCCAATTGTGCGACCCAGGCGGCACGCTCTGCTGCGGTTTGGGTGTCTGCCGTCCAGACGTGCATCTGACCAAACACACCGATATTACCAACGATGGCTTTGATGGATGGAATCCAGGTATAAGGGCGGTGCGCGAGCACGCCCTGTGTGCCACGAATTTCAATCGTCTGCCCTTCCAGCGTCAGCGTATTACCAGCTAACGCACGCGGCACCACCGGCTTGTGCGGTGCATTTGCTCCCATTTTAGGTCCCCAGAATGCGACTTTACCGGCCAGTTTTGGCATCAGTTTTTCCAGCACAGCCGGGGTCGTTACGACATCCGCTTGCGGAAAGATTTCTTTCAATGTTTCCACACCAAAGTAGTAATCAGGATCAGCCTGACTGACATAGATGGTCGTCAATTGTTTTCCACTGTCGAGCACATTGGCGGCAATACGCAGTGCATCTGCGCGGGTGAATCCGGCGTCGATGACCATTGCGTCTTTCTCGCCATACACCAGCGTGGAATTAACGTTAAAACTATTGCCATCAGCGTTGTATACCTTCACTTGCAGCGGTTGTGCCGCCTGTGCGGAGGTAAATGCGATGGCGAGAGACGCGGCGATCAGGGAAGTGCGGATCATGATGAACTCCTGTTGAGTATAAAAAAGCTGTCTGGCAGCACAGGTAGTAACTATAGTTTCAGTATTTGTACAGATAAATACGATAAAGTGCACATAACTGTTTCATAAAGTGAGCGAATGATGGATAGGCTGATTGCAATGCAAGTATTTACCGAGGTGGCAAAGAGTGGCAGTTTTACGGCGACGGCTGACAAGCTTGATATGTCACGTGCGATGGTCACGCGCTATGTCAGTGAACTTGAACAATGGCTGGGCGCACGTCTGCTGCAACGAACGACGCGACGCGTGACGCTGACCGATGCAGGTGAAAACTGCTTGCGGCGCAGTGAGCAAATGATGGCGCTGATGGAAAACATGGAAGAAGAAACCGGTAGCCACGATGGCGAATTGCGGGGGCAGTTGCGCATCACTTGCAGCATGTCATTTGCCTATGCGCAGATCGCGGCAGCGATTGTGGATTTCTTGAAACGTTATCCGCAGCTCAAAATTGATCTGAACATCAGCGAGGGAGCATTAAATCTGGTCGATGCCCGCATCGATCTGGCGATCCGCATCAGCGCCGAACCTGACCCCAGCCTGATAGGGCGGGTGCTGGCGCCTTGCTCTTCCGTGTTGGTCGCGTCTCCCGCGTATCTTCTTGTTCACGGTATACCACAGACTCCAGCCGATCTGGCGGCTCACCGTGGCCTCAGTTATGCCAATTTTGGTAAAAGTGTGTGGACTCTCAGTCGTGGGAAAGAGCAGGTGTCTGTCAGAATCAGCAGCTATTTCAGCGCCAACGAAGCAACCGCATTGTTACGCGCCGCACAGGCTGGCGGCGGCATTGCCCTGCAACCTGTGTATTTAGCGAAACCGCATCTGGAAAACGGAACTCTGCAAGTTGTGCTGCCCGAATGGCAATTGCCCGACATGTCTATTTATGCGTTATATCCGTCGCGCAAACATTTATCGCCAGCGGTAAGGGCGTTACTTGATTTTCTGGCGGAGCGTTTCGCAGAAGTGCGATGGTAGGCAGTTTTATTGATTGAGGTACTTATCTGGCTTTCCTGACACAAAATTCTTCATCTGAACAACGCGAGCTGAAAGGCATAAACAAGTTCGCCTATGTTAAGGTGTGCGGATACCGAATTTTTCTGTTTGCATCATGTGTCAATTACTAGGAATGAACTGCAATACCCCGACCGACATCGTGTTCAGTTTCACGGGATTTGCAACGCGTGGCGGGCGTACCGATGAGCATAAAGATGGCTGGGGTATCGCTTTTTTTGAGGGCAATGGCGTACGTCATTTTGTCGATCATCAGCCCGCAGTCAGCTCACCGGTGGCTGATCTGATCAAGCGCTTACCGATACAGTCAAAAAATGTGATTGCGCATATCCGTAAGGCGACACAAGGTGAAGTCATGCTGGAAAACTGCCATCCGTTTGTACGTGAATGCTGGGGACGTTACTGGGTATTTGCCCATAATGGCGACCTGAAAGCATTTGCGCCCGAACTCGACGGCAGTTTTTTACCGGTAGGAACGACGGATAGCGAACGCGCTTTTTGCTACATTCTGCAGCAAATGCGTCAGCGGTTCGGGCGAACCTTGCCTGCATTGTCCGAGCTGACTTCTTTTCTGCGCGGCATTGTCAGCGAAATCGCCGCTTACGGCACATTCAATATGATGCTGTCGAATGGTGAGGCCTTATTCACCCACTGTTCGACCAAATTACATTACATCATCCGGCAGTATCCGTTCACGACCGCGAATTTATCTGATGAACAGGTGACAGTCGATTTTGCAGAAGTCACCACACCGGATGACAGAGTGGCGGTGATCGTTACTGAACCACTGACCAGCGACGAAATCTGGACCCAGTTTGCTCCGGGTGAAATGAAAGTGTTTGTTGATGGCAAAGTGCTGGCGGAGTTACCGGCATGAGTGCGCGTCCGGTCGATCAGCTTGATGCGAATCTGCTGCGGGTGCTGCATACCTTGCTGAGTGAACGCAGCGTCACGCGTACTGCAATGAAGCTGGGGCAATCTCAACCTGCCATCAGTAACATGCTGAAACGCTTACGCGATATCACTGGTGACGCAATTCTGGTCCGCGGTAAAAACGGCATGACGCCGACTGAACGCGGGCAGGAGTTACTGGTGCTGGCAGGGCGAGGGCTGAGTTTGCTGGAAAGTATCGCCAGCCCGCCACCGGCATTTGTCGCGGCGACCAGCGCACGGGTATTTCATCTTGGTGCGCCCGATTACCTCAGTGTTTTACTGATTCCTCTGGTCATGGAAAAAGTGCGGGAACTCGCGCCCAACGCGGTTCTGGTTGTGCATGCACTGAATGCCGGTTTTGATTATGCCGCCGCGCTGGAAAGCGGCGAACTGGATTGCGTGATCGGTAACTGGCCGGATTTACCACCGCATTTGCATATTGCACAGTTGTTTGAAGACGATGTCGTTTGCATGGTGAATCGCAAGCATCCTGTGGTCAGCAAAGGATTGTCGCTGAAATACTATCTCGAAATGGCACATCTGGCACCAACGCCTTACATGGTGGGACATCGCAGCATTATCGATACCGCCCTAGCAGAACAGGGGCTGAAACGTAAGATACAGATGACGATACCGTATTTCGGCATGGTGCCGTATATTTTGTCGAAAACGGATTTGATTTTCACTACCAGTCGCAGTTTTGCCGTTCAGTGTGCGAAAGACTGGCCGATAGAAATATTAGCGATGCCGATTGCGATGCCGAAGATGCAGTTCTTCATGTTATGGCACGAGCGGGTACATGCGGCAACTGAGGTGCAATGGCTGCGTCGTATAGTGGCCGAGGCCGCTGGCGAAGTCTATGCCTGAGACCGGGCACAGATAAAAAAACGTCGCCTGGTGTGCTACCGGGCGACGTTTTTTTTAACTATGTGAGCGGAAGCAGATCAGCCTGGTACTTTGCCATCCACGCCTTCAACATAGAATTTAATTTCATGCAGGAATTTGTCGTCAGCAACGACATCTTTACCCAGCACTTCTTTGCCTGTGTTGTCTTTGATCGGACCTTTCCAGATTGGCGCTGTGCCATCAATTACACCCTGACGTTTTTCAGCGATGAGTTTTTTCACATCATCGGATAAATTCGCGTTGAATGCTTTCAGGTCTATCATGTTTTCTTTCAGACCCCACCAGGTGGTTTCTGATTTCCATTTGCCTTCCATCGCTTCGCCAACGCGTTTGATGTAGTAGCCGCTCCAGTCGATCACCGACGCTGCAGCATGCGCTTTCGGACCGAATTTAGTCATGTCGCTATCCCAACCGAAAGCCACCACGCCTTTTTCTTCGGCTGTCTGTACAACTGCTGCAGAATCCGTGTTTTGCATCAGTACATCAACACCCTGACCAACCAGTGTCGTTGCTGCTTCGCGTTCTTTGCCCGGATCAAACCATTTGTTAACCCACACAACCTTGGTCGTTGCTTTAGGATTCACGGCACGTGCACCGAGCGTAAATGCGTTGATGTTACGCAGCACTTCTGGAATTGGTACAGAAGCGACCACGCCCAGTTTGCCGGATTTACTCAATTTACCGGCAGCGATACCCGCCAGATAAGCGCCTTCATACGTGCGGACGTCGTATTGCGCCAGATTGTCTGCGGTTTTGTAGCCCGTTGCGTGTTCAAATTTTACATCAGGAAAATCTTTCGCCACTTTCAGCATCGCTTCCATGTAACCGAAAGTGGTGCCGAAAATCACTTTGTTACCTTGAGTCGCCAGATCGCGAATCACGCGTTCAGCGTCAGCAGCACTTTCCGGTACGTTTTCGACAAACGTGGTTTTCACTTTGTCGCCGAATTTTGCTTCGACCTGTTTGCGTGCTGCATCGTGCGCATATGTCCAGCCTGCGTCGCCGACCGGGCCAACATAGATGAAGCCGACTTTTAAAGGCTCAGCCGCTGCTGTTGCGGCAACCGTGCTCGCTGGCGCGGCTTCAGGTTTTGCTTCTTCTTTTTTACCGCAAGCAGCAAGGCCAAAGACGGCCAGTGACATTGCTGCCACCAGTGTTTTTCTACGGGAAATTATCATAATGAGCTTCCTTCGGTGAACAAAAAATAAGGTTTTCAGAAAACGGTACAGCGTGATCCATCTGCCCGGTTCATGGGCGGAAAGGTTTTCCCAGCGATGCAGGCATATTCAGGCGTATCCAGTCCGGATTGCGCGAAATCAGTACCAACACAAGTATCGTGGCTGCATACGGCAGCATCGATAAAATTTGTGAAGGGATCGCGATACCGATGGCCTGAAAATGAAACTGCAGGATAGTCACACTGCCAAACAATAAGGAACCCAGCAAGACGCGTGCCGGACGCCAGGTTGCGAATGTGGTCAGTGCAAGGGCAATCCAGCCGCGTCCAGCGACCAGACCTTCCACCCACATCGGTGTGTAGACGACCGACAGATAGGCACCAGCGATACCGCAGCAGGCACCACTGAATAACAGCGCACCATAGCGGATTTTTCTGACGGGATAACCGAGAGCATGAGCCGATTCCGGCGATTCACCAACCGCGCGCAACACCAGCCCGGCGCGGGTGCGATATAAGAACCAGATGATGCCGGCACATAACAACAGGCTGAAATACACCACCCAGTGTTGGTCAAAGAACGCCTTACCCAGAAACGGCAATTCCGATAAAAACGGGATGCCATGCGCGCCTGCCGGTAAGGATTGACCGACGAAAGATTGCCCGATAAACGCCGATAGTCCTGCACCAAAAATCGATAATGCCAGACCCGTCGCCACCTGATTGGTGGTCAGTACCAGTGTCAGCCATGCAAACAGGCTGGACATCAGCATTCCTGCGAGCGCTCCTGCGACAAAACCAAGAGCAGGAACATTGGTCTGATGAGCCACCGCAAAGCCGACAATCGCCGCGACCAGCATCATGCCTTCGGCACCAAGATTGAGCACACCTGCACGTTCATTGATCAGCAAACCCAAGGCCGCGATCAACAGCGGCGTACCAGAATTGATTGACGCAGCAATCAGAGCAGCAAAATTTTCCATGCTTATTTCTTCCAGCGCAGGCGGTAATTGATTAAGGTGTCACAGGCCAGCAACATGAATAACAGCATGCCTTGAAACAAGCCGGTAATCGCCGAAGGCAGACCGAGACGCGACTGCGCCATTTCGCCACCAAGGTAAAACAGAGACAGCACCAGTCCGCCGAAAATGGTGCCGATAGGATTTAAGCGACCGATAAAGGCAACGATAATGGCGGCAAAGCCATATCCGGGCGAAATCGACGGCAGCACCTGACCGATAGGTCCCGCGACTTCAAATGCGCCAGCCATGCCCGCGAAGCCGCCAGAAATCAACAATGAAGTCCATAACGCTTTGCGACTGGAAAAACCTGCGTAGCGTGCAGCCAGCGGCGCCAGACCGCCGACGGTCAAGCGAAAACCGGCGAAACTGCGATAGATAAAAAGCGCCATGCCACCGCTGGCGGCCAGCATCACCAGAAAGCCGATATGCAGCCGGCTGCCGTGGAAGATATGCGGTAACAGAAATTCGCTGGAAAAAACTTTTGATTGCGGAAAGTTCATCCCATTCGGATCTTTCAGCGGGCCATTGACGGCATACATCAGCAATAACTGGGCGATATACGTCAGCATCAGCGATACCAGAATTTCATTGGCGTTAAAACGATCACGTAATAAAGCCGTGACTGAAGCCCATGCGGCGCCACCGGCAATACCCGCCAGCGTTGCCAGTAACAACACCAGACCGCCCGAAATATTCGACATGCCAGGCGTGCCCTGATCGAAAAAAAGTATGGTGGCGCCAGCGGCCAGGCCGCCAGCGATCAACTGACCCTCGGCACCGATGTTCCAGATATTTGCTCGGTAGCAGACCGACAGTCCAAGCGCGCACAGCACCAGTGGCGTAGTTTTCAGTAATAAATCGGCGATGGTTGAAGCGTTACGTAAAGGTTCCAGCAAAAATACCTGCAACGCAGTCAGCGGATTTTTACCAAGTGCGAGAAACAGCAGACCACCAAAAAAGACCGTCAACAACAGGGCGAATACTGGTGAAAAATAAGCCATCACCCGTGATGAGGCCGGACGTAATTCCAGTTTAAACATGACCGGCCTCTTGCATCGCTGTCACCGGATCTTCCCATAAACCACTCATCCATAATCCTATCTGTTCTCTGCTGGCGTCTGCCGTTGCCACTGAGGGTGACAAGCGCCCTTTGGCAATCACATACATGCGATCGCACAAATCAAATAATTCATCTAATTCTTCGGAAATTACCAGTACCGCGCAGCCTGCCTGTTTCAGCTGACGGATTTCTCCGTGAATCTGAGCGGCAGCGCCGACATCCACACCCCACGTGGGCTGTGCCACGATAAACACATCGGGGTGACGCATGATTTCGCGACCGACAATAAATTTCTGCAAATTCCCACCGGATAAACTGCGTGCAGCTGCCGCAGGCCCTGAGGTTTTCACGCGAAAGCGGGCGATGATGTCGCTGGCAGCTTGTATAGTATGTTTAAAATTGATCATGCCGTGGCGTACAAATGGCGCTTTTTGCTGCGACAACAGCATGTTGTCGGTCAGGCTGAGCTCAGGTACTGCGCCACGTCCCAGGCGTTCTTCCGGCACCAGACTTTGTCCCAGTTCGCGCCGTGCTTCCGGGCCGTAGCGGCCAACAGCCTTGCCTTTGAGTTGTATCATCTGCGCCGCCGGGCGGCGGTCTTCACCGGACAAGGCTGCCAGCAATTCCTGCTGACCATTACCGGAAACCCCGGCGATACCAACGATTTCACCACCAAACAAGCTCAGATCAATTTGTTCTAATGCCGTCGCAAATGCATGCGCTTTCGGCAGGCTGAGCCGCTCGATCTGCAGTCGCAACGGTCCTTTTTGTATACTTGCATCATGCGGGTGATGCAGGACAGCGTCACCGATCATCATACGCGACAGGCTGGCTGCGGTTTCCTCGCGTGGATCGCAATGGCCGGTGACTTTGCCCATGCGCATGACGGTCGCCGAATGACACAGTTCACGGATTTCATCGAGCTTATGGCTGATATATAAAATGCTGCAACCTTCTGCTGCAATTTTGCGCAGGGTGACAAATAATTTCTGTACCGCTTGCGGCGTCAGCACTGAAGTTGGTTCATCCAGAATCAATAACTGCGGGTGTGTCAGCAGGGCACGCACAATTTCCACACGCTGACGTTCACCGACCGATAAAGTGTGAACATGCCGTTGTGGTTCCAGCTCCAGTCCGTAATTTTCACCAGTCTGACGGATTTGCTCTGCCAGTTGCGCCATATCCGTCGCGGCATCAAGCCCGAGCGCGATATTCTCTGTCACGGTTAACGTATCAAACAGGGAGAAATGCTGAAACACCATCGAGATGCCGAGTTTACGTGCATCTTGCGGCGTTGCTATTTTTACTTCCTGACCATTCCACAGCACCGTGCCAGAGTCTGGTTTGACAGCGCCGAAAATGATTTTCATCAGTGTTGATTTGCCTGCACCGTTCTCGCCCAGTACCGCATGGATTTCGCCGGGAGCAACGCTGAGATTAATATGATCGTTGGCGACGACCGAAGGATAGCTTTTACAGATATCAGACAGTGCTAATCTCGACGATAGCGGTGCTGCGATAGAAGTCACAATGACCTTTCTATGGAAAAAACGGTTGGGGCGCTGGTGAACATGGACATAGTTTTTATAAATCCTGCACGAATGATGGATGACGAGACCAGCAGATGTCGTATTGTCATCAATAGCACGTCGTTATTGATTTACCATCCTCTGCGCCATTTGCTACATCAGGAATGCTTCATGAATACTCTTTTTAAGCAAGAACAATGCCCTCAGATTAAGAGGCTTGTTGTGCAGGAATTATCATGAAAACCGCATGTTGAGTATTCGGCCGACATTATAAATGCGACTGCCCCATTCACAAAACCAAAATTACTCTGAAATCATTGACATTCGTGCGTGTTGGCCCGCTGACGATCAAATCGCCCAGCGCCGAAAAATAACCATAGCCGTCATTGTTTTCCAGCATGTGCTTTGGCGATAAATTGAGCGCTATTGCCCGCTGCGCAGATGCCGGTTCATAGTAGGCGCCGGCGTTGTCTTCCGAGCCATCAATACCATCAGTGTCACAGGCCAGTGCGTAAATGCCGGGATGACCGTTGAGCGTCGCGGCCAGACTCAGTAAAAATTCTGCGTTACGGCCACCGCGACCATTGCCGCGTACCGTTACCGTGGTCTCGCCGCCGGACAAAATGACGCAAGGTTTGGGGAACGGCTGGCTTTTACGGGCGACCTGCAATGCCAGCGCTGCATGCATGAGGCCGATATCGCGCGCTTCGCCTTCAATGCCATCCGATAATATGTGGGCAGCAACACCCATGGTTCTGGCCTGATACGCTGCAGCATCCAGCGCATGCTGGGCAGTAGCGATGATGTGGTGTTCGTGGCGGGCAAAGCGCGGGTCGCCGGATTTTGGCGTTTCACCATGCCTCGACTGCAGATGCGCTGCGATATTGTCAGGAATCGCAATCGCATATTTTTGCAAAATTGCGAGGGCGTCGGCGCAGGTCGTGTCATCCGGTAGCGTCGGGCCGCTGGCGATAATACTGGCGTCATCGCCGGGCACATCCGAAATCATCAGAGTGATCACTCTTGCGGGTGCACAGGCCAACCCCAGTCTGCCGCCTTTGATGGCAGACAGATGTTTGCGCACGCAATTCATTTCACTGATGGCGGCACCGCTTTTCAGCAGCGCTTTGTTGATCGCTTGTTTTTGCTCCAGCGTGATGCCTTCGGCCGGAAGAGCGAGTAAAGCAGAGCCTCCGCCGGAAATCAGGCACAGCACCAGATCATCTTTCGTCAGCCCTTGCACCAGGTCTAAAATCCGCGCCGCTGCTTGCTGTCCAGCGATATCAGGGACAGGATGGGCCGCTTCGATGACCTCAATTTTCTTGCACGCGACACCGTGACCATAACGCGTCACGACCAGCCCTGATAATTCGCCTTTCCAGTGTTGCTCAACCGTGTGTGCCATCGCTGCCGCGCCTTTGCCTGCGCCGATCACGATGGTACGGCCATGCCGTGGTGGTTCCGGCAAAAAAGCAGGCAGACATTTTTCTGCGCTGACGGCATCGACCGCTGCCTGATACAGGGAATTCAGAAATTCGCGTGGAGATGAGATAGGCATAGTGTTGAGTAGTAAGATGGCGGTTCGACGATAAAGCACTTTGCATAACCACTCGCAAGTGCCACTGAACAAAATACATAAAACAGAAAAATCATCATAAACGATATGGCTTACGATTTCGGTGAAGTAAATTCAACAATGCAGCAATATGTGGACCGTCAGATACTGGCGGGGGTATCAACAGCAGTGCTGGTGGGGCGTGATCTGGTGCACGAACACCATGCCGGTTGGGCGGACATCGAGAACCAGATTCCTCTGCGCGGTGATCATTTGTTCCGGGTTTTTTCGAATACCAAGCTGATCACATCAATGGCCATCATGTTGTTAATCGAGGACGGCAAAATCGCTCTCGATGATCCGCTTGAAAATTATTTGCCGCAATTGGGCAAGCGTCGCGTGTTGAGAGCCGGAGCGAGCAGCCTTGACGATACCGAACCGGCACGTTCATCGATCACTATCCGTCATTTGCTGAATCACACGTCTGGTTTGAGTTACGGATTGCTCGATCATGGCAGCCTGATGTACAAAGCCTATAACGAACGCAAAGTGTTGAATGCTTTCGAGACGTTGGCGGAAATGATCGATATTCTGGAAGAATTGCCGCTGAGTTTTCACCCCGGTGAAGCCTGGCAATATTCAATTGCCACCGACGTGTTGTCGCGCGTGGTCGAGGTCGTTAGTGGCAGAAATTTTGATCAGTTCCTGCGTTTGCGGATACTCAATCCGCTGGGGATGGATGACACCAGTTTCTATGTTTCGGAAAATAAACTGAATCGACTGACTGCTTATTACGGTGGTGCCGATCCGGCGAATGTGTTGCAGCGCGGTTTGCGCCGGCTGGATAAGTCGCCGTATCCCGGCGCATTTACCAAACCGGTGCCGCGTTTGTCCGGTGGCGGTGGGTTGGTATCTAGCATGCACGATATGCTGGCGCTGATGCGCAGTTTTATGCCAGATGGCGATCATTTATTGAAGCCGGAAACGCTGCATCTGATGATGCAGAATCAGTTACCAGCGGGCGCAGGCATAGCTTTTCCGGGTGTCGGTGATGTGCCGGGCAAGGGTTTTGGATTCGGTGGCGCGGTGACCTTGCTGCCATCATCCATCGACCCGGTCGGTTCGGAAAGTGAATTTGAATGGGGTGGTATTGCAGGTACTCATTGGTGGATAAACCCGCGCCACAATATTGCAGGGATACTGATGACGCAAAGATTAATGAGCTTCTGGCATCCGTTTTCATTTGATTTCAAACGCCTCGCGTATAAGGCAGTCGGGGTGAAATAAATAGTTGTTGCGCCCAGAAAAAGCAATTCATATTGCCGACACATCCATTGCTTAGCATGGCTCCAGATTAAAAATAGTGTGAGGAAAAATGACTACCTGTTCAATTCGTTCTGTCATGTCGTCAGTGCTGCTGTTGCCGGTCGCCACGGTGTTGACTTTATCCGCTTGTAGTACGCCCCCCCAACTGTCTGCGCAACAAGATGGCCTGCAACAAGCGTGGACTGTACTTGGTGAACAGGGACAAGCCGTGGCACGTGTGGTGACCACGGATACTGTTTGCCCGGTGTTGATGCAAGATGGTCAAGCGCAAATGATGACTGCGCGGGCTCCCGCCGGGACTATCTCACAGCGCAAGACCGCGAGTAGTGCGAATGACTCTAAACCATCCGCATTTCCAGTGCTGACTTGCGAGGCGACATTATCGCCAGCCACCAAGTCTGCCAGCGTTAGCGGTCGCGAGTTGCCATTGCCGCAGCCGGTCGCAAAAAAAATTGTCGTGATCGGAGATACTGGTTGTCGGCTGAAGCTGGCTGATCACTATTTTCAGTCTTGCAGCGACAGCGAGAAATGGGCCTTCCGATCAATGGTGGAAGCTGCCGCCAAAACAAAGCCCGATCTGGTGATTCATGTCGGTGATTATCATTACCGCGAGAATGCCTGTCCGGAAGGGAATAATGACTGTGCAGGCAGCCCTTGGGGTTATGGCTGGGATACCTGGAAAGCGGATTTTTTTGACCCGGCACAGGCATTATTGAAAGTCGCACCGTGGGTCATGGTGCGCGGCAACCATGAAACCTGCACCCGTGCCGGACAAGGCTGGTGGCGCTTCCTTGATCCCCGCCCTCTGCAAAGCGGACGTGATTGTAATGCCGAACGCGATGATGCGAGCGGAGATTACAGCTCGCCTTACGCGGTACCCTTAGGCCGTGTCGGGCAAGAAGCGGCGCAACTGATCGTGTTTGATTCGTCGAAAGTGCCGAACAAAGCGCTAGGCAAAAATGATGTGCCGTATCAGGTTTACATGGAGCAATTCAAAATAGTGAATCAGTTGTCTGATGCAGCCGACTTTAATATTTTCATCAATCATCATCCTATTCTTGGTCTGGGTGCTGGACGGAATAAAGAGGGTGGATTAACGATCTGGCCGGGAAATGCCGCCTTACAGGGCGTGATGAATGATATTAATCCGACGCGCCTGTTTCCTTCCAAAGTGCAGGCGACACTGGCCGGCCATGTCCATTTATTCGAGGCGCTGACATTTAACACTGATCATCCGGTGCAGTTTGTTTCAGGCAATGGCGGTTCCTCACTTGATTCGCCGCTGCCTGCGGTTTTACCAGCGGGAACCACGCCGTATGCCGCAGCAGAAATTGCGCATTTCAGTAATTCCAACGACGTTGGTTTCATGGTGATGGAACGTGAGCTGCAATCCTGGAAAATGCAGGCATGGAATAAGAACGGTAAGCTAATGATCGAATGCCGTACTCAAGGCAAGAAGACCCAGTGCGTATCTGTTCCGTAACACGCACGTTCCGTGTTTCAGTCAAGATGGTATCCTGAAAGGATGGGATACAAACCCCGCGGATGCCGTCATTCTGTTGTCATGTCATCGGACTGTCAGGTAAATTCATCCTGATGTCATACCGCCTGCCTAGACTTGTGAGTTTTCTACCCACCAAGTTCAATGGAAGGCAAGATGATGTCCCGGCACAAGCAACAAATTACGCAACAAATTACGCAACGAATTCAGCAACAATCCCAACAACAATTGACACGCAAGCTGATCTCAGCACAGGTTGTGTTCGCCATCACGCTGATGGTTGCGCACCACGCTCAGGCGCAGTCAGTGCCTAAAACTGAAAGCACAGTTGAATCTGATTCAGCGCTGGATGCGGAAGCGATCAAATCACGGGTTGTGATCAGTGGTTCGAGTGTCGGTAATCGTGCTCCGGTACAAAGCTCACTGAAGGCGACGCAGCCACAATCGATTATTACGGCGACGTTTATTGAACAATCGGTGACCGATCTGGCTGATTTCAATGCCGTTGCGCGGATTGCGCCGAGTGTGGGTTCCGGCGTGTCTGCGAATGGTCCCGGTCTTGCCGAATCCAAAGTCACGTTACGTGGTTTTCAGGATGGCGAATACAACATGACGTATGACGGTGTCCCTTTCGGTGATACGAATAATCCTACGCATCATTCAACGTCTTATTTCCCGGCACGTATCATCGGCGGCATGGTGATTGAGCGCGGCCCGGGCAATGCCAGCAATCTGGGGCAAGCGACGTTTGGTGGCTCTATCAATTTGTTCTCTAAAGAATTAGCGTCAGATTTTAATTTCACCCCATATTCGACGTTTGGCTCATGGAATACCCGCATGTATGGTGCGCAGGTTGACAGCGGTTTGTTGTCGAACTTTGGCAATGCGCAGATGATGTTTAATGCCTCGCGTCTGACATCCGATGGTTATCTGACTTACAGCAGCGTTACCGAAGATAATTACCAGTTTAAATTCCAGCGTAATCTTGGTCAGGATACTGTGCTGACAGTGTTTTCCACCTATAACAAGATCAATAGCTATGTCCCGGATAAAGCGGGAGTGACGTTGAATCAGGTTGCTCAGTTTGGTAAAAACTATGCTCTGAACAATGATCCTACGAGCCAGAATTATTACGGCTATAACTTCAACTACAAAACCACGGATTTTGACTATATCCGTTTGCAATCGAAGTTCGCTGGCTGGAATATCGACAATACGCTCTACACCTATTCGTATAACAACGATACCTATTCCGGTCAGGATGCCAGCGGTGCAACCGCTAATGGCACTAAAGCCGGTGCTACTGGAAATAAGAATGTTCCGGGTTACAACAAGCTCAATGCGTATCGTGTGAACGGCGATATTTTCAAAGCCACTAATCAATTTGATGCGGGTTTATTGCGTGCCGGTGTCTGGCTGGAAAGTTCCAATACCAACCGCCATACTTATGATCTGGACTGGACTCTGGGCTTGCCCAATCCTAAAGAATCAACTGCACCGAAAAGCGTGTCTTACGAACAGCGTTCTTCGTGGAAGCAGTATCAGTCCTTCGTTGAATTTGAATGGAATGCCGCACCAGATTTAACGATCACACCGGGTGTGAAATACATGCATTTCAAACGCGAAATCGATGCCCCTGTGAATCAGGGCACACGGATTGCAACGACTGCAGAGCAAACTTACACCTCAACCTTGCCATTCCTGACCGCGAATTACAGCGTGAATAAAGAATGGTCTGCATATGCGCAGATCGCCAAAGGTTTTCTGGTGCCGGATCTGTCCATGTTTTATGTGAACAACCCAAACCTGAGCACGCCGAAAGCGCAGACCTCAACGAATTATCAGCTGGGTACGGTGCATCAGTCGCGTAATCTGACGCTGGATGCCGACATTTACTACATCGACTTTGACAATAAGATTGCCTCCACTGGCAGTGGTAATGATCTGGTGTATTACAACCAGGGCGGCGTTGTTTACAAAGGTATCGAGGCAGCGGCTACGTATTACATCGGTAGTGGCTTCTCGGTGCATGCTAATGCGTCGCTCAACAGTGCGAAAGCGAAGGACACAGGCTTGCAAGTGGCGAAAGCGCCGGAGAGCACCAGTGCGCTGGGGCTCTTGTATAAAGCCAATGGCTTGTATGGTTCGCTGATCGCTAAAAATGTCGGCACGCAATACGCAAAAGACGGTGAGCCGGCTGCTTACAAAATGCCTTCTTACATGACGACCGATCTGACGATAGGTTATCGCTGGAAAGCCGTTGGCGCATTGGTCAAAAACGTCAAGGCACAATTAGGAATCAATAATCTGTTTGATCAACAGGATGTGACTGCGGTCTCAGCCAATAGCAAAGGCGTCGCTTTCGATCAATACACTTTCCAGCCTGCACGCAGCTGGAGCTTGTCTGTCAGCGCTGATTTTTGATCAACATTCTCTCCGTATTTTTACTTTTAAATCCGTGGCTTATTTCTCGTTTTCTGTGTAGAGAATAAGCAACGGATTTGTAAGAAATCGTGAAATGGAAATATCGCTCTAATCGGCTTTTTTGATTTTGCAGCATCCCTGTTCAAGCCATCTGAACTGCTCTTCACCATAGGGAAAAAATCTATATTTTCGATGTTTCTATTAAATATTGGCGCTAAATTGGTACGATGATTGGCTAATTTTCATCATTTTTGCTTCTTTGTGGAAATAATTCTGAAGGCTAGAATTATTTCATTACGAGGAGGAAACATGAAATTAAAAACTTTAACTGCCTTAGTGGCAATGTCAGTCGCAGCATCCGCTGCATGGGCTGACGACAGTTCTAATGTAACGATCAGCGGCTTCGGTACCGCGGCTCTGACACGCACGAATACATCGGATGCAGAATTTGCGCGCCCGAATCAATTGGCTGGTGTGACAACAGGTGCAAAAACAGGCGTGGATTCCAATTTCGGGATTCAGGTGACGGCAAAAGCAACTGACTGGTTGTCTTTTACTGGTCAGGGGCTGGTACGTAAAAACGTGACCGATAATTTTGGTGCAGAGCTGGCATGGGCATTTGCCAAAGCCAAAGTGAATGATCAGTTGAGCGTGCGCGTTGGCCGCATGGGCTTACCTGTCTACATGATTTCTGATTATCGCAATGTTGGCTATGCCAACACGATGTTGCGTCCACCAGTCGAGATGTACACTCAGGTTTTGCTGGAAAGCATTGATGGTGTTGATGCGACTTACCAGACTGCCGTTGGTGAAACCAACATTTCTTCGCAACTGGCTTACGGTGTGACCGAAAACGAAAGCCCAGGTTACAAAGCGAAATTTAAAAAGCTTTCCAGCTTCAACGTGACACTGGAAAACGGCCCGTTCACGGTGCGTTTTGGTCGTGTTGATACAAACGTGTCTGTTGATAATTCTGTCAATCTGAACACACTGGTCAGCGGCCTGAATAAATATGGCTACACCAGCGCCGCGAATGCGATTGCGGTAAAGGATACTAAAGCGTCGTTCACTTCTCTGGGCTTGGGCGTGGATTGGAAAAACGTCGTTGTGCAGGCGGAATACGGCAAGCGTAAATCCGGTAGTCTGGCTGTGGCAGACACGACTTCGTGGTACACCATGTTTGGTTACCGTACAGGCAGTTTCCTGCCGTATTTTGTGCATGCTTCAGCAAAACAGGATAGCGCCAGAACGGTTGCCGGAACACCGACATCCGGTCCTTTGCTGGCTTACACAGCAGGTGCAAATGCACTGGCTTCCGCTTCCCCGATTCAGACCAGCAACAGCATCGGCGTACGCTGGGACTTCCATAAATCGGCGGCATTAAAAGTGCAATTTGATCGTATGTCTCCAGATAACGGCAATGGCGTATTCATCAACGCAAAACCTGGCTTTAAAGGTCCGGTAAACGTGTTTGCTGCTGCAGTTGATTTTGTATTCTGAGGAGATGGCGATGACAACATTTTTGAAAAAAGTCATGCTTGCCGCAGCGTTTTCCTCTGTTGCAGCGAGTGTGTGCGCCTCTGATATCGTCGTGATCGTGAATCCGGCGAACCCGGCGACGGCGATGACGGCAGCACAGGCATCACAGTTCTTTCTGGGAAAGTCCCCGATGTTTACACCGGTTGATCTGCCAGAAAATTCACCGGTACGCGCCGACTTCTATAAAAAAGTAGCAGGTAAAGATTTATCTGAAGTGAAAGCGATCTGGTCCAAGCTGGTGTTTACGGGTAAGGCCGCTGCACCAAAAGAGTACCAGTCTGCAGCTGAAGTGAAAAAAGCGATTGCGGCTAATCCTACCGGCATTGGCTATATCGAAAAATCGGCAGTCGATTCCACGGTCAAGGTTATTACTACCTTGCAATAATCGTCGTCTGAATTGAAAAAGGGGAAAAGCATTGTTGCTTTTCCCCTTTTGCTTTTTTAGTCACTAACAGTTAGTCTCTTTTCTGTGTGTTGAAAAAGCGCTGGAGCGCATCGCGGTTTTTTTATTCCAGCGTTACTTCTTCCAAATTTCACACAAAGTCTTTTCGATATTTGTCGCAATTTTGATGTCTGATCCTGTTCCGGAGCTTCGCATGAAATTGTCCCGCAATACAAATATGCTCCACCAATGTGTCAGGCGAACAGTTGTTTTGTTCGTCTGCCGTTCTTCAGTCCTTGTCGTACCTGACTTGCATTTTCCGTTGTACTGATTCATCGCGGCAGACGCATTCTGCATTTGCTGCGCGCCATATCAACATTACTTCCGGAGTAAGCTATGTCGTTTTTTTATGATCTGAAAATATCTGTCAAGCTCTTAATCAGTTCGCTCTGTTTGTTGTTGATCACAATTTTCATCGGCATTTTTTCTGTGACTGAACTTGCGCAGGTCAACACAGCAGCCAGAGACCTGGGGGAGAACTGGATGCCCAGCGTCAAAGCGGCGATGGGCATCAAGGAACGTGTCTCGCGCATACGTTCGCAAGAGGCGCAAATGGTGTTTGCCGAAAATCCTGAGGAAGTTGAAAAATACATTACCAGAACAAAGGAAGCGATTAGCGGATTGCGCGAGATCGAAGCGGATTACAGCCGCATGATGACGAGTGCGGCAGAGAAGGCAAATTACGATGAATATGTAAAGCTGATGGCGGGCTATTTGCAGATCACCGATAAGATGATTGCCGCTGCCAAAGCCGGCAATCAGACTGAGGCCGTCAGCCTGCTACGCACGGCCTCATCGAAAGCGAATACGCTGTTGCGTGATCATGTCGATAAGATGGTGAAAATTCAGTCTGACGGCGGCATCGCTGCGTACGAACATAGCACGCAGGTGTATGAAACGGCTCGCTCGCTGATTTTAGTCGCGCTGGCAATCTGTGTTGTACTGGGGTTGGCATTGTCTTTCTGGATCGCCCGTCTGGTATCGCGACCACTGATGAATGCGGTAAAAGTCGCGCAGACGGTTGCGTCTGGCGACCTGACCAGTCACATTGAAGCCAGCAGTAAAGACGAAACCGGTATGTTGTTGCAAGCCTTAAAAGACATGAACGACAACTTGCTGAAGGTGGTCAGCGAAGTGCGGCAGGGAACGGATCACATCACCATTGCTGCGACAGAAATCGCGCAAGGCAATCTGGATTTGTCGGGGCGTACCGAAAGTCAGGCGAGTTCGCTCGAAGAAACCGCGTCCTCCATGGAAGAAATCACTTCAACGATTCACCACAATGCAGACAATGCGCGCCAGGCGAATCAGTTATCGGATTCCGCTTCGGCCGTGGCGCAAAGAGGCGGCGACGTGGTTTCGCAAGTGGTGCAGACCATGGGGTCGATCAACGAGTCCTCACGCAAGATCGTCGACATCATCGGCGTGATTGATGGCATCGCGTTTCAGACGAATATTCTCGCGCTCAATGCTGCGGTGGAAGCGGCGCGCGCCGGTGAGCAGGGGCGCGGCTTTGCGGTGGTCGCGTCGGAAGTGCGCAATCTGGCGCAACGGTCTGCCAGTGCGGCGAAAGAAATCAAAGAGCTGATCAATGATTCTGTCGATAAAGTCGCACAAGGTACGCGGCTGGTGGATCAGGCGGGCGACACGATGACCGAAGTGGTGGCCAGTGTGCGGCGCGTCAGCGACATGATCAGTGAGATTACGGCAGCCGGTCAGGAACAAAGTGCTGGTATCGCGCAGATCAATGACGCGATTACCAATATGGATACGCTGACGCAGCAAAATGCGGCGCTGGTCGAAGAAGCCGCCGCTGCCGCTGCCGGATTGCAGGGGCAGGCCGAAAAACTCAGCAGTGTCGTCAGCGTGTTCAAATTAGATCAGAGTCAGACGGCGGCGCCGAACGCATCTGCGCTGCTGGTCAATCGCAATACCGCCGATGCGGCAAAAAGGACGATGGCAAAGCCGGGCAAAAAGGAAGTGCACAGCACGGCCATCAAACCTGCGCCAGCCAGTCTCAGGCAAAGTCCACAGCGAACAGCGAAAGCAGTTGAAAAAACCGGCGACACAGCAGACTGGGAAGAGTTTTGATGTTGCTTGGGCTTGTACTGGCAGGCACAGCCGTAGCGTAAAAAAAGCAGGGTGGAGCATATACTCCCCCTGCTTTTTTAGTATTTACCTCTTATCTCCTTATATTTAAAGGGCTTCAAAATATACTGGGGGGAGTATATTTACCCCCCTGAGAAGCCCGCCAACCTAAGAAATAAGATGCGCGGCAATTAAGCGATGTCGCTTTGTTTGACGATGGTGCGTGAGATCAGACCGTATTCCAGTGCTTCTTCTGCGCTCATCCAGTAATCGCGATCGATATCATTCGTCACGCGTTCCAGCGTCTGACCGGATTCACGCGCGATCAATGCCGAGATACGTTCACGCACTTTGACGATTTCGCGCGCCTGAATCGCGATATCTGTTGCCTGCCCGCCGCAGCCGCCGCTAGGTTGATGAATCAGGAAACGTGTGTTCGGCAGGCAGACACGGCGTTCTTTTGGCACAGACAGGAAAACGCTGACGGCAGCGCTGCCGACCCAGCCGGTACCCACCATATTCACTGGCACATCGATGAATTTGACCATGTCGTGAATCACGTCGCCGGATTCAACATGACCGCCTGGTGAAGAGACCAGCAAAGTGATCGGGTCTTTCGACTCAGCCGCCAGCGCGATCAGGCGCTTGCTGACATCGGCCGCGAGTTTATCGTTGATCGTGCCGAAAACCAGCACGGTGCGGGATTTAAATGCTTTCTCTTCGAGGAAGGGGCTGCGTTGTACGTCGTTATTGTCTTTTTCGTCTGCCATGTGAAATCGTGTCCGGTTATGAAGGTTGAAATTGTAGCTTGTCTGCTGTCTCAGATGGCTGCGTCGGTGGCTTTTTTCAAGTAGGTTTCTGCCAGCCTGACCCAGTAAGTCGCGCCGATAGGCAGCAGATCATCGTTGAAATCGTAACTGGGATTATGCAGATTGCAGGGGCCGAGGCCATGACCGGCATCGCGATGATCACCTTCGCCGTTGCCGATGAAGACGTAGCAGCCCGGTTTCGCTTGCAGCATGAACGCGAAATCTTCCGCGCCCATGGTCGGCTCGGTCTGCGCATTCACGCGCTCATTACCGACCACAGAACGCAGTACTTCTGCTGCAAATGCGGTTTCCACCGGATGGTTAATCAGTGGCGGATAATTGCGCCGGAATTCAAAATCAATCTCGGCATCGAATGCCGCCGCCGTGTGTGTCGCAATGGCGCGCATGCGTTGTTCAACCAGATCAATCATTTCGTTGCTGAAGGCCCGCACCGTGCCGACCAATTGCACATCGTCGGGAATCACATTGGTGGCGCTGCCGGCGTGAATTTGCGTGACTGACAGCACCACTGATTCCAGCGGGCTGGCATTGCGGCTGACAATGGTTTGCCAGCTTTGCGCAATCTGTATCGCGATCATGATCGGATCTATGCCCTTATGCGGTTGCGCTGCATGTGCGCCTTTGCCTTTGACCGTGACATAAAATTCATTTGATGAAGCCATCATCGGCCCTGGTGTCACTCCGAACGAGCCAGCGGGAATTCCCGGCCAGTTGTGCATGCCGAACACCGCTTCCATAGGATATTTTTCAAACAGGCCGTCATTGATCATCGCCGAAGCGCCGCCGCCGCCTTCTTCTGCCGGTTGGAAAATCAGATACACAGTGCCATCGAAATTACGGTGCTGCGCCAGATAATGCGCGGCACCGAGCAGCATCGCGGTATGCCCGTCATGGCCGCAGGCGTGCATTTTCCCTTCGTGCTGAGAGCGGTGCGCGAAACTGTTGATTTCCTGCATAGGCAAGGCATCCATGTCGGCGCGCAAACCAATCGCCCGCGTACTGCTACCGTTGTTAATGATGCCGAGAACGCCGGTGCCGCCTAAACCTGTGACAACGGGAATGCCCCACTGTTGTAATTGCCGCGTGATGACGTTGGCGGTGCGGTGTTCTTCGTAACACAGCTCGGGGTGGGCGTGAATATCGCGGCGGATTTGTTGAATTTCTGCCTGGAATTGAACAATAGGATCTATCAGTTTCATACGAGTCTCCGGATCGCGTCGCTGGAGTGCTGGCTGCTATCGAAATAAATGGACTGAATCGTCAGCCGCCGCAGAACGCAATTTATTTTTTTGAGGTGTCTGTCGCTGCATAGGCTGCAGCACGCACATCAGAGAGAACGATACCAGATTCCAAAGAGGCGGGCATCAGCACCGACGTGTAATTTGAATAAAAACAAGCAAAGTGCTCCTGAGACGTTCAGACGCCAAGGCTGCTGACTGATCCTGAGTCGGGGAAGGGTGTGTTGTGCTGATGTTTCACTCATCCGCATGCGGTCGGAATAAGCAAACATCTTCAACGAACATTCGCAGCGCATGGTGTGCAGATATTCTTTGCGGTGATGATTGATATATCGAAAATAAAGCAGACATGTTTGCTGCACTGCAGTAAAGTTGCACCTGTCTCCTCCAACACCTCCTAAGGTTTGGATTTAACCCGCAACCGCAAGGTCGCGGGTTTTTTTTGTCTTTTTTTCCGGTGAGTGCCGAAAAATTCAATAAAAGCGATAAAAAACCGGATTGGAATTTCTTCTAGGTAATTTGTTATCGTTTTCAGATATCTGATTTGTGAATGTTTGATATGCAAAAATAGTCGTTTGCGTATTTGTTGCGGTGCGATATAGTTACACCTGTCTCCTCCAACACCTCCTAAGGTTTGGATTTAAGCCCGCTCTTAGCGGGCTATTTTTTTACCTGCGTTTTTGTTAGCACCTTTCCTCTGATGCGCGAAAAGAATAGCGCAGGGTGCGACTAATGTTGATTGAATGCGCGGTGCGTGAAATTCTCAGGCCAGCACCCAGCTGCCATCCAGCGTGATTTCATCGCAGTTGTGACCGTGGCCGATGCGATCCATGACGATGAAGTCGCTGATTTTATGCAGGGCGATCAAAGGATGATGCCAGACACCTTTGGCGTAGTTCACGCCTTGCAAGCCTTTGCACAGAAATGCCTGCATCTTGTTTTCATCAAATTCCCCCGCCGGTGCGACCACCACCAGATATTCGTCTGCCTCATTTTGTGTCAGCGGCACGAAGGCCTGACTGCCGAGCGGGTGCCTTTCCATAATGGTGATTGGCAGCGGTAACTGACGTGGCTGCGCGCGAAACAAGCTGAGTATAGTTTGCCCATTTTCGCTATGCGTATCAGCGCAGGCGAGGGCATGAAAACGTTCGGTTGTGCCCTGATTAATTGGGTAATGGTGCGCGCCGTCCGTCATGATGACTTCGCCAAACGGCGCAAACGCCGCCCGTGTCAGGGGGGAAATACAAAGTTTTTTCATGTCGTTGGCGGCGTAATTTTATGAAAATTATCAGGCGATTTTACTGAACAGGCGCAAACGCGAGACACCGCCGTCCGGGAAAATATTCAGACGAATATGCGTGATCGCCCCCAACGATTGCAGCTCTTCTGCAAAATAATGCTGATGATCCATCTGCAGTTTTTGTTGCGGTAATAGCGTAGGCCAGAACATCGATTGCGTGATCAGCGAAGTGTCGGTGCCACCTGCCATCGACGCTGCCTGTATCGAGCAGCTGTCGGGATAGTTGCCTTTGAAATGGCAGGTATCGACTTCGATTTTTTGCACGATCCCGGCATGGGCCAGCGCGATGATGCACCAGTCATTGCCAGGCTCGCGCCGGCGTCGCGTTTCCCAGCCGTCGCCCATATTCACGCCGCGCCCCGGCATCAGCAGATTGGATGCCAGCCCGAAATGCTGGTTGTTTGTCGCTACTACATAACCGCCGTTTTCCATCGCGATCAGATCGTGTAGCGCATGCGGATCGGTGTTGGCCCAATCGTTGACCGGCTGTGCATACACGCGCAAACGAGCGACGCCGCCATCCGGATAAATGTTCAGGCGCAGGTGGCTGAATATTTGTGTGCTCTGAATATCGTGGTAATGATGGCTGTTGCCTTGCAGGTTCACAGACGGTAATACTTCTTGCCATACCGTGTTCGCATCTGGCTCGCCACTGGCGAGAAATACGCCTTCAATCGCCGCAGCCGGCGGGTAATTACCAGTGAAATGGCTGGTGTCAATATCGACACCTTTGAGTATCCCGGCGCGGCCGAGTTTCAGTATGCACCAGTCATGGCCATTCACCCGTTTGCGACGGGATTCCCAGCCATCCATCCATTTGCCGTTGGTATCGTACTTGCCGGGAATGAAGACAGCGGGTTCAGGATTGAGCATGCGCGCCATCTCGGCAAAAAAATCATCGCTGCAGGCCAGTGTTTTTGCGCCCAGCCGCGGATCTGCGAGATTCGGATAGCGACGGGTAAATTCAGGAGCATTCGGGTCGAGTGTGATGATGGCCATAGTATGTCTTTCTCGATTACTTTCTTGATTATTTTGCGGCAGCAGTATTTGCCGCGCCGTTTTCTACCCAGCGCGCGATGACAGCGCGTTCGTCGTCGGTGATGTGCGTCAGATTCCCCAGTGGCATCAGCTTTTGTTGTACCACTTGCTGATAAATCAGTTGCGATGCCGCCCTGATCTGCTCAGGTTTATCGAGCATTAGTCCTTTGGCAGGAAATTCCATCAGGCTCGGGTGCTCTGCATGACATTGTATGCAGCGTGCTTGTACCACTTGCTGAACCTGGGCAAACTGCGCTGCCGGCGATTCTTTTGTACTGCTGACAGGCGCGGATTTTGGTGCCATCCACGCCGCCAGCGCAGCAAGTATGACGATTGCCAGCAACGGATAGACGGGGCTGGTTTTGCCTTTATGACGCAGGATAAAAAATTGTCGTACCAGTACGCCGACAATCATGATCAAGACCAGCACCAGCCAGTTTTGTGCGTGGTTATACGTCATGCTGTAATGATTCGACAGCATCGCAAACAAGACCGGCAGCGTGAAGTAGGTGTTGTGCACACTGCGTTGTTTGCCGCGCTGACCGTGCACCGGATCAACCGGGGCTCCGGCTTTCATCGCCGCCACGACTTTGCGCTGTCCCGGAATAATCCAGAAAAACACGTTGGCACTCATGATGGTGGCGATCATCGCGCCGGTAATCAGAAATGCAGCGCGACCGGAAAATAAATGGCAGGCAGCCCAGGCGGCGGCGATGACGTAAGCGACAATCAATGCCGACAACAGCTTTTCATTCTTGCCGAATAAGCGACACAACAAGTCATACACCAGCCAGCCGAGTGCCAGAAAACCTAAGGCTGCTGCAATTGCGACGGCAGGCGTCAGGTTGGCAACCGATGGGTCGATCAGATAAGTGCGCGCATTAAAAATATATACCAGCAAAAACAGGCTGAATCCCGACAGCCAGGTGCTGTAAGACTCCCAGTAAAACCAGTGCAGATGCTCCGGCAATTTCGGCGGGGCACCCAGATATTTTTGTGGGTTGTAAAAGCCGCCGCCATGTACCGCCCATAATTCACCGCCGACACCTTGCGCCCGGAGTTGCGGATCACCAGGTGCAGTCAGATGGTTGTCGAGCCAGACGAAATAAAAAGATGAACCTATCCAGGCAATCGCAACGATGACATGCAGCCAGCGCAGCAACAGATTGGCCCAGTCGAATAAATATGCTTCCATTTTTTTCCTATAGGACTGACGCAAAATCGCCCCAGCGGCGTTATGGCTCCTAGCCGTACTATTCGTACTGTCTTCGTCGCCATGCCTTGCCGGGACAAATTGCGTCAGTCCTGTCCCGGATTATTTTTCCCAGATGAAGAGGCATTATCAGCATTGCCAGGAGGCTGTTGAGTCTGCCACCTCATCTACCAAATTAACTGCCGCGATAGGTCGAATAACTCCACGGCGTTGCGACCAGGGGCACGTGGTAATGCGCCTGTGCGTCGGCAACAGAAAAGCGCAAAGTCACGATGCTCAGAAACGGTGGTTGCGGCAGATCGGGTACCAGTCCGGCGAAATAAGTGCCGATGTCGAAATCGAGTTCGTAGGTGCCGGCTTGCATTGCATCGCCGTCGAGTAAAGGCTGATCGCAGCGGCCATCGGCATTGGTGACGCGTTCGCAAAGCAGGCTGCGTTGCTGCTGGCTGATACGATACAGCGCAACGCTTATGCCCCGCCCGGGCTTGCCGTGGGCAGTGTCGAGTACATGTGTGGTCAGGCGTCCCATGTGTTCCTTATTCATAGGACTGACGCAAAGCTGCCCCGATGGTGTTTGGCTCGCGGCAGCACCATTTGTACTATTTGTACTGTCTTCATCACCATACCTTGCCGGCATCACTTTGCGTAAGTCTTGTTTCATTGATTTGAAAATATTGTCGACAATCTTAATTGCCATAATTTAAGCCTGTCAAATGAAAATAAATAAAATTGAATAAAAACAGTTATTTATGTAATTGATTGGGTAAAGGATACGACTGCATATTTAATATTGTCGACAATCATGATTAAATACACCTCATTATTTCTATTTTTCATCCAGTATGAATGCATCTGAAACACGTCACACATCGACACTGGCGGAGAAGGAAGAACACATGTATCGCGATATTTACGATGCGATCATGGATCATCGTTTACCGGCACGGACCAAACTGACTGAGCAATCTCTGAGCCAGATTTACCAGATGGCCAGACACGGGGTGCGCAAGGTACTGAGTCAGCTGGCATCGGATGGGCTGGTCGATCTGGAGCCCAACCGTGGTGCGTTTATTGCCAGCCCGGGCGAAAAAGAGGCGCAGGATATGTTTGAATTGCGCCAGACACTGGAACAGCTGGCGCTGGAAAAAGTTCTGCAACAGGCGGATGCCAGCGCGATCGCAGAACTGCGGCGCATGGTTGAACGTGAGCGGGATGCCTACGAAAGCGGCAACCGGCCGCAATGGATACGTTTGTCGGCCGATTTTCATATTGCCCTCGCGCGTCTGAGTGGCAATGATTTACTGGTCGATATGCTGCGCCGCCTGGTATCGCGCACGACGCTGATGATTTCCAGCACGGACGTAGCGACAACGCGCCCCTGTTCCTTTGACGAGCATTTTCAGGTGCTGACGGCATTGGAGCGTCAGGATAAAAAAGCAGCCTTGCACGCAATGGCACAACATTTGCATCAGTGTGCGTGTCGCACGCCGAAAAATGCTGGCAAGGGTTTTGATTTAAAAGCCGTTCTCGGGCATTCACGGAGTCACTAATGATGAATATGACAGCAGCTTATCCACGCGACCTGATTGGCTACGGAGCGCAGGTACCGCATGCGCAATGGCCGGGTCAGGCAAGAATTGCGGTGCAATTTGTTCTGAATTACGAGGAGGGCGGTGAAAACTGTGTGCTGCATGGCGACCAGGCATCCGAACAGTTTTTATCAGAAATCGTCGGTGCCGCTGCATATGAGGCGCGGCACATGTCGATGGAGTCGATTTACGAATACGGTTCGCGCGCCGGTGTCTGGCGGATTTTGCGCGAATTTGAAAAACGCGGTTTGCCGCTGACGGTGTTCGGCGTGGCGATGGCGTTGCAGCGGCATCCCGAACTGACGCAGGCATTTGGCGCGCTCGGGCATGAAATCGCCTGCCATGGATTGCGCTGGATACATTACCAGAATCTGGATGAGGCAATCGAGCGCGAACACATGCAACAGGCGGTGCAGATCATGCGTGAACTGACAGGCACCGCGCCGCTGGGATGGTACACCGGGCGCGATTCGCCGAATACGCGGCGCTTGCTGGTTGAGCACGGTGGCTTTACTTATGACGCTGATTACTATGGCGATGATTTGCCATTCTGGACCGAAGTCAGCATCAGTAGCGGTGCGCGGCAGCCGCATCTGGTAGTGCCTTATACGCTGGATAGTAACGACATGCGTTTTGCCACGCCGCAGGGATTTAATACGGCTGAGCATTTTTATACGTATTTAAAAGATAGTTTTGATGTGCTGTATGCAGAGGGCGATCCGGATGGCGATAACGCGCCGAAAATGCTGTCGGTCGGCATGCACTGCCGCTTGCTGGGGCGGCCCGGGCGTTTCCGCGCTTTGCAGCGTTTTCTGGATTACATACAGGAACACGACAAGGTCTGGATCTGCCGCCGCATCGATATTGCGCAGCACTGGATGAAGACGCATCCTTACCAGCCAAAAGCTGCAGACGCTGCAGGAGCGGCAGCATGAGCAAGACTTACAGTATGGATGAACTGAACCAGTGTTCGGCACAGGTATTTGTCGATGTGCTGGGCGGTATTTTTGAACATTCGCCGTGGGTGGCAGAGGCAGTTGTCGCGCAGCGGCCATTTGTCAGCAGCGCGGCCTTACATCAGGCGATGGCAGAAGCAGTCAGAACCGCGGCGGAAAGTGCGCAACTGAAACTGATCCGCGCGCATCCTGAATTAGCGGGAAAAGCCGCGGTACGCGGCGAGCTGACGGCGGAATCCAGCCGTGAGCAAAGCGGTGCCGGCCTGACTCAGTGCAGCGCAGAGGAATTTGCGCAGTTACAACGTTTAAATGCCGAATATAACGAAAAATTCGGCTTTCCGTTCATCATCGCTGTACGCAATCATGACCGGCAAAGTATTATCCGCAACTTCACGCAACGTCTGGCTGCCAGTCGCGCCGACGAAATGCGGGAATGCATAGAACAGATTATCCGTATCGGGGAATTCCGGCTGGCTGATCTCATCAGCTCCTGAAAACACCGCAAACCCGCTGTACAGGGCGCGACGCTGATTGCCAGTCACCGCATACGAAACAATTTTTTATCACATCAATTAAGGAAAACCGATGAAATTTCAATTGAAAAGTATGGTGTTGGCAGTGTCTTGTCTGCTTGCCGGTGGCGCCTATGCACAATCACAGGTTTCCGTCGAAGGTCTGCTCGACGTGACTCTGGGTTCCGTTAAATACAGTGGCGACAGTGGTCGTCAGGCTGTCGTCAACAGCGGCGGCATGACCACATCGTGGATCGGTTTCAAAGGCGTTGAAGATCTGGGCGGTGGTTTGAAAGCTGATTTCGCATTGACCAGTTTCCTGCAGGCAGATACCGGCGCCTCTGGCCGTTTCAGCGGCGACACCATGTTTTCACGTGATGCGAACGTAGGTTTGTCTGGCTCTTTCGGTAAAGTATCGCTGGGTCGCGGTCTGGCACCAAGCTTTTTGCCTACCGTGATTTTCAATCCGTTTGGCGACTCTTTCGCCTTCTCGCCACTGGTATTGCATACCTGGGTTTCCAGCGGTAATTATGCTGCCCGTACTTGGGCAAATTCAGCAGCAGGTGACTCTGGCTGGAGTAACGAGATCGTTTACACGACACCGAATTTTGATGGTCTGAGCGCGAATGTGCATTACCAGTTTGGTGAAAAAGCAGGCAGCACCGGTACTAAAAACGTCGGTATCAATGCCTTGTATTTCAATGGCCCACTTGCTCTGGGTGCTTACTACCATCAGGTGCAGGTCAGCAATCCACTCAGCGGTGGCGCGATCATGGACGCGACAGCAGCTCCTGTGAATTATGCGTCGATCAACAATCAGAAAACTTACTTTGTTGCCGGTAGCTATGACCTGACCGCAGCAAAACTGTTTGCGACCTATTCTTCCAGCAAAGATGACACGACCAGCCCAAAATCGCTGGACGACAAAACTTATAGTCTGGGTGTGAAAGCACCGGCTGGCGGTGGCGACATTTTGCTGGCGTTTGCGAATACCAAACGCACAGGCAGCCTGGTTGGTGCAGATCTGAAGCGTGATACTTTCTCTGCAGGCTATGATTACAACCTGTCGAAACGCACTGATGTCTATGCTTTAGTGATGAGCGACAAACTCAATACGGCTGACCGTGCAACCAGCGTTGCTGCCGGTATCCGTCATCGTTTCTGATGTTCAGTCGTCAGGTATAAAACAAAAAAACCGCATGAATCATGCGGTTTTTTTTATGGTGATGCGATTGAGCAGCAAGCCTGCTGCACACCTTGTTTAACCCGGGCTTTGATAGATCACTTTATCGAGTTCCGGCAGACCATACACATCTTCATTACTCAGAAAGTCATCAAACGGGCCGACCTTGCTGACCTGGTTGCCATGTTTGAAGACGATTTGCAAACCATCTTCCTGATTCCAGTCGCAGTCGCATTCGAATAACACATACACCGCGCGGTCACCATTGCTGCGGCGGCACACCAGCGCTTCATGACCAAATTGTATGTGCTGCCAGATCTCTTCCGGATTGGTGATTTCTACGCAGGGCAGACCTTCCGCTTTCGCCAGACGTGCCCAATCGAGATAGTAGTTAAAAACCGGCGTTTCTGCAGCCTTCAGCGCGCTGCTATTGAGCGTGATGAAATTGCTGATCGCGTCAGAAAAATCTTGGGGATGCGGATCGGTTTCATAGCCTTCGATCAGAAATTCACATGGCGTATTGTTGAACGCCGCGATGTTAAACGCGTCGCTGATCAGCCAGTCATTTTCTTCGTCTTTGATCAGTGTGCCGAGTGGAGGGATTTGCATAGGGATTCCATAAAAACAGGCGTGAGGTGCAGCGCCTACAGATGCCGTGGCGCTGATCAGTCCGGGCGACGCATTTTATCAATATATCCACCCGGACGGTGAGCTAATTCGCGCGTGGTTGATGCAGGACAGAGCTGGTCGGCGGCAAGAAAATGCCTGCATTTGCCGGTAGCGGCGTTCACTGAAGACGCGCTGCGTGCGCCTTGAAAGCCGCCAAACCGGGGTTTTACGCCTGAAATATACTCCCACCAGTATATTTTAAAGCCCTTTATTTATGGGGAGATGAAGGTGATTTTCACACATACTCCCCCATTTTTCTGTTTTTAAGGATGTTTCAGGCAGCTTTCAGATAGGCATCGAGCGCGTCGTACCAGATTTTTTTCTGCGCATCTGAGACGAAGGACGCTTCAAAACTATTCCGCGCCAGTTGCACCAGTTCTTCGCGACTCAACTGCAGTGCGTCGGCGGTGGCGATGAAATTGGCGTTCATATAGCCGCCGAAATACGCCGGGTCATCCGAATTGATCGTCACACATAAGCCATCACGCAACATGCGCGCCAGATTGTGTTCGCGCAAATCCTTCACGACGCATAATTTCAGATTCGACAGCGGGCAGACCGTCAGCGGAATGCGGCTGGTTTTTAAACGCTGCATCAGCGCCGGATCTTCTTCCGCCCGTACACCGTGGTCGATGCGTTCGACTTCCAGCACATCCAGCGCGCTGTGGATATACGCTGGCGGGCCTTCTTCACCGGCATGGGCGACCAGCCGGAAACCCATCGCCTGCGCGATTGTGAATACATGGGCGAATTTTTCCGGCGGATTGCCGACTTCGGCGGAATCCAGACCGACGCCGGTCCAGACGTCGGCGTACGCATCGCGCAGCGGCAGGGCGGCTTCCAGTGTAGAGAGCGCGCTTTCCTCGCTCAGATGGCGCAGGAAACACAAAATCATGCTGCCGGAAAAACCGTATGCTGCTTTCGCTTCACGCAAGGCGCGGGCAATACCGGAAAACACCGTTTCTATGGCGATGCCGCGTTCGGTGTGGGTTTGCGGATCGAAAAATAATTCGACGTGGCAGACATGATCGGCGCGGGCGCGCTGTATGTAAGCATGGGTCAGATCGAAGAAATCCTGCTCGGTCTGCAAGACGGCGGCACCGGCGTAATACAGATTCAGAAACGATTGCAGGTCTTCAAAGTCGTAGGCGGCACGTACTTCTTCGACACTGGCATACGGCAGGCTGACACCGTTTTTCCCTGCCAGCTCGAACATCATTTCCGGCTCCAGCGAGCCTTCGATGTGTAAATGGAGTTCGGCTTTCGGCAAGCCGCGGATAAAGTCGTGTAAAGAGTTACTCATGCTGTTTATTCCGCTGTGTGAGTGATGGAGGCGAAGTCCGGCAGTGTAGGTGTCTTCGCCCAGAGTTGCAATAACTGTGCCGCAATCGCAATGGCGATGACTCCGGGTTCTTTGCCAGTGATGCCGTCAATACCGACCGGACAGACCATGGTCGCCAGCCGGGCGGCGTTTATCTGGCGCTCACGCAAACGATGCTCAAAGCGGGCGCGTTTCGTTTGCGAGCCGATCAGACCGAACCAGGCGACATCATTCTTACGCAGGATGTGTTCGCTCAGCAGAAAATCCAGACCGTGGTGGTGGGTCATAACAAGAAAGTAAGCGCCTGCTTCGGCGTGAACGACGACAGCTTCCGGGCAGTCAGTGGCTTCCGTTTGTACCGATAATGGTAAATACGCCGGAAACAAATGGTCGCGCTCATCGACCCAGGTAATGCGGCAAGGGGTTTGCTGTAATACATTGACCAGCGCGCTACCGACATGACCGGCACCGAACAGGTACAGATGCGGTAATTGCGCTTGCTGTTGTTGAAATTCGGCATAGCGCGCCAGCTTTTGTTCGGACGTCCAGCTATCGGTGCGTTCGAGCATGATGCTGACCGCGCCGCCACAACATTGACCAAGACTGGGGCCAAGCGCCAGATCGAGATGGCGGGTGGTGGAATTATGCGCAGCGCTTTCCGCCAGCCACAGACGCGCATGCGCAATGGCTTTCCATTCAAGATGACCGCCGCCTATCGTGTCGTACTGCTGCTGCGCCGTGACCAGCATGCGCGTGCCGGTGCCGCGCGGCGTCGAGCCTTTGGCGGCAGTGACTGTGATCAGGACCGCAGGCGCATTCTCTGGCAGCGCTTGCAGACTTTCCAGCCAGCTTGTATGCGTGTTCATGGGCATGACCAGGTTATTGGGTGGTATTGGGTGGCGCTGAATAGCAAAAACAGCAAAACAGCAAGATAGCAGCTTGCCGGGGTACGGATATACACGGCATCTGATGCCGTGTATAGGCGGGGGGATATTACGGTGGGTCAGTGCAGCAGAACGCTTTGCCGCATATAGCCATCAAATTGACCGAGAAAATCGTCGATTTCTTCTATGCTGGGTTCGCTCGCGATCAGCTCGGTGACGCCGTGCCGGAAATTCAGCGCCTGCGGACCACCGATAAACCATTCGCGACGTACTGCTTTGTCGGTAATTTCATAGCCGCCAAAACGCAGAGCCTCGTGCTCAGCATCTTCACTGTATTCAACGACGCTGTAATTTTCGCTGTTATAAATAAGATTCATTTTGCATCCTTTCTGGCTGGAGAAATGACTTCCTCATATAAACCGGACATGGTGCTGACGGTAGCAAATTTCAAGTAAGCAAAAAACGTGCTGCCTGATAGAGGTTACGGTGCCGCGATGAATAGCTTTAGTTTATTCCGAAAATTTACAGGGCAACAGATTCTTCTGTTGTCAGTAACTGATCGTAGGGTGCTTGTTGTAAAGTCAGCCTGAGATTGTCGAGATGCTCACTACTGGCAACGCCGAGATAAATGTGTTGGGGTCTTTGCCGGAGCGCCCGGTTGAGGCTGACCCGCATGGTCAGATTACCGATACAGCAAAAACAGCCGGGGGCAATTCTTTGTAAATGGAGTTGTTGTGTATCGCTCAGCAGCAGATCGCCTTCAGGCAAACCTTCCAGCAGGACGGCGATGCGGCCGATGCTTTCCGCATGTTTCTGATCGTGGCCGATACAGGCAGCGATCCGTGCTTCCCGCTGGCGATAGCTGCCACCGCTGACGAGCGTCAGCGGCACGGCAGTTTGCAGATTATTCGCCGCGTTTGGCGTATTTGACAGACTCGACACCGAGTTGTTTGAGTTTGCGGTAAAGGTGGGTGCGTTCGAGGCCGGTTTTTTCAGCAACGCGCGTCATGCTGCCGCCTTCGCGATTTAAATGATATTCAAAATAAATCCGTTCAAACGCATCTCTGGCTTCGCGTAAAGGTAAATCAAACGACAGACTGGCGAATTGATTGGCCGGCGCACTCGCTGCGGCCGGTGCAGCATTGAACTGGCGTGATTCAAAGGTGCCGCTGCTTGCCTGTATGCCGCCCTGCGTCAGGCTGGGGTGGTTGTGGTCGCTGCTGATGACGCGCAATGCTGGCGCTGCAGGGCGCACAGGTTCTGGTGTACGGGTCAGCCCTTGTTGCACGGCTTTGAGTAATTTTTGCAGCGCAATGGGTTTTTCCAGAAAGTTTAACGCACCGATACGGGTTGCTTCGACAGCTGTATCGATGGTTGCATGACCCGACATCATGATCACCGGCATGGTCAGCAAACCGTCGCGCTGCCACTCTTTAAGTAAGGTGACGCCATCGGTATCCGGCATCCAGATATCCAATAACACCAGATCGGGTTTTGCTTCCTGTCGGGCCAGTCGTGCCTGCTGCGCGTTTTCCGCGAGTTGCACCACATGTCCCTCATCTCCCAGAATTTCCGAGAGTAATTCCCGGATACCCATTTCATCATCTACGACCAGAATATTTGCCATAAATCTACCCTATTACTGCCCTTGTGGTTTTTGTCTTTCTTATTTCCGCATTACTCTTCCGCATTAATCTTCGTTAATGTCGAATGGAAATCAGCCTGTTCATGCTGTTTTTGAGTCTGGTGCTAACTTTAACAGCAAAATCGCTACTTTTGCACCGTTTGTATCACTACGATTCTGAATATCGATACGACCACCGTGTTCGTCGATGATTTTCTTCACCATGGCAAGTCCTAATCCGGTTCCGCGCGGTTTCGATGTGGCATAAGGTTCGAATGCACGCGCCAGAATTTTGCTGGAAAATCCGGGGCCGTTATCGATAATTGACAGCTTCACTGCGCAGCAGACGTCCTGCGCTTTGCTGCTGTAATGAACGACTTCGGTGGTCACATCGATGCGTGGCGGCACGTCGGACTGCGGATGATCGGCAACGGCATCCTGTGCATTTTGCAACAGGTTATGGATGACCTGGCGCAGTTGCGTTGCGTCGCCCATAATTTTCGGTAAATCCGGTGCCAGATGCAGGCGGATGATATCGCGGTCATCGCCCGCCAGATACAGATGCAGCACTTCATCGATCAGCTCACCGAGATCCAGTTGCGACAAGACGGCTGGCGGTGTTTTCGCATAATCGCGGAAGTCATCGACCATGCGCTTCATCGATGACACCTGATTCACTATCGTCGTTGTGCTCTTATTCAGAATCGCGACATCCGCTTCGTTGAGCTTGTCCTGCAATTTCATTTGCAGACGTTCTGCGGATAATTGTATCGGCGTCAGTGGATTTTTAATTTCGTGTGCCAGCCGTCGCGCCACTTCGCCCCAGGCAATGGAGCGCTGCGCGGAGATGATGTTGCTGATGTCATCAAACACAATGACATAACCGTTGCCTGCGCCGACCGGCAAATGTGAGCCACGGGCGAGCAGCGTAATCGTCTGTTTATCGTCATTTGGCATCGCGCCCGAGGCTGGCTCTGCTGTTTTGACTGCATCAGGACGCGGCACTTCAATTTGTTGTTGCCAGTGTTCCTGTTGCTCTTTACCACCGGCGGCCGATTGTGCGTGCTGTTCTGAAAAGGCTTTGTCGATGGCATTGGCAAATTCATGCATGCCATTGATATCCACCAGCGGCTGGCCGATCTCTGCTTCTAATGGCCGTTGCAATATGCGTTCGACGGATTCGTTGCACGTTACCAGATGACCCGCCTGATCCAATACCATCACGCCTGCCGACATATTGGCCAGCACCGATTCCAGATAGGCTTTGGCATTTTCCAGTTCACTACGGTTTTTTTCGACAGCGGCACGGGCGTCGAATAACTGGCGTGTCATGGTGTTAAACGATTTCGTCAGGCTGCCCAGTTCATCCGTGCTGGTGACGATAGGGCGTGGTGAAAAATCCCCTTCGGTGACGGCTTTCGTTCCTTCCGCCAGCAACAGCAAGGGACGCGCAAGCTCGCCGGAAATCAGGAAGGCACTGGCAATAGCGGCAAAAATAGCCAGTAACAAGGTCAGCGTCAGCGTAAAAATATACATTGTTTTCAGGCTGCCCCGGCCCAGCGAACGCAACTGATATTCGGTCGATGCATTGCGCAGAGCTTCGGCATGCGCTGCCAGATTTGAGGGAACCGGTTGTATCAGCTGCAGAAAATAGGTTTCCCGCTGCAACGACAGCGCCATATCACTTGCCTGCAACTGTATGACCACACGCGAACGCAGGGTTTTATTGTTCTCCGGTGGAAGAATCGGACGTTTTGCGTCGCTCAACCCGGTATTTTTATTCGCCTCGGCGGGGTCCGGCGTATTAATTTTTTCATCGATGGCAGCAAAGATGCGCGAATTACGTGCTTGCCGCAGCATGTCTGACGTTGGCAGCTCCGGCACCAGCCGTCCAAAATTCTGGCTGGCGGTAGCAACCAGTCTGCCGCGGCTGTTAACGATCGTGGCTTCCTGCACCAGCGCCCGTTCGCGCAGGCGCGATAATTTGATAGATAAAGGCGTGTCTGACGGTGTTGATAACTCACTCGCCATTTCACGTGCTTTTGCCTGCAGATCGGCCAGCAGAAAATCGAGTGCTGCCAGACCGAGATTTTTGCCGGAATCCAGAGCAGATTCTACTTTGACGTCAAACCAGGATTCTATTGAGCGCGACACGAAAGTGACGGATACCGCATAGATGACTGAGCCCGGCAGTATGCCGACCAGCGCAAACAGCAATACCAGCCTCGTCATCAGTTTGGAACCGAATTCACGGCTGCGGAAACGGCTGAATAAACGCCATACCAAGGCGGAGATCAGCAGTAATAAAGCGGAGGCGACGACGGCATTGGCACCAAGCAGCCAGCCATAGTAAGGCTCAAAATTGGCGGAATTTTCAGAAGCGGTCGTCAGTAAAAACAGCAGGATACTCATCAGAGCACCGCCGATAATCAAGGCATACCGCAAAAATCTTGTCACTTGTCTTCAGCCTTGAAGGTAAAGCGTTTCCAGTCTGAAGAGAAGCGCCAGTCGCTGTTATTGAGCGAGGTAATCAGGAAGGTCTTGGGCAGATAACTCAGATCGAGCTTCAGTTTGACGGCGACGTTGTAGACTGCACCGGCGGTCAGTGTGCCTTTATCGGCGACGACCCAGCGTCGTGGCCGCAGTACCAGCGCGAGCGCGTCTTCGAGCGTGGCAAAATTCTGTTGCAAGCCCTGATTAATCGTGGCGGTGTATTGCCTTGTCCAGGGGTTGTAGCCGATACGGACAGTTTGCACCGCGCGTATGGTTTTTTCATCAAACCAGTACCAGCGGGGACGGGTCAGCTCGACTTCTGTGGTGAATGAGATCGGAATTTCTTTGGCGATCGCATCGGTCAGCGCATGGCTGAGTTCGAACGAAAAGCTGGCTGCCAGACGGTAGCCTTCATCACTTGCTTCGATTCTGGCTGAGGTAACTTCGGCTTCTGCCGCATGCACCGCCGGGACGATGAGCAACGCCAATAGCGCTAACACAAGTGTCAGCGCTAAGCGGCGTAGGTGATCGTTCAGACGAAGGAGCATGCAATCAGGAAATAAAAATCGTAGCCCCAATGATAACTTGAAGCGTGTGTTTTCCGTTAGCTTTGCCCGGGTTTTTGAAACAAGGCATAGAACAAACCGTCATGTTCGTTGTTTGCATCGGACGGATTGGCCATAGTTGGCAATAATTGACCTGGTGCATCAAGCCGGATGGCGCCATGCCGTGCGACAAAGGCGGCAGCCTGTGCTTCCGATTCGGCTGGCCAGATTGAGCAGGTAACCATCAGCATTTTGCCGCCGGGTGCCAGCATACGCCACAGATTATCGAGAATACGCGACGATAAGGCGGCGAGTTGCGCGGTATCGGTCTTGCGGCGTAACCAGCGGCTATCCGGATGACGGCGTACGACGCCCGACGCGGTGCAGGGGACATCGGCGAGTATCCGGTCAAATGCCTTGTTATCCCACCAGCCAGAACGGCTGGCATCGCCTTCTTTGATGGTCGCTGATAATTTCAACCTGCTCAGATTTTCCTGTATGCGTTTGACGCGCAAAGGATCGATATCCAGCGCCAGCAGATTGACATCGGCGAGTTCCAATACATGGCAGGTTTTACCACCCGGTGCCGCACAGGCATCGAGCACCCGCATCCCGTCTTGTACGTCCAATAGCGGTGCGGCGAGTTGTGCTGCTGCATCCTGCACCGAAACCATGCCGTCTTCGAAGCCTGGAATACTGCTGACTGGCAAAGGCTTGGCCAGACGCACCGCAAACGGCCCAATCTGTGACGCCTCAATTTGCTGTTCCGCCAATAATTGCAAATAGGCGGCGGTGCTGGTGAGACGGCGGTTCACGCGCAAGGTCAGCGGCGGGGCATGGTTGCCGGCCGTTAAGATCGCTTGCCAGTCATCCGGATAGGCTGCTTTGGTCTGGTCTACCCACCACTGCGGATAATTCCAGACCGCCGCCGGTTGCTTCATGACGAGCTTGAGTAATTCTTCTTTTTCACGCAGATAGCGGCGCAACACCGCGTTCACCATGCCTTTGGCAAATACCATGTGAGCATTGGCGCTGGCGGCAGTGACGGCCTGATCAACCACTACAAAATCTTCATACGGCGCGTCTTCACCTTCATTTTTCACCAGCAAAGTCAGGGCGCAGCAGAGCAAGCCGTACAACAGCGCCGGTTCTGGCGCTTTATTTGTCATGGCTTTGAGCAGAGCATCCACCCGTCCGACCTGACGCATCGTCCGGTAAGAAATATCCTGCATCGCGCCACGCGCCTGCGGCAATGCATTGGTTTGTAGAAAAACTTTTGCTAAGGCCTGTGGCAGCGCCATGCCTTCGAGCACATAAGCAACCGCCTGAGCCGCACCGGAAAGGCTGAAAGCCAGTGAATCCGGCTTCAGCTCCAGCAGTGGCGCTGGTGGCTGAGCTTCAGGCGCCGCAGCGACTGTACGAGCAGGTTTGATGGCAGGTTTGCCGAGGATTTTTCTTGGTTGTTCGTGCATATTATTGTTTGGTGAGTAGCAATTTGATTCCCAGACCGACAAATGCTGTTCCGACAAAGCGCTCCAGCCAGAGTTTGTAGCGGGGATTCTGACTTGCGCGGCGCGCTAGTGTACCAGCCAGAAAGGCCGTACCGCTATTCCAGAGCGTACTCATCAGGACGAAGGTGGCGCCGAGCAGCAGAAATGCCGATGTTTTGTGATTCGCATCGGTTGAAACAAATTGCGGAAAAAACGACAGAAAAAACAGCACTACTTTCGGATTGAGAATATTGGTCAGTACCGCTTGCCAGAAAATTTTCTGCAGCGGGCGGCGCTCCGGTTCGGTTGAACGTGCAATCAAGACGGCTGGTTTGCTGAACAACATCCTGACACCAAGGTAAATCAGATAGGCACCGCCTGCCAGCTTAATGATGGTGAAGGCGAGCGCCGAGGTGGCAATGATTGCGGTCAGGCCGAATGCTGATGCGAACGCGTGAAACAGGCAGCCAACCGAGATGCCGAGCGCAGAAATGAGGCCTGCTGTGCGACCCTGAGCGATACTGCGCCCAACGATGTAGGCGGTATCAGGCCCGGGCGTTGCATTGAGCAACATCACTGCCAGACAAAACAAACCAAAATGAATGATGCCAAATTGTTCCATACTTATTTCCCAGGTGATTCAGTTGGCGGCTCAGGTTTCTGTTGTATGGGACATTGCTGTGAGCTGCGTCAGATGTTGTTGCTCCAGCCATGTACGCAGATCGTCAAAGACCGGTGTCGCATCAAGCTCATTAAAAATTTCGTGATAAAAACCGTCGTAATAATGTGCTGTCATTAGCGCTGGGGATAGCGCTTCTTCAAAGCGACGGCTGCCATCGGGATCAACCAGATGATCTTCTTCAGCGACCAGCAGCAGCACAGGAACCACAATATCCCGGACGTGCTGATGGGTAAACGCCATGGCTGCCTGCATGCTGCGCAGCAGACGAGCGCTGATTTTTGGGTGTACCAGCGCATCATTCTGATACGCCTGAACCACTTCGGCATCATGTGACAGATAACGGGTTTTCAGGCCATTCGGCAGCCCTGTCCCAGGAAACAGGGCTAACGCCACTTTGGCCAGTTGTTGCTCAAAACCGGACATACGAATTGCCAGAGCCGGGGATGACAGTATCAGTGCCCTGACCGGTGCCAGATTTCCGGCAACAAAACGGGCGGCGAATAAGCCACCCATGCTGTGTCCCAGCAAAATAGGTGGTGCCGCCAGTTGCTGACTGAAATCCTGAATGATAGTTTGCGCATCTCTCAGTATGGCGTCGTCGTCAGGGACATCTCCGGCATTGCCAGAGGATTTGCCATGACCACGGTGGTCATAAGTGCGGACCGCAAAACCGAGGGCATTAAAAAACCGGGCAATGTGCGCATAACGGCCACAGTGTTCGCCTAATCCGTGCATGAGCAGCACACCTTGCGGTAATGAACCTCCGCTGGTGGTGAGCGGCCAGTCACGCACGAACAGGCGGGCGCCATCCTGCATCGATAAATCAAATTCCCTGGTATTTTCGATATGAGCCGTCATGAATCAGACACCCCACACCACGTCTTTTTGCATTTTTTGTGCAGCCTGCAGCATCTCCAGCACAGGAAATGCCCGTGTGGCGAATGACACCGTTACCGGTTTTTCATGTTCATTTTCGTCGTCGGTTGCATTGTGATGCATGTTGACATCGTGTGCGACTTCAGTAGAAACAGAGTGGATTTTGCTCTCGGCAATGGCCGCTTCGATGCTGGCGATAGCTGCCGGTAATTCAGCGGTCGTGATGATGCCTTGTTCTACATCCTTGTGCAGCAGATCCAGAATACGTCGTGCATGTTCTTTGTACATGACGATTTCTGCGGCTGCTTTTGATTTGAATGTGATCAGCATGAGGGTCTCCTTTTTTGGAGTGTCAGAGAGATGGTATCAGACACGGCGTTCACGTATGGTTTGCTGTTGCTGCGGAAAACTATGCCGGGAAACAATGGCAGAGGATAGTAAATATGGTTGAAGCTATCATAATCGCAATTGCCGTATTTTTGTGATTTGTGGTTTAGTCGGTTTTGAATGAGCTCATGTAAGTATCGATGATGTCCTGTGTCAGTTTTTTTGCCGGACCGATCGCAATCACCTGATATACCCTTGATCCGCGGATGATGAAACGGGCAGCCATTGTGACCACACCGCCATCGGGTAATTTTCCCTGCATTTCAACGATACCGTCGGGGCTGCTGGCCGCTTGTGTGATCTGCCCATGTATGTTTTTCAGCATCCCATCTTTCATCGCTTCTGCAACGATGCCTGCTTTGCCGGGGTCATCCAGTTTGACGCTGCCGACTGCGAAATTAACGCCTGCGGCATCGGCGGCGGTCATCTGCATGTTCAGCGTCAGCCCGGTGAGTTGCATGTCCCGGCTAAAACTGGCCGGCTTTGCCGGCATTAGTACCCGAAATGGAGCATCGCTGCCCCTGACTTCGCGCCAGTCAAACTGCGGACTGCATGCCAGCAGCATCAGTATCGCGGCAGTGCTCAGAATTTTTTTAGTCAACATGGTTCACCAACAGATCGTCGAAATAGGTAGAAATAGGGGAGTATCACTCCTGCTTACTCTGGAATCCGCGTAAAGCAAAGGCGACACCAAGGCAAAGTAATAATACTCCCAGGAGTATCTGCGGAGCAGGAACAGTCTGGCGCAGTATGAATGCATACAACAGCGCCGCCAGAGTTTCAAACACAATCAACTGTCCACTGAGGCTGGTGGCTAATTTCTGACTCGCGCGATTCCATAGCAGTGTACCCAGCCAGGATGCCAGTAATCCCAGTATCAGCATACCGACGATAAATTTACCCGGGTTGCTGCCGAATGGGAAATCATAGACGGGCGTTGGCCGCATCGTCTGCACCAGACCGTAGAGCAGAAAACCACACAAGGCGAGCGGCAAGGTTGCTAATCCCTGTGCGGTTGCCCAGGTGCCGGATTGAATCTGCGGGTTATTTTTCAAATAGCGGCTGTTCATGATTGGATACCAGGTCCATGCAGCGACTGCAATCAACGCCAGGCCAGCCCCTTTCAAGTAATCGCTGATGGAGCGTCGCCCATCAAGATGACGTAATTCTTCGCTGTTGACCAGCATGATGCCGCAAAAAATCAGCAATAGTGGCAGCACGAGTTTTTTCCACGCGATGGATTCAGACGGATGATGCGGCGACCAGTTTGCAAAGACCGCGATCATCACCGGCAAGGTGCCGATCAACATGGTTGGCAGCGGCGCATCGGCAAGCTGAATCGCACTGGCCAGCGCGGCGTAATAAATGATATTGCCGACTGCCGCCAGTTTCAGTGCGCTGTGCCAGTCAGTTTTGCTGAGGCTAAGAATACGGCGGCGGTCAAACCATGCAGGAATAAGAGCAATCAGCCCAAATGCCAGGTAGCGGCCAAATGACAGCACCACGCCGGGATAATCCGGCAATAACAAAGGGGTAATAAAGACCAGACCCCATAATAAACCTGCACCCAGCGCAGCGAGGACGCCGCCTATCATCTTGCCACACTCGTCAACACACTCATCAAATATCCCGCTTATTTACTCAAGCTGACATCATAGTGGGTTTGATATTGTTACAGGACATATCGGCACAAACACAACAAAGTGCATGCTTTTACCGTCGGATACATCTCTATGGTTTTGTGATGACAGTGGGGTATCATAGGAAACGGTAAAACTGCTTCGTCTGTTGCTGACGAAGCTTACGATTTTCTCTTTCTTCATTGGTGCTGCGATGTCGCTTCGTCATTCTGTCCTGTTGGCTTTGTTTCCTTTATTTTTGTTGAGTGCATGCGAACGTCTTGGTATTGCTGACCCGGCGAAAGAAGCGGCACAAAAGGAATCTGATGCGCGTGCGACCGGCAGTGCCTGTCGTCATGCCGGTCGCGCGATTGAAGACTGTTATGCGCTCAATCCTGATGCTGCGCGATCATCTGTGTACGCCGGATGGAAAGAGATGAATGACTATATGCGTGAAAACAAGATAGATAACGTCAAACCAGAAATTGCGTCAAACGCGCCGCCAGTGAAAGATGATGCGAGTGCCTCGGAGTCGGCATCTGCATCTGCTTCGGAATCCGCGTCTGCCAAATCAAAAAAATAGCTTGGCGCCGTATGTCGTTACAAATTCGTTTGATGCGTGAGCAGGATATCGCTGCGGTATTCGAGGTGCAGACGCAGGCCTATGTGAGCGCGATGGTCGAGGCGGAGAGTATTTTTCGTGCACGACTGAGAGCGGCGCCTGTTACCTGTTGGGTTGCAGAGGATGCTGAAGTGGGCGTCTGCGCGTATCTGATGGCTTATCCCTCAAGCCTTGGGAAGATTTCATCTCTGGGCAGTGATTTTGATCCGGCAAGGGATGCCGATAGTCTGTATCTGCATGATCTTGCCGTTGGTACGGCGATGCATGGACGTGGTGTTGGCGTGCAGTTGGTCGAACATGCGCAAGCATACGCGCGCAGTACCGGTTGGACGACACTGCATCTGGTCTCAGTACAAAGTACGAAATCGTTCTGGCAAAAGCAGGGATTTGTTGAAGTGACGGCGTTATCGCCAGAGCAGACATCGGCACTGATGACGTACTCTGGCCCGGCTTATTACTGTATGAAACAGTTATAGACGAATAGAAGAGACGGTTTATTCTTCAGTTTTTTTCTTGGTTTTCTGTTTTTGGTAAATGATTTTTTTGCTGCCACCTTCACAGACCCCGACGACGCGCAACTTGGTTTCTGTGTCTTTTGGTACGACTTTGAGAGAGTAATCACTGACCCCTTTGCCTTCTAACTTGGCATTGATTTTGTCCATGATCGCTTCGCATGGCGTGACTGCCGCCCAGCTCGATGCGCTGCATAGCAGTAAGCCTGATACCAGACTTTTAGTAAAAATAGGATTCCTCATTTTGTCTTCTCCTTTTCCATGGATGATTTGCTGTTATAAGAACTCATTTCATCAATAGGGGTGAGATACGTTTGCTTCATAACGCAGTCCGGCACGCGTTATGAGGCAAACCCTCCGGGAGCGGGCGATTCAGGCGCATTGCTATGTTGCGCCGCTTGCTAAGGCGCCAGCCTTGGCTGCACGTCACGCCTTGCACTACATCCCGAATCACCTTGCTCGCACTCATCCCTATTGCTGAAATGAGTTCTGGTTAAAAGCTGGTGATAAAACCGTACCATTTCCAGATAGTTTTTAACAGAGATGCGTTCATTTGTTCCATGAAAACGTGGTAAATCCTCACTAGTTGCCCTGACCGGTGAAAATTTAAATATATTCGGACTCAGTTTTTCAAAATGTCTTGAGTCGGTTGCGCCCAGCATTAAGCCTGGCGCAACGATGGTATTGGCGAAAACTTCACGTATGGTCTTGTGCAGCATCCGGTATGCGTCAGAGTCCACTGGTGACACTCTGGATGGTTCAGAGTTACCGTTGAGAGAGTTGATTCGGATCGCATCATTGCCAATCGTGGTTTTGATGTGTTCCATCACGCTGGCCTGCGTATCGCCCGGTAATGTACGGAAATTCACGGTTGCCTGAATTTGTCCGGGCAGGACATTATCTTTATTCCCCGCATGTACCATCGTCAGTGCGGTAGTTGTTCTCAGCGTTGCGTTCGTGCTGGCGCTTTTTTCAAGTTCATGTTGTACCAGCGGTGCGAATAACCACAAATTCGATAACAAGATGCGGTTCAGGCCGTGCATTTCAGGCGCGATGGTTTCAAACATATCGAGCGCAACACCGCGGATATTAGCGGGCAACTGATGTTGTTCGAGTTTGCTCAGCGCGTTGCTCATCATCCCTATCGCTGTTTTTTGTGGCGGCATAGACGAATGACCCGGCGTTGTATCCAGGCTCAACTGCATGCTGGCATAACCTTTTTCGGCAACGCCTATCAATGCGGCAGACTGATCCAGACCTTTTAAGATGCCTTCAGTGACCAGCATTCCTTCATCCAGTATGAATTCGAAGCGGATATTGCGGTTTTCCAGTAACGCGGCAATCGCTTTTGCACCGTGCAGGCCGCCGACTTCTTCATCATGACCAAAGGCCAGATAAATTGTCTGACGGGGCTGAAAGCCAGCGCCCAGCGCCGTTTCTATCGCTTCCATGATGGCAAACAAATTGCCTTTATCGTCCCACGCACCACGTCCCCAGATGTAGCCATCTTTTACTACGCCGGCAAATGGCGGTTCTTGCCACAAGTGCTCAGTGCCGGGTGCCACCGGTACGACATCCTGATGCGCCATCAGCAAGATCGGCCTGGCATTTGCATCCGTACCTTGCCAACGATACAGCAGACTATGTTCTGCGACATTTTCGCGTTGTAATTTTGAGTGAACCAAAGGAAAGGACTTTTCCAGTAAGGCGTGTAACGCGTTAAACGCTGCTGATTGCGTTTGCATTTTGTCGGCACTTGCTATCGTTGGCAGACGCAAGGCGCTTGCCAGGCGTTGAGCGGCGGCCTGCTCGTCAAGCTTGATGATGGCTGCTGGTTGTACAGGTATTTGTCTGGAAGACTGACGCAGCGTATTTGCTCCAATGACCAGAACGACTCCCAGCAAGACAATGATGAGGAATAAAAAAATCCGCTTGATCATGGTACTTTCTCATTGAATAGGATAAATTGCCAATTTAGACAGCCTATCATTTCACAAATTTCAGATTCCAGGTGAGTTACGCAAAGGATGGATGAACGTTTTTGTTTTGATGCGAGCATGACGACCCTGAATTTACCCGGGCTGAGATTCGATTTTTGATTAAGACTGATTTCCAACATGATACAAACGGGACTACACACCAGTCGTATTGCTAAAACATTTGCAATCAGTCTGGTGGTGGCAATTGTGCTTGCGGCCGGGGTATTTGTCTGGACGCTGCGTTTGCAAGAAATACATAAGTGGGAAAAGCAGACGGAAACCTTCAGCGTTGTGCTGGCAGAAAACACCAGTCAGCAGATGGATTTTGCTTACACTGCCCTGGGTAATATCGCTGAACGCATACAAGACCGTTGGAGTATCAGCGCAGAATACCTGTCATCCAAACTTGGTACCTACGATTTCCATCAGTTTCTGAAAGAAAAGGTCGCCCTGTTTCCGGCAATCGAGGTCATATCTATTCTCGACGTAGATGGGAATGTCATCAGTACCTCCAGGAATTTCCCGTCACCCGCCTATAACCTTGCTGATCGCGACTATTTTCAGGTGCAGCGCGATCATCCTACGCAGGGAATTTATCTCAGTAATCCTGTGCGCAGCAAAACAACCGGCGACTGGATATTTTTTCTCAGCCATCGTCTGACTGGCAGTGACGGCGAGTTTATTGGCGTTGCCATCATCGGCATCTCACCGAAGTTTTACACCAAATTTTATGAAAAACTGAACGTTGATGGCCATGTCTCCATTTCACTGCTGAGAGACGATTTTACTTACCTCGCCCGCTGGCCGGACACTGACGCGGTCATGGGAACGAAGCATGCTGCTGCCAGCATTCATCATCGCAGTATCGATGCAGATGATAAAAAATCGCTTGTGATCACCCCCGATACTTCCGCTTTTGAATACGGTAAGTCCAGCATAACGGCTATCCAATATCTCGAGAAATATCCATTGATTGTTTATTTTTCTGTGGATGAAAATCTGTATTTATCTGACTGGCATGCGATCAGCCTGGCGGTTGCAATAGTGGCCGTTGCTGCCATTGCTGCCGTGATCGCTGCATTTCGCGTATTGATACAGTTATTCATACAAAAAGAAAGTGATATGCAGGTGATGACGGAGCTGAAACGTGAGGCTGATGTCATTAACCGAAACCAGACCAGACTGTTGCAAAATCTGACGGAACAGCAAAAAGCACTAAAGGAATCATCCGATCGTTTGCAGGCGATTTTCCAGAATGCTGCTGATGGTATTGTGATGACGGATGATGCCGGCATTGTCGAAGCGATTAACCCTGCTGCTGTTGCTATCTATGGCTACTCATCAGAGGAAGTAGTGGGCAAGGCAAATCATTTGTTCTCGCCTGATGGCAAGCTCGATATGCTGGAAATCGCGATCAATAACGACGATTTTCAGCAAACAAGGCGTTTGCGTATAGAAACGGAACGCTTACGCAGAGATGGCAGCTTGTTTCCGGCGGAATTGTCGATCAGTGAATATAGTCTGGCAGGAAAACGTAAGCTGATCACCATCGTGCGGGATATCTCTGAACGTCGCAAAATAGACCGGATGAAGAATGAATTCATTTCTACGGTCAGCCATGAATTACGCACGCCTTTGACCGCAATTCGCGGCGCTCTTGGCTTACTCGTCGGAGGGGCGGCAGGAGGAATACCGGAAAAATTGCAGCCTTTAATTTTGATGGCACATAAAAACAGTGAAAGCCTGACGCGCCTGATCAATGATTTACTGGACATCCAAAAAATTGAGGCGGGGAAAATGGATTTCGCATTTGAACGCCTGAATTTACTCAGCTTGCTCGAACTTGCTGTGCAACAAAATCAAAGCATTGCAGAGGGACTCGGTATCCGTTTAGAAATTGATGTGGATTTGCCAAAGATACGGCCCATTGAAATTAATGTTGATCAGGGACGTTTCCAGCAGGTACTCGCCAATCTGATTTCTAATGCCTGCAAGTATTCACCGGAGGGTGGTGTTGTGCGTGTCATTGCTTTAGTTGTCAGCGCATGTACGGTACGTGTTTTGGTCACTGACCAGGGCGGCGGTGTACCAGAAAACTTCAGAGACAGGATCTTTAAGAAATTTTCTCAGGCTGATTCGTCTGATACGAGAGCCAAAGGCGGAACCGGTCTGGGATTGGCAATTTCCAAGGTGATTATTCAGCAAATGCACGGTGAAATCGGTTTTTATAACTTGCTCCCTGAGCAGGGCGGCGGCGCGCATTTTTACATTGATTTACCGATTGTGGCGGCGTCGCAATCGCTTATATCAAACCTAAGTCCTGTCCTTTGACTCCGTTGAAAACGGTGTCGAGTTGCCGGGGATTGAGTCCATATATACGACTGAACAGTCCGCCAAGTACGGCACGATATTCATTCAATACCGGATAGTCGCGATTTTGAAATAATTGGCCGGGTGTCAGTGCTACCTGTTCGCCGTAAATCTGACCACCGCGTATGCCTCCACCGAGTACCCAATAGACGCTGCCATGCCCGTGGTCAGTGCCACGTTTTCCATTTTCACGGAATGTACGTCCGAATTCACTGATTACAACAACAGTCGTGTTACGCCACTGGTCGCCCATGGCATTTTTGTAGGCGAGCAGACCGCGTCCGAGTTCCTCGAACTTATTTGCCAGCACGCCTGTTTCAGCGCCCTGATTCACGTGCGTATCCCAGCCACCGACATCAATGAATCCGAGTGCATATTTTTCCCGCATCATTCTGGCAATGCGCTGCGCTTCCAGCTCAAATCCTTTGGTGCTGATCGCATTGCGGTTGGCGGCGTTCATTTCTTCCTGCATTTCTTTCACCACTTCCTGGCGAACAGCAAAGCCTTCATTGACTTGCTGCGCCAGTGCAGTCTTGCGATACATTTGTTCTATCAATTGATTCTGATGTTCGTTCAGACCGGATTTTGCAATGCTTTTTAACGCGGTGTTTCCGACTTGTACATTGCCTTGCAGAATAAGTGGCAGTTGGTCGGTGAACGCCATAGCTGGTGCCGATTTTCCGTCGTTTTTCCCGCCATTGATGACGGCTGCCAGACGGTTTAAAAAGCCTGAATGAAAATTCCGGGTGGTATTGAGCGCTTGCCCGAGTTCTATGCTGTCCTGCGTTTCAAAATGACTGCGCGATAGATCGTCAATACCGGCAAAAGGAATAAAGGCGATTTCCTTATTCTGATACATAGGGTAGAGCGTGTCGCGCAATGCGGGATGTAAGCCCCAATCGGCATTCAATGCGATAGCACTGCCGGGTTCGTTGCCGGGACGCCTGATCGCAATAGTCGGACGGGATTCATAATAAAAATCGCTGGCCGTCGGCACCAGAAAATTGCTGGCATCGTAAGCGCCGCGTAAAAATACCAGCAACAGACGGTTTTGCGTGGCCGGTGCCGCAAGTAGCTGACTACTGTAAGTAACACCCGGCAACGCAGCCATACTGGCCAGGCACTGCAATAATTGGCGACGGTTCATATTGATTTTCATCCGGTGTGTTTGTTCATCATTCGGTCAGTTATCGATGGCGGTACCCGTTTGTAATTGCTATCGGCGCATCATTTCCGGCGAGGCGAGAAATAAGGTACTCCACTCTCCGGGTGTAGCTGCCTGCTGCAATGTCTGTTGTGTGTCCGTGCTGAATGTCTGTACCCAGTTTTTGACATACAACGAACTTGCAATGGCCGGCGTACGCGGTTTTTCTGCTGAAACCTGCTGATCTGTTTTGAAGAGTGCAGGTGTGCCATAGGCGATATTGCGGGCAACATCAAAGCGAACAGTCATTTGTCCCGGGCTCGCCCAGGCACTTTCTGTCATGGCGTATCCGTCCGGCGTCTGCCGGCCGTTGAGTGGCTGACCCATCATGTTGAGCCAACTGATAATCGGAGCTGCGTTGACAATGCAACTCCCGTCGTACGCAAGCCGCAAAGAGGAAACCGCGTAGTGCACGGGATCTTTGAGCTTGTGTCCTAAAGAAGCAATAAATTCCTGTGAGTCAAACATTGTGCGCAAGGTGACTGGAATATCACCATCGCTTTGCAGAAAGCTGTTGGCCATCGCTTGTATCAGCGTTTCTGATGGCGTGTCAGAGACAAAATACGTTGCCAGTTTCCGGCTGATAAAGCGCGCCGTCGCTGGTTGCCGGCTCAGCAGTGTCAGTGTCTCCTCAACCTCATTGATACCGCGCCCTTTGATGTTGTTACCTAATATCTGCTTGTTGCCAAAGTCGTGTCGCTGCGGATTGAATTCAAACAAACCTTTGCGCAGATAAAATTTACTTAATTCAGTCTTCATTCGAGGTGTGTCTGTACCCAGATTGATACCGACGCCAGTAAGAACCCGCGCCAGTTCTTGTACATCTTTCTGGGTATAGCCACTATTGACGCCCATCGTGTGCAATTCCATTAATTCACGGGCATAGTTTTCGTTAATGCGACCATTCGCATTATGTTCGTTATCAAGATAGCGCAGCATCGCTGGGTGATATACGGTGGCTTTGAGCAATTCGCGGAAATTACCTAAGGCATGCGGACGTATCGCATGCTCCTCAAAATCACCGACCATGGCCCTCAGATTATGTTTGCCTGCATGAATATTGAAATGATTCATCCAAAACCAGGTCATTTGTTCCTGCAACTGATTCGGCGAATAGATATCGCGCAAGAGCGAGCGTGTTGCCGCTTCTTTGGCCAGACGGTTTAGCTCTTGCTGATACTCTTTCCGCAGGCTGTCGTCAGTGCCTTTTTGCTGGTCGGCGACGATGCGTTTGTGTTCCAGTTCCCTGACGATATTTTCTACAGGTTGCTGTGAAATCGTCATCGCACCGATTTGTGCCTGTACGGTTGGTGGCACGACGCTGGCCCGTCCGCGCAGCTGCTGATCAAGGAATTTGTCCATGCCAACCGCTTGCAATTGTTGATAAGCAGAGAAGTTGCTACCCCAGGTCAGCCGATTGAGCAGCAGCTCTGGCTGGACGTTCGCTTTTGCAAAAGTATTGCTGCTGGGGGGAAGAAATCTGGATGGTCCTGCATCCGTCACCCGGTTTGGCGCGGGTGACGTCGTGCATCCTGACATGGTAAAAATAAGGATGAAAACCGGGCTTAAAGCCAGCAGACGCTGCAAAGGTGAGTCGCTCAACATGGAAGTCACTTCTCCGGGCACTATTGATGACCATCAGCATACAACGTATTGTCCGGTGATTGGATGACCTGTAAGTGACGAAATGCAACCGAGTGTGAGCGTTACCTCAGAAAAAGTAACAGATCAGATGATATCGCCGCTCTCGTCTGACAGACTTTCCAGTGGCGAGCTGTCGGCCTGATCCTGCTCAAAATAGCCGGGGAGCAGCCCGCCGTCAGCATGGGTAAGATTGGTCGCTGAGGCGTTATCTGTCATTGCCTGATGCGAATTGCCGTTCATCAGATGGCTGATGCCCTGAAACAAAAAGGCGCCGGCAGCCACACTGGCGGCTGTTGCGGCAACGGTTCCAAGCATGCTGCCACCCGTATTACCGAAAAAACTGCTTGCTGGCGCTGTCGCAACGGCAGTTGGCTGGCTGACTGGCACGGCTGCCATTGCCGGATAGGCTGCTAACGGGGCGCCAGTGACTGAGGTGCTGGTACTAGATGGAATATTTAACGGACGACTGCTGGCGCTGTTGCCCCAGTTACTTGCGGCAGGATCGAGGAATTGTGTTGGTGTCGTCCGATTTTGTGCAGCATTGAGTGCCTGTTGCTCATGCAAATCTGCCTGCAGGCTGGCAATCTGGCTGTTTGCATTTGCCAGTGCCTGTTCTAGCAATAATGCCCGTTGTACTAATAAGTAGCTTGCATCCGGTTGCTTGCTGACTGCCTCGCTGATCACGCTGGCGGCTTGTGGGTCTTTGGCAACGCCTTGAACCTGAACCAGTTGGGCGAGAAAATTCTGTAAAACCTGCATTTCTTGTGGTGACATATTTTTCTCCTGAAATAAGCGCTAGGCATACTATCTGGTCATGCCACGGCTTTTTTCAATGCAGGTCTCTCTTAATGCTCGCGCAGTGCGCGCCGGTACTGTATTGCTTCCGCAACATGGGCTGAACTGATGTGATCTGCACCAGCCAGATCGGCAATCGTACGCGCGACTTTCAGCACACGGTGATAGGCGCGGGCCGACCAGTTAAATTTGCTCATGGCATTTTTCAGCAACTGATCTGCATTCCCATCCGGGCGGCAGTAGGTATCAATTTCTGTGGTGGAAAGTAAATTATTGACCTTGCCTTGCCGCCGTTGCTGGCGTTCAAATGCGGCTTCTACCCGCTGCGCCACGACTGTGCTGGATTCTCCGCTTGCTTGTTTCAACAGATCCTCGTGCGGTAGTGCCGCTACCTGAATCTGTAAATCGATACGGTCCAGCAAAGGGCCGGAAATTTTATCCTGATAACGAGCGATAATATCCGGCGTGCAACGGCATTTGCCATTACTGTGGCCGAAGTAGCCGCACGGGCATGGATTCATGGCGGCGATGAGCTGAAAGCGGGCCGGAAAGTCTGCTTGCCGGGCAGCGCGGGAAATAGTGATGTGCCCGGATTCCAGTGGTTCACGTAATACTTCCAGAACCCGTCGATCGAACTCTGGCAGTTCATCAAGAAATAAAACACCCTGATGAGCCAGTGAAATTTCGCCCGGACGTGGCGTACCACCGCCACCAACCAGTGCAACGGCGGAGGCTGTGTGGTGTGGTGCACGAAAAGGGCGCGATTTCCATTTATCGATAGAGAAACCCGACGTCAGGGATTGTACTGCTGCTGATTCCAGTGCTTCCTGATCGGTCATGGATGGCAGTATTCCCGGGAAACGGGCAGCCAGCATCGATTTTCCTGTCCCGGGTGGGCCGACCATCAGTACCGAATGATTCCCGGCAGCGGCAACCTCAAGTGCACGTTTTGCTTGCAACTGGCCTTTGACTTCGGAAAAATCAGGGTAGGTGCGACGTTGCATTGCGGCCTGTGGACGATGCCTCTGCAGCTTGTTTTCTTCGTCAACGGCGGCGAAGTGCGCACAAACCTGAAGCAGGGAGTCGGCCGGATAAATCGCCGCATCCGTTACCAAAGCAGCTTCATCGGCGTTGGCTCTGGGTAAAATAAATGCGGGTTCTGTGTGTCCGTCAGCTGTGCTTTTGCAGATCGCGAAGGTCATCGCCAGTGCACCACGGATGGGGCGTAATTCACCCGACAATGATAATTCGCCAGCGAATTCGTATTGTGCGAGTGCGTCTGCGGGTATCTGTCCGGATGCTGCCAGTATGCCTAAGGCGATAGGCAAATCGAAACGGCCGGATTCTTTGGGCAAATCTGCCGGCGCCAGATTGACCGTGATTCTTTTCGCTGGAAATTCAAAACGGGCATTTTGTAATGCTGCTCTGACGCGGTCCTTGGACTCTTTTACTTCAGTTTCCGGGAGACCAACGATAGTAAAAGCGGGCAACCCATTCGCCAGATGGACTTCCACCGTCACTTGTGGAGCATCCATCCCATTGAGTGCGCGACTTTTAAGTACCGCCAGCGACATATCCGGAGCGCCCTGTTATTCCGTTATCTGTGCTTCTAAAGCCGCGACACGTGCTTCCAGCGCTTCGAGCTTAGTGCGTGTCTTGGCCAGTACTTGTGCCTGTATATCAAATTCTTCCCGGGTGACCAGATCCAGTTTAGAGAAACCCTGAGTCATGATGGCTTTGACGTTTTTTTCTATGTCTTTGGCTGGAGAGTTTTCCAGCGCCTGACTGATTTTTGCCTGTACATCACTGAAGAAATTTTGCTTATCCATCATATCCCTGCCTGTATTTGTGAGTGAGTTTGCGATTGCACATTACTAGTGCGAAAAAAGTGCAGCCATAAAACACATTGCATATCCCGCGTCAAAACGGTGCGAGATGGAGCGCCAGTATTTTATTTACCACTTCGCTATTAAACGGAAATCATAGCGTAAAGCTGCGGATGTGCCCACCAGCGTATTCATTTGATTGTATTCCTATACCTGATTGTTATACCTCTTTGACTGCATTACAGACAGGCTGTATGTGAAAAAGTACAGTTGGCACGACTTCTGCTAATAGTGAAGCGTTCGTAACTTTTCGAAGTTCATTTCCTGCAAGGCCACGAACGATCTTCTGGCTTTGCGTACCGGTGGTTGATGAAGTGAGTTCAGTCCAGTTTCTTATACAAATCGATGTTTACTATATATAAACAAGGGGAAGCATAATGAAAAAATCAGTACTCGCCGCTGCAGTGACCGCAACATTGTTAAGTAGTTTCGCTTACGCAGATGAGCCAAAACCAGACAATGAATTGAGTTTTAACGTTGGCGTTGCCAGTGAATATCGTTATCGTGGGATCGCGCAGACACGCCTGGATCCAGCATTACAAGGTGGCGCTGACTACACTCACAATCCTAGCGGTTTTTACGCCGGTACGTGGTTATCGACCATTAAATGGGTAAAAGATGCCGGTGGTAGCGGTGATGTTGAGTGGGATATTTACGCCGGTAAAAAAGGCGAGATCACCAAAGATATCAGCTATGACGCCGGTGTCCTGACCTATGTGTATCTGTCCAATGGTTTGGATAAGATTCCGGGTTTTGTTGATGCGAACACGACTGAAATCTATGGTCAGATCGGTACTGGTCCTGTGTACGCGAAGTATTCTCACTCCGTGACAAATTTGTTCGGCTTTGTGAATAGCAAAAACAGCGGCTACCTGGATCTGGGGGCAAACATTGAGTTACCGGATGCGTACACGCTGAATTTGCATGTCGGCCGCCAGATGATTAAAAACAATTCGGCGTCTTCGTATAACGACTGGAAAGTCGGCGTGACAAAAGAATTCTTTGGTGTGAACTTCAGTCTGGCCGCAGTCGGTACTAATGCAGACAAAAAACTGTATGTCACACCAGCGGGCAAATTTACCGGCAAGACCACCTTGTTGTTGACCGCCGTAAAAACTTTCTGAAATGAGAGAACAACATGAAACTGATTACTGCCATTATTAAACCGTTTAAGCTCGACGAAGTCCGTGAAGCTTTATCAGAAATGGGTGTGCAAGGAATTACTGTGACTGAGGTGAAAGGTTTCGGTCGTCAGAAAGGGCATACCGAGTTGTATCGCGGTGCCGAGTATGTCGTCGATTTTTTGCCAAAAACAAAAATTGAAGCAGCCGTGGACGATGCGATTGTGGATCGTGCAATTGAAGCGATTGAAAGCGCTGCACGTACCGGAAAAATCGGTGACGGCAAGATTTTCGTCTATGACTTGCAACAGGTTGTGCGTATTCGTACCGGTGAAACCGGCAACGACGCACTCTGATCCGCACACTAGGGAGTTCATATGAAAAAAGTACTGAAGAGCATGCTGGTTGCGGGAGCATTTCTCGCCTCCATAGGGATGACAGCGACGGCGTGGGCTGACGATGCTCCAGCCAAAGCAGATGCCATTGCCGCATCTGCAGTCGCCACCAGTGCCTCGGCACCAGCCGTGACGGAGGCTGCGGCTGCTTCGGCGGCGGCACCAACTGCACCAACGGTAGCTCCAGCCGCAGCGGCCGCTTCTACGGCAGATGCTGCACCGGTGGCAGCAGCACCCGTGCCAAATAAAGGCGACACTGCATGGATGCTGGTTGCTACCTTGTTGGTGATTCTGATGACGTTGCCAGGTCTGGCATTGTTCTATGGTGGTCTGGTTCGTTCTAAAAACATGTTATCGATATTGGTGCAGGTTTTCATGATTTTTGCCGTGATCATCGTTTTATGGTGCATCTATGGTTATTCGCTGACCTTTACCGAAGGTGGTAAGTTTATCGGCTCGTTCGACCGTCTGTTCCTGAAAGGGATCTGGGATCCTGCTAAGGCGACCTTCTCCACTGCCGCAACATTCAGCAAAGGCGTTGTGATTCCTGAGTTTGTGTATGTCGCGTTCCAGGCAACTTTTGCCGCAATCACTTGTGCGCTGATCATCGGTGCATTTGCTGAACGTGCGAAATTTACAGCGGTCTTGTTGTTCGTCGTGCTGTGGTTCACGTTCAGCTATCTGCCAGTCGCCCACATGGTCTGGTTCTGGACTGGTCCTGATGCGATTAAAGACGCAGCAACGCTGGCAACAGAAACAGCCAAAGCGGGTTTCCTGTTCCAGAAAGGTGCGTTGGATTTTGCTGGCGGTACAGTGGTACACATTAATGCCGCAGTTGCTGGTCTGGTTGGTGCTTTCCTGATCGGTAAACGTGTTGGTTACGGCAAAGAATCGATGGCGCCGCATTCTCTGACGATGACCATGATAGGTGCGTCTTTGTTGTGGGTGGGCTGGTTTGGTTTCAATGCTGGTTCAGCATTGGAAGCAGGCGATATCGCAGCGCTGGCATTCATCAATACTTTGCTGGCAACTGCAGCAGCGACAGTATCCTGGGTCTTTGGTGAATGGATGTCTAAAGGTAAGCCATCCATGCTGGGCGGCGCATCTGGTGCGGTTGCTGGTCTGGTTGCGATTACACCAGCATGTGGCTTCGTTGGACCGATGGGTGCGTTAATCATTGGTTTGCTGGCAGGTATTGTCTGCTTGTGGGGCGTGAATGGTCTGAAACGTCTGATCGGTGCGGATGATTCTCTGGATGTCTTCGGTGTGCACGGCGTCGGCGGTATTCTCGGTGCTTTGCTGACAGGCGTATTTGCTTCGCCATCCTTAGGCGGTCAGGGTATTTTTGATTACGTTGCTAACAAAATGTCTGCCGATCCTTATTCCATTATCGATCAGGTGACGACACAGGCAACAGCGGTCGGCGTCACCATTCTGTGGTCGGCAGTGGTTTCCGTAATCGCGTACAAACTGGTTGATCTGGTGGTTGGTTTGCGTGTCCCTGAAGATGAAGAACGTGAAGGTCTCGATATCACCAGCCATGGTGAGTCTGCCTACCACTCTTAATGCAGGAATGAAATTGTTGTAGTAAAGCTAGTATCCTCAGTGCATGAAACAGAGCGCATGCGACTGATTTACAAGCGGTTTGGCCACACAGCCAGACCGCTTTTTTTTGTTTGTAAAAGATGAAAAACGATGGTGTCACGCTGCAAAAAAAAACACCGGCAAATGTGCCGGTGTTTTTGATTCGAATGAAGTCTGCTTTTTATTTTGCTTCAGCAGGACGAACGTAAGTCCACAGGCGGGCAAGATCAGCAGCGCCATCTGTACCCTGAATGGATTTGAACACTTCCAGCGCTTTATCGCGATTGCCTGATTGCAGGTAAGCCATACCGAGGTGAAGTTTTGCTTCTTCCATCGATTTCAGACCACCCTTGGCAATGCCTTGCTCCATCAGTGCAATGCCTTTTTCTGCCTGTGCATTGATCACGTAGTTGTAACCGATGTTCACCAGGCCTGTGCCTGTTTTGGCATTTTTAGCAGAAGTCTCACCGGCATCCAACGTTTTAATATCTTCTGCCGCTTGCTTGTACACGCGATCACGCAATTGCTTATGTTTCGCAGCTTCTTTTCCTGTGCCCAGCAAACCAGAAGCGTAGCCAGCGTCTATCGTCGTTTTTGCTTCTGCTGGCAAACCTGCGAGCAAGGCCAGCTCGGCCATTTCTACGTATTGTCCGGCATCATCGATATTTTTTGTGACTAACAGCAGGCGGTACAAGTCAAGACGCAGGCGATCAGAGAAACCTGGTTTGTGTTCAGTACGGTAAATCAGATCACCCCAGTATTCTCGGGTCGGATAGTGCTGAACCACGCGCTCTAATACTGCCGCGTAACCAGCGGTATCTTTCAGTTGCTGGTAGCTACTGGCCAGCAGACGCAGATTTTCTTCCGATGGAATACGCTTTGCACTTTCATCTTCGGCCAGCATGACGTTCAGTTGCTTGATTGCGCTGTTGAAATCATTTTTCAGATAGTAGCCGCGGGCCACCATATTTTTGACCTGCGCATTGCTGTTATCTTTTTCGAGATAACGTTTTGCCCACAGGATGGCCTGATCATATTTTTTTTCGTTGTAATACGTACCGGCAAGGCCCTCGATCAGACGCAGTTTTTCAGCATCTTTCAGAAATTCTGAACTGACCATTCCCTCAAATGCTGTCGCCAACTGATCGGTATTGTTGGTACCGGAAGCAATGACCGCATTCAGGCGATGCAGAGCAAAGGTTTCATAGGCAGTTTTGTTCTCAAAGGCATTCAGTTCATTCACTTTATCCTGCGCTTCTTTGTACTGCTTTTTCTCAAGCAATTCCTGGACTTCAGTTAATGGTTTCACCATTTCTTTACGAACAACAGACTTTTTGGCCAGTTCCGCAGCTTTGTCGGCCGCTTCATCTGCATGCGCTACGCCAGCGGTGACTGGGGCAATGCCTGTGCCGAGTGCTGCAAACATCATCGCAGCGAACAGAAAAGAGATTTTTTTCATGAAATATCCGGTAAAAAATGAACATGACCGCATGGACACGGTTATTACTTAGCATCACTCTCAGCCATTCATTTTGTCTGGCTGTGGATGGGGCGAACAGCGAATTATAACTGAGCCTGCGATCGTGCTCACCACTTGCAGCCGGTATCGACGACAGTGCTGACGGCGAGCGGAATAATCGCCAGCAAACCCACGCCTGAATAGGCTTTCAGGCAGTCTTTACGTTCGGCTTTTTTGGTGCCGTCGGCCAGCTTCTGTTCAAAACCCTCGTCACGTCGATGACTTTGCTGGATTTTTTCTATGGTTCCGGCTTGGCGCTGTTTGTCGATCGCTAATGCGGATCGTTTCAAATCGTCCAGATTCAGGCGCGGTTCTTCGGCGCTGGTGACGGCTGGCGTGCTGACGCTTGCGTTACTCTCTGCGGCAGGATTCAGCGTGATCGCATTGGCCTTTTCAGGCGTTTTATTGAGCGGTATGGGATTGATGCGTTTCGGTGCTGTCGGCAGATTTTTTTCTGGCGGCGCTGAACTTACTTCGGGAATGCGCGGTGTTTGTAGGTCAATCAATTGCAGATAACGCATTTCGTTTGCTTCGGTGCGACCTCTTATCCAGTGCTGATGTTGCCAGCCGAGCCACAAGACACCATGTACCAATAACATCAGCACCAACGCGACTGCGCGGCGGGTGAAGGTCAGGGGTTTGTGCAGCTGAAATTGCATGGCATTTCCTGTTGCATTGAACATGGCACTCAGACCAGCCGCTTTTAATAAAAGTTCAATAGTCTTATATACCGGGGGGAGTATCTGTGAAGTTGCCTCTGAAGGTCAATTAATATAAAGAGAATTCTATGTTGATGGGTGATACTCCCCCATTTTTAAGATGTGCGGTGTTGCACCAGTATCCAGGGCTTGACTACGACCGTCCATAATTCCAATTCATTTTCCAGCCAGACTTTGGCTTGCTCATCGCTGACTTTATACAAGCGGCCTGTACTCAGGAGCGACTGAATTTCGGATGCATTATCGTTTGCCATGTGCAGCGCAACTTCGACTAAATCGAGATCCGGTGCAATGGCAAGCACGTTACCGGAGGCAAAATGTTTAAGGAGTTCGCTCCAGGGAAAAAGCGCTGTTTCCTGATTGATTTTTGTACGCAGAGGGTCGGTAGCAGAAGACATAAGAATGGAAAACGGTAAAAAATATTTAGAAATGCGATTCAGAAATGTGCTTCAGAAGTATGGTTCAAAAGTATGGCATCAGCTCGGGTGTCATGATACCTAAACTGTCGCTGTGTCGGCACCATCGTTTGAAACACCGCATCAGGAGATGATATGAACCTGGCCTTTCAGCATTTCGGTCAGCTCATCGATAAACGAGGTGATCTGTTTTTCTTTCATGCTGAGCTGCATTTGTGTGGATTCGGTGTAGCTGACCTCAAGCACTTGCGCCTGATATTTTTCAATCAAGCGCCGCACCTGAGATTCATCTGCAAATGCAATACTGAACATGATGTCTGCCATCGTTTCGACGGCGATCAGTTGCGCAGTTTTAAATGCATCGGAAATTGCCTGTCCATAGGCGCGCGTCAATCCCCCGGCACCTAATTTGGTACCGCCCCAGTAACGGACAACCACCGCAAGCACGTTGGTGACATCTTTGTGTACCAATACGTTGTACATCGGTTTGGCGGCGGTACCCGATGGTTCGCCATCGTCATCCAGACCTGAGTCGCCTGTACAAACCAGCGCCCAGCAGACATGCACGGCACCCGGATGCTGCGCGCGGATATCCGCCAGACGGGCGCGCGCTTCAACACGGGTGTGCAGTGGATACAACTGACCCAGAAAGCGGCTTTTTTTTATTTCTATCTCCGCGAAAGCGGGTGCTGCCAGTTGATACATGGAATTGACGAAGAAAATGAAGACAGAAACTGAATACTGGAACTGTCAGCAGAAAACGACAGCAGTTTTTGTCAGTGCTTACTATGCGCAGAAGCGCAGCAAAGACCAGCTGCTTTCGTTTATTGAATCACAAAATTAACAAAGAAAATATCTGTCACGCCATCGTGTTCTTTGACGTCGAGTACACGATTAATTCTTTCCTTGATTTCATCGATCAGCTCATTTTTACCTTCGGCGGTCTGAATCTGTGTCGATTCTTTTCCGCTGAGTAACATGATCAATGAATGACGTACGACCGGCATCATCAATTTAACTTTGTCAGCGATTTCAGGTTTCGCTAATTGCAGAGTAATGCCGATTTGCAGATAACGGTCAAAGCTAGATAGATTGACGATGATAGGTTCCAGCGCGGCGGTTGCTGCACCGGCAGACGCACTGGCTTCTTTGCCGCCGGAATTGGCGATCGCATGGCCGGATAACAGCGTGAAAATACAAAAAATGCTGGTGAAAATCGCTTTTGATAAAAAAATGGAGCGTCTGTTATTGGCCATAATGAAATTCCGGAAATCTTGTTTTTATAAGAGGACAGCAATTCGGTGTCTGCTGTCCTCTGGTGCTGTTACACCGTCAGTGGTTTGTAGCGAATGCGCTTAGGTTTGGCACCTTCTTCACCCAGACGTTTTTTCTTGTCGGCTTCATATTCCTGATAGTTGCCGTCGAAGAACGTGACTTGCGAGTTACCTTCAAACGCCAGAATATGCGTCGCAATACGATCGAGGAACCAGCGGTCATGCGAGATCACCATGACGCTGCCAGCGAATTCCAGTAAAGCGTCTTCCAGCGCGCGCAGGGTTTCCACGTCCAAATCATTTGATGGTTCATCCAGCAGCAGAACATTGCCGCCTTGCAGCAGGGTTTTGGCCAGATGCAGACGACCACGCTCACCACCGGACAAATTACCGACGATTTTTTGCTGATCACCACCTTTGAAGTTAAAACGACCCAGATACGCGCGCGATGGCATTTCAAAGCGGCCAACGGTCAGAATGTCAGCGCCATTGGCGACATCCTCAAACACGGTTTTGGTATTGCCCAAATCTTCACGCGACTGATCGACCAGCGAGATTTTAGCAGTCTGACCGAGTACCACTTCGCCGCTGTCTGGTTGTTCCAGCCCTTTGATCATTTTAAACAGCGTCGATTTACCGGCGCCGTTAGGGCCGATGATACCGACGATGGCGCCGGGTGGGATTCTGAAGCTCAGGTTGTCGATCAGCAGGCGATCGCCGAAGGCCTTGCTGACATTTTTAAATTCGATGACTTCGTTACCGAGGCGTTCCGCGACCGGGATGAAAATCTCCTGAGTCTCGTTGCGCTTCTGGTATTCGTGTTCGCTCATTTCATTGAAACGTGCCAAACGCGCCTTGCTTTTGGCCTGACGCGCTTTCGGATTCTGGCGTGACCATTCCAGCTCTTTTTGCAGTGCTTTCTGACGTGCTGATTCGGTCGCTTCTTCCTGTTTCAGGCGGGCTTGTTTCTGGTCTAGCCAGGAAGAGTAATTGCCTTTCCAAGGAATACCGGCACCACGATCCAGTTCCAATATCCATTCCGCAGCGTTATCAAGGAAGTAGCGGTCATGCGTGATCGCTACGACGGTGCCGGGGAAGCGCAACAGGAATTGTTCCAGCCAGTCAACAGATTCTGCATCCAGATGGTTGGTTGGTTCGTCGAGCAGCAACATGTCGGGTTTTGACAACAGTAAACGACATAAAGCAACGCGGCGTTTTTCACCACCTGACAGCACGCCGATTTTGGCTTCCCACGGTGGTAAACGCAGTGCGTCAGCGGCCATTTCCAGTTGCAACTCAACATTGTCACCGGCGGATGCCGAGATGATGGCTTCCAGACGCGCCTGTTCTTCCGCTAAAGCATCGAAATCGGCATTTTCTTCAGCGTAAGCCGCATACACTTCTTCCAGTTTTGCTTTTGCTTCAAATACCTCGCCGAGTGCAGATTCGACTGCCTCACGTACGGTTTGCTCAGGATCGAGTTGCGGTTCCTGTGGCAAATAACCGATGTTCAGGTTCGGCATCGGTACGGCTTCGCCCTGAATGTCTTTATCAATCCCCGCCATGATTTTCAGCAGCGAGGATTTACCTGAACCATTCAGACCAAGCACACCAATTTTGGCGCCCGGGAAGAAGGAAAGTGAAATATCTTTCAGGATTTGACGTTTCGGCGGAACGATTTTTCCGACACGATTCATGGTGTAAACGTAATTAGCCATTATTTCTTTGTTGTTAAATGTAGACAATGCCCGCAAGGATACCTCATGCGCGCCGAGACAAACGTATTTTGCCAAATTTCACATAAATTTGTGCCTCGCATCAAATTTGATTTAGCGCAAATTGCGAGGCCTATCGCAGAACTACACTTCATCCATCAACTTAGACAACCGAGGAAAACAAAATGAAAAAGATCGTTATCGCTCTCTCTTTAGCTGCAATGGGTTTAACAGCAACTCAAGCTATGGCTCAACAAAGCCCATGGCAAGTACGTGCCCGCGCAGTGAACATCAGCCCAGATAATAAATCTGATGCTATCGCTGCTTTGGGAGTTGCAGCAGATGCTATCCACGTCAGCAACAAAACTATTGCTGAAGTTGATATCACTTATTTCGTTACACCAAACTGGTCTGCAGAGCTGATCCTGACTTACCCACAAAAACATGATGTGACATTGAATGGTACTAACATCGGTACATTCAAACATCTGCCACCAACACTGACAGCGCAATACCACTTCGCTCCTGACGCACAAGTAAGCCCATATCTGGGTGCTGGTGTGAACTACACACGTATTTCAGATGTGAATCTGTTAAAAGGTACTGCTGATCTGGACAGCAACAGCTTTGGCTTCGCGATTCAAGCTGGTGTTGATTTCAAACTGGATAAAAACTGGTCTTTGAATCTGGATGTGAAAAAAGTACAGATTCGTAGCGACGTTACTGCGGGTGGTGCAAAAATCAGTAATGTGAAGGTTGATCCATGGCTGGTAGGCGTAGGCGTAGGCTATCGCTTCTAAGCAACAGCAAGTTGTTCTTGTAAAAAAGCCGGTCGGTTGACCGGCTTTTTTATTTGCTGAAATTTTTTCTCAGCATCAGTGGGGTGTGTGCATTGCTGGTTCGCGGACAAGCTGCTCGTAGACTGGACGTGGTGCCGACAGATCTATCGATATTGATGCACGGACTCCGCATGGGTCGTGGTGCCCGCATACGCGAAAAATCAAGCCGGCCTATAATCAGCGCGCTTGATCAGCTTTGATTTCATGCGGCTTTTGTCAGCCATTAACGGAGAACCCCACCATGACGATTTCTATGTATGCAGCATCAGTGCCCGTATTCACCCAAATGCTGGATAGTCTCAGCGAAGTTTTAAAGAAAGCCGAAGAGCACGCGGTAGAAAAAAATATCGCGCCGGAGATTTTATTGCAAGCGCGTTTATTTCCAGACATGTTCGCGTTGATACGTCAGGTGCAGATTGCGGCTGATTTTGCAAAAGGCGTTGCCGGTCGTCTGGCAGAGACTGAATTGCCAGCGTACGAAGACAATGAGCAGACTTTTGCCGATTTGCAGACACGGATAGCGAAAACCAAAGCATTTATCAGTTCTTTAGACGCGGCAAAATTTGCGGGTAGCGAAGAACGTGAAATTATTTTGCGTCCCGGTACACCTAAAGAAAAAAAACTGAACGGCCAAACTTATTTACTGCAATACGGTTTGCCACAGTTCTTTTTTCACGTCATAACGACTTACGCCATTTTGCGCCACAACGGTGTCATGCTTGGTAAAAAAGACTTCATGGGTGCTTATTAATTAAGCAGTAAAGTGAAATTGGAAGAACACCCAGACCTCATTGCGATGATGGATTCAGTTGGGTGTTGTTTTTTTCCGAAAATAATTTTCCAGGATGTGCATTGCCCTATGCGATCCGACAGAGGCATCGGTTTCATTTTCGTATAACAATATCCCGTTTCATCGGAGCCAGCCTGGCGATCAGTTTGTTTTGTACCGACGATGAAATGTTAAGTCTCTCCATCGCGATCTGTACATCTTCTGCCAGGGCATTGAACTGTGCGCTGCTGACATCCTGCCCCTCATGTGTGAGTTTCATATCGTCGCCGCTATAGCGACAGGGGCCGCCGCTGATTTCGCAGAATTGTTCCTTCAGCAATCCGGCCAGCCGTTTCATGTTAACGTCTTTAAACGCTTCTTTGATTCGCGGGTCTTGCAAGACTATGAGTAAGGTGTCGTCAACAATACGGCTGATACCAGCGTCGCTGCCTAGTTCCTCATACAAGCTTCCGCTTGAAGTTTGCGCGGTGGCGGTGCCGCTTAGTCCGCTCAGTACGATTGCCAGCACGATCGCTACAGTGTGGAAAACAGAGTGTCGTTGCATGTTTAATTCCCGACCTGAACTGAGACATACCAGCCGCGCTGGCTTTTAGGATTGAAAACCGTAATGTCACCGAGATTCGCATAAGCGAGTGTCAGCGATATGGTCTTATTCGGAAACCAGGCGACAAATGCATCGTAATAGGCTTTCTCGTCGTCGACACTAAGATTGTTTGGCTTCCGTCGATATTCGAGACCGGCGACTAGCTTACGATTCAGCAGATAGGCAACCGAGGCTTCGGGCATGATCTGGTACTGGTCTTTTTTGTCTCCGCCAAAACCCAGCAACCCCATCTGGTTTGCTTTAGTCAGCCTGAGTGTTCCGTTGACGAGCAAGCTCTGCGCAAAAAATAGTTTGCTCGCGGACGCATAGTAATCGATACCGGTATCACTCTTGGCACCGAGTTGCTTTACATTACTGACGCCGAGAGCATCCAGCCCTTGAACGCCCTGATGACGTTTGACCATGGCACCGATGGCAAGTTGAGGTTTCCAGTTATCCTGATCGGCAATGAGATCACCAGATATTCTGAATTTGATTCCCGCGATGTCTTGTTGCAGTGAAAGCTGATCCAATGGCGCTTTGCTACCGGTAAACTCCTGTTTTCCCAGCGATAATTCGAGCTTGTCAAAAAGCCCGATGGCGACACCATAGCTCTTCAGGCGGTAGTCCTGAGTTGAGAGTACGGTCAGGTAAGCATTGGCGCCATAACTGTCTTCTGTGCCATAGCCAGTAATTAATGCCCATGGCACTATCCCACCTCCGCCTGCGCCTTCCACTTGTCTGACGCCAGCTGTCGCCAGGAATTTACCACTGTCTGGCGCAGCGATCTGTGAATAGGCATTTTGCTGCGTAAACAATAGCAGTACATTGGTGATGAAGAGAAAATGGATCTTGGCTGACATAAATATCCTTCATCCGGGAAACGAATAAGCAAAATTGAAAACAATAAACTCGCTTCTGATATTTTCTGAACTTATCAGTGCAAACAGAAAATAGCAATATGTTGCTTTACGGGCGCAATATACTGTCATTCACGGCTCCACGTTATCTAAGCCATCGTTTCACAATTACTCCATTATGATAGGGTCTGCAATGAGCAGATAATTGCGCTTAGTGCATGTGAAAATTCTAAAACCAACTTGTTGTAATGACTGACCTTCTATTGGGCTGCGATAATAAAATTTTTGACCTGATAACAGAGTAAGCGCTCTATCGACACGCATGCAGTTCATAGTATGCTGCACGAATACGGTATTTTTTTATTCCATCTTTTGAATATGACAGTGGCGTAGTTGAGTGAATGAGATCTTATCGCTCCGCCGCACATTACTTTTTCCTACTTTTGTCGTTTAGCCTGAATCTGATATGAGTCATTCGTCTCTGCGCCGCCAACTTGTGATTCCGATTACCTTATTGGTGATCGGCGTTTCGGCTGCGATCGGCTGGGTATCCATGAAGGCAGGTACAGACGCGGTGCATACGCTCACGCAGCGTATGCTGGTTGATATGGTCAATCGCATCAACCTCTCGACTGAAAGACATATAGAGGGCGCTTTGATCGCACTGGAATCGGTGGCGCCCAGTGCAGACCGTATGCCGAAAGAGCATGTATTTTCCATGGATATGCATACTTTGGAAGACAAGTTCTGGGCCGCCAGTGGCTTGTTTATGGATGTGAATAATTACGTCTATTTTGGTGGCAAAGACGGGCGTTTTGTCGGTGTCTACCGAATATCCAAGCGAGATGTCCAGTTATTCTGGCGCGAACCGGAGGCCAGCCGTCGGGATGTCTATCATGTGACGGGGATTGGTGATCGTTCGGAACTGATCCGTAGTGATGAATTTGATCCGCGCAAAAGACCCTGGTATCAGACGGCAATGCGCTCTGAAAAACCAGTATGGTCCAAGATTTACAACAATTTTTCGTTTAATTTTCCGACAATTACGCTGGCGAAGGCTGTATTCCAGAAAAATCATGAGTTTGCAGGCGTGTTGGCGACTGATATGACCTTGATGGAGTTATCGAATTTTTTACGAAAACTGGAAATCAGCAAAAACAGCGTTGCCTACATTGTTGATGCCGATGGTTATATCGTTGCGACTTCCGGCGAGGAGGTGCCACAGCGTACCGTCAATGGCGTACCCGAACGCATGCGTGCGGTCGATATGAAAACGCCATTGATCAGAGAGACTTTCTCGAATATTGGCAAGTCAAAAACGGTAGAGCCAGAGGTATTGGCGATGGATCTCAGCGGCGGCGCCGTGGATGTCGCCATATCTCCACTCGGTGGCAGACAAGGGTTGAACTGGCAGACGATTGTCGCGGTGCCACGTGCCGATTTCATGCGTGAAATAAACAAAGGTTTCATGCAAAGTGTTGTGATTGCTATCGCATGTATTATTTTTGCACTGACGATAGGATTGACCATTGTTGAACGAGTGGTTCGCGATATACGAAAACTCACTGCAGCGGCAGAAAAATTCGGTAATGGCGAGCCTATGCCTAAGTTACATATCCGTCGTCAGGATGAGATAGGCATATTGACGCAGACCTTTGTTGATATGGAAAAAAAGCTGCGATTTGACAAACTGACGCAAGTCGCAAATCGTGAGTCATTGTTTGCAAAAATCACTTACCTGCAAAAAAACTCGAAAGAAAACCCGGACGAAGAAAACGGCTTCACTTTACTATTCGTTGATCTGGATCGTTTTAAACAGGTTAACGATAGCCATGGTCATGATGCTGGCGATCAGGTGTTGATGATTACCGCCGCACGACTTTTGTCCGCGATCCGCGATACCGATGATGTTGCCCGTTATGGTGGTGATGAATTTGTATTGCTGTTGAGGGACACCAAAAATTCTATTGATATTCACAACATGGTGGAGAAAATCTCCTCTCTGGTCGAACAGCCTATCGCGTTAGATAGCGCGGTCGTTGAAATTGGCGCATCAATAGGCTGGGCGTGTTTTCCCGAGGATGGTGATGAGTATGTGCAATTGCTCAAGATTGCCGATAGCCGTATGTACAATTCCAAGCGCGACCGCAAATCAGGACAGCTGATTCATATCGTCTGATGCTGCGACCAGGTCAGCAGCCATGGTTGCAACTCACTGGCCGGCATAGGTCTGCTGATGTGATAGCCTTGCCCTTGATCGCATCCAAGCTCTTTTAATAAATTCATCACTTTCGCATTTTCTATGCCTTCGGCAACAACTCTCAACCCCATGTTGTGTCCGAGATCGATAGTTGATTTGACGATTTTTGTGTCGTCAATATCCTGTTCCATTTTTAATACGAAGGATTTATCAATTTTCAGTTCATTCACTGGCAGTCGCTTCAGATAAGCCAGAGATGAATAACCAGTACCGAAATCATCGATTGATAACTCCATCCCCATCGCATGTAATTTATCCAGCGTCAGATGGGCACGTACCGGGTCATCCATGATGGCACTTTCCGTAATTTCCAGACAAAAATCGGCAGCTTGTACCTGATGCAGTGAAAGGATATTTGCAAATTTTTCTGGCAGCTCCTGATCCATCAGATCACGTGTCGAAATATTGACTGATATTTTCAGATGAATCCCGGCATTTTTCCATTCGCGGCAAGCTTGTGCTGATGCGTTCATCATCCAGTGTGTCAACTGACGGATGAAACCTGTCTGCTCAGCGAAGGGAATGAACTGATCCGGATAGATGAAATTGCGTTCCGGATGCAACCATCGGACTAAAGCTTCGACCGCAACGACCTCACCGTTGGTCAGCGAGACTTTGGGTTGTACGTAGAGACGGAAATCGTTGCGCTCAAGCGCGGTGCGCATTTCGCTCAGCAGCGATAAACTTTGCTGGCTGGATTTGTCGATGTCCGGCGCGTAAATCACCGCGCCGTTTTTTGCCTGCTTGGCCGCATACATAGCTACCTCGACGCGGCTTAATAGTGTGGCCGCATCAGCGGCATGCGAGGGAAAACCAGCGATGCCTATACTGGCACCGATATCGACGGTCTGATCCTCTATCGATATCGGATGTTCCAACGCATGTAGAATCTTTTCTGCAATCTGTAGCGCCACCTCCTCTGTCGTTTCTGGTAGCAGCACAGCAAATTCATCACCGCCGAGACGTGCAGGTTGAATGTTGCCTGCACCTAGTTCCACTTTCAGGCGATGGGCGACTTCTTGCAGCAAAATATCGCCGAAGCTGTGGCCCATGACGTCATTGACGTGTTTGAATCTGTCCAGATCCATCATCAGCACATAGCATGTGCTTAAGCGGCTTTTGGCCAGTGTGATCGCCTCGTCCAGCATCTCTCTGAATAAGGCGCGGTTCGGCAATATTGTCAGCGTATCCCAGTAAGCAAGACGCCTGATTTCTTGTTCACGTGAAGCGATGGCGTCACGCATATGCGAAAAGCTGTTGGCCAGATCACCGATTTCATCTGTTCTTTCGACCTTGATGGGCGTCAGATAATCGCCAGTACCAAGACGACGGGCGGTATCGGCAAGCTGTCTGACGGGTTCGATGACGCGTCGAGCAGTGACCGCGCTGATGATGCTGGCAACAATACATCCGAGTACGGTCAGTATCAGCAGATTTCTCTGTAATTTTTTATAGGGAGCAACAGCCTGATCAATCGACAATTGAAGCACTGCAACCGCACTGTTATTGCCGTTGCTGGCCAGCGGCAACACATTCGTACGGTAATGATTGTCGCCGATTTCCATATCGCGCATGAGCCTTGGCCCAGCCTCATCTTTTGGCAAAGCACTTGCCAGTTGCAAGGCTTCTTGCTGCTCCAGCGTGGAGACGTTCATTTTCCACGGTGAACGGTTTTGCGAGGTGAGCAAGCTGATTTGCATCTTCGATAATTCACGCATATCGCTGACCAGCGTCTGATCCAGCGGAATCGCCATGACAACCCAGCTGATAGTGACCGGAGCTAACACCGGAACCATCACCATCTGATAAGGCTTACCATCAACGATATCAATATTACCGGCGCTGCCTTTTTCAGTGGCAGTCTTGATCATGGAAGAAACAGATTGCTGCAAGCCATGCGCCAGCGTATCGCTGCTGGCTGCTGTGATTTTTCCATCCAGATCAACCAGCATGGTTAAATCTGCACCTAAGCGCTGACCATGATTCAATAAGGTGGAAACGATGGTTTCAGTGTCATGCGTGCCGATGGCTTCACGAAATGCATAATCTTTCGAGAGCAGCGTTGCACCTTGTATCAGTTTTTGTGCATTCTGATCCAGTAAGCGCGAAAAAACTTTTGTGCTGATTTTCAGTTCAGATTCAATAGCGCTGCGGGCATTAGTATCAATGGCGTTTCCAATCGCAAAATAAGCGACCAGTTGCAAGGTCAGAAGCAAGCTGATGAATAAGACGACAACCCGGCTTTCCAAACTGTGAAAACGCATTTTGTATTTTCCTTTTACTTCATTACTTACTTTTTTGAATGGAACAGGTAGCGACTTTGTTGAATTCAATGCTGTTTTGTTTAGCTGGCTTTGACGTTCAGCCGTATAGTCAGCGGTACATTTTCTGCGCCGACCTGTAAAACTTGTTCTTTAATTTCTGCTCCAGGAGCCTGTAGATAATGCCAGACCTTCAGCGTGTATTTCCCCGTTGGAAGATTGTTCAGTCTAGCCACACCTTTTACATCTGTTTTTGAAAAATACGGCGTGTTCACCACATGAATATAAGCCACCATCTGATCGTGAATATTGCAGCCGACGACTACCGTGCCTGGCTTATCGAACAACACCGGCGCAGACGGTTTTCCCGAATATAGTTTTAATTCAAACTGCTTCGGTGCTGAGAATGAATAGGCGTGATGTTTTACCTTGTCGTTGTTCGGAAATGCAACCGAAGTACCGGTTTGTATGACAGATACCAGTGGAATAAATTTTTTATCTTTTTGTTCAATTTCCGCGCTGCCGGGTTTGCTCGTGATGGCGAGGCCGGGCGCTTCTGCATACACGACGGCATTTTCCAGGGGATTACCGGCACTGTCGATAACATGAATGATGGTATCGTTCGCGCTCGCCTGAACGGCAAACAACATGCTGACAATAGCAAGAGGAAAAATGGATAAGCGCATACAGACTTTCTTGCACAGTTGGCGGCGATCTAAGTAAAGGATGCCGGGGAAACTTAGCTTACCATTTTTCGATTGGGAGTATGAAAATCAGCGCGGCAGGCGGTGTTCGTTGTCGTTTCATAACGATGCTTGATCTGGATGCCGCGCAGTGCCAATAAACTGTTTTGTTATTTACTGGTCTGACGTGCCGTGGTCAGCAAAACCACGCTGCCAAGTATGACGGCCATGGCCAGCATGGCTTTGAAGGACAAATGTTCACCGCCAAACAAAACACCAAGTGCAACAGCGATGACAGGATTCACATACGCGTAGCTGGCAGCGAGCCCGGTGGACACTTTCGACAGTAAATACATATACGCAGTGAATGCCAGTAAAGAGCCTGCGACGACCAGATAGGCCCACGCCGTCAGCGCTTCAACAGTGACGGGCCCTGTCATGCTTTCGCCTTTCAACAGACTGACAATCACCAGAAACAAACCGCCGATCAGCATTTCACTTGCGAAGCCCATGCCGCCAGCCGCCATTTTGAGTTTTTTCTGCGACAGGATAGAGCCGACATCCCAGCACAAGATCGCACCGAGCAGAAACAAGACACCGATAGGTTTCGCGGCAAAATCACCATCAGACGCCAGCAACATCGCACCAATGAAACCGGCGAATATTCCTATCCATTCGCGGCGTTTAGGCCAGTCGCCGAATAGTCCTGATAAGCCCGATAAAATCATCGGAGAGCAGGCGATAAATACGGCTGTCAGCCCCGAAGACACATATTGCTGCGCGCAGGCGGTCAGCCCTGTGCCGCCGCCCAGCATCAATATGCCGACAATGCCACCGTCCCGCCACTCGCTGAGTGTCGGGTTCGCTGCGCCACGCCATTTTTGCCAGGCAAATAAAATCGCGCCAGCGGCCAGAAAGCGCGTGCCTATCATCATGAAAGGTGGAAACGCTTGTAAGGCAACTTGGATGGCGAAATAGGTAGAGCCCCAGACAACATAAACGGTGAGCAGAGCAGTTAAAACGGAGCGGGGCAAGTGGCGCATGCAAATGGATGAGAATGAGGAAAATAGCTGAATGTGGAATAGTGTAAGGAACTCTGTCTTGTTTTTAAATGGATAGTTCAAGGTAAATCAGGTACATTTCTTTTAAATTAATTGAAAAAAGACGATTTCACCATGAAGATTGAATTGGACATGATGGACGCCAGAATTCTCGACATTCTGCAGGCAGATGCTCGGGTGACGTTGGCCGAAATTGGGCGACGCATCCATTTAAGCCAGCCAGCAGTAGCGGAGCGCATCAAGCGCATGGAAGTCGCAAAAGTCATTACGGGCTACCACGCCCACGTCAATCCGGACGCCTTAGGTTATGGCATCACCGCCTTTGTGCGGATAGCAAGTCGTTCCAGTGATATGCCTGTCGTTAAAATTGCTGAGCAGGTGCCGGAAGTGGTCGAATGCCACGCGATTACCGGTGAAGATTGCGTGATCGTTAAAGTGGTCGCTTCATCTGTCCGCGAATTGGAACGGGTGATTGCCAGCCTGGCACGCTGTGGCGTGACATCGACTTCGTTGATTTTGTCTTCATCCATAGAGCGACGTGCTATCAAGCCGGTGGAGTAAGCATGGAACTGCGTCAGTTACGTTATTTCATCGCGATTGTGGATCATGGTTCCTTGTCACGTGCAGCGAAAGTGCTGCACATCGTCCAGCCCGCATTGACGCAACAATTACAACATCTCGAAGAAGAACTGGGCGCTACCTTGCTGCACCGGTCAGCGCAGGGTATGCAAGCGACTGATGCCGGTAAGCTGTTTTATGAACATGCGCAAGCCATACTGAAACAGGTCAGCGATGCCAAATCAGCGGTGACACAATCAGCCGATAAGCCCAGCGGTACGGTCGCTTTGGGCATACCTCAAAGCGTTTCCGGTGCGCTTGCTTTCCCTTTGCTAACGGCGGTGCGTGCTGCATTTCCGGATATCGTTTTTCAACTCACAGAAGAGCTGACCGGCAATCTGACCGAGCAGTTGAAATCAGGTCGTCTGAATCTGGCGATTCTGTTCGATGATGGACAACTGCAAAATCATTTCGCATGCACACCGCTGGTTGAAGAAGAAATGATGTATATCACCCGCGCAGATTCGCAGTTTGCTTGTAAACGCAAAAGCATCAGTCTGAAAAAGGCGTTGCAGACGCCGTTGATCCTGCCGAGTATTCAGCATGGCGTGCGGCCCGGAATAGAAAAAGTGGCGCGTGAACACGGACTGGAAATCGAGCAAGTGATTGATATCACTTCAATTGCCATTCTGAAATCGGCATTGCTGGCGGATATGGGCGCGACTATTTTGCCGGCCGCGCCTATGCTGGCGGAAATCGAACGCGGAGAGTTGCTGGCGTGGCCTGTCAGCGATGTGAAGTTGTCGCGTACCGTGACGCTGTGTGCCTCCAAAAATATTCCGCTGACAAATGCGGCGATGGCAGTCGAAAAACGAGTGCTCGACGTCACCCGGCAACTTTGCCTGCAGCGGGTCTGGCCGCATACGCGTAATCTGATGTCGTAAGCCCCGCCGTTGTTGTTCAGATCGCCGCTAAGGCTTGCGCCAGATCCGCTTGTAAATCATCCGGATGTTCAATACCAACCGACAAGCGCAGTAAATTTTCACCTATTCCTCTTTGAATGCGCAATGCTTCTGGTATTGCTGCATGTGTCATCGACCATGGATGGTTAATCAGGCTTTCCACACCGCCAAGGCTTTCCGCCAGCGTGAATAATTTCAGTGCCGCAACGAAGCGTCGCAAGCCAGCGATATCGGTGTTGAGTCTGATGGAGATAACGCCACTTTGTCCTTTCGGCAGCAGCCTTTGTGCAAGTGCATGTTGCGGATGCGAGGCGAGGCCGGGATAAATCACATCGCTGATTCCGCTTTGCTGTTGCAGCCATCTTGCCAGCGTCAACGCATTGCTGCTGTGTCTTTGCATACGCAAAGCCAATGTGCGTAAGCCGCGCAATGCGAGAAAGCTGTCGAACGGTGCCAATACGGCACCAACCGCATTTTGCAACCAGCGCAATTTATCTGCCAGTGCCGGATCTTTAACGATGACAGCACCACCGATCACATCAGAATGACCGTTCAGATATTTGGTGATGGAATGCAGCACGATATCGGCACCAAATTCCAGTGGTTTCAACAGGTAAGGGGTGACGAAGGTCGCATCAACAACGGTCAAAGCGCCAACGCCGCGGGCGATTTCCGTGATGGCAGCGATATCCGGAAATTTCAGCAGTGGATTAGTCGGTACTTCCAGCCAGACTAGTTTAGTGGCGGGTGTGATTGCTGATCGCAAAGCGGTCAGATCGTCGGGCGCAACATAGCGTACTTTTAAACCAGTACTACGTGCTTTGACCTGTTCAAATAAGCGCCACGCACCGCCATATAAATCGTCGACCGCAACGATTTCGCTACCGGCTTCCAGTAATTCCATTACGGTAGTCATGGCACCCAGACCGGAAGCGAAGGCGAAACCGGCAGTGCCGCCCTCTAATTCTGCCAGCGCCTGCTCGAAAGCCTGACGGCTGGGATTGCCGCTGCGCCCATATTCAAAGCCACTGTGCTCACCCGGTGCGCGTTGTGCGTAGGTGGAGCTCAGATAAATCGGCGGCATGACCGCGCCAGTGCTATCTGGCTGGTAACCGGCATGTACGCTCAGGGTATCGGGATGAGACATATTTATTTCCTAAAAATGAATGAAGACTGTGGCACTGCGATGCATCGCGGTGGCCGGATTAATGGCGTTGCCAGTAATTGATCACGTCGGTTTGCGTAATCAGGCCGAGGAAATTGCCGTCATCGATAACGGGTGCGACCTTGTTTTCGCGGAAGATAGCGAGCAGGTTTTCCAGCGGGTCGTGTGGATGCAGTGTCAGCAGATCCTTACTCATCACCTGGCGCACTGGTTGCGTAAAGTTGGCTTTATCGGCGCGCAGCGCCTGCAAAATATCCCACTCGTCAATAATGCCGACCAGCTGTGCATCGCCTGCGATGACTGGCATTTGCGAAATATCATGACGGCGCATTTTCTGATACGCGTCTGCCAGTGTGTCTTCCTGCCGTGCAAAGACAGTGGCACCACGCTGATGAGGTCGCGTAATCAGATCCGTCAGATTGTCGTGTTGCTGCTGTAACAGCAAACCTTGATCAACCAGCCAGTTATCGTTGAATTGTTTGGAAAGATATTTGTTGCCGCTGTCGCAGATGAAAGTCAGTACACGTTTAGGTTCTGTCTGCGCACGGCAGTAGCGCAGCGCGGCGGCAACCAGCGTGCCGCTCGAAGAGCCCGCCAGCAAGCCCTCTTTTTCTAACAGGGCGCGGGCGGTGAACAGACTTTCTTCATCGCTGATCCGATATGCAGTTTTCACCATGGAAAAATCTGCCAGTGGCGGGATGAAGTCTTCACCTATGCCTTCCACGCGCCAGCTGCCTGCGTTGCCGTAGCTGCCGGTTTCAACGTAATCAGCGAGTATCGAACCTTGCGGGTCAGCGAGCACGAATTCCAGTGCTGGCGCGACGCCTGAAAAATACGCGCTGAGTCCAGACAAGGTGCCGCTGGAGCCGACACCGACGGCGATGGCGTCAAGCTGGTGTTCCATCTGTTGCCAGATTTCTGGCCCGGTACCGGTTTGATGCGCGAGTGGGTTCGCAGGATTATTGAACTGGTCGATGTAGAACGAACCCGGCGTTTCATCAGCGATGCGGCGGGCATAATCCTGATAGTAAAGAGGATGGCCTTTGCTGACATCTGAACGTGTCAGCAATACTTCCACACCCATTGCTTTGAGTTGCTGGATTTTTTCTGTACTCATTTTATCCGGCACCACCAGCTTGATTTTGTAACCTTTGCGGATTGCCACCAACGCCAGCCCTAATCCGGTATTACCCGCTGTGGCTTCAATGATCGTTCCGCCGGGTTGCAGTTCACCACTGCGCTCGGCCGCTTCTATCATGGAAAGGGCGATTCTGTCTTTAATAGAACCGCCGGGATTCTGGTTTTCCAGTTTGACATACAGTTCGCACAGACCGGTATCCAATGACTGGATGCGGACAACTGGCGTATTACCTATGAGTGTGAGTACGGGATCGAAAGACATATTTTTGGGGTGTTCAATAGGGTAGAAGATTGCAATTTGGCAATCTGAGGCGTGGAATCTTAGCAGTGCAGCCGGAGTTCAAAGAAAGAATGAATTCGTACTAACAAATGCAAAAAATGCATACCGTCAGAAGTGGCACGCTTATTTTTGGAATTAATAGCAGGGGAGAAATTCGGCTATCAATTTTTGTGATACCCGTATTTGAATTCAGTATTTTCTATAATCCATCTGGCGCTCTACACTGTGAACACAGCAGATTTCAAAGGAAGTCGGGAAAGCGCTGCAGCGATAATTTCGAAAGCTTTCTTTGAACTCTTTCCGAATCTGGACAAAAGACGGTACTGCAAATAACTGCGTCATCAATCGTGTTTCCGGTGGCGACGTATATAGCATTGCCGTGGTGATAGCTGCTCTGGCTATCGAGTTTTGTCCCGGATTCGCATAAAATGGCTGCTATCTCAGCCAACGCAATTAACCTGTACCCGATACCTCGCTACAGGTGACGAACAAATTTGTGTCTTACCGGACGCTTTGCATGTTCTTTGCGATCAAAAATCACAAATTTTGGAGCCACTATGTCAACCGACACCACGATGGGGTCTGCTGGACTTTCGTCCGCCTCAGGCGCAAGCCCGTCCACCACAGCAGCATCTGCCCAGTCCGCACCTTCAGTTAATCCTGCCGCCACACCGATTTTGCACGATGTGAAGCTCGACGATAAATACACGTCCAACAGCGGAACGATTTTCCTCTCAGGCATACAGGCCTTAGTCCGTCTGCCGATGATACAACGCCAGCGCGATTTGGCCACAGGGCTGAATACGGCCGGTTTTATTTCCGGTTATCGCGGTTCGCCGCTCGGTGGTCTCGATGAGACTTTGTGGAAAACCAAAAAATTACTAGAACAAAATCACGTCCGGTTTGTTCCCGGTGTGAATGAAGATCTGGCCGCAACTGCGGTCTGGGGCACCCAGACCGTCGATCTGATTGGCCCGGCTAAATACGATGGCGTGTTTTCTATGTGGTATGGCAAAGGCCCGGGCGTGGACCGCTGCGGCGATGTGTTCAAACACATGAACCATGCCGGTACCGCCAAACATGGCGGCGTCTTGCTGGTGGCCGGTGATGACCATGGCGCCTATTCGTCAACCTTGCCGCATCAGTCCGACCATATTTTTTCTGCCTGCATGATTCCTATGCTGTATCCCTGCAATGTGCAGGAATACCTGGATCTGGGCTTGCATGCGTGGGCGATGTCGCGGTTTTCCGGTTGTGCCGTCGGCTTCAAGGCGCTTGCAGACACGGTGGAATCCACCGCTTCGGTTGATGCTGACCCGTTCCGTTTGCAGATACAACTACCGCAAGATTTCGTGATGCCCGAAGGTGGCCTCAATACCCGCTTGTCGCTGGACACGCTGGGCATACAGGCGCGTAAGCAGGAAGCGCTGATGCAGGATTACAAAATCTATGCAGCGCTGGCGTATGCGCGTGTCAACAAACTCAATCACGTAACGATAGACAGCCCGCATGCCAGACTGGGTATTGTCGCGTCGGGCAAATCTTATCTGGATGTGCTGGAAGCACTGGAAGAACTGGGCATCGATGAACAATTCGCCGCCGAGATCGGTATTCGCCTGTATAAAGTGGCGATGCCGTGGCCGCTGGAACCGGATGGCATACGCGAATTTGCACAAGGGCTGGATGAGATTCTGGTCGTCGAAGAAAAACGCCAGATGGCTGAATACCAGCTCAAAGAACAGTTGTATAACTGGCGCGACGATGTGCGTCCGCGCGTGATCGGTAAGTTCGACGAAAAAGGCGAATGGGTACATCCGCGTGGCGAATGGCTGCTGACGTCCAAGGCAGATTTTTCTGTGGCGCAGATTGCACGTGTGATTTCTTCACGGATTGCGCGCTTCCACACCAGTGATCTGATCAAGGCACGTCTGGCTTTTCTGGAAGCGAAAGATGTGGTGCTGACCAAGCAGGTGAATACCCCGGCGCGTCCGGCGTACTATTGCTCAGGCTGCCCGCATAACACTTCGACCAAAGTACCGGAAGGCAGTCTGGCGCTGGCCGGTATCGGTTGCCACGTGATGGCGACCGCGATTTATCCTGAACACAACAAGCTCACGACCCACATGGGTGGCGAGGGCGCACCGTGGATAGGTCAGGCGGCGTTTTCCACATTACCACATGTGTTTCAGAATCTCGGCGACGGCACGTATTTCCATTCCGGTTATCTGGCGATACGCGCGGCGGTGGCCGCCAAAGTGAATATCACCTACAAAATTTTGTATAACGATGCAGTCGCGATGACTGGTGGCCAGCCGGTTGATGGCACCATTACCGTGCCTATGATGGCGCAACAAATGGCAGCCGAAGGCGTGCAACGTATCGCGCTGGTGACGGAAGATTTGTCGCGTTACAGCGATCGCTCGCAATTACCTGCCATGGTTACGCTGCACGATCGTAAAGATATGGATGCGGTACAGCGCGAATTGCGTGAAATCGCTGGCTGCAGCGTGCTGATTTACGATCAGACCTGCGCCGCTGAAAAACGTCGTCGCCGCAAAAAAGGTGAATTCCCTGACCCTAATCAGCGTCTGTTTATCAACGATGCCGTATGTGAAGGCTGTGGTGATTGCGGCGCGCAATCTAACTGTACCTCGCTGATGCCACTGGAGACAGAATTTGGTCGCAAACGCGTGATCGATCAGTCTTCCTGCAATAAAGATTATTCTTGCGTCAAAGGCTTTTGCCCCAGCTTTGTCACGGTAGAAGGCGGCAAGCTGCGCAAATCAAAAACCGGCACCGCAAAGAATGATGATTTTGGTGCTTTGCCCGAGCCACAACTGCCAGCTTGCAGCAGTGCATACAACATCCTGCTCAATGGTATCGGCGGTACCGGTGTGATTACCGTTGGTGCCTTGCTCGGCATGGCGGCGCATCTGGAAGGCAAGGGCGCATCGGTGCTGGATATGACCGGTATGTCGCAGAAAAACGGCTCGGTGACTTCGCATATCCGCATCATCGAACAGGCTGGCAAACTGCGTGCGCAACGCATCGCCACCGGTGAAGCGGATCTGATCCTTGGGTGCGACATCCTGACCGCTGGTGCGCATGATGCGATTTCCAAAATGCGGGCCGGCCGTACCCGTGCCGTGGTGAATACCCATGAACAGCCGACTGGTGCGTTCGCCAAAAATGCAGACTGGCAGTTCCCGCTGGAGTCAGTTGAACATCTGATCAGCGAATCAGTTGATGGCAAGGTCGATTTTATCAATGCCACCCGTCTGGCCACCGCGCTGATGGGTGACTCAATTGCGACCAATCTGTTCATGCTGGGTTTCGCTTATCAGAAAGGCGCGATCCCGGTATCGGAAGCCGCGCTGATGCGGGCGATTGAACTCAATGGCGTGGCGGTTGAAGCGAATAAAAAGGCTTTCCTGTGGGGCCGTCGCTCAGCGGTCGATCTGGCGAAAGTCGAAAAAATTGCGATTCCGGCGCAGAACATCGTTGTCAGCCTGCCGCCAAGTCTGGATAAGCTGATCCAGCGTCGCGTTGATTATCTGACGGCATATCAGAATGCTGCCTATGCCGCCCAATACAGCGATCTGGTCAGCCGGGTCCGCAGCGCGGAGAGCGCAATGGGCCAGGGGAACCGTCTGAGTACCGCGGTGGCAAAATATTATTTCAAACTGATGGCGTACAAAGATGAATACGAAGTTGCGCGGTTGTACACCAATGGTGAATTTACCGACAAACTTAAACAACAGTTTGAAGGCGATTTCAGTCTGAAATTCAATCTGGCGCCACCTATTTTTTCGAAGACGGATGGACAAGGACATCTGGTCAAAGCGCAATACGGCTCATGGGTCTGGCAGGCATTCAAACTGCTGGCGAAATGCAAAGGTGTACGCGGCACTGTGCTGGATATCTTTGGTCATACCGCAGAACGTCGCTCTGAGCGAGCCCTGATTACCGACTACCGCGATCTGATCCTGATGCTGATTTCAGGTCTGAATCAGGACAATCTGGAACAGGCGGTGGCGCTGGCAAGCTTGCCTGAGCATATCCGCGGTTTCGGTCACGTCAAGGAAAAATCGGTACAGGCCTACTATGCTGAAAAAGCTGCATTGCTCGATCCGCAAAAAGCGACGGTAACTGAACTTTCCCGCGTCGCCTGATGCTGACAAGCGTGCCTCTGCCGTTGTTGGCAGTGGGCGCGCTTGTGATCGATAAATAATGAGCCGAGAAGCGAATATTTTTCAGACACCTAATCTGCATCGGTATGCTGAGCCATTTTTGCTCTGCAAGCCGCGCCAGTATTGAGTGTCGCGTTTTTTACCTGCTTACATATACTCATTGACGTTTACGTTAACGTCATATAACTTAGCTGCATAATTCATTAGCAAAGGAAATCCGCCGTTCAGAGCGAAAACCTTTGCCATACCTTGTTGAGGAAGACATGACTGACCTGTCCGTAGCCCAGAATCTGACCGAATATAAACCTGCGAATAAAGTCCGCTTCGTGACTGCCGCGTCCCTGTTCGACGGCCATGATGCCTCGATCAATATCATGCGCCGCATCTTGATGGCGAACGGTGCCGAAGTGATTCATCTGGGGCACAACCGCTCGGTCGAAGAAATCGTCACTGCCGCCTTGCAGGAAGACGCGCAGGGCATTGCGATTTCAAGTTACCAAGGCGGGCACGTCGAGTATTTCAAATACATGATCGACCTGCTCAGACAGCGTGGTGGTGCGCACATCAAAGTGTTCGGCGGTGGCGGCGGTGTGATCGTGCCGGAAGAAATCGCTGATCTGCATGCGTATGGCGTAAGCCGTATTTTCAGCCCGGAAGACGGGCAACGCATGGGCCTCGTCGGCATGATATTGTCCATGATCCAAGCGTGTGATGTGAACTTATCGGGTTATGCGCCGACCTCGCTGGATGTGCTGACGGAAGGTGACATTACGACCCGGCATCGCCCGCTGGCGCAGCTGATTACCGCACTCGAAAACGATAGTGTGCAACCGGAACTACGCGCAGAATTATTGAAAGCCGCAGAGCAAACCACCGTGCCAGCGTTCGGCATTACTGGGACTGGTGGCGCGGGTAAATCTTCGCTGACTGATGAATTAATCCGCCGTATCCGCCTCGATCAGGACGATCAGCTGAATATCGCACTGATTTCTATCGATCCTTCGCGTCGCAAATCCGGTGGTGCCTTGCTGGGCGACCGCATTCGCATGAATGCGATCAACCCGTGGGCGGGACAGGTGCGTGTGTTTATGCGCTCGCTGGCAACGCGCGAAGCCGGTTCAGAAATTTCCCAGGCGTTGCCGGATGTGATTGTGGCCTGCAAAGTGGCGGGCTTTGATCTGGTGATCGTCGAAACCTCGGGTATCGGGCAGGGCGATGCGGCGATCGTGCCGCATGTGGATGTGTCCATGTATGTGATGACACCGGAATTCGGTGCTGCTTCGCAGCTCGAAAAAATCGACATGCTGGACTTTGCTGATTTCGTTGCGATCAATAAATTCGACCGCAAAGGTGCGCAAGACGCTTTACGTGACGTGGCTAAACAATATCAGCGCAACCGCGAACTGTGGAGCAAAAAGCCTGACGAGATGCCGGTCTATGGTACGCAGGCATCGCGCTTTAATGATGATGGCGTGACGGCGCTGTATCAGGGCTTGCTGCCAGCACTGACCGCCCGTGGTCTGAAAACGATCCCCGGCAAACTGGCGCCAGTAACGGTGAAATTTTCCAGCGCTAAAAACGTCATCGTGCCACCGGCTCGCAGCCGTTATCTGGCGGAAATTGCTGACACCGTGCGCGGCTATCATAAGCATACCGGCAAGCAAGTGGTGCTGGCACGCGAACGTCAGCAGTTGCACGAGTCGGCACGCATGCTGCACGAGCATCTGCAGGCGAATGGCCGCGCTCCGGTGCTTGTCCGTCCACAGGCAGAGCAGACCGGGTCAGCAGAATTGCAATCCCGCCTGCGCGAAAACGATATTTTATTTGAACTGAATCAGCTGGCCAGCGACAAAGACGCCCAGCTTGATGCTGAATCCAAAAAACTGATCAGCATGTGGCCTGATATGCAGCAGGCGTATTCGGGTGATGAGTATGTCGTCAAAATCCGCGATAAAGAAATCCGCACCCGCCTGACTTACAAATCTTTGTCTGGCACGACAATACGCAAAGTATCCTTGCCACGCTTTGTCGATCACGGTGAAATCCTGCGCTGGCTGATGCTGGAAAATGTGCCAGGTTCTTTCCCTTACACCGCCGGTGTGTTTGCGTTTAAACGCGAAGGCGAAGACCCGACCCGTATGTTCGCCGGTGAAGGCGATCCTTACCGCACCAACCGCCGCTTTAAACTGGTGTCGCAAGGCATGGATGCCAAGCGTTTGTCGACCGCGTTTGACTCGGTCACGCTGTATGGCGCTGACCCGGCAATCCGTCCTGATATTTACGGCAAAATCGGTAACTCCGGCGTTTCCGTTGCGACGCTGGATGATATGAAAGTGCTGTACGACGGTTTTGATCTGTGCGACCCGGCGACCTCAGTGTCGATGACGATTAACGGCCCTGCACCGACGATACTCGCCTTCTTCATGAACACCGCGATTGATCAGCAAATGGATAAATTCCGTGCGGATAACAAGCGCGAACCGACCGCCGACGAAGCCGCGAAAATCCGTGCGTGGGTATTGATGAATGTGCGCGGCACGGTGCAAGCCGATATTCTGAAAGAAGATCAGGGGCAGAATACCTGCATCTTCTCGACTGAATTTTCACTCAAGGTGATGGGCGATATTCAAGAGTATTTCGTGCATCATCAGGTGCGTAATTTCTACTCGGTATCGATCTCTGGTTACCACATCGCCGAAGCCGGTGCGAACCCGATTTCGCAGCTCGCATTCACGCTGTCGAACGGTTTCACTTTCGTTGAAGCTTACCTCGCACGCGGCATGCACATCGACGATTTCGCCGCGAATCTGTCGTTCTTCTTCAGCAATGGTATGGACCCGGAATACACGGTGCTGGGTCGCGTCGCACGCCGTATCTGGGCGGTGGCGATACGCGACAAATACGGCGCGAACGACCGTAGCCAAAAACTGAAATACCATATCCAAACTTCAGGCCGTAGCTTGCATGCACAAGAGATCGACTTCAATGATATCCGCACCACACTGCAAGCGCTGATCGCGATCTACGATAACTGCAACAGCCTGCATACTAATGCCTACGATGAAGCCATCACCACGCCGACCGACGAATCGGTACGTCGCGCGCTGGCGATACAGCTGATCATCAACCGCGAATGGGGTCTGGCGAAAAACGAAAACCCGATACAAGGCAGCTTTATCATTGAAGAATTGACGGACTTAGTGGAAGAAGCAGTCTTGCAAGAATTCGAACGCATCGCAGAACGCGGCGGTGTCTTAGGCGCAATGGAAACCGGCTACCAACGTGGCAAGATTCAAGAAGAATCGATGCACTACGAACATCTGAAACACGACGGCACGCTGCCTATCATCGGCGTCAACACTTTCCGCAATCCAAAAGGTGGCGAAACCGTACAGAAGATCGAACTGGCGCGTTCAACCGAAGAGGAAAAACAATCGCAACTCACGCGCCTGGCAGACTTTCATCAACGTCATGCGAACGTCGCACCACAAGCACTGGCAGCGTTGCAGCAAGCCGCGATCAACAATGAAAACGTGTTTGCCAAACTGATGGATGCCGCACGGGTATGTTCGCTCGGCCAGATCACCACGGCCTTGTTTGAAGTGGGCGGGCAGTATCGTCGCAATATGTGAGTCGATTGGCGGACTTTGTACACCAATAAAAAAATCCCGGACTGGCTCCGGGATTTTTTATTGAAGCAAACGCTCCCAGCTAGCGTCTCGTTGCCAGCATCGTCAAAAACGGTTCTACTTCAGGTGCCGCCAAGTCTCTGGGATGGCGCAATCCTGACCAGCGTATGAAAAATCGGATCCATTAGAGATACAGTTTTTCAGTGGCGAGGCTGTCATGCTTGCACCGCAAACTATTCCGGATTTGATCCAGGAGTTTAGGGGGGAGCGTTCATGGCAGGTTACTGTTGTTATACTGCGTATTTAATCAGTTCAAAGAAGAAAAAAACTATACCAGACAAGGACTTGCGACACATTAGAATTTGTTGCTTATTTTTCATTCATCTGTTATTTTGCCAATTTGCACTTTAAAACAAGTTAGACCTCATGGCACGCAGCACATATCAATTCGATCGCTGGAAGCCGCGTGAAAAGTCTACGTGGGTCTTTCGGGTCTTCAAGAAGCACAACATTGAGTTGCTGCGCATGTACACCGCGTTCGAGACCTCGAGGCGGTACACGTACTCTCATTTGGGCAAGACCGCGCAGTGGACGGATCAACCCAGTAAGCACTTTGCTTTCGTGCGCCCGCTTGGCTACGATCAGTTTGAAACCATGCGCGAATGGTCAGGTGCCTACAACGACCTTGAGAATTGGGTCAATCTCAATGCTCTTGTTGCAGTAGCGTCAAGCCTGGAAACCTACTTCGCGACCGTTATTCCGTTGGCCCTCGCCTCTGATGTGGGCACGCTCTATGGAACATCGCGTCGAATTGACGGCATCCAGATACTGAAGCATGGCCACGCTAACGCTCTTGATTTCGAACAGCATGTGATCGCGTGCACAAAAGGCGACTGGTCGAGTCGTCTAGCTGCATATGAGAAGCTGTTTGGACGCGCCCCGAAGTTCTTTTCTTCCAACATAGCAGACTTGGAGCGAATTCGAATCCTCCGCAACAATGCAGCGCATTCATTCGGCCGTGACATCGAGGCCTCACGCGAACGCCAGCAGGTTAAGACGCTGCCGATGGAAGCACTGTCACGCTCTTCGTTTCTCAATTTGCAGAAGACCACCTGGAAGCTCGCGAAAGCGATTGATGTTCATCTTCATCAGTTTCATATTGGTGAGTTTCAGGCGCTTGCGTTCTACCATTCGATCTTTCCAACTCTGAGGCATGACCTTCACGTCGGCGAGCGAGCGATGCAACTCAAGAAGTGCATTGGCGGATTCGGAGCCGTTTCTGGCAAGGACTTTTGCCGTGGTCTCGCCGAGTACTATGAAGCCCTGTGAGATGTCGGCGGTGAGGTCTAACAAGTCGTTCGACGCGGACGTTCTGTCGGCGGGCGCTGCCCGCCTACTGTCCGCCGGTCATCTCCAACGTTAGAGATCACGATGGCAAACGACGACTATCTCCCATCGAGCACTGTCCTATGTTTCGAAAATTTCAAAGATGCATCGCTGTACTTTGATCGCGTGCTTCCTTTGAACATGGGACGGATGCGTGGCGACTCCGCTGTTGGCGACATTCTGGTGGGCTATCCAGAGGAAGTACCATCTGCTGCCCTTTCCCACCTTATTGACGGGATCGAAGGAAACACAGTTACTTATAGCCACGCCACCCGCGTAATGGAATTCACCACTAATAGGTGGGTCGAATTCGCTAAAGAGGTGGAGCCATACGCAAGACTATGGTCACCGGACCCTAGGCACTCCACCGATGACGACGTTCGGAACCAATACCACAAGCTCCAAGAGGCCTATTTCGCAGATGCGTCAATTTCTGGGATAACTCCGATTCGGGAGGCATTTCGCCGCTACGCGAAGGGTCTCGGGTTTGATCGTTTCTGTGTTAATGTTCCTTCGGCAACCGGAACCGGTGGAAGTCAAAGCGACCCGAGCATTACCCTGTCGAAGCTAAACCTTATCGATTCTAGCCAAGCCGAATGGCGGCAAATCATTGAGCTTCGAAAAGACATTGAATCGCATCGGAAGTTAGCGAGATTGCGGCTGTTCATTCATAAGAATTACGTAGACTGCTCATTCGCCTTCATAGAGGACGATCTTTCACAGCGCATCGAAGAGTATGAGCGCGTGACGAAAAAGTTCGGATTAAAAACCACTTTATCCTCACTGTCGCTACTGCTTGACGCTAAAGCTCTTCAAGCGTCCGTTGGGGCTGGCCTTGTAGTGGGGCTGTTTGGCGGACCACTTGTTGGGTTATCAGCAGCCGCGGCCATTGAGATCGGAAAGGTTGCAGTGAATATTGCGGAGAGGCACCACGACCTGAAGGATTGGCAGTCAGGTCATGAACTCGCGTTTATCTTTGATACCAAGAAGGCTCTGTCTTGAGCTACGGCGTGATCTCTAACTCTGCGTTCGAGGCGACCTGCGCGAAAAGCCGCGCAGGCGCCTCAACTCGCACGTAAGGCTACACATGCCATTAAATGTCATAGCTGAAACGATCCTTCAGCCAATAGTAGAAGCGGCAATGCAGTTGATCTGCTGTAGAACAGCATGCCTGATTATCCCCATCTTTACTCTCGGAGAAGTTTATGTCGAGCCATCACCGCTGCGAGTGTTTGTAAAGTCCGGTCTTTATACTTCCATTTTCATGGCCTGAACTGGTAGCGAGCTTCACGTCAAGCCGCAGTCAGTGCCGCATGCACACGTCCACGCCGTGCGAGCCTATGGCTAAATGCGAAGAACTCAAAAGAGAAATGTCTGAAAATTGCGTTGCGCGTGGCGCACCCTGTATGGCTTAATCCCGGTGTTATAAGATGGCATTGTCGCAAACGCCAAGGGGAAATCATGCTGGCATTATCTGGAAATTCAACAGGATGAACGTCATGGAAAAACAATCTGCATCCCGCGCTGGTGCTGCTATCGGTGCCATGATTTTTTCGGTCTTCGGCTCAGGCTGGCTGCTCGCATGGGCTATCCGAAGTTTTGCACAGGCTGCTTTGATGTGTGCTTTGATTGGTGGCTTGGGGCTGGCTTTGTTTATCGCGGCTTTTCGGCAGTACCGGCGCAATCGCGAGGCACATGCGGCCGTTGTTGAGACGCCTGAAAGTAAAAAAGGGAAGCGCATTTTTAACATCGTCAATATCGCTCAGGGCGTCGCTATTTTTCTGGCTGTGAATATTGTGAATAATATCGGGCACCCTGAATGGTTTGTGCCTGCCTTTATTTTTATCGTCGGTGCGCATTTCATACCGCTGGCCAAAGTGTTTCATTCCTGGCGACATACGGTGATTGGTGTGGCGATGATGGTGTGGGCATTGGCGTATCCTCAGTTTGCGCAGAGTGGCGCTGCTGATCCGGTCGGTTGTCTGGGCGCGGGTCTGATTCTTTGGGCGAGTGCTCTTTCTGCGTTGTTATTGCATTCTTCTGCGCAGCCCGACGCAGTGCCCGGACAGTAATTTCCAGTAATGTACGTAAGGCAGGCTGGCTGCTTGTCGAGGATTGATTCCAGGAGTATCTGATATGACAGATGACGGGCGCTGGCCTTTATCACGGTTTTTGCTTGTTGGCGTGACTATTGCTATTGCAGCGTGCCTGCCGCTGCAGCTGTATATTATTTTCGGGCCGTCTGACGGCAATCCTATTGGTCTGGGGTTACTGGCGGCCATGGGAATTTTGCTGGCGCTGATCGTGTTTGTCACTGGTCTGATTAAACGCTTGATCCGTTATTTTATGGAATGATGGAGCTTGGCTGCTTCAATAAACTGTAAAGAGGCTATTGCTCGTCTCAGTGCTGATTCATGAGCGAGCGTCTGCTGGTGCTATCCGCGATCAGCAGGCCAGGGCGAACCCTGATGTTTGAACTGCTTTATAATCTAAGCCCTCTTCACTCAACACTGGGTCTGCGTTCGCCGCATCAGCTACCGATAGCTGGATAAGAAGGCGGCATCACGAAAATCCGGTAGCACTGTATCTGACAACGACATACCGACGGCAGTCAGCACTGCCAGCCTCCACGAGTTACAAGATTCCCCAACTTCATCTTCAAATAAGCATCATGTTCAAATTGTTATCGCTTTGCCTCATCTTCTCTTTCCACTTATCCGCCTTAGCCGAAAATACCATTAGCGGTGCCGGGTCTTCAGCGGCTGCACCTTTATATGCAAAATGGGCCGATGCGTATAACAAAAAAATGAAAATTGGACTGGCCTATCAGGCGGTCGGTTCTTCTGCCGGTATTAAGCAAATCAAAGCGAAGACCGTTGATTTTGCTGGCAGTGATGTGGCGATGAGTGTCGCAGATTTAAAACGTGATGATCTGATCCAGTTTCCATCTGCGATTTCCGGCGTTGTGCCGGTGGTGAATCTTCCTGGTATTCCGACCGGAAAACTAAAGTTGACCGGTGATTTACTGGCAGACATTTTTGCCCGCAAAATATCGCAATGGAACGATCCAGCTATCGTTGCGCTGAACCCCGATTTAAAACTTCCAAAGAAAACAATCGAGGTAATCGTGCGTCAGGAGGGTTCGGGAACCACCTATAACTTCACTGATTACCTGTCCAAAGTGAATGCCGAATGGCAAAGTAAATACGGCAAAGATTTCACGATCAAATGGCATGCCGAGCTGATTCAGGTTAAGGGTAGCAGCGGTGTTTCGGCGGCGGTAAAAAGCACCCCGTATGCCATCAGTTTTATTGATTACAACTATGTCCTTCAGGATAATCTGAGCTACGCGATTCTGAAAAATCGTGACGGTAAATTTGTCTCGCCTTCTGCCGAAGCATTTGCTGCCAGTATGAATAACAGCGGCTGGAAATCGAATGGGCGATTTGAGGAAATGCTGACCGATAAGCCGGGTTCGAATAGCTGGCCTATCGCTATGGGTACATTCGTGATCCTCCAGAAGACTGCCACCGACACAGAAAAATCGATTGCGGCATTAAAGTTTTTTACCTGGAGTTTCATGAACGGTGATCATTTGGTGCGTACCGTTGATATGGTTCGTTTGCCGGACAGTATTCAAGCCAGAATTTTCAAAGAAATGACTACGGTGACCGATACCAAAGGCAAGCCGTTGCAATGGATGAATTTTCCATGATTCAACACTTTTGGCTGCCGGAGTGAAAATGACTGAGCGGCCGGTCTTGTTTGTGTATTTCCACGATCCCGATCAGAATCTGATCGAAGTTTCGAACTATTTTCGGGAACTGCAATCTGAGCTGGCATCGCAATAGATGTTTGCGTGTACCGGACATGCAAAGTGCCAGAGGCGTGCTTGTGTCTGGTGTCATTGTTGATGGCGCAGTGTTTTATTAGCTTGTTTGTTTGAATTTTGCTGGAAACAAGGGGGTTTAATGAGTACATTATCCCGTCGGGAGCTGGCGTTGCAGATACTGAGCAAAACGGGGATGCCTGTGTCTGGCTATTCGTCGCCGGCAGTCCGGCTGTTGTGGCGTATGGGTATTGATTGTCCACCGCCACATTTTGCGCGATTCTGGCCGGTATTTTTTATTTGTGGAATCTATTTTGGCGTGACGTTGGGGCTGTTGATGTGGCTAGCCACGTTATATCGACCACTCTTTTTATCATCGTCTATTCCGTTTGGTGCGGTGATAGGCGGGTGTTGTTTTGGTTTTTTTATGGCAAGCTACTATGCGATTGGGCGCCGTAAATACCAACTACCAAGGTGGGAAGAAATTGGTGGCAGCACCGAACACTAATCGGCACACATCAGCACACGCCAGATCATTTTTATCAATCTCAGGAGTTTTTATGAAATTCATTACCGTGGCCGCTTTTGCTGTCGGCATGTTGTCTTTGTCGTCGGTGTATGCGCAGAAGACCGATAGCGTTACTCTGGCTCAGACAGCAGCAACGCAGTGGCTTGAGGTGGTCGATGGCGGTGATTACGCTGCCAGTTGGGATCAGGCCGGCAGCGTGTTTAAGGGAATGGTCGAGAAATCGAAGTGGCTTGATGCGATACAAGGTATCCGCAGCCCTTTAGGTGCTGTCAAATTTCGCAAAATTAAATCAGCTGATTACAAAAAAAATATTCAAGGTGCACCAGAGGGCGAGTATGTGACTGTGCAATTTGAAACCACATTCGAGAATAAGAATGGGGCAATTGAGGTCGTGACGCCGATGAAAGACAAAGACGGCACCTGGCGCGTTACGGGTTATTTCGTTCACTAAGCCTGATTGACGGCGCGACAGACCAGAACCCACCGGGCGCTGTCTGACGTATGCATTTTTGTGTACGCAAAACAGTGTTGTTTGTCGCGTCAAAAAGTCGCCCGCTGTTTGCCAGCATTTACCTGAAAGCTTGACGCTGTGTCTGAAGCCACGCCACACTATATCGTCATCACTGTGGGCACCAACGGTGATTTGCATCCGATGATGCGCATCGCGCAAACCTTGCAATCGCTTGGGCGGCAGGTGACTTTCGTCAGCCATTCTTACTATGAGAACATGGTGCGGGATGCGGGGCTGGCGTTTATCGGCCTTGGCACAGATGAAGAATTTCTGCGTATTCTGCGCAATCCGGACATCTGGAATCCGCGCAAAGGTCTTGCGGCATTGATGGCGAATTATGGTGAAGGTCTGCAACAGACTATCGCCAGCATACGTTCAATTTCCACGACTGCACCGAAAATGGTGATCGCTCATCCATTCGCAGTTCCCGGTGCCATCATCGCCCGTGAGTTAGGTTTGGTGACATCGGTGGCTGCGGCTTATCTGGCGCCGTCGAATCTGCGGACTTGCCACGACCCGCTGACGATCGGTGATGTTTCTGTGCCGCGCTGGGTACCGATGAGCTGGCGACGGGCGCTATGGCGTCTGGTGGAAAAGAAATGGGTAGATCCGGTTGCGCTGAGCCACATTAATGCGGTGCGTCTGCCTTTGGGTTTATCTGCAGTCGATTCTTTTCTGACGCATATCAGCCAGACGCCGGATTTGGCGCTGACACTTTTTCCGTCGTGGTTTGCACCAGCGATGCCTGACTGGCCACATCCCTTGCTGGAAGGCGATTTTCAATTATTTGAAAGTAGCAAACAAGACGGTTTATCGCCGGATTTATCGGCATTTCTTGCCGCAGGTGAAAAACCGCTGGTATTCACGCCGGGTACGGGCAATCTCCATGCCGTGGATTTTTTCAAGCACGCATTGGCGGCGATACAAAGCACTGGTCGGCGGGCAATTTTTCTGACGCGCGAGCCCGCGCAAATACCATCGAAGCTGCCCGCTTCTGTGATCTGGCTGGCGTATGTGCCGCTGAAGGCTTTGCTGCCGCATGTCGCCGCGTTAGTACATCATGGCGGCATTGGCACTACCGCTGAAGCGCTGCGCGCAGGTATCCCGCAACTCGTCGTTCCGTTTGCCTGGGATCAGTTTGATAACGGTGCCCGCATTGCCGCGATCGGCGTAGGCCAGGTCATTCCGGCGAAACGCTTGCGGCCTCGCAAACTGGCGCACCGCCTGCAACATCTGTGCACCTCTGACACCGTGCGCGCGCAATGCGCCACCGTTGCCTCACGTTTCACCCCCGCATTTGATGCTTTCGCCTTTTGCCAGGAAATCGAGCGCCAGTTACTTGCTGCTGGTCATGGAGTTCGTTTGCTGAACAAGAATGACTGACATTCGTTGTCGTAAATTTAAAAACTAGCCTGCAGATTGAAAAAAAGCACTGTTAATTTTTTATAATTTCAATGAGGTAATTTTTGAAGCTGTTCGATGCCATTGTCCGCGTGACGCCGATTACTGTATACGATGAAATTTCATTTTTTTCTTTTAAAATCCTTACTCAGAGTTAACCGGAAATGCGTTCTTTGCAAATGATCTGGATCGATAAGATCACGGTGAATATGGGGAAATGACAAAGAGTTGTCTTGATTAATTGAATTTTTACTGTGTCCGACAAACGATATTTTAGTCATTGGAAGAATCACATGAGCAGACATTTTCATACAGGGTTACTGCCGTTAGTATTTGTCACAGTGACTACTTTAACCGCTTGCGCTTCTGCTCCACTTTCCTTTCTCCAGGGAACGCCGCAAACTCTGACAGATTTTACGCTTTACCCCGTGCGCATCGTTTCAGTTGATGGGGGCATACAGTTCGCCAGCCCCAGTAGGCCGATTCAGATATCTCCGGGATCACGCTCTATCGTGTTCGAGGCTGCGCCAGGTTCCGGTGCGAGAAACGGTGTACAGAAGTCGTTTGCATTGAAGGTTGAGCCATGTACTCGCTACTTCCTCGCGGCCAGACGACAATTAGCTATGGATGCTGATTGGTCGCTCGTCGTGGATAAGACTGAGGCAGTACCAGGCTGCAATATTGAGGACGAGTTACAAAAAGCGGCAGTTGCTGCGAACAGCCAGAACAATTGAGCGGCTTGAGTTTTTACATATGTAAAACAAGGAAGGAAGCAGATATGGAAAACATCATGATGTTGGCGACAGCGCTGGGTATCGTTGGTGGTGGCTTGTGTGCATATATGGCCTGCAAGTCACTCGTTCTTGTTTGGCCTCAGTTATTCACTCCACCCCATTTTGTAATGGCGGGGGCAGTCATCGGAGCATTGATAATTTTATTACCGTCAGTTTTTTTTGCATTGGTGGTCGGCGGCAATCTTGGCGGTGCCTTGGGCGATATCGCGGAATCGGCTGTGGGATGGGGGACCGGTATTGTTCCCGTTGGCTTAGCGCTTGGAATTGCCGCAGCCTTCAGTGGCAGTTTGATTGCCGGAAGCCTGATTGGGAGTTTTTTAGGTAAGGCTCTTACCTTATTAATTTCCTATTCAATGCCACGCTGAGCATTGATATACCGATGCATATAATATTGGAGAGGTTGTAGTAAATACATAAAAAACGCCAAGCACCAATATTTTCATTCTGATAATAGTTATAATTTAATACTTTAGACTAATCAGAATTCATATGAGCCACAATTCCAGACATGCAATCTTTACGCTGTTGCCTATGCTGCTGGCGTCTTCTCTTGGATTGGCGCAGGACGTTAAACCTCAATATTCCATTAAAGATGAAGTGCGTACAGGTTCTAATATCCGGCGTGACCAGGTCACTGGTTCTAAGGTCGCGATGAATTTGCCGTTTGAGAAGTTATCCGCAGCCGATAGAGCGCAACTTAATTCTTCCTATGAGCACATTGCAGAAGGTGATGAGCCACCGTTTCCGCTGAACGGCCTGCAGATGATCTATGAGCCCTTGCGGGAAGCAAATAATAAATTGTATGACCGGGGACAGCTCAGTATGTTCGCGACGGTGGATGCTGAGGGAGCAGTTAAAGAGGTTAAGCTTCTGCATTCACCTAGCCCGGAAATGACTAGATTCGCGGCAAATCTCTTGTACCTGATACGCTTTAAACCAGCAAAATGTGGAGGACAAGCCTGTGTCATGGATTTTCCTGTTCGCTTGTTGTTTGAGTGATGTGCTCTTGCGTCAGAACAGACATAAAAAGTGGTTGTGCTGCGACCAGCCGTGTTGCGCCAGATTGTCGCATAGGCGGCATGAACAGTATCGTTGAGCTGGTTTCGCGTTGAAGAGAATGCGTACGGTGCAAAGATGATCACAGATGTCTTTCAGGGGGAATACGTGCGCGGCAAGGCATTAACCCTAGAGAGACGGGGAGTGTAGCTGGTATTTTGCGGAACTCAATGTACGCACATAAATGTGCAGCCTGACCAGTATTGATTACGTTACCCTGCTTGTCAGACAAATGCGAGCTGATTCTAGCTCTTTGCTGTGAGACTGCGTATTCCAGTTTAAAACCAGCCAACCATTCTCGTTCAATGGCGGCCAGTGATTCCGATCAGGAGTAGTCCAGTGATTCCAGTCGGGTACCGACACGTCAGGACGTGATCATGTGAATTTGGAATGATGAATTTTTATATGACCGGCGGCTTTCGCCCCACAAGGGACATTCGACCAACAGCGGTTATTCAAAGTAGTCAACGCCTTTGGTAGGATCTGCCGCCTGCCTCCACCAGCCTTATATCATCACGAAGCAATGTCACCATATCTTCATGATGAGCTCTTATCTGCTTATCACCCCAGCTATGCTGTGAGTGATTCTGGCCATTTCTTTTAGCTTGGGACTTTGAAGTTCAATCGTATCCTTGAAGTTTTCGGCCTTCGCTTTGGGCAGGCTATTACTGAACTTCGAGTTCGCACTAATGCTTACAAGCGCGAGGTTGCTAAGCAAGTTAAGGCTAGAATCCGAAACAATCGCAACCCCTCAGGCAGTAACTGCGCGGAGCCAGTCAGCCTGATTCAGCCTGTTTTAAGCAAAAAAATACTGGGGGGAGTATTTTTTAACGGCCTTTGTTTATAAGGACATTCAGCGTAAAAGTGCACATACTCCCCCAATTTACTGAAATTGATGGTTCATTTCCGGGCCGTTTCCGGTTTTGCTGCGGATCTGAGACGGTTTGACGTTGCCGGATGTCGTGCCGTACGCTTGTTGCGCCGCTGCTGTTGCAGGCGGAATTCAGGCGGACTGGCTTCATCCGTTTCTGCCTTCGTGCTAGTATCAAGTGCCGGTATTAGTTTCGGTGGCGAGGCTGTTACTGACCAATTTTGGGTGTAATGCTTAGCCTTCGTTGTGGATTAATTTTTTCGTGAGAAATTGTATGAGCGCATCTCTGTTTATCAGCTCAACGCCGTTCGATCTGGCGTTACACAGAAATAAAATAGCTGAGGCCATGTCACAGGGAAAACCAGGTTCGCCTGCGTTGACAGTGGTGCAGGCATCGCCGGAAACAGGACTGGCGGAGCGGCTGCGCATGGTGCGCCAGGCTGCTGCGTATGTGGGCGTGTTCGGTATGGTGTATGGCAACGTGGATGCGGCCACCGGCAAGTCACTGGTGCAGCTGGAATACGAAGCGGCACTGGCTGCGGGCTTACCTGTACTGATTTACATCATGGATGAAGATGAGCATCTGGTATTGCCGAAACATGTCGATACCGGAACCCCGGCGCTGTCGCTGAGTGAATTAAAGTCGCACTTGAGTCAGACGCAGGCCGTGCGTTTTTATGAATCGGCAGACGATCTGGTCGCTAAATTAGAAAACGATTTATTGCGTATTTTTGCGCCAACTGCACCGCTATCTGCGCCAACGCCAGTGGCTGTTGCGGTTGAAGGCACGAAAGCAGATCCTGTCGCTGAATCCGTAGCCGGGGCGAACGAGGCACCCTCAGGTCTGACAGGCACAATGGCATCAAAACGTTATGCGCTGACACCACCGCGATTTGCCTTCTTTAAAGAGAAAGTCGCTCACCTGTTTCAGCGTGAAATGCCGGATGCAGTATTGCAGGATGTGATTGAATATCTGCTGGCGGGAAATACGATGTCGGCCGCGTCGGCGCTGCGTCGTGGCGCCGGAATTTCACTCGAAGACGCAATTGAAGAAGTCAGGAAAACGGAACTCGTGATTGTCGATACGGTGCAGCGCCATCAGGCACAAACAGGTGCCGTTAAATAGCTAGTGTGACTGGATATGAGTGGTGTGCTGATATCCTCTGCTGTTGATTGCAAGGCAGGCCGCATAGTATGCTGCCTGCCTTTATTCTTTCTTTTTCTGCCATGACTATCCAGATTGCTAAAGAATCGCGCAAAGAAGCGATTGCGTCGATAGAGCGCTATTGCCGCGAAAATTTTCCTGAACCTGTCAGCGGTCTGGAAGCGGATGGTTTGCTGAGTTTTTTTCTCGAAGAAATCGGCCCCCTGGTTTATAACAAAGCCGTTGCTGATGTGCAGGAACGTTTGCAGGCGCGGGTGATGGAAGTTGATATCGAGGTTCATGAAGAAGCGTTTCAATACTGGCCAAAACAAGGCAGACGCCGCTGATTTATTTTAGCGCCGTCCCGACACTATCGACACAAGGAAAAGACATGTCTCTGTCGCATCAAATGCAACATCGATCACAACAGCAACGTCGTCGTTATCTGTCTTTATTACTGGCGGCAACCTGCGCTTTGCCGCTGGCAGTTCAGGCTGAAGATAAAAAAACGGATGGCGCGCAGGTTCCGTCGATTGCTGAATTATTTGATGAAGACCATGTGCTGATGTTTTACCCGTCGGCGCCGGGCGCGCAATTCCGGCTAGGCAAACGGAATCCTAACAGCACACGCGGTTTCGTGATTGAAAAGAAAACCAAAGCAACCGCAGGCAAGGATGGTGCGCTTGAATTCTGGAATCTGCCGTCGCACCCGCTGAGTTACGCCAGTGGTGGAGATGGCTGGAGCAGCCGTTTGCACATTTACGCCAGCGGTGGTCAGCAAAAATTTAACTGGAAAAACCAGCGCGGTTTTCTGAGTCATCCGGCGGAGCTGAAAAATCAGGAAATGACAATTTTTATACGGGTGCATCAGATACTTGATCCGGAGCGGGCACAGATTTCGCTGAAAATCAGAGGGGGGGCACATAGCGATAAAAATCCGGATGCGGCTTCCTGCGTCATGCTGACTTTGTCACCTGAAGGACATGGCAGCGTAACGCGTTTCGGTAAAGAGCTGCGTCATCCGCGTTACGATTACGTGACGCTCAAACCTGAATTCAGCGCCGCTTTGCAAGAGAATGTCTGGATAGGCATGAAGCTGATCAGCTGGAATGATCCGCACGATACACAGCGCGTGATACACCGCTTGTATCTCGATACCGACCCTTTCGATCTCAGCACCGGTCTGCCCAAAAACAACTGGCGCTTATTCAGCGAATACATCGACGTGGAGGGAAAACGCACCGGCCAGTACAGCAAACTGGTGAACTGGGGCGGTTGGGAAACGACCTTCCGCACAGATGGCTTTCACGATGTGGACTTCGCTTTTCCATCGGTACGAGAGATTGTTGTACCTCAATAACGCCGATTTTACGGGTTGATCGGATATAATACGCGGTACTTATCCGCAATTGTTGAAAGAAATTATGTCCAGCTTACCCGCCTGCCCGCAATGTGGCATGGAAAATACCTACCCTGACGGCGAAAACTATGTGTGTGCCGATTGTGGTCACGAATGGCCTATGGTTGCCGCCGCCAGCGCCGATGATAATGATGAGCGTATCGTCAAAGATTCAAACGGCAATGTCTTGTCTGATGGCGACGCCGTCGTGGTGATCAAGGATCTGAAAGTGAAGGGTTCTTCCACAACCCTGAAAATGGGCACCAAAATCAAGAGCATACGCATCGTTGGCGGCGACCATGAAGTCGACTGCAAAACCGATAGCGGCAGTTATATGCTGAAAGCCTGTTATCTGAAAAAAGTTTGATTTCTTCAGACGCAGCAAAGCCCGGCGCTGATCACATCACGCCGGGTTTTGTTTTTGTAAGTGCCTGAGCGCGGTAACAACGTCGGCAATCACCGATTCCCAGTCATGCATCGCTGGCTGGCGGAATAAGCGCATTACTTCCGGATACCACGGGCTGTCAGTGCGCTGACTGAGCCAGCGCCAGTCAGGCTGATAATAGGGCAGCAGCACCCAGCAGGGTTTCGCCATTGCGGCTGTCAGATGCGCTACTGCCGTATCGACGCTGATAACCAGATCAAGCTGCTGTATCAGTGACGCCGTATCAGCAAAATCATGCAGTAAAGGCGCCGCATCAACGACAGGCAGTTGCGCTTGCAACGCGCGGAGTTGCTCATTTGTTGCGCCTTTTTGCAGGCTGATGAATTGCACATCGCTGACCGCAGACAGTGGATGCAATATGTCCGGCGTGACGATGGAGCGCGCCGCATCGTTATCGAATAAATGATTTCCCTGCCACACCAGACCGATACGCAAACGGCCGTCAGCCGCGAGGCCGGGTAACGACAGTACGCGCCCTGAGTCGGCGTGCAAATATGGCAGGTGGGCAGGAATGTTGTGCAAACGGGTCTGACACAGAAACGGCAGACTCATAGGCAGTACCCAGTAATCCCAGCCGCTGTGAGGGACATCATCTTCATACGAATAAATCTCGTTGATCTCTTGCAGACTACGCATCAAGCGCGTGAGTGGAGGGTGGCAAACCAGACTGACACTGGCAGCACCGGCTGCTTTGAGCAGACAGGTATAGCGGCAGAATTGCATCATGTCGCCAAAACCGCCTTCATACGCAATCAGTATGCGCTTGCCATTGAGCGCTTCGCCCTGCCAGCGCGAAAAATGAAAATAGGCGTTCAATACCGGATCCTGCGCACGTGATTCCAGCCTTTGCCAGCCTTCTTCATAACGCCCTTGTCTGAGCAGGATATAACTCAGGTTGAAACTGGCTTTCTGATAGGCAGGATCGCAGAGCAACGCATTGCGATAACATTCTTCCGCCTCGGCTTCACGCTGTGTGCTGGCCAGTAAAACGCCGAGATTCGACCAGGCCGCCGCTGATATCGGTGCGATCTGTAAGGCTTGCCGGTAATGTGTTTCGGCTTCATCAAAGCGGTACTGCAGCATCAGTAGGGCGCCGTAGTTCAGATGGATCTGTGCATTCTCCGGCAATAAGTCCAGGGCGCGTTGGTAATAATCTCCGGCGATATCGTATTGTCGGAGCTGCGTTTTCAGATAAGCGAGATTCGCCATCGCTTCAGCGCAGGCAGGATCGGCTTGCAGTGCTTCTTGAAATAAATGCTCTGCCTGCGATAGCTCACCGGCCGTCATCGCCTGATTGGCTGCCACGAAATACTGTTCGGCAGAAAGATAGTCAGCAGACATAAGTGCAAAGTAATGAGCGTCGATAGCCCACATCATAGCGCTGTGTGCGGTCTGTTGCGGATGAATTCAGCCTGTCTGTTTGCCAATCGCCCATTTTCAACGAATGCATGGATCATGCGCATGTTAAAATTTCATTGTTTCAGTGCGTCACAGATGCGCGATTTCTTCATTCAACTTTTTTCAAGCACGCCTACTTATGAACGTCGTTATTCTCGCTGCCGGTATGGGCAAACGCATGCAATCGTCTTTACCTAAAGTGCTGCATTCTGTGGCCGGAAAGCCTTTGCTGAAGCATGTGATCGATACCGCGCGCAGCCTGAATGCGGGCAGTATCTGCGTTATATACGGTCATGGCGGCGATCAGGTATTGACGGCGGTCGCTGCCGACGATTTACGTTTTGCCAGACAAGAGCCGCAACTCGGCACCGGCCATGCGGTAGCGCAGGCGATTCCCGTACTCGATGAAAGTCAGCCGACGCTGGTGCTGTATGGTGATGTGCCACTGACGACGACGGCGACCCTGCAACGTCTGATCAGCGTTGCTGGTAACGACAAGCTGGCGATACTGACCGCGGAAATGGCTGACCCTACTGGTCTGGGGCGTATCGTCCGTGAAAACGGCGAGATCCGTCGTATCGTTGAACAAAAAGATGCGACCGAAGCAGAACGCCAGATTACCGAAATTAATACCGGCATCATGATCGTTCCGACTGTGAAACTGAAAGAATGGCTGGCGACTCTGTCGAATAACAATGCGCAGGGCGAATACTATCTGACCGACATCGTCGCCCGTGCAGTGGCAGATGGTGTGGCGGTGGTATCAGCGCAGCCCGGCGCGATCTGGGAAACGCTAGGTGTGAACAGCAAAGTGCAACTGGCGGAACTTGAGCGGGTGCATCAGGCAAATATCGCGCGACAATTGCTGGAACAAGGAGTGACTTTGCTTGATCCGGCCCGTATTGATGTGCGTGGCACGCTGGTCTGCGCGCGCGATGTCAGCATTGACGTCGGTTGCGTATTTGAGGGCAATGTCACACTCGAAGATGGCGTGACGATTGCTGCGAATTGCGTGATCAAAGATGCGCACATTGCCGCTGGTGCGACGATCAAAGCGTTTTGCCATATCGAAGAAGCGAAAGTCGGCGCGCAATCGCAGATCGGTCCGTATGCGCGCCTGCGTCCCGGAACTGAGCTGGCAGAAGACGTGCACGTAGGGAATTTCGTGGAAATTAAAAACAGTCAGATCGCTGCGCACAGCAAAGCCAATCACCTGGCGTATGTCGGCGATGCAACTGTTGGCAGCCGTGTCAATATCGGTGCCGGTACGATTACCTGTAATTACGATGGTGCAAATAAATTCCGCACCGTGATCGAGGACGATGCCTTCATCGGCAGCGATACGCAATTGGTGGCGCCGGTGCGCGTAGGCAAAGGCGCAACGCTGGGTGCTGGCACCACGCTGACGAAAGATGCGCCGGAAGGAAAGCTGACTGTCTCAAGAGCGAAACAAATCACGATAGACAACTGGCAGCGGCCGGTGAAGCAAAAGAAATAAACCTCATCTGCGTCACAAGAATCGCAAGCGTTGAATATGCAGCCAGCCTGATATCAGGCTGGCTTTTTTTATCGGCAGAATTTCGTCTGCATGGATGCTATTTAAACTTATTTCAAACCGGAACCCTGCACTCGCCATGTATACTTCGTCGCAAAGGAGTACGCATGACGATGTCTGATATGCAGCTTGATTTACCCAAGATACGCGACCAGAAGCGACGCAGCCTGATGCGCGGTGCGCGCGATACGATACCAATGCTGATCGGTGCCGCACCGTTTGGCATGATTTTCGGCGCACTGATTTCCACCAGCCCGATGCTGCCTTGGCATGGGCAACTGATGTCGATGTCGGTGTTTGCCGGTTCCAGTCAGTTCATCGCGACCGGGTTGGTTGCAAGTCATACCGGTATGCTGGTGATCTGGCTGACGACATTGATCGTCAATCTGCGCCACATGTTGTATGCCGCGACGCTGCTGCCGCATGTCGCTCATTTGTCTGCCCGCTGGCGCTGGTGTCTGGGTTTCCTGCTGACGGATGAAACGTTTGCCGTCGTCGCTGGTTATCATCAGCAAGCATTGAGCAGCGAAGAGCGCCGCTATTCGCACTGGTATTTTCTCGGTTCCGGCCTCGCGATGTACGCAAACTGGCAGGTGTGGACGCTGATTGGCTTACTGTTCGGCACACTGTTTCCTGCTTTGCAGACGCTGGGTCTGGACTATGCGATGGTGGCAACCTTCATCGCGATTATTGTGCCGCAGCTTAACCGGTTTCCACAATTTTCCGCCGCACTTGCCGCCGGTAGTTGTGCTTATCTGTTACAGGGCTTGCCGTATAAGCTGGGCTTGCTGAGTGCGGTAATGACAGGCGTGATCGTTGGTATGGCATTGACGCGCTTCGCTATCCGGTCAAAGGAGTCGGTATGAATTACGTGCTGATGATAGGTGGTATGGCGCTGGTGACGGTGCTGATTAAAGCCTTGTTTTTTATTCTTGGTGACAGGCTGGTTTTTCCACCGTGGCTGAATCTGGCATTGAGTTTTGTACCGGTAACCGTGCTGACAGCAATTATCACGCCGATGATACTGGCGCCGCATGGCAAGGGGCCGGAACTGCACTGGCGGAATCCGCAATTACTTGCGTCACTAATTGCCGTTATTGTTTGTGTGCTGAGCCGCAGACAGTTACTGACGATCGTTGTCGGTCTGCTGAGTTTTTTCTTTTTGCAGTGGCAATTCTCGATGTAATTCGCGCTGCTCGATTGATGTTGAAATCAGATACAGAAATCAGACGTTAAAAATGCCGGAATATTGTCCGGCATTTTTTATGGTGTTGCGAGATGGTCGAAAGCAATTTCATTGAGGTGGACGTACTTCTTTTTTCAGCGCTGCCATGGCGAGCTTTTCCACCAGACCGGGCGCGATCAGTTTCAGCCAGCGACCGAGTTTTCCTTTGCCTGTCATGACCACTTCACGTTTTCCTTGTTGCATACCCTGAATGATCAGGTGTGCACATTCTTCTATCGACATCGCATCGTCTTCTTTCAAACCGCTGCTGCCCGCCGCGTTTCCGGCCGCGTTGTAGCCGTGATAGCGGATGCGGGTTGCCACCACGCCGGGATAGGCGAGCGTAATCCGTATGCCTGCTTCCTTGACTTCGCTGCGCAGACTTTCAAAGAAGCCATTCATCGCGAATTTACTGGCACTGTACGCAGTACGACCCGGCACACCTATCAGTCCGGCCAGCGAGGAAACCGCAACGATGTGCCCGCGTGATTGCTTCAGGTAAGGCAGCGCCGCATGTGTGCACCAGACACTGCCCCAGAAATTAATCCGCATTAATTCCTGATACCAGCCAAGATCCGCGACCTCGCTGAATAAGGCTTGCGCAGATTTACCGGCATTGTTGATGAGCGCATCTATCCTGCCGAATTTTTCTGCTGCCTTAGTGATCAGTTGGTGGCACTCGCTTTCGATGCCGACATCGGTTTTGACGACCAGACATACGCTGCCATAGGTCTGACATTCAGCTGCTACTTGTTTTAAGGCGTCTTCGTTACGTGCAGCCAGTACCAGTGAGGCTTGGCTGCCGCCGGATTTCGCCAGTTGCCTGGCGATTTCTGCACCGATGCCGTCAGACGCACCGGTAATGATGATGACTTTATTTTGCCCGCTCATGACTGATAGCTTTCATCCGTGCGGTTAAGCTTGCGTATCAGTGAAGGCCAGACGAATGCACCGCCGAGGCCACCGGTTTGTACCCGCATCGACTCTGCAACACCTTGCACGATCTGCGGGTTGACATGAATCAGTTCACCACCGGCCTGCGCCGCCAGTTGTATCTGGCAAGTGGCTTCAAACGTGTACATGGACAAAAATGCGTCAGCAATACTTTTACCGACAGTGAGTAGCCCGTGATTGCGCAGCACCAGGAAATTCGCGTTCCCCATGTCCGCTTGCAGACGCGGTTTTTCATCATCGCGGAAAGCCACACCTTCGTAATCATGATACGCAAGCGAAGCGAGGACGAATGTTGATTGCTGCGATAGCGGCAAAATGCCGCAGCGCTGGGCGCTGACCGCAACACCTGCTTTGGTGTGGGTATGCAGTACGCATTGCACATCTTCGCGCGCGGCATGTACCGCGCTGTGAATAACAAAACCAGCCGGATTCACTGGGAAAGGCGAATCAATCACCTTGTTGCATTGCTGATCGACTTTCACCAGCGAGGACGCAGTGATTTCATCGAACATCAGGCCATACGGATTGATCAGAAAATGATGCTCAGGTCCCGGAATGCGCGCGCTGATGTGTGTAAACACCAGATCACTCCAGCCGTAAGCGGCAACGAGGCGGTAACAGGCAGCCAGATCCACCCGTAACTGCCATTCTTCGGGGCTGACTTTATCTTTAAGGGAAGGTATTTGCATGATGTCTCCTGTTAGTTGTTATTGATATTGCTATGTCGTTATTTGGCTATTTCGCTGGAACAGCGGCCTTGTAAATCGTATTTTTTGGATGAGATAACAAGCGCTTCAGCATGGGCTCAAACTCTATCAGTGGAAAAGTTTCTGCGTGCGGATCGAACGAAGGATTGTCATACAGTGCGCAGAATTCCGCAGTGCGTTCAAAGTGCGGATGGCCGCGGAATTGTTCGCGCATATCTCTATCCATACCCAGATGGTGAAAGAAATAATGCCCTTGAAAAATGCCATGATGTTGCACCATCCACAGATTTTCTTCGCTGACAAACGGTTTCAGGATTGCCGCTGCGATATCCGGATGATTAAAACTGCCCAGCGTGTCGCCGATATCGTGCAGCAAAGCGCAGCAGATATATTCCTCGTCACGACTATCGCGCATCGCACGGGTGGCGGTTTGTAACGAGTGCGCGTAACGATCAATCGGGAAGCCGCCGTAATCACCTTCGAGTAACTGCAGATGTTGGATGACACGATCAGGCAATTTTTGCGCGAATTGCATGAATTCGCCGCCGATCAGTTGCCAGTCTTGTTGCGTACTGTCTTCCATACGTTGGAAATGAGCGCGATGAGGCATTTTTGTCTCCTGTTTAATTTTTGTATTCTCACCATACAGGCGCACTACGCAGCAAACTGTCAAATATTTTACAATTGACCGTATCGATTTTGTCATCACCAAACACGAACCCCGCCTATGCCGCCATCTTCTGTACTCAACTCGCTTGCCGGTGACGACTGGTTTGCGGCATTGCCCGCAGCGACACGCAAGGAAATGCTGGATTGCAGCGAAAAACAATATCTGCAACCGGGTGAAATGTTGTTCCGGCAGGGCGATCCGCCAGCCGGGTTTTATGCATTGCTTAGCGGTAAGTTGAAAATGTCTACTTTGAGTGAAGACGGGCGCGAGGCGATCCTGACCATACTTGAGCCTGGCACCTGGTTCGGCGAAATTTCCCTGATTGACGGCAAACCGAGAACGCACGATGCAACGGCGATCGGGCGTGCTGAAGTGCTGATGATGACCCCGGCCTGTTTTGATCATCTGATGCAAGGTGCAGACTTTGCGCTGGCGGTTGCGCAGATGCTGGCGCAGCGTATTCGTTTGTTGTACGGCATTGTTGAAGACGCGCATTTACGCTCAGCCAGAGCGCGGGTCGCCAGACGTCTGGTATTGCTGGCGAATAGCGAAAAAGAGCAAGGCGAGTCAGAAAAGATGGAAATTCCGGTATCGCAGGAATCGCTGGCAATGATGTTAGGAATGAGTCGTCAGAGCCTTTCAAAAGAATTAAAATTTTTTGAGCATGCTGAGTTGATCCGGCTCGGGTATCGTTCCATCCGCATTTCATCGCTGGATAAACTGCGCGCGTTGTGTGAAAAAGATTAAAGCCGGAGATAAGCGAAAGATAATGTAATTAAGGCTATATTAATCAGTTGATACACTATTTTTTGGTTTTGTTTTCCTTGTCATTCTTTGTAAAATCCAGCACTATAGTTTTGATTTCACGTCACAAAAAATAGCTTCGTATTTAGTACTTATCCCGCTTTTCCACAGGCTCTTCTATGCGAATTCTGCACAAGACAGTGTGTTTTTGTTTAACGATTATTTTTGCCGGCACTTCCGTAGCGTATGGCAATTGTTCTCGTACCATGAAGGTTCCCCTGGCGGTGACAGGCTTAAGTGTAATCGTCAGCGGAGAAATTATTTCTGGGGTGTATCCTGAAATACTGAGCGATTTAACTGCAAAAGAAAAATGTAATTTTGAACTTTCAATTGTGCCGCGTGCCCGGCTTGAAATGATGTTTGAAAATGGCCATGCAGATATTCTTATACCGGCAACGCGCACGGCCAGGCGCGATCAGCTGGGTTATTTTATTCCACTCATTTCTAATCGGGCGATGCTGATTTCTGTTCGCGAGCAAAGTATTTCTGTGAAAAATTTCAAGGAACTACTGGAGCAGAAAGCAGCAAAAATAGCGGTAGTACGCGGTTTTGATTATGGTGAAAAGTATCAGGCGTTTCTGAAAGAATTACAGAAGCGGAACCGGCTTCGCTTTGAAGCTGATCCGGTCTCGGTTGCCCGGCTGTTGAAGTCAGGTGCTGCCGATTACACCCTGATGGCGCCATCGATTTTTGCGGGTTCAGTACAGATTGATGAACGCGTTACTGATCTCGAAGATAAATTGCAATATCAGCCGCTGCAGGAATTAAACTGGGGTGAAAGCGGCGTTTATTTTTCTAAAAAATCATTAAGTACCGCGGATGTTCAGGAACTACAGGAGATTTTTGAACGTGCCGCAAGTGATGGTTTGATCTGGAAAGGCTTTCAGCGTTATTACAAAAAAGAATTTCTGAAAGATAGTATCCGTCCACGCGATACTTTGCGCACTTCAGGTCAGGTTCCTAACTAGATGGCAATTCTGGTTTCAAATTTACTGCGCAGAATTGAAAAGAAACTTCTGACGTTTCTGATATTGCTTTGAGTTGCAAACAGCTGATGCGCTAACGCATGATATGCCGTCATATCAGCAACCTGAATGATCAGAATAAAATCCGGCCCCGGGGATACCCGGTAGCACTGTTGCACGGCGGGCTCAAGAGCGACCCTCTGTTCAAACTCGATCAGTCTTTCTGTTGCTTGCTGATCCAGCGTTATTTCGACAATCGCAGTTAATCCCGCGCCTACTTTTTCCGGTGCCAGAATCGCTACCTGACGCGCGATCACACCTTCTTCAATCAGACGCTTTACCCGCCGCATGCACGTCGGCGCGGATGCGTGTACCCGCTGCGCCAATTCGTGATTGGTCAGCGACGCATCTTGTTGTAATTGCTGCAAAATGCGTTTATCAAGTTCATCTAAAGTCGTCATTTATTGAAATAAATAGTTGTTAATTTGTTTTATTTGAAATAAAAAATCGATGAGGAATTTTATTTTCTATAAATTTCATATTAAATCAAATTTTGAAATAAATAGTCAATCAAATTACATTAGCATAGCTGCATTCTCTTTTCTCATTCGCGAGGTCATTATGTGCGGTATCGTCGGTGCAGTTGCTCAGCGTAACATCACGCCCATCCTGCTTGAAGGGCTCAAGCGCCTTGAATACCGTGGTTATGATTCCTGCGGTATTGCCTTACATGTCAATGGTCAGTTGCAGCGTTCACGCAGCACATCCCGCGTGGCCGAATTACAGGCGCAGGTAGAGCAGAGTGGCTTATCCGGCTTTACTGGTATCGCGCATACCCGTTGGGCGACTCACGGCGTTCCTTCTTCCGCCAATGCCCATCCGCATTTTTCACGCGACCGGATTGCGCTCGTGCATAACGGCATTATCGAAAATCATGAAGAATTACGTACCGAATTAAAAGCACTCGGCTACGTTTTTGAAAGCCAGACCGATACCGAAGTCATTGCCCATCTGGTGGATCATTTATATCAGGGCGATTTATTTGAGACAGTGCAGCAAGCAGTGAAACGCCTGAGGGGCGCATATGCGATTGCGGTGTTTTGTCGGGACGAGCCGCATCGTGTGATCGGCGCACGTCAGGGTTCGCCTTTAATTGTTGGTGTCGGCAAAGGTGAAAATTTTCTCGCGTCAGATGCGATGGCGCTGGCAGGTACCACAGACCAGATCATTTATCTGGAAGAGGGCGATGTCGTTGATCTGCAATTGCAACGTTGCTGGATTGTGGATGTGCATGGCAAAGCAGTGGAACGCGAAGTGCGCACCGTTCACGCCCACAGCGGTGCGGCAGAACTTGGCCCGTATCGTCATTACATGCAGAAAGAAATATTCGAACAGCCACGCGCCATCGGTGACACGCTTGAAGGTGTCACCAGCATCATGCCGGAATTATTCGGCGATAAAGCCTACGGAGTCTTCAAGCAAATTGATTCGGTGCTCATCCTCGCTTGTGGCACCAGCTATTACGCGGGGCTTACCGCCAAATACTGGCTGGAGTCAATTGCGAAAATTCCTGTTAATGTAGAAATCGCCAGCGAATACCGTTATCGCGACAGCGTGCCGAATTCGAATTCACTGGTTGTCACCATCTCGCAAAGCGGTGAAACGGCAGACACGCTGGCCGCCCTGAAACATGCCCGTTCGCTGGGGATGCAGCACACGCTGACGATCTGCAATGTCTCCACCAGTGCGATGGTCAGAGAGTGCGTTTTGTCGTATATCACCCGCGCTGGTATCGAGGTCGGCGTTGCGTCAACTAAAGCATTTACTACGCAACTGGTCGCGCTTTTCTTACTGACGCTGACACTTGCTCAAAGCAAAGGCAGGCTCAGCGATGTGGATGAGGCAGAACATATCAAAGCCCTGCGCCATCTTCCATTAGCTGTCAGTGCCGTACTTGCGCTGGAACCGCAAATCATCGCCTGGTCAGAAGAATTCGCCAGAAAAGAAAATGCCCTTTTCCTCGGTCGCGGCTTGCACTATCCAATCGCGCTTGAAGGCGCACTCAAGCTCAAGGAAATTTCTTATATTCATGCAGAAGCGTATCCCGCAGGTGAACTGAAACACGGCCCGCTGGCGCTGGTGACCAAAGAAATGCCGGTGGTAACGGTGGCACCGAATGATGCACTGATTGAAAAACTCAAATCTAATCTGCAGGAAGTCAGAGCCCGTGGTGGCGAGCTGTTTGTATTCGCGGATGCCGATTCGCACATTACTTCCAGCGAAGGCGTACACGTCATCCGTCTGCCAGAGCACTACGGGCAGCTATCCGCGATCCTGCACGTCGTACCACTGCAATTACTCGCCTACCACACGGCGCTTGCTCGCGGTACCGATGTTGATAAGCCAAGAAATTTAGCGAAAAGTGTTACGGTCGAATAGGAGAAATCAGCAATTTTTTGACTGTTGTCGATGAATAAAAAAGTTCGACACAAAATAAAAATGTTCAATACTAAATAAAAAAGTTTGACACAAAATCGAAAAGGTAAAAAGAGAGCCAATATGTGACTCCTTTTTCCTGACCTTCAATTATTGTAGTGGTCAACTTATCCCATACTACGTTAAGTTTTTCTTCGGCTATCGACTTTGTAAGCTTTTCTACTAGATTCACGCGGAGCTGACGAACCTATTCATGCTGGATCCGACCACTACAAAAAGGCGGGGGTCATTCTCAGCGAGATAAGCAACGTATCGGTGTATCAGGCAGATATGTCGCCTCAGTACCAGAAAGACTTGAACTCATGCAAACGCTGGATAGGATCAATCAGCGTTATGGCAAGGGCACGCTAAAGCTAAGCCGGGATGGTTCCATGCATTCATGGAATATGCGGCGGGAGAAAAAGTCGTCGGAATATACGACAAACTGGAATGAATTACCTGTTTACGACTAAGATAAAACTTTTTCTTCAAGATCGCCACATGTGCGTCAACTACACCCCTACTCGCAAAGAAAGTCTCGCTGAATTTGGCATCAACGGCCATCACTTGGACGATTACAAAGCAGAGACATGCAGGCTTATGCCGCGCCGATTATCCGGCACAGTCATCATGGGGAGCGCGAGGTTATGCTGGCATCCTATGGCATGATTCCCAAGGAAAAGATGTCAACTGGAGCGAAGCGGTATTCAACGATGAATGCGCGGGCTGAAACCATCGGTCAGTTGCGTACCTATGCAAAGCCATGGAGAGAAGGAATGTTGTGCCTGGTGCCAATGCAACACTTTTTTGAACCCTGTTACGAGTCAGGTAAAGCAGAGCGCTGGAAGATCGGATTGAGAAACGAGGCTGATTTTGCCGTCGCCGGGATCTATAAAGAATGGGATGAAATTGAGGGTGCCCAAAAAAGTTACTCATTCACCCAGATCACCATCAATGCCAACGATCATCCGCTGATGAAGCGCTTCCATAAACCAGGAGATGAAAAACGCTCACTGGTCATTGTCCACCGTCATCATTATGACGATTGGCTAAGTAGTAAGAATCCGGAATTTGCCCGCTCATTCTTTCATTGTTACCCAGCCTCAGAAATGGACTTCCCCTAATTCAGTAGACATTTAATAATGTCAACAACATCGAAGTTACCCACATCCCAGACGTAAAATAGTAACGAAAAGGGTGGGTCAAAATTCAATGCAAATGCTTGATCAGTTTTAAATGCAAATCGACAAGTGAGAGATGACTTGTCGATTCCTATCCAGTGAGTTTGACCCTAACGCACCCGCAACGGTAAGTCCACTCATGCCTGATAAAGATTCAGGCATGGATCTGCATTATTGATCTAAGTTTAAGCTATGTGACTTATCGAGTTCAGGATGCTTTGATAGATATGTTTTACTTTCTGCTGCTCTTTCGCTTCCCGGAAACTGCAAAGGCTTGATACAGATGTAGAAGCAGCTGGCTCCTGAGCTACAGAGGGCCATGTGCTACTACGCCGACTAACTATTGTGGCGCCTTCCACGGTGCGGCTGAATTGTGGCGGGATAGCCTCACTCTCGCTATTGCTATCAAAATCCAGACTAAGTTGCTGTGGAGGAAGTTTGTCCATTTTGCTCATCCTGGGGAAGAAGTTTCTTCTGCATCAACGATGCAACTACAATCGCCTCACGCGAAGGCAGTGATTCTAAACTTTTTTCGATTCGCGGCCTAGCTTTCTTTAAAGGAATTCTGATCAATTTTCCTGATTCTTTGCGCGAATTCGATGGTACCCGGAATAGTGATAAAAATTTCGAAGGGGCAACACCATCATATGCTAAAACGCGAACCTTTTGTGAGTCTAGCTCTAGCTCCGAAATCGCGTCGCCATGAAGCTTGATAGCCAAACTCTTGCGATATGGCTCTATGTAATAGACTTCTTTTATGCCCGCAGCGATGATGTGTCGAGCACATGAATGGCACGGATAGGTAGTTACAAAAATTTTACCGCCTACCAGCTTATCGCCAGCGATCCGCCCAGCGCTGAGAATGGCATGCATCTCTGCGTGAATTGCGCGCGAAAACTCTATTAGTCCTCCGAGCTTGCCACTTTTGCGTAGAATTTCCTTCGCGGTTTGTTTACTTTGAGTGGGAATGATGTCCTTGAGAGATTCGACCAGTTCGTTAGCAAAGAATTGCTTCTCTTCATCGTTAAAGCACTTCCCTCCGCCGTGGTTCCAGCAGCGACTGTCGTCATTACCTTCCAGATAGAGGCCGCCGCCGAACTTGGGGACGTCATTCCATCCAGTGCTCAAAACATGTTCGTTGGAGTCTGTTACCGCGGCACCAACCTGTCTAGAAAGGCATCCAGAGTGTGCGCTAGCCATGGCTGCTGCATACATTGCTGATTCTGCTGATGTTGGGGTGATAACTTTAGTACCCAAAATTAGATGCAAAAACCTCTCTACACGCTTGGTTGTCTCTGAATCAGTGGTTTTGTCGATGCGCAAAAAAAAATCGCTTTGTGGGAACGTATCAGAAACCGTTTGACCTGCTTTGGACTCCTCTCCCGAGTCGCGATCGATAAGAGTATGAACATCCCCACCCTTTAGGTGATTTCTTTGGGCAATGTTTGACTCACGGACAGAGAGAGGGGAAAAAACACCCATGACATATAGCATGTCGCGATACACAAGTTTGAGCAAGGCTAGCTCTTCCTTGTTCTTCACCGAATCAATGATGTGACAAATCCTGCGCGGAGCATAGTTCTGAGCACCGATTTCTTGTTTGAATTCTTCCCGCTCGAAACGGATTTTTTCTACGGCAAGCTCGGCCAAGATACTCAAGCCAAACTCCTCTCGAAGTTTGTTGCCCGCGTCGATTTGTGCCGTAATTCGTTCAAAAGAATCATTTGCAGGGATTTCTACCTGTACCTTTGATGCATGATCTCTGATGAAGTCACTCAACCGAATTATTTCAGCTTTGTCGTAGCCGAACGTGTCCTTGATCATGCGTTGAATTTCTTCAGCTACGGCGTGAAGTGGGGAGCCAATGGGGCCACAGAGAGCTATTACGAGCTCATCCGTATGAGTTTGTGCAATTTGTTCAGTAGTGGAGCCTTTGCCGGTCAAAACTGATGTGGCCAAGGATGTTGAAGTAGCTAGTACAGGCTGCGTTGCCATATTTTGGATGTGGAAATTATTGATTTAATAATAGCATTAATTTACAACGATTTTTCGGTGGCAACAAGGACAATTAAATCCGTTGTAAATTTGGGAATTACTTGATTTGTGGGGAACTTTAGCCGTCAGAACGTGCTGTGCGAACTTGAGCGTCATGGCGGCCAATACGCCACATCGAACCGCCGCGACCAGTATTCTAGCGAGTCCCGACGTAGCTTTTTCTCGGCCAGTCTTAATGACCTAGTTTTCCGTGCTGTCGCACACGCATCGCCATTGGAGCGATTCCTGAAACTGTACCATTTACTTGAGATTGACTTCGATGTTCAGATGGTCAACGTTGCAGAGTATTCTGGTGTGATGCCAACTGTTTCGCGCCACCGGAAAGGTAGATGCTGCTTGATAAGGATAAAGATCAGAGCACTTTTTTGGGGAACTGATGCAGCATAATAATAGTCTCGTCGGCATTGCCTTGCATTGGATAGATATTTATCCGGCGCCCTCGTGACTCTTGCGCCACTCACTCGGTGAGTTTCCCGTTTGCGTACGAAATGCACGTGATAAGGCTGCCTCGCTGGAGTAGCCCACGTTGTCGGCAATCTGGCGCATTGAATGTCCCTCTAAGAGTAGCTTTTGCACCAGACCAACGCGCCAATTTTGCAGATACTGTACCGGCGTTACGCCGACGATATCTCGGAAGGTATTGGCGAACGAAGTCCGTGACATCCCGGCCTCGGCTGCTAAATCAGGCAAAGACCAGTCGCGTTTTGGCTGGTCATGCATAGCAACCAGAGCCCGGCGTAAACGCGGATGTCCCATCCCGGCCAGCATGCCGGACCGTACAACGTGGTGTTCCATGAGTTCGCGGAGAATTTGTATCAGAAGCACTTCAAACAGGCTGTCCAGCATCTTTTGTCGTCCACAGTTACTGCCTGCCGCTTCGGCAAAAAGTAAATCCAGCACGGGTTGACTATCGCGCAAACTTGATAAGGGCAAGCAGACAAATGCAGGTAGTGCGGCCCTTACAGGATTGGCCTTCCCACCTTCGAAACTGAGGTCGGCACAGACGAACTCTGCCCCCTTTGCTTTATCAGTCAAAAAACGTCGGGCGAGCGGTTGTGCGTACAGCAGCAGACTGGGCTCATTGATGTGGGCAACGAGCTCGGTGCCATGCATGACCTTGACGTTACCTTGTCGTATCAAGTGCAACTGGCCCAGCCCCTCACTACCGGTCAATGAGTTGATGCCGCATAAGGCACCGGCATGAAAAGTTTTGGCGCTGATACTGAAGCGCGAGAGTAGCGAAGCCAAACGATCAGTCATATCTATTATCTTTGAACTATTTGCAAAATAATGTGTACTTAATGCAGCATATAATACATTAAACACAGGCAAACTTTGTTCTGCCGATTGGCAAACAAACTTACAGATTCGAAAGTAGACATCATGAAAGCCTTCAAAAACATCTTCCTCGCTTCAAGCATCGCAGCTGCTAGTCTGACTGCAATATCTGCACCTCACACCGCCATTGCGGCACCAACTGTGAGCCAGCCGTCTTCCATGTTCATCGCGGCCAAAGACGGCACGCCGCTGTATTACAAAGACTGGGGCCCAAAGGAGGGCAAAGTCGTGGTCTTTAGTCATGGATGGCCGCTGAACTCCGACAGTTGGGAATCTCAAATGCTGTTCCTGGCCGAGAAAGGCTACCGCGTGATTGCACATGATCGCCGCGGCCACGGTCGCTCGGGACAATCATGGAATGGCAATAATATGGACCAGTATGCGGATGACCTGGGAGTCGTACTAGAAACGTTAAATGTGAATGAAGCGACACTGGTGGGTTTCTCGACTGGCGGGGGCGAAGTGGCACGTTATGTCGGCCGCCACGGCAGTAAGCGCGTCAGCAAAATCGTTCTGGTGAGCGCGGTGACGCCGTTGATGCTGAAAACCGAGGAGAACCCGAATGGTGTTCCACTGGAAGTGTTTGACGGCCTGCGCAAAGGATCAACCGCGAACCGTTCGCAACTATACAAAGACATTGCCAGTGGTCCTTTCTTTGGCTTTAACCGCCCAGGCGCAAACGCTTCCGCTGCTTTGATCGATGCCTTCTGGCTGCAAGGGATGACGGCCTCACACAAAGGAACTTTTGACTCGATCAAAGCGTTCTCTGAGACCAATTTTGTAGAAGACTTAAAACGTATCGACGTGCCTACCCTGGTCATTCATGGCGATGATGATCAAATTGTTCCGATTCAAACCTCAGGACGAGCGACCGTTAAATTAGTCAAAGGAGCAAAAATCATCGAGTATCCGGGTGCGCCTCATGGCATCACAGACACGCACAAAGATCGCTTGAATCAGGATTTGTTGGATTTCATCAGCCACTAATCTGATACAGATGCAGTAACGGACGACTAATGGGAAATTTCTCTGAAATGAACTCGATTTGAAAGCAAAATTTTCTCCTTACAAAAAGAGGAAGTCACTTTTTTCGGAACCCCAGATTATCCAAATTGTGAAGCAGACTGAAGCCAGCACGCCAGCACCGAAACCCTGTCGTTAGCATGACATGAGTTCGGTGCTGTTTTACAAGTGGCAAATTAAGTATGCCGGCATCAACGCCCGACGATACCGCGCTGGTGTCACGGCTCGCAACCACCGTAACGACAATGGGAAGCAAATCGATCACGATGGAGGCTATCGCTATCCCGCCAAGCTGTACTGCCCGTGCCAGTAGCGCAATATAAATGATATTGCCTGTCAGGCCGATCCACACTAAGCCATAAGCAATGTAACGGCCTGAAGATAAGGTCATTCAGATTGATGGCAAACAGCCTTTGGCATTCCTTTTCTTTTTATAATCTGCGGTTAATTGGTTTGCAAGACCGCAAGTGTCGCGATAACGGCGGCATGCGCGCTCTGCACGCCTGCTTCCTTGATCTGTGGGCTTTTTGACATACCTTCTGCACGAATGAAGTGAACGTTGCGAATTCCCAGAAAACCGAAGAAGGTCTTGAGATAGCTTTCCTGGTGGTCCATGTGGACGAGTCCACCTTCCGCATAAAAACCGCCGCGTGCGGACGCGATCAATATCTGCTTACCGCTGACTAGTCCGACTGGTCCGGCCTCGGTGTATTTGAAGGTCCGCCCGGCTTGCGCAAGTCTGTCCAGCCAGGCTTTTAATTGGCTAGGCACGGAAAAGTTATACATCGGGGCACCGATGACAATGACATCGTGAGCGAGAAATTCACTGACTAATGCGGCGGAAAGTTGATGTTCTTGCCGTGTCTTCTCATCAAATGCATCGAAGCCAGTCGGTCTGAAACCTGCTGCGACAGCGCCGGTCAGGTGGCTGATTTCATGCTTGACCAAGTCACGGTAAGTCACGTTGGCATCAGGATGAGCGGCTTTCAGTTGTTTGACGATGGCAGCTGATAATTCACGGGTGACGGAGTTGCTTTCCAGAATACTGGAATCAATGTGCAGAATGTTCATGTTTATCTCTTTGTCAGTGGGGGGCGGGGTTGGGTTTTAATGTGTCGCAGATTTTGCCGCTTCTCGTGCGGCACGGTCTATCCACGCTGATACGGCAAGCGGGCGTGAAATCATCGAAAGGTGGCTAGCGGGAACACTTTGTACGCGCGCTCCTATCTGTTGCGCCATGGTTTTTTGCGCGGCAAGCGGTAGCGCCTGATCGCGAATGGTCAACAAATACCAACTAGGCTTGGTGCGCCAGGCTGCTTGGGTGACAGGTTCCGCAAAACTATGTGCGGCCACGGGTTGTTGTACCGCGTAGAGCAGACGTACACGGTTGAGCGGTAAATCATCCGCCATGATTTTCTTAAATTGCTTGGGGTGATCAAGCCAGATCAGGCCCGCTTCGTCTGGTGTCAACCCCGTCATTTGAACGTTCAGTCTTTGCAGCAACTCAGTCACAGATTCACCACTATCAGGCGTGAGAGCCGAGATATAGGCCAGGCCTGCGACATTTGGCGCGTTACCGGCCTGGCTAATTACCGCACCTCCCCATGAATGACCAACTAGCAATACCTTGCCGGCTTGGCGGCGCAAGACTTTTTCAGTCTGGGTGACATCATCTGCCAGCGAGGTCAGATGATTCTGAACGGCGGTGACGTGATAACCCATCGTTTGTAGTCGGGAAATAACAGGTGCCCAGCTGGAACCATCCGTAAATGCACCGTGTACGAGCACAATGTGCTGGATTCTGTCTTCGGCAGCAGCGGTAACTGGCAGGTGTCCCAGCGTCAAGGCCAGACTCAGCGCAATCGCGAGTTTGCCGAACATAGGGGTGGTGAATGGCATTTTAGGTAAAATTTTCATATCTGAAACGTCTGCAAAATTAATGCTTCCCAGTCTAGAGGGAGTGTTTGCTTTGCGTCAGATGGCAAATCGGTCATACTTCATGCAAAGTTCGCCAACTATTTCCGAGGCTATGCATGCGTATCGCGATTGTTGCAGTGGAGGGCAGCCTGCTATCAGCTATCGCGGGTTTGTCCGATTTGTTCTGGATTACTAATCAGGCTCTGCGGACACCGCCCGAGGGTATGGCGAAGGAACTGTCGATTCCGCCTGGGCTGGCATTCGAAACCCGCATCGTCAGTGCAAATGGTGAGCCTATATGTGATCCTCAGGGGCGTCTGATTCCGGTTGATGATAGCTTTACCATGACGGATGTATACGATGCTGTTCTGGTTACAGGGATGGCGCTGGATGCGAACGGATTACCACCGATGTCGGAATCTGTCCGGCAGGCTGCGAACTGGATTCAGCATAACTATCAGCAAGGTTCCTGGGTTGGTGCTGCATGCGCGGGCACTTTTGTTCTGGGGGAGGCGAGTCTGCTGGATGGTCGTCGTTGCACGACAACGTGGTGGTTGCATCATGCTTTCAAACGGCGGTTTCCCAAAGCACATGTAGCATGGGGCGCTGCGATTGAAGAACAAGATCGTATTGTGACGACAGGAGGACCACTATCTTGGATTGATTTGGCTTTGCACATGATTCGCAGATTGGCTGGCCCCGACGTTGCCAAACTTGCTGCTGATATCTCGGTGGCCGATAGTCAGTCGTTACCACAAATGCTTTATGCCCCTCGGGGTTTCGTCAACACCACAGACCCTTTATTGCTGCAAGCCGAGCAAATCATTCGCCATGATGAGCCGGGTATGACTGCCGAACGGTTAGCAAAGGCGTTGAATCTGAGTGAAAGAACCTTGCATCGTCGCTTACGGAATCTGGTCAATGAGTCACCAAAAGCATTCATCACCCGCGTCAGAATCGAAACTGCCTGCATGCTTCTGGATACTCCGGGTGCAAGCATTAAGCAAGTCGCCACTCAATGTGGCTATAACGACGATACAGCATTTCGCCGTGCATTCGCTCAGTTAGTCGGGATGTCGCCGGTCGATTACAAGCGTTGGTCAAACAACCGCAATTCGCGCCCATTTTGAGACGGCGTGAAGTACGGAACAGTCCGCGTCACGCGATAGCGTCTTCTGCTTCAACTTACCCCTGATCGTAACTAATCACCACTAACGCTGATGCTTGTTGCTTACTGGCAGATCGTAAGCAATGCGGCAACAGGGCATTGAAATAAATCGCATCGCCTTTCTTAAGTTGCTCGCTATGGTCGGGGAATTGAATTTCTATGCTCCCCGTTAATACGTATAAGAATTCTTCTCCCGCGTGCCCGCCAGCATGCGGGCCGTCTGATAGCTCACTGGGTGGATACACAATAAAAGGTTGCATGCGTTTGTTGTTGATTTCTGCCGCCAGGGCTTCCATGCTGCTGCCCTCACCAGTTGCTCTGACGATGCGTAGGCGCTCGTTGTGTCGCACCACGGAAAGCATTTCGCTACTGCTTGTCGGGCTGAATAACTGGCCGACATCAACTTTGAGTGCCGCTGAAATTTTTATAGCGGCGGCAATCGAAGGTACACATATTCCACGTTCGACCTTTGATAAATAACTCTTGGTCAGTCCGCTGGCATCTGCCATATCTTGCAGGCTCATGCCCATTTGCTGGCGCAGCATTTTAATTTTTTGCGACATTTTTGTTTTCCGTTTCTTATTTTTTGCCTGACCTGATGAATCTTACTGAAATTCCAGGACTGGAAAATTAAATGACAATTAGTGTAGTATATGACACGATGTGTCATTTTAATTTGTGAAATTTATTCTATTTTGCTAGTTGGGGGTTGAAGATGAAAACGGCGTTAATCATCCATCATGTCGCATTTGAAGATGCGGGTAGCTTTCATATTTTTCTGAAGGAGCTGAATTTTTCTATCAAGGAGGTCAACGCCTGCAACCATAACTGGGCTGGACTCAACCCACTTGATGCCGATGTTTGTATCGTGCTGGGCGGGCCTATCGGTGCCTATGAAGATCACCATTTCTCATTTTTGCTGCAAGAAGTACATTTTTTGCAGCAGCGCCTGCATGCAGACTTGCCGACACTGGGGATATGCCTCGGCGCACAATTGATGGCGCGGGCATTGGGTGCAAGTGTGTATCCGGCTAAAACTAAAGAGCTAGGCTGGTATCCGCTAAAGATCACTCAGGAAGGGAGGCATACGCCGGTGCGATATTTTGATGAAAGAGATTGCACGATGTTCCACTGGCATGGCGACACCTTCGATTTACCGTATGGTGCGCAACTGCTGGCGTCAAGTGATGCCTGCCAAAATCAGGTGTACCAATGGGGAAAACACGCGCTGGCGTTTCAATGTCACCCAGAAGTCACTGCGTCCGGCCTGGAAGGCTGGTATGTCGGGCATGCCTATGAAATGCAGCATGAAAAATACTCGCCGCCGCTGATGCGTCAACAGGCAGGTACCTATGGCACAAAACTGGCACAACAGGCGCGTTTGTTTTTTGCTGAATGGCTTAACGTGTGTGGACTATGAAGCAAATTAACCAAAGCATCATTGATGCAATCTTTGTCGGCCAGGCGCGTGCTTTCGGGCCCAATGGTGAAGTCAGCGCCATACAAAAACAGCAGGTCTGGGATGCGGTATCAGTCACTGTATCTGGCCTGCTGGGAGACGAACAGGGAGACAAGGTATATCACGGCGGCCCGGATAAGGCTGTGCACCACTATCCGTCTGAACATTATGCTATCTGGTGCGCACAATTCGGGGGCGATGCAGTGTCAGGCTTTCGGCCCGGCGGTTTTGGTGAAAATATTTCTACCTCAGGCTGGACTGAGCATACGGTTTGTATCGGCGATGTCTTTATCCTGGGCACTGCAATACTGCAAGTGACGCAAGCGCGTCAGCCTTGCTGGAAACTGAATCTCCGCTTTGAAAACAGTCATATGGCCAGCATCGTGCAAAACAGTTTGCGTACAGGTTGGTATTACCGTGTTCTGCAAGCAGGTTCCGTTGCGCCGGGCGACAGCTTGCGTCTGCTTGAACGTAGGCAACCGGATTGGTCGCTGGCACGTTTGCTACACTATCTGTACGTCGACACGATGAATGTACCGGCAATGCAAGCTATGAGTGAACTTCAGGAGCTGACGCCCTCGTGGCGAAAAATCGCGCAAGACAGATTAAGCAAAGGCAGTGTTGAAGATTGGCAGCGCCGCTTGCAAACACCTGCGATCGTGTGATGTATCAATCACGACTGGCGGACTTCATCACAAACAATTGTCTACGCTCAGATTTTTGAGGGCGCATATTTTTGCGAATAGTTGAATGTCCGGGCAATATATTTGTGTCTTCCCTTAGCCGGATTCAGATCACTGCTATTTCTTCGGGACGCAGCGTCAAAACCTGTACCCCGTTACGTGTTACAGCTACCGTATGTTCGAACTGCGCGGATAATTTTCCATCAGTCGTAACGACCGTCCAGCCATCTTCTTCCGTCTCAACGGTATGACGCCCTTGGTTAATCATTGGTTCTATGGTGAACACCATTCCTTCCTGCATTGTCATTCCGGTATGAGGCCTTCCCCAATGCAGCACTTGAGGTGGCTCGTGCATTTCACGACCGATCCCGTGACCGCAATACTCTCTGACCACTGAATAGCCATTTTGCCGGGCGTAACGCTCGATAGCATGACCGATATCACCGAGCCGGGCGCCTGGACGGACAACGTTGATTCCCTTCCACATGGCTTCGTAGCAGACCTTGACCAGCCGTCTGCCAGCATTCGATACATCGCCGACGAGATAGGTTTTGCTGGAATCAGCAATAAAGTTGTTTTTCTCTAATGTGATATCGAAATTGACGATATCTCCGTTCAGCAAGATATCCGAGGTTGAAGGAACACCGTGGCAAACGACGTTGTTGCGGGAGGAATTCAGCGCGTAAGCGTAGTCGTATTGACCTTTGCTCGCCGGACGTGCCTTAAGTACATTCACGATATAGCTATCGACCAAGTCATTTACCTGCATGGTCGACATGCCGATCAGGCTCAATTTATTCAGATAGCTAAATACCTGCGCGAGCAGTCTGCCCGACTCCGCCATTAAGGCGATTTCTTCCGGCCGCTTGGTCATGTGGATGCTCCTGCCATAGTTGCTCCGGCGTGAGCATTCCTGTGCACCCGGGTAAAAATTTCAGTGAAAGTCTGTGATGGCGTGATATCACTCAAACTACCAATTTTCATTCCAGCAGATTTTTTATTCATGGTGGTGATCATCATCGTGTTGGCTGTGTATATCTGCGTGTGCAGATTATCGGAGGTATTAAAAATGTTTAAAATGAAAATATACGTTATATATATTTATTGTATATATTTCGTATATTTTGAGCAAGTGGCATTTTTTCTCTGATAGCCTGATGTGGTACCGTTGCGATTACTCAAAGCGACCGGCAACTTACCTGACTTGTTGGTTAAGAGCAGGGTGCTACTACTAAATTTGGGATGGAAAATTTATGCAAATCGTCAGTGGTGATGAAATCAGTGTCGCGTTGAATCAGGAAAAAATGCATGTCGTGATCGATATCAGTTCAGATGCAGACGAAAAAAATATACGACTCATACGTTTGTTGCCCGCAGAAGCACGTCAACTGGCCGCACACTTAGTGACAATGGCAGATCAATGTGAATCGCAATCACCGGTACCTGTTCAGCCTAACGTTTCCGCCAATGTGAAGCACGCCGGACAGCTGGCGCCGCAAACGGCAGCGGACTACTTCAATGGCGTAGCCAATCTGGCGCTGGCCAGTCAAACTATCTTGCTGAAGAAAATGACAGAAAGGTTGGAGAGGGGAGAGTTGGATAAGGGAGACGAAGACGCGCTGCGCCAGCAGATGACCGATCTGATCAATGAGGCTGCGGCGGTTGCAGGTAACGCGACGGCAGAAACGGAAACTGCTCTTTCAGCGATGAATAAGACAGACCATAGCCTGAAAAAAATCAGATGTTGCTCGATCAGATCGATGCGAAGAGGTGACTGATAGCCGGCCTCATATTGACTTTGATGTTTCAAGCTGATATCTAAGTATCGTTCTGTCACAGGCGCCTTCCCAGAGCGCAACAACGATACACACCACGACATTGCTGATCGTGCTGGTGACGGCGCGGGCTTCCGACATGAATCTGTCGATGCCAAGCAATAAAACAGCGCCAGCCAAAGGCAGATCCGGAATGATCGTAAGTGTCGCCAACAGTGTGACGAAGCCGCTGCCACTGACACCAGCGGCGCCTTTTGACGTCAGCAACATAGTGGCGATCAGACTCAGGATCTGACCGTTGCTGAGTTGTATGTCGCAGGCCTGGGCAATAAACAATGAGGCGAGTGTCAGATAAATGGCGGTGCCGTCCAGGTTAAACGAATACGCCATCGGTAACACCAGTCCGGCGACATCTTTTTTGCAGCCGAGTATTTGCAATTTTTTCATGAGTGGCGGCAGCACCGGCTCTGATGAGGATGTGCCCAATACGACGAGCAACTCTTCACGGATGTAACTCATCAGCTTCCACAAACTGAAACCATGCAGTTTCGCCAGACTTCCAAGAATGACAATGACAAATACCGCGCAAGCGATGTAGAAATTCAGAATCAGATAACCAAACGCAGCTACAGACTGTATGCCAAAACGCCCTACCGTATAGGCGATAGAGGCGAACGCCGCTAATGGCGCCAGTTTCATGACGTAATCAAAAACGTTAAAACACAGGCGGCTCAACTCATCAATTGTTGTCAGCATACGATCACCGGGGCGTCGGCTACGGGCGATCGCAAAGCCGCTTAGTACCGCAAGCAACAAGACTGGTAAGACCTCGGCCTGAGTAAAAGCACCGACATAGGAATGCGGGATGATGTGGAGGATGAAATCGGCGAAGCCCTGATATTCGGCATGACCTAACATCGGCGACAGAGTATTTTTGTCGATGGCGGTCGGGTGAAAATGCCAGCCAGCACCCGGATGCATGAGGGATGCTGCCAGCCATCCGGTTAACAATGCCAGTAAAGTCAGCAAATAAAAAATCAGCATCGCTTTGATAAGCGTGCTGGTGACTCCGCGGCGCTCATTCAGGCTAGCGATGCCGCCAGCGATCGTAAAGAACACGAGCGGTGCCAGCATCATTTTGACCAGTTTGATGAATGCGTCTCCGACAGGCTTTAATTCGGTTCCCAGTGCTGGCCAGAAATGACCAAACCCTATGCCTAAAAACACGGCAAGCAAAACTTGCAGATACAAACGTTTGGTCAGAAATGAAAAGGGCAAGGTCATTTCGGCTGCACTGATTTATCCGTTTTGCTGCTTTGCACCAACATGTCGAACAAGGTCCTGGCTGCTGGTGGCATGATGCGGCCGCGTTTAGAGATCAAGCCTAAGGTTCTGTGGATGGAAGGGTTGACTAAGGGAATGCCGACCAGCGTTGCGTCCATATATTTCGGCAGCGACAGGCGAGGAACAGCGGCTACTCCCATACCTGCTTCAACCAGTGCCAGAATGCCAGCGACATGGTTCACTTCATAAAAAATGACGGGGTGTTTTTCTACGCCGGCCAACGCATTGTCGATCAAGCTGCGGTTACCACTGGACTTGGAGACCGAGATATAACGCTCGCTGGCAGTTTCTTTCCAGGATAATTTTTTGCGTTTTGCCAGTGCGTGATCATGGCGCATCGCCAATACATAACTCTCTTTGTAAATAGGAAGGAAATCAATTTCCGGGTCTTCAGCACCGGCAAAGTTAATACCAAAATCTGCTTCTCCGGCCAATATCAGATTCAGCACGTCTTGTGCGCTCTCATCGAATATGCGCACGCGTATTTTTGGGAAGCGCTCGGTAAAACCCTTTAATACATCGGGCAAAAAATAATGCACTGCCGATGGAACGCACGCCAGAGTAACGATACCGGTGCGGTGTGCCGCCAGATCCGACATATTCAGTATCGCGCCTTCCAGTTCATCGAGCGCAGTACGGACGTTGCTCAGAAATACTCTGCCGATATTAGTCAGTTGTACGCGTCGCGTGGTTCGTTCAAATAATTTGACGCCCAGCATCTCTTCCAGCTTTTCAATGCGACGGCTTAATGCCGGTTGCGATAAAAACAGATCTTCCGCCGCCTGTTTAAAACTGCTGCGTTCTGCGACGGCGACAAAGGCCTGCAGTTCCTGTAAATCGAAATTGATGCGTCCCATGCATTAATCTTAATAAATATTGCAATTCACAAATTATGCCATGTGGCGGATGATGCAGACCAAATAAAAAGTCGGCGATACGTGAATATTGACCGGCTCAAACCAAGCATTACAGACATTTCAAGGCCTCATTAAGAAGGCAATACCTCGGAGACCACATGAAACCTTCTTATCTCATCGTCTTGCTGGGCATCAGCAGCGGCGCCTTTGCCCAATCCACTGTCACACCCTATGGCATTGCGGATCTTGGCGTGCATTACAGTAACGGCATCAATGCCAGCAATGCGCCAGTCGTATCCGGTTCCACCGGCTCCGTCAGCAGCGGCGTCAATAATACCAGCCGCTGGGGCTTCAAAGGACAAGAGTCTCTTGCTCCTGATATGACTGTTCTTTTTCAGCTTGAAGGCGGCTTAAACATCGATACCGGCGCATCTGCAAAATCAGACAAGCTATTTGATCGGCTCGCCTTTGTCGGAATTAAAACCGGTTATGGCAGCCTGACAGCTGGCCGTCAGGCAACGATATTGTCGGATGCGATTTCGACGGTCGATCCGCTGGGAATGCGGTATGCAAGTCTTAATCCTAATATTAATGTCACGGCACTGAGTAATACCGCGTTTGGTACCCATGCGTTTGGCGTCCAGTATGGTACCAGCGGCTACAACGACAATTACTATCGTCTGGACAACATGCTGAAATACACCGGTGACTTTGGTCCGCTGGTGGCGCGTGCGTCATATTCATTTGGTGAGGTCGCGGGCAATAGCAGCGCTTTGTCGACCATGGGTGTCGGCCTTGCATATCAGCAAGACGGATTAAATATCTCTGGTGCCTGGATGAAGTTCAAGAACAGCGCTGACTTTGATTTACAGGCGTATACCTTGGGGGCTGCTTATCAATTAGGTAGCGTGCAACTGAAGGTCAATTTTGGTCAGAACCGTGCTGACACCAGTACGACGAAACAAACTCGCCAACACATCGCCTCTGGCGGTGCTGCGTTGGCATTAACTGCCGATCTGACGCTGACATCGGCGTACTACCGCGTCCGCCGTGAAGCCACCGGCTTTGCTGACGATGGCTTTGATCGCAGCTTTATTTATCTGGAAAAATCCCTGTCAAAACGCAGCACTGCGTATATCGAAACTGATTATACAAACTGGAAAGCTAATGCTGCCGGTGTGAGCGGTAACAAAGCGAACAGCAGTAACGGTTACGGTCTGACGATAGGTCTGATGCACAAATTCTGAGTAATGAAAGGAATCACTATGTCGAAGTTTACACTTCGCTTCAACACGATTGCAGCGGCGCTGGCACTCAGCGGCTTGTTTGCTACCAACCTTGCAGTAGCGGAGGACATCCGCGTCATTAGTTCGGGTGGTTTTGCGCAAGCATACAAAAATCTCGCTTCTGCATATGAAAAGAGTAGTAGCGATAAGCTGATATCGGGCTGGGGACCATCGATGGGGACGACCACAAATGCGATCCCGGTGCGTATGGCTCGTGGTGAGAATATTGATGTCGTCATCATGGTTGGTGATTCTCTGGACACACTGATGAAGGAAGGGAAACTGGTGGCCGGTAGCAAAGTGGTGCTGGCAAATTCACTTATCGCCTGCGCAGTAAAAACGGGAAATGCCAAACCTGATATCAGCACCGTTGAAGGTTTGAAACAAGCATTTTTGCAAGCGCGTACTGTCGCTTATTCCGACAGTGCCAGCGGTGAATACATCAAACATCAATTGATGAAAAAGCTGGGCATTGCAGAGCAGATGCAGGGCAAGGCAGCACAAATTCCTGCCACGCCTGTCGGAGAAATCATTGCTCACGGCGAGGCTGATTTCGGTTGTCAGCAACGTAGTGAATTATTGCCGGTTGCAGGAATTGATATTGTCGGCTTGCTGCCGCAGGAAGTGCAACTGAGTACACCTTTCTCTGCAGCGATAGTCAGCGGCAGTAAGGTGCAGAAGAACGCACAGGCACTGCTTGATTTTCTGTCGTCGGAAAAAAATGCAGGTGTGATTGCAGAGACTGGCTTGGAGCCGGTTGCTGCTAAAAAATAAGACGCTGATTCAGCACGAATCGTTGTTCGTTTTATTTCTCTTTATTTTGTTTTGACGGGTTGGGCTGTGCATCTGCATGGCCACCGATTAAAAAGGTCAGATCGTATGTCCAGCACAACTTCTAATGCGGTAAGCAACGTCCATCAGGATGGTGGCGTTGCGGCAAAGCGCCACTCGAAATTTTCTACCGTCATCCGTGTGACGAGTGGAAATTTCATCGAAATGTATGACTTCTTCCTGTTTGGATTTTACGCAACCTATATCGCTAAAGCATTTTTCCCCGCCAGTAGTGAATACGCGGCGCTGATGATGACGTTTGCGACTTTCGGCGCAGGATTTTTCATGCGACCGCTGGGTGCGATTATTCTGGGCAGTTATATTGACCGCATCGGTCGTCGCAAAGGTTTGGTGCTGACGCTGGGCATTATGGCATCCGGTACCGCCATGATCGCTTTTATCCCCGGTTATGCCACGATCGGTTTGCTGGCGCCTTTGCTGGTACTGATTGGTCGTTTGCTACAGGGTTTTTCTGCCGGGGTTGAACTGGGCGGCGTGTCTGTCTATTTATCTGAGATGGCAACGCCGGGTCACAAAGGCTTTTATGTCAGCTGGCAATCGGCCAGTCAGCAAGTGGCCGTTATTTTCTCCGCGGCGTTGGGATATTTTCTGAATGAAACCTTGAGCAAGGAATTCATTGCGGACTGGGGCTGGCGCATACCTTTCTTCATCGGTTGCTCCATCATTCCGGTAGTCTTCTTCATTCGTCGCTCTTTGCAAGAGACAGAAGAATATCTGGCACAGAAAACGCATCCTACGTTCAGAGAAATGCTGAAAACTATTTCTCTGAACTGGCCGCTGGTTGTGACCGGTACGATGCTGATTGTGATGACCACGGTGTCGTTTTACCTGATCACCGTTTATACGCCGACTTTTGGTAAAACCGTACTGAAGCTAACGACCGTTGAGAGTCTGGTCGTGACTCTGTGTGTGGGTGTATCTAACTTTATCTGGTTGCCGGTGATGGGAGCTTTGTCTGACCGTATCGGCAGATGGCCCATCATGGCACTGTTTTCCGCTCTGACTGCGGTGACGGCTTATCCGCTGTTGTCATGGCTGATCGCCAATCCGAGTTTTGAGCACATGTTAATTGCGGAATTATGGCTGTCATTCCTGTACGGAAGTTATAACGGTGCGACGATTGTTGCTTTGACAGAGATCATTCCTGTTCGTATCCGTACTACAGGTTTCTCACTCGCATATAGTCTGGCAACAGCCTTGTTTGGCGGTCTGACACCGCTGGTCTCAACCTGGTTGATAGAAACCACGGGTGATAAAGCATCGCCAGGATACTGGATGGCAATGGCTGGCAGTGTTGGCTTGCTGGCGACTTTCCTGATTTATCGCGGTGTAGTCAAGGAACGTTAATCGCTCAGACGAGCAATTTAAGTCAGTTTTTCGAAGTAAAAAGGCATGGCAGATAGTGAGTGGATCACTACTGCCTGCTTTTTTATTATTTGTACGAGTTTTAAGAAAGCGCATGACTGTCAATTTACCGATCTGTATCTCTGGCTGGCAACATTTTGGAGAAACGGAGTTCTGAGTCGCTTCTTATTGTTTGCCATGCTGTCGGCTCTTTTTTCTTAGTAACGTCAGGATGCCCAGTCATTGGATTCTGTGCAGAATCAAATTCTGGCCCTCCTTCATGCAAAGAGCATTTGAAAATGAATCCATTACTTCGTTGCGGGAAAACGTCGTTGTTAATAGCTTTAAAGGAGCTGATATGAGCTGGTTTTTGAATCTGAAGATTGCGTATAAATTACTGCTTTCTTTTTTTATTGCCCTGAGTCTGACCCTGGCAACAGGCATTTTTGGCATCGTTCAGACCGCGCGCCTGAATGCTGCGTCGACGACGGTACTCAATAATACGTTGCCGGGAGTGCGTTATGCGCTGCTGATGAAGGCAACGCTGAACCGTATGCGTGTATCGGAATTGCAGCATATTCTGTCCAGCGAAGAGTCGGATTTCAGCTATTACGAAAAGAGTATTGAATCCCGTACTTCAGAATTTACGGGATATGAAACGAAATACCGCTCTCTGGTCAACTCGGCAGAAGAGAAAAAAATATTCGATACCTTAGATCAGTCGTTTATATCGTATCGCAATGCTGGCAAAAAAGTGCTTGAGCTATCCCGTGCCGGAAATCAGGATGAGGCGCGGAAAGCGATCCGTGGTGACTCCGTAAAATTATTTCGATCTGTGAATGATCTGGTTGATAAACTGGTGGAGATGAGTCAGGCGGAAAGCGAGCGTGCACTGGTCACCAACGATGATTTGTTTTCGTCTTCACGTGCCTGGATTATCGGAATAATGACAGTGGCAATGGTGCTCAGCGTGATTCTGGCTTTATGGATTGCACGCCTGATCAGCCGACCACTGCGGGCTGCAGTCAGTATGGCTGAAAGTGCAGCCAGCGGTGATCTGACGGTCTCGATTGAGGCTGAATCAGACGACGAAATCGGTCAGCTGTTGCGAGCGATGAAAACAATGAATACAAGCCTGCAGAGACTGGTGGGACAGGTTCGCGCGGGGACGGATGCAATCAATACTGCTTCTCAGGAGATTGCTACCGGTAATCTTGACTTGTCTGCGCGTACTGAACAGCAGGCAGGATCTCTTGAAGAAACCGCATCCGCGATGGAAGAGTTAACGTCGACGGTAAAGCAGAATGCAGACAATGCGCGACACGCCAATAGTCTGGCCGGTTCTGCCACAACGGTCGCAGGCAAAGGTGGAGAAGTCGTTGGCGAAGTGATTGCGACCATGAGTTCCATCAACGAGTCTTCGCGCAAAATTGTCGACATTATCAGCGTGATTGACGGTATCGCGTTTCAGACGAACATTCTGGCACTGAATGCTGCAGTCGAGGCGGCTCGTGCCGGAGAACAGGGGCGCGGCTTTGCGGTGGTGGCGAGTGAAGTCAGGAATCTGGCGCAGCGCAGTGCCGCTGCAGCTAAAGAAATCAAGGATTTGATTAACGATTCAGTAGAAAAAGTGGCGGCTGGTAGCAAGCTGGTGAATCAGGCAGGAAGCACCATGGATGAAGTGGTTGATAGCGTGCGTAAAGTCAGCGATATCGTCAATGAAATCAGTGCGGCGACACAAGAGCAAAGTATAGGAATTGAGGAAGTGAATAACGCCATCATCAAGATGGATGAGGTGACTCAGCAAAATGCTGCATTGGTGGAGGAGGCCGCAGCAGCGGCACAATCCATGCAGGATCAGGCCGTGCATCTGACGAATGCCGTGAGTGTCTTCCGGTTGGATGCGACTTCAGTCAACCGTGTTACCCGCAGGCTGGGACAGTAATTGTCTGACTCTGCAGCGCGGCTGACTTTGTTTCAGCCGCGCGCTATGATAGATGATCTGTTGCAGAGACGTTCTTCAGAATTTATGCATCAGACCCAGGGTAAAGCCATATCCATTGGATTTATTTGCCTGCGTTCCGGTTGTGCCAGTTGCATTACCATTCCATTTGGTTGAATCAAGCTCGACATATAAAGTGCTGCGCTTTGACATTTCCTGTTCAAGATAGGCAACGACGCGATCAAACCCATCTGAAGTAAAGCCGGTGCTGTCGCGTCGTACACGATAATACGCGGCGGTCAGCGACAGGCCGGGACGAATCACAAGGTTGCCGCCGCCTGAATAGATGCTTTCTTTTGTTTCCTTATTGATTGCCGTTTCTGCTTTGTTATTGCCATAATTGGCTTTGAGTGTGAATTCACCAAAGTTATAGGCAGCGCCCAGCGTATAGGCATCTAGGCTGAAACTGGCACTGTTTTTCAATTTCATATACGCGCCAGATATAGCCAGACCATCTTGCTGATAGCTCAGACCCGCGCCCACGGTTGACAACGCGCTGGTGTTTCCCGCCACTTCACCAAATGAATAGGAGACGCGAGTTGTCACCGGACCGAAGTCACTGGTGAATTTCAGCATATTATCCAGACGATAGTAATTGTCGTTGTAGCCGCTGGTGCCGTATTGCATTCCAAAGGCATGAGTGCCAAAAGCCGTATTACTTAATGCGGTTACGTTGATGTTAGGGTTGAAACTGGCAAAGCGCATTCCTAAAGGATCGACCGGCGATATTGCGTCCGATAATATCGTCGCCTGACGCCCGGCCGTCAGTACGCCAGCGCTGGTCTTTAAGCCAACAAATGCGATCCGGTCAAACAATTTATCCGATTTGGCGGAACCACCCGTATCAATATTCAGGCCGCCTTCAAGCTGGAAAAGTGCTGACATATCATTTCCCAGCGTCTCCTGACCTTTGATGCCCCAGCGACTGGTATTGTTGATGCCGCTGCTCAGAGCCGTGGTGGAATTCGATGCTGTAGGAGCATTGCTGGCGTTTAATCCATTACTGTAATGAATGCCAAGGTCTGCGATGCCATACAGCACGACATTCGATTGTGCTGAAACAGTTGGTGAAAAGGCAGACATTCCTGCCAGACTTATTCCGGATAAAAATAAACGCGTTTTCATGGTGTCCTCTTCGTATATTGTTGAGTTCAGGCCTGCGATTACTATCGACGTTTCTTTTCTTCTGACACACGGGGTGAAACACACTACTGATGAATCTGCTGCGTAAAAGCACTTTTTTATCTGACTGTAATTCAGCTACAATTTTTCACAGGAAGTGTCGCTGTTGCGTTGTCGTTTTTCATTTGCTCAGATTCTGCAGTCGTTGCCAGTCGCTGCAATTCTCCAGTTGCCGCGAGCTGACTGATCGTTGTGGCCAGACTCGCTGCTAACGCTTTATGTTTGATATTCAGATAGTGGTGAGCGGGTTGTACCAGCAAGACGATTTTTTCCGAAACAATGTCATTGATCATTGTTTTTTTCATTGCCCGATCTGCGCTATATCTGGAGTCCACCGCGACATCAATACGACCAGCGGTCAACATTTTGAATAGACTTTCTGATGTATCGGCAAACGTAATGTCGTTTAGCCCTTCGGTCGCATTTTGTGCATTTATAATTCCGCGCACGACACCAGTTCTGAGTGGCTTTAAATCGTTTTTTTTCTGAATAGTCAGATTGCGTGTTTTTAATGTGTACGCCAGAGTTTCAACGACGATATAGGGCGGATCAATACGTATCAGTTCAGGATGCGATGCTGCGTAATTGGGGGGGCGCAACACTTCTCCGTCTATGTTTCCAGCCTTGGCTTCTTTGGTTGCGCGCAGTGGCGGCAGGTTAACAATACAAAACTCCAGCTTCGTCTGTTTGTATACTTCGCGAAGTATGGATGCCGCAATCATGCCAGTGGCAGAGTCGACGTTGACAGAAATATGTAAATTTCCAGGTGTTTCAGCCGCAACACTTGTTGAAATTAACGCCGTCATTATCTGCATCAACAAGTTCATCGTTTGTCTCATACCTGAACGCGTTATGTTTAGAATAGTAAGCAATCCCGGATACGTGTGAGCAATTGCAGAGCATTGTATTGTTGACGCAGTCGATTGTCGTCTCGTAATTCGACTTGCCCTTTATTGCTATGAATGTTGCCACATTCCTTCGTGTATGGCTGTGGCGTCAGTACAAATTTTTCTGTATCTGTTTATATAGTTACCGCAGGCAAGATTTGCACACACCAGCTTCCCGCTGTCTTTCTTCATGCCTATGTTGATATATCCGCAGGCTTAGATGTCTGCTGCCAGAAGTCATTTTTTTATCTCGAAAAACTGACTGGAAGTGCGTATTACAGTGGCGACATGCCAATCAGCACAGCATGAGCAATATCGTGGCGCTGCTAAATTTTTCGTATCAATCAGTTGAACGACGAGTTTTTTGACCCTGATCAATGATTTTAAAAAAGCATCAGCCTTTGTTTGACTGCACTATATTTAGTAATTATTCTTAATTTAACTACTAAATATTGTGTATTTGGATGACGATGATGACTGAGCAATTTTGTGAATCGCAGACACAGGTAATCAAGCGGGATGGCAGCATCAGCGCATTTGATGCAAAGAAAATTGAATTTGCCCTGCAGCGCGCTGGTCAGGCGAGTGGTGAGTTTGATTTATGTGTGGCGAATGATTTGTGTGCTCAGGTCATGCAAAGCGACGGGATGGTAAACGCGGCGCCGTTACTGCATATCGAACAGATTCAGGACATAGTCGAATCAGTTTTATTTGAGTCCGGTTATCGCCGGACCTTGCGTGCCTATATTGTGTATCGCGAACAGCATCAACGTTTGCGTCATGATCAACACACCCTCGTTGACGTTGAATCATCTATCAACGAATACCTGCAGCGTCAGGACTGGCGTGTCAACGCAAATGCCAATCAGGGATATTCGCTCGGTGGTCTGATTCTGAATGTGTCCGGCAAAGTCATTGCAAATTACTGGCTGAGCCATGTGTATCCGCCAGAAGTCGGTATGGCACACCGGGAAGCGGATCTGCATATTCATGATCTGGATATGCTGGCTGGTTACTGTGCCGGATGGTCTTTACGTACCCTGTTGAACGAAGGTTTGAACGGTGTGCCGGGTAAGGTCGAATCTGCGCCGCCAAAACATTTATCGAGCGCGGTCGGGCAGATCGTGAATTTTCTCGGGACATTGCAAAATGAATGGGCGGGTGCTCAGGCATTCAGTTCTTTCGATACCTATCTGGCGCCTTTCGTGCGCAACGATGCTTTGAGTTACGTCAGTGTTAAACAGTGTGTGCAGGAGCTGATTTACAACCTGAATGTGCCGTCACGCTGGGGCACACAGACGCCTTTTACGAATCTGACTTTCGACTGGGTGTGCCCGGCTGATTTGCGTGAACAGATACCTGTGATTGCAGGTATCGAAATGCCATTTTCCTACGGTGAATTGCAAGAGGAAATGGATATGATTAACCGCGCATACATCGAAGTGATGATGGCCGGCGATGCGAAAGGGCGCGCGTTCACCTTTCCTATTCCTACCTATAACATGACCGAGGATTTCGACTGGTACAGCCCGAACGCCGAACGTCTGTTTGAAATGACGGCACGTTATGGCTTACCGTATTTTCAGAATTTCATTAACTCTGAACTCAAGCCGAACATGATACGTTCCATGTGTTGCCGCCTGCAGCTTGATCTGCGTGAATTACTGAAGCGTGGTAACGGTTTGTTTGGCTCTGCTGAACAGACCGGTTCGCTCGGCGTGGTCACGATTAACTGCGCCCGTCTTGGTTATCGTTATCGTGGCAACGAGTCTGCTTTGCTGGCTGCACTGGATCATTTGCTGGAACTCGGAAAGACCAGCCTTGAAATCAAGCGCAAAGTGATACAGCGGCACATGGATAACGGCCTGTTCCCTTATACCAAGCGCTATCTGGGCACCCTGCGCAATCACTTTTCGACGCTGGGTGTGAACGGCATCAACGAGATGATCCGTAACTTCACTGCCGGTGAAGACGACATCAGCAGCGCGGCCGGTCATGCAATGGCGGTTCGTCTGCTGGATCATATCCGCGCCAGAATGCTGGAGTTTCAGGATGAGACCGGTCATATGTACAATCTGGAAGCAACACCTGCGGAAGGAACAACTTATCGCTTTGCGAAAGAAGACCGTAAGCGTTTTCCGGATATTATGCAGGCGGGTACGGCGGAGATGCCCTACTACACAAACTCGTCACAACTACCCGTCGGCTATACAGAAGATCCATTTGAAGCGCTGGAGCTGCAAGATGATTTACAGCGCAAATATACTGGCGGCACCGTACTGCATTTGTACATGACCGAAGCCTTATCCAGCGCCGAAGCATGCCGACAACTGGTACAGCGCTCGCTGAGCCGTTTCAGGTTGCCGTACATCACAGTGACGCCGACTTTTTCCATTTGTCCTAAGCACGGATATCTGCAAGGAAGCCATCCATTCTGTCCGAAATGTGATGACGAGATCATTGCCCGCAAACGCATGGCTGCCACGCAAACTACCACCAACTAATCAGGAGTCATTCATCATGTCACAACTTCATCAAGCTCAATCAATCGAAAAACATGCGTTTGTACTGACTGACGCGGAGCGTCAGCCATGCGAAATATGGACACGGGTGATGGGTTACCATCGTCCGGTCAGTTCTTTCAACACCGGGAAAAAAGGTGAGTTCTGCGAGCGTACTTATTTCACCGAAAATGCCGCTCACCTGCGATAAGCGTGGCATGCGGAACAGCCTGAGAATTGGCGGGTTTACTCCATTCAGTGCAGCAGATTATCCGGGCAAACTTGCTGCTGTCGTTTTTGTGCAAGGATGTCCCTGGCGTTGTTCGTATTGTCATAATCTACATTTACAAGAACGCGGAACCGCAACGGAGTTGACTTGGGACGCTATCCGCGGTTTTTTGTCGCGCCGAACCGGATTGATTGATGCGGTCGTTTTCAGCGGCGGCGAAGCAACAATGGATCCCGCTTTAGCATTGGCAATGAAAGAGGTTCGCGAACTTGGTTTTCTGGTGGGTTTGCACACTGCCTGCATCTATCCCAAACAATTAGAGCGCGTGTTGCCGTTGCTGAACTGGGTTGGCTTCGATGTCAAGGCACCGTTGGAGGACTACGCAGCTATTACCGGAGTGCAGGGCAGCGGACGTGCAGTGCAGCAATGCGCAGAAATGATACTTGCCAGCGGTGTGGATTATGAATGCCGGACTACCATACATCCGTCCTTACTCAGTGAACAAAAAATAATGGCGCTGGCGCTGGAACTGTCGGCAATCGGTGTGCAACATTACGTACTGCAAAAATTCCGTACACAGGGATGCCAGACAAAGGCTTTGAACCAAGCGCTGATCGCCGATTATCCTTCGCTGGCATTGCAGGAAAAAATACGTGCGCTTTTTCCCTCATTGCTGATCCGTGCGTAAACGGGGATGCTGGCGTCACTCCGGCTGGTGACGCTTATGATTCAGGCGTTTGCGCAGCAGCAGGCGCATTTCCGGGTGCCAGGCAGCGGTCTATCGTTAACAGCAGGGAATTGATTTCCAGAGGTTTAGTCAGGTAAGAATGGAAACCGGCGTTGAGCCCCTTTTCAATATCCTGGCTCATTGCATTCGCCGTCAATGCAATAAATGTCGTACAACGTAAATGGGTATCGGCTTTCATCTGATGTAACACCGCATAACCATCCATTCCGGGCATGTTAATGTCGAGCAGCACAATATCCGGCTGATGCTGGTGCGCCAGCTCAATGCCCGCTTGTGGTGTTTGTGCCGTCAGTAATTGCATGCCAGATCGTAAGCCGAGGATTTGTCTGACCAGTTTCAGATTGACCGGACTATCGTCGATATACAGGATGACCGCATTATTTCCCCAGGCGCAGACAGGTTCGTCAGACAGTTGCGGTACAAATGGTATAGGCGTAGCAGGAACTGTGTCGCCTGGAAGCTCAATCCAGAAGCAACTGCCGTGATTTAATTTACTCTCCACGCCGATTTTTCCATGCATCAGTTCGGTCAGCTTTTGCGTGATCGTCAGACCAATACCTGTGCCTTCGGTATTTCCCTGTTCTACGCCAAGCCGGTTGAATGCCTGGAACAGTTCACTCATCTTATCCGGATGGATGCCTATCCCGGTATCCGTCACAGACAGCCGCATATTCCCTGATATTTCTATTGCGGCATCGACCTGCACGTTACCACCGGTGTAGTTATATTTGATGGCGTTGGACAGCAGATTCAATACAACCTGTTTTAAGCGGACACGATCGGCACGCACAGCAACTGGCGATGCAATCAGCGATTGCATCGATATTTTTTTCTCTGCCGCTAACGGGCGGATCAGATCGAAACATTCTGTAATCAGGTCTTCAAGGTTGACAGGTTCCAGCGACAGGCGCACATGGCCACCTTCTATTTTGGCCAGTTCCAATACTTCATTGATGAGCTCCAGCAGATGTTGTCCACCTTTCAGAATTTCCTGTACGTGATCCTGTTGGGCTGGTGTCAACGGAGCTTCGTAGCCCAGCATCTGCGCGAAGCCGAGAATAGCGTTCAAGGGCGTACGCAATTCATGGCTCATGCTCGATAAAAATTCTGATTTTGCCTGATTTGCTTTATCAGCCGCTTCTCGCGCCAGGGCGAGTTCGTTTCTGCGGGAGATTTCCTGGCTGAAATCAGTCCATATATTAAAGATGTATTGAATTTCGCCAAGATCATTTTTGATAAAACCGATGTTGCTCATGGTGATGAAAACGGAACCATCTTTGCGACGGTGCGGCAATTCCCCTACCCAGTTTTTACCGTTTCGTATGCACCTGCCGACTTCCTGCGTAATCTCCTTTTCCTGTCCTTCTGCTAAAGCAAAACTGAAATGCTGTCCGATTATTTCTGCGTCGGTATACCCCAGCATTTTTTCCAGCGCATGATTCTGATACAGCAGATAGCCTTTGCCATCGCAGATGCCGACACACTGATTACTCGCATGAAAAACGCGGCGGAATAACTCCAGACGGTCTTCTATCGCCTTGCGTTCAGTGATGTCGGTGATAAAGGCAGTGAAATAAAAATGGCGCCCTAATTTGTGATGAGTGAAGGTCAGCTCAACCGGAAATTCTGTACCGTTTTTATGCAACGCGCTTGTCTCTATGCGTTTATTCAATATCAGCCCTTCACCTAAGGCCAGAAAGCGTTTCATTCCGTACTGAAAATACTCGCGGTTTTTGGGTGGCGTAATGGTGTCATTTAATACCAGCCCCAGCGCTTCGGCTCTGGTCCAGCCCAGCATTTGTTCTGCTCGCGGATTCCAGTCGGATACTCGGCCACGGGAGTCGATGGTGATAATCGCATCCTGCGATGAATTTAAAATTCCCCGCAGCTGAAACTGCGTCTCATAGATAGTGCGGGCAGACTGATTTGAGTAGTAGCCCACGGCGATAAATGCCATGCTGCTGGCCAGCAAGATCAGAATCAGCATGAGTTCCTTGCTGTCACCGGACAGCCATATCGCAACGACAGGAGGCAGCAGATTGGCGACAATAAATCCGCGCATGGCATGAAACTGTTTTGCTACCGTACTGACTGCAACAGCGCTGACGCACAATAAGATACCGAGAAAAAAGGCTGGCAGAACGCCGCTGCTGTGAGGGAGCAATAACACAGGTCCCAGAGACCAGGCGGCACCATGCGTCGTTGCCTGCACAAAAAATATTTTTTGCCATTTTTTGATGGCGGAACCGGACGGTACTGCCTTTTTAAAAAACTGGTATTGCACATGTCCGAGCGCAGCACTTCCTAGTACCGCGGCGATCCAGAGTGATAATTGCGGGGCGGGAACGATGCCCCAAACGATAGAGCCTCCAAAGATTGCAGTAATCACAGCCATCGTATGATTCAACGGCTCCTGGCTGTATGTTGCGTACAGCAGGTGCGCCTCAACATCACATTCCTGATCGTCAGCGGGGCGCAAAGTATTGATTAAAAGATTCTGCATGCCTGTTCTTTGTATTTTCGGATCGGAGGTTTATTGATCCGATTTTCATGGGCGTTAGTGTGTATGTGCCACACATCGTTCCATTGTAATTCTTTAAAATAATTGCCAATGTGAAATTTGGTCAAAAAAGCAGTAGCCGGAAACGCAACGTCGTCATATCCCGGTATGATCAAGTGAAAATATCAGCAGATGTGCAGCTCAAGGTGATCGCTTGTCCGCCCGTGAGGCCGAGGTACACCTTTTTTGAAATAGGCTGATCTGTCTTTTTAAAAATGTTATAAATGCAAAACGGAATGACGACAGCGTGCAGTGAAGACATTGCTTGCGTCTGAAAAATAAAATAAATCGGAGACCTATATATCCTGTATCTGTGGATGGCAGCAGCGCTCAGTGCTTGCCGTGAATAAATGAAGGTGAGAAATTTTCCCCAAATACAACAGATACACTGCGTGACCTCCATTTATTATTCTTCCGGTATCTTGCTTTGTTTTAGTCGTCGATAGTCAGTGTTGCAGCAGTATCTGGTTTCAGGCATTTGCTGTCAGGAGCACAACTGGTATGTGCGCTGACAGTTGGTAATTTTTCTCAGATTGATGGTCGGAGTTTTTTGCATGTCTGTTATGAAGACAATCATCAGGTACAGCCTTGATCTGGTACTCGGATCGGGAAAGGCAATGCGCATCCGTACCAGCCAGTTTGTGCTTGCCGCATTGCTGATGCTGGCGAGTATTGGTGTTTTGTTCTTCATGAAATCGGTGGGTATTGGCGGGATGGGGGACGTGCGATTGTGGGCCGCCTGTTCAACCGCAGGCCTGATGATCGTGTATGCGCTGATACGCAGTGGCTATTCCTTGCGCTGGGCTGACCCTTCGTTGGCATTCTTGCAGATGCTGTTTGCGATTGCCTGCAATGCTGCAGCGTTCGCACTGGCTGGTGATGGGCGGGGGGTGACTTTACCGTTGCTGGCCGTGATTCTGATGTTCGGCATGTTCGGTTTATCCATACAGCAGGTGATGACCGTTGCTGTGTACGGCCTGATGCTGTTTGCGGAAGCGATTCTTTTTTCTCTGCTGCGGGAGACAGAAAGAACGACCTACCTTTTGTATGGTGCCTACTATTTCATGGTGGTAATTGTGCTCGCCAGTTCCACTTTCCTGACCTGGCGGCTGTGCGAAATGCGCGAACACATGCGTCATCAGAAGCAGCAACTGACACAAGCGCTGGAAAAAATTCAGCAAACCGCCAACTATGATGAGCTTACCGGTGCAGCAAACCGGCGGCATATGCTGCAACTGATACAGTATGAAAGTCAGCGTTCAGACCGTTCCGCTAATCCTTTGCTGATCGCGATGCTGGACATTGATTATTTCAAACGTATCAATGATACCTATGGCCATCAGGCCGGTGACGTCGCTTTGCAGAAATTTACCAAAACAGTACAGGAAAAAATCCGTGTTACTGATACTCTGGCGCGCTGGGGCGGTGAGGAATATCTGATTTTACTGACAGAGACTGAACTCGATCTTGGACTGATTTGCCTTGAACGTGTGCGTGCTGCAGTCGCAGCCGATCTCGTCAAATTCGCTGGTTCATGGATCAGCCTGACCGTCTCTATCGGTGTGACCAGATACCAGCCAGGAGAGGCGTTCGAGAAAACCATCACCCGTGCCGACGAGGCATTGTATGCAGCAAAAGCACGGGGCAGAAATCAGATCGTTTGTCTGGAGCAATCGGCAGATACGGCTGACTCTCTGCTTGATATAGGCGCAGTGAAGGCTGGGTAAAATTCACTGGTAAGTCTGACCACCACTAAAGGCACGTCGTTATTTCCAATGCTTTTTTAACCGGTATAAAAAAAGCTGCGACTGTCTTCTTCATCTATTCGATTGCTACATTTACTCGCGGAAACGAGCCGTTTTCCAAGGCGGAAAACGGCTCGTTTCCCGGCCAACTGCTTGCCCCTCCTTTACGCTGATAGTTCACTTTCAAGTTTCCTGTTCTGATTTCTGCATATCGACGTAGTCCGTGCAATGTCTGCATTCGCTCCCTTTTAACCCAAATTTTTACAGTTTGTTTACAGCTTCACCCCCGAGTTTTAACAGAATTCTTAGGACCTTTTATCTATTCTTCATGGTGTGGAAAAACCGGGAGAGAAGTGATGGAGTTGTTGATGGACTTTCTTTATGCAGGCGGGATAGTCATCTGTTTTTTGATGATCTGGATCCTGATGTTGGTATGTGAAAAATTAGGAGCGAAGTCATGAATGTGTTTTATATCGGCGGTACGGTCGTTGCCGCAGGCTTGTTGGTGTATCTCGTGATCGCGTTATTGAACGCAGAGGAACTGTGATGACGACACAAGCGCTTATTCTACTCATCGTATTTTTAGTTGTATTACTGATGTTGTCGTATCCATTAGGGATACTGATTGCAAAAATTGCTGATGGCAAAGCACCAGTGCCTGGAATGAAATGGCTGGCATGGTTAGAGAGAGGTATGTACAAACTTGCGGGCGTTAAAGCAGACGAAGGGATGACATGGAAAGGGTACACCTTAGCTTTGCTGGTATTTAATGTACTCGGTACCTTTTTTGTTTATGCGATACAGCGATTGCAGTTATGGTTGCCGTTGAATCCGCAAGCGATGCCAAATATTAGTGCTGACTCGTCCTTTAACACAGCGGTCAGCTTTGTCAGTAACACGAACTGGCAGGGATACGTCGGGGAAGGAACGATGAGTTACCTGACGCAGATGCTGGCGTTGGCCGGGCAGAATTTCTTTTCAGCGGCGACCGGGATTGCAGTGGTCTTTGCCCTGATACGCGGTTTCTCTGCGCACTCATCCAAATCCATAGGTAATTTCTGGGTCGATCTCACTCGCTCGACCTTATATCTGTTGCTGCCACTGTCCTTGATCTTCGCCATTTTTCTGATGGGACAAGGAGTGGTGCAGAATTTCTCGGCATATAAAGATGTGCAGTTAGCCGATGCCGTGACCTATAGCATGCCTAAGACTGGTGCGGATGGTCAGCCCTTAAAAGACAGTAGAGGCGCACCTGTAACGGAAGAGATGACAACTCGCACACAGACGCTGGCGATGGGGCCGGTTGCTTCGCAAGAAGCCATCAAGTTGTTGGGGACAAATGGTGGCGGCTTCTTCAATGTTAACTCCGCGCATCCTTACGAAAATCCTACGCCTTTGAGTAATTTCTTTCAGATGATCGCGATTTTTCTGATACCGGCAGCATTGTGCTTTGCATTTGGCCGCATGGTCGGTGATCAGCGACAAGGTTGGGCGGTGTTGGCGACGATGACATTGCTGTTCGTTGTGATGACGGTTGGTGTGATGGTGGCCGAGCAGCAGACACATCCTGCGTTGGCAGCGATGAATGTTGATCAGGCCAGTAGCGCCCTGCAGTCAGGTGGCAACATGGAAGGCAAGGAAACCCGCTTCGGTATCAGTGCATCTTCACTGTTTGTCGCCGTGACCACTGCTGCTTCTTGTGGTGCGGTGAATGCGATGCATGACTCATTAATGCCACTCGGCGGTCTGGTCCCTGTCGCTCTGATGCAATTCGGTGAAGTCGTATTCGGCGGTGTTGGCTCGGGTTTGTACGGCATGCTGATTTTTGCCATTCTCGCGGTATTTATTGCCGGCCTGATGATAGGTCGTACACCCGAATATCTGGGTAAAAAAATCCAGTCGTATGAAATGAAAATGACCTCGGTCGCCATATTGGTCACGCCTGTACTGGTGTTGGCAGGCACCGCGATTGCCGTCATGACTGAGGCAGGTCGTGTCGGCATTCTGAATCCCGGAGCGCATGGGTTTTCTGAAGTGCTGTATGCATTCACTTCCGCCGCCAACAATAACGGTAGCGCGTTTGCCGGTATCAGCGCCAATACCCCTTTCTACAACATCATGCTGGCGATTGCGATGTGGTTCGGGCGTTTTGCCATGATCGTGCCCGTATTGGCAATTGCCGGTTCGCTGGCAGCCAAAAAACGTCTGGAGGTGAATGCCGGCACGATGCCTACGCATGGCTTGATGTTTATTGCCTTACTGGCAGGCACCGTGGTTCTGATCAGCGTATTGAACTATGTGCCAGCGCTGGCTTTAGGACCGGTCGCCGAACATCTGCAAATGTTGCACCACGCTAAGAATTGAGGGGAAATATGATGTCCAGTACTAATGTCCAAAGAAGTTCTGATAACAAAGCCGGTTCCGCCGATCACAGCAATGATCTCACCGCCGATGCGGTACTAACTGGTGGCAAGCCCCGTCTTCCGCTCTTTGATGCGAGTCTGATCGGCCCGGCAATTGCCGACTCGTTCAGAAAACTTAGTCCACGTACGCAATTGCGCAGTCCGGTCATGTTCGTTGTGTATGTCGGCAGTGTGATGACGAGTCTGTTGTTTCTGCAATCTCTGTTTGGCGAGGGGGAAGCCAGTACAGGATTTATTCTCGCCATTTCCGTTTGGCTATGGTTCACCGTTTTATTCGCCAATTTTGCCGAGTCGCTGGCAGAGGGACGCAGCAAAGCACAGGCGGCATCATTACGGGCGCTGAAGCAAACGGTCATGGCTAAAAAACTGGCTATTCCTCAACATGGCACCACCTGGCTGCCAGCGGCAGTGGAAGATCTGCGTAAAGACAACGTTTTTTTAGTCGAAGCCAACGATATCATTCCGTTGGATGGCGAAGTGATAGAGGGTGTTGCTACAGTAGACGAGAGCGCAATCACAGGCGAGTCTGCTCCGGTGATACGTGAATCTGGCGGTGATTTTTCTGCCGTGACGGGCGGTACCCGGGTGTTGTCTGACTGGCTGGTGGTGCGCGTGACGTCGAATCCTGGTGAGGGCTTTATCGATCGCATGATCGCCATGGTCGAAGGTGCGAAACGTCAGAAAACACCAAACGAGGTTGCCCTGACTATTTTACTGATCGCCTTAACCATTATTTTTCTGGTGGTGACGGTAAGTTTGTTGCCGTTTTCATTGTTCAGTGTCGATGCGGCAAAAGCACTCGGAATGACTTCACAGCCGATTTCTATCACGGTACTCATTGCGCTATTAGTGTGTCTGATCCCAACCACCATCGGCGGATTGTTGTCAGCCATTGGCGTAGCGGGCATGAGCCGCATGATGCAGGCAAATGTCATCGCGACTTCAGGTCGCGCGGTTGAAGCTGCCGGAGACGTGGATATCCTGTTGCTCGATAAAACCGGCACGATTACCTTAGGCAATCGTCAGGCATCCGAGTTTTTCCCTGCCCCCGGCGTGACACCTTCCGAACTTGCCGACACTGCGCAACTCGCGTCGCTGGCCGACGAAACACCTGAAGGCCGCAGTATCGTGGTGTTGGCAAAACAACGCTTTAATTTACGTGAAAGGGAAATGTCGCCACTCCACGCACAGTTTGTCCAGTTCACTGCGCAAAGCCGTATGAGTGGCGTCGACATCGGAGAGCGCGTTGTACGCAAGGGCGCTGCTGATGCTGTCAGAAAATTTGTCGAAGCGATGGGGCGTTCCTTTCCGCTGGAGGTCGCGAAAACCGTCGATGACATTTCCCGTCGTGGCAGTACGCCGCTGGTCGTGGTGGATGATGGTCGGGTGATGGGAACGATAGAGTTGAAAGACATCGTCAAGGGGGGCATCAAGGAACGCTTTGCCGAGTTGCGTCGTATGGGAATTAAAACCATCATGATTACCGGCGACAATAAACTGACGGCAGCAGCGATTGCGGCAGAGGCGGGTGTCGATGATTTTTTAGCAGAAGCCACGCCGGAAGATAAGCTCAAGCTGATACGCAGTTATCAGTCCGACGGTCGCCTCGTCGCTATGACTGGTGATGGGACTAATGATGCGCCTGCATTGGCGCAGGCGGATGTGGCGGTGGCAATGAATTCCGGTACGCAGGCCGCCAAAGAGGCGGGAAACATGGTCGATCTGGATTCGAATCCAACGAAGTTGCTGGAGATCGTGGAAATCGGTAAACAGATGCTGATGACGCGCGGCTCTCTGACGACTTTTTCCATCGCCAACGATATCGCTAAATATTTTGCGATTATTCCGGCCGCATTTGTGGCGACTTATCCGGAATTAAAAACACTGGACATCATGCATCTGACCAGCCCTTCGTCAGCCATCATGTCTGCGGTGATATTCAATGCATTGATCATCGTATTTCTGATTCCGCTGGCGCTCAAAGGCGTGAAATACCGTGCGATCGGTGCATCGCTGTTATTGCGTCGCAATCTGTTGATTTATGGCCTTGGCGGCATTCTCTTGCCATTTGCCGGTATCAAACTGATCGATATGATTCTGACCGCATTGCAATTGGCTTAACGTAGAAATTGAGGATAATCATGAACTCTGTTAGTAACTCTTTCACTCACACTCTGCGTCCTGCATTCATGCTGTTTTGCAGCCTGTCAATTCTGGTTGGCGTGCTCTATCCGGTTGCACTGACCGGCGTCGGTAAGATCGCTTTTGCAGATAAAGCGGAAGGTAGTCTGATCCGCAAAGACGGAAAAATAGTTGGTTCTTCTCTGATAGGACAAGCTTTCAGTTCGCCACAGTATTTTTGGGGACGTCCTTCGGCAACTGGCCCTATGCCAAACAACCCGCTTGCTTCCAGCGGTAGCAATTTTGGTCCTAGTAATCAGGCTCAGACGGATGCCGTCAAAGCCCGTATCGATGCGCTGAAAGCAGCAGATCCTGCAAACACGGCCAAAATACCGGTTGATCTGGTGACGGCGTCTGCCAGCGGGCTCGATCCTGACATCAGCCTTGCTGCAGCGTATTATCAAGCATCCCGTGTGGCGCATGCGCGGCAGATAGGGGCAGATCAGGTGCGCAACCTGATTGATGAACTTGCCGAACATCCGGTGATCGGTCTGTTTGGTGAAGCACGGGTCAATGTTCTGGCGTTAAACCTGGTGCTGGATCAGAAGAAAAAATAAGTAGTGCCACATGTTGCAGAAATTTGATGTGATATGGACGTGCGCGAATGCTGCGCTTCCGTCAATTCTGTCACTCAGCTGCTTTGACTGATTTTCAAGAGAAATACAATAACGATGGCCATCAATAGCGATCAGCGCCCTAACCCCGATATGTTGCTGGCACATGTGCAGGCGCAGGAGCGCCGCGCCGCGCGTGGCAAGTTGCGCATCTACTTCGGCGCGTCTGCCGGTGTTGGTAAAACCTATGCAATGCTGACCGCCGCGCGGAAAATGCTGGCAGATGGGCGTCAGGTATTAGTCGGTGTGATAGAAACTCACGGCAGGGAAGAAACCGCTGCCTTGCTGCATGGTCTGGATGTTTTGCCGCTGCGGAATATTCCTTATCGCGACAAAGTGTTGACCGAGTTTGATATTGACGCAGCGCTCGCGCGGCATCCCTCATTGATACTGATGGATGAGTTGGCACACTCGAACGCATCCGGCTCCCGCCATCCTAAACGTTGGCAAGATGTCGAAGAATTGCTGGATGCCGGCATCGATGTCTACACGACCGTGAATGTCCAGCATTTAGAAAGTCTGAATGATGTGGTCGGCAGTATTACCGGAATACGGGTGGCAGAAACCGTGCCGGATACCGTGTTTGATGAAGCCGATGAAGTGGTGCTGGTGGATATTCCTGCTGATGAGCTGTTAGCCAGGCTGAAATCAGGGCGGGTATATCAGATACCGCAGGCAGAACGCGCTGCGAAGAATTTTTTTCGCAAAGGAAATCTGATTGCCTTGCGTGAGCTGGCCTTGCGCCGCACTGCTGACAGGGTAGAGGATGATGTCCGCGCCTATAAAATTGAAAAATCGATCAATACCGTCTGGAAAACGGATGCCGCATTGCTTGCTTGTGTTGGACCTGGACGTGGTGCGGATCACCTTATCCGCAGTGTCGCCCGACTGGCAGGACAAATGAATGCGGTCTGGCATGCGATTTATATCGAAACACCTGCATTGCAAAAGTTACCGGCAGTGCAGCGTGAACGCATTTTAAAAAGTCTGAAGCTGGCGCAGGATCTGGGTGCGAATACGGCGGTGTTATTCAGTAATGATATTGCACAGGCGATTGTTGATTATGCACACGGACAGAATTTTTCACGTGTCGTGATGGGGCGGCAGTCACGCCTGTCAAGTCAGTTACCGTGGACGACGTCATATGCGAGGACGGTTGCTGCATTAGCGCCGCATATTGATCTGATAGAAATTGGTCGCGCCGCATCTGATCATGAGGATTCGCTGTCAGAGATGGCGGCGGAATCTGTTGCGATTCACTCACCGGATAAACGCATCCCGGTTGCCAATCGATACCAGATACGGAGTTATCTGCTGGCCGCACTGGCAAGTATGGCGACAGCGCTGGTGGCGACTCCCTTGCTCGACATTTTTAATCTGGTCAATATTGCGATGTTGTTTTTATTGACTGTCGTGCTGGTCGCCGTGCGTTTTGGTCGGGGGCCATCCGTACTGGCAACGGTGGTGGGCGTATTGGCGTTTGATTTCTTTTTTGTGCCGCCGCGTTTTTCATTTGCCGTCAGTGATCTGCAATTCGCCATGACGTTTGTCGTCATGCTCGTGGTCGGGCTGATTACCGGACATCTCACGGCGGGTTTGCGGTATCAGGCAAAGGTTGCCTCACGCAGAGAATCCCGCTCCCGTGCTTTATACGAATTTGCCCGTGATTTATCCGGCGTTTTACAGGGCGAACAGATCTCTGATAAAACGCAGGCCATCATACAGCGTGCGTTCCGGGCGAACGCGACCCTCTTGTTGCCCGACGATGAAGGTCGCCTACAGCCACCTTCACCCGAAGTCGCAGGTTTAGATATGGGAATAGCGCAATGGGCTTTTGATAAAGCCGAAACCGCAGGTATCGGTACCGACACTCTGCCTGCCAGCAATTTCTTTTATTTGCCGCTGGTGGCGCCTATGCGTACACGTGGATTGCTTGCGATACAACCTGATAATCGTCGCTGGATACTCATACCGGAACAAAGGCAGCAGCTGGATACATTTGCGGCGCTGGCAGCGATTGCACTGGAGCGTCTGCATTACATTGAGGTGGCGCAGAATGCACTGGTGCACATGGAGTCCGAGCGTTTACGCAATTCCTTGCTGGCTGCTCTGTCACATGATTTACGTACACCGCTGACCTCGCTGGTAGGAATTTCCGAATCGCTGACGATATCAATACCGCCACTCAGTGATCGCCAGAAAGAGATGGCGCACGCCTTACATGATGAAACCCTGCGTATGAGTGCGTTGGTCTCCAATCTGTTAGACATGGCGCGCATACAGAGTGGTGAAATCAAACTCGATCTGCAATGGCAGCCGCTGGAAGAAGTAATCGGCAGCTCTATCCGTATCTGCGCACCACAACTGAAAGAGCATCAGGTGCAGACGATCATGGCAGCGGATTTACCGTTAATACATTTTGATGCCGTGCTGATAGAACGTGTGCTTTGTAATCTGCTGGAAAATGCGGCGAAATATACACAGGCAGGTTCCCGTATTACCCTCAGTGCCGAAACCAGCGGAGCCGACATCAGTATCAAGGTATTTGATAATGGGCCGGGTCTGCCACAGGGCCGAGAAGAGGCCGTGTTTGAAAAATTTACCCGTGGTGAAAGAGAGTCTTCTAAACCGGGTGTGGGGCTTGGGCTGGCCATCTGTCGCGCTATCGTTGAAGCCCATAAAGGGCGTATCCATGCTGGTGTGTCGCCTGACGGCGGTGCCTGTATTATCATTTCTCTGCCATTAGGAAATCCGCCAGATATGTCCGATATGCCGGACATGGAAATCATGAGTCTCATGAATCACGAAGCACAAACCATCGGCAGCAACAATCCTATACGACCATTATCCGTATGAATACATCAGCACCGACGCCGCCTATGTCAGAAAACAATGGCACTCTGCCCACCGCTTTGCTGGTGGAAGATGAACCGCAAATCCGCCGCTTCGTCCGCAGCTCTTTAGAAGAAGGTGGCTGGCAGGTGTTTGAGTCCGGCACTTTACAACGCGGGCTGATCGATGCCGGCACCCGCCAGCCTGATCTGATTATTCTGGATCTTGGTCTGCCTGATGGTGACGGTATCGACTTTATTAAAGACGTGCGCAGATGGTCGGGTGTCCCTATCATCGTGTTGTCAGCCAGAGTCAGCGAAGCGGAAAAAATTAAAGCGCTGGATGCCGGTGCCGACGACTATCTGACGAAACCATTTGGTGTCGGTGAATTACAGGCGAGGGTGCGGGCAACTTTGCGGCGTCAGCGTCAACCCGGTAGTACACCAGATGGCGTCGTTCAGTTTGGCGACGTTAAAGTCGATGTGCAGGCGCGTATGGTCATGAAAGCGGGCGTCATCGTCAAACTCACCCCGACTGAATTTCGTCTGCTGAGCGCACTGATCAATAGTGCTGGCCGGGTCGTGACGAACCCACAATTATTACGCGAAGTATGGGGACCATCGCATACAGAAAGTGGCCATTATCTGCGCATTTACATGCGCTATCTGCGGCATAAATTAGAAGATGATCCGACCCAGCCACGTTATCTGCTGACCGAAACAGCGGTTGGTTACCGATTGTTATTACCTAGCTGATTTTCCATTTTTTCTCTGAGTATCCGGCGTCAGAATCTGTCCGCCGGAGGGGCTTCTGCACGCCTGAAATTTAATTTTTATATGTTTTTCATCACTCAGCGAATTGAAATTTGCGGCGGACGATGAACATCAACCAGAACGACATTGTCGTTATCATGAAAGGAAGTACTATGAAAAAAATACTTGTGGCAGCAATTTTCCCGACCGTATTTTCTGTGGGCTATGTCCAGGCGCAGGAAGTCAAACCTGAAATGAAGTCAGACAACGAAATCAGTTTTAATGCTGCGCTGACTTCCGACTACCGTTATCGCGGTATTTCGCAAACACGTCTGCAAGCGGCTTTGCAAGGTGGCGCTGATTACGTTCACAATCCGAGCGGATTATATGCGGGCGCATGGTTTTCCAGCATTAAGTGGACGAAAGATGCTGGCGGCGGCGGTAATCTTGAAGCGGATCTGTATGCTGGTCGCCGTGGTGAGATCAACAAAGACATCAGCTACGACATCGGTGTGCTGAGCTACGTCTACCCCTCTAACGGATTGACTACTGATGCGAATACCAGCGAGGTTTATGGACAACTGACCTACGGCCCGGCCTACGTGAAGTATTCACATGCCGTCACCAATTTATTTGGTATCTCCGACAGTAAAAATAGTGGCTATCTCGATCTGGGGGCCAACATCGATGTCGCCGCAGGGCTGACGTTGAACATCCATGCAGGGCGTCAGCAGGTGAAAAATAACAGTGCCAGCAGTTATACAGATTGGAAAATCGGCATCACTAAAGATTTTGGTGTCTTGACAGGCGCTGTGGCAGTGGTTGGCACGAATGCCAGTGAGACGAGCTATGCGTCCCCCGCAAACGGGAAGTTTCTTGGCAAGACAGCCCTGATCGTCAGCTTCAGCAAAACGTTTTAATGGTGGATCAGTGCGCCAGGCAGTTAGTAAAGAGCGGCCTTGCAGCCGTTCTTTACTCATCTTATTTCAGTAAGCTATGCAAGCCTTCATAAGCCAGGTAGAACCCGACCAGTAAAATCACTGCACCGGATAAATATGGCGCTTTGCGGGCAAATGTGCCGAAGCCGCTCCAGCGTTTTGAAATGTGTTTGATGCTCAACGCGGCCAAGACACCAGACATGACCATGGTCAGTGCCAGGCCAATACTGAAGCAGAGTACCAGAGTTGCACCCAGTGCGACTTTCTTCAGTTGCAGGCAGAGCAGCAAGACCGTGATCGACGCCGGGCAGGGAATCAGGCCGCCGGTTAAACCAAACATGACAATTTGTCCGGTTGTCACTTCGCGGTTGGTGAAGCGACGACGTATGTCGTTCGCATGGGCGAGTGCATGCGCGTCCTGATACTCGTCACCGGCCACGTCCAGGCCGTCTGACTCTGCATGATGATGTTCATGTTCTGCGAAATGCACGACATATTCATGCGAGTGACTGCCGTGACCTAAGTGCAAATGGGCAGAAAACTCGTGTGGCTCAGGGATGGTCTGTTCCGATTCTATGAAACCTTCTCGTTGCACAAACCTGAACGTTTGGCGCTCTTTCTGATTGCGCACCGTTTCCAGCGTCAGCTGATCTGCTGTCCAGACGTGATTGCGCTGCTTGTCCTGATTGTCTTGATACAGCCGGAACCGTGGTGGTACTCCGTCTTCAAATATCTCCAGTCGCACAATGCCATGCCCCGTATCGATCTCTTGCATATCGTCATGATGATGGTGGTGAGCATGATGCTGATCGCGCCAGGTACGCCACATCATCCAGACCGCGATGCTGATAATCAAAATTGCAGACACCACCTGTAAGTAAGGTTCGCTGGCTTCGGCATTCCATTGCTGACCGAAATACATACCGGCCAGGGCAATGATCCAGACAACGACGGTATGCGACAGGGTTGCCGACAAGCCCAGCAAAACGGCCTGTGTCAGCGTACCGCGGACAGCGATGATAAATGCCGCCATCATGGTTTTTGAATGACCAGGTTCCAGCCCGTGTAAAGCACCGAGCAGGATGGCGCTGGGAATAAACAGCCAGGCGTTTGTTGCGCCCTGTTGCAGTAGCGTTGAGAATTCAATCATGTTGAGCGCTTTATTTTAAGTAACTTCTCACCACATCGATCAGCTGTTCGCGTGCGTCGGTGTGGTCTTCATGGTGTTCAGTGCTGTCATGCGGTGCGTCGATCAGATGCGTGCGTATGTGATCTTCCAGTACCGTCGCGAGCAGCCCATTCATTGCGCCGCGGCAACTGGTGATCTGATGCAGAATTTCCATGCAGCCTTTTTCCTCTTCCAGCGCCCGTTCTATGCTATCGAGCTGCCCACGGATACGACGTACCCGGTTCAGTAGCTTTTGCTTGTCTTTAATCGTGTGGCTCATAACAAATAAAATAGGGTAGGGGGGTATACTATACATCATTCAGTAAATACATAGAAAATCAGTCTTACGCCTGAATCGGTGCGTTATTTTTCGCCGCAGCCTGCATGAAGTAAACAGTGTCACAGGGATGACATACGCCCCCCTTATAGTGAGCGCCCGTATTCGATTAGTTCGATTCGTTCGACCCACCCAACTCACTGTGTATAGAAAATGATAGAAAACTCATTTCCGCTACGTACGATTTCCGCCGTACTGATTTCTGGCTTCATGTTCGTTGCTTGTGGCGGTTCTTCCGATCCTGTCGTGGCGACGGCTCCACTCGTTATTCCGGATGCGCCGAAAGGTTCCGGTGTTACCGACAGCGCACCAGTTGCTGACGAAAGTAAAGTGCTTCCTTACGTTGATTTTGCCTATACCAATCAACGCGGCGATGCACGCTATGCGACCTTGCAGACCAATGCCGGTGTGCGTGTGGTTGCTGGCTTTCTGCAACTCTGGCAACCGCGCAGCTTGTTGGTGGATGCGGGCTCTCCGGCCGCAGCGAGCGGTAGTTTTCCAGCAGTAACAGCATCGGATTGGACGGGTATTCCAGGCGATGCGACCGACGGCAAAGTACTTAATACAACGATACACAACGCCAATATTCAGTACGTAGTCGATGCGACCAAAGCACGCACACCAGATCAGGAACTTGCCGCTTATCTGGATGATCGCCGCAACAAGGGATACAGCATCAGTGATGGTATGGGGCCGTTGACGCAGGCATGGCGTAACAGTGCGCAGCAAACCACGACGATCACCAACATTGCGGCAGATGCGACATCCGTGCGCTATGACGATAAAGGCAACGATACCGGCGTTGGCAGCAGCACCAATACCAGCTTTGGCCTGGCGGTCGATTTTGTGAATAACATCGGTGAAAATGGTTCTACTGAACCGGCTAAACGCTTCTTCAAATACGCCCGGCCATGGCGTTGGAGCAGCAATGTCAAGGTCGTCGCGGCGCTGGAACCAGCGAAAAGCACCACTCCGGCAACCGACGGCGGTTATATCAGCGGTCACTCTGCTGAAGCGGTACGCAAAGCGATTGCGATGGCTTATCTGGTGCCGCAACGTTATCAGGAAATGCTGGCGCGCGGTCTGGAACTCGGCGAAAACCGTATCCTCGCTGGTATGCATTCTCCGCTTGATGTGATCAGTGGCCGCGTACAGGCGCAGGCCGTGGCAACAGCGAGTATTGCCACCGGTGCAAATGCAAAAAATGATCTGAAAACGCAGGCATATCAACAGGCACAATCCGGCTTGCAAGCAGCTCTGCAACTCAGTAATGTTGCCGCTTTGCAGACCTATGCCCATAGCGCCACCACGGCGAACGACCGGTTTGCTGACTACCAGATTAATAAGGCAAATTATCTGCGTCGTCTGACCTTTGGTATGCCGGCAATCGGCGATACCAGCAAACCAGCCGTCGTACCAAAAGGTGCGGAAGTTCTACTGGAAACGCGTCTGCCTTATCTCGATGCGAATCAGCGCCGCGTCGTATTGAAAACCACCGCCTTGCCATCTGGCTATCCGATTCTGGATGATGAAGAAGGCTGGGGTCGCTTGAATCTGTTCGCGGCGGCAGATGCTTACGCTGCATTCAACGGCGATGTCAGTGTCACGATGGATGCAACGAAAGGTGGCTTTTTTGCGCAGGACAGCTGGAGAAACGACATCAGCGGCATTGGTCGCCTGACTAAGCTGGGCACGGGCATCTTGCGTCTGAGTGGCAATAACACGTACAGCGGCGGCACGATTATCAGCGCTGGTACGCTGGCGGCAGACAGCAATCAGGCCTTCGGTAAAGGTGATGTCTATCTGAATGGTGGCAAGCTGGTGCATAACAGCCAATTGCCTTTACAACTGCTGGCGAATTACACGCAAATCAATGGCAGTGCGCTGGAAATCGTGGCTAACAGCAGTAACCTCGGAAAAATTCAGGTCGCAGGTGCCGTTGCACTGGATAGTAGCGCTACGCTGAACCTGAAATTTGCAGCCGATTACAAACCTGCTGTAGGAACCGTGCTGACAGTACTGAGCGCCAAATCGGTTGGTGGCAAATTCGCAACCGTGACAGTTGATGGTTTTCCTAAAGCGACGGTCACTTACAACGCAGATTCGGTCACTGTCCGTTTAGATGTCTGAGTGATTATTAGTCACTTTGCTCGTGACTTATCGGTCGTAACAATAAAAAGCACTGGCTCGCGAGCCAGTGCTTTTTTTATGCGCCATCAGAAAAAATTATTGGCCGGTATGTTCGCGCAGATTAAGTTTCTTGTAGCTTGCGATACAGCGTCTGGCGGCTGATGCCTAATTCGCGTGCTGCCGCTGAGACATTGCCATTCGCATTGGCAAGTGCCTGCCGTATCGCTTTCATCGAACGTGCATGCAAGCTGAGCTGCGGCTCCGCGGTGGTGTCGGTTGCTATTGCGGTTGATGCTGCTGTCGTTGATTGCGATAATGCTTGCGCCTTCAGTTCAGTAACTAAATCATCGGCCAGATGTTCCCAGCTGATGCAGTGCTGATCATCGTCTCTTAAAGCGACCGCAGCACGCAGCACGTGGCTGAGCTGACGCAGATTGCCTGGCCATTGAAAGGCTTTCATCGCCGCCAGCAGATCAGGCGCAATGTGCAGATCACTGTCCGGTGCAAATTCTTGCAATAGTCGCCCGCATAAAAACTCGAAATCCGTGCGCGCCCGTAACGCAGGCAGACAAACCGTTAAACCATTGATACGGTAAAACAGATCTTCGCGGAAGCCGCCCTTGGTAATACTGTTTTTTAAATTCTGATGGGTGGCGCAAATCAAATTGAAATCGACGGCGACCGGCGTGCTGCTGCCCAGTGGTGTGACCTGACGTTCCTGCAAAACTCGCAATAATCGTGTTTGTAAGCCCAAAGGCATATCGCCAATTTCATCCAGAAATAAAGTACCGCCATGCGCTTCCCGCAAACGACCTTGTGCCCCTTGCTTAGACGCACCGGTGAATGCTCCTGCGACGTAGCCGAATAATTCGGCTTCGATCAGATGTTCTGGAATCGCCGCGCAATTCACTGCCACGAAGGGCTTATTCCGGCGCAATGAGGCATGGTGTGTTGCCTGTGCAAACAATTCTTTGCCAACACCGGATTCGCCCGTCACCAGTAAAGGAATCGCCTTGTCGATAACCCTGCGTGCTTTCTCGCTTGCGGCCAGCCATTGAGTATCTTCATTTGTTGCCGCTGTGACCGTCGTTGCTGGTATTGGCGTTGCCGGGGCAGATTTCGTATGCACGCTCAGGGCTTGTCGCGCCAGGCTGTGACTATGCACCTGCGCAAACAACATGCTGCCATCTTTGGTTCGCAGCGTTTCAGGCCGTATTACTGCGCGCTGGTGAAATGACAGTATGTGTTGAAATTCTTTCTCGAATAAATCCGACCAGCAGGTGGCCGCGATGTCGTTGTAACGCAATTTCAGTAACGCCAGCCCCTTACGATTGGCGCCGGTCAGCCAGCCATCTTCGGAGAACGCCAGCATACCTTGCGCTACCGAGCCTAAGCCTTCGGCGCGCGGATGCAATTGCACGATAATCTGATGCTGACAAGCGCTCAGTACCATGCTGTTTTCTATCATTTGTGCTGCCGTTGAGACCAGGCCCAGCGTATGTGGATGGCGGCTGCGATGATCACCGGAAATATCCAGTATCCCCATCAGGCTACCTCGTGCGGACAAGATAGGCGCCGCAGCGCAGGTCAGAAATTCATTGTGCTCAAGATAATGTTCCGCGCCGTGAATCTCGATTTCGTTCGCCTCTGCGACTGCCGTGCCGATCGCATTTGTACCACGCTGGTTTTCTGCCCAGGTGGCACCGCATTTCAATGCGACACGGTCTGCTTTACTCAGAAAATCCAGATCACCCAGCGTGTGCATCAGTACACCTTGTGCATCGGCCAGTATCACCATGCTATGGCTGTGTCGCACCTGTTCAAACAGATATTCGATGACCGGCTCTGAATGGCAGATCAGCTCATGATTAAAGTGGCGCGCATGTTGTAAGTTACTGCTGCTGAGATTGTCTTCGCATTCGACCCGGCCCACCGGGAAAAGTCCCGCCGACAAGCTGCGCTGCCAGGATTGTGCAATGCGATCATCAATACCCGGCGCCGGATGTATGCCATATTCGACCAGTTGCAAACGGGCTTGTTTCAGATGTGATGATGGCAGAATGGCGTGGTTGCGCATGAACTTGTCTCCTGCGGCATCGGTATTTGCCGCTGTATTTGTCGCTATGTTTGCTGCTGTTTTTACCGCTGTGATACCTGTCTCATTTTGTGTCAGGTGTCACAGGCATCTGTGGACAGTTGACAACTATCTTAGCAGGAATCCGCCTGTAAAAGTGTGTACGTCAACCTCGTCAGCCATCTCGTACAGGCGACGCCAGACGGGCGGCAGAAAAATTATCTGCTCGCCCGCAGTTGGCATGGCTTTTGCGAATAGTGCTGCCGACCAGCGCAAAAAAGCTTTGTGACTGTCAATAACAATTAACCGAAGGAGACAATCTTGATCTATGAAGCCCCCGGTGCTGCAGGCGCCAAAATCCAATATAAATCCCGTTACGACAACTTCATCGGCGGCAAATGGACTGCCCCTGTGAAAGGCGAGTATTTTGATGTCATTACCCCGATCAACGGCAAAGTCTATACACAGGCTGCGCGTTCTACGGCAGAAGATATCGAGCTGGCGCTGGATGCCGCACATGCCGCCGCCGATGCCTGGGGCAAGACCGATGCCGCCACACGCTCCAATATCCTGCTGAAAATTGCCGACCGTGTTGAGGCGAATCTGGAGTTGCTGGCCTATGCCGAAACCGTCGATAACGGTAAAGCGATTCGCGAAACGCTGAATGCAGATATTCCACTGACCGCCGATCATTTCCGTTATTTCGCCGGTTGCGTGCGGGCGCAGGAAGGTGCTTTGTCGAATATCGACGAAACCACGGTCGCTTATCATATTCAGGAACCACTCGGCGTCGTCGGGCAAATCATTCCGTGGAATTTCCCGATTCTGATGGCAGCATGGAAACTGGCACCGGCGCTGGGTGCAGGTAACTGCGTGGTGCTGAAACCTGCTGAATCCACACCGATTTCTATTCTGATTCTGGCCGAGCTGATTGCTGATCTGCTGCCACCCGGCGTGCTCAATATCGTCAATGGTTTCGGCCGCGAAGCCGGTATGCCGCTGGCGACCAGCAAACGTATCGCCAAGATTGCGTTCACTGGTTCCACCAGCACAGGCCGCGTGATTGCACAGGCTGCTGCGAACAACCTGATTCCAGCGACGCTGGAACTGGGCGGCAAATCGCCGAACGTCTTCTTTGCGGACATCATGGATAAAGACGATGAATTCCTCGACAAAGCCATCGAAGGTCTGGTCTTGTTTGCATTCAATCAGGGTGAGGTTTGCACTTGCCCATCACGTGCGCTGATTCAGGAATCGATTTACGACAAATTCATGGAACGCGTATTGAAACGCGTTGCTGCGATTCAGCATAAAAATCCGCTGGATACCGACAGCATGATGGGCGCGCAGGCATCCAAAGAACAACTGACAAAAATCCTCTCGTATCTGGATATTGGCAAACAAGAAGGTGCCGAAGTGCTGGCAGGTGGCGGTCAGGCACATCTGGGTGGCGATCTGGAAGGTGGCTACTATGTGCAGCCGACGCTGTTCAAAGGCCACAACAAAATGCGCATCTTCCAGGAAGAAATTTTTGGCCCTGTGCTGGCAGTAACTACCTTCAAAGACGAAGCGGAAGCCTTGGCCTTGGCCAACGACACGCTGTATGGTCTGGGCGCCGGTGTGTGGAGCCGCAATGGTAACGTCGCCTATCGCATGGGTCGCGCGATCAAAGCGGGTCGCGTCTGGACTAACTGCTACCACGCATATCCAGCGCATGCGGCATTCGGTGGCTATAAAGAATCCGGTATCGGACGTGAAACCCACAAAATGATGCTTGACCATTACCAGCAAACCAAAAACCTGCTGGTCAGCTACAGTGAAAATAAACTCGGCTTCTTTTAATTTCTATTGAGAGTTAATTCGCTGATGTGGACGGGTGACGCGTCACCTGTCCATGATGTTCCCCGTAGTGTTGATTGCATATTTAAAAAAATTAAGGAAATCGTAATGGGCGTTTCACAATTTTTTATGCCAGGTAAAAACATTCTTGGTTTGGGTGCGTTAGATGAGGGAATTGCTCAAATAGGGCAAATGGGTTTTAAAAAAGCCCTGATCGTCACGGATGGTGCTTTATCCAAAATGGGTTTAGCAAAAACCGTCACCGATAAATTAGCGACCCAAGGTATTTCGGCAGAGATATTCGATGGCGTGCAACCCAATCCAACCGTTAGTAACGTCAATGCCGGTCTGGAAAAGCTCAAAACTGCGCAAGCAGATTTCATTATCTCTTTAGGCGGTGGTTCGTCGCATGACTGTGCGAAAGGCATTGCGCTGGTTGCGAGCAATGGCGGAAAAATTGAAGATTACGAGGGATTAAATCAATCCAAAGTGCCACAAATGACGCTCATCGCCGTCAATACAACGGCTGGAACCGCGTCTGAAATGACGCGCTTTACCATTATCACAGATGGAACCCGGCACGTTAAAATGGCGATTGTCGACAGCCATGTGACGCCATTTTTATCCATCAACGATTCAGGTTTGATGGAGGCGATGCCCGCTGGCCTGACTGCGGCCACCGGGATGGATGCACTGACACATGCGGTGGAAGCCTATGTCTCAACGATTGCCACTCCCCTGACAGACGCTTGTGCCGTCAAGGCAATAGAATTAATTGGTCGCTATTTACCAACGGCAGTCAAAGAACCTAAAAATCAAGACGCACGCGAGCAAATGGCCTATGCGCAGTTTTTAGCCGGCATGGCATTTAACAATGCGTCGCTGGGTTACGTTCATGCGATGGCGCACCAGTTGGGCGGCTTTTATGATTTACCGCACGGTGTGTGCAATGCACTCCTTTTGCCACACGTGGAAACGTTTAACATGCGTGCCGCACAAGAGCGCTTAAATCAGATTGGCGGCATTTTAAATGCGAGCAATCCAGATCTGGCGGGTTTGGGCGTCATTGACGCCATTAAAAAATTAGCAGATATCGTGGGCATTCCAAAATCGCTTGAAGAATTGGGTGTGAAGCAAGAAGATTTTGATGTCCTGGCACAAAACGCGCTCAGAGATGTGTGCGGCTTAACTAATCCGATTCAAGCATCGCATGCTGAGATTGTCGGTATATTTGCCTCAGCTTACGGCAAGCGCTCATAAAGATTGATTGGAACAAGGGTGGCGGACAAAACCGCCATGCCCTATTCATCACAAACCACCGTCTGTCTCTGCAAAATAGAGATAGACAGTTTTGGAGAGGCGAATATGGTTGAGCGAGTCACCGCTACCCCTGCCGCATTGGCACTGATTGCTGAACTCAAAGCGCAATATGGTGACATCCAGTTTCACCAGTCCGGCGGCTGCTGTGACAACAGTGCCGCCAATTGCTATTTACCCACCGACCTGACCATAGGCTCCTACGATGTCAAATTAGGCGAAGTCGGCGGCGTGCCGTTTTACATCGGCAAGCTGCAATACGATTACTGGAAACACACCCAGCTGATTCTTGATGTGATCGACGGCCACGGCGGCACTTTTTCACTCGAAGGCGCAAGTGGCAAGGCGTTTCATACCCGCTCCCGTTTATTCACCGACGAGGAATGGGCGCAGATCGCAGATCAGGTGGCGCAGGATCTGGCCTGATTTTCTCTGTGTGCATGTCAGTCTGGCGATCAACCAGCAACGCGTACACGGTCTTCTGCGACCAGCGTCAGCAATAGCAACCGGGACGTTAAATTTAACGCTCACATTAAAAAAGAATCGTATTCCTGAATAATTCATTTGTCAGTGAAGCGGATTTCCATTTTAATGAATGCATGAATACTCCCGCATTGCATCCTGCTACCCGTCCGCAACACCTCGCCATCCTCATCGCTCTGGCCGCCATGTTGTCTTTAGCGCTGGCGATGGGTATCGGTCGTTTTGCATTCACGCCTCTGTTTCCCTTGATGTTGCGGGATGGCATGTTGCGCAGCGATGCAGGTGCGTGGCTTGCCGCCAGTAATTATCTGGGTTATCTGATCGGCGCGCTGTGTGCCAGCCGGGTGCGCTTGCAGCCCGCCAGATTGCTGATGCTCAGCCTGATTTGCATTGTGATCGTCACCGCAGCGATAGGCCTTACCTCGTCTGAGTGGATCTGGTTGATCTTGCGTTTTCTGGCTGGTCTGTGCAGTGCATGGGCTTTGATTGCGACCAGCGCGTGGGGCTTGGGCTGGATGGCGAATCTGGCCAGGCCCCGCCTGGCGGGGCTTATCTATGCGGGCGTTGGGCTGGGTATCGTCGCGGCGGGCATTTTTTGTTTGTGGGCGGCAGAAAAAATGCCTGCCCGCATGATGTGGATAGTCTTAGCTTTTCTGGCGGCGCTGCTTGCTCTATTGCCACTGATCGTCAGCTTTTACTTTCCTTTACCGCTTGCCGCAAACAACGTCGCCGCACCTGTGAGTGTCACGCAAGTACCAGCATCAACATCAGCATCCGGTGTGACGGCGCTGATTATCTGTTACGGCATGTTTGGTTTCGGCTACATTTTGCCGGCGACGTATCTGCCCGCACAGGCAAGACAATTACTGGATGACCCGCAAATATTCGGCTGGGCATGGCCGGTATTCGGCATGGCGGCTGCCGCATCGACCCTGATCGTTGCAGGTGTGCTCGGCAAATGCAATCGCCTCCATGTGTGGGCAACGTCTCATGCGCTGATGGCAGTCGGCGTGATCTTGCCCTGCCTCTGGCTTTCCATGACTAGTATCGTACTGGCTGCTTTGCTCGTCGGTGGCAATTTCATGGTCATCACCATGCTGGGAATGCAGGAAGCACGCGCCCGCGCCACCGCTAACCCGACCGCCGTTCTGGCACGCATGACCGCCAGCTTCGCGTTTGGTCAATTGCTCGGCCCCGTCGTGGTGGCTTTGATGGATACATTTGCCGCCGATCACGCAAGCGCACTCCGCTACGCACTGCAACTCGCAACCGCCTGCCTGGTGGTAAGCGCCATTTATTTATGGCGCAAAGCCGAATCGGCGTAAGGTCGTTGACTGCAATTCGGTTCGTAAAATTGTTCGTATAAAGGCGAAAATTTTTGCCCGCAACTCGCTCATGCTGTCACGCGCAACACCGCCGCTAATCACGCGAATTTTCTCAATTCCAGCCCGTAGAGGGGCTAAATATACTGGGGGAGAGTATTTTTAAATGCCCTTGTTTTACGCTGAGAATAAGCTATTTTTGGCACATACTCCCCCTATTTTTATAAAAATGAGGATTTTTAAGCGGTAATTTTTTGTTGTTGCAGTTTGTTTCAATGGCATGTTAAAAATTGTCTTTTTTAACACTTCGAGTTAAGCTGAATTTCCGTCAAATAAAATTACACTGGACACCATCATGTACCTCTGGAATACACGCTCCCTTGTCGAGGACCTCAAGCGTGGCCCGTTGCCGGAGCAAGAGCAACTCAAGTATTTTCTTTTCTCATCGGCTCTTGCCGCGATGAGTGCCGCTACGCCTTCCGATGCAACGCAAGCGACCCTCCTTCCGGCATGGGCTGCCATAGTGACTGAGATTTCGTTTGTGATGCTTGGTATCATTTGGTGCTACCGATCCAACGCTGCTGGTGACAACAGAGACTTTGTCGCACGTTTCCTTGCGCTGCATGTGCCTATTGGCTTACGGCTCTCTGCGCTCATTTTTGTCGTCAGTATCCCGTTGGTGGCAATCCTGGGTCCGGCATTTCTTATTGATCTCTACGAGAAGGCGGGCGCAGTCGGCGTGGTCGCAACCGGAGCACTTTTTTCTTTCATATTCTATTGGCGAGTCAATGTACGAATCAGGGAGATATCCCATGTTGGCTAAGCGTTCCTGTCAGGCCGCATCCCTCAGCACAACAAGCTAAGCCATATTGGCTATCCGGCATCCGACGTTGAAGCAATGAAGATACAGATGACGTTTTCTCATTTGCGTGCGATCAGCCGTACCGCCCGGATGCTACACTTCAGCAGGCAATGCACTAACAAGGAGGCATCATGTCAGCCGAAAAAACATACTGGTTTCCCGCAAAGCGTTACGGCTGGGGCTGGGGTATTCCCAACGTTTGGCAAGGTTGGCTGGTGTTGTTTGCGTTTCTTTTGCTGGTCGTCGCTGGTGCTGTCGTCGTGCTGCCAACGCAGGGGCAATTGATATTTAATCTCTACCTCGTCATCATCTGCGCCGCGCTGATTGCGGTTTGTCTGCTCAAAGGGGAGCCGCCGCGCTGGCGCTGGGGTGGGCGTTAACACTTTCGTGCAGTATTTGTGCCGTCAGGCGGACATCTTCAGCGGTGCACATCAACAAGACGGCATGGTCCTCATTTATCATCAGAATTTTTCATGAAGCAATTTTTATCCGCAAGCGAATACATCGATTTTGAGCATCCCGCCGTCCGGCAAAAAGCGCAGGAACTTACGGCATCCGCTGGCGCGACCAACACGCATGCATTGATACGCCACATCTTTCATTTTGTGCGCGATCAGATCAAACACAGCTCAGATTACAAGCTCAACCCAGTGACTTGCAAAGCGTCTGATGTGCTGCTGCACGGCACCGGTTACTGCTACGCCAAAAGCCACTTGCTCGCCGCGCTGCTGCGCGCGAACGGCATTCCGACCGGGCTGTGCTACCAACGCTTATCCGTCACCGGCGACGGCGCGCCTTATTGCCTGCACGGCCTCAATGCGGTGTATCTGCCGGAACACGGCTGGTACCGGATCGATGCACGCGGCAACAAACCCGGCGTGGCAGCAGAGTTTCACCCACCGCAGGAAGCGCTCGCATTTCCCGTCATCGCATCGCACGAACGCGATCTGCCCGAAGTCTGGAGCGAACCTTTGCCCGTCATCGTTACCGCGCTGAGCAGCTACGACACTTACGATCAGGTGTTGGAAAATCTGCCCGATGTTCAGCTATACGCCTGACCCGCCGCAAAGCGCATGGCGCTGATGGCGTGGGCCGTGCCAATCGCGTCGTTTACCTCAAATTTTGCCTGTAAAAGGGCTAAATATACTGGGGGGAGTATTTTAAAATGCCCTTGTTTTATGCCGAGAATAAGGTGTTTTTGGAACATACTCCCCGATTTTTGCCAAAATGATCGTTTCAAAGCAGTGATTTGAGCGCTGTTGTCAGCACAGCAGGAAATACAAATCCGCAGCGCCATCCAAACCCTCGCTCCCACCATTCAAGCCGTTCTTATTTACGGTAGTTGACGCAGACAAGAACAAAGCAAACCAATCCAATCCAGCCTCAATGTAGTTAACGTTTTTCAGTGGCGAGAACGTCATACTGGCACGGCAAGCTATGCCGGACTTCATCGAGGAATTGAGTGGGGATGCGCGTTCATGTCAGGTTCCTGTTGTTATACTGTGTATTTAATCAGTGTAACGAAAAAAAACGATACCAGACAAGGACTTGCGACGTATTGGAGCTTGTTGCTCATTTTTTATCTATCTGTTATTTTGCCAATTTGCACTTTAAAACAAGTTAGGCGTCTTCATCCCGGTGCACTCGCATCTATAACCAATAAAGGACTTTGAAATGGTCACAGAAGAACTCAATGAGTACGTGTTTGCCAGCATGGTTATGAAGTCGGCTTGGTCTATCCGTTGCCGCCGAGTAGATTCCTTAGAAAAGTCCGGAGAAATCACGGAAGAACAGGCCCGAGACATGCCGCAGACCGTTGCTGATGTTCGAGAAGCCTTGAAAGTGATTCGGCACAACAAGAAAGTAGTTTTTGACACTCTTGCAGAGATCGAGTCTGCGCCCGCTGATTCTCAAGTACCGGATCAAGAAGCGTCTTGAGTTCTTCAGTAGTCGTTTTCATCGTCATGTCCTCTAAAAAGTTGGCCTTGGTGCTACGGCGCGGCGCTGCCAGAAGACGCCGAACCCATCATTCCACCGGCCTGCGCGAAAAGCCGCGCAGGCCGGTGAATTCAAACGTTAAGTATCAAATATGGACGACTGCGCTTTTACTAAACTGATTGAGCTCCTGCAAATAGTGCCTGCTGTTAGTGGTGCTGTTGGGCACGGCACAAATGAAGATGGAAATTGGTGGGTGAAATTTGAAATTGACATTCACCATCGATTTGCGTGGCAAACAGTTCAGGAGCTTGGACATGTCTTGAACTATTTATCGCTGAATGAACGTTTACCGACTTCTTTTTATCCAGTCTCACCACCGCCCTATATGAATGGTGGTCCAAACGAATTTCTATCTTGGGTAATTGAGTCAAAGGATAAGGAGTTTAAACCTGGAACATGTGCAGAATGGTTGGAGGGGCGTTTGCCAAATCCGGTAAACGATATTGAACAATGGGTGGCGAATGAAGACACTTAACTGGTCGTTCGAGAAGCGCGCGCGATTGTGCGGCTTTACACATTCTACTTTTAAGGCGCGCGCCTTTCAACTCAAACGTTAGGCATCCCCATGAGCGAACAACTCAATGTCAGCCAGATGATTTGTCCTATTCATGGGACTCAACGTGTGTCGTTTATCTGCCATCACTTGCAATATGCTGAAAACATCGGCTTCTATATTCCAGACGAACCCCCAACAGATGAGGATCCAGACCTCATGGCTTGGTGCAGCGAGTGCGAAAAGACCCGAATAGCTGAGCGTGGTTGGAATGATCGCTCTGAGGCGTTCGCCAATATTATTGCTATTTGCGAGGGCTGTTTTGCGACAATCCGTGCCCGGAATGCCTAACCAGGAAGGGTGCTGACGCTCACTTTTCAACACCCATTTTTCAAAATCACCAGACAGATTTATTCCGGAAAACGGACGAGTTTTTTACTCTCTTTGGGCACTTGATATTGTGCGACATTGAGCTGCATCGCCAGCAAAGAATAATAGGCGTTGATGCCGGTTAAATCGACGACGCCTTTTTTGCCAAAACGTTTTTCGGCACGTGCGAAGGTGGCGTCCGAAACGCGTTTATTTTTATGCAGCTCGGTCGAAAAGTCATACACAATTTCTTCATCCGCAGTCATGCCGACAGGGCGCGTGCCATCGGCGATGGCGTTGGCGATTTCTGGTTTGATGCCCATTTTCAGCGCGATAGGATAATGCACGTACCATTCAAAATCCTGCGTCCATTCGCGCGCGGTGATTAAAATTGCCAGCTCGCTTAAGGTGTTGCCTATCGCTGAGTTATAGCGCAGATAATCGCCCATCGCTCTGGCCTGCGACATGACTTGCGGGCTGTGCATCAGCGGCTCAAACGGGCCAAATACAGGCACCTTACGCGTCGCCAAAAACTCTTCCGCAGCTTTTTGTTGTTCCGGTGTGTATTGATCGGGCGGTATGGTCGGAAGCCGGTCAGCGGCGTAAGCGGAAGTCGAAATCAAACCGGCAGCGATAGTGGAACAAAGTGTATTTTTCATGAAGTCTCCTCAGGGATGAACGTAAAATCGAATCAGATAAACAGGCTCAGACATTAGTCAAAAAGTGCTCAACTGAATGATGAGTTGAAGTCGATGTCCCATTATCCTTCAGCATCAGAATGCCTGTATAGAGATCAAAAAAACTGACACCACTACTCGCTCTCGCATTCAAGCCCCCTTTATTTTCGGTCGATGACGCAGACCAGTGCAAAGCAAACCAATCCAGCCTCAATGCAGTTAGCGTTTTTCAGTGACGAGGACGTCATACAGGCACTGCAAGCTATGCCGGACTTCATTGAGGAATTGTGGGAAAAGAGCGCGCATGGCGGACATACTGTGTACTTCATTGGTATAACGAAAAGCCCATACCAGATAAGGACTTGCGACGCATTGGAATTTGTTGCCTATTTTTTATTCATCTGATATTTTGCCATTTTGCACTTTAAAACAAGTTAAGCTTCTCAATCCCCCGCCATGGAGCATCATATCAAATGCAGAACAACAATCGTCTTGACGCGGAATGGGTAACCCTCAACGCAGTAAGAGGGATGGTCAAGATTGCCGCAAATGGAGATCTTGCAAAGGCGACCTATGACAATGCACTAGAGTTTGGTGGAGAGCTGTACCCAGCGCTGCTTGGGGCCGACTCAAGCATACTGAGACGCGAACGCGAAAGCGACACCGTCAAGGAGTACCGACAGAAGGCACAGCTCAAGTCCATCAAGCAGGCCAAGGAAGTCACCGCCCTCACTCTTCTACAGGCGGATATTGCCGAACTAAAGGATTTGCTGGAGATCTCGAGGTCGAACAAGAAGGAACGGGCAAAAACGGACCAACTCAAGCGGCGCTTAGCAATATTTGTGTCCGCAGAGGTAGAACTAAACCCAGTTCCGCACAGTGAGAATCAACTGATCTTCAGAGATGCTCTGTCGGTAGAAAGAACTGTCCCACCGTTGCGATCAGGCAAGTCTTTCAGGGACTTCGAACTACCTGATTCGAGTATCCTGAGAATTCGTGTCCTTCATCCAGATAAACCGGAGCATGTAACTGGCGCTGACATCATATATGAACGCCATCTTCCGTCCGAAGACAAAGCTAGCATAGTCGTCGTGCAGTACAAGATCTGGGAAGACAAGACGATGCTCATGACCGACCCCAGGATGCTTGGTCAAATTGACCGACTTCGTGCGTTTACTTGTGAGGACCAAGTCTGCGAACCTGACGACACCACCAACCCTTTCCGCTTCCCCTGCTGCGCTGCATTCTTGCGGCCAACGGACAAACTTCAACGTCCAGATCAAAGTTTCATGTCAACGGGCGAGCATATTCCCCTTTGCAGAATTAGTGACGCTTGCTCGAAAAGTACGCGAGGAAAACCTCAACTCGAATATAAGAAGATGCGTGACATCTCCTTGTCCAGTGAGATGTTCGAGCAGTTGTTCAACAAGGGCAAAATTGGCTCACGTTACCTAACGTACTCCGAACTGACGGATATCTACACACAGAACGCCATCGCCGAAGATGAGAATACTGTCATCATCTACGCTCAGGAGTTCAGCGATATTGAGTAGAGAGAAGCCTAACCATTCGTATATGGACTCCCCAAAAAGTACAGGAAATTAATCAATAGTTTTGGTGCATGGAATAAGCCTGCAGTCGACTATCCGGCATCTGATGTGGAATCTATGATGTGCCGTGCCGACATGGAATCTGCGTGATCATTGCGCCACTCGCTAGTTATACAAAATCAGGCAGGCGTGATGCTGCCGGAAGCCTAGTTGATCCGCCTTCGGCGTTAGACCGAACCAACTGGCGAAGTGTTGTGCGTCTTTGAAATGTGCAACGCTGCCACAGGCATCCGCTCACCAAAATGCTGACTATCGACGTCTCTGTTTCCTGCCGCTTTTCACTTCACCATTTTTCTGATCTGCTCCGCTGTATTTCCATCTGATATGGTTTTTCATCCATTTCTGCCACTGTTTTTTGCTTCTGCTCCGTAGCACACTGGCACCGTCAATACCAGTGGTGATAGTTCATGGTGGGCGGTGTGGTGATGGGTGTTCTGCATTGGTTTTATCTGAACTGTCTCTTTTTATATCCACAGGACTGACGCAAAACCGTTGTGGTGGTGTGCTGCAGGCGTTCTGCTAAGCCATAAGATGCCATGCCGGAACAAGTTTGCGTCTTTCCTCATCCGTTGTCGTGTGTACTGTGCGGTGGCGGGGATTAATTTCTGTTTTTCTATTGAGTGAAATGATGAGTCAGGCAGACGCACGCGTATCCGTAGTGAGTATTTACAGGAAGTTTGATGACATTTATGTCCGGCAGTCTAAGGGGCGGTATACCAACTGGCGCTGGTTTTTTGTCTGGCTCACGCAATGTGTATTTTATTGTTCGCCGTGGATGAGCTGGAACGGGCGGCAGGCGGTGTTGTTTGATCTGGCGGCGCGTAAATTTTATCTGTTTGGTCTGGTGTTGTTCCCGCAGGATTTTATTTTTCTGGCGGTGTTGCTGATTATCTGCGCTTATTCCTTATTTCTGTTCACGGCCGTGACGGGGCGGGTCTGGTGTGGGTTTTCTTGTCCGCAAACGGTGTACACCGAGATTTTTATGTGGATAGAAAACAAGATCGAGGGGCCGCGCAGTGCGCGTATGCGGCTGGCGAAGCAGGCGATGAATCTGGAAAAATTCACCAAAAAATTCAGCAAGCATACGGTGTGGGGATTGGTTGCTCTCTGGACTGGCTTTACCTTCGTCGGCTATTTCATTCCTGTGCATTTGCTGGGTAGTGAAGTGCTGAGTTTTTCTTTGGGGCGCTGGGAAGCTTTCTGGATTTTGTTTTACGGCTTCGCGACTTATGGCAACGCCGGTTTCATGCGTGAGCAGATGTGCCGTTACTTGTGTCCGTATGCGCGCTTTCAGGGTTCGATGTTTGATAAAGATACGCTGGTGGTCAGTTACGACAAAGCGCGCGGCGAGCCACGGAATGTGTTGAATAAATCTGACCCTGTGATGATCGCGAAAGGCGGTTGTATCGATTGCTCTATGTGCGTGCAGGTTTGCCCGACGGGTATCGATATCCGCAACGGCTTGCAGCATGATTGCATCGGTTGCGCGGCCTGCGTCGATGCTTGCGACAGTGTGATGGATAAGATAGGCTCACCGCGCGGCCTGATTCGTTTCACGACGGAAAATGCAGTGCAAAATGGGCTGACGACCAGGCAGATCATGCGCAATATTCTGCGCCCACCGGTGCTTATTTATAGCCTGATTCTGATGTCGATGGTTGGCGCATTTGCGTATACGTTGACGACACATGTGCCGTTAAAAATGAATGTGATCCGTGATCGCGGTAATATGGGGCGGATAGTGAATGATGGCGCGGTAGAAAATGTGTATCGCCTGCATATCATGAATTCGGATGAGCGGGAGCATCGATATCAGATTCGTGTCAGCGGCATGCCGAATATCATGCTGGAAACCGCCAATGAAGTGACGCTGAGCCCGACAGAATCCAGGATCGTACCGGTCACGGTGCGGGTGCCGCACGGTGACGGTGTAAATGGCTCGAATCCTATTCATATCGAATTGCAGGCGCTGGATAATGAGCAGGTGCGCATTTCTGAGAAAGCGACGTTCTTCGTTCCACGCCAGTAGTCTGCTTAGTGTGCTTAGCGTGATTGTAGCGGTGATGTGCTGATGAATTAACGTCGCAATGCGCAGGCCAGCATCGCTGCAATTCAGGTATGACGTTGTTGAAAGATGGCTGTGCGGATAAAAAATATATGAAATTGTATGAGACTCTGGCGGAAGATATCGCCCAATCCATCCGCACCGGAGTGATGAAACTCGGCGATAAATTGCCATCGGTGCGTGAGACCAGCATCAGTCGCAGTGTCAGCCCGTCTACTGTTTTTGAAGCTTATTATTTACTGGAAGCACGCGGCCTGATACGAGCCAAAGAACGCAGTGGCTATTACGTGATTGCGGGCGCAAAAAAACTGCCGCCGGAACCGGAACGTGTTTCCAGCCCGGCCAGCAGTTCGACCGAAGTGGATGTCAGTCGGCTGGTATTTGATATTCTGGAAGCGTCCAAAATGCGCGATGTTGCGCCTTTTGGTTCGGCGTTTCCCAGCCCTTTATTATTTCCGTTTGATAAGCTCGCGAGTTCAATGACTGCCAGTATGCGGGTGATGGACCCGTGGAGCACGGTCGATGATCTGACGCCCGGCAGCATTCATCTGCGGCGGCAAATCGCCTTGCGTTATCTGGTCAGCGGTATGCATGTGCACACCGACGACATCATCATCACCAGCGGCGCGCTGGATGCGCTGAATTTGTGTCTGCTGGCGGTGACCAGGCCGGGCGACGCGGTGATTATTGAATCGCCCAGTTTTTACGGTGCTTTGCAGGCACTCGAACGTCTGGGCTTGAGAGCGATTGAAGTGCCGACGCATCCGCGCGAGGGTGTTGATCTGAATGCGCTGGCGCAGGCGATAGAACAGCATCAGCCGAAAGCATGCTGGCTGATGACGAATTTTCAGAATCCTCTCGGCAGCCAGATGCCGGACGAAAAAAAGCGCGCGCTGGTGGAACTGATTACCCGCTACGAATTGCCGCTGATCGAAGATGATGTGTATGCGGAATTGTATTTTGGCGAGCGTCGCCCGTTGCCAGCGAAAGCCTTTGATAGCAAAGGGCTGGTCATGCATTGTTCCTCGTTTTCTAAATCGCTGGCACCGGGGTTTCGTGTCGGCTGGGCGATGCCGGGGCGGTTCACCAGTGCGGTTGCCAGACATAAACTGACGACGACCTTATCGGCTTCCGTTCCGGCACAAGAGGCGCTGGCGGATTATCTGGCGAAGGGCCAGTTTGATCGCCATCTGCGGCAGTTGCGGCATGTATTATCGGTGCAGCAAAGTGCGGTGATCGAGGCGATAGCGCGTTATTTTCCGGCAGAGACAAAAGCGACGCGGCCGGGAGGCGGCTATTTTTCGTGGGTGGAATTGCCCGCACATGTGGATGCCTTGGAGGTGCATCGCCGCGCATTATCATTGGGCATCAGCGTTGCGCCGGGGCCGATGTTTTCTGCACAACGGCATTTCAAAAACTGTCTGCGTATCAATTATGGACATCGCTTTGATGCCCGCATGGATGCGGCCTTGCAGACATTGGGGAAATTAGTGATCAGCCTGATGTGAGCATCGCGGCAGCGACGACGGTGACTGCGATGAGTGACGCACGCAAGATCAGGGAAAATTCGAGCTCAGATAGGCAGGCACCATCGTTGAAACTTCAATAGAATACGGTGGCGGTATTTTCTGGTTATGCGAGTACAGGTTGCGCTGATAACCGACTGATCAATCATCACACTGAAATTTCTTCCATGAAGCTGTATACCTATTTCCGCAGCTCGGCTGCTTATCGTGTCCGCATTGCGCTGAATCTGAAACAACTGCCGTATGACGCCGTGGCTGTGCATTTGCTGCGCGATGGTGGGCAGCAGAAACAGGCAGATTACAAACAGAAAAGCCCGTTGGGCATCGTGCCCGCACTGGAGACTGAGCACGCGGTGCTCACGCAGTCACTGGCGATTATCGAATGGCTGGATGAAACTTATCCGCAGGTTGCCTTGTTACCGGACGATGCCGACGGACGCGCCCGCGTCAGAGCGATAGCGCAGACGATTGCCTGTGATATCCATCCTCTGAATAATTTGCGGGTACTGGCTTACCTGACAAAAAATATCGGCATCACTGAAGAACAGAAAAATGACTGGTACCGGCATTGGGTGAATGAGGGGCTGGCAGCGGTTGAGCAATTGCTGGCTAACGATCCGCGTACCGGTATTTTCTGCCACGGCGATACGCCGGGACTGGCGGATTGCTGCCTGATCCCGCAAGTATTCAATGCCCGCCGTTTTCAATGCCCGCTGGACGATTTACCCGTGATCAGCCGCATCGTTGCTGCCTGTGAATCGCTGCCAGCATTTCAGCTGGCATCACCGGCGCAGCAATTTGATGCGGAATAGTTTGCCCGTCATCGCTCAGGTCCAGAACAGGCGCTGGGCGGCAACGCTTGCCGCGCTTATGGTAATATATGAATTGTTTATGTTTCATATATAAGAAAAAGCCATGGGCATCGTAAAAATTTCCGAACAAATGCATGAGAATCTGCGTGTTGCCAGCAACGCGCTCTCCCGTTCTATCAACGCGCAGGCTGAACACTGGATGCGTATCGGCATGCTGGCCGAAATCTACCCAGATCTGGATCATCGCGATATCTGTCAGTTACTGATTCGTGCCGAACAGGCCGGGGGCTTCGATCTGGCGACCTTGTCGTCTATCCGTACAGCCGGGCCGGGTACAGGCACCGTAGTCGGAGGTGTGCAATGAGAGGCGCTAAAGTCAAAATTCACACGCCGGACGAAATTGCGATGTCACGCGCCGCTGGCAAACTGGCAGCCGCTGTACTCGATATGATCACACCGCATGTCAAACCCGGCGTCAGTACCGAAGACCTGGATAAGCTCTGCCACGATTACATCGTCAATGAATTGCAGGCGATTCCGGCCAATATCGGCTATCACGGTTTTCCGAAAACGATTTGTGCTTCGGTGAATCACGTGGTTTGTCATGGCATTCCATCGACGACAAAAATTCTGAAAAAAGGCGACATCGTTAACATCGACGTGGCCGTGATCAAAGACGGCTGGTTTGGCGATACCAGCCGCATGTATTTTGCCGGCGAACCTAACCCACAGGCGCGCCGTCTGGTGAATACAACTTATGAGGCCTTGCGGGCGGGGATCATGCAGGTGCGTCCGGGGGCGACACTGGGCGATGTCGGCCATGCGATACAAAGCATTGCGCATCGCGATGGTTTCAGTGTGGTGCGTGAATACTGCGGTCACGGTATCGGCAAAATTTATCATGATGAACCGCAGGTGCTGCATTATGGCAAACGCGGCGAAGGTCTGCGCCTCGAAGAAGGCATGATATTCACGATAGAACCGATGATCAATGCCGGCAAACGTGGTGTCAAAGAATTGCAGGATGGCTGGACTGTGGTGACACAGGATCATTCCTTGTCAGCGCAATGGGAGCACATGGTGGTCGTGACTGCCAACGGTTTTGAAGTGCTGACACCGTGGCCAGACGGCACCGGTTCTTACGAAGCGATTGCCTGATTGGCATAAGATCAACCCCGTGTGCCAGATGGTGGCGCGCGGTTGTTGTCTCGATGTTCACGATTTTTTCGGATAGCTGCGCTGTTATCCACACGACATGACGTCATCAGCGGCTCGGGTAACAGACAGACCGCTGATGTCAGCTTATCAACCGACAGGCGCGCTGGCAATGGGTTTCCGGCTGATTGCCTGGCCTGCACGAACCACACTTCCTTGAGCATATTCTGACTCGGGATATGCTTTCTCCTCAGACACAGATGACGTATTTTTTCCTGTGACAACTTCTTTTGCAGATTGTGACTGCATTGGTACAACTTAATTTTGCCTTAAGTTTTACTGCACATACTTTTGCCGACAGTCTGATCAGTTCTCTTTCGATCTGCTGTGTTAGTCACATTCACAACATAAGACAAAAGGAGAATCCAACATGATCAGGTCTTCAGGTTTTACTCGCCAATGGCAATCCCGAATTCAATTAATGACGACCAGCGCTGGTGCGTTGCTTGTGCTGACCGCTTGCGGTGGTGGCGGTAGCAGCGCATCGGTGTCATCCCCGCCTCAGGCAACAGTTAATCCTTCGCTTGCAGTGAGTACCTATACCGGGCCGGTGGCGGGTCTTGGTTCTATCATTGTGAATGGCGTTCGCTTTGAAACTGTCGGCGCATTTGTGCATGATGGTGATGATCCGTATGGTTCGGCGAAATATCAATCGGTGATCGGGCTTGGCACGACGGTCGCGGTGGCGGGAAATGTAGATGAAAAAAGCGCTGCTGGCAGCGCTGCAGATATCCGTATTGTGGGTGGATTGCGCGGAAAAATTACCGCGATTGATCTGCAACTTGGCACGTTGCAGCTGAACGCTCAGTTGGTGAAGATTACGAACAATACGGTGTTCGATGGCAATACAACGTCACTTGCCGGGTTACTGGTCGGTAATCAGATTGAGGTATATGGCCTGCCTCAGACCGATGGCAGTTTTGTTGCAACACGGATCGAGTCTTATACAGAAACATCCGGCGCATTCAATGGTGTTGCAGTACGCGGAATCGTTGCATCAACAACTGCGGGCGATGACAGTTTTACGCTGGCCAATGGCATCAGCGTTTCTTATAGCGCTGACAAAGTTGTTCCTAAGGGTGCGTTGATCCGGGTTGGCTCTGACGTCCGGATTATTTCCGCTGCGGCACCTGTCAGTGGCAAACTCCTTGCAACGAAAGTGCTGGTATTGGGCGCCGGTGAGCTGACTTCCGGTAGTTCTACATATACCATTGGCAGCATCGTTAAAATTAAAGGCATTGTTGATTCGGTGAGCGGCAGCAGCATGGTCGTCTCTGGTACCAAAGTTGACATTGGTAATTTGCCTGCTCCGGCAATTGGTGCTGTGGTTGAGGTGAAAGGTAGCCTGTCGTCGACCGGTACTATTGTTGCCAGCCAGATTGAGCTCGAGGGTAATGGCCGCAGCGTGGACGTATTGGGCGTCAATGGTCAGGTTACTTATACTGGTAACTACAAGCAGGAACTGTACGGCATAGTAGGGAATTATGTGTCTCTCTCCAGCTTTACGGTACAGGGCGTACAGGTCGATGCAAGTAAAGCCCGCTTTGAGTATGGCGTCAGCAATCTGGCGAACAATAGTTATGTCGAGATCAAAGGCAATCTGGTGAACGGCATACTGGTGGCGACGAAGGTGGAGCTGAAAGGAGCAACGACCGGTATTTCAACCGGAACCGGTAATAGCAGCGATTTGTCGAGTGGCAATCGTAACTTTGAAATTTATGCGACTCTGAACTGCACCAGCTACCCCGCAACTTGCTCGTTGACTGGCAGCTCGGTATTGAACGCAAATTTGTCGGCAGCCCGTTGGGAAGATGGTGGTCAGTATGTGAATGGGATGTATGTCGAGGCGAAAGGTTATCTTGATGCGAAAGGTGTTTTCCAGGTCATCAAGATCGAAGCTAAGAAAAAGCGCTAAAAAAAACGCTGTAACTTTATCTGTATTAAAACTGCCTTAGCACTGAAAACAGATCGCCCGACTATACATCGGGCGATCTGTTTTTTTTCTTAATGAGAGTGTGCCGTGTTGCTGGTTGTGCCTGGGGCGAAACGATCCAGAACGTGGCTGGTCATGCCCTTGGCTAATTCTTCTTCACCAAAGAATACGGAACCGATGCCCTCGTTATGCAACAGGACCGATTCTTCTTCGTTGTGGGTACGCAGAATGATTTCGATGGCCGGATTGAGCGTGCGTGCCGTTTCCGCCATTTGGCGGACGTTGATCGTATCCGGTGTTGCCACTACCAGCATCGCTGCATTGGCGATATGTGCCTGAATCAGCACAGCCGGATCACCTGCATTGCCTGACACGGCGGCGCGGCCATTTTTACGCAAATCTTCCACCACTTCGCGGTTTTGTTCTGCCACAACGTAAGGAATACCGCGTTCATCCAATGCTTTTGCAATGCGTCTGCCGACACGACCGTAACCGACCAGCACCACTTGTCCTTCCAGATATTTACGCTCGGTCGTCATCGGCAATTCGGCGTAAGGATCGAGATTCACTTCCAGGCGACGTGCCAGTGCTGAGCGATCCAGTATCCAGCGGCGGAACGGTGATATCGCGGTAAAGACGAAGGAATTCAGTGCGATAGAAATCAGTGCACCGGCCAGAATCAGATTGACGCCTTCGGCCGGTAACAAGCCGATGGATTTTCCGAGCCCGGCCAGAATGAACGAAAATTCACCGATCTGGGCGAGGCTGGCAGCAATTGTCAGCGCTGTATTCAGCGGATATTTAAAGACCAGTACCAGCGTGGCCGCCGGGATGGAGTTACCCAGCAGGATAATCGTCACCACGCCAAGTACATGCAGTGGTTTATCAACCAGCACCGACGGATCAAACAGCATACCGACCGAGACGAAAAACAGTACTGAGAATGCGTCACGTAAAGGGAGCGATTCTTCTGCCGCACGATGGCTGAATTCAGATTCGCGCATGACCGAACCCGCAAAAAATGCACCGAGTGCGAATGACACTTTGAATAATTCGGCCGCACCATAGGCGATACCAATCGCCGTCGCAATGACGGACAGCGTGAACAATTCACGTGAACCGGTGCGCGCAACCTGCCACAGCATCCACGGCAGCAGGCGTCGTCCAACGACCAGCATCAGCACAATAAATGCGGTGACTTGCAGCAGTGTCTGACCGATTGTTGACCACAAAGAACTGCTGTTGGCGACTGCAGTATGACTGCCGAGTATGCCAGCCAATGCAGGTAGCAACACCAATACCATGACGGTCACCAGATCCTGAACCACCAGCCAGCCCACTGCGATCTTGCCATTCATGGTATCGAGCAGATTGCGAGCTTCTAATGACTTCAGCAACACTACTGTACTGGCGCAGGATAAGGACAAGCCGAATACCAGCGCCGCCCCAAATGACCAGCCCCACCACGAGGCAAGCCCGATACCAAGTAAAGCGGCACATCCCATCTGCACGATGGCTCCCGGCACCGCGAGACGTTTGACCGCAAGCAGGTCGGCAGGAGAAAAATGCAAGCCCACGCCGAACATCAGCAACATGATGCCGATTTCCGAAAGCTGCGAAGCGATATTGACGTCGGCAACAAAGCCTGGCGACGCCGGTCCGATAATGATGCCCGCGACAAGATAACCAACTAAGGCGGGTACTTTAATCCGTTCAGCGATGAAGCCAAGAATGAGTGCGACGCCAAAAGCGGCCGCGACAGTGGTGATCAGAGATACGCCGTGATCCATTCAATCCCTTTCTTCAGACAGCCCGGTGAGCATGACTGATAATGTTACTGAGGTGATACCAGTGCAGGCACTGGCGCAGAAGCTTTCCTGGTCACTGCCGTGACTGGCAAGACGGTACGCAGCATGTGCGTGGAAAGTTAGTGTATCGCAGAGCGTGTGGTTACCATTCGATCAAACTCAATGGTGGTGTCTGCGTGTGAATTTTTTCTATGATACTTTGCTATGCCTGTTTCAGACAAGCAATCAGCGTCTATTCAGAAAAATGAAACGATTGAAGTGATTGCGTTCGCAGTCGTCGCATACAAACGGCGTGAGCTGAAATGCGGTTGGAAGTGAGGATGACCAGCCTGATTGCAGCAGTTCGTCTATCTGCAAATGCTCAGGCCGGTTATTCATTTTATTCGGGCTTGCTGATCTGTACTGTATGATCCCGGTCCGGGCGCTTCCACGGATCGATGTGTGTCATCAGGTTCAGTACGCGGTGGCGTAACATTACACGTTGTCGGGCTTCAACAGCAATGTCGTGTCCTTCCTCCACCGTAATCGTTGCATCGACTTCTATGTGTGCATCGACCACGATCATGTCGCCCATCTTGCGGGTGTGCACATCATGCACGTCAATCACTCCCGGGGTTTCGAGTAGCGTCTGACGTATTGCCTGTACTTCCTGATCATCGGCAGCGCGATCCATCAGATCATGCAGCGCTTCCCAGCTGAATTCCCAGCCCATCTTCGCTACCATAAAGCCGACAATCAAAGCCGCAATCGGGTCAAGAATAGGGTAACCAGCCAGATTGCCGATAATACCCAAGGCGACTACCAGCGAAGACGCTGCGTCTGAGCGGGCGTGCCAGGCATTGGCCACCAGCATGCTGGATTTCACTTTTTGCGCAATGGCCAGCATGTAACGGAATAACAGCTCTTTGGAAATCAACGCGCTGCCAGCAACCCACAAAGCAATGCTGTGCACCTGAGGCACGCTTTCCGGTGATTCCAGCTTTCTGAATGCCGACCATAACATACCGATACCAACGGCTAACAATAACATCCCAAGAATCAGCGACGCTGCTGTTTCAAAACGCTGATGTCCATAAGGATGATCTTCGTCCGCATCTTTTTTACTGTGATGACTGGCAAACAGAACGACGAAGTCGGCCACCAGATCGGATAGCGAGTGGATGCCGTCAGCAATCAACGCCTGAGATTTTCCGAATATACCGACGCTGATTTGCAGCGTGGTCAGCGCAAGATTAACTACAACGCTGGTCCAGGTGCTGCGTGCAGCAGCGGCGTTGCGTTCCGTCGCAGTTTTATAGTCATCTTCTGTGTCGTCATGCGTATCGTTGTGCATATTGTTGTGGATCATCATAAATTTGATTGGACATTTCCTGAGCTGATCAGCATCGCACGGATGAAACTCTCAATGAAATGGCGTTCTGTAAAAATACTATTTTTAATAGGATAAACGATCTGTCTTCTGGGTAAATTCAGCAGCGTGGATATCTTGCTGTATCTGACTTCCGATCAGAGATGATCTGGCAAGGGTAAGGCAAAGTTTTCGTCTCTGAACATACGCGCACAAACAGCAACATATTCAGCATCTAACTGTTTACCTGCAAGCAGTTCAATTTCATGCAGTGCTTTTTCTATACCTAAGGCCTGTCGATAAGGCCGATACGAGGCCATCGCTTCGACGATATCAGCGATCGCCAGTACGCGTGCTTCCGGCAGGATTTCATTTCCCTGCAATCCACGCGGATAGCCGGAACCATCTATTTTTTCGTGATGCTGATAAACAATTTCTGCAACAGGCCACGGGAATGGTATGTCTTTCAGTATCGTGTAGCCAGTGTACGGATGTTCGCTCATCAATAGAAACTCAGCATCACTCAGGCGCTTCGGTTTGGTCAGAATTTCAATCGGAATTGCAATTTTTCCTATGTCATGCACGACTGCTGCCATTTGCAGTGCTTGCAAACGATCGCTACTCCAGCCCAGCCGCTGCGCAATGCCACAGGCAATCACAGAGACCCTGTCCTGATGACCTGACGTATACGGGTCACGATTTTCCATTGTTTTTGCCATCGCACGGATTGCCGCGCCCAGGGCATTCGACAAGTTCAACTGTGCTGCTTCACGCTGCTGTCGTTCGCTATCGATGACGGCATTCTGAGCAAATTTATTCAGACCGTGCGCAATTTCTCCCGCCAGATGCTCGAATAATTCCAGCATGGTTTTACCGAAGGTTTCAGGTTCTGATGAGTAAACCGTTAAGGCACCATGTTGATCGTGTTGATACTTAAATGGAACGGCAACGCTGGCACGAATGTTTTCCTGCTTTGCTTTTTTACTCCATGGTGTAAAGCCTGGACTGGTTTCAGCATCTTTCATCATCTGGGTAAGTCCACTTCGTATCGCCAGCCCGGTCGGGCCTTGTCCCCACGGACTGTTTTCTGCCCAACTGACCGACAAATCAGTCAGATAGTTTTTGCTGCAACCGGATCCGGCTGCAATACGCACACGTTTGTCTGCTGTGTTTTCGGCGATACCAACCCAGGCAAGAACGTAGCGATGTTCGTGCGTTAAGGCTTCGCATACCAACTGCATTAATTCTTCTGCTGAACTCGCCTGGGACAGTGCCAGCGCGGCGCTGGCATACGCTGATAATTCCCACTTTTTTGCCGCCAGTTCGCATTCTGTATCAGCGATGGTTTGCAGATTTCTGAAACTGCCTATCAGCTGGTAACTACCCTGGTTTTCAAACGTCGTTGCCAGTGAGACTTCCACTGGTATCAGTTGCATCGTTTTTGTCTGTATATATAGATCTTTGAGAACAGCAGGTGTTGATACAGTGAGCAGTGTCGTGCGCAGGGAACTGCGCTCGTTTTCTGGAAACAACAACTGATATGACATGCCTATTAATTCTGCCCGATCATATCCGGTCAGTAATTCACTTGCCCGGTTCACATCAAGCAACTGACCAGAAGCCATATCTATTGCAAACAGGGGAAACATTGAGTGATTCCAGGCCATCGTATGTAAGTCTTCATTATTTGCCGCATTTTTTACATCGGCCAAAGAGATGTCCATATTTGAATAATCACTAATTTTATTGAATAACATGCAGAGCTTTGTGACCGATATCCGTTATCTGATCCCGAAAGGAGATGGATATAACGCGTCACACAGGGGTGTCCGCATTGTAATAGATATGGCGGTAATTAACTAAATCCGCGGGATGACAATTATTGTTAACGATGATTCCGGGGCAGGCGAATGTCTGCTGAAACAGCGGCGGTAGTGAGCACCATGAGTGTGCAGAAATGATCAAATATAAAAAAAGCCCGCAGTCATAAGAGTGCGGGCTGTTCTGGTTAGTGTTGAGTTCGTCGTATTGAATCTAAGTGTTTCGGCAACAGATTCGGATCTTCGTAGACCAGATTTCGTGGCCTGTCGCTCATCGTATCTTTACGGACAATTTCTTTGACCGGCTGCATTGTCGGCAATACTGCACCGGAATTCACACCTTGGAAAGTACGCGCTAATGGCAACACCAGATTATCCCAGTCGTTGTAATCCTTGAGCACTCTCAGGCTTGTCGTTGTATCGGGATTGTGGATGTTGTACGCAAATGTGCCGCTCGTCTGGCTATTGCTGTTGTCCCAATCCGCATAAGCGCCAGCAACTGCGCCACGGCCGATATTCAGAGATTCGTTCAGGTTATTTTCATCCAGATCGATACTGCTGCCGTTCGAATAATCCATGATAAAGCTGTTACCGCAAGGCGAATTATCGATATTGCAGATGTTCAGACCACTAGCCTTGGCGTAGGTTTTGTTGGTCAGATAAAAACGGTTGGCTGCCTGAGTACTACTTGGGTTTGCGCTTAAGCCTGGGAAACTATACATGTAGTTCATGATGCTGTAATAGTTGGGCTTGTAATTGTTGCTTTCATTGCCGCCATGTGAAAGGCCCAGGTTATGACCAAACTCATGCATCAGCGTTGCAGCTTGGGCATTAATCAGATAGGTGACTTGTGTGCCGGCAGTGGTTTTGAAGCCGCAATTCCCTAATGTGATAATAAAATCATTGCCATTGACTTCACCCAGGCCGCTGGAACCGCAACTGCCATCTACTTGCTGAGACTGACCCATAATGACGTAATGGAAAATCAGCTTACGGCGTACATCAAGGTTAGCCCGTTTTACATCGTACAGATTGGTACAGCCTGAGGTCGTGACCTTGTCATATTCCATTACCAGACACGGTGTGTAAGGTACGGATTTACCACCACCGAGGTTGAATGCTCCCGGATTGATGGTCGCGGAGAATAAATTACCTGCATCGATATGCAAGGCAATTTTTTTCCTGCCGGCACTGTAGACTTTATTGGCAAAAGTATCGACCAGTTTTTGCGCTGCTTCCGGGCGCAGAATGATGCCAGGATCATTGCTGTTCATACTGTCAATTTGCATGAACACATCACGTTGACCCGGGCGAGCACCCATGGCGTAGAGATCCAGCCCGGCAAAAGTTTTACCATTGATTTTTGCACTGTCAGGAATGCCGTCGCCATCAGAGTCAACCACGCCGACACCGACATCATTCGGGCCTGCTGGAGTAGCAAAGTTCACCGAAGACCAGTCCGAGCCGGTATTGGTATCCGTCATTCCGGACGCAGCAAGGCGGACAATAGAGTAGCCATACTGGTTCTTATCAAAAGGAAGCGCTGGTGCATTGGCGCCTGTCCACGCGCTGGCAGTTGTTGGACTAGCATTGTTGTTACCAAAACGAACGACATCAGCGGTCTGACCACCTTTGATCAGCTCCAGGAAGCCAGAAGATGTCCAGAAAGGTTTTTGTGCGCTGTTGCCAACATAGACAATCTGTTTGCTATCGACCGGGTTATCCACGGTTCTGCTTGAGACTACCAGATACGATTTTGGTGGAATAGTAACTGACGGCATTGGGAAAGTCGTCGGCGTTGAATAAATCGATCCCTGATCCAGATAGGTGCTACGCAATGTATAGTCGGCCAGATTAATACTAGTAGTTGCATTCGGGTTATAGACTTCGAACCATGTGGAACCGTTACTGTAATAGTCGGAAGAGACTTCAGAAATCAGCAGATTTTTTGCTGTTTCCGCTGCGACAGGCTCTGTGTTAAAGACAAAACGCTGCACATTGATTTTGTTGCCATTTGTGAGTGTCATGACGCCAGTGGTATTGCTGGTCATCTCGAAGCTGACCACGCCCGGGCCGTTTGGCGAGAGTGATGCTGCCTTATAGCCACCAAACATGGATTGACCGTTAGAGTAAGATTCCAGAGCGCCACTGATCAGATTCGGCGCCAGTAATTTTGCGCTGCTGACATACCATGTAGGTAAGCCATTGTCCTGGTACATGAAACTGCCAATGAATGCTTGTGCTCCTTGTGCTTCGATAAAGAAACCACGACCGCTTTCATCAGGATTCCACCACCAGCCACTCTGAAACTGGTCAGTAGACGGCTGGAATGCGGTCGGTGTTGAAATCGGAAAAGCCTGAAGCGCGATCACCGTTGTCGCATTGCTGCCAGAACTGGTGACGCTTAACTGGCCGGTTGTGCTGCTGTCGAAAGAGGCGGTTGCCGTTGCGTAGGTCGTCGGTTGCGCTTGTTTATAAGTGCCCAGCAGCGACTGACCACCGGTATAGCGCAGGAAATCGCCACGGTAACTACCATCAGCCTGTTGATTCATGGTGCTGACATACCAGGTTGATTCCCCCGTTGTTTCATACATGAAACCGGCAACGAACAACTGGCTACCCTGACGTTCAATCGCAAAACCCCGGCCACCTTCCGCCGGATTCCAGAACCATCCGGTTCTGGGTTGAACATAGTTTGCAGCCATCGCTTGCACGGAATTTCCGGCGGCGTTGTTGCTTTTGGTTGAACTTGTGTCCGGCGTACTGCCGCCACAAGCAGCCAGCGTGGCGATCAGCACGCTGCACACGAAAGACTTAAGTAAATGACTGAGCATAATGTGTCTACTTTGATTTAAGAATAAGCTAAGTTCTGGTAGCGGATGTGATTTCGTACTCTGATCCACGCTTGAATCTTAGTTTTTACAAAAAAGGGTGTTACGGGCAGAAACAGAGGAAGTATTGTTCAACATCTGTCTTTATTCAATCCCGAATTCAGTTGATACAAGGTATGAATTTTAAAGAAGTATGAATCTTTGCATGACCTTGACTCAGATGAAGGAATTTTTACACATTTTACATTGTTGAGATCAAAAAAGTTGCATATTGATAATAACCGCAGATATTTCAGATGCTGCGAACTTTATTGTGTTTTTTTATACACAAAAACGGTGTTCTTTGCCTGATAGCTCAAATGAAAGAATAGATAAATTCAACGCGATCTGGCACCCAAATCCGGCATTGTATGAACGATCCTGCGTCATGGCATAGAATCATGCCCTCAGCTCAGGAAAGTATATGAAACGCAATCTGCATCTCCTCCTCATTGACCCGCAAAATGATTTTTGTGATGTTCCCGCCGATTATCTGACGATCGATCCTGTCAGCCGACGAAGCCTCACTCCCGCTTTACCTGTGGCGGGGGCGCATGCCGATATGTTGCGAATTGCAGAGCTCATAGAACGTGCTGGTGCAGGTTTGTCTGACATCAGTATCACACTGGATTCCCATCATAGGTATGACATCGCACATCCGCCTTTCTGGATGGATGCCAGCGGAAACGCGATTGCACCGTTTACCGTGATTTCCGCGCAGGATGTCAGGGCCGGGCGCTATCTGCCACGGCAATCGCAATCACTGCCACGCACACTCGCGTATCTGGAAAGTCTGGAAACAAACGGGCGGTATCAACTGATGGTGTGGCCGGTGCATTGCGAAATCGGTAGCTGGGGACATAATGTTCATGCGGATGTGCGAACAGCTTATGGTCGTTGGGAAGAGACGGGCAGTCGCGTTGCGATGAAGCTGATCAAAGGCAGCAATCCCTGGACTGAACATTATTCCGCGGTGATGGCAGAAGTTCCGGACCCGCAAGACCCTGCAACCCAGCTGAACCGCAGCTTTATCGACAGGCTGGCCAGTGCTGATCAGATCTATATTGCGGGTGAGGCGGGCAGCCACTGCGTCAAAGCGACGACAGAACACATCGTTGAACACTTTGACCCAACGCAGTTATCAAAGCTGGTATTGCTGAGTGACTGCATCAGCCCGGTAGCAGGGTTTGAGGCGCAATATGCCGGTTTCCTTCACGATATGCAGCAACGCGGTGTGCAGATTGCCACCGCAGCCGATGTATTGTCCGATTTAATCGCGAATCAGGCGCGCTGAATGTCATTCACCAGCATCATGCTGGTGTCGATCAATTACTGTAAAGAACTTCAAATGAAGCCAGTTGTACAAAGCTTGCTGGAAACCGATTTATATAAATTCACGATGTGGCAGGCTTTGCTGCACAGTCATCCGAATACGCAGACCGAATACGCGTTTGTGTGCAGAAACACGCCAATTTATCCGTTGGCGGAATTAAAAGACGATGTTGAGCGTGAGCTTGATCATTTGTGTTCATTACAGTTCACCGAAGATGAACTCGATTATTTACGGTCCTTACGCTTCATCAAAAGTGACTTTACCGATTTTCTGGCTCTGTTTCATTTTCAGCGCAAGTTCATCAAAGTCAGTACCAATGGCGAGCAGCTGGAGATTGTCGCCACAGGTCCGCAGGTACATGTTTCGGCTTTCGAGATTTTTGTGCTGCACATCGTCAATGAATTGTACTTCCGCCGTTTGCAAACCGATGCAACGTTGCCGGAAGCAAGGCGGCGACTGGCTGCAAAGCTTTCACAATTACAGGCGTTTGCGCAGGAACCAAAAAAATTCCATCCTTTTGAGTTTTCTGATTTTGGCGTGCGCCGCCGTTTTTCCGGAGCCTGGCATGATGAAGTCATCACTACGCTGGCGCGCGAAGTACCGGAATTTTTCAAAGGCACATCGAACGTCTATCTGGCTAAAAAACATCACCTCGTACCGATGGGAACGATGGCGCATGAATACTTGCAGTCGTATCAGTCTTTTGGTGTGCGCTTGCGCGATTTTCAGAAAGCGGCGCTGGAAGACTGGGTGCAGGAGTATCGCGGCGATCTCGGTATTGCATTAACCGATGTCGTTGGTATGGATGCTTTTCTTGCTGACTTTGATCTGTATTTCGCCAAGTTGTTTGATGGTTTGCGGCATGATTCCGGCGACCCTATAGTTTGGGGAGAAAAGGCTTTGGCGCATTACGCGAAACTCAGAATCGATGGTAAAACCAAGCGTCTGGTGTTTTCCGACGCACTCGATTTTGATACGGCGTTCAGAATTTACCGCCACTTTGCTGATCGTACGATGCCTGCCTTTGGCATCGGTACCAACCTGACCAACGATACAGGAATCCCACCGTTGAATATCGTCATGAAGCTCATGTCATGCAATGGTCAGCCAGTTGCCAAGTTATCGGATTCCGCCGGTAAAACGCTCTGCACAGACGAGACCTTTCTGGCTTACCTGCGGCAGGTATTTCATCATCCTGCAATCTGAGGATGTCACTATGCATCATATTGACGTTGCTGTCCTGATTGGACGTTTTCAGCCATTCCATCAAGGTCATGCCAGTTTATTGACGCTTGCGCTGTCGAACGCGGACAAGGTGATCGTTGTGCTCGGCTCGGCGTTTTGCGCCAGAAGTGTCAGGAACCCGTTCACCTGGCAAGAACGGGCGGCGATGATCAGTGCAAGTTTGTCTGAGGCCGATCAGGCGCGTGTCAGTTTTATTCCGGTGCGTGATTACTACGATGATCTGCGCTGGGCCAATGCCGTGCAGAACAAGCTTGCGCAAGCCATTGCCGGGCGGGGTGATGCGGCTTTGCAGATCGCGCTGATCGGCTATGTAAAAGATGCATCCAGCTATTATTTGCAGCACTTCCCACAATGGCAATGGATAGAGGCAGAGCGGGTTGTCGCAACAGACGCGACGCAGATACGGCAGCACTTGTTTGCAGCGGAAGATATACCGGCGACCTTGGATGCGGTAGCAGCGTTCCTGCCCTTGTCTGTACTACGTTTTATCCGTGAGTGGGTGTTGACACCTGACTACGCTGGGCTGCGGCAAGAGCACTGGCAACTGCAGAAGTACCAGGATGTCTGGAAAGCCGCGCCGTATCCGCCGGTATTTTGTACCGTGGATGCCGTGGTGAAAGTTGCCGACCATATTTTATTGGTGCAACGCGGAGGGTTTCCGGGCAAAGGTTTATGGGCCTTACCGGGTGGTTTCCTTGATCAGCAGGAACTTTTACTGCAAGGTGCGATCCGAGAATTAATCGAAGAGACGAATCTTGCGGTATCCGAACCGGAGCTCGAAAAGGCGCTGGTTGATGTCAGGGTATTTGATCACCCGGCCCGCAGTCAGCGCGGACGCACGATTACGCATGCGCATTTCTTTGATCTGCCATCGACAACATTGCCCGGGATTGTTGCTGCCGACGATGCTGCGCGGGCGGCATGGTTTCCGGTGAGCGCATTGTGTGCAATGGAAGAGCAGTTTTTTGATGATCATTTCCATATTCTTGATCAATTTTTACAACTGATCTCGGCAGGAAATTAATTGATGCGGGGCAGCTTGCCCTTTTTTTTAAGGTGAAATGTGATTAAGATTTTTTCTCAACAAGGCTTTATCCGGGCGGTTTGCGCGGCATTGGTCATTGGTGTTACAGGCTGCGTACAACCGGTAAAGCAAACGCCGGTTTCTGCTGCGACTGCGCAGTCAGCACGGCCGCCGGTGATTCTGGTATCGATCGATGGCTTTAAGCCTGAATACCTGCAACGCGGCGTCACGCCGAATCTGAATGCCTTAATTGCAGACGGTGTGCGTGCAGAAAAGATGCTGCCCTCATTTCCTTCGATTACCTTTCCTAATCATTACACGCTGGTGACGGGCTTGCGGCCTGATCATCACGGTATTGTTGGCAATACGATGATAGATCCGGCAATTCCCGGTGTCCGTTTCAGTCTGGGTAACCGCGATGCCGTCATCGATCGTCGTTGGTGGGATCAGGCCGAGCCGGTCTGGGTGACCGCAGAAAAAAATGGTGTCCGTGCTGCCACTATGTTCTGGCCAGGCTCAGAAGCCGACATTCATGGCATACGGCCGACAGAGTGGCGCGTATTTGACGGTAATTTACCCCCAGAAAAACGCGTTGATACGCTGCTCGGCTGGATCAATCAGCCAGCAGAAAAAAGAGCGGGCTTTCTGACCTTGTATTTTGATGACGTGGATCATGCAGGCCATGAATTCGGGCCGGATGATCAGCACACCACAGACGCTGTTGCCAGCGTTGACGTGGCGATCGGCCGTCTGATGGCCGGTCTGCGCTCGCGTCAGGTGCATGCCAATATTGTAGTGGTGTCGGATCACGGGATGGCCGCCACCAGTGCAGAGCGGGTTATTTATCTGAATAAAATCCTGCCATCTTCGATTTTTAAGGTGGTGACAGCAGGAACCTACGCCGGCATTGAAGTCGCCCCCGGACAAGAGACGCTTGTACAGCAACAGCTGTTGAAAAAACATGAACATATGGAATGCTGGAAGAAAGCCGATATCCCTGCGCGCTACCACTTTGGCAGCAATGCCCGAGTGCCATCCATCGTTTGTCTGGCGGACGTAGGTTGGCTGATTTTTGGTGAGGAAAATATCAAAAACCGTACGAACGGCGGCGCGCATGGTTACGACAATACGGCACCGGAAATGGCGGCGACTTTCGTTGCCAATGGGCCAGCATTCAAAAAAAATACAGTGATTCCCGCGTTTGACAACGTTGATGTATATCCTTTGCTGATGAAGCTGATCGGCGTTCCCGCCTTACCTTCGGATGGAAGTGAAAAATCAACCGCAGCAGCGCTGAATTAAGAGTTGATTACAGTGTTCCGGAGTGCGGTCATCTGACCGTGCTCCGTTTCTTTTTCACTTCCCGTTTTTCTAGCCGACTTCAGCCTGAATTTGGCTGTCTGTGGTGATGGCTTTCATCCTGTTCAGATACTTGAGCAAAATTCTGTAAGTATCACGATCAAAACGCGGTTTGCCGCGTGTCAGCAAATCCTGAATATCCGCTTCACTCTTCGCCTTGCCCAGATAGCACCAAGCTTCGATCACATGATGGACATTGCCTTCTTTGAGTATCGCGGGGCCAGAGAATGGCCATGCCTTTAATTTCATTGCCCCGAGCGCCTCTGCCAGCCGCAGATTATGTTGCAGTGGCGATTCTGCGCCGACGCATGCTCCCTTGCATTGCTTCAGTTGGCGCGCAAAACAAGGCTTGCCTGCGCCGCCTTTTTCTAATCCCAGCGTGGCGGCACATAGTTGAAATTGCTTCACTGCCTGCAATAAAAATTCGCGGGCGCTGGCGCCGCTTTTAAACAGACCATATAACTGCTCTTGTCTGCCGAGATCCAGATCACGGGCGTAAACGAGTTGTGGTTGTAACAGGCCGCTACCCATATCCTTCAGACGCCACGAGCAGAATTCTGTGTTGCGGCGTAACTGACGATTCAGCGTCGGCTGCATTTCTTTGACCAGTCTGGCTTCGGTAATCAGTGCGTCAATTTCACCCTCGCACTCTATCCACTCGATATCACGCACCTGCTGCGAGATGCTCATTTCTTTGGCAATCGCATGATCCGAAGAAAAATGCGATAACACCCGCTGGCGCAGGGTATTACTTTTGCCAACATAAATTGGCAATCTGTTTTCTCCAAAAAACAGATAGACGCCATAGCCTTTTGGCAGTTGCTCCACAATATCCGCATCCAGATGCGGTGGCAGACTGGGGCGTGCTGTTTGTTCTTGTACCGCCGCCTGCAAGGTTTGCGCGGGCAAAGTCGTCTGTAGATCGCACCAGAACTGGTAAATCGCATCGGCATCGGTCAAGGCGCGATGCCTGTCACCAGCGCTGATCTGATGGCGCTCGATCAGACAATCCAGATTGTGTTTGGCAAATTGCGGAAACAACTGGCGCGATAGTTTCAGCGTACACAGCACCGTCGCTCTGAAAGTGAGACCAAGGCGCTTGAATTCATTTTTCAAAAATCCATAGTCAAAGCGCGCGTTATGCGCAACGAAGATATGTCCTTGCAGGCGTTGCAAAACGTCCTCTGCAATATTGGCAAACACAGGCTGATCAGCGACCATCGCATTACTGATGCCAGTCAGTTGCTCAACAAAGGGCGGTATTACTGCTTCGGGGTTTAATAGTTGTGACCAGCGTTCTGTGTGCTCGCCGTCGAACGTGACGATAGCGATCTCAGTGATACGGTCGCGGGTTGCGATGGTGCCTGTGGTTTCCAGGTCGACGAAGGCAAGAGGGCTTGCAAGTAGGCTCAAAATCTGACTCAGTTGGTGCGTATATAGCCCGCCATTGTATAGGGGATCAGCGCTTTCTGATGTGACCTGAACTGTGTAGCTCGTCTTTCGTATTTCCGATGCCACTCACGCAGGTAAGTGCAGAATTAATGAGCCTGATGCAACAGATCGTCTGATTTTGATATTCGACAGTGCCGGATTATCGGACAATGCATGGAAAATCTCTCACAAAAACATCATGTCAACTACTTCTCAGCCAGCTGATTTTCCAACGTTGCCAACGGCGCCGGATGCGCTGGTTGATGCGTTTGGTCAGGTTCATACCGGAAAATTTGCCGGAGCCGTCTCTGTGATTGACTGGTCTGCGCTTGCGGCGCCTTTCCGGCGCGGTGTCGTATGGCGACGCTTTCATCACAAGCACTGGCAGTATGCTGCACTGGTGACGGATCAGATATTCTGCGGGATCGCGATTGTGGATGTTGGCTGGACCAATACCGCATTCGCTTATGTGTTTGATCGCCAGCAAAAAAAGCTGTTGGCAGAATTTTCGCAGGATGGCATACCCGGGCTGACTGCGTATCTGAATTCGCACCCGACTATCGGCGCTGAAAGCTGGTTTCGTTTTCCCGGGCAGCGGCTACATTTTCATCATCAGCCCGCCAACAATGCTTACCGTATTCAGGTGTCGTTTCGCGATTGCCAGATCGACGCTGAATTACATTTGGCTGATGCCGCACCAGAATTACTGGCGGTTGGCAACGTCATCGGTGGCAGTGTGCATGCCACAGTCAAATCTGGCGGAATGTGCTTGAGCGGAGAGGTGAACGTCGGACAACATTGTTTCAGCCTTGCCGGTGGCTGTGGCAGTGTTGATCACAGCAATGGTTTTCTGGCGCGTGAAACACGCTGGTTATGGGCGTCGGCACACAGTCTGGAGATGGGGTTCAATCTACAATCCGGCTATTTCGGCGATCAGGAAAATGCTTTGTGGCTGGACGGGCAACTGATTTCTCTGAGCAGCGCTCACTTTGAATATGACTCTGCGAATGTGCTGGCACCGTGGCATATCCACACCAGCGATGGCTTACTGGATTTGTATTTTCAACCGGAAGGTGTGCGCAGTGAAAACAAGAATCTGCTGATTGCCGCGAGTCGCTATCAACAACCGGTGGGACGCTTCAGCGGCTGGGTCAAGGCGCATGCAGATGCCAGCCCACGACCTGTCAGCCAGTTAGCAGGCGTGACGGAGGAACATTTCGCACGTTGGTAAATTTTCTTGATCAGAGTCAATGCAGCGTCGGCGCGGGTGCTGATTTGTGCCATTCACGCCGCTTGAAGCTGAGGCAAACGGGTTTTCTGCCAAAAGTTTGATCTGTCCGGTATGAGGCTGAGATTCTTCATGCTACAAGACAGTTTTACTTACTTATCTTCATTTTTGCCATGTTAACCCTCACGCTCAGTGAATTTTCTCTCGATGATTTTTTAGCTAATTACTGGCAGCAAAAACCGGTACTGATACGTCAGGGCTTTCCTGCATTCAGCGATCTGATCTCACCGAATGAGCTGGCGGGGCTGGCATGTGAGTCGCAGATAGATTCTCGTCTGATTTACAGACAATCCGGAAAATGGCAGGCCGAAAATGGCCCGTTTGAAAGTTACGAACATCTTGGTGAGCGCGACTGGACGCTGGTGGTGCAGGCGGTTGATCACTGGTCGCCGGAAGTCGCCAGCCTGGTAAGGGCATTTTCCTTCATCCCGAAATGGCGACTCGATGATGTGATGATCAGCTTTGCCGCGCCGGGCGGTGGTGTCGGGCCGCACATCGATTTGTATGATGTGTTTATCTGTCAGGGCTCAGGCAGCCGTCGCTGGCGCGTCGGTGATCGCGGTAACCATCGTCAATTCGCTGCGCACGCCGCTTTATTACATACCGATCCTTTCGAGCCCATGATAGACGCGGTGCTGACTGCGGGTGATATTCTCTATATTCCACCCGGTTTTCCACATGATGGCGTGTCACTTGAGAGTTCCATGAGTTTTTCAGTGGGCTTTCGCAGCAAATCAGCCAGCGATATGCTGAGTGGATTGGCGGACTATCTGATCGACAATGAACTCGGTGGCACCCTGATCAGTGATCCGCAACGCCGTATGCATCAGCATCAGGGGCATATTAACGCTGGTGACTTTGCACTGATTAAACAGCAAATGCAGACGATACTGAATGATGACGAAATCATGATGAATTTTGTCGGCTGCCATTTATCGAAAACCAAATGCGAACTCGATTTACAGGTGCTGGATTTCCCTATCAATGAAACCGAGTTACGCAAGAATTTGCAGCAAACCGATCTGATTCGCACAGGTGGCTTGCGTTGTTTCTATCTTGACGACAGCATCAGTCAGGGGATTTGCTATGTCAACGGCGAGCGGTATGAATTTGGCGCAGATTGCAGTGCGACCGTGCTGGCGCTGTGCGATGAAGACAGTCTCAGTCAGGCTGCGTTGGAACAAGGTTTGCAGCACGCCGCTTTCGTCAAAGCGCTGACGCAATGGGTGAATGACGGTTATTGGTATTTCTGAAGAGCGCGTTGATTTGTATCCAGAGTACCAGTATTGATGCGGCTGACAGCAGTATTGTGCGCTGTCAGCCGCATCAATATTGAGAGTAGATCATGAAAATGTTGATAGTCAGCATAGTCAATATAGTTGGCTTAGGTACTCAATCAAGACCCGCTCGGACTAAAACAGGGTACCTTTTGTTGACGGACTGAGCTTATAAAAAAACGCCAGTGTTTTCTGATTGCGAGTCAGGAGAGCACTGGCGTTTAGCGTTGGAGCAGGTGTTACTTATTCAGGCAATGCGTCAGGTAAGGCGATCTTGTTATCGGTGCTGAACTGATAGTCACGGAACACATGTTCGGCGCTCAGGATCTCGTAAGTGCCATCCGCCAGTTTGCGCGTAGTGTCTTTCAGACGATACGTGGTCTGACCGCAAGTCCAGCAATTGAAGTTACGCATGTGGGTACACAGGCAGGTCTTGTCCATGACGGAGATTTTTTTTGCATCTGGATGCAGCGCAACTTCACGGTTGTATGACGTGATGTAAGCGCAATTGCCATTCGCATCCAGCAGATAACCATACGACTCACAGCCAGGGCGAATGCCATCGCCAATTGCTGGCGTATTTTTTAGCATACGCATAGGGTAGCCGGTCGGTGAAATATGATTGACTTCAATATCTTCTTCGCTGGCTTTGAAGTATTCCTGCTTGACACTATCCGGCAAACCGCATTCTTTCGTCACCGTGAAACGGGTTGCCACCTGTACGCCGGAGGCACCGTTTTCGAGGAAGGAAACGGCATCGCTGCCGGTAAAAATACCGCCCGCTGCAATGATAGGAATATCCAGTTGTTCCGCTTTCAGATACTCAGACACTTCGGTCACTATCGTCTGTAAATCGAATGCGGCCCAGTCATCACCAAAACCCAGATGACCACCCGCCAACGGACCTTCAACGATCACGTAGTCAGGCAGACGGTCTAATTTTGCGTTCTTCCGCAGGAATAACTGCAAGGCGCGGACTGACGAGACGATGATGCCGAGCTTGGCTTCACGGAAACGCGGGTGATCTGCCATCAGACCGAAGGAGCTCAGATGCAGACCAGCGCTCAGCGTGATGCCGTCAATACCCGCATCCAGTGCTGCTTCCAGACGCACTTTCAGCGTTTCACGCGGGCCGTTCATGGTCAGCTTTTCCATGCAGTTCACAAAGATCATGCCCGAGCCTTGTTTGGCTTCCATCGTACGACCAATGTGCAGACGTGTCGCCGCTGCCAGATCCTCAAGATTGAATTTGATATTCGTCTTGTCGGTATTGTTGATGTTGTATTTGTAGAATTTGGTTTTTTCCTTGATGTAGCTGGTACCAAAGCGGCGATCCGACACATCATGCACCAGTGCGTCAGAAATATGGCCGATACCACCCAGACGGGCGGCAACTAACGCCAGCTCCGCAGTCGAAATATCGACACCCATCCCGCCTATCATGATGGGAACCAGTTCATCTTTGCCTAACTTCAGGCGGAAATCATCTACTCGTTTCATTGCAATCCTTGACACATTGAGCTGTAAGTCGCACCCGATGGCGAAATCTCGTTACTGAGTGAGGCTGTTATTCAACATAAGTTTGTCAAATATGTTCACAAAGCTATTTTATAAAATAACAGCGCCCCAGATTGTAAGCCAGGCTAGCTATGCGCTGTGAATAATTTCGTCTCGCAAATCTTCACATTTATGCCTAAAAAAACAGCAAATTTAAGTGCAAAAAAATTGTCATTAGCATCATTTTTATGATTTTGCATACAGCTAGACGACAAAGGGAGGGAAATAATCTGAATTAAGCTATTTTTCTTTTACACAGGTATTAATAAAAACATCATTTTTATTTTTTCTGTTCCCGGAAAATAATTGTCGTCAGCTTTATTTTTTTGCAGCTTGTTGATATCCCTCAAATTCGTACTACCGCGTAGTGGTTTTATTGACGCCTCAATGTGCCTGACGACTGTTTCAGGGACATGACAAATGCGGCTCGCGCGTAACATTGTCGCATTAGCCGACACTTTTTGCAGAAGGCACACAGGCCGCAGGCATAACGTCAATGGAAACAAGTGCTGAAATTGAATACGCAACGTCTCAACCCATGCATCAGCCGCACACGCTTGTTTTATTCACTTTACATAAGGCTGTCTCAGAAAAAAACAATGGCCTTCTGATGCTGATTTCTGATCGCTTTTATCAGTCTCCGGTATCGTGTAAATGGAATGGCGCCTGGCATCACAGAATTTCGTCAGGCGTTCACCAGCGTAATTTTTTCCAGGCGGCTTGTTGCGCAGGCGTCAAAAAAGTCCATGCCAGAAAACGGCTTTGTTTATTGCCCTGACTCATGGCAACTTCTTTGATTTCCAGCGCCTTAACCCGCTTGAGTGCGGTTTTCAGCGCAGGTAAGTTTTCTGATTTTGATACCAGTGTGGTGAACCAGAAGCATCGTCCTGGTATACCAGCACTTTCGTTGATCATGCGCTCGATAAAAGCAAATTCACCGCCAGGGCACCACAGTTCCGCATCGCGGCCACCGAAATTCAGGGTAGGAGCAGTTGCATCGGCGAGCTTTGCCTTGCCGAGATTATTCCATTTTCGTTGCGTGCCAGCCTGTGCTTCCGCCATAGATGCGTGAAAAGGTGGATTACACATGCTGAGATCAAACCAATCATCTTCCCCCACGATGTTCTTGAAAATAGCGTTTGCCGATGGTTGCAGAAGCAGGCTGATTTTGGCAGCGAGCTTGGGGTTTGCATCGAGTATGCGTTGTACATTCGCCAGCGATGCCGGATTGATGTCGCTCGCGGTAAATTGCCAGCCGTATTCGCTGACACCGATCAGAGGATAAATGCCATTCGCACCCGTGCCGATATCGAGCACACTCAGTAAATTTTTTTTCGGGAGCACACCTTTATTCGTCGATATCAGCAAATCCGCCAGATAGTGCAGGTAATCAGCGCGACCCGGCACCGGTGGGCAAAGCTGCTGTTCCGGAATATTCCATTCTTGAATCCCGTAATCATTTTTCAGTAAAGCGCGGTTCAGCGCTTTTACGGCTGCCGGATCAGCAAAATCGATGCTGGATTCACCGTAGTCATTACACGTCACAAATCCTGCTAATGCGCTGTCGCCCGCGACAAGCCGGGTGAAGTCATAGCGCCCCTGATGGCGATTACGCGGATGGAGTTTGCTGGATTGTTGCGCGGAGCTGGAATGCGGACGTGGCATGCGTTGATGAAGCGGTCTGGTGGAGCCGGCATTGTTGCACAAACTGCGGCGAAATTACGACAGTGGTATTTTTTTGAAAAAATTACCACGGTCATTTGCAAATCTTGAATCTATACTTCGCATGTTTTTTCAATAACGAGATAAAGACATCATGAAAAATATTCCTGCTATTGCGTCCGTCATTATTGTGATTTTGCTGTTACTGGTTCTGAATCCCTTTGCCACGATACAAGCGGGGCATCGCGGTGTGTTAACGACGTTTGGTAAGCCGTCTGATGAAGTGTATAGCGAAGGTATCCACTTCGTCTGGCCGATCGCGCAACGCTTGCATAAAGTGTCGGTGGCGATACAAAAAGGCGAGGGTGACGGCGATGCCGCTTCGAAAGATCTGCAAACCGTTCATACAAAAATTGCGATCAATTACCACGTCAGACCTGATGCCGTTGTTTCTGTATTCCGTGACCTCGGTAATGAGCCGGGTGAGCGCATCATTATCCCCAGTGTTCAGGAAGCCGTGAAAGCGGTGACTGCACGATTTACTGCAGAAGAGCTGATTTCCCGTCGCTCTCAGGTTCGTGATGAAATTATTGTCGCGCTTAAAGAACGTATGGCCAGACACGGTCTGGTGGTCGACGAATTTTCCATCGTCAACTTTAATTTCAGCCGTACATTCAACGAAGCGATTGAAGCGAAAACGACCGCAGATCAGTTAAAAATGAAAGCGGAACGCGATTTGCAACGTATCGAAGTCGAGGCCAAACAGAAAGTGTCGCGTGCGCGTGCTGAAGCGGAAGCGTTGGCTTTACAACGCCAGCAAGTGACACCTGAGTTGCTGCGTCTGCGTGAGACCGAAAATCAGGCAAAAGCGATAGAGAAATGGGATGGTCGTCTGCCGACCACAACTGGCGGTGCGATTCCGTTTTTGAACATCAACAGTAACGGCAGCAATAAGTAAGTAATCTACATAAGTAAAAAAAACCGTTGTCTGGTAATCGTGCCAGACAACGGTTTTTATTGATCACTGCCGCGGTGGTGACAGGTGCCATAGAGCCGGCACCTGATTTTCCGGCAGAAATTATTGCGAGTGATTACGCAATACTGACCGCGCTGGTACCACTGTTAACGGTGGCTGTGGTTATGCGGGCGATCACATCTGTCGGCGCTGTCATCGTACCGTTATTGACCAGCTTATTCACCTGCTTGAACTGTGCGACCAGTTTGCCCGGTGTTAATGTCACCACCGTGTATCCCTGTGCATCGGAATTGATGTACTTCATCCACTGATTATTTCCGAGAGTTGCCAGTTGCTGTGCCAAACCCAGCAGGCTGGTATTGAAGTCGCTATTTGTTTTCAGGCTGGACAGAATTGCCTGGACTGTGCCGGTCAGAGTTGCGCCTTCAGGTACGCCTTTGGCTGTCAGTGCGCCTGTCAGTTGCACGCGGATTTGTTCCAGCAGACCATCGACCGTCGGCGCTGCTTTGCCCATCGTGTAATCGAGCATGTTGACGTTGATCGTGATCGTGCCGATATTCGGAACAGGAATACTCAGCGGGTAAAAGATGATTGTCGCCAGACCTGTCGAACCTGCACCATCTTTCATATAAGTGAAGAAAGAGTCGGAGCTGATGCCAGCGCTGACCAGATCCACCATTGCGGGTGTGCCGCCACCCGGCGCATCAAAATCGTCGTTGACGGTGCCGGCAAAGAAGCCGTGAATATCGCCTGTCACAGAGACCACGTTACTGATTTTATTCGTCAGCAAATGTTGCATCAGCGCTTTACGTTCGCTGTTATAACCATCCCACTGATCGCAGTTCAGTAAAAACTTCGTGAAGAATGATGACAGCGCGGCCTGCTGACCGGAAGCGATGACGAAGCTGGAATTTTGCTTGTTGGTCTGCACATCCGGTTTGATATAACCAAAGGCGATGGTTTGCGCAGCGGCGCCGATCTGCGTTGCTGTTCCCGCTGCCGTAGCAGCTTTCGCGGCGTTGAACGTGGCTACGGCAATACCTGCCTGCGCAGCAGTCAGGCCTGCTGTTGTGGCGGCGCTGGTAAGATTACCGCCAGTAGCAGCCGCCGTCGCGATGGCTGCAGCGCCTGCACTGGCAATAGCTTGTGATGCACCGGCAGTCATTGCTGCCACCAGCGTCGCAGCGACCAGCACGTTACCACCGAGTGCAGGATTACTCAGCGCAGTGGTGATATTCGTCGCCAGTGTGGAGATGGAATTCAGCGCAAGCAGTGTTGCGATCGCATCTGTACCATTCAGACCCATACGCATCAGGCAGACTTCATTACCCCAGATTTTCCAGGTATTGGTCGAAGTCTGCATTTTGTTTTTCCACCAGTCGCGCTGGGTTTTACCCAACATACTGACATCCGACAATGGATCGCCGGTCATGGCAGTGGCGGCGGTAATTTTTTGTGCTTCCACCAGATTGAAAACATCTTGTGGCACCACATAACGTGTGCCCATGCTGCTGTTCAACGCTTTACCTGTCGCTGGGTTGAACAGACTTTCCGGGACGATATGATCGGAACGATACAAGCGTTCATCAGTCATTACCAGTTGCATCAGCTTACCGAACTGGAAGTCACGGTAAATCTGAATATTCTGGAAGCCGGTATTGGCCGCATCCAGACTGACATCGGCTGGCATGAATTCAAACCATGCCTGATTCGCTGTACGGCGGCGGCTGGTCTGGTGAATATTATTGCCGCTTGAATCTAGGCTGTTGTTTTCGTAGGTGACGGCATCTTTCCAGGCATCATCAGAAAACTCATGATCGTCCCAGATCGCGATATAGGCGAAACGTTCGTGTATTGCTTGCTGACGTGGGTCGCTGCGATACATTTTGTAGAGGTAGCGGTAATCAGCAAGCGTGGTTGCATATTTGGCTTTACCGGTCGTGCCGTCGGCATTCAGCAATGCGGTACCATCAGGTAATTGCAATGCGGTGTGGCGCGCTTCTGCATTCCCTGTCTGGAATGCCGCACCGACTGTTTCATAAATATAGTCGCCGAGGTGAATGATGAAATCGAGGTTTTCATTTTTGGCGATGTAGTCCATCGCACCCCAGTGATTAACGCTCCAATCCTGGCAAGTCAGATAGGCGAACTGTAATTGGGCGACATCTGCATTGGCTGCTGGCGCTGTTTTGACGCGGCCGACATTCGAGCGCACATCACCGGCGATAAACTGATAGAAATAAGTCTGACCTGGCTGCAAGCCGGTCACTTTATTGCGAACTGTGTTATCGAAGCTGGCAAGGACAGACAAACGGGTATCGACGACAGTCGTGCCAGTCAGTGCTGCATTGCTGCCGAGCAGAGCCGTGTTATCTGTGGCTGTCACGATCAGACGTATTGCAACATCGTTGCCCGTTGGCGCGACTGCTGCGACACCCAGCGATGCCGGAGTCACACGTGTCCACAGGATAACGCTGTCAGGACGAGGGTCACCGGAAGCGACACTTTGCGGGAATTTCCAGCTTGCGCCGGTGGCCAATGGCAATTCAGATTGGTCGCTGGCAACGCTGCTGCTACCGCCGCAGGCACTCAGACTGCCGGTGGCGACGGATACTGATAAAAAGCCGCTGTATTTCAAAAACTGTCGTCTATCCAATTTCATCTCCCTGGAGTTGGCGGTTGAGCAGACTGCTGTTGACGTATCGCATGAACATACAAAGAGCCAGATGTCATGCGTCGATGTGACAGACGATGCTGCGTCAGACCATATTGCTGGCGTACGCGAAAAGCAGCACGCAACAACAAGCTAAAAACCAGAAAGACTAGGGGGTGGATATGTCATCGTGATGACATTGGTACTAGGGTGTTTACTCTATTCGTCAGCTGAAATATCTGCGCTTCCGATGCGCTGGGAAAAGAAAAAAGAGATGGCCGGCGGTCTTTGTCATGGTTGTAAAACCGCTGCCATCTCCGGAAGTTTTGCGCTGAAATATGTTGCTACGCGGCTTGCGTAGTCAGTGAAAACTTCATTATTCTGGGCTTAGTTACTGTAAAAACAGCGACCGCAGACATGGTGATAACGTTCGTTGCCGCCGATATCGATTTGTTCCCCGCTGCGGGTGCGCTTGCCTTGCTCGTCAACGCGGATATTCATCGTTGCTTTCTTGCCGCAGCTACAGATGTTTTTGAGTTCTTCTATCGTGTCTGAAAGAGCGAGTAAATATGTGGAGCCGGTAAATGGTTCACCCAGAAAATCACTGCGCAGGCCATAGCAAATGACCGGCACACCGCGCACATGCGCGAGCTGATGCAATTGCTTCACCTGATCGGCAGATAAAAACTGTGCTTCATCGACCAGCACACAACTGACTTGCGGCGCTTCTTTAAAAAAATCAAAAACGGCATCAAATACGGCAGCATCACGTTGTGGGCCCAGGCGCGAAGTAACTTTGCCCTGGCCGTAGCGATGGTCAATCGCGGCCGTGTATAAACAAACTTGTTGGCCTTGTTCTTCGTAATTGTGCGCGACTTGCAGAAGTGCGGTCGATTTTCCTGCATTCATGGCGGAATATCTGAAATAAAGCTTTGCCACGGTGTTCCTTAAAAATGAGGTCGAGGTAAATAGTGACGGTCTTAGGTGATTTCAAGAGCGTCGAAACCGCTATTGTAGAGAATCATCACGTCTCGGGTCACGAAAAAAATAGATGCAGATTTTTCTCTTGAAAAGCTTTTGACGCACCCTATCTTTGACTCAGCAGATGCTCACCTGAGGTCTGCGGAAATTATTTATATCGCTTCTATAAAAAAGGATATCACCATGCGTAATTTTGACTTTGCCCCTCTGTATCGTTCTGCGATTGGTTTTGACCGTCTCGCACAGTTATTTGATGACGCGCAGCGCAATGATGCTGCACCGAGTTACCCGCCATATAATATTGAACTGATTGCAGAAGATAAATACAACATCACGATGGCGGTGGCGGGATTTGACCGCAGCGAACTCGATATCGAAACCGAACGCGACACATTGAAAATCGTCGGTCGCAAGCAAAAAGATGAAACCCAGAAAAACTATCTGCATCGTGGCATCGCCTCACGCGATTTTGAACACCGTTTCCGTCTTGCCGATCACGTGAAAGTGGTCAGCGCACGTCTGGATAACGGTTTGCTGAGCATAGAGCTGGTGCGCGAAGTGCCGGAAGCCTACAAACCACGCCGTATTCTGATTGATGGCGACAACCTGCAACTGGTGCAGTCACAAGCAGCATAAGCACAACGTTTATTCTGATACGCAAAAAAAAGCATGGAATTTTTCCATGCTTTTTTTATGACACTTGATTCAATTTACTTGCGGATGATATTGCTCAGATTCACTTCGCGGATATCTTTGGTGCCGGTCAGTGCCATGCTGACATCCAGCTCTTTTTGCAAAATTTCCAGCATCGTGGTGACGCCTTTTTCACCCATCGCACCCAGACCATACAGAAACGCGCGGCCTATCATGCTGCCCTTCGCTCCGAGTGCCGTGGCTTTCAGAATATCCTGACCCGTGCGGACGCCACCGTCAAACCAGACTTCGGTCTGATGACCGACGGCATCCACAATCGCCGGTAAGGCTTCAATCGACGACATTGCCCCATCGAGCTGGCGGCCACCGTGATTGCTGACGACAATCGCGTCGGCCCCGGCAGCCACTGCCAGTTTGGCATCTTCGACATCCAGTATGCCTTTCAGGATCAGCTTGCCGCCCCATTCTTTTTTGATCCAGGCCACATCGTCCCAGTTCAGGGTCGGGTCAAACTGGCTGGCCGTCCATTGGCTCAGGGTCAGGATGCCATCGCCGCCTTTAACGTGACCGACCAGATTACCGAAGGTTTTACGCCCGGCCAGTGCGCGCAGTGCCCACGAAGGCTTGGTCGCCAGATCCAGAATATTGGCGAGTGTCAGTTTTGGCGGCACCGACATACCGTTTTTTAAATCCTTGTGACGCTGACCGAGAATTTGCAGATCCAGCGTCAACACCAGCGCCGAGCATTTGCAGGCTTTGGCGCGCTGTATCATTTCTTTCACGAAACCACGGTCGCGCATCACGTATAACTGAAACCAGAAAGGTTTGGTGGTCACGCTGGCAACATCTTCAATTGAGCAGATACTCATGGTGGACAGGGTGAACGGAATGCCGAATTTTTCTGCCGCAATCGCGCCCAGCATTTCGCCATTCGCCCACTGCATACCGGTCAGCCCGGTCGGTGCGATGGCGACTGGCATCGTCACCTCCTGACCTATCATCGTGGTGCGCGTATTGCGCTGATCCACATTGATGGCGACGCGCTGGCGCAGCTTGATTGCAGCCAGATCGCTGCTATTCGCTTTATACGTGCTTTCCGTGTACGAACCGCTGTCCGCGTAGTCATAGAATGCTTTCGGTACGCGCTTTTTGGCGAGTAAACGTAAATCTTCTACACAGGTAATGACGGGCATGCTGATTCTCCGGTGGACTAATGAATAGGCAAAAGTGTAGGGGAAATTGACTGTCTGATGGGGGAAAACGTTTCAGTTTTGCGGTGAAGTATTTTCAACTGAGCGTTTCCGTTTCGACAAAACGTTCGCAAATAAACTGGCGCAGCCATTGATTACCGGTGTCCTGGTGATAGCGGCGGTGCCAGAACAGATTTGTTTGCAGCGCCGGCAAACGCAGCGGCGGCTTGATATACGTCAAACCAAAAGGGGCAGCGGCCCGTTCTGCCAGCTTACGCGGCACGGTTACCAGCAAATCATTACTGCTGACGATATACGGAACAGCAACAAAGTGCGGCACCTGAAACTGTGCTTTGGGATTAATGCCCGCTTTTTCCAGACGTTGATTAATACTGATGTACGGCTCTTCTTGCGAAGCGACAATCAGATGGTGTGCCGCGACAAATTCCTTCATTTCCAACGGCTTGCCGACCAGCGGATGCGTTTGCCGCAACATGCAGACATAGTTTTGCCGGAATAAACGGCGTTGAAACCAGGCATCCGATAAATCATCAAACGCGCCGATTGCCAGATCGACCCGACCCGATTCCATCTCTGTTTTCAGGTCAATACTGCCGGCACGTACCGTCGATATTTGTATCTGCGGTGCTCGCCGCAGCAATTCCTCCACCAGCAAAGGCATGAAATAGACTTCCCCCACGTCCGTCATGGCGATGGTGAAGTGGCGTTTCGAGCTGGCTGCGTCAAAGCTATTTTCGCTATTCAGCGCCTGCGTGATATGGCTGAGTGCGAGTGTGACGGAATCCGCCAGCTGTTCGGCGCGTGGCGTTGGCTGCATACCGTTGGCAGTACGCACAAACAGTTCATCATCAAAACTGCGGCGCAGCCTTGCCAGCGCATTGCTGACCGCCGGTTGTGACAGGCCAAGCTGACGCGCCACCAGCGAAATCTGTCTGCTTTCAAAAATATGCTGAAACACCACCAGCAGATTCAGGTCGATATCCTTGGCTTCTATCATGCGTGTCTCTTATTATTGATTTGATGAATGGTCTGTATTTCTGTATTTATATCGTAAAAAACACCTGCGTGCAGTAGAGTGCCGGAAATTCCCCTATTTTCTGACAGGATGGCGCTATGAGCATGCAAGATATCCTTCGTTACCAGACTGGTTTCGCGAACGAATTTGCCACCGAAACACTGGCTGGTGCGTTGCCGGAACACCAGAATTCACCACAACAATGTGCGTACGGTTTGTATGCCGAACAGGTTTCCGGCACAGCGTTTACCGCACCACGCCACGCAAACCGCCGTTCGTGGTTGTATCGCATACGCCCGGCAGCGATGCATCAGCCGTTTCATCAAGTCAGCAATGGCAATATGACGAATGATTTCAGTCAGATGCCGTCGACACCGAATCAACTGCGCTGGGACCCGCAACCCATGCCGCAGACACCCACCGATTTTATTGATGGCTGGCTGACGATGGCGGGCAATGGTTCTGCCGATGCGCAGAGCGGCTGCGCAATTCATCTGTATGCGGCGAATTGCGACATGAGCACGCGTTTCTATTACAACGCAGATGCCGAATTACTGATTATTCCGCAGCAAGGACGCCTGCATATACGCACCGAGCTGGGCCTCATGAATATTGAGCCGCAAGAGATCGCCGTGATTCCGCGCGGCATCCGTTTTCAGGTGCAGTTACCGGATGGCGAGGCGCGTGGCTATGTCTGCGAAAATTTTGGCAGCATGTTCCGCTTGCCTGATCTTGGCGTGATTGGTTCGAATGGTCTCGCCAATCCGCGCGATTTTCAGACGCCGGTCGCCTGGTATGAAGATAAGGAAGGTGATTTTGAATTGCTGGCCAAATTCAGTGGCAATCTGTGGTCGGCAAACATCGACCATTCGCCGCTTGACGTGGTCGCCTGGCATGGCAATTTCGCGCCGTACAAATACGATCTGCGCCATTTCAACACCATCGGTTCGATCAGTTACGACCATCCTGATCCGTCGATTTTCCTTGTGCTGCAATCGCCCAGCGATACGCCCGGCGTTGATACCATCGATTTCGTGATTTTCCCGCCGCGCTGGCTGGCTGCGGAAAATACCTTCCGTCCGCCCTGGTTCCATCGCAATATCGCGAGTGAATTCATGGGGCTGATTCATGGTCAGTACGATGCGAAATCGACCGGTTTCCGACCTGGCGGGGCCAGTCTGCACAACTGCATGAGTGGTCACGGGCCGGATGCGGCGACATTTGAAAAAGCCAGCAATATTGACACCAGCACACCGCACAAAGTCGCCGATACGATGGCGTTCATGATAGAAACGCGTAACATCATCAAACCGACCCGCGCCGCCATGACTTCGCCGCAATTGCAGGCGGATTATTACCAATGCTGGCAAGGCATCAGAAAAAATTTCAATCCGCAATAAGTGTAAAAATAAGCGTAAAAATAAGCGTGAAAGACAGCATCATCATGACGATACAATTGAATGAAACCCACAGTCCCGAGCTGCGCAGCTGGGTTGTATCAGCGAATCAGCCTGACAGTGATTTTCCTATCCAGAATCTGCCTTTCGGCGTATTTCGCCGCCACGGCAGCCATCAGGCTTTCCGCATTGGTGTGGCGATCGGTGACCAGATTCTTGATCTGGCCGCAGCCCATGCAATACACGCATTTGCAGGCTATACCGAATTGCAGGGCGGGCATTTTACGGCGGCAGTCAATGCACCACATCTGAACGCGCTGATGGCACTTGGCGCGCCGGTCTGGTCGGCACTGCGTCTGGCTTTATCACGTGTATTACGGGCTGATGCGAAACATCTGGCGGCATTGCAAAACTGTCTGCTACCGCAAAGCGCGGCGGAATATGCCTTACCTGCGCAGATCGGCGATTACACCGATTTTTACACCTCGCTGCATCACGCTACCGCCGTCGGCAAATTATTCCGTCCCGATAATCCTTTACTGCCGAACTACAAATGGGTGCCGATCGGCTATCACGGACGCGCTTCGTCGATAGGCGTGTCCGGCCAGCAATTTCGTCGCCCGGTCGCGCAAACCAAACCGCCGACAGCAGAGACACCGGTATTCGGTCCGGCCAAGCGCATGGATTACGAACTTGAAATCGGCATTTTCATTGGTCAGGGTAACGCGCTGGGCGATGTGGTTGGCATGGATCAGGCCGAAGCGCATGTGTTTGGCCTGTGCTTGTTGAACGACTGGTCTGCTCGTGATGTGCAGGCCTGGGAATATCAGCCGCTCGGCCCTTTCCTTGCGAAGAATTTTGCCACCACGATTTCACCCTGGGTCGTGACGCTGGAAGCACTGGCGCCATATCGTCAGGCATGGCAACGCGATGCAGCTGACCCGCAACCTTTGCCGTATCTGGACGCACCCGATCTGCGCGACAGCGGAGCGTTTGATATTCAGCTCGAAGTTTTGCTGCAAACTGAAAAAATGCGGGCGGACGGCGCCGCGCCGCAACGCCTGTCCACATCGAATTTCCGCGACTCTTACTGGACGGTCGCGCAACTCGTCACGCATCACACGGTGAATGGTTGCAACCTCAATCCCGGCGATCTGCTCGGCTCCGGCACCCAATCCGGCCCGGCACCGGAAGAAGCAGGTTCCCTGCTGGAACTGACCGAAGGCGGCAAAAAGCCGATTGCACTGAACAATGGTGAACAAAGGCTGTTTCTGGAGGATGGCGACACCATCATCCTGCGCGGCTGGACGCAAAAACAAGGCCTGCCACGCATAGGTTTCGGCGAAGTCAGCGGAACTTTGTTGCCAGCCAGAAGCTGAGGTTTTGGTGCAGATCGTATTCGTCGGGCGCGTGTCGTCGTGTTCACTTGTCAGCCGCCAGTGTCAGCATTGTTTGTAATGCGGTTCCGAAACTGATCTGAAACCAATTACTGCTCATTTGGCTGATCTGTGCTTATACTAAGCAAGGAAATCTGGTCAGATCCTGAATGTATGGGCATTCAGGCGTTTAGTAGCTTAGTTGAGGAGATGATGATGGGATTATTCGATTCAATCGCAGGACAGGTGTTGGGCTCGTTGACGCAGTCCGGTCAGGCAGGCGCAACGCCGCATGCGGGGTTGTTGGAGGCGATAGGCGGTTTGATGAATAATCCGCAGATTGGCGGTCTGAGCGGGTTGATCACCATATTTCAGGAAAAAGGGCTGGGTGGCGTGGTTTCCTCGTGGGTCGCAACCGGTGAAAATCTACCGATATCTGCTGAGCAGTTGCAGTCAGTACTTGGCAGTGAACAGGTGCAGGCGATCGCTGAAAAATTTGGGTTTTCCACTGAGGAAGTGTCAGGTCATCTGGCCGAGCTGTTGCCTCAGGTCGTCGACAAGTTAACCCCGGACGGCACTGTGCCTGAAGGCAATGCGATGGGCGATACGCTGGGCAGTGTGTTGGGAATGTTAAAGGGCATGAGCCGCTGAGCGCATTTGGCTGACTGATCTGCCGCCCCGTGTTTTTTGCGTAGGGGAAATTTTGCACAATATGAGCCTGTGAATCGTTGATCGTTTCACAGGCTCAGTTATTTTCAGTGTCAGGAGTGAAAATATACTGGGGGGAGTATTTTTAACAGCCCTTTGTTTATAAGGAGATAAAGGCAAAATTGCCATATACTCCCCTTGAAACCTCATTTTTTCAGGTTTTTTGTGTATTTTTAGACTAAGTTTTCGGCGGACAAGCCCCGGCAAATTGCTGTTGCAAGGCATCCAGAAAAACGCGGGTGCGCGCTGGCATCAGACGGCGGCCGGGGAACACGGCCCACAGTTTGATATCCGGCGATTGCCAGTCGCCGAGGATGCGCATCAGTTCGCCCGACTTCACATAACATTCGGCAAAATTATCCGGTAGCATGATGATGCCATCGCCGTTGCGCGCGAGGCGGGTCAGCAGTTCCGGCGAATTTGCACTGGCGCGTCCGGGTGGAATGCCTTCCCATTTTTCTTCATTGCGGCTCAGTTTCCACGGCGTTGCTTCGCCATTGCGCGCCAGCAGGAGCAAGGCATCGTGTTCCATCAGCGCTTCCGGTTCGCTAGGAATGCCATGCCGCGCGATATACGCGGGCGACGCATACAGGCCGACTGTGAATACCGCCAGGCGGCGCGCTGCGAGCGAGGCATCGTCCGGCAGATCGCCGGCGCGGATCGCGACATCATAGTTTTCGCCGATCAGGTCAACACGGCGCGGCGACAAATCAATTTCAAACGCAATCGCCGGATGCGCAGCGATCAGCGCAGATAAAAACTGGCTCATTTCCTGATTCGCAAAATCGGCGGGCATCGAAACCCGCAGGCGTCCCGATGGTTCGGCCTGGCGATGCTGGGTCAGCGCCAGAGTTGCATCGACTTCTTCCTGCACATGCTGCGCGTGCTGCAAGACATGCTGGCCAAATTCGGTGACGCTGAGTTTGCGTGTTGTGCGCAGCAGCAGCCGTTCACCGAGTTGCGATTCGAGCGCCGTGATGCGGCGTGACAAAGTCGATTTCGGCACAGCTAAACGGGCAGCCGCTTTGCTGAAACTGCCTTCGGCCACAATGCGGGCAAACAGTAAAAGATCATTCGCTTCCAGTTGCATCGTCGTTCTCTTTTCGCCTGAATTTTGTGTGTGAATTTTTGGGGGGAACTGGCTGATAACAATACTATTGTTCCATATTTGGGATAATGATATCCAATTTATGGTCTTCTGAAATGTGATTGGAACATATAAAGTACGTTCATGGTCATCTGATCCTTAACTACTTTATCGAAGGCAAGAAAATGAAACTCTTACAAGTCAATTCCAGCGTCCGTTCCGAAGGTTCCCATTCCAACCGTTTGTCTAAAGTGCTGGTCGAGCGTTTGCTCGCAGCCAATCCCGGTGCAGCCCTGACCGTGCGCGATCTGGGTCATGCGCCACATCCGGCACTCGACGAAGCAGCGTTGCAAGCCTTGTTCACACCGGCCGATCAGCGCAATGCAGTGCAACAGGCCCGTGTCGCTCAGGATGATGCGCTGATCGCAGAAATTCAGGCAGCAGATGTGGTCGTGCTCGGCGCACCGATGTATAACTTCGGTATTTCGTCCCAGCTGAAAAACTGGATCGATGCGATTTCCCGTGCCCAGGTCACGTTCCGCTATACAGCGAATGGTCCAGAAGGTTTGCTGACCGGTAAAAAAGTGTATGTGGTGCTGACCCGCGGTGGCTTGTATCGCAATACGCCGAACGACACACAAATGCCGTATCTGAAAACTTTCTTTGGCTTCCTCGGCATGACCGATGTGGAATTTATTTACGCTGAAGGTCTGGCGATGGGCGCAGAGGCAGAAGCGGCAGCGATCGCTTCAGCGACACAGCAAATTGAAGATGCACTGAAAGCCTGATTGCTATCCGGCGTATCAGTTAAAAGAGGAGAATCAGGATGAGCACTGTACATACAGATCTGCAGACAGAAAACGTCAGCCTGTCAAGGGTGGTGGAACAACTGGTTGCCGGTCAGGCGACCTCCGATGGTGCTGGCGTCAAACTGACGCGGGTACTGACCCAGCCGTTCCAGTATCGTCTTGATCCTTATCTGATGCTGGATGCGTTCGGCAGCGACGAGGCGGATGATTACATCGGTGGTTTTCCCGATCATCCGCATCGTGGCTTTGAAACCATCACCTATATGCTGACCGGGCGCATGCGTCATCGCGACAGTGCCGGGCATGAAGGCTTACTGCAAAACGGTGGTGTGCAATGGATGACCGCCGGGCGCGGCGTGATTCACTCAGAATTGCCGGAACAGGAAGAAGGTCGCATGGCGGGTTTTCAGTTATGGCTGAATCTGCCTGCCAAAGACAAAATGATAGAGCCGTGGTATCGCGATATACAGAGCGAGGAAATTCCTGAGTTGCTGACCGCAGAAGGCGTGAAAGCGCGCGTGATTGCTGGCCATAGTCATGGCGTTGCCGGTGCGATGCAACGCGAAGTGACGCAGCCTTTGTATCTCGATATTCATCTGCCTGCCGGTACGCAATTCCGCCAGCATTTAAGCGCGACCGCGAACGCGTTTTTGTACGTGTATGAAGGTGAGCTGGAAGTCGCGGGCAAAGCCGTACCGCAGCAAAGAATGGCGATCCTGAAAAAAGCAGCCGATGCGGATGGTGTTGTCATCAGCGCCGCCACGGCTACCCGGGCCTTGTTAATTGCCGGTGAGCCGCTGGGTGAAACGATAGTCCAGTACGGGCCGTTTGTGATGAACAGTCAGCAAGAAATCTTCAAGGCGATCAGCGATTTCCGCGAAGGAAAATTTGCCTGAAACGAACGCAGCAAAGAAAATAAAAAAGCGGACATGAATTGACTTCATGTCCGCTTTTTTGTCAGGGAAAAAGACTTAATCGTCCTGATCCAGATGCAGTTGAATCACGCCGCTGGCTGGCGTAGCGCATGGTTCTTCGTCAAACGCGATATCACCGTCAGGATTGGCTTCGCCACTCATTTGCAGATCGGTGAAGTTGAACAGATTTTTATCCATCAGATGAGAAGGCACCACGGTTGATAAGGACGAGAAAATATTCTCTACGCGACCCGGATATTTTTTATCCCATTCACGCATCAGATTTTTGATCTGTTTGCGTTGCAGATTTTCTTGCGAACCGCACAGATCGCAAGGAATGATAGGGAAATTCTTGACCTGCGCATAACGCTCGGTATCGGCTTCTTTGACATACGCCATTGGCCGGATCACGATGTGTTTGCCATCATCGGATTGTAATTTCGCTGGCATGCCTTTGATTTTTCCACCGAAAAACATATTCAGGAAAAAGGTTTCCAGAATGTCGTCACGGTGATGGCCGAGCGCGATTTTATTCGCGCCCAGTTCATCGGCAACGCGGTACAAAATGCCGCGACGCAGGCGTGAACACAGCGAACAGGTGGTTTTGCCTTCCGGGATCAGGCGCTTGACGATGCTGTACGTATCCTGATTTTCGATGTGATACGGAATACCGATTTTTTCCAGATACGCCGGTAAGACATCGGCCGGAAAGTTAGGCTGCTTCTGATCCAGATTCACCGCAACGATATCAAAATGGATAGGCGCGCGTTCACGCAGCGTCATCAGGATATCAAGCAGCGCATAACTGTCTTTGCCACCCGACAGACAGACCATGACTTTGTCACCGTCTTCTATCATATTGAAATCACCTATCGCCTGGCCAACCTGACGGCATAGACGTTTGTGCAGCTTATTGTTTTCGTAGGTGATTTTTTCCTGCGATTTAGTCGCAGCGTTATCTGCCGCTTGCTTGCTGTCGGCAGCCTGCTCATTGAAAGAGACGTTAGTTACTTGCATGGGATGACTCAAATTTCTGTTTTGATCTGGAATACTTCAACACCGACGCCTTCGCAATCGGGATACACATCTGGCTTCATGGTCGACACACGCACAGCGCGTACGCGCGGATGTGCCAGCATGATGCGAGCCACGTCGTCACATAGCGTTTCCTGCAAATGCACATGACCCTGCGCAACGCGGGCGGCAATCGTGCCGCGCATGAAATCGTAATCGACGACTTCATCGAGCTGATCGTCTTTCGGTGTCGAGAGTGCCAGCGGAATATACAGATCGACATTAATCATGACGCGCTGTTCGCCTTTTTTCTCGAACTCGTGCACGCCGATATTGATCGATACTTCGTAATTCCGCAAAAACAAGCGGCGGCAGTCGGCGAGTTGTGGGTGGTGCAAAATGGATAGCATAAGTAGCCTGATAAAGTAAAAACGTGATTCTGGATAGCGTATTGGCGGGTAAGCTGCGGCAAGCGTATCGCCAGGCCGACGTATTATTCGTATTAATCTTAGTTCGTATTATTCGCAGTGGCGACAAACATCACATCGCGCTGCAAAGGAATTAAATGCTGGCCGCCATCAACCAACAGGGTCGTGCCTGTCATGGCCGGGCTGTCAGCCACAAAACAGACTGTGCGCGCAATATCTTCCGGTGTACTGGAGCGACCCAGCGGCGTGACTTGATGCGCCTGCTGAAAATCGGCCTCGCTCTGATGACCGGACACCATCGTGATTCCGGGGGCAATCCCAACCACCCGTACTTTCGGCGCCAGCGCCTGCGCCAACGTCGTGGTCGCGCATTGTAGTGCAGCTTTGGACAGGGTATACGATAAAAAATCGGGATTCAGATTAAATAATTTCTGATCGAGCAAATTAATCACGCAGGCTTGTTGACCTTCAGCAGTGGCGGCGTGCAGTGCCTGTGCCAATATCAGCGGTGCGCCCAGATTGGCGTGCATGTGGCGGTCGAGCGCGGCATAAGTAAAACTGCTGGCGCTGTCTTCGGCAAACAGGGACGCGTTGTTCACCACACAATGCACCGCCCCCATCGCGGCAATCGCTTGCGGTAACAAAGCGCGCGTCGCGGCTTCATCGGCCAGGTCGCATTGCAAAGCCACTGCGTGTCGCCCCAGCGCCTGAATTTCCTGCACCACGCTGGCGGCATCAGTGGCTGACGTGCCGAAATGCACAACGATATCCCAGCCTTGTTGCGCCATCGTCAGGGCGATATGCCGCCCTATGCGTTTTGCACCGCCGGTAACGAGAGCAACACGCGCTTGGGTATTGCTGAGCTTGGTCTGGGTCATGGAAATTCTTTAACGTGACTACGGGGTTTTTACTACAATGCCGGTATGCAAAAATTATCTCTTCCTATTCCAGCGCCGGAGGCACTCGCGGCTTCACAAGCACTGCAACAGCTCATCATTGACGACATCAGGCAACATCAGGGCTGGATCCCTTTTTCGCGCTACATGGAACTGGCCTTGTATGCGCCGGATCTGGGTTATTACAGCGGCGGTGCCACAAAATTAGGCAAAGACGGCGATTTTACAACAGCCCCGGAAATGTCTGCTTTATTCGGTGCAACGCTGGCAACGCTGGCAGGTAAGCTGTTCACACAAAGCACCGCGCAAGTGATGGAATTCGGCGCTGGTACCGGCAAACTCGCCAAAGACTTTTTAACGGAGTGTCAATTATCCGGCATCGCGATAGAACGCTATTTTATCGTGGAATTGTCTGGCGAATTGCGCGCCCGTCAGGAAGATTTGCTGAAAGACTTTCCGCAGGTGGTCTGGTTGCAGCAAATGCCGGCTGCGTTTTCCGGTGTCGTGCTGGGCAATGAAGTGCTCGATGCGATGCCCGTCGATCTGGTGCGCAAGACCGCTGATGGCTGGTGTGAGATCGGCGTGGCGCTGGCGGATGATGCTGCTGCGCCTTTGCAATACTGCGAACGCGCTTGCGACGCCGCAATCTGCACGCAGATTCCAGATGCGGACGAGCTGCCCGTTGGCTACCTGACGGAAGTGCATGCGGTCGCTAACGGCTTCATGCGCAGCCTGGCACAGATGCTGAATGCCGGTTGCGCAGAGACCGGTAAAGGTGGCGCGGCGATCCTGATCGATTACGGTTTTCCTGCGCACGAGTATTACCATCCGCAGCGCTCGCAGGGCAGCCTGATGTGCCACTACCGCCATCACGCGCATCCCGATCCGTTTTATTTGCCAGGCTTGCAAGACATTACCGCTCATGTTGACTTTACTGCCATGGCACGCGCGGCGCTGGAGGAAAATTTGTGTGTATTGAGCTACACCAGTCAGGCCGGTTTTTTACTCGAATCCGGCATTGCAGACATCCTCAGCCGTACCTCGCCGGAAGAGGTGAAGGCATATCTGCCGCAGGCCAACGCATTGCAAAAACTGATTTCTCCGGCAGAAATGGGCGAGTTGTTTAAGGTCCTTGTGATCGGCAGCGGGGTTGATCTTCCTGACAACTTACTGCGGCACGACCGCAGCCATCGACTTTGATCGCGTACAGATGTGAAAATAGGCGTCAAATATACTGGGGGGAGTATATTTTGAAGCCCAGTGTTTATAAGGACATAAAGGGGTTTTTTATGAAAACAGGGGGGAGTATCTGATGTTTCGCTGGGTATTGACGATATTTCTGGCCGTCGTGGTGTTTTCCAGCCTGCTGCCCTGGCTGGAAAAACTGGGCATAGGCCGCTTGCCCGGCGATCTTCGTTTTCGCTTATTTGGCCGTGATTTTTCTTTTCCGTTTGCCTCGACGATATTGATTTCGCTGGTCGTGTTGTTGCTGGCGCGCGTCTTCAAGTGACAGCAACAGCGCAGAAAAAATGCCGCTTTTACACTGTTTGAGCCGTCTCAGCCGATTAAAGTTTTTACGCTATTGCGCCGTCACTTTAATATAATGAATCGAAAGATGTGGCAGCAATCAGGCGCTTGCCGCACTTATATATCAGCATTGCTATCTGATATGTCTTACTAGCGATTACAAACAAAAAATTACGCTAAAGGTAGAAATGAGCGAACTCAGCGAAATCAGGGCATTGCTCATTGAGCCGCATCAGGGAATGCGGGTCAGTTTGCACAACATGCTCAATCTGTGTGGCATTACAAAAATCGAGCACTCGCTGACTGCCGGTACGGCAGTGCGGACCATACAGGCAAAAGTATTCGATTTGATTCTGTGTGAATACGATCTCGGTGTCGGTCAGGATGGTCAGCAATTGCTGGAAGACATGCGCCATCACAAGCTTGCGCCTTTATCGACCATCTTTATCATGGTGACGGCCGAGCGCTCTTACGCCAAGGTCGTCAGCGCCGCTGAACTTGCCCCGTCTGATTATCTGCTCAAGCCATTTACTGCCGACATGCTGCTGGAACGTGTGGTTCGCGCTCTGGAAAAACGCAAAGCCTTTGTCGATGTGTATAACCTGATGGAACAGGGCGAGGTGAGTGAAGCCATTACCGCTACCCATCACGGTGAACGTGAATATCCACGCTATCTGATTGATTTCATGCGCCTGCGCGCTGAACTTCATGTGGTGCTGGGCGAAGCCGCAGAAGCCGAAGCGCTGTACACCCAGCTGTTTGAAATGAGAGCGGTTGCCTGGGCGCGCCTGGGTCTGGCGAAAACCCTTTACATGCAAGGAAAATATCAGGAAGCGGAAAGCATCCTGAAAAATCTGGTGGAAGAAAACAATAAGTACATGGACGCGTATGACTGGCTTGCCAAGACACATGAGATGGTCGGCCAGCTTCCCGAAGCGAAAGAAGTGCTGGATACGGCGGTCGCTGTCTCGCCGCATGGCGTACGCCGCTTACGTAATCTGGGGCGGATTGCAATGGAAACCGGCGACATAGAAACTGCAGAAAACGTATTTAAAAAAGTCGTCAGCAAGGCGAAATTTTCTGAATTCCGTGATCCTGAAGATCACATGAATCTGGTGGATGCGCTGGTCAAAAAAGGCGATACCGATCAGGCCAAATCGGTGATCCGCGACATGGACAGAAGCATGGTCGGACTGAAAAAGACTGCGGCCTGCCGCGCGATTTCAAATGCGATGGTGCATGCCAAAACCGGTGACGCGAGATTGACCGAAGAACTCGGTGCCGCCGTTGAAGCCTCACGCGAAGACATCGGTTTATCGACCGGTGCCAAGATTGGTCTGGCGAAGAGTTGCCTTGATAACGATAATGAAGACGCGGCTTCCGAAATTATTCTCGACGTGATGAAAAATGCGGCGAGTAACCAGCAGGTCATGAACAAGGCAATGGGCGTGTTTGAAAGCGCCGGCAAAGGGCATCTGGCGAAAGAGCTGGCGCAGCGCAGCCAGAAAGAAGTCATGGATCTGGTGGCGCTGGGTGTGCAAAAAGCGAAGCAGGGCGATTTCCGTGGCTCTGTCGAGCTGATGACGGCCGCTGCCCGTAAATCACCGGACAACTCACAGGTGGTGATGAATGCCGCGCTGGCAGCATTGAAATGTCTGGAAAATCTTGGCTGGGACAATGCGATCGGCGAGCAGGCAAAGGCGCTGATCGAATCTGCACGTCATCTTGATCCTATGAATCCGCGTCTGAAAGCGATTCGGGGCTTATATGATGAACTGCAGAAGAAATACGGTTTGAGTATCAGTCGTTTTACAAAAAATTAGATCGATTGCCATATCTGCCAGCCGTATCGGCGATTGATCGAACGGCAGGCAGGAGTCGCACAGTATCTTGTCGAATTCATTGGCTGCACACGCAGGAACTATGGCAACTTATCCAACAGCAGGTTTTTCTCAGATTCCCCTTGAGTCGCATCGCGAACGCTTATTAAAAAAAATCAGAGACGAAAACGATTTACCGACACTGGGTGTCGCGATCGCGAAAGTCGTTGAAATTACTTCGTCTGGCGAAGATTCGGTGTCGCGTCTCGCGCATTTTGTTTTGTCGGATGTCGGCCTGACGCAAAAAATCTTGCGATTGGCGAATACGGTGCAATACCGGACTGCGGCTGGTGCCGCGGTGACGACCATTTCACGCTCGATATTTCTGCTCGGATTTAATACCGTTAAAACCAGCGCACTGGCGATGTTGCTGGTCGATTTTTTCAAAGATCAGGCGCAGGCGATCAGCGTACGTAAAGAGCTGATTCATTCTTTGTGTGCCAGTATTATCGGCCGCGAAATAGCGCAGCGCGGGCGTTTTCAGGATGGCGAAGAAGCGGCGGTTGCTTCCTTGTTCAAAAATGTCGGCAAAGTTCTGATTGCCTCGTTTGACCACGGATTATTTTCGCGTATCCAGAATGTTGCTGCCACCGGGGAAACCAGTGAGGATGCGGCATCGGTCTTGTTGCTCGGCTGTAGCTTCGAGCGTTTTGGTGAGCTGGCGTTGCAAGGCTGGAAAATTCCGGACGCGATTATTCAGGCGATGGCACCGTTGCCCTCAGGCGAGCTGCGCAAGAGCACGCAACGTAATGAATGGCTGAAACAAGTGGCGAGCTTCAGCGATGCGCTGGCCGGTATTCTGATTTCGGGTGTCGGTGATAAATCTGCCCGTTATGAAAAATTGCTGAAGCGCTTCGGTAAAGTGCTGGAGCTGGATCAGGCGATGCTGGACGATTTGTTGCTCAAAGTCGAAGCTGAGACCCGCCAGATGGCGAAGAGCATGGATATTGCGTTACCAGAGACGGGCCAGGAAGCGCCAGATTTATTGAAAGCACAGGGTGTTCCGAGTGAATTTTTGCTGAAGACCACCGATGTTACGCCCGCGCAGGAAGCGATTCGTTACCCCAGCGGGAAACCGCACAACGCGCGCGATCTGTTGTTGACCGGCGTGCAGGATGTGACGCAGATGCTGACCTCCGACGACTATAAGCTCAATGATCTGATCTTGCTGGTACTTGAAACCTTGTACACCAGCATGGGATTTCGTTTTGCCACAGTCTGTTTGCGCGATGTCAGCAGCGGGCGTTATGTCGCGCGCCTGGCGGTTGGTGAACATTATGCCGAACGACAAAAAAACTTTTTCTTCGGCGCTAAATCCGAATCTGATTTATTTGCGCTGGCCTTAAATAATAATGCTGACGTAATGATTTCGGATGCGATGGTGCCAAAAATCCGTAGTCTATTACCAGTATGGCATCAGGAGTTATTGCCGGACGCGCGTAGTTTTATTATTTTGCCGCTGGTCATACAAAAGAAGCCTTTAGGCTTGTTTTATGCGGATCGTGCGACCACCGCGGATGAAGGCGTACCGCCAGATGAAACCGCTTTGATCAAGACCTTAAAAAGCCAGTTACTCGCCGCGATGATGCGTGGCTGAGTTTTTTATTCGACGATCTGCGGCTGATTGCGGTGCAGCGGCTACAATAGTTTTTGTATTTTTTTAGCAGTTTAATTTCAGCGCTTGTCGCTATTGATGATCATGACTTTTTCTACCTGGTTTGCCTTTCTGATTGCCGCTTGTGTGATCGCTATTTCCCCTGGTTCTGGTGCGGTGTTATCGATGTCGCATGGGCTGAATTACGGCGTCAAAAAAGCCAGTACAACGATACTGGGCTTGCAGGCTGGTTTGTTGCTGATTCTGGCGATTGCAGGGGCAGGGGTGGGCTCGATTCTGTTGGCGTCAGAATTCGCGTTTAACATCGTTAAAATCGTTGGTGCGCTATATTTGATTTATCTTGGATTTAATCAATGGCGTGCGCGGGTTGAAGTGGTGAAGGAAGAAGAAAAAAACCTCACGCTGACGCAGTTGCCCACTGCACGCCGACGTTTCCTGACAGGATTTTTTACAAATACGACGAATCCTAAAGGCATCATTTTTATGGTGGCGGTGTTACCGCAATTTATTTCGCATGATGCACCGTTGTTGCCGCAGCTTTGCATACTCGGCGTGACTATGTGCGGGGTCGATCTGATCGTAATGCATAGTTATGCGTATGCTGCCTCGACCATGCAAAGATATTTCAGCGATCCGCGCTGGTTAAAAAGCCAGAACCGCTTTTTCGGCGGGATACTGATGGCGATTGGGGCTGCGCTGTTTTTCGTCAAACGCAGCCCGTCCAACTGATTATCCAACTGAGTATCGAACTGATTTGCGTCAGTTCAGCTCTATACCTTGTTTCTTGGCGAGAGAGTCAATGTCTTGCCAGATGGTCATCTGATTTAACAAGCGGGTTGCCGGGTCCAGCATGGCATTCAGATTAAAGAAGCGCTCCAGCGATGTTTCATCAAATTGACTGCGCTGAGAGAAATTAATTCGACCATATTGCTTGTTAAACGCATTCAGCAAATCTGCCGGTGTGTCTTTGTGCCACGATTGCATCAGGCCGCCGACCATCAGTGCTGTATCGGTGGTTTGTTCCAGACTGCGTGGATTTCTGGCCGTGCTGATATCACGGTAATCGAGCAATCGTGGAAAATAAAATTGCTTGATCCAACTCGCCGGAATCCCGCCTTCTCGTTGCAAAGAACCACTGCGCCAGAGTTTCCAGCTTTTTTCAGCTTCGCCTTCACTGACGAAATGCATGTCTGCCTGCACGACACAATCTTCCCCGAGCACAATTTCCAGCACGACCGGTAAGCCGGTTTCACTGGCAATATTTTCCAGCTCGGGCATTTGTGGCTTCTCGCCCAGCTCAGTCTGCAATGCCTGCACAAAAGCTGCCATGATGTCCTGATGTGCGTGATGGACAGCGCCGGTGTTATTGCAGAAATCTGCGCACGCCGCGAAGTAGGCCATCAACTCGCCTATCATGATGCCCGGTGTTGCTGTGGCAGCAGCATCTTGCAAACCCTGGCGCACGCTAGTCATCGCGATACCATTTCTTAACATCGGGTACAGCTGTGTTGTCGTGCAGCCGAATTTGACGATACTGCCAGCGGCAAGTTTAAATTCACTCATGTGATGACATTTCCTTAAATAGATCCAGCACTTGCTCTGGCGGACGCCCTATGACCGCCTTTCCATTGAATGTCGCGATAGGACGTTGCAGTAACTTAGGGCATTCCACGATGGCTTGCAGAGCGGTGGCAACGTCGGCGCTTGCTAAATTTTTAGCGACATATTCTTCTTCGGTATTACGCAGCATCTGTTGCACATTGCCGCCGAGTTGTTCCAGCAGCATCGTTAATTGTTCGATGGACAGTGGTGTTTTTTGGTAATCAATGACCTGCAATTCCTGCGCGTGTTCAGCGCAGGCAGATTCAAGTATCGCAAGTGCTTCGCGGGATTTTGAACAACGCGGATTATGATAAATCGTCAGCATTTCTTTCTCTTTATAAAAAACGATCGCCGATACCCATCAGCACCAAAACGCCAAGAATAGCGAATACGCCCGCAGCTATCCAGCGGACTATTTTGAAGGGAAAATTCGGCGCTGCGATTTTCCCTAAAAATACCGCAGGAATATCTGCAATCAGCATACCCAGCGTGGTGCCGGCGATGACCAGAGTGAGATTCGAGTATTTTGCTGCCAGTGCGACTGTTGCCAGCTGTGTTTTATCACCAATTTCCGCTATAAAGAATGTGATGCAGGTCAGCGCGAAGACACCGTATTTTCCTTCACTCAGGCCTTCATCTTCCATTTCATCAGGTTTCAGTGTCCAGGCCGCAATCGCCAGAAAAGATAAACCCAGCGCCCAGCGTAACAAAGTGGATGGAATATTAGTGGCAACCCATTGGCCCAGTAATCCGGCCAGAGCATGATTGGCTAAGGTCGCAATCAATATGCCGAGAATGATAGGGATGGGTTTTTTATAGCGCGCTGCCAGTAATAAGGCGAGCAATTGTGTTTTGTCACCAATTTCGCCAACGGTGACGGCCAGAGCAGAGACGAGGAAAGCTTCCATGATTTTTATTGAGATCGGGCGCTGATAACCAATGACAGCAACACTCCGCCCGATCTCCGGTAACAGAAGTGCAACCATCAAAGGTCTTGCCAAATCCCGCGCAGATCATCGCTGATCCATTGCTGATAACAGGATCAATCGCACCATGACTGTTGAGTCAAGTATGTTGATGCGATTTCTTCAGCAACGCTGAAGCAGGCTACTCCCCAATGAATGTGAGCGCGAATTATACTGCATAGTCGCTTGCGGATGATAGGTTTGAAAAAGGGAACTGATTTTTACCCGGATATCCTACACAGGTAGCGTAAATTGCTTTCCGCCGCAGACTGATCGTTGATAAACTAAAAAATGATTTACATCATTTGTGGGGCGTTATGGGAAGTTACCTGAGTCATTTCATGAGTTTCTGGTCGCCAGCTGAGCTGAACGCCAACATCATCATCTTCTTAAATCTGGCTGGCGCGATGTTACTGGGATTCGTCGTTGGTTATGAGCGCTCTTATCATGGACGTGCCGCAGGTATGCGGACTTACGGGTTGGTATGCATGGCTTCCGCAGCGTTGGTCGTGATTGCTGGCTACCCTGACTTCTGGTACGGCGGCCGGGCGATAGTGCCGGTCGCGCTTGATCCGACCAGGATTATTCAGGGAATCGTTACCGGTATCGGTTTCCTCGGTGCCGGTGTGATTATGAAGGAAGGATTCACTATCAGTGGCTTGACGACGGCGGCTTCGGTCTGGGCGTCATCCGCAATCGGTGTTTTAGTCGGAGTAGGTTTTTACGCTGCGGCAATCCTGTTGGCACTTTTGTCGGCCGCTTGCATGGTGTGGGTACATCGTCTTGAATCGTGGTTACCTTCGCAAGCGGCAATTGTGATTACGATACGCTTTAAAAAGGGATTTTCGCCGGAGGAGAAAACAATGGCTGAAATGGCCTTGAGGCGCGGTTATGAAATGGCCAGTGGTACGTTGGCGATTGCACAGAGTAACGGTGCCCTCGAATGGCGTTTTGTTGCCGTCGCAATGGATAAAAAGCTTGCGCTGCCAATCAGTGTCTTATCTCAGGACTTCGAAAAATTTGACGGTGTTGAGTCTTTCCAGTTGTCACATGCACGGAATTGACTATTTTCGACAATTTTTTTAAATAGCTCTTGACATCAGAGGTTCGGATCTCTATAGTTCTGAGTTCCCTATGGAGGGGTGGCCGAGTGGTTAAAGGCGACAGACTGTAAATCTGTTCTCTCTGAGTACGCTGGTTCGAATCCAGCCCCCTCCACCATAGGAAAGAATTTGTATTGCGGCTGAAGTGGTAGCCCCTGCGGGTGTAGCTCAATGGTAGAGCTGAAGCCTTCCAAGCTTATGACGAGGGTTCGATTCCCTTCACCCGCTCCAGTTATTTTGCATGGCTTTGTGCAGACTAAGCTGCCCTTGTAGCTCAGTGGTAGAGCACTCCCTTGGTAAGGGAGAGGCCACGTGTTCAATCCACGTCAAGGGCACCATGTAAGCTGGTGTTTCAAGTCTGAAGTCGTCGGGCGCGTGCCTGAGTATCTCATAAAATCGTTAGGAGTCCAAAATGGCAAAAGGTAAGTTCGAACGCACCAAGCCGCACGTCAACGTAGGTACAATTGGTCACGTTGATCACGGTAAAACAACATTGACAGCAGCGATTGCAACAGTATTGTCTGCAAAATTCGGTGGCGAAGCGAAGAAATACGACGAAATCGACGCAGCACCAGAAGAAAAAGCACGCGGTATTACAATTAATACTGCCCACGTTGAATACGAAACAGCAACACGTCACTACGCTCACGTTGACTGCCCAGGCCATGCTGACTATGTTAAAAACATGATCACTGGTGCTGCTCAGATGGACGGCGCGATCTTGGTTTGCTCCGCAGCAGACGGTCCAATGCCACAAACACGTGAGCACATCCTGTTGGCTCGCCAGGTTGGTGTTCCATACATCATCGTTTTCCTGAACAAATGCGACATGGTTGATGACGCTGAATTGCTGGAACTCGTTGAAATGGAAGTACGTGAATTACTGTCCAAATATGAATTCCCAGGCGACGATCTGCCGATCATCCAAGGTTCCGCAAAACTGGCGCTCGAAGGCGACAAAGGTCCATTGGGCGAAGAAGCGATCCTGAAACTGGCTGATGCATTGGATACTTACATCCCAACACCAGAACGCGCTGTTGACGGCGCCTTCCTGTTGCCAGTAGAAGACGTCTTCTCCATCTCTGGTCGCGGTACAGTGGTAACTGGTCGTATCGAACGCGGTATCATCAAAGTTGGCGAAGAGATCGAAATCGTCGGTATCAAAGACACAGTCAAAACAACATGTACTGGCGTTGAAATGTTCCGCAAATTGCTCGACCAAGGTCAGGCAGGCGATAACGTCGGTGTTCTGCTGCGTGGTACAAAACGCGAAGACATCCAACGTGGTCAAGTGTTGGCAAAACCAGGTTCAATCAAACCACACAGCCATTTCACAGGCGAGATCTACGTTTTGTCGAAAGATGAAGGCGGTCGTCATACACCATTCTTCAACAACTACCGTCCACAGTTCTACTTCCGTACAACGGACGTGACTGGTTCGATCGAGTTGCCAGCAGACAAAGAAATGGTTATGCCAGGTGATAACGTCTCGATCACAGTCAAACTGATCAACCCGATCGCGATGGAAGAAGGTCTCCGTTTCGCGATTCGTGAAGGTGGTCGTACTGTTGGTGCGGGTGTTGTTGCTAAAATTATCGAGTAATTTTTAAAGTTCATTCGAAATAAGTATTGTGGCTTGCCAAGGTCGCAGTACTTATCAAGTGGTTCTAAGATGTAGGGGTGTAGCTCAATTGGCAGAGCGTCGGTCTCCAAAACCGAAGGTTGTAGGTTCGATTCCTACCGCCCCTGCCACCGTCAAGGCCGCAGGGCACCGAAAGTAAATCAAAAGTATGTCTAATCATTCCGTACAAACAGTAAGTACCTCCAATGACAAATATAAAGTCATTCTGGCTGGTGCTGCAGTCGTTTCTGGAATTGCTGCTTTTTACATTCTCGCTGGTCAGTCGACTTGGGTTCGTGTTATTGCACTTCTTGCGGGATTAGCTATTGCGGTTGGTCTGCTTGCGATTTCCGAAGTTGGTCGTAATTTTTTTGATTTCGCAAAAGAATCTGTTCGTGAAACAAAAAAGGTTGTCTGGCCTACGCGCAAAGAAGCCGGTCAGATTACGGCAGTGGTGTTTGGTTTTGTATTGGTCATGGCGATCTTTCTCTGGGGGACGGATAAGTTTCTCGAGTTTGTGCTGTATGACCTAATTCTTGGATGGAAAAAATAATGAACGATAACATTCAGGAAAACGAGCAAGGTACAGCACCTGAGGTGTCTGTACCTAAAAGCGCTAAAAGATGGTATGCAGTTCATGCCTACTCAGGCATGGAAAAAAGTGTCCACCGTGCTCTGGTGGAGCGTATTGAGCGCGCTGAAATGCAGGACCTGTTCGGTCGCATTCTTGTGCCAACAGAAGAAGTAATTGAAGTTCGCAATGGTCGTAAAGTAGTGACTGAGCGCCGTTTATTTCCAAGCTATGTGTTCGTTGAGATGGATATGACGGACGACACATGGCATCTGGTGAAGAATACCAGTAAAGTAACTGGCTTTATTGGCGGTAAGTCGAATAAGCCTGCGCCGATTCCTCAGCATGAAGTAGATAAAATTCTGCAGCAAATGCAGGATGGCGTTGAGAAGCCAAGACCAAAAGTATTGTATGAAGTTGGTGAGGTTGTGCGTATTAAGGAAGGTCCGTTCACTGATTTTAATGGAAACGTTGAAGAAGTGAATTACGAGAAATCCAAAGTGCGTGTAACAGTGACGATTTTCGGTCGTGCTACACCAGTTGAGTTGGAATTTGCTCAGGTTGAAAAAGTCTGAGAATAGCAGTCGTTGATCAGTACGAAAAAAAAGCAATTTTTTGAAACTGAGAAGTAAGCAGAGGAGCCTGGCTTAGTGAATAGCCTTGTCAGGCGCTAACACTCAATTAATGAAGGAGCCAACATGGCAAAGAAAATTATTGGTTTTATCAAGCTGCAAGTGCCAGCTGGTAAAGCAAATCCATCCCCACCAATCGGTCCAGCTCTGGGTCAACGTGGTTTGAACATCATGGAATTCTGTAAAGCATTTAATGCGCAGACTCAAGGTGTTGAGCCAGGTATGCCAATTCCTGTCGTGATCACTGCATTTGCAGATAAGTCTTTCACTTTCGTGATGAAGACTCCTCCAGCAACTTACATGATCAAAAAAGCTGCAGGTATCACTAAAGGTTCAGCTAAGCCTCACACTGATAAAGTTGGTAGCATCACACGTAAGCAAGCTGAAGAGATCGCGACTACTAAGCGCGCAGATCTGACAGCAGCCGATATGGACGCAGCAGTGCGTACTATCGCTGGTTCCGCTCGCTCTATGGGCATCACGGTGGAGGGTCTGTAATGGCTAAGTTATCTAAAAAAGCAAAGTTGCTCGCAACTAAAGTAGATCGTCTGAAAGTGTATCCATTTGACAATGCTATCGCGTTGATCAAAGAATGCGCTACTGCAAAATTCAACGAATCTATCGACGTTTCTGTGCAACTCGGCGTTGATCCTAAGAAGTCTGACCAAGTTGTTCGCGGTGCAGTTGTATTGCCAGCTGGTACAGGTAAAACAGTACGTGTAGCGGTATTCGCACAAGGCGCAAAAGCTGAAGAAGCTAAAGCAGCAGGTGCAGATATCGTTGGTATGGAAGATTTGGCAGAACGCGTTAAAGCTGGCGATATGCCATTTGACGTTGTGATCGCATCTCCAGATACTATGCGTATCGTTGGTACTTTGGGTCAGGTTCTGGGGCCACGCGGCCTGATGCCAAATCCAAAAGTTGGTACTGTGACTCCTGACGTTGCGACAGCAGTTAAAAATGCTAAAGCAGGTCAAGTGCAATACCGTACAGACAAAGCAGGTATCATTCACACCACTATCGGCCGTAAGTCTTTTGCCGATGGCGATCTGAAATCCAACCTGGTTGCGCTGATCGATGCACTGAACAAAGCTAAACCAGCGACAAGCAAAGGTGTTTATCTGCGTAAGATTTCTATCTCATCTACGATGGGTGCGGGCGTACGCGTTGATCACGCTAATCTCGGTTAAGTAAAAAATTAAGTCCTCATGCTGTATTGCATGAGGCGTATCTTTGGGCTGGATATTTTGAGTAATCAGGATATCCAGAGTGTCAAAGACCGTTGGGCTTGTTACTTTGTTTCAAGTTAAACATCTGCAAAGCAATTTGCAGAACCCAACGCAGATGGTGTACCCGAACAAGTTTTGTAGTGATTACTGGTCCCCCAGTGAAACTCCTAACTTCGGACGCCGTGTTCGAAACGATGTGAGGGAAGTGCATCATCCTGATGTGCAGACTGAATATCATTAATGGAGGTTGACCGTGAGTCTCAATCTGAATGACAAAAAAGCCGTCGTCGCTGAAGTCTCTGCAAAAGTAGCAACTGCTCAGACTATCGTCGTGGCTGAATATCGTGGCATCCAGGTCGGTCATTTGACGCAATTGCGTGCTAACGCACGTGCTCAAGGCGTATACATGCGCGTGTTGAAAAACACACTCGCACGTCGCGCTGTTGAGGGAACTGCATTTGCCAGCCTCGCTTCTGAAATGACCGGTCCGTTGATCTACGCGATCTCGGAAGATGCTGTTGCTGCTGCTAAAGTCGTTCAAGACTTTGCAAAAAGCAATGACAAACTGGTTATCAAAGCGGGTAACTATGCAGGCAAATCGCTGGATAAAGCTGGCGTTGTTGCATTGGCAAGCATCCCAAGCCGCGAAGTATTGTTGGCGCAAGTCGTAGGTATGATGCAGGCTCCTGTATCTGCTTTCGCACGTGCTCTGGCAGCCGTGGCAGCAAAGAAAGAAGCAGAAGCTGCTTAATGCAGTAATGTTTCCGTCAAATACCGTATCAATGTAATTAATTAATTGGAGTTTCAAATGGCAATTAGCAAAGACGATATCCTGGAAGCCGTAGGCGCGATGTCCGTAATGGACCTGAACGATCTGGTTAAAGCTTTCGAAGAAAAATTTGGTGTGTCCGCTGCTGCAGTTGCAGCTGGTCCTGCTGCTGGCGGCGGTGCTGCTGCAGCTGCTGAAGAACAAACAGAATTCAACGTAATTCTGGCTGAAGTTGGCGCGAACAAAGTTGGCGTCATTAAAGCAGTTCGTGAAATCACAGGTCTGGGCTTGAAAGAAGCTAAAGATCTGGTTGATGGCGCACCTAAAGCAGTTAAAGAAGGTGTTGCTAAAGCTGACGCTGAAGCCGCTAAGAAAAAGCTTGAAGAAGCTGGCGCTAAAGTCGACGTTAAGTAATACAGTATTAAGGCAAATCTACGGATTTGCCGAAGTCAAAGGCAGGAATCCTCTCGAAAGAGAGGGTTCCTCTTTGGCTTCTTTGTCGTTCAGGGTTGTTTAGCTGTTTATTAAGACCGAGGGCTGAGACTTGAGGTTTTTTGTCGCAGAGTTGAATTAATATTGTGACAGGAATCCTGAATTCTCCATCCTTCCTTGTCACTCACGGAGTGTCCATGCACTACTCATTTACTGAGAAGAAGCGTATTCGTAAATCTTTTGCGAAGCGCGCCAACGTCCACAACGTTCCGTTCTTATTGGCGACTCAAATCGAGTCGTACCAAAGCTTTTTACAAGAAGACAGAACAGCGGCAAACCGCAAAAATGAGGGCTTGCAGTCAGCCTTCACTTCGATTTTTCCTATCGTTTCACACAATGGATTCGCTCGTCTCGAATTCTTATCCTATGTTTTAGGTGATCCTGCTTTTGACGTCAAGGAATGTCAATTGCGTGGTCTTACCTATGCTTCACCATTGCGTGCGAAAGTACGCCTGGTGATCCTGGATAAAGAATCGCCGACGAAGCCTGTCGTTAAAGAAATGAAAGAACAGGAAGTCTACATGGGCGAATTGCCCTTGATGACGACCACGGGTTCTTTTGTTGTTAACGGTACCGAGCGTGTGATTGTTTCCCAGTTGCATCGTTCGCCAGGTGTGTTCTTTGAACATGATCGCGGCAAAACGCATTCTTCAGGTAAGTTGTTGTTCTCGGCACGTATCATTCCTTACCGTGGTTCATGGCTGGATTTCGAGTTTGACCCGAAAGATATCCTGTTCTTCCGTATTGACCGTCGCCGTAAGATGCCTGTGACGATTTTGTTGCGCGCTATTGGCATGAGCAACGAACAAATCCTGGCAAACTTCTTTGTTTTCGATAACTTCAATCTGCATGCTGATGGTGCGGAAATGGAATTTGTCGCTGAACGTTTGCGTGGCGAAGTTGCTCGTTTTGATATCGCTGATAAGTCCGGCAAAGTGATTGTTGCCAAGGATAAGCGTATCAATGCCAAGCATGTACGTGAAATCGAGGCGGGTGGAATCAAGCATATTTCTGTACCAGAGGATTATCTGCTCGGTCGCGTATTGGCGAAAAATATTATCGATGCAGATACTGGTGAAGTGATTGCGAATGCCAACGATGAGTTGACAGAGGAATTGCTGGCGCGTTTGCGCGATGCACGTGTGACAGATATTCAGACTCTGTACACAAATGATCTGGATCAGGGCGCTTATATTTCTCAGACTCTGCGTACTGACGATACTTCCGATCAGATGGCTGCCCGTGTTGCGATTTATCGCATGATGCGCCCTGGCGAACCTCCGACAGAAGATTCCGTTGAAGCATTGTTCAATGGTTTGTTCTACAGCGAAGACCGCTATGATCTGTCCGCAGTCGGCCGCATGAAGTTCAACCGCCGTATTGGTCGTGATGAACTGACAGGTGCGATGACACTGTCGAACGAAGATGTGTTGGCCGTGATCAAGATTCTGGTTGAACTGCGCAATGGTCGCGGTGAAGTCGATGATATCGATCACTTGGGTAATCGTCGTGTACGGTGCGTTGGTGAATTGGCTGAGAATCAGTTCCGCGCTGGTCTGGTCCGCGTTGAACGTGCAGTGAAAGAGCGTCTGGGTCAGGCTGAAGCCGATAACCTGATGCCGCACGATCTGATCAATTCCAAGCCTATCTCTGCAGCGATTCGTGAGTTCTTCGGTTCTTCACAATTGTCCCAGTTTATGGATCAGACCAACCCATTGTCCGAGATCACGCACAAGCGTCGTATCTCCGCACTGGGACCTGGTGGTTTGACACGTGAACGTGCCGGCTTTGAAGTCCGCGATGTGCATCCAACTCACTATGGCCGTGTTTGCCCGATTGAAACTCCTGAGGGACCAAACATTGGTCTGATCAACTCGCTGGCTTTGTATGCGCGTTTGAACGAATATGGCTTCCTGGAAACGCCGTACCGTAAGGTTGTTGACAGTAAAATCACCAACCAGATCGATTACCTGTCTGCGATTGAAGAAGGTCGTTACATCATCGCTCAGGCGAATGCGACGATTGACGGCGAAGGCAAACTGATTGATGAACTGGTCTCTGCCCGTGAAGCTGGCGAAACGATCCTGGTATCCCCAGAACGTATCCAATACATGGACGTGGCAACTGGTCAGGTCGTATCTGTGGCGGCATCGCTGATTCCGTTCCTCGAACACGATGATGCGAACCGTGCGTTGATGGGTGCCAACATGCAACGTCAGGCGGTTCCTTGCTTGCGTCCGGAAAAAGCATTTGTTGGTACAGGTATCGAACGTACCGTGGCAGTTGACTCCGGTACAACAGTTCAGGCACTGCGTGGCGGTAAAGTTGATTACATCGATGCGGGTCGTATCGTTATTCGTGTGAATGATGCTGAAGCACAGGCTGGTGAAGTCGGTGTGGATATTTACAACCTCATCAAATACACACGTTCTAACCAAAATACAAATATCAACCAACGTCCTATCGTTAAAGTCGGTGACGTGGTTGCTAAAGGCGACGTACTGGCTGACGGCGCATCGACAGATATGGGTGAGCTGGCTCTTGGTCAGAACATGCTGGTCGCGTTTATGCCATGGAACGGTTATAACTTCGAAGATTCGATCCTGATCTCTGAAAAAGTTGTTGCTGATGATCGCTACACATCGATTCATATCGAAGAGTTGTCGGTTGTTGCCCGTGATACGAAGCTGGGTGCCGAAGAAATCACACGTGATATCTCGAATCTGGCAGAAAACCAACTGGCTCGTCTGGATGAGTCCGGTATCGTCTACATCGGTGCTGAAGTAACAGCCGGTGATACTCTGGTCGGTAAAGTGACACCAAAAGGTGAAACTCAGCTGACACCGGAAGAAAAACTGTTGCGTGCGATTTTCGGTGAGAAAGCATCTGACGTTAAAGATACATCGTTGCGCGTGCCTTCAGGCATGGTAGGTACAGTCATCGACGTGCAAGTGTTCACTCGCGAAGGCATCCAACGCGACAAACGTGCACAGCAAATTATCGATGATGAATTGAAGCGTTATCGCCTCGATCTGAACGATCAGTTGCGTATTGTTGAAGGCGATGCGTTTGAACGTCTGGAACGTATGCTTGATGGTAAGATTGCCGACGGTGGCCCTGCCAAGTTGGCAAAAGGCACGAAACTGACCAAAGAATATCTGGCAAGTATCGACAAGTACCACTGGTTCGATATTCGTCTGGCATCGGATGAAGCAGCGAATGCGCTGGTCGCAATCAAAGATTCTATCGCTGAGAAACGTCACCAGTTTGATCTGGCTTTCGAAGAAAAACGGACCAAATTGACGCAAGGCGATGAATTGCCGCCAGGCGTACAAAAAATGGTGAAGGTCTATCTGGCTGTTAAACGTCGCCTGCAACCTGGTGACAAAATGGCGGGTCGTCACGGTAACAAGGGTGTGGTTTCCCGTATCGTGCCTATCGAAGATATGCCATATATGGCCGATGGTACTCCTGCAGACATCGTGTTGAACCCATTGGGTGTTCCATCACGTATGAACGTGGGTCAGGTTCTGGAAGTGCATCTGGGTTGGGCCGCAAAAGGTCTGGGCTTGCGTATCGGCGAAATGCTGAAGGCAAAAGCCAAGGTCGAAGAGCTGCGCGAGTTCCTGAAAAAGATTTACAACGAATCCGGCAAAACAGAAGATCTGGACAGCTTCACAGATACAGAAATTCTGGAATTGACGAATAACCTGAAAAACGGTGTGCCGTTTGCGACGCCAGTGTTTGACGGTGCGGATGAAGAAGAAATTCGTCGTATGCTGGATCTGGCTTTCCCTGACCATATCGCTCAGCATCTCGGTATGACACCATCGAAGAACCAGGTTACTTTGTACGATGGCCGTACCGGTGAAGCGTTTGAACGTAAAGTCACACTGGGTTACATGCATATGTTGAAGCTGCATCATCTGGTTGATGATAAAATGCATGCCCGTTCGACTGGTCCTTACTCTCTGGTGACTCAGCAGCCACTGGGCGGTAAAGCACAGTTCGGTGGTCAGCGTTTCGGTGAGATGGAGGTTTGGGCTCTCGAAGCATACGGCGCGTCTTATGTCTTGCAAGAGATGTTGACCGTCAAGTCCGATGACGTGAATGGCCGTACCAAAGTGTACGAAAATCTCGTTAAAGGCGATCACGTGATCGATGCAGGTATGCCGGAATCGTTCAACGTTCTGGTGAAAGAGATCCGCTCTCTGGGTATCGATATCGATCTCGAACGCGATTAATTGTAATTAAGTAGTAAAACCATCGCCCGAACGAGTTTCGGGCGTTGGTCATTCAGCTAGCCAGCAGTTTGGAAGCGAGTTCGTTCCCGGTATGAGCGGAACCAGTGTCGACAGACCTGGCTCTCCCGCTGATGCGAACAGGGTAAGGCGAAAGACCTTCTGTTGCAGCACCATTCAGCCACCAAGCGTGAATTTCAAAGTAAATTGCGCGCTTCACTGGAGTGATATACATGAAAGCCCTGCTCGATCTATTCAAGCAAGTCCAACCTAACGAACAATTCGACGCGATCAAAATTGGTCTGGCGTCTCCTGAAAAAATTCGTTCCTGGTCCTACGGCGAAGTTAAAAAGCCGGAAACCATTAACTACCGTACTTTCAAGCCTGAGCGCGACGGTTTGTTCTGCGCCAAAATTTTTGGACCAATCAAAGATTACGAATGCCTGTGCGGTAAATACAAACGCCTGAAGCACCGTGGCGTGATTTGCGAAAAGTGCGGCGTTGAAGTCACACTGGCGAAAGTGCGTCGTGAACGCATGGGTCACATTGAACTGGCGTCGCCAACAGCGCACATCTGGTTCCTGAAATCTCTGCCATCCCGTCTGGGTATGGTGCTCGACATGACATTGCGCGATATCGAACGCGTTTTGTATTTTGAAGCATACGTTGTGACCGATCCTGGCATGACGCCGCTGAAAAAATGCCAGATCATGTCGGAAGACGACTATGCTGCTAAATACGAAGAATACGGCGATGAATTCACCGCATTCATGGGGGCAGAAGGTATCCGTGAATTGCTGCGTTCGATTGATATCGACCGTGACGCTGAAACTTTACGTGTTGAACTCAAAGAGTCCAAATCTGAAGCCAAGATCAAGAAATATGCAAAACGTCTGAAAGTGCTCGAAGCGTTCCAACGTTCCGGTATCAAACCAGACTGGATGATCATGGAAGTGTTGCCAGTGTTGCCGCCAGAGCTGCGCCCATTGGTACCGCTGGATGGTGGTCGCTTTGCGACTTCCGATCTGAATGATCTGTATCGCCGCGTGATTAACCGTAATAACCGTTTGAAGCGCCTGATGGAATTGCGCGCTCCGGAAATCATTACGCGTAATGAAAAGCGTATGTTGCAAGAAGCGGTCGATTCATTGTTAGACAATGGTCGTCGCGGTAAAGCAATGACTGGTGCGAACAAGCGTCCATTGAAATCTCTGGCTGAGATGATCAAAGGTAAGGGCGGTCGTTTCCGTCAGAACTTGCTGGGTAAGCGCGTCGATTACTCTGGTCGTTCCGTTATCGTGGTTGGTCCGCAACTGAAATTGCATCAATGTGGTCTGCCAAAATTGATGGCCTTGGAACTGTTCAAACCTTTCATTTTCAATAAACTGGAATTGATGGGTCTGGCAACAACGATCAAGGCAGCGAAAAAACTGGTTGAAATTCAAGAGCCAGTCGTCTGGGATATCCTGGAAGAAGTGATCCGCGAACATCCGATTATGCTGAACCGTGCGCCAACTTTGCACCGTTTGGGTATTCAGGCGTTTGAACCAGTCTTGATCGAAGGTAAAGCGATCCAGTTGCATCCACTCGTCTGCGCGGCTTTCAATGCCGACTTCGACGGTGACCAGATGGCGGTTCACGTTCCTTTGTCTATCGAAGCGCAAATGGAAGCCCGCACACTGATGCTGGCGTCTAACAATATTCTGTTCCCATCCAATGGCGAACCGTCTATCGTGCCTTCTCAGGATATCGTGTTGGGTCTGTACTACGCGTCTCGCGAAGCCATTAACGGCAAAGGCGAAGGCATGATGTTCCCTGACGTTTCAGAAGCGATCCGCGCCTGGGACAACAAGGAAGTCGAGCTGGCTACCCGTGTGACTGTCCGTATTACTGAATATCCGAAAGATCCGGCAACTGGTGAATTCGTTAAAACGATCAAACGTTACGAAACCACAGTTGGTCGTGCGATTTTGTCAGAAATTCTGCCAAAAGGTTTGCCATTCACCGTGCTGAACCGCGCGTTGAAGAAAAAAGAAATTTCCAAACTGATCGATACGTCATTCCGTAAGTGCGGCCTGCGCGCTACCGTTGTGTTCGCCGATCAACTGATGCAAATGGGTTTCCGCCTCGCGACACGCGCCGGTATATCTATCTGTATCGACGATATGTTGGTACCACCACAAAAAGTAACTTTGCTGGCAGCGGCTGAGCACGAAGTTAAACAGATCGAGCAGCAATATGCGTCTGGCCTGGTGACTGCGGGTGAGCGTTACAATAAAGTGGTCGATATCTGGGGTAAAACCGGTGATGAAGTCGGTAAGGCCATGATGGAACAACTGAAAGTTGAACCAGTCACACGCCGCGACGGCACCGTTGGTACACAAGAATCGTTTAACGCGATTTACATGATGGCCGACTCCGGTGCGCGTGGTTCTGCTGCGCAGATTCGTCAGTTGGCCGGTATGCGTGGTCTGATGGCGAAACCGGATGGCTCGATTATCGAAACACCGATTACGGCGAACTTCCGCGAAGGTCTGAACGTTCTGCAGTACTTTATTTCCACTCACGGTGCGCGTAAAGGTCTGGCTGATACGGCATTGAAGACAGCGAACTCCGGTTACCTGACACGTCGTCTGGTTGACGTGACACAGGATCTGGTCGTGGTTGAAGACGATTGCGGTACAAGCAATGGTTCTTCCATGAAAGCGCTGGTCGAAGGCGGTGAAGTTAACGTGCCTCTGCGCGACCTGATCCTGGGTCGTGTTTCTGCCAACGATATCGTGAATCCTGAAACACAGGAAACACTGTACGAAGCAGGTACTTTGCTGGATGAAGTTGCAGTTGAACGTATCGAAGCACTGGGCATTGATGAAGTGAAAGTACGCACACCACTGACTTGTGACACGCGTTACGGTCTGTGCGCAATGTGTTATGGACGTGATCTGGGTCGCGGTATGATGGTGAATGCTGGTGAAGCAGTCGGTGTTATCGCTGCGCAGTCCATCGGTGAACCAGGTACCCAGTTGACGATGCGTACGTTCCACATCGGTGGTGCAGCGTCCCGTGCAGCAGTCGCATCTTCTGTTGAGGCAAAATCCAACGGTACGATTCGCTTCACAGCGACGATGCGTTATGTGACGAACGGCAAAGGCGATCAGATCGTGATTTCCCGTTCTGGCGAAGTGTTGATCACGGACGATCATGGTCGTGAACGTGAACGCCATAAAGTACCTTACGGTGCCACGCTGATCGTAAAAGACGGCATGGTGATCAAAGCTGGTACAGCACTGGCAACATGGGATCCGCTGACACGTCCTATCATTACCGAATACACCGGTACTGTGAAGTTCGAAAACGTTGAAGAAGGCGTGACTGTTGCGAAACAGGTTGATGAAGTAACTGGCTTGTCCACTCTGGTGGCAATCGATGCGAAACGTCGTGGTAGCGCTGCTGGTAAGTCTTTGCGCCCACAAGTGAAACTGTTGAACGAGCAAGGTGAAGAGGTCAAGATCTCTGGTACCGAGCACGCAGTGACGATCGGCTTCCAGGTTGGTGCGCTGATTACCGTGAAAGACGGTCAGCAAGTACACGTTGGTGAGGTTCTGGCGCGTATCCCGACTGAATCACAAAAAACCCGTGATATTACCGGTGGTCTGCCACGCGTTGCTGAGCTGTTCGAAGCACGTTCACCAAAAGACGCTGGTATGCTGGCGGAAGTGACTGGTACCGTTGCGTTTGGTAAAGAAACCAAAGGTAAGCAACGTCTGGAAATCACCGACATGGACGGTGAGAAACACGAGTTCCTGATCACCAAAGATAAACAAGTCCTGGTGCATGACGGTCAGGTTGTGAATAAAGGTGAGATGATTGTTGACGGCCCAGCCGATCCACAAGACATCCTGCGTTTGCTGGGTATCGAAGCGCTGGCACGTTACATCGTTGACGAAGTGCAGGACGTTTACCGCTTGCAAGGCGTGAAGATCAATGACAAGCACATTGAAGTGATTGTGCGTCAGATGTTGCGTCGTGTGGTTGTGGTTAATCCAGGCGATGCGAACTACATCGTTGGTGAACAAGTTGAACGTTCTGACCTGTTAGGTGAAAACGATCGCGTGGTCGCTGCTGGCGGTATTCCTGCAACGTATGAAAATATCTTGCTGGGTATTACCAAAGCGTCTCTGTCGACCGATTCCTTCATTTCGGCAGCGTCCTTCCAGGAAACAACCCGCGTTCTGACAGAAGCAGCGATCATGGGCAAGAAAGATACCCTGCGCGGCTTGAAAGAAAACGTGATTGTTGGTCGTCTGATTCCTGCCGGTACCGGTCTGGCATTCCACCGCGCCCGCAAGTTGAAAGAAACATGGGAAGCGGATGAACGTCACGCTTTGCTGGAAGCAGAAAAAGCAGTTTTTGCTCCAGCACCAGAAGCAACAACGACGGATGTACATGAAGGCGACGCGTAAGCCTAGCTGATAGTATAAAAACGGCACCGAAGCTTAGTCTCCGGTGCCGTTTTTTTATAGAGAACGAGATTCAGCACAGCTCCTCGCAGCGTCAGCTGTTACTGCAATCTTTAAATTTTTACGACGAATACAGACTCATGCCAGATCAAGGACTAACCACAACGACGATCGCCAATTGCGCGGATGATATTCAGACGCATATCACTGCAGAGAAAATACTCGCAAAGCGTGATGCTTTCGGCATGTTGGCCGATGTTGAAGTCGTTGCGGAAACCGGCTCGACGAATGCCGACCTGCTGTCCCGATTGGGTGAATTGACTAAGCCGCTGTTGCGCGTTGCCTTACATCAGACTGCCGGGCGCGGGCGCGCCGGTCGCAGCTGGCAATCAGTGCCGGGCGGCATGTTGATGTTTTCGCTTGCCTGGCCTTTGAGCCGGGAGACACACGCGTTGATGGGCTTGCCATTGGCGGTTGGCGTTGCGATTGCAGACGTGTTGCATGCACTCGATTTACCGGTGCAATTGAAATGGCCGAATGATATTTTGCGCGACGGAAAAAAGCTGGCGGGCATACTGATCGAAAGTGCCGCTAACAAAAATGGTGGTACCTGGATTGTGGCTGGCGTTGGTCTGAACCTGCAGTTGCCCGAGACATTTGAAGCCAATCTGGGGCGTGCTGTTGCCGATGCGCCGTGGCTGGCAAGGATGGATAGAAATACCTTGCTTGCGCATTTGCTGAACGCCCTCGCAAAGGCTTTCGAGCAGTTTGACCAGCACGGCTTTTCTGCGTTTCAGGCGCGTTGGAATGCGCTGCATGCGTACGCGAATCAGGAAGTACAGATCATCGACCATGGCCAGATACTGCAGCGTGGTTTCGCTGTTGGCGTTGATGTCAGCGGCCGTCTGCTGCTGCAAACTGCCGCTGGACAAATACCTGTGTTGGCGGGTGACGTATCATTAAGACCTGTCGATGCGCTTTGATATCCGCATAGCGATTGCATAAAAATGAAAGAAGAATACAAATGCTATTACTGATTGATGCTGGCAATACACGCATCAAATGGGGTATTCCCCGGCTAACGACAGCGTCGACTAACGTTGTGCCTGAATGGCAGGAAATCGATTCTGTCACCCACGCAGAAATTACGGCACTGGCTGAATGCTGGAAGCAATATCCGGTCACCCGCGTCTTGATTTCGAATGTTGCAGGCGACGGCGTTAAAGCGCAGCTCAGTGCGATACTGGCGCGTACTTTCCCGGCGTTGCAAGCTTACTGGCTGACGTCGCAAGCAGAGTTGGCCGGTCTGCAAAACCATTATCGTCATTCGCAGCAATTGGGCTGTGATCGTTTTGCTTCGGCGATTGCGGCGCATTATTTGTATCCGCAACACAATCTGATTGTGGCAACCTGCGGTACTGCAACGACGATCGATGCGATCAGTGCGAATGGTGTGTTCACCGGTGGCATGATTTTGCCGGGGTTGAAATTGATGGCGGAATCACTGGCTCGCAATACAGCGCAATTGCCCCAGGTGGCTGAAAGCATCAGCGTCCATCAGCCATTTGCCGACAATACAGATCAGGCGATCGTCAGCGGTTGCATTCATGCCCAGACTGGCGCAATTACATTCGCTTATCAAGCCTTTGCCGCGGAACAGAAAACAGCCGTGACGTGCCTGATTTCCGGCGGTGCCGCGCCTTATCTGACGCCCCATCTGGGTTTTGATTGTCAGCATATCCCCAATCTTGTCTTGACTGGATTGTATGTCGTGGCACAATCAAACCCGAACTGAATTCACCTTAATTATCATCATGCTGCGATTTTTTTTCTGGAGTTTATTGGTCTTGAACGCATTTGCGCTGGCGTTCAATCTTGGCTGGCTGGGGCATTGGTCATTGGAGACGCATGAGCCGGAACGCCTGAAAAAACAGCATCATGTCGATGAACTGGTACAGATTTCCGCCAGCGCAGCGACGACCGCAGCAGAGCCTCCTGTGCCAGAAAAAAAAGCTGAAATCATCGCTTGTCTGGAAATCGGGAATTTCCCTCAGGCTGAGGCACCGAAGATAGAAGAAAAGTTAAAAACGCTGGCCTTGGGCGATAGACAGTCGCGTCTGAATGTCAGCGATATCGGTACCCATATGGTGTACATCCCGTCTCAGGGCAGCAAAGATGGCGCGGATAAGAAAGTCGGAGAATTGCGCCGTATCGGCATTACTGATTTTTTCGTGATACAGGAACAGGGCACCTTACATTGGGGAATTTCACTCGGTATTTTCAAGACAGAAGAAGCGGCGAAACTGCATCTGGCCAATCTGAACAATAAAGGGGTGCGCACCGCCCGTATCATGCCGCGTACCGTGACCACCTCTAAATTTGCCTATCAGTTGCGGGCACTGAATGGGGATGAAAAGACGAAGTTTGATGCGATCAAGGCGCAATTCCCTGCACAAGAAACCCGCAATTGCCAGAATACGGCGTACAGCAAGAGCTGAGCATCATCGGTATTCTGAGATGGCCGATATCACCTGATCAAGCGCCCGTTGCGGCGCTTTTTCTTTTTCCTGATAAAAAAATTTTACTTTCTATTCTCATGATGAGGGAATGGATGCTTGATATTCCAGAATCAGCTGTTAGCATGGCATAGCTTATTTAGATATGTTTGCAATGATACTGTCATGACCAACTTGCTTTCTTCTGCTCCCGGTGTTGCCCCATTGCCCGATGCCAGACCAGACGTGCCATCCGGTGAGCGGGTGTTGCAGGTGCTGGCTTGCATTGCGCGGGCAGGGCAGGCACTCAACGCCAGAGATTTGGCAGCACAAACCGGGATACCGCTGAGCAGCTTGTACCGGCACGTTGCCATGCTCAAAAAATGGGGGCTGCTGCAGGAACATGCGCATAACGGGCAGGCAGCTCTAAGCGGATTATATGAGCCCGGGCCAATGGCAGTGCAGCTCGCCTGGGGCTTCGATCATCATTCCCATTTGATGCAGCAGGCGCGCGAAGAAATGCAGCAATTGCTCGAGCGTTCCGGTGAAAGCGTGGGCTTACTGATTTATCTGCATGGGCAGGTAATTTGTCTCGATATGCTGGAAAGCCCGCAGGCTTTACGCTGTTCGTTCACGCGCGGCAGCACAGGGCCGACGGTGCGTGGTGCGTCGGCCAAAGCCTTATTGGCCAGCTTGCCGCCCGCCGTGCTGGATGCGCAACTGGCGGCGCAGCAGCTCGACGAAGCGAGCATCGCGGAGCTGAAACAACAACTGCAACACATCGCCTTGCAAGGATATGCCGTCAGTCAGGATGAGGTTGACATTGGCGTCTGGGGCGTCAGCGTACCGGTGATGTCCGGTACGACGAAGGCCGAGGCGACCTTGTCACTGATGGCGCCGACCAGCCGCGCGATACCGCGCAGTGACGAACTGATACGGCTGACGCAGGCGGCTGCGGCGAAGATCAGTCAGCGTCTGCGTATCGAAAGTCACCCCTGAATCTGAACTAACTATATCGACAGCGCCGTCATCATCGCTAACATTACTTCTGTTGCCTTAGCTCATTTTTGAAAGAGATCTATGCATCCCGCATTCCATTTTCAACCAGGCAGCGTGCCCTTACTGATTTCCATGCCTCATGTCGGAACGACGATACCGGCCGAAGTCGCCGCGCAGATGCTGCCCGTGGCGCAAGAGAAAGCGGATACCGACTGGCATTTGCCTTTGCTGTACAACATGGCGCAAGAGCTCGGTACATCGACGCTGATCGCGGAGCATTCGCGTTATGTGATCGATCTGAATCGTGCGCCGGATAATGCGAATCTGTATCCGGGGCAGGATACGACTGGTCTGTGTCCGGTCGATACGTTTGCCAAACAGCCTTTGTATCTGCCGGATCAACTGCCGACGGAGAGTGAAATTCAGCGGCGTATCAGCGCGTACTGGCAACCATATCACCAGCAATTGCAGGCGGAACTTGCGCGTTTGCAGCGGCAGCATGGCAGAGTGGTGTTGTGGGATGCGCATTCGATTGCATCGGTCGTGCCGCGCTTTTTTGATGGCAGATTACCAGACCTGAATTTTGGCACCGCCGATCAGAAATCCTGTGCGGCGGCACTGCAACAAAGGTTGGCCGATTGTCTGCAATCAGCAGGGGATGCACAAAGCTACAGCCATGTATTCAATGGTCGTTTTAAAGGTGGCTACATCACGCGGCAGTACGGTCAGCCAGCACAACACATACACGCGGTGCAATTGGAAATGAGTCAGCGCGTATATATGAACGAAGCTGCACCGTATGCGTATCGTCCCGATCTGGCACAGCAGGTGCAGGGTCTGTTGCGGCAATTGCTGCAGCAGTGCATAGACTGGGCGAATGAAACGGAGGCAGCATGACCACGCTGTTTGTGCACAACGCGTTTTTACCAGAAGGCTGGACAAAGAATATCCGTCTGCAGTGGGATGCGAAGGGCGATATTCAAAGCATAGAAAACGACGTCAGCGTTAGACCCGGCGAACCGCAGGCGACTTACGTCTTGCCGGGCATGTGCAATCTGCATTCACATGCTTTTCAGCGCGCGATGGCTGGCATGACCGAAATCGCGGGCGACAGCAAAGACAGCTTCTGGACCTGGCGCGATCTCATGTATCGCTACGCGCTGCACATCTCGCCGAAACAGATGCAGGCGATTGCTGCACAACTGTATGCAGAATGTCTGCGGCATGGCTACACCGCAGTGTGCGAATTTCATTATCTGCATCGCGACCCTGCGGGCAAGATGTATGCGAATCCGGTCGAAATGGCGCAACGCCTGATCGCTGCTGCCAGCCAGAGCGGCATCGGTATCACTATGCTGCCGGTGTTGTACAGCTATGCCGATTTCAACGCGACGCCGCTACGCGAGGATCAGCGGCGTTTTACAACGAATGTCGATGAAATTCTGCTGATGGTGCAGGCACTGGAAGCCAGCCGCAGTCATCAGGTGGAAGTTGGCGTGGCGCCGCATTCCTTGCGCGCGGCCAGCATCGATCAGATACGTGAGCTGCAACAAGCAATGCCTGCCGGGCGGCCAGTACATATTCATATCGCGGAGCAGATCAAAGAAGTCGAGGCATGTCTTGCTGCCAGCGGCAGGCGCCCGGTTGAATTACTGCTAGCTAGCGGTTTTGTCGATCAGCGCTGGTGCCTCGTGCATGCCACGCATCTGACGCCCGGTGAAGTGGCAGGCATTGCAAACAGTGGCGCTGTGGCCGGAATTTGCCCGACCACCGAAGCAAATCTTGGCGATGGCTTTTTCGATTTGCCGGATTACATCGCCGCCGGTGGACGTTTCGGTATCGGCAGCGACAGCCATGTTTCGCACAGCGTGGTCGAAGAATTGCGCTGGCTGGAATATGGTCAGCGCCTGCGTTTGCAAGGCCGCAATATTGCCGGCAACGCGCAGCAAAAAAAGGTCGGTGATTTTCTGTGGCAGTCCGCGTTGCAAGGCGGCGCGCAAGCCAGCGGGCGCAGGCTGGGAAAACTCGCCCCCGGTTACCGCGCCGATCTGGTCGTGCTGGATGATACGCATCCGAATTTGGCCGGACTTCCCAGCGGTGATGTCCTGAATACCTGGATCTTTGCAGGTAACGATACGTTGGTGCGCGATGTCTATGTCGGCGGCAAACAAGTCGTCAGTAATGGCCGCCACTGCCAGCAAGCGCAAATAGAGAGCGCCTACATCAACTGCATGCGTGAGTTGCGCACGCTGTGATTGGGCATTTTCCGTTGCTGGAAGCGAAAAATATACTGGGGGGAGTATTTTTAGGCCTCCTTATTTTCCGCTGAGATTCAGAGTATTTTTGTACATACTCCCCCATTTTTAGAAAATAAATAAGGTCGACGTGCAATCAATCTGCCATTATTTTTCAGGGCAAATGTCCGTCGCGACAGGCGTTTACTCCAGCACCAGACGCATTGTTTGCGCCAGTAAAGTGGAATCCGGACGCAGCGGTTCAGGTGAGCCAATAGCCCGAAATCCCTCGCGGAGGTAAAGTCGAATTGCTGCGCTGTCGCCGCATGTCACCCCTAATTGAACAAGCTTCGCGCATCTGGATCGCGCCCAGAAAATTGCTTCTCTGAGCAGCTTCGTGGCAACACCTTGTCCGCGATATTCCGGTGCTACCCACATCTGAAAAATATTGACGACGGAAGTGTCAGTGGCATCCTCTTTCGCCCACAGCAAGCCAGCAAATGCATTGTTATCGCCTGAATTAACGCCTGAAATTTTCGCTATTAATGGGTAATCTTTACCTGAGCTTGTTGCCAGCAAGAGCCGTGTTGCCCATGCTTCGTCAGACCGATCTTTTTCTGCCGCAAAGGTGCTGCCAAAAGCGTTTGGATAGTCGGCAAGAGAGCGCAGTCTGATCTGCCTGTATTGTTGCCATTCTTGTGCGGTTAAGGGGCGTATCGTGTAAGACGTGGGTGAAGATGTCATCGGTTGATCTCAGGAGCAAGGGATGTGTCGCTGGATGGTTTTTCGTGCGAAGCCGCCGCGTATGCGCAGGTTAACGTATTCCTGCCAGACGAAACCAATCTGCTGGCAAGCGGCGGAGCCGAAGTAAGCGAAAGTCAGGTTAATCAAGCCAGCGCTAAAGCGCTTCTGGCTCACTATCTCGTCGCTAAAGAATAAATATACTCCCTCCCAGTATTTTCAGACATCCTTATTTCATAAAGAGATAAGGATGAAAACGCCACATACTCCCCATTTTTATCGATATTGTCGATGAATTTCAGTGATCTTTTTGAGGGTGAATTCGAGCTATTTCATTTATCACATTCTGCGTTTCATCGGCGTATTCATCATTTCGTCACAAACTCTCGCAAAACAATGAAAATTTGTTATGCTTCATTTCTCGTTTAATAAGAAAACAAGCATTTTCTGTCTTAACGGAGTGCATGCAAAACTGCCTTTCCGGCGTGATGATGCTTCGTGGTACTGATCGCTGTCATCGATGTTACCTTGGCATCAGAGATCGAGATCAGAGAAATAGAAGTGAAATAAAAGAGAAAAGTTCAGAAGTAGTGAAGTTGACCGTTTAACGACTAATGGAATAAATCAATGAAACTCAAACCAATTTGCCTTGCATTTGCCCTCGCGTTTACTGCTGCGACTGCGATGCCTACCCTTGCAGCAGCGCCAAAAGCGGTTGTTGCAGCAAAAGCGACTGCGTACACCAGTGTGGAAGGCATCACGGAATACCGTTTGCCGAACGGCCTGCGTGTTTTGCTGGCACCGGATGCATCAAAGCCAACCACGACCGTCAATGTGACTTATCTCGTAGGTTCCCGCCATGAAAGTTACGGCGAAACCGGTATGGCACATTTGCTTGAGCACATGGTGTTCAAGGGTACCAAAGACCGTGGCAACATCATGCAAGAGCTGAGCAAGCGCGGCATGCAGTTCAATGGCACCACGTTTTACGATCGCACCAATTACTTCGAAACTTTCCCAGCCAGTGAAGATAATCTGAAATGGGCGCTGGAAATGGAAGCGGACCGCATGGTCAATTCCAAAGTCGCACGGGTTGATCTTGATACCGAATTTTCCGTCGTTCGCAATGAAATGGAAATCGGTGAAAACAATCCATTTGGCGTACTCTGGAAGCAGCTGAGTGCCGCCACTTTCGACTGGCACAATTATGGTCACAGCACCATCGGCGCGCGCTCTGACGTCGAAGGCGTCAAAATTACTAACCTGCAGGCGTTTTACCGTAAGTTTTACCAGCCGGATAATGCCGTGCTGATGGTGGCTGGTAAATTCGATCCTGCAAAAACGCTGGCGCTGATAGAAAAATCCTTTGGTGTTATTGCCAAACCGACCCGCGAACTGAGCAACACATGGACCCGTGAAGCGCCGCGCGATGGTACGCGTGAAGTGACCGTGCGCCGCGTCAGCGACCAGCAACTCGCGGCCGTGCTGTATCCGACGTCATCAGGCAGTCACGCTGATGCAGCTGCTGTATCTGCGTTGGGTGAGATTCTTGGTTCTTCACCAAACGGTCGTTTGTATAAAAAACTGGTGGAAAGTAAAAAGGCAGTGAGTGTCGGTGAGATTACCTTCCAGTTGGCAGAGCCTGGCTATGCGATGTTCCTTGGCGTCATGAGCAAAGATCAGAATGTCGCGGATGTGAAAGCAAGCCTGATAGAAACCGTTGAAGGGCTGGCACAAGAACCGGTCACCGAAGCAGAATTGAAGCGTGCTAAAACCAATCTGTTGAATGCGTTGGAAAAAACCATCAATGATCCGCAGCGTCTGTGCGTCAGCATGTCGGAATCAATTGCATTGGGTGACTGGCGCATGTTCTTCGTTGAACGTGATCGTATCGAAGCACTGACCGTGGCAGATGTGCAGCGCGTCGCACAAAATTACTTTAAAGCCGATAACCGCAGCTACGGCCAGTTCCTGCCAGTCGCCAAACCTGATCGCGCCGAAATCCCGGCTGCACCGGATGTTGCAAAACTGGTTGAAGGCTACAAAGGCCGTGCGACTGTGGCCGCAGGCGAAACCTTTGATGCGACTGCAACGAATATCGATAAACGCACGGAAAAACTGACGCTGAAAAACGGTGCAAAAGTCGCGTTGTTGAGTAAAAAAACGCGCGGCGAAACTGTGAATGGCAATCTGAGCCTGCATTTTGGCGATGAAAAATCCCTGTTCGGCAAAGTCGCTGTTGCCGATCTGACGGCTGATATGCTGATGCGCGGTTCGGGTAAATTCACCCGTGCCGAACTCGATACCAAACTCGGTGAGCTGAAAGCCAAATTACGTATTTCCGGTGCAGGTCAGAATCTGAATGTCAGCTTTGACACCGTGCGCGCTAATCTGCCTGCGTTGCTGGATCTTTTGCGTGAAGTGTTGCGTGCGCCGACTTTCCCGCAATCTGAATTCGACTTGCTGGTCAAAGAAAATCTGACGCAGATAGAATCTGGTAAAAACGAGCCACAAGCGGTGGCAACACGTGCGATGGGCGCGTTGAAAAACAGTCTGTATAAAAAAGGCGACGTCCGTTATCAGTCTTCTTTCAATGAAGCGATGGAAGAATACAGCGCTGCAAAACTGGATAGCGTTAAAGAGTTCTACAAAACCTTCTATGGTGCAAACAGCGCCGAGTTTTCTCTGGTCGGTGATTTTGATGCAGCAGAAGTCAAAACGAAACTCGCCACGGTGCTTGGCGACTGGAATAGTCCAGCGAAATATGTTCGCGTTCCCAGCCTGAATCTGAATGCAAACGGACAAGCGAACAGCATAGAAACACCGGACAAAGCGAATGCGTTTTATCTGGCATCACTGCCGTTTGAACTCGATGACCAGTCGCCTGATTATCCAGCGTTGCGTGTTGCCAATAATATTCTCGGTGGTGGTATCAAATCACGTCTGTTCAATCGCCTGCGTCAGAAAGAGGGCATCAGCTATGGTGCTGGCAGTTCACTCAGCGTGCCGAGTCTGGACAAAAACGCAGCGGTTGTTTTGTACGCAATGTACGCACCGCAAAATCTGGCGAAATTACAAACCGGCGTGAAAGAAGAGCTGGCTTTGTTAGTCAAGGATGGCGTGACGGCAGCAGAATTGGCGGATGCGAAACAATCCATCGCACAGGAAGGCAATATCCGCCGTGCACAAGATCCGGCATTGGCAGGCAACCTGCGTGGCCAGTTATATGTTGGTCGCTCGATGGCATTTGACGCAGAGGTCGAAGCGAAAATCGCCGCACTGACACTGGATGATGTGAATGCGGTGATTCGCAAATACGTGAAACCAGACAGTTTTGCCCATTTCTATGTCGGCGATTTTGCTGGCGCAGCGAAAAAAGCAGCCGCTGCGAAGTAAGTCTTTTTGAGGACATAACGCGGCAGAAGATTCTGCTCGCGTAGCCTTTATTGGAAATATAAAAAAAGCGCAGTGTGATGATGCACACTGCGCTTTTTTACATGCTGAGCCAGATTATTTCTGACGCAATCTGGCGGCGGCTTCGCGCAACATGTTTTCTGTCGTGCTCCAGTCCACACAGGCATCGGTCACGGAACAGCCGTATTTCAGTTGCGATAAATCGGTAGGAATCGCCTGATTGCCCGCAACGATATTCGATTCGATCATCACACCGACGATAGCGTCGTTGCCATTCGCAATCTGGTTCACCACATCCGCCATCACCAGCGGTTGCAATTCCGGCTTTTTGAAGCTGTTGGCATGTGAGCAGTCAACCACGATGTTCGGCGGCAGTTTCGCTTTCACCAGCGCCTGCTGCGCCATCGCGACCGATACCGTATCGTAGTTCGGACGATCACCACCACCGCGCAATACGACATGACCATACTGATTGCCACTGGTGCGAACTATCGACACCTGTCCCTGACTGTTGTAGCCGAGGAATGAATGCGGATGCGAGGCGGACAGAATCGCATTAATGGCGATACTGATGTCACCATCGGTACCATTTTTGAACCCGACCGGTGTTGAAAGACCGGACGACATTTCACGGTGAGTCTGCGATTCTGTCGTACGCGCGCCTATCGCGGTCCAGGCGATCAGGTCGCCGAGGTATTGCGGTGAAATCGGGTCGAGTGCTTCGGTGCCGGTTGGCAGGCCGAGTTCACAGACGTCCAACAAAAACTGACGGGCTTTTTCCATGCCCTCATCGACACGGAAAGAATCATCCAGATACGGATCGTTGATATAACCTTTCCAACCGGTCGTGGTACGTGGTTTTTCAAAATAGACCCGCATCACCAGCAACATCACATCGCTGACTTCTGCTTGCAACGCTTTCAGACGACGCGCGTAATCCAGACCCGCCACCGGATCATGAATCGAGCAAGGCCCGACAACGACGAACAGCCGTTTGTCTTTGCGGTCAAGGATATTGCGCAGGGTTTCGCGGCTTTGTTCGACGACATTACCTGCCGCTTCCGTGAGCGGCAAACGGGCGTGCAGCTCTTCCGGCGCAGGCATATGGTCAAACGAGACGATGTTGATATTTTCGAGTGCAGTAGTGGTCATGTTTGGAGTCTGAAGTGAAAGCCTGATGCCTATTATGACTTAATTTGCTGCTCTGCCGCAAAACTTGCCTTTTTTCGCGGCAACGCGAAGTTCAGTGCGTGGCACAATAGTGCTTTGCACTTTTTGAAAATTGGCAATAACAATGCTTAGTTATGATCAGATTCAAGAGTTTCAGACTCAGGGTTTTTTAGTTTTACCAGGATTGGCAACGCCGGATTTTTGCGAACAAGTGATTCGCTTTGCAGAGCAACAATTAACTGATGACGTACAGCCCATAGAATACGAGGCGGACACCCGCTATCCCGGCGCACCGGCGTCGCGCGAGGCCGAAGGCGGGCACACTGCGCGCCGTTTGTTGCAGGCGTATGCACGCGATCCAATGCTGACAAAGTGGGCGACCGGCGCGGCACTGGCGCAGCCATTGTTGCAATTACTTGGTGATGGCGCGCTGATGTCGCAAGCGCATCACAATTGCATCATGACGAAGCAACCACAGTATTCCACTGCGACTGGCTGGCACCGCGACAGCCGCTACTGGCATTTTGCAAGGGCCGAGCTGATTTCAGCGTGGCTGGCTTTGCGCAATGAAACGGTGGAAAACGGTTGTCTGTTGGTGATACCGGGCTCGCATCAGCTTCAGATAGATGCATCGCAATTGGATGCGGCCCAGTTTTTACGCACTGATTTACCGCAGAATCAAGCCTTGCTGGCGCAGGCGCATCCGGTGGTTTTGCAGCAAGGTGATGTCTTGCTGTTTCACAGTAATCTGTTTCATGCGGCGGGAAAAAATCTGACCACCGCAGGAAAATTCTCGATGGTGTTCACTTACCGGGATGCGGCAAATGTGCCGGAAGCCGATTCCCGTTCGGCGGGTTTGCCTGAAATTCCTTTGCAATAGAACTTACGCAAAGCCGCCCCAGCGGCGTTATGGCTCCTCGCCGTACTATTCGTACGGTCTTCGTTGCCATGCCTTGCCGGTACAACTTTGCGTCAGCCCTTTATGATGTAAAAAGTGTATAGTCAGCCTTTGCTGTGCTTCACAAGCCCTTACAGAACGTTGTTGTATGCGGGCAATGGCTTTCTTTCACCTTTGTTTCACCTGTCATTCAACCTGAGGAGACACCATGTTATCGAGAATGAAGCTGAGTCTGATGGCGGTAAGCCTGATCACTGGAATAGCGCAGGCACAAACCGTGGAATTAAATTTTGTTGATGCGAGCGGCAATCTTGCTGCTGCGGGCAAAGTGACGCTGGAAGATACCGCCTATGGTTTGCTGATCACACCCGATTTAACCGGGTTGCCAGCAGGTGTGCACGGCTTTCACGTACACGCAAACCCTTCTTGCGCGCCAGCGGCAAATAATGGCGTAGCAACTGCCGCCTTGGGCGCCGGTGGACATTGGGACCCTGAAAAATCAGGCGCGCATCTTGGCCCGTATGGCAAAGGCCACAAAGGTGATTTACCAGCGTTGTATGTGAATGCGGAAGGCAAGGCGAATTATCCTGTGCTGGCACCGCGTCTGAAAGCGGCCGATCTGAGCGGACATGCGCTGATGGTGCATGCCGGTGGCGATAATCACAGCGATCATCCTGCGATGCTGGGCGGTGGCGGTGCACGCATGGCGTGTGGTGTGGTTCCGTGAGCTGCAAACATATGAACAGCTTTTGTGTCGTGATATAAAAACCTTGCGTCTGACGTGAGGTTTTTTTCTTCATACATTATTTTTTAATGGCTTTTTATGCTTCTGCGTTTTTGTTTTTCTTTGTTGATTCTGGTGATATTCATTCATCCGGCGCAGGCTGCAACGACCGCAGCGATGCCGGTATTGCAAACCGTCACCGCTTGCGGCAATGACGTACCGCTGAAATTTGATGTGCTGCCAGCGACCAACGCATCGCCGCCGTACTCTGCGATGATCGTGGTACACGGCGGTAGCTGGCTCGGTGGTTCCCGTACGGATTTACACGGTTTGTTGCAGCAATTATCACGCATGGGTTTTGTCGCGATGAGTGTGGATTACCGTTTGGCACCAGCAGCACGGTTTCCGGCGCAGATAGAGGATGTGAAATGTGCAGTGCGCTGGTTACGCAGCCATGCAGTTGAGTATCAGATCAATCCAGAAAAAATTGGTGCATTTGGTGTTTCTGCCGGTGCGCACCTGCTTGCACTGGCAGCGGTGACACCGGGAAAATGGGAAAACGCGGGTGGTTATGCTGGTATCAGCAGTCAGTTGCGGTGTGCGGTTTTACATGCGCCGCCGCTGGATTTTGTCGATTGGTGGCAAACTGCCGACCCTGCAATACGTGGCCCCATGTCACCGCGTGTGATGCTGAAATCGCTGCTGGGTGAAGATTTTTCCGCATCAGCGAAGATATACCGAGACGCCAGTCCTGTCAGTTATATCCCGGCATCAGGCAAACTGAAAAATAAGATGCCATCACTATTGCTGTTGCAGGGCGAGCTGGACGCAACCGTACCTGTGCAGCAGGCAAGGGATTTTACAAAGAAAATGAAAGCAGCCGGTGCGTCGGTGGAGTTAATGACGATTGCCGATGCTGATCATTTTGCTTTTGGTTCTCAGGGGCGTCAGGTGTCGGCAAAAATTCAGGAGTTTCTCGGAGCTTGTCTGAAATAAAAAAAGGCGCAACAGCATTAGCTGTCTGCGCCTTTCGTTTTCATCGCAATGGAATGCAAGGTATTACAGCTCTAAAGCGATGAGTTCCTGTATGGTCTGACGACGGCGGATTTGTGTGATTTTATCGCCGTCGACCAGCACTTCCGGAATCAGCGGACGCGAATTGTAATTCGACGACATGCTGGCGCCATAAGCACCCGTATCGTGAAAGACAAACAGATCGCCGATCTCGCACGCAGGTAAATCCTGCGTTGTCACGACGCCGCCGTCTTCCTGCGTGAACACATCACCGGATTCACACAAAGGACCTGCGACCACGGTTGGCTTCAATGCGGTCGTGCGCGGTGTTCCGTCCGCGGTGTGTGCGGTGATGCGATGGAAGCTACCATACATCGCAGGCCGTGCAAGATCATTGAAGCCGGCATCGACCAGCACAAAGAAATTATTACCGACCTGTTTTTGTGCGCGTAATTCAGAAATCAGGATGCCCGACTGCGCAACCAAAAAGCGTCCCGGTTCGATTTCCATGCTGATTTTGTGGCCGAGATGCGCTTCAATTTCTTTACGCGCTTTATCCCAGATCTGGAAATAATGATCGGTATCGACCACGGCTTCGTCGCCACGATAAGGAATCGATAAACCGCCGCCGATGGAGATCGCCTGCAAGTCACGATTCGCGGTTTTTACCTGTGCAATCATTGCATCGCAGACGCTTTGCAAATGGTCGTAATCAACGCCTGAGCCGATGTGCATGTGCAGGCCAATCAGTTGTAGGCCATACTGGTCAATGATCTTCAGCGCCTCCGGCAATTCTTCAAACCAGATACCGTGTTTGCTTTGCTCGCCGCCGGTATTGGTTTTGCGGCTGTGACCATGACCAAAACCGGGATTAATACGCAGCCAGACCGGATGCCCGCGATGTGCCTGCCCAAGCTGCTCCAGCATTTGTGGGGAGCCACAGTTCACCGGAATATTCAGCTCGACGACGCGTTTCAATGCGTTGCGATCCAGCAGGTCGGCAGTGAAAACGATAGAGGCATGGGTCTGATCCGCATTCGCGGTGGGCGCATACCCGGCCGCGAGCGCACGTTCAACCTCACCGAGAGAAACAGAATCCACCATCACCCCTTGTTCGCGCATCAGGCGCAGCAGATGAATATTGCTGGATGCTTTCTGCGCAAAACGAATCACATCAAACTGTTTAAGACGGGCGATTTGCTGACGAATGATGCTGGCATCGTATGCCCAGCAAGGGGTGTGAAATTCGTTGGCGATCTGCGCGATCTGGGTGTTGCTGATAGTGGTCGTCATGATGATCTCTTGAACCTTAGCGGGTTTAGTGTAAGCTATACTTTAACAAGCACTTCGTCAGGCTTAAATAGGATTCCATAAGCAATTCAACCGTGATTGATGGAATTCAACGGAAAATTCTTTTGTCTCCTTATGAATCCAAAAATAGATAATTTTGATCAGAAAATCCTGAGTTTATTGCAACAGGATGCACGCATGTCGCATGCGGAAATTGGCCGTCAGGTGCATCTGAGTCAGCCCGCCGTATCCGAACGCATCAAGCGTCTGGAGGCGGCTGAAGTCATACGTGGCTACCGCGCAGACGTGAATCCTAAGGCGCTCGGTTATCAGATTACAGCCATGATACGGCTATCGACGCAGCAAGGCAGACCTTACGCGCAGTATGTCGCATCTTGTCCGGAAATTATCGATTGTTATACGGTTACCGGCGAAGACGGCGCGGTGATGCGTGTGCTGGCAACCGATGTGGAGCATTTGCAGCGCATTATCAATGAGCTCAATGCCTTCGGGTCGACATCAACGGCGATCGTGCTGACGACGCATGTCGCCGGAAAGACGATTACGGCACCAGTCCAAGAAGGAAGCTGAGATGAAAAACAAGAGATTTTCCGCTACGAGAGCTGCGGGTATCCAACATATCAAGCGTATCAAACGCGTCAGCTTAGGGTTGTTGGCTGCTAGTATCAGCCTTCTGGCGAACGCCGCAGAGCAGGACGATGCGCCGATTACGCCGTATCGGCCGTCGGTATCGAACTCGGCACAATTACCTTTTCCAGGTCAGCTCGAAGCGGAGTTCGGTGTGTTATCCGGTAAATCGGGAGACGCCAGGCGCGACAGTTTGCCCTCATTGTTGAAACTCGCTTTTTCCGAGCAATGGGGCATCTTATTGGGTGGTGATCTGCGGGTGATGAATGACGATGGCGCCGGGACGCGTGTGCGTGGCATGGGTGACGTGAATCTGGTGCTGAAGCAGGCGTTTCTGATCGACAGTGAGACTGCTTTCGGATTGGAGCTGGGCGTGAAACTGCCAACCGCAAAACAAGCGATAGGTACAGAAAAACGCGATTACACCCTGAACGGTATTTACAGCAAAGACCTGGGTGACTGGCATCTGGATCTGAACGCGAACGTGACGAAAATGGGATGGGTGGATGACGGCGTATCCCGCTGGCAAACGGGACTGTCTTCGGCTTTTTCGTATAGTCTCAGCGAGGCTCTGGGCGTCACCGCCGAATGGTCGGGAACGAAAAGTAAAGGCAGTCTGCCGCAAAATCAGGTCTTGCTGGCGCTGACTTATAGCCCGAACAAACGTTTAACTTTTGATATAGGACTGAGCAAAGGCATCAGCGCGACGGCTACTGATCGCGCTTTCTTTGCTGGCGTTGTTGTGCCGGTCGGCAGATTATTTTAGCGGCGGGAGTGTAGCCGTTTGACGAAAGTCAGACAGACGGCAGTCAATCCGGCGCGACATGGATGACACACTGCCGATATCACGCGTAAGCCGTATAATGCCCGCTTATCTCTGAACTATTGAGGAAGTCCTATGCTGGCGCCGTCTTCTCCACGTAAATTCGCTTTGTTTGCCGCTATCGCCGCAATAGCGCTGGCTGTGCTTGGTTTTCTCTTTTATCAGTCGGTCACTGCCAAACCGGCGATGCCACAAGTGACGTTCACCAATCTCAAAGGCGACAAACTGACGACGCAGGATTTGCGCGGCAAAGTCGTTATGGTGAATTTCTGGGCGACTTCCTGTTCTACTTGCATCGCTGAAATGCCGCGCATGATAGAGACCTATAACAAGTACAACAAGCAAGGTCTGGAATTTGTTGCGGTGGCAATGAGCTATGATCCACCGAATTATGTGGTTAATTACGCTGAGACCCGGCAACTGCCATTTCACGTTGCATTAGATGTGCAGGGCAAGCTGGCGCAGGCTTTCGGCGATGTAAAGCTGACGCCAACCACCTATGTGATCGACAAGCAGGGCAATGTTTTAAAACGCTATGTCGGTGAGCCTTCATTCACTGAATTGCATGGTTTATTAGAAAAAGCGTTAGCTGGTTGATGTGTATCTGAGACTCAGATCAGGATATGCGGCGCTGTCTGTATCGGTATGCTTTGACTGCTGCGATCAGGCCGACACAAAACAGGGCCACTGCGGCGCTGGTCAGCACCTCGGATAAAGCCGGTTGCCCGAAGTGAAACAATGCGCTGATGGCCGGTATGCTCAGCGCAAGTAGCAAGATGGCTGATGCCGTAGCGACCACCCACCACAATGCCGGATTTGGCAAACGCAGACTGTGGACGATGTCTGACGACACACTGCGATGAATAAAAATCAAACCGATATTTCCTATCACCATAGCCGTGAACGCCAGAGCGCGGGCTTCTCCGGTATTTGGGTAATGCTGCAACGCATACCCGTAGATACCAAGCACCGTCAGTAGCAACGCGGTGCCATGTAACAGGCCGGTGCGCAGTACAGCTGCATCAAAAATACTGGCGTTGACGGAACGCGGTGGTCTGCGCATGACATCGGGCTCTTCTGATTCGGCTTCGAATACCAGTGAACAGGTCGGGTCAATAATCAGTTGCAACACCATAATATGCACGGGCATCAGCACCAGCGGCCAGCCTGCAAGTACCGGAATCAGCGACATACCGATCACCGGAATATGGACTGCAATAATGAAACGTATGGTTTTGCGTAAATTATCGAAGATGCGCCGACCTGAGCGTATGGTCGCAACAATCGCTGTGAAGTCGTCATCGAGTAATACCAGTGCTGCCGATTCGCGTGCCACATCGGTGCCGCGCTTGCCCATTGCGATACCGATATGAGCGGCCTTTAATGCAGGCGCATCATTGACGCCGTCACCGGTCATCGCGACGATCTCGCCATTCTTTTTCAGCACGTTGACCAGTCTTAATTTTTGCTCCGGCGATACGCGGCAAAAGATACTCGTTGTCTTGATACGTTGGCTGAGTTCCGCATCGTCAATCGCATTTAATTCGGCGCCGGTCATGATGCCGGAGGACGTCGCAAAGCCGCATTGTTGAGCGATGTTTTGCGCGGTGGCGGGATAGTCGCCGGTAATCATGATGACTCTGATGCCGGCAGTCTGACAATCTTGTATCGCCGCGGGTACGCCAGCCCGGATCGGGTCGGCGAGCGCGATCAGGCCGATGAACTCAAACTCGAAATCATGCTGGATAGGTGGTAGTTTTTTATCTGTATTTTCAGTTGCAGACAGTGATACCGGGCTGAATTGCGCTTTGGCGACCCCGAGTACACGTAAGCCTTGTTTCGCCAGCAAATCAACTTCCTTGTGTAATGCGTCTATCTGTTCAACGCTGAGATGACAAAGATCAGCAATGGCTTCCGGCGCGCCTTTGCTGGCGATCACAAAATGGGCCTGATCTGCTGATTGCCATACGCGTGACATCGCCAGTAATTCTTTAGAGAGCGGATATTCATCGACCAGCATCCAGCTATCGTGCAGATGTTCGGTTTGCCCCAACATTGATTTTCCGAATTCCTGAATCGCCACTTCCATAGGATCAAACGGCGAGCGATGACTGGCCAGAATCGCGTATTCCAGTACCTCGTGAAATTCTTCGTCCAACACCTGCAGCTCAGCATCGGGCACGGTACAGCAATAGTGGCGGCCTTGCGCAAACAGGCGCGCGACGGCCATTTTATTTTGTGTCAGCGTGCCGGTTTTATCCACGCACAGCACCGTTGTTTCACCGAGCATTTCAATTGCCGGTACGCGTCGGGTCAGCACCCTTTGTCGCGCGATTCTCCAGGCGCCGAGTCCCAGAAAAAGAGCCAGCACGACGGGTAATTCTTCCGGAATCAACGCCATTGCAAATGTGATGCCAACCAGAATACCGTTTAGCCAGTCGTGGCGGCTGAAGCCATAGAAAATCGTCAGCAGCAGCGCCACCATCAGGCTGGCGAAGGCGATCATTTTAACGACCTTGTCCATCTCGGTCTGCACGCGCGTTGGTTCCTGTTGGACGCTGGCCAGCGCCTGGCCGATTTTTCCTATTACTGTGCGGCTGCCGGTTGCCATCACGCGCGCAATGCCTTTGCCTTGCACCACCAGTGATCCGGAAAATACGAACGGCATGTGTTCGCCGCCAGCTTGCCCCATCGCTAGTGGAGCCGGATTTGTCAGCGCTTTCTCAACAGCTAATGATTCTCCCGTCAGCAAGGATTCGTCCACGCTCATATTCATGCACGACATTAATATGGCATCAGCAGTGACGCGGTCGCCTTCAGATAAAACCAGCAAATCGCCGCAAACGACTTCCCGGCTGGCGATGTTTTGCTGCGTACCGTCGCGTATCACGATGGCTCGTGGGCTGGATAAATCACGCAGTGCTTCGAGCGCACGTTCGGTTTTATGTTCTTGAAACAGACTGATGCTGACGATGATCAGGATAAAAAATACCAGTACGACAGCGCCGTGTGTATCGCCAAGAATCAGATAGACACCACCACAGGCAAACAGCAACAACAGCATGGGCTCACTGATAACTTTCCATATCATGCTGGCGATGTTGCGTGGTCTGGCGGAGGGCAATTCATTGGCGCCCTCTGCAGCCAGGCGGGTGGCTGCTTCTGTAGCGCTGAGACCGTTCATTGCGTTCACTTCGGATACCATGTACTGAACCTTTTCACGTGAGCTGGCAGGTGAGGCGTGTGCAAAAAACACGTGCTCATAGTAGCAAACAAACCCGTCAGATAAGCTTGTGCAATAGCAAGTCCGGTGACTGGTTTGTCATGGCTTGCAAACTACGGTCGCAGTATGAAGCGTCGCTGCGGACTGAGGTCTCGTCCTTATTTCCCGAAATATCGTAGAAAAAAATTTCTAGACAAAAATTTCTAGAACATTTATTCTGCATTCATTCCTGATTTCGAGGTTATTCATGAACTCTGTTCCTAAATCTGCATCGTCCACATCCGCCATCCCCAAGCCCACCGCCTCGGAGCTGAATTTGCTTAAGATACTGTGGCAGCAGGGCCCGATGAATGCCAAGCAGGTACATGAGGCTGCCCATGCGGAACGTCCTGATCTTGCCTATGCAACGGTATTGCGCCATTTGCAAATCATGCATGGGAAGGGCATTTTGACCCGCGATGAAAGCCAGCGATCGCATGTCTATGCACCGTCCCAAGAACAAGACTCACTGCAAACTAATCTGCTCAAGGATCTGATACAGAAAGTCTTTGCCGGCTCTGGCAAGGCGCTGGTACTGGCAGCCCTGCGTGGTCATGTCAGTGCCGCAGAGCGCAACGAGATAGAGCAAATTCTGCAGGAAGAAAAAAAATCATGATATCCGCAGACATCATGACGCGCAGCATGAGTGAGGTGTTGGGCTGGCCTTTACTCAATTTCGTCTGGCAGGGCGCTTTGATCGCCAGCATCAGCGCTATCTTGTTTGCGCTATGCCGCAATGCCCGCCCGCATTTACGTTATCTGATTGCCTGTGTCGCTATGTTGCTGTGCTTGTTATGGCCAGTTCTGAGCATAGTCCAGCAATGGCAGGCACCTCAGACGGTCAGTCTGGAGGCGGCATTACAGATGGCAACAAACACGGCCGTCGCTCTGGATCTGGTGTGGGTGAAAGAAAGTGCTTTTGTTGCTGGAATCGGCGCCTGCCTGCCCTTAATTGTCAGTGTCTGGAGTCTCGGCGTCGCGATCATGATGCTGCGTCTTGGACTGGGTTTGCTATGGGTACACAAGTTGGGAACGCAGCATGCCAAGGGCAGCTTAGCTGATGCGTCAATGACATGGCAGTGTCACGCCGATCGACTGGCGAACAAATTTGGTATCCAACGTCAGGTAAGGCTGCAATTTCGTCAGCAATTATTCAGCCCGATTACTTACGGTTGTTTTAAGCCGGTGATACTCATGCCTGCGTCGCTGCTGAGCGGTATGTCTTACGACATGATAGAAGCCTTGCTGGCGCACGAGCTTGGCCATATCAAACGCTGGGATTACGCCGTCAATTTATTGCAAAATCTGGTCCTGTCTTTGCTGTTCTACCATCCTGCTGTCTGGTGGTTGTCGCGGCGTATCAATGCAGAAAGAGAATTGATTGCCGATGATCTTGCAATCAGTGTCGTTGGTCACGCCCGTCCTTTGGCATGTGCATTGCAAGCGCTGGATAAACTCGAGTCTGGTGTGCTTTATCGCCCCGGGCTCGCAGCGAATGGTGGTGATCTGCTGTCACGTATCAGACACCTGATACGCCCTGACGCGCAACCATGGCACTGGAAAATGGCTAGCCCCGTGTTGGGGATTGGAATGGCATTACTGCTGTTGATGCAGATGCCGATAATGGCAACGGCGGACGCGACTATGCCAGAACATCCTGCCATGCCGACCGCAATCGATGGCGATGCCAACACGGCCAACACTGCTAACAACGCTGCACCTCGCAGGACTGTATATGTCCGCACACAGTCTGAACACGTGCTTGTGATGGAGGAGAAAACCGGGCAGATACTGATGGACAAAGATGCGGACACCGTCGTACCTATCGCCTCTTTATCCAAACTGATGACGGCCATGCTGATCATCGACGCAGGCTTGGACAGACAGGAAAAAATCACGATTACAAAAGATGATGCAGCAGTCTGGAATACCCGTCAGATTATGCTGAAGCCCGGTCAGGTACTGACGCGGCAAAGTTTGCTGGAACTGGCGCTGACCGCCTCCAGCAATATCGCCGCCAAGGCGCTGGCCAGAACTTATCCCGGTGGTGAGCCCGCATTTACCGATGCGCTACAAAAGAAAATAAGTCAGCTCAAACTACAGCAAACACAATTAGTCGAAGCGACCGGCATTTCAACCCAGAATCGTTCCAGTGCTAAAGACATTGCCAGACTGGTGATGGCCGCTGCTGCATATCCAGAGTTAAGCCGTCTGAGTAGCCGTAGTGAAGGTGCTGTTTTCATCGACGGTACGCTGCAAAAATACCAGAGTAGCAATGCACTGACGGCCAACCAGAATTGGAACATCAGTCTGTCTAAAACTGGTTATTCCAAAGCGGCTGGTCGCTGTCTCGCCATGCGCATGAATATCGGAGGCAAGCCCGTCATCATGGTATTGCTGAATGCCAGAAACCTTGATGCGCGCGATAGCGACGTAATGCATATTCGGGCTGCCATGCAAGCAACGACAAGCAGCTAAATAGCTTCAGCCAGTCGGTACCGCTGGCAAGCACGATTCCCCCATACCTGACATATTGCGCCGGAGAGGTGCAAGGACAGGTCGCGTCCACACACAACAAAAGAAAGACACAGCATGCGATTTGCACGTGACATTTTGAGCAGTAGCTTACCCCGACTAAAGGTGTTGGCCGTCGCTGTGATCAGCCTGTTTGCCAGTAAAGCTACGTTCGCACAAGAGACGAGCCAGCAAGTCGACATCACAGGCAAAACAACGGCGGTGCGCGAGCGTCAGGACGACATCGGTATGCGTGGCATTTATGGTCGTGATGAAATAGAAAAATACGGCGATACCAATCTTAGCGAAGTGCTGAAACGTTTGCCCGGCATCAGCGTCAGCGAAGGGGTGGGAAAAGCACCTGAAATACGCATGCGCGGCTTAGGCAATGGTTATACCCAGATACTCCTCAATGGTCAGGCGACACCAGGTGGCTTTTCCATCGATAACATTGCCCCCGATTTGATAGAAAAAATCGAGGTTATGCGTGTTGCTAGTGCGGATATCAGTGCCCAAAGTATTGCCGGCGTCATTAACATTGTCCTCAAGAAAAAGAGTCGAAATCAGGTGAGCGAATTTAAGACCAATGCCAGCCTGCAAGCAAACAGGTTGTCTGGTAACGTGTCCTGGAGCCTCGGGGCGCAGGCTCCGGAAGGATGGGGGGACATTTCTTACGTCTTGGCTGGAAATGCTGAAAGTAATACCAATGATATCAACATCAGCCTCGCAGAAAACGTTGCGACTTATCAGCCAGCGAATGGACAATGGCAAACACAAATCCGCAGGCAACTACAACAGTCGCAGCAAAACCGTAAAGATGTCTTGAATTTATCTCCCCGCATTCAATGGAAAATCGATGCAGAAAACAGCCTGAACTGGCAAGGCAACATGAATGTCAGCAGACTGGAGCAGGCAAAGCATGAGCAAGACGATAGTGATACAACAGACTTCCCGATGAACAATAGTATCTGGGCGGCGCATGTGCTGACATCGCGCAACGATCTCAGTTGGGAACGTCGTCTCGATGATAGCGCCAAACTCAGCATTAACTTTGGATGGAACAGGCTGGAACGTGACGCGAAATTCAAGTTCTGGGGCAAAGATAATCAGGCGAATTTGCAGGAAATGCGCTACGTCAACGGTGCTGCACTGGAAAATGAATATCGCCTGTCAGGTAAATATCTTGCACCGTATTCGGCTAAGCATGTTGTCAGTCTGGGCTGGGAAGTCAGCCATGTGTTGCGTAATGAAAATCGCTTTGAACGCGATGTACGAGTCAGCGATAGCAGCGTGATCAGCGATGCGCATATCTACCAGGCACGCATCAATAAATTCGCCGCTTTTCTACAGGATGAATGGAGTATCAATAAAGCCTGGTCGGCATATCTGGGCTTGCGTTGGGAACGCATCACCAGCGGCAGTAAAGAGCTGGCCGCAGCTGACGGATTTGATTTCAATAATGTTGCGACCATGGCCAGTCCTATATTGCAAATGGTATGGAAGCAAACAGAACAGACGCAGTGGCGGCTTGCCATGAACCGCAGCTTTAAATTACCCAGCGTTGCCAATCTGGTGCCGCGCCGTTTTCGCGTGGATAACAACAATACGCCGCTTAATGCAGACTTTCAGGGTAACCCACAACTGCGCCCTGAACGTGCGTGGGGTCTTGAGCTGGCGTATGAACATTATTTGGGTAGCACCAGCCTGATCAGTGCAAATCTGTACCGGCGTCAGATTGATGACATCATCATGGAGCAGCTGAGTCAGAGCGGCGGCAGCTGGCTGAATGTGTTGAGTAATCATGGCCGTGCCAACGTGATGGGTCTGGAAGTCGAGGTGAAAACAAAGTTGACAGAATTATCCGGCGATTTCCCGGACATGGAATTGCGCGCAACGCTTAACCGCAATTGGTCAAGGCTGGACAATGTTCCCGGTCCCGATAATCACTTATCGCAACAAGTGCCTTTGCTGATCAGTGCAGGGGCAGATTATCAACTGCTGCCTCGTTTGCGTGTCGGTGGGGACTATCATTTTCAGGCCAGCAATACGACACGCGAATCAGAATATATGCGGGTTCATCGCAACCCAAAACGCCACCTTGATCTCTATCTGGCATGGAAGCAAAACCCTAAGAGTCAGCTAAGAATGTCTGTCAGCAATATTCTGCAACAAGACAGCGTCGATAGTGATACTTACGCCACGCCGACCGCGCGCTGGAGCGACAATAGTCGTCAGCAATCAGCGCGCACGTGGCGTCTGGTGTGGGAGCTTAAGTTGTGAACTAATCCGACAAACCCGGGAGCCCGGGATTGATCAGAGCTTCTTCACCAGCACACAGCCAATCGAATAGCCAGCGCCAAAAGAGCAGATCACGCCGACGCTACCGGTGGTCAGATCATCCTGATATTTATGGAACGCGATAATCGAACCGGCAGAGGATGTATTGGCGTAAGTGTCGAGTATCGTTGGTGATTCTTCCGGAGTTGCGTCGCGCCCCAGTATCATGCGGGAAATCAGCAAATTCATATTCAAATTTGCCTGATGCAGCCAGAAGCGTTTGACGTCCTGCAGGGGGACACCGGTTGATTCTATGGTGGAAGTGATTGTTGCCGCCGCCATCGGGCACACATCTTTGAAAACTTTGCGACCTTGCTGACGGAACAGTTTGTCTGCCTTGCCGATACCAGATTCGTCGGCACGGTTCAGGAAACCGAAATTGTTACGGATGTTATTGGAGAACTGAGTTTTCAGTTTCAGACCCAGGATTTCAAACTGGTGTTTTGATGTTGCCAGATCAGCGCGTTCTAACAGAATGGCAGTACAGCCATCGCCAAAAATAAAGTGGCTGTCGCGGTCACGCCAGTTCAAATGGCCACTGGTGATTTCCGGGCTGACGACCAGCACCGCACGGGCTTGTCCGCTTTGAATCGCACTGACTGCGGCCTGGATGCCAAACGTGGCAGAAGAGCAGGCGACGTTCATGTCAAAGCCATAACCATCAATGCCCAGCGCATTCTGAATTTCGACTGCCATCGCCGGATATGCCCGTTGCATATTTGATGCGGCGCAGATGACAGCATCCACGTCTGCTGCAGTGCGACCAGCGCGCTCCAGCGCTTGCTGGCAGGCCGCCATCGCGATTTCGCACATGACTGAAGGTTCGTCATCACTGCGCTCAGGAATGCTTGGCACCATGCGGTTAACATCCAGAATGCCATCTTTGTTGATGACGTAGCGCGATTTGATGCCAGATGCTTTTTCTATGAACGCGACCGAAGATTCTTCGAGTGCTGTGACTTCACCGGCGGCAATGGCGGCGGCGTTTTCCTGATTGAATTTCTGTACGTAAGCATTAAAACAAACGATCAGTTCTTCGTTGGAAATGGATTCAGAAGGAGTGTAAAGGCCGGTGCCGCTGATGACTACTTTGTTCATCGTTTTCTTTCTTATGCTGGGTGCCGTGTTTCCGCTACGGAATATTGTGCCGGACGCATGGTGTGCGCTACATCGGTGACGATAATCTGAATGTGAGGGATAGCGGCGCCCTAATGTTGGTCATGTGAATGCGTTGTGAGCGCGACGTTGTCGTCCAATTTTACACAAAACTTCGTCAAATTTATCTGATTAGCGATAGAAATAGAGTTTTTATGCTAGCCAGTAGTGCAAAAAAGGAATGAGGAACAAGCATTTAATTGTAGCGGGAGGGATGTGCAGTCAACACGGAGGAGAGGATGAAGCATAGAGTGTACGGTGCTTCATCCAGTCACAAAATCAGGCGCTCAGCTGATTTTTATGGTGCAGTAAATGGTCTTCGATAAAGCTGCTGATGAAGTAGTACCCGTGGTCATAGTTGGCATGCCGACGCAAAGTCAGCGGCTGCCCTGCTTTTGCACAGGCTGTTTCAAATAAATGCGGGTATAACTGGCCGGCCAGAAACTGATCTGCCTCGCCCTGGTCGATCAGTATGCCTTGTGGAAAAGGTGGCTTCGTTTGTTGTGCCATCAGCAGGCTGGCGTCATGCTTTGCCCAGGCGGCATGGTCGTTACCGAGATAGCCCTGAAACGCTTTTTGTCCCCATGCACATTCGGTCGGCGCGGCGATCGGTGCAAAAGCCGACAGGCTTTTGTAGATGCCGGGATGGCGCAAGGCCAGTGTCAGTGCGCCGTGCCCACCCATGGAATGCCCCATGATGCCGATCCGTTCTTTATCGACAGGTATCAACTCATTCAGCAGCGCACGTAGCTCGTGGACGATGTAGCTTTCCATGCGGTAGTGCGCATTCCACGGTGCTTCGGTGGCATCCAGATAAAAGCCCGCGCCGACGCCGAAATCCCAGGCATCACTGTCACCTGGAATATTCGCACCACGCGGACTGGTATCCGGCGTGATCAGTATCAGTCCTTCACGCGCCGCGACGCGTTGTGCACCGGCTTTGATCATGAAGGTTTCTTCGGTGCAGGTCAGACCCGCCAGAAAGAATATCGCCGGACATGCAGCGCCTGTTAGTGCCTGCGGCGGCAGGAAAACGGAAAAGCGCATCGGCAGTCCGATTTCTGTGGATGCATGGCTGTAAAACTGCTGCAGCCCGCCAAAACACGCATGCTGGCTCAGCAGTTCCACACCTTCAGGCAGCGCCTTCATCGTGACGTCCGTCATCATCAGTACAGCACAACAGAACGGATAGATTCGCCGCTCTTCATCAGATCAAAACCTTCGTTGATCCTTTCCAGTGGCAGGCGATGAGTAATCAGATCGTCGATATTCAGCTTGCCTTCCATGTACCAGTCAACGATTTTCGGCACGTCGGTACGACCACGCGCACCGCCGAAGGCAGAGCCTTTCCATTCACGGCCAGTCACCAGTTGGAAAGGACGGGTGCTGATTTCTGCACCGGCTTCTGCCACGCCGATGATGAACGATTGTCCCCAGCCTTTGTGGCAGCATTCAAGCGCCTGGCGCATCACTTTGGTATTGCCTATACATTCAAATGAGTAGTCGACACCGCCATCTGTCAGTTGAGTGATGTGATCCACCACGTTTTCAACTTCATTCGGATTTACAAAGTGCGTCATGCCGAATTTGCGAGCCATTTCCTGACGTTTTGGGTTGATATCGACACCAATGATTTTGTCTGCACCAACCATTTTGGCTGCCTGAATCACGTTCAGACCAATGCCGCCCAGACCGAAAACGGCCACATTCGCACCGGCTTCCACTTTGGCGCTGAATACGACAGCACCGACACCGGTAGTCACGCCGCAGCCGATGTAGCAGATCTTGTCGAAAGGCGCGTCTTCGCGGACTTTCGCAACGGCGATTTCCGGCACAACGATGTAGTTAGAGAATGTCGAAGTACCCATATAGTGGAACAGCGGTTTGCCATCCAGCGAAAAACGTGATGTGGCATCTGGCATCAGGCCGCGACCCTGAGTCGAGCGTATCGCCTGACAAAGATTAGTTTTGCGTGACAGACAGAATTTGCATTGGCGGCATTCTGGTGTGTACAAAGGAATCACGTGATCGCCTTTGCGCACGCTGGTAACGCCCGGGCCGGTATCAACGATGATACCGGCACCTTCATGGCCCAGAATAGCTGGAAACAGACCTTCAGGATCAGCGCCGGACAGCGTGTAGTAATCCGTGTGACAGATACCGGTGGCCTTCACTTCAATCAACACTTCACCCGCGCGTGGCCCTTGCAGATCGACTTCTTCGATGGTCAATGGTGCTCCGGCTTTCCAGGCAATGGCGGCTTTGGTTTTCATGTTAATCCTTTAAAGAGGGAACGCCGGGAGTGGCGCACTTCAGATGTGATGCCGCAGATTGTCGTGGATAGCACGCGTGCTTGCATCGCTTATTGCGTAGTGTGGCGCAAAACGTCTGAAGAATGGCTGAATCTGACGGCATTCCCGTTCGCGATTATGATGTCGTTGTTAAGTTAACCGGATGTGTTTGATGAAATCAGAAAAGCACCACTTGCCGAGAGCTGTGGATATTGTGATTTACCCCGGTTTTAAATCACTGGAAGCCATCGGTCCTATGTCCGTTTTTGAATATGCGAATATTCATTTACAGCGCCAGGGCAAGCCTGCGGCATATGACGTAAAAATTGCCGCTACACAGATCGGTCTGGTGCGTTCCGATACGCTGATGTGTCTGGAGGCGACAAAGGCGCTCAGTACGCTGGCATTGCCTGACGATGCGATTATCGTCGGGTCCCGTCACATCAATGCCGCGTTGACCGACAATCCGATAATCATCGATTGGGTGTCGGCGGTCGCACCCAAAATCAACCGGCTGGCGGCCTTGTGTTCTGGCGCATTTTTTCTGGCACAGGCAGGATTGCTGGATCGCAAACATGCAACCACGCATTGGAGTGTTGCCGCGCAATTACAGCAGGATTTCCCAGCGGTTCAGGTCGATGCCGATGCGATTTTTATCCGCAGCGGCAATCTCTGGACGTCAGCAGGCGTGACCGCCGGGATTGATCTGGCGCTGGCATTTGTTGAAGCCGATTGCGGTCATGCGCTGGCGCTGGAAGTCGCGAGTGATATGGTCGTGTATCTGAAGCGGCCGGGTGGACAATCGCAGTTCAGTACGCATTTATTGAGTCAGAAAACAGCGCAATCGAATATCCGCGATGTGCAGCAGTGGGTCATGGCAAATCTGCATCAGCGTTTGCCGGTGGCGCAATTGGCGAAGATGGCCGGGATGAGTCTGCGCAATTTCAGTCGCCTGTTTCATCAGGAAGTCGGTGTCAGCACTCTGGAATTTATTGAAGCGGCACGCGTCGAATTTGCCTGTCAGTTATTGGCAGACAATGCGGAAAAAAATGCACCCGTCAAAGCCATTGCAGCGCGTTGCGGTTTTTCCAGCGATGATCATCTGCGCCGTGTTTTTCAAAAACGTTTGCGCTGCTCGCCGACCGATTATCGTGCCCAATTGCGTGCGACGAAGTGATCACATCGCCATGTAACGACCGGGGCGGTGATTCAGGCTGATTGCCAGATTCAGCGCAAAAGCGCCGAGTATCGAAGCAGCCAATGCAAGTGGCGTGACGACGGCGAGTGACGCCAGCACAATCACGAAGTCCAGCCCCATTTGTATTTTTCCGGCGCGGATACCGCGTGTCTGTTGCAGGTACAGCGCCAGAATATTAATTCCGCCAAGGCTGGCCTGATGGCGGAACAGGACGATAAATCCAACACCCATCAGTAAGCCACCGATCAGAGCAACATAAAACGGTGTCAGCATATTCACGTCGACCAGATGTAGCAGTTTCGGATGCAACCCGGAAAATAAAGACACCAAGGCGACGGAGCAAAAAGTCTTGAGTGTAAAACGCCAGCCCATACGTTTCCAGGCGAGCCAGTAAAACGGCAGATTCACCAGAAAAAAGACAGTGCCGAACGACAAGCCTGTGCGGTAATGAATCAGGAACGCCAGACCCGCCGTACCTCCGGTTAGTAATCCGGCTTGATTGAAGAGCGCGATCCCTAGCGAGACAAATAGCGTGCCGGTCAGAATCGCCAGCACGTCTTCCAGCAAACTGTGCGGAATAAAGCGTTTGGATGGTGTGGGCTGCGTTGACATGATGGGAAGCGTCGGAACCGGAAAGGACGCTTATTGTACCTGTTGATTCGGCGCGCGCAGCAGCTTCACGATGCTTGGAAACTGCTGCGAACCAGATACTTGAGTTGCATCAATAACAGACCCAGAAGAGGCGCCTTAATGTTGCTGATCGCGTTGTTCTGATGCTTGATTTTCCGCATGTGGTTCTTTGCCGGGAAAGAAAAAATCCCTGCCACCGGAACGGAACCTGCGCCACAACAAATGCACCAGCGTACTGCCGCGACCAAAACTGACCCGGCGTGAGCGCAGCGCAACCAGCATCGCCAGACTGAAACTGACGCCAAGATTAACGACACCGATCAACAAGATGCCGAGTAATGAATACAGCGCCAGTTGCCAGCTGATCTGGTGATCCAGACCGACTAATGCAAAAGCAAAATTGGCACTGGAAAAAGTGATGTGGCGGATATCAACCGGTAGCCCGAAGAAAACGCCTAACTGACCGATGGTGCCGAGCATGATGCCGAAGAAAAAATTCCCCGCCAGTGCACCCAGATTGTCGCCGATATAATCGGTAACGCGGTGCAGACGTTCTTCGCCCAGTATTTTTCTTGGCCAGGCGAGTTGTCGTAAGCGTGCTGGAATATGTCCGTAGCTGGCTTTGTTATCGTAGTAGCCTGAAATTAATCCCGATAAAAATAAGCAGACACCGGCAATCGCGGCATGTGGCAGTGCGAGGCTGCTGACAGGATCAAGATCGTGCAGCAGATGTTCAGCTTTTTCCGGTGTGACCAAATGGCTGCCGGTCACCCACAGCCAGACCCACGCAATCACGTAGGCGGTTGGTATCGCCAAGCCGACATTGCCTATGATGGCGATGAACTGTGAGCGGAATACGCGTACGATCAGTTCGACCAGCTCATCCAGTTTCTGCTTACCTTCGTCAATTGCACGGGCAATCAGCGCGGCAGTCATCGCCGGTTGTTTGGTCGCAATCGTAAAATGTAGCACGTGCACCAACATGAATCCTGTTGAATAATTCAGGCTGAAGAGAACCGCATATCCAAACGGGGCAAGCGCTAATTTACTGAACAGAATTTTTATTGTCGCCATGAAGCCGACGATAAAGCCCGCACCGAGCGCCGAGCGCAGCATCGCCATCCATTCACTGCGATTATTGGTCACATAATGTTCACCGCTTTTCCCAGCGCGTTCTGTCACTTGCAGCGATAGTAATTCGGTATTTGTCTGCATCAGGTCGGTCAGGCTGTGACGTTTGTTGTCGGCACTGACGAGTTCTTTGAATAAGCGTATGCCGATTGCAGACACTTCGTGCGCGTCTGTGCTATCGAGTAAATCCAGCAGGCTGCGCAACCGATGCATGCTTTGCGTCAGGCGCAACAGCAAGCGGGTCAGACTGACAGAAACCCCGCTGACAGCGGCGGTCTTGCGTATCCGGTTGACGATGTCATCACACTGCGACAGCAAGACTTCGATATGTTTATTGTCTTCACGCGCTGTTGTGCAGTCGTGTAACCACGTGCGATAGCTGATCACGTAATTATTGATTTCATCATTTTGCCGGAGAAACGGGGACTCGAATCGTTCGATTTCAGGATAATTACGTACAAGCTCTGCTTCGAGTCCGATATTGGTGATCCGGTATGACAATACCTGTACGGCGCTCAGAATTTCGTTGGTCAACGCCGCATGCGCCTGCCGTGCTTTTGAGGTACGAAAGCCGATACTGTCGAGCAGATCTTGCCAGGTACTTTCATCCAGCTGATTCACCCAGACGTGATCGGAAGGGTGATCAAAGATTTGTCCGAAAATGTCTTTCACATAATCGTTGTTGACTAAGGGCGGCAGAAATTTATTGATCAATCTTTGCCAGGCGGCACCCCAGAAGCCGTTGTTTAAAGTGATGCCGGTGTCCGTCAGTAAATGGACCAGAGTGCGGGTGCTGATAACTTGCAGCATATATTCGCGCAGCGCCTTGCGCCATGCCGGATGCTGGCGTAACACAAAGCACAGCGCGCGTATGTTATCGGTGGCTCTTTGCTTGTCGGTCGCGTGCCGCGGCCGTATTTGTGCCACCAGACGGCGCAGAGGACTGATGTCGTTATATGCCGGTGTTAATGCAAGGCTGGACTTTATTTCTGCCAGAATCAGATCAAAAGACATGTGATTCTCCTTAATATTTTTGCTGACAACTTGTAGCGTACTTTGCACGATTTGTCATGTTGCCGGGTTCATCTCTTGCTATTCACGATGAACGCCAGACTATGGAGGAGGAAGATGCCGGTGCCGGCGGCCGGTTCAATACTTGAATGAACCGGCTTTACCTGTGAGGTGTGAAAGGATTGACCGGGAAAAACCAGGAAAAGTTCCAATTTTTGTGTGACCCACAGGCATTTGTATGCAAATGTATGCAAATTAGTCTAAAGTAATGCCGTGTTCGTAACTAAGGTTTCGTGTTGGATAATTTATTGTTAGTGATAGCTGCGCTGTTACTGGTGTTGTTAAACGGTTTTTTTGTGGCAGCCGAATTTGGACTGGTGAAGTTGCGCCAGACCCGTATTCGCAGTATTGCCAAATCTTCGGGCTTGCGTGGCAAATTATTAGTCACGGTACATCAGCATCTCGATACTTATCTCTCTGCTTGCCAGCTTGGTATTACGCTCGCCTCACTCGGGCTGGGCTGGATAGGCGAACCTGCGTTTGCAAATTTATTGCAACCTTTGTTCCACATTCTGGGGGTAACGTCGGCTGAAATTATTCACGGGGTTTCCTTCTTTTTTGCTTTCTTCGTTATTTCTTTCCTGCATATTGTGGTGGGTGAACTGGCACCGAAATCAATGGCAATCCGTATGCCAGAAAAAGTATCTTTGTGGACGGCTCCCGCTTTATATGCGTTCTACTGGCTGATGTATCCGGTGATCTGGGTGCTCAACAGCAGCGCGAATCTGGTACTGAAATGGGTGGGACTGGATGTCGCGCATGGTAGTGATAGTCATTATTCACCGGAAGAGCTGAAGCTGATTTTGCGCGGTAGTCACGGCGGCAGCAAAGAAATCCGCGATGAATGGAGCATCATGGCGCAGGTGCTCGATTTCGGCGGTCTGGAAATTTCTGATCTGATGCGCCCGATCAATGAAGTGGTGGCGATGTACAAAAGCGCCAGCCTCGAAGAAAACATGGAGACGGCAGCACGCAACCGTTTTAGCCGCTATCCGTATTTTGATGAAGATGAAAAAACGGTGCTGGGCATGTTGCATCTGAAAGATTTATTTCTGGCGCAGCAATCTGGCAAACCGCTGGATGATCTGAGTAAACATTTGCGTCAGGTAGAATTTGTGCCGCCGAATATGCCAGCGCTGGAGCTGTTTCGTCGCTTTCGCAAAGGAGCACCCCATTTCGCGATCGTCGGACACAAAGGCAGTAAGCCGGTTGGTTTCTTAACATTGGATAACTTGCTGGGTGCGCTGGTCGGTCAGATTCGCGACGAATTCCGGCAGAATGAAAATGACTGGACATTGCTGGATGATGGCACGCTGATAGGCAAAGGCAGCTTGCCCTTGTACACGCTGGGCATGGCGTTGCGCTTTGATCTTGACAGCGATGAAGTCGAATCGATCGGTGGTTTGATTATGCAAAAATTAGGTGATTTGCCGGTCGAAGGGCAGAAAGTGGAATTCGACCGTTTTGACGCCGTGGTCAAAAAGATGAATGGCCCACGGATTGTTCTGGTCAGGATTTACCCCAAAAAAGAGCTTGCCGTATCGTGATACAAGTCGCATCAGCAGTCTCCGACATGCTGATGCGAAGTCGGATACAGTAATAAATTCAGTCGCCGAGACAGATATTCAGGTCACGCGCGGTCTGCACAATATCACCATTGAGTGGCACACTTTTCATCCGTCCTGCCACTTCTTCCAGTGCGACATAATTCACGTCCGGATAGGCCAGTGCCACCATGATGCCGGAATGTCCTTCATCTAATGCCCGGACTGCGGCAGCACCAAAGCGCATCGCAGAAACGCGGTCGAATGCACTCGGACTGCCACCGCGTAACAGATGACCGAGCACGACGGCGCGGGCTTCTTTCCCGGTTTTTCTCTGTAATTCTTGCGCCAGATTTTCGCCTATACCACCCAGTCTTTCCACATAACCGGCTCCGCCTTTTTCATGTAGCACGCGTTCGCCACCCAACGGGTTCGCGCCTTCGGCCACGATCACGATGGAATAGTGATGACCGGCGCGGTCTCTGGCGCTCAGGTGAGCCGTCAGTTTTTCAATATCGTAAGGAATTTCCGGGATCAGGATCGCGTGTGCATTTGCCGAAATACCTGTGTGTAATGCGATCCAGCCGGCATAGCGTCCCATAACTTCTACTACCATAATCCGTTGATGGCTACCGGCAGTGCTATGCAGCCTGTCTGTACATTCGGTCGCAAAGGCGACGGCGGTGTCAAAGCCAAACGTAGTAAAGGTTTTATCGAGATCGTTATCAATGGTTTTCGGAATACCGACGACGCGCATTCCTTGCTGATGCAACACATTGGCAATCGTTAATGTACCGTCACCACCGATGCAGACTAAGGCATCAATCTCCATTGCCTTCAGCGCCGCGTGTATTTCTCCGCTGCGATCGGTTTCCGTCACGCTGCCATCGGGCATGGTCGTTGCGAACTTAAGAGGATTCCCATGATTGGTGGTTCCCAGTATTGTTCCGCCAAGATGACCGATGTGATCGACCTGAGCCATCGTCAGTCTGGTAATGCCATCCACCGGATAGCGATCGGGTCGTAATATGCCATTGAAACCTTCGCGGATACCGAAACATTCCCAGCCGCGTTTTTCAGCGGCAAAAACGACAGAACGTATGACCGCGTTTAAACCCGGGGCATCACCACCGCCCGTGCTGATGGCAATACGTCGTATTGGATGTAACATGAATTTCCTCAGTGAGATCAATAAAGCGGATCAGATTGTGCTCAGATCACTATTTGCCTCTGATTGATCCCAGCAAAGCGGCTTGCGCATCAAGTTGTCGGGCCACATTGCCGCAGACCAGATCACATAAGTCATAAACGGATTGATCAGCGATCTGGTAGAACACCGTTGTGCCACGACTCTGACGTTCAACCAGCCCGTGTTTTGCCAGCGTCGATAAATGGCGTGAGGCATTCGCCTGAGAGCATTGGCAGCGTTCCGCCAGTTCACCAACATTCAGTTCGCCATCGCGCAGACAATTCAGAATGCGCAAACGCGTTGGCTCTGCCAACGCTGAGAAATACTGCGCGACTTGCGTCAACGCTTGATCTGACAAGCCTTCCATCACAGTAGCTAGCTCCGCTTCTAAAGCGTCAATCATACCATTTCAATGCGTGATGCAGGCGCCCTGCAAGAGTAGCGAATGCCGGTCCGACTATAGATCAGCACGAAAGCACCGTGCCGCGGTCATTCAACGCTGTCAGGCTGTTAAAATAGCCTGACTCATACTTTTCATCTGCAACATGTGCGCTACCCCATTTACTGTGAACGTTCCGGTCGAACAACTGTGTGTCGGCTTGTACGTTCATCTGGATATTTCCTGGCTTGATCATTCCTTTGCGCTGAACAGTTTTAAGATAAAAAACGAACAGGAAATTCTGGCTCTTCGCCAGTTAGGTTTGAAAACGATCAGGGTGAACCCATCCAAGTCGGATTGTCGGCCTTTACCGCCGCCGCCAGCAAATACCGCCGTTGCAGAAGTTGTTCTGCCGACGCCTGAAGAGCTTGAAAAAATCAAAGAAAAGCGTGCGCGGATTGATCGTCTTCTGAAAGAGCGCAATGCGATTGCCGAGTGTGAAAAGGAATTGCTGAAAGCAGCGGGAACCTTAAAAAATATTACCAAGAATCTGTTTGCGCGTCCGCAAGAATCCGTCCGGCAAGCAGAAGAACTGGTACAGCAAATGCTGGAATCGTTGCTGGTCGATAAGGATATTGCTATCCATCTGATGAATGACAAAATCGCTGGCGAAGAGGCTTATTACCATTCGCTGAATGTGACCGTACTGACGATGATGCTGGCGAAAGAGCTCTCTTTTTCTGCCGACGATATCAAGTTGATGGGAATCGGATGCCTGTTTCACGACATAGGAAAAATGGAGATTCCTGACCGGATTGTGAATAAAGCTTTTGAACTGACGCGTGCCGAGCAGAATTTATTACGACAGCATGTTTTTTATGGTCAGCAAATCGCTGAAAAATTACATTTGCCAAAACAAGTGCTGGATATTATCAATCAGCATCACGAACACATGGATGGAAGCGGTTATCCGGGGGCTTTGCCGGGCGATAAAATTTCTCCACTGGCGCGTATTGTGACGATTACGAATGCTTATGATAATTTGTGTAATTGCCCTAATCCCGCAGATTCCATGAGCCCTTACGAGGCGATGGCGCATATGTTTGGTCATCTGCGCAAGCAGTTTGATCCTGCCGCTTTGAATCTGTTTATCCGTAGCATGGGGATTTATCCTCCCGGAACGATAGTCCGACTGTCTGATGGCACTTACGGTATGGTCGTCGCTGTCAATTCCGGCAAGCCTTTGCGCCCCAGCGTATTGATCTATGATCCGAGTGTCCCTAAATCCGAGGCGATTATTCTTGATCTGGTTCATGAGCCGGTTCTCGAGATTGAGGCCAGTCTCAAACCCGCGCAACTTGCACCTGAAATCTATGAATATCTGAGTCCACGCAAACGCATGACTTATTTCTTCGATACCCAGAAAAACGCCAGACAGTCATCCTGATACGTCTGTCAGACGAGACTGATTCCTGGTTGCTCACACAGCAGCAAGAGCGACAAATTTATCCGGATAAAGACATGACCAGTTATCTGCAGGCGACTGCCCGGCAACGCATAGACGGCATCATTGAACGTTTTCAGGAGTTGTTACCCGCATCACCTGCATGGGGCCGTCCGCATTTGCCACACCTGAATACTCCGGTTGCATTTGATGACGGCGTCATCATCGGGTACGGGAATCTGTGTGAAAAAATGGTATTCGCTGCTGCGCAGGACGGTAATTTCATGGGTGGCGCGATAGGTGAGGTTCATGGTGCCAAATTAGTTGCTCTATTGCGCAAAGCGCTGCAAGAGAGACCTGCCGCAGTGATACTGCTGGTTGAGTCTGGTGGTGTGCGCTTACAAGAAGCCAACGCGGGTTTGATCGCAGTTTCTGAGGTGATGCGGGCAATGTTGGCGGTGCGTGCAGCTGGCATTCCTGTCATCGTACTCAACGGTGGCCGGCATGGCTGTTTTGGTGGCATGGGCATCATTGCCAATTGCGCGGATACTCTTATCATGTCGACCGAGGCGCGGTTGGGCATGTCCGGGCCCGGAGTCATTGAAACTGTGCACGGCGTCGATGAGTTTGACTCCAGTGATCGTGCGTTGATCTGGCAAGTCAGCGGTGGCGAACACCGCTATCGCAGTGGTGATTGTCAGATGCTGGTGGTGGATACGATTGCTGCATTTAAAGCAGCGGCGGCACAGGCAATGACGATCACCAGCCAGACTGTGGTGGACTTCAGCGCACTTGAAGCCGAACATGCAATGTTAACGCAGCGCTTAGCGACATTCCCGCCAGCGACTGGCGAAACCGCTTGTGCTGATACTGGTAGAGCAGAGCAGCTTGAAGCGGAATGGCTTCCTTTGGTGGCACAGCTGTTTCCTGAAGGATGCGACATCATCGAAGAAAACTCGGTGTTATCAGGCACTGCGCAAATGAATGGCACTACGATCAGCGTCATCGGTACGACAAACCACACCGAAATTGGCGTCGAAATCGCCCTCCAGCAGGCGCAACTGGTATTGGCGACGGTGCGCGATTATCCGGGGCGGCCGATTTTGTTATTGGTCGATACGACAGGACAGCGTTTGCGTCGTAGGGACGAAGTGTTGGGTATACAGCGCTATATGGCGCATCTGGGGAAATGTATAGCGTCAGCCCGGCGAAACGGACATAAGATCATCGCTTTGGTTTATGGACAGGCCTTATCTGGTGGCTTCGTCAGTAGCGGCATGATGGCAGATGCTTGCTACGCACTATCGACGTCAATCATCAGAGTCATGGATTTATCTGCGATGGCGCGGATTATTAAAATCCCACTGGAAACGCTCACTGGACTTGCACAGTCGCATCCAGTTTTTGCGCCGGGCCCTGAAAACTATCTGCGCATGGGTGGCATACAAGAAATCTGGAAAAATAATCTGGCATCTTGTCTGATAGCCGCATACGCAGATCTGCCCGCTGAAGATTTACGGATGTCGCATGGCACTGCGAGAGGTGGGCGTGTTATGGCACAAAAAGTCGTTGATGCCGTATTATTCGCAGATATTAAATGTTAAGGCAGTATTGAATTGGATCAGATTGAACAATTTCAGCGTCATGATCTGGTGTGGTTATCTGATCAGGCATGGAGCGAAATTTTTTCCAAGCAAACGCAAAATAGCGCGGGTTTGCAACGCTGGCAACGAGAAGAGTGGCCAGCTGTGGTGTTGCGCCGGGATGCGCAAGCCGCCGATGATGAAGTCTGTATAGGATTTGATCTGTCGCTGACAGATGAGATGAGGCCATACGTATTTGCCAGAACCCGAGTTGAGAACATCATAGAACATCAGTCGAGTTTATCGCTGAGTACGGTCGTTCCGGTAGCACCTGTTGCCTGGCAAATCGCATTACGAGAGCTGAATCTGGAGGCAACGGCGGCCGGTGTGCGCTTACGCGTGTATGGCGCACTCGCATTGCAGTTTCTGACGGGATTAAATTATCTCGATACGAATGCCAGGATTGACATTCTGTTTCGCCCGCAAGACCATAAACATCTTGTTGCCGGACTGACTTTATTGCAGCGTTATCGTGAGCAGATGCCGCTGGATGGCGAAGTCATTTTTCCACGCGGGCAGGCAGTCAGTTGGAAAGAATGGTTATTATCCGATTCGGTGCCGGACGCTGCGCAGGATCAGTTGGTTCTGGTGAAAGACATGTATCAGGCCCGGCTACTTCCCAAACATGTGCTGACAGAAAGTCTGCATGAAACTTAGCCTTACCGGAATGGCAAAACACAGACATGATCAAAGCTAAGACTGATTCGGTTTTGAATGCACTCATCACTTGACGAGTTGATTACCTGGATCAGTCCGGTCAGCTTATTTCAAAGCACCTGCAGTTTAATAGCGACGGCGTGGCTGAGCAGAACCTGAGCCGCTGTGTTTTTCAATATGGCGGAAAGTGATGCGGCCTTTAGTTAAATCGTAAGGCGACATTTCCAGCGTTACTTTATCTCCCGCAAGAATGCGGATGTGATGCTGACGCATTTTTCCTGAGGTGTAGGCGATCAGTTGATGTCCATTTTCCAGATTCACTCTGAAGCGGGAATCCGGTAAAACTTCTTCAACCAGACCGCTCATTTCTAACAGTTCTTCTTTTGCCATTGTGGGTTCACATTCAAGTTAATGATTAGATACTGTCGCTGTTGCGGCAGTTGATATAGCCCTGCAATAACATTCATTGCAGGAACTGGCGTTACTTATTGTTCGTACAGCGTATCCGCTGCATGAAAGAGAAAAAGATCGTTATGCTGGCCATACTTGTATGGCATTTACGTCAGAACGTAAAGACATACCCGGAAAATCAGCACAGGCAAGAGCCACCAATTGACGCAAAATTACAAAGCGGATGGAAGAGGACAACAGATGCCGGAAAATTTGTTTGGTAATTGGACTAACTCACTTTAACGGGAAATTATACCCTGATTAGGTGATTACAGTCGCTTCTCAGGTTTGCCTTTTCATAATCATTACCTTATTGTTCTTTTCAGACAGAGCTGAGGTCGATCATAATTTTCACATCTAAATAGGCAATGCGAGGAATCGTTCTCCTTTCTTTGCGAGCTGGAGCATTCAGGCCGGTGTCAAGTTCCATGATGTCGGTGTATGATTCTGTCATTATAAATAATGTAATTTTTATGAGTGATTTCTCATCTTTTTCTGCGGAAGTGGGTGTAAAACAGAATAACAGTCTGTGGCGCCGGTGGAACAGAATTGCCACTATAGTTTTTTTACTGACAGCTGTATTGTACGTTGCTAACACTTGGTCACCATCTTCTTACGGTATCGCGCTGGAACATTTTTTTGGTTATTCGGGAAGTGGTCCCGACCTAGGAACACCGCGCGTTATTCGTAGTGATGAATGGGTGGTGGCAACGCCGCTGACACAGGCGACAGTAAATAATCATTTCCAACGTTATAACCAGACTTCGTTATACAAAGAAGATTTACGCATTAATTACGGTTTACCAATAATGGATTGGGGCATTATTTTTAAGCCCACGATGTGGTTGTACAAATTTGTGAATCCTGCTTATGCATACTCATTTCATTGGTACGCTATCTTTAGTTTATTTATTTTTGGTTATGCATTTTTATTTCGCCAGGTGGGAGCAGATCCGGTAATCGCTTATGGTTTGTCTTTCAGTTTGTATTTCACCGGTTTTTCACAATTTTGGTGGAGCGAGAAAGGGCCGATATTTGCCTTCTTTCCATGGGTGATTCTGCCTTTGTTTGCGCGCATCCCAGTCTGGATAAAAGCATTGCTGCTTTACTGGCTGGCGGTTTGCTGGCTACTGGTTGATTTCTATCCACCTATACAAATTTCGCTGGCGTTTACCGGCGCGGTACTTTTACTGGCGTACAGGCCAGAATTATTCAAATTTAAAACCTGCGTGATTCTGATTTTAGTTGCAGGCCTCGCCTCCTTAACGACCGCAGCGTATCTTTGGGATTATCTGCAGGCAACAGCACAAACAGTGTATCCCGGTGGGCGCAGCGTAGGGGGTAATCATACGTTTGATCGTTTTTTTCTTTCATGGTTTTTCCCTGCATTGAATTTTCAATGGGGATATGAGCCGACTATCGCTGCCAATATTTCTGAGTTGGGTACGGTTGGGATGTATTACTACTTGCTGATCGCTTGTTTTCTGGATTTCAGTAACTGGCGAACTCCATGGAGTGATCAAAAAACTCGTTTGCGTTTATTGATACTGGGGGCCGGTTTTTTAATGATGGCAGCATGGATGTTATTACCTCTGCCTGATTGGGTTGGTAAGCCGTTGCTGTGGAATCATGTGCAGGCTGCACGGATGCAGTTCGCTGGGGGGGTATTGCTGACTTGCCTGATGTTTGTTGCCGCGAACAGTTTCGGCTTGAAATTGTCGTTTCTCCGGGGTGTGATTCTGAGTGCGATGGTCTTGTTCACCTGGTACTACATCAAACGCCTTGAAGACCGGAGTATTTTTGAAGAACTCGTATTTTTGTTCCTGGTGGTGATGATCTATGTTGGTGTTCGCCGTCAATGGTTTAAGCCTCACCCCGGATTCGTTGCTATTTCTCTGATACTTGCGGCATTGCTATTTGGACGTTTCAATCCGTTGCAGCCAGCATGGCCGATTTTTAATCACGAAAAAAATGAAATAATCCGGAATTATGATGCCTTAGCGTCAGCAAATAATGGCGTGCTTGCTGTTCAGAATTTACCTGGTGCCACGGCAAATGGGATGGGCTTTCTTTCTGTAAGTCACGTTACTCCGGTTCCTCATTTGGAATTCTGGCGCAAGCAATTTCCAGATCTATCCGCTACGGAGCTAAACCAGATTTTTAATCGCTATTCGCATATTCATCTCACTGGTGAGATTGATAAACCTGACTCCCCTCAACTGGACGTGATAAGGGTGCCGTTCAGTCACTTCAGTAGTGCTGGTCGTTTACCAGCTCAATACGTTAATTTCAGTTCTTTGCCCGTTAAAAAAGATGGTGAATTTAACGTTGAAATTAAGGATGATAAGCAACTTGTGCTCAAAGGATGGGCACCGTGGCAAGGACCGTTGCAAGAGCATGCTCTGGAGATCATGATTACGCCTGCAACCATTGGCGAGCCCAAAAATGAAATAATGATGCGTCCGGATCTGCCGATGAATACCAATCATCAGGTCTCCGCATTAAATGGGTTTACGCTACGCATACCAGTGAATGGTAACGTCTCCTCGCTGTGCATCGTATCACTTGACATCTCGACTGGCCGTCGGGTCTTGTTGAATAACCCAGTAGATTTACCTTATTGCGAATTGAAAAAATGACCAAATTGTTACCCCGGATAGCTATTCTGATACCGTGCTACAACGAAGAATTAACGGCACCAAAGGTGATCCGTGATTTTCAGGCTGCGGTTCCTGAAGCCAGTATTTACGTGTTTGATAATAACTCCCGTGATAAAACGAAAGAGGTGGCTGCTGCGGCAGGTGCAATCGTGGTGGATACACCTTTGCAAGGCAAAGGCAATGTCGTGCGCCGCATGTTTGCCGACGTCGAAGCAGATGTTTATCTGATGGTCGATGGCGATGCAACTTACGATGCCAGTTGCGCCAAAAAATTAATAGCAAAGCTGTTGAATGAGCATCTGGATATGGTTGTCGGTTGCCGCGTCGATCAGGGGCAGGCAGAAAACTATCGCCCAGGGCATCGTTGGGGCAATCAGTTGTTAACGGGCGCTGTCAGGAGTGTGTTTGGCGGTAAATTCACTGATATGTTATCCGGATACCGCGCATTTTCCAGACGCTATGTGAAGTCCTTCCCTGCATTGACTAAGGGCTTTGAAATTGAAACTGAACTGACGATACACGCGCTGGAATTGCGTATGCCATATGGCGAGGTCACGACTCCCTACGGTGCCCGCCCGGAAGGATCAGAGAGCAAACTGTCTACCTACCGAGATGGCTTTCGTATTCTGAAATCCATTATCCGTTTTTATATGATGGAGCGGCCATTTGCATTTTTTGGCATCATCAGCCTGCTCTTAACAATGCTGTCTATAGGCTTGATTGCCCCTGTCGTTATGGAGTTTTATGAGACCGGATTAGTGCGCCGGTTGCCGACCGCTGTGCTGAGCGTAGGTGTGATGTTGTCTGGCCTCTTATCACTTCTGTGCGGCTTGTTACTCGACAATGTCACCCGGGGACGGCATGAAATGAAACGCCTTGCCTATCTGTCGGTCGCCCGTTTTACTGAGCGGTACGACGCGTAATGGTAAAAAAAGAATTACTGCGTTTTGCGATTGCCGGTACTGTCGGCTTCGTCGTTGATGCCGGTGTTTTATATCTGGTAAAAGACAACCTTGGTTATTACCTGGGGCGTGCACTGTCATTTTTTCTGGCAGTGTTTTGTACCTGGTTATTGAACCGGCAGTTCACGTTTCATGAAAAGGCCTCAGGCGTCTCCCCCGTTCTTGAATTTATCCGTTATTTTTGGCTGATGCTAGGTGGCGGAGCGATCAATTATCTGACGTATGCAGCATTGATTCACTGGTTTTTCTATATGCAGAAATACCCAGTGTGGGCGGTAGCTGCGGGCAGTGTCGCCAGTATGACGATTAACTTTCTCTCCCTGAAATACGTGTTGTACTCGAAACAAAAAAAGCACACGTAAATTCAATACGCGAAATCAAACAAGCGTTCCGTGGTTGCATGGAGAGTCGGATCCGGTACTGAGCGAGTAACGTGGACGGTACAATCACAGCGTAGGGATGGCAGCGTTGCGCGTATTGACCGGCTTGGAAAAACGACTTTTCTGAACCAGTTAATACGCCATATTTCTTCATCCTTCGGTAAGGCTGAAATCGATGGTAGTTGCTTGAAATTATGAGAGTTATTGTCCAAATCAGTGCTTGTTACACTATTGATTTTTCTCACTAACTGCTAAATTTTCTCATTATCTATTAACTTTTCACATCCGTTCCAACACCATGCGCTTGCTGATCTGCGTGGTATGAAGAGCGTACCATTGCGCCGACGGCGGCGTGTGCGAAGCCCATTTTGTAGGCTTCTTCTTCATACATTTTGAAGACATCAGGATGCACATAACGGCGTACCGGCAGATGATGCCCGCTTGGTGCCAGATACTGGCCTATGGTCAGCATATCGACATTGTGAGCGCGCATATCGCGCATCACTTGCAGCACTTCTTCATCGGTTTCGCCGAGACCCACCATGATGCCGGATTTGGTCGGTGTGTTTGGATGTTGTTCTTTGAAACGCTTGAGTAAATTCAGTGAATATTCGTAATCTGAACCGGGGCGGGCTTCTTTGTAGAGGCGTGGTGCTGTTTCCAGATTGTGGTTCATCACATCGGGTGGTGCCAGGTTCAGAATTTCCAGCGCTCTATCCATGCGGCCGCGGAAATCCGGTGTCAGGATTTCGATGCGCGTGGCTGGCGACAATTCGCGGATTTTCGTAATACATTCGGCAAAGTGGGCTGCGCCGCCGTCGCGCAGATCATCACGATCCACCGAGGTAATGACAACATAACTGAGTTTGAGATCAGCGATGGTTTTGGCCAGATTCAATGGCTCATTGACATCCAGCGGGTCCGGGCGGCCATGGCCGACATCGCAGAACGGGCAGCGGCGTGTGCACTTGTCGCCCATGATCATGAAGGTCGCAGTGCCTTTGCCAAAGCATTCGCCGATGTTCGGGCAGGACGCTTCCTCGCACACCGTGACCAGTTTGCTGGCACGCAGAATATCTTTGATCTCGTAGAAGCGGGTGGTTGGTGAGCCGGCTTTAACACGTATCCAGTCAGGCTTAGGCAAGCGTTCCATTGGTACGATCTTGATAGGGATGCGCGCAGTTTTACTGGCACCTTTCTGTTTTTCAGTTGGATCGTAAGCAGCAGTCGTGGTGTCGGGGGATACGGGTGTGTTGTCGGTTGTCATGATACGGATCGGTTCAGAAAATCAGAAAGCGTTTATGGAGAAACGGTCAAAAGGTGCTGCAAATGTTGTGCGAGCGTCGCCTGTACCTCGGCCAGCGGAACACTGACTCCCAGTGTCTTCATATCCACTGTGGCCAGTCCCGCGTAGCCGCAGGGATTGATCCATGAAAATGGCGTCAGATCCATGGCTACATTCAGCGAAACCCCGTGATAAGTGCAGCCGTTGCCGCGCACTTTGAGTCCCAGTGCGGCAATCTTGGCACCTTTGTAGTCGCCATCGCAGACATAGATGCCTGGTGCGCCAGCTTTGCGTTCGCCGGCGAGATTATACGCTGCCAGAGTATCGATCACGGCCTGTTCTATTTTGTGTACAAATTCACGCGCAAATAAACGGGCTTTCGGGTGGCTGCGTCGCAGATCTATCATCAGATAAATCACGACCTGACCCGGGCCATGATAAGTAACTTCGCCACCGCGATCGGTCTGCACCACCGGAATATCATGCGCCGCCAAAACATGCGATTGATCTGCGCCGAGGCCGAGTGTGTATACGGGAGGATGTTCAACGATCCAGAATTCATCCGGTGTCTGCGCATCGCGCGCATCGGTGAATGCGCGCATCGCATCAAAAGTGAGCTGATAAGATTCAACGCCGCGATGGATGACGCGAGGGGAGATGGAATTAGACTGAGCTGCTTGCATAGAACGCTAGTGTAACATCGCTGCGGGACGAATTCTGCTTTTAGCGCGGCCGGCAATTGCGGCATGTATTGCGTGGCGTGGCATGCTGAGGCGTCTCAGCGAACGCGTTTCGGCAAGTTAATGTGTTTGATGTGTTCCCAAAAAATAAAGATCACGCGGTCATCCCGGTGATCTTTATGCTGAAACATTGGCGATGTTGATCAGGCAAAAACGTGGCTGATTTTTTTTGTCAGTTTTTGCCATTGGAATGGGAATCCGGCATTTTTTGCTGGCGCTTGTTGTGGCTGGATTGCTGCCACGGATGCGACGCTGCTGTTTTGCTGATCGGCTTCAATCACTACCAGACGGTGCGCTGGTACTGTCACAGATTCGCCAGCGCTCAGCCAGAAATCTTCGTCTTCACCGGCAATCGTCAGCCAGATACGACCCGCTGTCACGGTGAATGTTTGTGCTTGTTCACTTTGGCCGGAAACGGTGTCGCCAGCGGCGATAGTGAAAGATGGTTTTGCGAAATTAATTGTCATTTCCAGACTCCTTGCGATTGCTGCATAAAGTTAAATATGCAGCAATTTATCTCTGGGAAGAGCAATCCTGCATTACGACGTCAGAATTGTAGTCGTTAAAAAGTAAGATGCAAAACGAGTAATTTTGACTTTCCTTGCTAATTAAATTCACAGTAATATGCGTTATCGAAATAGGAGATATAAGCAAAATGGATTTCCGCCGTCTGCCGAATCTTGCTGCTTTGCGCGCGTTTGAAGCGGCTTCCCGCCATGAAAATTTCTCGCGTGCGGCTGATGAAATTCACCTGACCCACGGCGCGATCAGCCATCAGGTCAGGGCGCTGGAAGAAGAGCTCGGTGTGGAGTTATTTGTCAGAAATGGCAAGCGCATCCGCATCACGCCCGATGGCGAACGTTTCGCCAGCGCGATCCGGCGCTCCTTGCAAGAGTTGGCGGATGCGGCCGATGTGCTGCGTGACCGCAATAAACAAAAACGGTTGGGAATCACCTCGCTGCCTTCATTTGCGGCGCGCTGGTTGTCGCCGCGTCTGGGGCGTTTCATCGAACACCACCCCGACCTTGAAGTCAGCCTGCAATCGAGTTCGTCGCTGGTCGACTTTACTCGTGAGCAGGTGGATATTGCGATACGTTTTGGTCTCGGACATTATCCGGGGCTGGTCAGCGAACTACTGATGGGTGATGAATATTATCCGGTTATCAGTCCCACTTATCAGGCCGATAAAGTGCCGCAGACGCCAGCGGAGCTGGTGGGGGCGCATTTGCTGCGTTGTGACGAAGAGCCCTGGTTGCCGTGGTTTCGGGCGGCCGGGCTGGAGGCGGACGAGCCCAGCGGCGGGCTGATTTTTCAGGATTCTTCTATGCTCGCCAGAGCGGCGGTCGATGGACAGGGAATCGCGCTCGGCAGGCATGCGATCGTTGAGTCGGATATTCAATCCGGTTTGCTGCGACGCTTGTTTGACATCAGTATTCCTTGTCCGGTGTCGTATTACCTGGTGTATCCGGCAAGTTCTATGGATAAACCACAGGTCCGGGCGTTCAGGGAGTGGTTGCTGGCAGAAGTGCGCTCGGCCGGAACCTGATTTTGCATACTCCCCCCGTTTTTAATGAAAAAGCCCTTTATGTCCACAGAAATAAAGGGCTTTAAAAAATACTCCCGGGGAGTATTTTTAAGACGAAATATCGCTTATAGCACGACCTTGACCATAGGATGACCAGAGAGCTCGCGGTACAGGTTGTCGAGCTGTTCGCGGCTGGTGGCGCGGACCGTGACGGTTAATGACAGATACGTGCCTTTGCTGGATGGGCGCATATCCATTTTCCCGGCGTGAAACGTCGGGTCGTGCAGCGTGACGACTTCCACCATGGTCTGCGCGAACGCGTCGTGCATCGCACCCATGATCTTGATCGGAAAATCACTGGGATATTCGATCAGGCTTTCTTCTGGCGGGATAGGTCTCATTTCCATGCTAATTCCATTTCTTCATCGTGCCGGACGGCGCTTTGCATTCCTGAGTTCATGAAGAAATGGAAATGCGCTGTGCTTACGCCGCTTTGGCTAATTGGTATGCTGCATACAGTTGCTTGTAAATGGGGCCGGGCAGTCCATTTCCAATAGTCTGATCGTCAAGTTTGACGACGGCAAGCACTTCTTTGGTCGCGGACGATAACATGACTTCATCCGCGGCAAACACTTCATCACGAGTAATGCGGCAGGCTTTGAACGGAATATTCTTAGCTGCGCAGATTTCCTCGATCAGCGCATAGCGTATGCCTTCCAGAATCTGGTTGTCTTTCGGTGGTCCCATCAGCACGCCGTCTTTGACGATCCAGACATTTGACGACGAGGCTTCGGTCAGATAACCGTTACGGAATTGTATGGTTTCCGTGACGCCATGTTCAGCGGCATTCTGCGCGGCAAAAACATTGCCGAGCAGGGAAATTGATTTGATCTCGCAGTGCAGCCAGCGCAGATCTTCCATCGAAACACAGGCGACGCCATGTTCGCGCGCTTCTGCCGATGGCATCACGATAGGATTGGTCATGATGAACACGGTCGGTGTCACGTCTTTTGGGTAAGCATGGGCACGCTTGGCCACACCGCGCGTGATCTGCAGATACACCATCTGATCATCAGCTTCATGCGCATCCATGACCTTGGCGATCAGTGCCAGCCATTCCTCTTTGCTGTGCGGATTGCTGATGCCAATCGCATCGAGGCTGCGGAACAGGCGCGCCAGATGCTGGTCAGCGCGGAACATCTTGCGACCATAGACGGGAATGACTTCGTAAATGCCATCGCCAAAAATAAAGCCACGGTCCAGTACGGAAATTTTAGCTTCGGAGAGGGGCGTCATTACGCCGTTCAGATAAACCAGAGGATCATTCATGATGTCATTGCCTGTGAGGAGAAAAACTTATTCTCACACAGATCATGCACACAGATTATGCAAATATCGCATACGACGATACCTGCGGGTTATTTGTTAATGCCGTAACTGGTGTGAGGATCACCGGCATCAGTTGCACTGCGAACGTAAAAAAGCCACGCAAGCCGGGTTGGCGAACGTGGCTGTTGAATGTGACTGATGAACGTGGCTGGCGAATGAGCTTTAACGGGGCATGATGAACGATGCCCGCGTCAGTGTCGTCCGGCTTATTTGAACATCAGGCGAACCGAATCCCAGGCGCGGCCAAAGATGCTGGCCTGATCGACTTTTTCTAAAGCGAGTACCGGAAATTCAGCAATCGCTTTACCATCGAGCATCATTTTCACTGTGCCGACCTTACTGTTCTGTGCTATCGGTGCCACCAGCGGATCTTTGCGTTCCAGTGCCGGTTTCAGTTTAGCTGCCGAGCCTTTCGGTAATGTCACGTACAGGTCGCGATCGAAACCGATTTTGATCTGTGCCTGCGAACCTTTCCAGATTACCGGCGTGTCGATGGCCTGGCCTTTGGCATACAGCTTGACCGTATCGAAATTCAGGAAGCCCCAGTTCAGCAATTTCAGGCTTTCCTGTGCTCTTACCTGATCGCTGGCGGTGCCGGTGACAACAGAAATCAGGCGGCGCTGACCTGTGCCATTTGGACGATTCGCCGAAGAAACAAGGCAATAGCCTGCCGCTTCGGTATGGCCAGTTTTCATACCATCGACGGTCGGATCCAGCCACAACAAACGGTTGCGGTTAGGCTGGGTAATTTTGTTGTAGGTATAACTTTTGGTGCTGTAATAAGTTTTGTAATACTCAGGAAAATCGCTGATCAGACGTGCCGCTACCGTGGAAAGATCACGTGCAGTCGCATAGTTTTCCGGGCTGGGCAAACCATGTGGATTAGCGAAGTGGCTGGACTTCATACCGATGCGTTCGGCTTCGCGGTTCATCTGTACCACGAAGGCCTCTTCGCTGCCTGCGACGGCTTCCGCCAGCGCAACGGCTGCATCGTTACCGGATTGCACGATCAGACCGTACAGTAATTCATTGATGGTGACCGGCTTGTTTGGCTCAATGAACATCTTCGAGCTGCTGGCATCGACTTTCCATGCGCGGGTAGAGACATTCACGCTCTGATTCAGATCGAGCTTTTTCTCTTTGAGCGCAGAAAACACCATGTAGGCCGTCATGATTTTCGTCAGCGACGCAGGTTCTATGCGCAGATCAGGGTCTTGCGCAGCGATCACCTGATTACTGGTGGCATCCAGCAGTATCCAGGATTTGGCAGCAACGGTCGGTGCGGGCAGTGTTTGTGCCATCGCTACTGACATCGTCAGTAGTGAGGCGGCAATAGTAGCAAGGAATTTTTTCATTGGATGAGACTTAAAAAAACAAAAAATAAAAGCAAAAAGAGAATATCAGCGTCAGGCCGGCTTATCCCACATGCTGGTGACCAGCTGTTTGATATGGTGCAGGCGACGATGGAAAAAATGATCTGCGCCAGGAATCACGGTGACCGGAATATCTTGCGGGCGCAGCCAGTCGAGGACGGCGGACAGCGGTATCGTGTCATCCTGCTCGCCGTGGATCAGTATGGTGTTTGCCGGAATCTCAGGCATGGCCCATTTACCGGCGGCGGCACCGACGAGCACCAGACGTTCTGCCGGTGTGCCTGCCTGTATCAGCCTTTGTTGCAAACAAGCTTGCACAAAAGTGCCGAAAGAAAATCCTGCCAACGCTAATGGCAACGTGGGATAACGTGTGCGCATGTGTGCCAGCAACAATGCCATGTCGTCGGTTTCGCCGATGCCCGCATCATGTGTTCCGGCAGACTGGCCGACGCCGCGGAAATTCATACGTACGGCGGCGTAGCCTAGACCAGTGAAGGTGCGTGCCAGCGTTTGTGCGACCTTGTTATCCATCGTGCCGCCATACAGTGGATGCGGATGCGCGACCAGTGCCAGACCGAGCGGTGCTGCGAAAATTTCAGGATCAGGTAAATCGAGCGCGCATTGCAAAGGGCCGACGGCGCCCGGAATCAGAAAATGTTCAGTTTGAGCGTTCATGCGTAAAAATCAGGTGTTCGGTAATTGCAGGCGTTTGACGATGCCGCCGCCGACCAGATCCACATCAATGATTTCATCAATATCCGTCTGATCAACAAAGGTGTACCAGGTGCCTTGCGGATAGATCACCATCACCGGCCCTTCATCGCAACGATCGAGGCAACCCGCTTTATTGATGCGGATTTTTCCCTGACCATTCATATCCATTTGCTTGATGCGTCGTTTGGCGTGTTCCTGAGCTGCTTGCGCGCCGTGATCGGTGCAGCAGGGGCGACCATCGTCGCGTTGATTCATGCAGAAAAACACATGTTTTTGGAAATAGAGAGGTTCAGACATGATGAGCAATTCTTTAGCTTCTGGCAGTTAATCTGACTCCGGATGGCTATCCGGTGATAGCGGTCAGGCGAAGGGCGAACGGCTGTGCCGTCAAGCCGCTATGATACTGCAACTTGCGCAGCCGCCGGTTTGGGCTTTCGTAACAAAGTCCACAACGCCATCCATGGCCAGCACAGTGATAAGAACTGCGCAGCACCGTTAAAGTTCAAAAATTTTCCCTGCACCCAGGTTTGCATGGTCGCGGCGAAGTAGGGATTGTCCGGTAACAGATTCAGCACCACGAGCGAAATCAGCAGCAGTAAAAAAGCCAGTCGCTTCTGCGCCCGCACCGGCGCAAATGAAAAACCGTACAACATGATGGCGCTGATCAGTAAGCCGCCGATCGCGCCTGGCGTCATCCATGCATACGCATATTCGGGCTTGAACAGCAAAGCGCTGGCCAGTGTTTTGGCGATCAGCGTCATACTCAGCAGCAGCATACCTAGCGGAAATTTTGGCGCATGGCGGTTGAATAAACTCAGGCAAATCAGTATCGCGCCGGTACAACCGCTGGCAGTGATGAAGGTTTCCGCCAGCAGATATTCATCGGCACTGAATTCCATTCCTTGCAGAACAAATGCGCCGATATCGATATCCATGTCGAACAAGTCGCTCAGGTGTTGCGACAAGATCGGCAGCAGTTGCCCCAGCCCGAACAGATAGGCCTGCGGATACAGTTGTGCCATCGGCCATAAACCCAGTAAGACGATTTCCCAGCTCGAATCCTGATAGGTCCATTGTTTGCGCAATAATTGCAGTCGCCCTTTTTCCAGTATCAGTGGTGTCAGCAGCGCCCCTAAGATCGCCCCGAGTACCGCGCCGCTGCTGTTGGTCAGAAAATCGAGCAGCGAAGTGACGCGGCTCGGCAAAAAGTATTGCACCAGCTCGGCGACTGCAGAAATCAGGGCACCGCCAAAGCAGGCGATCAGCGCCGCCCACCAGCGATTCACCAGCGGGTACAGTGCAAAGACGATCAAGGTGCCGAACGGGACATAACCAACAATATTGATGCCAGCATCAAATTTGGTCCAGTAACGCGGCCATTGCCGGATCACGTCAGGCAATGCCGACAAATTATTTGCCTGCCAGCCGGTAAATGGATACCAGCTTGCGTACAGAATCAGCACGGTATAGGCGAGCAGGCAGACCCGTGCGAAAGGGGAGCTGTGTAAATGACTGACCAGATCACTGGTCGCACCTGTATCTGGTGACGGAGTGTGCTTGTCCGGCAGGGGGTCGCTCATGGTGTAAGTTAATTCAGAGCCAGGCTATGGAGCCATTTCTGCATGTCGTTGATCATATTGTCGACCGCTGTTTGCATGGCCTTTGCGCCGCTGGCGGCATCGGCGCTGGCAGTCGGTATTTGCAGCAGAAAATTCCGCGTGCCGATAATGTTATGTCCTTTAACCACGATACCGCGCGCATAAATGTGTGCATGGCTGGTGTTTGGCGCGGTGAATACCTGAGAAAACTCATCGAGTTCCAGGCGTAAGACCGGCAAACTTCCTGCGCTATCAGCGGTGTTGGTGACCACCGCGCCGCGCGAGTTCAGCACCAGCTTGATTCTTTGCGCGACTAACTGGGCGGGTGGCATACTCCAGCGCGCTTGCGCATACGGCTTCAACTGCTGCGCGTTGTCGTATTGCAGGCGGTACAGCATCGCATTACTGTCGAGGGCGGCCGGAACCTGAATCTCGGCGAGCGCAATTTGCATTTTTGTATTCGGCAGCGAGATTGTATTGAACGGGCCGAAATCGTATTGCTGGCGTTGTGCCGGAGCCGTGCTGCTGCAGGCGCTCAACAGACTGATGCTGAATATCACCAGCGGCAGAAAACGGTAGTGAGTAAGGCGATAGAGTCGTTGCATACGATGTCCTCAGGTAGTCTTCTCTGTTATTTATTTGGGCGCGACAAAACCGGCTTCACCGGGGCCGGGCGCGGCAGGCGGATTGCCAAACAGGATGCTTTGCGGCCTGTCGTTCAGATTTTCCGTGGTGCGGTTCAGCGAACGCAGGCTGCTGCGAGCTTCGCCGGTCAGGCTCTGGATGCGCGGCAGTGTTTCCATCGTCACGCCGTTGCTCAGTTGATCTAATGCCAGATTAAAGCGGGCGATCGGGCCATCGGCAGACTGCAATTGCGTACTGAGTTGATTCAGATTATTGGTGAAGCGCGATGCGTCTTTAGATAACACACTGACGGTGTTCAGGGTATTTTGTGTCTGATCAATCAGCCCTGGCAATTTATCCAGGCTGGGGTTGAGTTTGTTCGGCAATGCCTGCCACGCTTCTGCCGCTTTGTTGATATTGTCGACGGCGCTGATCATGGTCTGACGATTTTTCGGGTCGAGCAGGCTATTGATGCGGCGGGTCAGTTCTTCAGTTTGCGTCAAAATTGCCAGCCCGCGTTCCTCCAGATTCTGCATGACACCGGGACGCAGCGGAATCCGTTGCGTGGTACCGTCCTGCGCTAACGGGGCAGAAGCGCTGGCTGTTTTATCTTCATCGAGCTGCACAAATGCAATGCCGGTCACGCCCTGATAGGCGAGAGTCGCGAAGGTGGCGCTAGTGACCGGCGTATCCGGAATCACTTCCAGACGCAGTATCAGTTGCCCCGGATTTTTATCGTCAAAATCGATGTCAGTCACATTGCCGACTTTAATTCCTTTGTAGCGCACTGCCGCTTGCAGGTTAAGGCCGGAGACCGCTGATTTGGTCACGATTTCATACGGCGTGCGCTGAATTTTGTCGCGCCCCAGCCAGATCGCGATAAAAATAGCGAGGATCAATAAGGCGATGGTGAAGAATCCAGCAATTAAGGCGTGTGATCGGTTTTCCATGGCTTTCCTATGGTGTAGCGGGTGTCAGCACTTCCATGGCGCGTTTGCCGCGACCACCGAGGAAGAAGCTGCTGATGAACGGGTGCTGGAAGCGGACGACTTCCTGCGGTGTGCCGACGACGATGACTTTTTTTTCAGCCAGCACCGCAATACGGTTCGACAGTGCAAACAGGCTGTCGAGATCATGCGTGACCATGATGACTGTCAGGCAAAGTTGCCGGTGCAGTGACTGTATCAGTTCGACAAAACTGTCGGAGCGATCCGGATCAAGTCCTGCGGTCGGTTCGTCGAGAAACAGCAATTCAGGGTCAAGTGCCAGGGCGCGCGCCAGGGCGATCCGTTTGATCATACCGCCGGATAAATCTGCCGGCATTTTCGGTGCATGTTCAAAGGCGATGTCTACCATCTGTAATTTCAGATACACCAGATCGGTGATCAGGGATTCCGGTAATTTTCTGAGTTCGCGCATCGGCTGGGCGATATTGTCGAACACGCTCAGCGCTGAATACAAAGCGCCATGCTGAAACAGCATACCCGAACGTTTGCGCAGATAATCTAGATGACTACTATCGGATACCTGCAAGTCTTCACCGAAGACTTTGATGCTGCCGCGACGCGGCGTTTCCAGCCCCAGCATCTGGCGCACCAACACAGTTTTTCCAGTGCCGGAACCGCCGACGATGGATAAAATTTCACCGCGCCGCACCGATAATTCCAGATTGTTATGGACGAGGGCACGCCCGAATTGGGTGCGTAAGCCCTGAATTTCGATTACGTTATCGGTCGTCATCAATAGCCCACTTTGCTGAAAATAATCGCAAAAATCGCATCGGCAATGATCACGACGGTAATCGCAATCACCACAGAATTAGTGGTGCCGTGCCCCAGGCTTTCCGTATTCGGTTTAATGCGCAAACCATAATGGCAGGCAATCAGCGCAATCAGGATGCCGAAGGCAACACCTTTACCCAGACCTATCCAGTAATTCAGCAGTGGCACCGCATCCGGCAATTTATAGACAAAAAATTCCGGGCTCATGCCGAGCAGTGCCTGTGCCGAAATCATGCCGCCTATCAGTGCCATCACATCGGTCCAGATCACCAGTAGTGGCATCGCGATGGCGAGTGCCAGCACCTTCGGCAGGATCAGGCGCGAACCATGCGGTATGCCCATCACCAGCATCGCATCCAGCTCTTCGGTGACCCGCATCACACCGAGCTGCGCCGTGATGGCTGAGCCCGAGCGACCGGCCACCAGAATCGCGGCCAGCAAGGGACCGAGTTCGCGGATGATGCTCATGCCGAGGATATTGACGATAAATAAATCGCCGCCAAACGTCAGTAATTGTTGTGCGGACAGATAAGAAAGCACGATTCCGATCAGGATGCCGACCAGTGCCGTGATCCCCAGCGCCTGCGCGCCCATGCGATACAGGTTGGCGGATAATTCTTTCCACGGGCCTCGCAGCGGATGGCGTATAAAACCAGCCAGATCGATCATCAGTTGACCGAGCAAGATGCTGAAGCCGTACAAGTGCTCAAAGAAGCCGAGCACGATGTCGCCGAGTTGCATGATGCTGTAAAAGAGCGGGCGTTTTGCGCTGACCAGATTGACCTGACTGGCTTCTGCCACGCGCTGAAACAAACCTTCATGCACCGGCTGCAACACCAGATGTTGCGGTTTTTTCTTGCCCCAGGCACGCCACAATATTTGTGCCCCGACATGATCCAACGCGCTGATCTGGCTTAAATCCCAGTGAATATCGTCGCGCTGCCCCTTGTTGGTCAGCTCTGTCTGCAAATCATGCAAGCGGCGGCCTTCAGACAAGGCGTGCACCAGCCACGCGCCAGCGACGCGAATCGTGGTCTGATCTGCATGGTTGACGGTCAGGGTGGGAGGGCTAACTGGAGGCATGTCGTCAGTGTAAACGAGATAACTGTTTTGCTGCAATGAAGCAAAGCATACATTGACTGATGTTGATCTTCATTAAAAGAAATATACCATCCGGCATCTGAGCTAGATTGCTAGCGGCTGTCTGAGGTAGGCGTTTTGCAGTTCGTAAATGGGCTTATTTAGCCCGTTAACAATGGCATATAGGGGGAGTATATTCAAAAATCAGGCTATTCTCAGCATAAACATTGGGCTTTTAAATATACTCCACCCAGTATATTTAGTGCTTAACAGGCGTTTCTGGCGCATGACGGGGATGCAGCACCGGGGCTGTCATCCGGCGCAGCGCTTATTTTTCCTGCCGTACCGGCGTTTTTTTATCGATCACTTCGCGGCAATCGCCCTTCAACGTCGCATTATCGTAATCAGACCAACCGTAACTATCGACATAGCGCGTGTGCGCAACCAGTTGCGGGCTGAGTATGCTCCAGTTCAGCCTTTCATCGGGATAGCGAATATTGCCCATGTCGAGCAAGGTATGAAACACGTTTTCCGTCGATAGCCGGAATTTCTGATGGCGTTTCAGCTGCCGGATTTTCTCTGGAAATAATTGCTGATAGTCGTCCGAATACCAGATGAAGGCCGGGATGTGGAATTCATATTGCGTATTGTGGCCGTGAAACGCCAGACCGCAAGTGCCGTCATACAAGGTTTGTCCATGATCTGAGATATACATCATCGAGGTGACTTGCTGGCTTGCCTTCAGGCGCTGTATGACTTCCGACAATATCCAGTCGGTGTACAGAATTGAATTGTCATAGCTGTTGCTGAGTGCCGGTTTATTCTTCAGCTCGGTATAGGCGGGGTTATCGACGCCGAACAGCGAGGGTTTCCAGTGATCGTATTCTTTCGGGTAGCGATGGCTATAATTCCAGTGGTTGCCCAGCGTATGTAAAACGATCAGCTTTTTAGGTGCGGCATCGTTCATCGCACGGCTCATGGGATCCAGCAGGATGTCGTCGAAACTGGAACTATTGGTGAATCCGCCCAGATTCAGAAATTGCGTGACATCGGCTTCTTTGGCGAACACCGAGATCGGCGTGTCGAACTGACCAAAGCTCATTTGGTTCGATATCCAGAAGGTTTTGAATCCCGCTTCTTTAAACGCTGACAAAAACGATTTTTCAGAAAATCCGGCTTTCAGGCTTTGTGCCGCCGGCTTGCGCGACACAATGACCGGCACCGACAGGCGAGTCGCCGCAACGGCCGTAATCATGTCGCTGAAGCTCACCAGATTGTCTTCCAGTGATAATAAGGGATTGGTTTCACGTTCGTAGCCATTCAGGCTCCAGCGATCGTAGCGTGATGATTCACCGAGCACTACGACGATAGTTTGCGCTAACTTTGGGTCGCCTCCGAGGGTGGCGTTGAAGCGGAAGTTGCGGCTTTTTTCAGACAGCTTCGACAGATATCCGCGTTCGCTCCAGAAATCTGCGACACGCACCGCCAGTCCGAAAGGCCAGGTGCTGGTGAAGACATCCTCGTCGTAATGTATTCCGGCCCAGGATGGCAGTGGCCCGAGTAGTTTGCTTAATGTCTGACGCTGATGTTCCAGCCACGCCTGCGGGATCACTTTGCCCGTTGATTGCGCGCCCGCAGCTGGTGCCGGCGTATCTTCGTCGTCAGCGCTATCGCTGATGCTGGCAGTCACGGTTGGAGGCGCTGCCCGCACGCCGACATATTCGCCGTAACCCCAGATGCAGAACCCCATCATTACCATACTGATCAGGGCCCAGCGGCTCGGATGTTGCCAGTGCAGTGCTGGCGTATTCAAGGCAATTTTCAGCAGGCTCCACCACCACGCCGTAATCATCAGCGTCAGAAACAACAGCAGCCAGACTTTCTGTCCCAGAAATTCAATCGCTTCTTTGGGGCTGGTTTCCAGCAATATACCGAGGTGATGCGTTGAAATGCTTTGTCCAAAATACAGTCGCAGATAAATCTCTATGGGTATCGCCAGCATTGCCGGTAGTAACAGGAAATGAAACCAGCGCGGATGCTTGAAGACCGCCCATAGTACTGGCCAGCAAATAATCTCCATCGCCAGTAACTGCCAGCCTTTTTCTATCGGCTTCCCCAGCATCAGAGAGAAAAACGGAATCGCTGAGAGTAGCAGATAACTGAATAGCAGAAAGAGAGGGCTGGGACGTAATAAAGAGCGCATCGGGATAGTGGCAGGCTGGCTTGCGGTTGTTGCAGCGTGACGGAACGTCGCCGCTTATCGCAACATAGGGTGGTCACTAAAACAGTTCAGGTCGACAATATAAATGATTTGCGAAAACACCGGGTGCTGCTTCAGGCAGTTGTCAGCGAAATCTATTCGAGAAACTGAAAAAACTTAATCAAAATAAAACAAAAGGGATGGAGATACTTGATTTTTCAGAGAAATTTCCTACCCTGACTTGCCATCTTGAAGTAATCAGAGCGCTCAGCGACGCAACGAAAAACGTTGACATGTCTGGATCAAGCGACATAAAATTGCGAGTTCTCGATTTTGGGTTTGCAGTTTTCAACATGTTTCTAGCTGTTTTTTGCGAAAAAATATGCTTAAAAAGCAGGCAGATATTGGGCTCGTCTGAATAATTCGGACGTAAAAAATGATTTTTAGTGCCCGGGCAACCGTTTCCGGGTTTGTGTTTAACGTTGTATTTTGTTGGATTAAAAACGATGCCAACCATCAATCAACTGATTCGCCAACCACGTGTTTCTGCAGTGGTTAAGAGCAAATCGCCGGCGCTGGAAAACAGCCCGCAGAAACGTGGCGTTTGCACCCGCGTTTATACTACAACTCCCAAAAAGCCTAACTCGGCTTTGCGTAAAGTTGCCAAAGTTCGCCTGACTAATGGTTTCGAAGTTATTTCGTACATTGGCGGTGAAGGCCATAACTTGCAAGAACATAGCGTAGTCCTGCTGCGCGGTGGTCGTGTAAAGGATTTGCCAGGTGTTCGTTACCATATGGTTCGCGGTGCTTTGGATACACAAGGCGTTAAAGACCGTAAGCAAGCTCGTTCCAAATATGGTTCTAAGCGCGCTAAGGCAGTGAAGAAGTAATTATCTCGTAATTTAATCTCCGTAAAGTATTACGGATCAGTGTCGGTTCGGAATGAGCCGAGTAAGTGACTGGCTATGATGGCCTGTCGCGAGTGTCGGGTGAATTGTTGCTCAATGCTCAACTGAAGATTGAAAGGAATTGAAATGCCACGTCGTCGTGAGGTCCCGAAACGGGACGTATTGCCAGATCCAAAATTTGGTAATGTTGAAGTAGCAAAATTTGTTAACGTATTGATGTTGTCTGGCAAGAAGTCTGTTGCTGAAGGCATCATCTACGGTGCGTTTGATCACATCCAGCAAAAATCTGGTAAAGATCCTCTGGAAGTGTTTGCATTGGCAATTAACAACGCCAAGCCACTGGTTGAAGTAAAATCCCGCCGTGTTGGTGGCGCGAACTATCAGGTGCCTGTTGAGGTGCGTCCAGTTCGTCGTCTGGCTTTGTCTATGCGTTGGTTGCGTGAAGCTGCAAACAAGCGTAGTGAAAAATCCATGCCACAACGTTTGGGCGGTGAGTTGTTAGAAGCCGCAGAAGGCCGCGGCGGTGCAATGAAGAAGCGTGACGAAGTTCATCGTATGGCTGAAGCCAACAAGGCCTTCTCTCACTTCCGCTTCTAAGAGTAAGAGTAAGGAGCCTTTGTATGATGATTATGCAATGGTTCTGGCAAGTATTTTGAATCAGGCCGGGCGCGATTTTCACAAAAAATTGCGCTCGGTTTTGTCCATTAAAAGATTTAGGATTATCTATGGCCCGTAAGACCCCCATTGAGCGCTACCGCAATATCGGTATCTCGGCTCACATTGATGCAGGTAAAACGACGACGACAGAACGTGTTCTGTTCTACACCGGTGTCAACCACAAAATCGGTGAAGTGCATGATGGCGCTGCTACCATGGACTGGATGGAGCAAGAGCAAGAGCGCGGTATTACTATTACTTCTGCAGCGACGACTTGCTACTGGAGTGGTATGGCGAATAATTTCGCTCCGCACCATATCAACATTATTGATACACCAGGTCACGTTGACTTCACTATTGAAGTTGAACGTTCTATGCGTGTTCTCGATGGCGCCTGCATGGTTTACTGTGCGGTAGGTGGCGTTCAGCCTCAGTCTGAAACTGTATGGCGTCAGGCTAATAAGTACAAAGTTCCTCGTCTGGCATTCGTCAACAAGATGGACCGTACTGGCGCGAACTTCTTCAAAGTGTATGAACAAATGCGTACACGTCTGAAGGCAAATCCAATTCCTATGCAAGTGCCTATCGGTGCTGAGGACTTGTTCGAAGGCGTTATCGATCTGGTCAAAATGAAAGCGATTATCTGGGATACAGCATCTCAAGGTATGAAGTTTGAATACGGCGAGATCCCAGCGAATTTGCTGGCTGATGCTAAGAAATGGCGCGAAAACATGGTGGAAGCGGCAGCTGAAGCCTCTGAAGAATTGATGAACAAATACCTTGAAGAAGGTGATTTGTCTGAAGCCGAAATCAAAGCGGCGATTCGTCAGCGTACCATCGCGAGTGAAATCGTTCCGATGATGTGCGGTACTGCCTTTAAAAACAAAGGCGTGCAGGCGATGTTGGATGCGGTCGTTGAATTCCTGCCATCTCCAGTGGATATTCCACCGGTACCAGGTACAAACGAAGATGAAGAGCCAGTAGTTCGTCAGGCAAAAGATGATGAAAAATTCTCTGCTTTGGCGTTCAAAATCGCAACGGATCCATTCGTTGGTCAATTGTGCTTTATTCGTTGCTACTCCGGTACTTTGAATTCTGGCGACACAGTTTATAACTCTGTCAAAGGTAAAAAAGAGCGTATCGGACGTATTGTTCAGATGCATGCGAATCAGCGCGAAGAAATCAAAGAAATGCTCGCTGGTGATATCGCCGCGGTTGTTGGTCTGAAAGACACAACAACTGGTGATACATTGTGTGATGACAAAGCGATTGTCGTTCTGGAACGTATGGTTTTCCCTGAGCCAGTTATTTCTCAGGCTGTTGAGCCAAAAACCAAGGCTGACCAAGAGAAAATGGGCTTGGCGCTGAATCGTCTTGCTGCTGAAGATCCATCTTTCCGCGTACGTACTGATGAAGAATCAGGTCAGACAATTATTGCCGGTATGGGTGAGTTGCATCTGGATATTATCGTTGACCGCATGAAACGTGAATTCAACGTTGAAGCGACAGTTGGTAAGCCACAGGTTGCATACCGCGAAACTATTCGCAAAACTTGCGAAGAAATCGAAGGTAAATTCGTTAAGCAATCCGGTGGTCGTGGTCAGTATGGTCACGTTGTTCTGAAGATCGAACCACAAGAACCAGGTAAAGGTTTTGAATTCGTTGACGCGATCAAAGGCGGTACCGTTCCACGTGAATACATCCCTGCAGTTGAAAAAGGTGTTCGCGAAACGCTGACATCCGGTGTGTTGGCTGGCTACCCAGTGGTTGACGTTAAAGTAACTCTGTTCTTCGGTTCTTACCATGACGTTGACTCCAACGAAAACGCGTTCCGTATGGCGGGTTCGATGGCATTTAAAGATGGCTGCCGCAAAGCAAGTCCAGTTATTCTGGAACCAATGATGGCAGTTGAAGTTGAAACGCCAGAAGATTATGCTGGTACGGTCATGGGTGATTTGTCCTCCCGTCGTGGTATGGTTCAGGGTATGGATGAAGTTGCTGGCGGTGGCGGTAAGATCATTAAGGCCGAAGTTCCTTTGTCTGAAATGTTTGGTTATTCCACTTCATTGCGTTCCGCAACACAAGGTCGCGCAACGTACTCTATGGAATTCAAGCATTACTCCGAAGCGCCGAAAAATGTTATCGACGCAATCGTGACATCCAAAGCTAAGTAATTCGTAATCTGAAAGCCTGCTCCTTGCCCGGAGCAGGCATCTTATTGATAAATCGTTCTTTTTGAAGGAAGAATAAAATGGCAAAAGGTAAGTTCGAACGCACCAAGCCGCACGTCAACGTAGGTACAATTGGTCACGTTGATCACGGTAAAACAACATTGACAGCAGCGATTGCAACAGTATTGTCTGCAAAATTCGGTGGCGAAGCGAAGAAATACGACGAAATCGACGCAGCACCAGAAGAAAAAGCACGCGGTATTACAATTAATACTGCCCACGTTGAATACGAAACAGCAACACGTCACTACGCTCACGTTGACTGCCCAGGCCATGCTGACTATGTTAAAAACATGATCACTGGTGCTGCTCAGATGGACGGCGCGATCTTGGTTTGCTCCGCAGCAGACGGTCCAATGCCACAAACACGTGAGCACATCCTGTTGGCTCGCCAGGTTGGTGTTCCATACATCATCGTTTTCCTGAACAAATGCGACATGGTTGATGACGCTGAATTGCTGGAACTCGTTGAAATGGAAGTACGTGAATTACTGTCCAAATATGAATTCCCAGGCGACGATCTGCCGATCATCCAAGGTTCCGCAAAACTGGCGCTCGAAGGCGACAAAGGTCCATTGGGCGAAGAAGCGATCCTGAAACTGGCTGATGCATTGGATACTTACATCCCAACACCAGAACGCGCTGTTGACGGCGCCTTCCTGTTGCCAGTAGAAGACGTATTCTCCATCTCTGGTCGCGGTACAGTGGTAACTGGTCTTATCTAACGCGGTATCATCAAAGTTGGCTAAGAGATCGAAATCGTCGGTATCAAAGACACAGTCAAAACAACATGTACTGGCGTTGAAATGTTCCGCAAATTGCTCGACCAAGGTCAGGCAGGCGATAACGTCGGTGTTCTGCTGCGTGGTACAAAACGCGAAGACATCCAACGTGGTCAAGTGTTGGCAAAACCAGGTTCAATCAAACCACACAGCCATTTCACAGGCGAGATCTACGTTTTGTCGAAAGATGAAGGCGGTCGTCATACACCATTCTTCAACAACTACCGTCCACAGTTCTACTTCCGTACAACGGACGTGACTGGTTCGATCGAGTTGCCAGCAGACAAAGAAATGGTTATGCCAGGTGATAACGTCTCGATCACAGTCAAACTGATCAACCCGATCGCGATGGAAGAAGGTCTCCGTTTCGCGATTCGTGAAGGTGGTCGTACTGTTGGTGCGGGTGTTGTTGCTAAAATTATCGAGTAATTTCGTAATTTTGTAGTACACTAGTCGGCTGTCGCTGTTTTTTAAAGCGACAGCCGCTTTTTTTTTTAGTATTCGCTCTTTGTAAAAATGCCACTCTCACTGAGTTTGTGGCTCGTTCTTTAGGAAATGTTATGTCTACACAAAATCAAAAGATCCGCATTCGTCTGAAAGCATTTGATTATAAATTGATCGACCAATCTGCTTTGGAAATCGTTGAAACAGCTAAGCGCACTGGCGCTGTTGTTAAAGGCCCAGTGCCTTTGCCGACTCGCATTCAACGTTTTGACGTTCTGCGTTCACCACACGTGAACAAAACTTCCCGTGATCAGTTTGAAATTCGTACACACCAACGTCTGATGGATATCGTTGATCCAACAGACAAGACAGTTGATGCTTTGATGAAGCTCGATTTGCCTGCTGGTGTTGATGTTGAAATCAAATTGCAGTAATCAGATTTTTATCAATATCTGATTTGATTGAAAATCAGATAATTGAAAAAATTTGACATACCACAATTCTTCGAATTTTCAAATAATTTGCCTTGTAAATAAAAATTTTGCGGGCTATAATCGAAGGCTTAAATGTGGGTCGGCTTTTGCTGACCTTTTCGTTTAAGTTTTTTAAACATCAGCCTCGCCCAATCGTAGGTGAGAATGGAGAAAATAATGAGCTTGGGCCTAGTTGGTCGCAAGGTTGGCATGATGCGCATCTTTACAGATGACGGGGATTCAATTCCTGTTACTGTGCTGGATGTGTCCAACAACCGCGTGACGCAAGTCAAAACTCCTGAAACAGACGGTTACTCTGCTGTTCAGGTTACTTTCGGTCAGCGCCGTGCATCCCGCGTAACTAAAGCGGCTGCCGGTCACCTCGCAAAAGCAGGTGTTGAAGCTGGTACTGTATTAAAAGAATTCCGTGTTGATGCTGCTAAAGCTTCTGAACTGAAGGCTGGCGACGTTGTGCCTGTCGGTTTGTTCGAAGCTGGTCAAAAAGTTGACGTGCAAGGTGTGACGATTGGTAAAGGCTATGCCGGTACTATCAAACGCCATCACTTCGCTTCTGGTCGCGCTACTCACGGTAACTCCCGTTCCCATAATGTTCCAGGTTCTATCGGTATGGCGCAGGATCCCGGTCGTGTTTTCCCTGGTAAGCGTATGACTGGTCATCTGGGTGACGTTAACCGCACTGTGCAAAATCTGGAAATCGCTCGCGTTGATGCAGAGCGTCAGTTGTTGCTGGTGAAGGGTGCTGTACCGGGTGCAAAAAATGGTCAGGTGATTGTATCTCCTGCTGTTAAAGTTAAAGCTAAGAAGGGAGCCTAATCCATGGAACTGAAGCTCCTAAACGAACAAGGTCAAGCTGCTGCGAATGTCGCCGCTCCTGATACTATTTTCGGTCGTGATTACAACGAAGCTCTGATTCATCAGGTTGTTGTTGCATATCAGGCAAATGCTCGTAGCGGTAACCGCAAGCAAAAAGATCGTGAAGAAGTCCATCACACAACCAAGAAGCCTTGGCGTCAAAAAGGTACTGGTCGTGCACGTGCTGGTATGTCTTCATCTCCTTTATGGCGTGGCGGTGGTCGTATATTCCCGAATAGCCCGGATGAGAATTTCTCTCACAAAGTTAACAAGAAAATGTATCGCGCAGGTATCTGCTCTATCCTTTCTCAGTTGGCTCGTGAAGATCGTTTGAGTGTGGTTGATGCTGTAACGGTTGATGCTCCAAAGACTAAGCTGTTGACTGAAAAGCTCAAAGCATTGGGTTGCCTGGATTCCGTTTTGATTATCACTGACGAATTCAATGAAAATCTGATGTTGGCAGCACGTAATCTGGTAAATGTTTTGGTTGTTGAGCCACGTTACGCTGATCCAGTTTCTTTGGTGTTCTACAAGAAAGTGTTGATCACCAAGCCAGCACTGGCAAAGATTGAGGAGATGCTGGCATGAGTGCATTAATCAAACATAGCGAAGAACGCCTGATGAAGGTGTTGCTGGCTCCTGTGATTTCTGAAAAAGCAACGATGGTTGCTGAAAAGAATGAACAAGTGGTTTTCCTGGTTACTCCAGATGCAACCAAGCCAGAAATTAAAGCTGCCGTCGAATTGCTGTTCAAGGTTCAGGTTGAATCTGTACAAGTAGCAAATCGTCAAGGTAAACAAAAACGTACCGGTAGATTTACTGGCCGCCGCAACCATACAAAACGTGCTTTTGTATGCTTGAAGCCAGGTCAGGAAATCAACTTCACTGAGGGGGCATAATAATGGCACTCGTTAAGATGAAGCCAACCTCACCAGGTCGTCGTGGTATGGTGAAAGTAGTAACTGAAGGCCTGTTTAAAGGTCGTCCGTTTGCTGCTTTGTTGGAAAAGAAATCCAAAACTGCTGGCCGTAACAATAACGGTCACATCACTACGCGTCACATCGGTGGTGGTCATAAGCAGCATTACCGTGTTGTTGATTTTAAACGCAACAAAGATGGTATTCCTGCAAAAGTTGAGCGTATTGAATACGATCCTAACCGTACAGCACACATCGCTTTGTTGTGCTACGCGGATGGTGAGCGTGCGTACATCATCGCTCCTAAAGGTGTTGCAGTAGGTGATCAATTGATCAGTGGCTCACAAGCTCCGATTAAATCTGGTAACTGCTTGCCTATCCGTAATATTCCAGTCGGTACAACTATGCATTGCGTAGAGATGTTGCCAGGAAAAGGCGCGCAGATTGCGCGTACAGCGGGTGCCGGTGTTGTTCTGATGGCACGTGAAGGTACTTACGCTCAAGTTCGTCTGCGCTCTGGCGAAGTTCGTCGTATTCATATCGAATGCCGCGCAACCGTTGGTGAAGTTGGTAACGGCGAACACAATCTGCGTAAGATTGGTAAAGCTGGTGCGATGCGTTGGCGTGGTATTCGTCCTACCGTTCGCGGTGTGGTAATGAATCCGGTTGACCATCCTCACGGTGGTGGTGAAGGTAAAACTGCAGCAGGCCGTCATCCAGTTTCTCCATGGGGTCAACAGACCAAGGGTAAGAAGACACGTCGCAACAAGCGTACTACTTCGATGATCGTCTCACGCCGTGGTAAGAAATAAGGGATAAAACATGACACGTTCATTGAAAAAAGGGCCGTTTTGCGACGCTCATCTGGTGAAGAAAGTCGAAGCTGCTCAGGCAAATAAAGACAAGAAACCAATCAAGACTTGGTCCCGTCGTTCGACAATTATGCCGGACTTCATCGGTTTGACCATTGCGGTTCATAACGGTAAGCAGCACGTACCAGTTTATGTTTCCGAAAACATGGTTGGTCACAAGCTCGGCGAATTCGCGCTGACCCGTACGTTCAAGGGTCACGCTGCCGACAAAAAGGCTAAGAAATAAGGACCGATGATGGAAACTAAAGCTAATCTTCGCGGTGTGCGTCTGTCCGAGCAAAAAGGTCGCCTCGTGGCAGATCTGATCCGTGGTAAAAAAGTTGATCAGGCATTGAATATCCTGGCCTTCAGCCCTAAAAAAGGTGCTGCAATCATCAAGAAAGTGTTGGAGTCTGCAATTGCAAACGCTGAACACAACGATGGCGCAGATATCGATGAGTTGAAAGTAAAGAGTATCTATGTCGAAAAAGGTGCGATCCTGAAGCGCTTCACAGCACGCGCTAAAGGTCGTGGTGATCGTATCTCTAAACAATCCTGTCACATCTACGTGACTGTTGGTAACTAAGGAGTCACGATGGGACAGAAGATACATCCAACCGGTTTTCGTCTTGCGGTAACACGTAACTGGTCTTCCCGTTGGTATGCAGGCAATGGCAACTTTGCTTCTATGCTCGGTGAAGATCTGAAGGTACGTGAATACCTGAAGAAAAAACTGAAAAACGCATCTGTAGGCCGCATCGTTATTGAGCGTCCTGCGAAAAACGCACGTATTACCATTTACAGCTCCCGTCCAGGTGTTGTGATCGGTAAAAAAGGCGAAGACATTGAAGTATTGAAAGCTGACTTGTCGAAAATGATGGGCGTGCCAGTTCACGTCAACATCGAAGAAATTCGTAAGCCAGAAATCGATGCGCAATTGATCGCTGATTCTATTGCTCAGCAGCTCGAAAAACGTATTATGTTCCGCCGCGCGATGAAACGTGCGATGCAGAATGCAATGCGTCTCGGCGCGCAAGGTATCAAGATCATGTCCGGTGGTCGTTTGAACGGTATCGAAATCGCTCGTAAAGAATGGTATCGCGAAGGCCGCGTGCCTCTGCATACTTTGCGTGCTGATATCGACTACGGTTTTGGCGAAGCATCCACAACTTACGGCATTATTGGCGTAAAAGTGTGGGTCTACAAAGGTGACCGTTTGGCAAATGGCGATGCGCCTGTAATCGAATCGACTCCGGAAGACGACAAAAAACGTCGTGGTCCACGTCGTGACGATGGCAAGCCAAGCAGCCGTCCACGTGCTAAGCGTCCTGAAGGGCAAAATACATCTGGCGCAGCAGCTCCAGCTAAGCGCGTACGCGCAAAAGCTGATGCTGCACCAGCTGAGAAAGCAGGAGAATAATCATGCTGCAACCAGCACGCAGAAAATATCGTAAGGAGCAAAAAGGCCGCAACAAGGGTATTTCGCATACTCGTGGTACAGCTGTTTCCTTCGGTGAGTTTGGCTTGAAAGCGGTTGGCCGTGGTCGTATCACAGCGCGTCAGATTGAAGCGGCGCGTCGTGCAATGACTCGCCATATCAAGCGCGGTGGTCGTATCTGGATCCGCGTTTTCCCGGACAAGCCAATTTCCCAGAAGCCTGCAGAGGTTCGTATGGGTAATGGTAAAGGTAATCCTGAGTACTACGTTGCCGAGATTCAACCAGGCAAAATGTTGTACGAAATGGATGGCGTTGATGAAGCGCTGGCACGCGAGGCGTTCCGCTTAGCAGCTGCTAAATTACCATTGTTGACAACGTTTGTCGTACGTCAAGTCGGCACTTAATAGGGAGTTGTAAATGAAAGTATCTGAACTCCAAGGCAAAGACTCTGCAGCTTTGACGAAAGAACTGAATGATCTGTTGAAGGCACAGTTCAGCCTGCGTATGCAAATCGCTACACAGCAACTGACTAATACTTCACAGTTGAAAAAAGTTCGTCGCGACATCGCACGCGTTAAAACCGTCATGAATCAGAAGGATGCCAAATAATGAACGATCAAGTTAAAGTGGCTCTGAAGCGCACATTGATTGGCAAGGTTGTGTCTGACAAGATGGACAAAACAGTCACAGTACTGGTTGAACGTCACGTTAAACATCCTTTGTATGGCAAGATCATCGTACGTACTGCAAAGTACCATGCACACGATGAAGCTAACCAGGCAAAAGCTGGCGACACAGTTGAAATCCAAGAGGGTCGCCCAATTTCCAAGACTAAAGCTTGGACATTGACTCGTGTGGTTCAAGTAGCACAAGTCGTATAAAGTTATTGCACAAAATTTTTTTTGATGTAATAATGATGGGCTGTCATTTGCGTAGTAAGCAAATGACAGCCTAAATGTCTTTCGCAACACCCTCTCGTTGTGAAAGTGGTTAAAAAATCGTCCACCTAATCAGTTGGCTCGTGCATTGCAGGTTATGTAGGGGTTGGCTGGCAGGACCAAGACTGACTACAAGCTCGCATTGTGCAAGTTGTGTGGATTAAGTTGGGAAAGAGAACATTATGATTCAAACAGAAAGCCGGCTGGAAGTGGCTGACAATACTGGTGCGCGTGAAGTTCTGTGCATTAAAGTGTTGGGCGGCTCCAAGCGTCGTTATGCGGGTATCGGTGATGTAATTAAAGTCACTGTGAAGTCTGCTGCTCCGCGCGGTCGTGTAAAAAAAGGTGAAATTTACAACGCCGTGGTTGTGAGAACAGCTAAGGGTGTTCGTCGTCAAGATGGCTCGTTGGTCAAATTTGATGGCAATGCTGCAGTATTGTTGAATGCAAAGCTTGAGCCTATCGGCACTCGTATTTTCGGCCCAGTGACACGCGAACTGCGTACTGAGCGCTTTATGAAAATCGTGTCTTTGGCTCCAGAAGTGCTGTAAGGAGTCGTGATGAATAAAATTCGTAAAAACGACGAAGTCATCGTCTTGACGGGTAAGGACAAAGGTAAGCGCGGTCAGGTGCAGTCATGCATCGATAGTGATTACGTTGTTGTTGCTGGTATTAATGTCGCTAAAAAAGCGGTTAAGCCAAACCCAATGACTGGCGCAGTTGGTGGCATCGTTGATAAATTGATGCCGATTCATGTTTCCAATGTGGCGTTGTTCAATGCTGCATCTGGCAAAGCAGACCGTGTAGGCTTCAAGGTAGTGGATGGTAAAAAAGTCCGTATCTACAAGTCGACTGGCGAAGTTGTGAAGGCATAACGTCATGGCCCGTCTACAAGCATTATATAAAGAAAAAATCGTCGGTGAATTGACTGAAAAGTACGCTTATAAGTCAAGCATGGAAGTTCCGCGTATCTTGAAAATCACCCTGAACATGGGTTTGTCTGAAGCAGTTGCAGATAAAAAGATTATCGAGCATGCAGTTGGTGACTTGACGAAAATCGCCGGCCAAAAGCCAGTTGTGACCAAAGCTCGTAAAGCGATCGCAGGTTTTAAAATCCGTGAAGGTTATCCAATCGGCTGTATGGTTACTTTGCGTGGCGCTCAGATGTATGAATTCCTGGATCGTTTCATTACCGTGGCTTTGCCTCGCGTACGTGACTTCCGTGGTGTTTCTGGTCGTGCGTTTGATGGTCGTGGTAACTACAATATCGGCGTCAAGGAACAAATTATTTTCCCTGAAATCGAGTACGACAAGATCGACGCATTGCGTGGTATGAATATCAGCATCACGACAACCGCAAAGACCGACGAAGAAGCGAAAGCACTCCTCGCCGCATTTAAATTTCCGTTCAGAAACTGAGGTCGCCATGGCAAAACTGGCACTGATTAATCGTGAGCAAAAGCGTGCAGACTTGGTGAAGAAATTCGCTGGCAAGCGCGCCGAATTGAAGGCCATCGTTGATGACCAATCAAAAACTGAAGAAGAGCGTTATGTTGCTCGTCTGAAGTTGCAGGCTTTGCCACGTAATTCTAATCCGACACGTCAGCGTAATCGTTGCGCTTTGACAGGTCGTCCGCGTGGCACATTCCGTAAATTCGGTTTGGGCCGTATTAAACTCCGTGAAGTCGCCATGCGTGGTGAAATCCCGGGTATGACTAAAGCCAGCTGGTAATAGGAGAATAAGCAATGAGTATGAGCGATCCTATCGCCGATATGCTGACCCGCATTCGTAACGCACAAGTTGTTCAAAAAACTGTTGTTGCGATGCCGTCCTCTAAAGTAAAGATTGCAATTGCAAACGTACTTAAAGACGAAGGTTACATTGAAGATTTCGCAGTTTTAGAAACTGCAGGGAAGTCCGAATTAAAAATCGGCTTGAAATATTATGCAGGACGTCCAGTTATTGAACGTTTGGAACGTGTTTCACGTCCAGGTCTTCGTATTTACAAAGGTAAAGACGAGATTCCAAATGTGATGAACGGTTTGGGTGTAGCGATTGTTTCTACACCAAAAGGCGTCATGACTGACCGCAAAGCGCGCGCAACCGGTGTCGGTGGCGAAGTAATTTGCTACGTCGCCTAAGGAGTGAAAGATGTCTCGAGTAGGTAAGATGCCAATCGCTTTGCCGGCCGGTGCAGAAGTTGCAATTTCAGCAGAGCAGATTACAGTAAAAGGTCCTATGGGCGTGCAGACACAAAGCCTCAACGGCTTAGTGAAAGTTGCGAACGACAACGGCACTTTGAGTTTTTCACCAGCCAATGATGGCCGTGAAGCTAATGCAATGACTGGTACTTTACGTGCCTTGGTCAATAACATGGTTACCGGTGTTACTAAAGGCTTTGAAAGAAAACTCACTTTGGTCGGCGTTGGTTACAAAGCGCAAGCTCAAGGTGATAAGTTGAATTTGTCTTTAGGTTTTTCACATCCAGTTGTACATCAAATGCCAGAAGGTATTTCTTGTGCTACGCCAACTCCTACTGAAATCCTGATTAAAGGTGTTAATAAGCAGGTAGTAGGTCAGGTGGCAGCTGAAGTCCGTGCATACCGCAGCCCAGAGCCTTATAAAGGCAAGGGTGTCCGTTATGCGGACGAAGTGGTTGTGATTAAAGAAACCAAGAAGAAGTAATAGGGGTTGACGATGGACAAGAAACAATCACGTCTGCGCCGCGCACGTCAAACCCGTGCCAAGATCGCAGAACTCAAAGTGAACCGCCTGGCCGTGCATCGCACCAACCTGCACATCTACGCGAACATTATTGGCCCAGATGCCAAAGTGTTGGCGTCAGCTTCCACCGTAGAGGCGGAAGTACGTGCAGAATTGGCTGGCAAGTCCGGAGCTGGTGGCAACACCACAGCCGCGACTTTGATCGGCAAGCGTGTAGCAGAGAAGGCAATCAAAGCAGGGGTTACCGAAGTTGCGTTTGACCGCTCCGGTTTCCGTTACCATGGCCGCATCAAGGCGCTTGCAGAAGCTGCCCGTGAAGCTGGCCTGAAGTTCTAAGGAAAATTTGTCATGGCAAAAATGCAAGCAAAAACAGCAGCCGACAAGCCGGATGATGGCATGCGCGAAAAAATGATCGCGATCAACCGTGTAACCAAAGTGGTTAAGGGTGGTCGTATCATGGGCTTCGCTGCATTGACAGTTGTAGGCGACGGCGATGGCCGTATCGGTATGGGTAAAGGAAAGTCGAAAGAAGTTCCTGTTGCCGTACAAAAAGCGATGGAAGAAGCACGTCGTAAGATGATCAAAGTGACTTTGAAAAACGGTACTTTGCAGCACACCGTTACTGGTAAGCACGGCGCGTCTTCCGTCATGATTTCTCCTGCAAAAGAAGGTACTGGCGTTATTGCCGGTGGTCCAATGCGCGCGATTTTTGAAGTAATGGGTATTGTTAACGTTGTTGCTAAATCCAATGGCTCAACAAATCCTTACAACATGGTTCGTGCAACTTTGAATGGTCTGGCTAAGATGAGTACTCCATCTGAAATCGCTGCAAAGCGTGGCAAGACCGTTGAAGAAATCCTCGGTTAAGGAGAGCGCGATGACTAAGACAGTAAAAGTGCAATTGGTCAAAGGTCTGATCGGCACACGCCAGGATCACCGTGCTACCGTACGTGGTCTGGGTTTGCGTCGTGTTAATTCAGTTTCTGAATTGCAAGACACGCCAGCAGTACGCGGCATGATCAATAAAGTCTCGTATCTTGTGAAGGTTGTAGCGTAAGTCGTCAGACTTATGTTCGGAGCAAATTATGGAATTGAATAACATACAACCTGCTGATGGCGCTAAACACTACAAACGTCGTGTTGGTCGCGGTATCGGCTCAGGTTTGGGTAAGACAGCGGGTCGCGGCCATAAAGGTCAAAAATCTCGTTCCGGCGGCTTTCATAAAGTCGGTTTCGAAGGCGGTCAGATGCCTTTGCAACGTCGCTTGCCAAAACGTGGTTTTAAATCACTGGCAACACCGTACAAAGCAGAAGTTCGTCTGACAGACTTGGAAAATTTGCCAGTCACTGAAATTGACATCCTTGCTTTAAAGCAAGCTGGTGTTGTTTCTGAGCTCGCACGTGTAGTTCGTGTGATCTTGTCTGGTGCGATTACTAAGAAAGTAACTTTGAACGGCTTGATCGTCACTAAAGGCGCTAAAGCTGCAATCGAAGCTGCTGGCGGTACGATCGCTTAATTCACTGCAGACACCGGAGCAATAATTGGCAACATCTCCACAACAAGCTAAAAGTGCAGCAAGCGGATTTCCATGGGGACGACTCTGGTTCCTGCTTGCAGCACTGGTTGTCTACCGGATTGGTGCTCATGTACCTGTTCCTGGTATAGATCCAACTGCATTGGCAGATCTGTTTAAGCAAAACCAAGGCGGTATCTTGGGGATGTTTAACATGTTCTCCGGTGGTGCATTATCACGGTTCACCGTGTTTGCACTCGGCATCATGCCGTATATCTCGGCATCGATCATCATGCAACTGATGTCTATCGTTTCTCCGCAACTGGAAGCACTGAAAAAAGAAGGTGAATCCGGTCGCAGAAAAATAACTCAGTACACACGTTATGGAACTTTGTTACTGGCGACAGTACAGGCATATTTCATCGCGTTTGGTCTGGAGGCGCAACCAGGGCTCGTTATTGATCCTGGCCTTGCTTTCAGATTCACTACTGTAGTGTCATTGGTGACAGGTACGATGTTTTTGATGTGGCTGGGCGAACAAATCACTGAGCGCGGTTTAGGTAACGGTATTTCTATCATTATCTTTGCTGGTATTGCTGCTGGTTTGCCAGGTGCCTTGGTAAGTTTGTTTGAGTTGGTTCGCACTGGATCTATGCATCCTGCGTCAGTATTGTTGATCTGTGTTATCGCGGTGGCTGTGACGTTTCTGGTGGTATTTGTGGAACGTGGTCAACGTAAGATTCTGGTTAATTATGCGAAGCGTCAGGTCGGTAATAAAGTGTATGGCGGGCAAAGCAGTCATTTGCCGCTGAAGTTGAATATGGCTGGTGTCATTCCTCCTATTTTCGCTTCATCGATCATTTTATTCCCAGCGACGATTACCAGCTGGTTCACCAAAGGTGCAGATTCTTCAACGAGTGGGTTTATCACCTTCTTGAAAGATCTGGCTGCATCAATGGCACCAGGTGAACCGATTCATGCGTTGTTGTACGCTGCTGCGATTATTTTCTTTTGCTTCTTTTATACCGCTCTGGTATTCAACAGCAAAGAAACAGCTGATAATTTGAAGAAGAGTGGAGCGTTTGTTCCTGGTATCCGTCCAGGTGATCAGACTGCCCGCTATATCGACAAAATTTTGATGCGATTGACGTTGGCTGGTGCGGTTTATATCACGCTGGTCTGTTTGTTACCTGAATTTTTGATTGCCAAATGGAAAGTTCCTTTCTATTTCGGTGGTACATCCCTGCTGATTATCGTGGTGGTGACCATGGATTTTATGGCTCAGGTACAAAACTATGTCATGTCGCAGCAATACGAGTCGCTGCTTCGTAAAGCAAATTTCAAGGGCGGGATTCCTTCGCGGTAATTTGCTGAAGGGACAGCAGATCGAATGGCAAAAGACGACGTTATACAGATGCAGGGCGAGATTCTGGAGAATCTTCCGAATGCAACATTTAGAGTTAAGTTGGAAAACGGGCATGTTGTACTAGGCCATATTTCCGGGAAGATGCGGATGAACTATATCCGTATTCTTCCAGGTGATAAGGTGACAGTGGAATTGACGCCTTATGATTTGAGCCGGGCGCGAATAGTGTTCCGAACCAAGTAAATTAAAAGTGAACAAGAAGGGAAGAGGGCAAAAATGAAAGTTCTCGCATCAGTTAAGCGGATCTGCCGCAACTGCAAAATCATCAAGCGCAAAGGTGTTGTTCGTGTTATTTGCACAGAACCACGCCATAAACAGCGCCAAGGTTAATTTAACGTTATTGAACGAGGAATAACGAATGGCACGTATCGCAGGGGTTAATATCCCAAATCATCAGCATACCGTAATCGGCTTAACAGCTATCTATGGTATTGGCCGTCCACGCTCACAGAAAATCTGTGAAGCAACAGGTGTTTTGACCAATAAAAAGGTTAAAGATCTGGATGACAACGAACTCGAGAAGCTTCGCGACGAAATCGGTAAATTTATCGTCGAGGGTGACTTGCGTCGTGAATTGTCCATGAACATCAAGCGCTTGATGGACTTGGGTTGCTATCGCGGCTTGCGTCATCGTAAAGGCTTGCCTTGCCGTGGCCAACGTACACGTACTAATGCACGTACACGTAAAGGTCCACGTAAAGCAGCTCAATCTTTGAAGAAATAATCCAGGCTAGCCCGGATCCAAGGAAATCATTATGGCAAAAGCACAAAACAACGCAGCAGCAGCACGTGCTCGTAAGAAAGTTAAAAAGAACGTTGCTGAAGGTATTGCACACGTTCACGCTTCTTTCAATAACACCATCATCACGATCACTGATCGTCAAGGCAATGCTCTTTCTTGGGCAACTGCTGGCGGTGCTGGTTTTAAAGGCTCACGTAAATCTACTCCGTTCGCAGCTCAGGTTGCAGCGGAAGCAGCAGGTAAAGTTGCTGTTGAATGCGGTATCAAAAATCTGGAAGTTCGCATCAAAGGCCCAGGCCCAGGTCGTGAATCTTCAGTACGCGCATTGAACAATCTCGGCATCAAGATTTCTTTGATCCAAGACGTAACTCCAGTGCCACACAACGGCTGCCGCCCTCCAAAGCGTCGTCGTATCTAAGCAGTAGCATTTGCTGCTGGTGTTCTGACGGTTTTTCCGTTAGAATGCAAGCCCGCCATTTTGTTGGCGGGTTTTGTGTTGGGAATTTTATTTCAGGTATGAAGCGATTCGCTTTCGCCTTTAAGACCACTGTCTGATAGCAAGCAGATCAGACTAGCGCAGCTAAGTTCTGCGTCATTTATAAAAGGAAAATATTGTGGCACGTTATATCGGACCAAAAGCTAAGTTATCCCGTCGCGAAGGCACGGATCTGTTTCTGAAAAGCGCACGTCGCTCTTTAGATTCAAAATGCAAATTAGATGTAAAACCAGGTCAACACGGTGCTAAATCTGGCGCACGTACTTCTGACTTCGGTAATCAATTGCGCGAAAAGCAAAAAGTTAAACGTATGTACGGCGTTCTGGAACGTCAGTTCCGTCGCTACTTCGCTGAAGCTGATCGTCAAAAAGGCAACACCGGCGAAACACTGTTGAAGTTGCTGGAATCCCGTCTCGACAACGTTGCATATCGCATGGGCTTCGGTTCTACACGCGCTGAAGCACGTCAGTTGGTCAGCCACAAAGCATTCACAGTTAACGGTATCGTTGTCAACATCGCTTCTTACCAAGTTAAAGCTGGTGACGTTGTTGCTGTTCGTGAAAAAGCGAAAAAACAAGTTCGTATCGTTGAAGCTCTGTCGTTGGCTGAGCAATCCGGCATGCCTTCATGGGTAGCTGTTGATGCGAAGAAAATGGAAGGTACTTACAAGTCCATGCCAGATCGTAGCGATATCGCTCACGATGTCAACGAATCCCTGATCGTTGAATTGTATTCTCGTTAATTTTAGTTTCATCGCCTGCCTGTTTTACGACAGGCAGGCTTTTTCTTTAATGCCGTCAGCCTTATCGGTGTAACGAACCGAGGGTATTGAAAAGGACATTTCATGCAAAACAATCTGTTGAAGCCACGTATTATCGATGTGGAAATGCTGGGTGCTGGTCACGCTAAAGTCGTGATGGAACCTTTTGAACGTGGCTATGGCCACACACTGGGCAATGCGCTGCGTCGCGTATTGTTGTCGACGATGGTTGGTTATGCACCAACTGAAGTAGTGATTGCTGGTGTTGTTCATGAGTATTCTTCCCTCGATGGCGTTCAAGAAGACGTCGTTGATATTCTGTTGAACTTGAAGGGTGTTGTATTCAAGTTGCACAATCGTGAAGAAGTGACACTGACATTGAAAAAAGATGGCGAAGGCGCAGTGTTAGCGTCCGACATCGAGTTGCCACATGATGTGGAACTGATCAATCCAGACCACGTCATCGCGAATCTGACAGCCGGCGGTAAGCTGGACATGCAGATCAAAGTTGAAAAAGGCCGTGGCTATGTGCCAGGTAACGTTCGTCGTTTGTCTGAAGATGCAAACAAAACGATAGGCCGCATGATTCTGGATGCGTCGTTCTCTCCAGTGCGTCGTGTTTCTTATTCCGTTGAGTCCGCTCGTGTTGAACAGCGTACCGATCTGGATAAGCTGATCATTAATATTGAAACTAATGGCGTGATCACTCCAGAAGAAGCAATTCGTCAATCTGCCCGCGTGCTGGTTGATCAATTGAATGTCTTCGCTGCTCTGGAAGGTACAGAAGCAGCTGCTGAAGCACCATCCCGTGCACCAGCGGTTGATCCGGTTCTGTTGCGTCCGGTCGATGATCTGGAACTGACAGTACGTTCAGCAAACTGCCTGAAAGCAGAAAACATTTACTACATTGGTGATTTGATCCAACGTAGCGAAAATGAACTGTTAAAGACACCAAACCTGGGGCGCAAGTCTTTGAACGAAATCAAAGAAGTGTTGGCTTCCCGTGGCTTGTCTTTGGGTATGAAGCTGGAAAACTGGCCACCTGCAGGATTGGAAAAATAATTAGTCGGAATGAACGGTTTTAAATAAAGCCGTTCATTTTTTTATCGTAGTAAAAATAATTACCGGCCCGCGACAATGTCTGTCGATAGAAGAGCTGGCAATGAAATCTGAAAGGAAATACCATGCGTCACCGTCACGGCTTACGTAAGCTGAATCGTACTTCATCCCACCGTCTGGCTATGTTGCGCAACATGACAGTATCCCTGTTGCGTCACGAAGCAATCAAAACAACATTGCCAAAAGCAAAAGAACTGCGCCGCGTTATCGAGCCGATTCTGACTTTGGGTAAAGTTGATACATTGGCTAACAAACGTCTGGCATTTTCCCGTCTGCGCGATCGCGAAATGGTTCTGAAACTGTTCGCGGAACTCGGCCCACGTTACGCAAATCGTAACGGCGGCTACCTGCGTATTTTGAAAATGGGTTTCCGCGTTGGCGACAATGCTCCGATGGCTTATGTTGAATTGCTGGACCGTCCAGAAGTCACTGATGTAGCAGATGCTCCAGTAGCAGAATAATTTAAGAATAAATTTCTTAAATAAAAAGGCCCGGTTTATCCGGGCTTTTTTTTCTTCATTTGTGTGCTCGTTATTAACTCGTTTATATTGGGAACTCTTCAGCTTAGCTTGCTCGCGATCATCGTACTCTTGCTAAAATGAGCGCTATGACGATAAATGACGAAAAAGTTTTACTGGTAATGACGAATTGTCCGGATAAGACCGTTGCGCTGACGATCGCCCAAAATATATTAGAAAATAATTTGGCCGCATGCGTGAACGTCATGCCCGAAATTATGTCTCTGTACACGTGGAATGGTCAGCAGGAAGTGACTACTGAAGTACCATTACACATCAAGACGACAAAACAAGCGTATCCAGATTTGCAGGCATTGATTCACTCAATGCACCCTTACCAAGTACCGGAAATTATTGCTATTCCCGTGGTCGATGGCTTACCTGCTTATCTGCAATGGGTACAAGAACAAACAGGACTTCAATGAACACGCATCGCATCGCAAGGCTCTCACCGCAAAACAGTTTCATTTGTGTATTACAAACGCTGTTAATGAGTGTATTTCTGTTTCTTAGTGCTCAGGTCTACGCTGACGAGTTTCTCGATCCAGAAGTTGCGTTCAAGGCGTCTGCAACGATGGCGGAGCCCGGCGTCGCTGAAGTGACGTTAAGCATTGCTGATGGTTACTATTTATACCGTGAAAAATTGAAATTCAGTGCGACCGGCGCTGAGCTCGGCGAAGTGATACTGCCTGCCGGCAAGGTAAAGTTTGACGAGACATTCCAGAAAGACGTAGAGACTTATCGTAAGTCTGTGGTGATCAGGGTTCCGGTGCAGGCTGCGGGAGACTTTGTACTGAAAGTCGGCAGACAAGGATGCGCAGATCAGGGCTTGTGCTACCCGCCATTGGAAAGCGAATTCAGACTGAGCATTTCAGCCTCTAATGCCGCTGTTTCCACCTCATCGGGCAGTGCAGACCAAAGTAGTACCGATGCCGCGCCGGATGCGGAAAGCAGCAGTATCAGTGCTGCATTAAAGAGCGGTAAGTTATCCGTGATTCTGCCTTTGTTTTTCATTCTTGGTCTGGGCTTATCGCTGACACCTTGCGTGCTGCCTATGGTGCCAATTTTGTCTTTTATTATCGTTGGTGAAGGCGCGGGTGTCAGTCGTACGCGTGGATTCATGTTATCGCTTGCGTACGTACTAGGAATGTCTCTGGTGTACACAGGAATGGGTGTTGCTGCCGGCCTCGCCGGTGAGGGCTTGGCGGCGACCCTGCAAAACCCTTGGGTATTGGGCGCATTTTCTTTATTGATGGTGTTCTTCGCGTTGTCGATGTTTAACGTCTATCAATTGCAAATGCCCGCGGCATTGCAAACTAAGTTAACTGAAATTTCCGAAGGTCAGCGCGATAGTAAATTAGGAAAATTAATTGGTGTGTTCCTGATGGGCGCGATTTCTGCGTTGATCGTCGGACCATGTGTCACCGGCCCACTGCTTGGCGCGTTGGTCTACATCAGTCAGACGCGCGATGTGATCGTCGGCGGTGCCGCGATGTTCGCGATTGCGATCGGCATGGGCGTGCCTTTGCTGTTACTCGGTATCTCTGCTGGCAGCTTGTTACCACGCGCCGGTATCTGGATGGAAAACATCAAACGCTTCTTTGGCGTGCTGATGCTGGCGATGGCGTTGTGGATGATCTCGCCAGTGATTCCGGTCTGGCTGCAGATGCTGGGATGGGCATCGCTATTGATTACGTATGCTGGTTATCAGTTATTTTTTCATCGTTCAGGTTTGCCAGGCAAGCTCGTTGCAGCGGCGTTCGGTGTACTCGGCTTATTGCAACTGGTTGGTGTCGCTACCGGCGGTCGTGATATCTATGCGCCGGTCGCTCATTTGTTCGGCACGCAGACGCATGGTGCAGTGTTTGTCCGTGTGCGTAATGTTGCTGAGCTGGATGCAGCATTGGCGCAGAGCAAAGGAAAAACCGCGATGCTGGATTTCTATGCTGACTGGTGCGTCTCTTGTAAAGAAATGGAAAAACTGACGTTCATCGATGCCAAGGTAAAGGCAAAGATGGATGCAATGTTGCTGCTGCAAGTCGATGTCACTGCGAACAATGAAGACGATAAAGAAATGCTGAAACGCTTTAAATTATTCGGACCCCCAGGCATTATTTTCTTCAATAATCAAGGTACGGAAATTCCCGACAGTCGCGTCGTTGGTTTCCAGAATGCCGATAAATTCTTACAGTCATTATCAAGAATTGAAGGTAAGTAATTAACCCGGATCAGCGTTTTATTTTTGCAGCGCTGATCCTGCGTTCCCGCATCATCTCACTTATATAACTAAGCCGATATAAGCTTGCAACTTCTCTGTTCTTGAGAAGTTGAAAGAGGCGAATTATAGTCAGACTCTACTTTTTTGGGAGAGTAAGATGACTTTACGTTTAGGCGATATTGCACCGGATTTCGAGCAGGACTCCTCTTTAGGCAAACTGAAATTTCACGAGTGGGCGGGTAATTCCTGGGTGGTTTTATTTTCCCATCCGGCGGATTTCACACCGGTCTGCACGACAGAACTCGGCCTGACGGCGAAGCTCAAGCCAGAGTTTGATAAACGCAATGTTAAGGCGATTGCCTTATCGGTGGACGGTGCGGATTCACATCTGCAATGGATCAAAGATATTGAGGAAACGCAGCAGACCGTGGTTGGTTTCCCCATCATTGCTGACGCTGACCGCAAGGTCGCTGCTTTGTACGACATGATTCATCCGAATCAATCGGAAACAGTGACAGTGCGCTCGCTGTTCATCATTGATCCAAATAAAAAAGTCCGCCTGATCATCACTTATCCGCTGACCACCGGCCGTAATTTTGATGAAGTCTTGCGTGTGATCGATGCCCTGCAACTGACTGATGGCTATACCGTGGCAACACCAGGTAACTGGCGTGACGGTGACGATGTGATTATTCCTTTGTCGATCAAAGATGAAGAAGTGATCAAGCAGAAATATCCTAAAGGTTACAAGGCGCCGAAGCCGTATCTGCGCATTACGCCACAACCGAATAAATAAGCGCTGTCTGTTTGTTGCGCCTAATTGCCCCGGTCTTTGCGCCGGGGTTTATTATTGGTAGCGAGATGCGTAAGCCAGTTCACCGGATGCAGCTTGTTTGTTGGTATCAGGCATTCTGCGAGGCTTCCCATTCGCTGCGCAACAAAGCATACATCTTGACATCAACAAAGCGTCCGCGATTGTATGCCGCACCGCGTGCGACACCTTCAAATTGAAAATGGTTATTGATCGCGACTTTTTCGGAGCCGGTATTCCCCGCTTCCATGTGAATTTCCAGACGGTTCAATAAAGTCGTTTCAAACAGATAGCGTGTGAGCAGTGCTACCGCTTCACTCATGATGCCTTTGCCGTGCAGCGCGGTAGAAAATAGCGAGTAACCGATTTCGCGCGACTGAAAATACGGCACTGTTTTGAAATGGAATAGCCGACCCAGTATCTGTTCATCGTCGCCAATGATCAGAAAGTATTCCATGTTCTCTTTGGTGCTGTGTTGCTCTTCAAAGCGTTTTTCGAGCTGACCCGGCAGCATCAGTTCGGTTGTTAGCCACGGGCCACGGACATCCAGATTATTGAGTAATTCTATGAGTTGCGGAATTTCTTCTTTTTTAGGATGGCGCAAATAAAAGCAGCTACCTCGTATCATTGTGACTCCATAAAATTAATTTGAACGTCTGCATCATCATGCGCTGTATCACAGGCAATACCTTGGAAAAGCGCATGAATACTCAGCCTCCGCAGGACAACTGTCTTCAACGCATCGGCGTAATGTGCTCGGCATAATCATACAACGCACCGAGTATCTCTTCGGCGCGTTCATCGGCGTCTTCTGATAACAGATCGATGCGCTCAAAAAATTGTTCCACCGTCATCGCATTGCATAGCCCTTCGTGCAGGCGTGCGGCGCGGTGTTGTTCCCATGTTTCTGCTTCGTCCGCATTTAGCGTTGCGGGGAAATTTCTGGCGCGATAGCGGAACAGCAGTTCCTCCAGGCGGTTATCCTGAAAATGGGCTGACGCTTGCGCCAGTTGTTCCGCTGGCAGTGCCCGCAGCTCGTTCAGTAAGCGGCGGTCGCCGTTGCCGATGAAGCCATTGTATAAATCTTCGTCAACATCATTGTCCGCTGACGAGCTGTTCGCCGCAGAGCGGTCAAACACTGCTTCCCAGATTGCGGCCATGTCCGGTGCATTGGCTGCGCTGGCAGCGTGGGTCATTACTGCAGTCATATCAATGCCCCAATGTGCGGCGCGTTCCGCAGACAGGGTTTTCAGATTGCTGATGACGATCGGAGACTTATTGATGTGGATGGTTTTGATTGGCAAACGGCTCACACCCTCAGGCAAATCGCTGCTCTTGCTGAACATGCGCTGCTGAATTTCTGCACTGCTGAGCGAAAATAATTCAGACGGATCGGCGCTCAGATCCCAGACGATGATTTCATTTTTATTAGTCGGATGCATCGCCAGCGGCCACATCACGCTGATGCATCCGCGCTCTGCCGGAATCATGCCGGTGATGTGCAGAAATGGCTTTTGCACGGGCCAGCCTATCTCTTCCATGACGCGGTCTTTTTTGCGCAGACTCAGGCAGAAATCAAACAGCCGCGGATTTTTTTCTTTCAGCAAACGCGCCATCGCAATCGTGGCGCGCACATCGGATAAGGCGTCATGCGCGGCTTCGTGACTGAGACCGTTGGCGGCCGTCAGATGTTCGAGGCGAAAGCTGACTTTACCTTCTTCGTTGCGCGGCCACGTTATGCCTTCCGGGCGCAGCGCGTAGGCCGTACGCACGACATCGAGAATATCCCAACGACTGCAATTATTTTGCCATTCGCGGGCATACGGATCGATCAGATTGCGCCAGAATAAAAAGCGGGTGACTTCATCATCGAAACGTATCGTGTTATAGCCGACGCCGATGGTGCCGGGTTGGGCGAATGCAGCTTCGATTTGCTTTGCGAATTCGTGTTCCGGGACGCCGAGTTGCAGGCAAGTTTGCGGCGTGATTCCGGTGATCAGGCAGGCTTGCGGATCAGGCAGAAAATCTGGCGCGGGCTGGCAATACAGCATTAGTTCGTCGCCGATTTCATTGAGTTCCGCATCGGTGCGGATAGCCGCAAATTGTGCCGGGCGATCGCGGCGTGGCACGGCGCCGAAAGTTTCATAGTCGTGCCACAGAAAGGTCAGTGCTTGCATGGAATCGTCGGGAAGGGCTGCAAAAGTGAAAGAAATATGTCTAAAAACAGATGAAATATACTGGGGGGAGTATTTTTAAACGCCCAATGTTTATAAGGACATGAAGGGTATTTAACCACATACTCCCCCTAAAACGTGTTACCGACGGGAATTACGCAGGCGATCTTCGAGGTAGCGCTGGCTGCGGAAATATATCAACAGCAGCACGACGATGAAGCCCATCGCACCCATCGTGATCCAGAAACCGGAGGCGTTTTTGAGCAGCGGCATGACTTCAAAATTCATACCGAAAATGCCGGTAATCAGCGTCAGTGGCATGAACAAGGCCGTGATGACTGTCAGGGTGCGCATGATTTCGCTGGTGCGGTGCGCCATCGCAGAAAAGTGTATTTGCACCGCCGATTCCAGCGACGCTTCGAGGCGGCGCGCATGATTCAGCACGCGGCTGATGTGTTCCATCACATCGGTGGTGCGAACCAGCAGTAAATCTTTTGCACGGCTTTGCGCATCGTTGTTGCCATCATGCGTATCGACGATATGGTCACGCAATTCCTGCAAGGCGTCGCGTTGTTCTTCGCACAGATTATCGAGCTTGCGTAATTCCAGACGCGAATCGAGCAAGGCCATCCAGTTATTGAACGGGCGGCGCGGGTCCAGCAGCGCGTGCTGCCAGCGATCGAGTTGTTGTGTCAGTGGCTGGCGCAATTCCAGATACTGATCGACCATCGCATTGAGTAAGCGCAGCATCAGATCTTCGGGCGACGCTGGCAAGCGACCGTGGCTGCCGCCATCGGCTTTGGCCTTGTAATTCAGCAAGCGGGCGCGGGCATTGTCGATGGTTTTACTGTTTGCTGCGCGGACAGTGACGAGCGCATGACCGAAGACAAAAAACGACACCGGAACGGTCAGCAATTTATTCAGGGCAGCCGGCATTTTTCGTTTTTCTGTGGTGTCGGTCGCGACTGCTTCGCCATTCAATGCAAGCTTGCGGAAGACCACCAATTCGTAATCATGCGTGTTATCGAAATACGAAGGATGGCTCAGATTGACGGCATCGCTCAGATGCAGATCGTAAATATGAATGCCGGTAATCCGTTCGACTTCTGCCTGCCATGCCTCGGCATTATTGCTGACTTCATCGTGGGTCGCATCCAGCCACAGAAAGCCTTGCGGCGTGATGGCGGAATCCGGATTGAGTAAAACCTGATTGTCGTTAATATGAAAGATATCCATGCGGTTTCGTTTTAAAAATCAGTAAGAGCGCCAGTAAGCAAGCCGCGCAGGCCGCAATGATGCAGGCTTGCACCGTGCCGGTGAGGGCGGTGATGCCAAACCAGCTCGCGCTGGACAGCACCATCGCGGCGCAAATCGCGATTCTGAATGCTTCCAGTAACACGAAGAATTTTTGTTGTTGCATCAGACCGCCGATGATCCAGAAACCAGCCAGCAGCCACAGCGCATAGAGCACCAGCGAAACGCCACCAGCGGTATTTGCGCTAAGTAAAAAATGCGTCGTGATGTTCAGTCCCAACGCGAACTGCGCGAGACAGTACCACATCAGCGCGCCACGCAATGGCGGATTATATTCTGGCCGTTGCAGATCGAATGTGGTGGGCGCTGAGCGTGCCGCCAGATCGGTAGGTTGCCATCCCGGTGGCATCAGCCAGATCTTGAATTTATCCACCCAGCGGCGGGTGCTCAGCGCGTCTTTCAACACGGCGGCATACACTTCCGCATTCGCCCAGAATGGATTCCAGCTACGCAAGGGTTTGCGCGTGCCAAACACAACAGGATGCGCATCCTGCTCTTCGATGAAGGTGCCGAATAGCCTGTCCCAAAGTATCAGGATGCCGCCGAAATTTTTATCGAGATAGATATCATTCACCGCATGATGCACACGATGATTTGACGGCGATGCAAACACGCGGTCAAACCAGCCCAGCTTGCCGATTTGCTGTGTGTGTATCCAGAATTGATACAGCAAATCGATAAGTCCCACGGCAATGAACACTTCCGGCGGATAACCCAGCAATGCCATCGGTAAATAAAATATCCAGCCGAATAAATGACCGCTGCTGGTTTGCCGTAACGCGGTGCTCAGATTGTAATGTTCGCTCTGATGATGGACGACATGCGCCGCCCACAACAGGTTCGTCATGTGGCCCATGCGATGCAGCCAGTAATATAAAAAATCGTATAGCAATAAGCCGCTCAGCCAGACCCAGGGTTGATCTGCTGGCAGCGTGGTGATGGCAAAGTGCTGCGCGACCCAGACGTAAATGCCGATAGACAGCAACTTCAGAAAGACGTTAATGATTTGGCTCATAACGCCGAGGCTGAGGCTGTTGATCGCATCATTGACGCGATATGCATGGCGCTGCCTGCGCATGGCGATGAAGGCTTCAAGCGCGATCAGCAGAAAAAATATCGGGCTGGCAAACGTGATGACTTTTTCTTGCATGCGCTTCACCATCAAAAGAGAAAGGAAGCAGTGATGCTACACGGCTCAGGACATCTTGGGAATGCCTGTAACCGTGATGCAGAATGCTGTCGCGCAGCATCGCTGGCGGCAACATTCTGTGTTGGCAGGACACCGGCTTCACCGGTGCAGTGGTTCAGGCGTGTCGCAACAAGCGTGCGATGTCGCGGGCGAAATAGGTCAGTACGCCGTCGGCACCGGCACGTTTGAATGCCATCATGGATTCCATCATGGTTTTGTTGTGATCGAGCCAGCCGTTTTGCGCCGCCGCTTTAATCATCGCGTATTCACCGCTGACCTGATAAGCGAAGGTCGGCACTCTGAATTCGTCTTTGACGCGACGCACCACATCCAGATAAGGCATACCGGGTTTCACCATCACCATATCGGCGCCTTCGGCCAGATCCAGCGCGACTTCGCGCAAGGCTTCATTGCTGTTGGCAGGGTCCATCTGGTAGGTTGCTTTATCGCTCTTACCAAGATTGGTCGCCGAGCCAACCGCATCACGGAAGGGACCGTAGAAAGCCGATGCATATTTGGCGGAGTAAGCCATGATGCGGGTGTGAATGAAATTGTGTGCTTCGAGTGCATGACGAATCGCACCGATACGGCCATCCATCATATCGCTGGGGGCAACAATATCGGCACCAGCGCGGGCATGGGTCAGCGCCTGACGCACCAGCATTTCTGTAGTTTCATCGTTCAGCACATAACCGTTTGCATCGATCAAGCCATCCTGGCCGTGACTGGTGTAAGGGTCAAGTGCGACATCGGTGAGTATGCCGAGTTCAGGAAAGCGGCTTTTCAGTTCGCGAATCGCGCGCGGCACCAGACCGTCAGGGTTAGTCGCTTCGATGCCGTCCGGCGTTTTTAAACCGGGATTGATCACCGGGAATAAAGCCATCACCGGAATGCCGAGTGCGACGCAGTCTTCTGCAACGCCCAGCAGCAGATCGACGGAAACACGTTCCACGCCTGGCATCGACGCCACTTTTTCGCATTGATTGACACCATCCAGTATGAATACCGGATAAATCAGATCAGCAGATGTAATGGTATTTTCGCGCATCATCGCGCGTGAAAAAACATCCTTACGCATGCGACGCATACGCACGGCAGGGAAAAGATTGGGTTTGTTTTGAGCCATGATGAATTAAAAAATATTTGTCAGGTAAATGAAACTTTTTTGGTCTGGTCACATCTTAACGCACAGGTTAGGGATCATGATCTCCAAGCCTACCGCTTCTCCTCCCTGAGCGGGCACCGTTCGTCCCTATTCGTATCGGTGTTATTTCGCCCCGGCAAATGCCGGGGTTTTTTTATTCGCCGTCCGGCAATGCTTCGATTTCAGCCAGTTCAGCAGGGCGATCCAGACCCAGCAGGCGCTGTATCGTCGCATCGGCTTCTTCTATGCCGGTGCGTTTCAAGGCCGAAAATAACTGCACGCTGTACGGAAACAAAGGACCTTCATCATCCGCGTAGCTGGCGAGGATGTCTTTGGCCTGGCGCAAAGCATTCGCAGATTCAGTTTTATTTAACTTATCGGATTTCGTCAGAATGCAGTGGATTGGTTTGCCACTTGGTGCAAACCATTCGAGCATCTGAATATCCAGATCGGTAAACGGGCGACGAGCATCCATAATCAGTACTAACGCTGCGAGCTGCGTCCGGCGTTGTATGTAGGAGCCGAGTAACTGGTTCCAGTGATTTTTCGCCGCGCCGGGTACTTCGGCATAGCCATAGCCGGGCAAATCAACCAGCAGCGCACGGATCTCATCAACCCGGGTTTCATCTTTGCGATGCATAGCGACGTGGGCGCCGCCGATAGAAAAATAGTTGATATGCTGGGTGCGACCAGGAGTCTTTGATGCAAAACAAAGCTTTTTCTGGTTGCATAGGGTATTAATGGCAGTTGATTTGCCTGCATTGGAGCGACCGGCGAATGCGATTTCCGGTACATGGGTACGCGGCAGATCACGTAAGTGATTAACCGTTGTAAAGAAGCGGGCTTGCCAGAGGATAGACATAGAGGAAAGGAAAAATTGAAAAATGCAACAGTCAGCAGTAAAAACGCCTGAAAGCTATTGTACAATAAGGGGTTCGGTAACGGGCGGTAGCAGCATCGTACTGACCCCTTCTGGTTGTTTCCAGGGTTTGATTCAACTGAATTCAGATCAAGCCAGTAGCTACGTGTCGCCATCAGGGCAGATTTCTATTATTTAGTCTCAGGGTGTTTGAATGAACCGTGCTTTCTTACCATTTTTGAAGTCCATCAGCATCGCTATTCTGGCGTTGTCCTCGATTGCTTCCGCGTATGCCAATGAACCAGCCAAGGCTGCTAAAGCAGATCCGGCCAAAGGCGAGGCGCTGTTCACTAACGGCGACCCGGCGCGCGGCATCGTTGCCTGCGCATCCTGTCATGGTGCCGGCGGCAATTCCACGATCACCGTCAACCCTAAGTTGTCTGCACAGCACGATGCGTATATCGTGAAGCAGTTGCAAGATTTTACTGGTGCGGATCGTAACAATCCGGTGATGACAACTTTTGCGAAAGCGATGACGGCAGACGATATGAAAAACATCGCTGCTTATTTGTCGAAACAAAAATCTCAGCCAGGTGCAGCAAAAAATAAAGATATCGTTGAACTGGGCAAGCAAATCTATCGCGGTGGTATCGCTGAGAAAAATGTACCTGCCTGCGCAGGTTGCCACAGTCCTAACGGTGCCGGTATTCCAGCACAATTCCCACGTATCGCTGGCCAGCATCAGGATTACACGATTGCGCAGTTGACCAATTTCCGCACTGGTGCACGTAAAAACAGCGCACAAATGGTTACCATCGCCAAAAAAATGTCAGACGATGAAATGAAGGCAGTCGCAGATTACGTAGCCGGTTTGAAATAACTGATTACTACAAGCTAAAGACAACAGGAGGGGGTGGCGCAAAGCCATCCCCTTTTTTTTCAGGTTTTTCTCGGAGCAGTATGGAAAACAAAACAGAAACCGGCATCGTGGATGATCCGGTGGCCGACACTGGCGGTATACAGATTGCCAGCAGCAAGTTGTGGCTTGCCGATGCGATAGAGTTAATATCGTCTATGCGCTTTGCGATCAGTTTGCTGACGCTGATTTCGATTGCGTCGGTGATCGGCACCGTGCTCAAGCAAAATGAGCCTATGCCGAATTACGTGAATCAGTTCGGGCCGTTCTGGTTTGAGGTCTTTGGTAAATTCAGTTTGTATTCTGTGTATTCTGCCTGGTGGTTTTTGTTGATCATGGCGTTTCTGGTCTTGTCGACCAGCCTGTGCCTGATCCGTAACGCCCCTAAAATGCTGAAAGACATGCGTAGCTGGCGCGACAATGTGCGCGAGCAATCATTGCGTAATTTCCGTCATAAAGCAGAATGGGCGTCAACGCGTCAGCGTTCGCAACTGCTGGCGGATATGACGCAACATCTTGCGCGTATCGGTTATAAGTTCAAAGTCGTGGAAAAAGAAGGTGCGACCCTGATCGCCGCCAAGCAAGGGGCGGGAAATAAATGGGGTTATATTTTTGCGCATGCGGCGATCGTCATTATCTGTATCGGCGGAATGCTTGATTCGGAGCTGCCGATCCGTTTTCAGCAATGGTTTATGGGGAAAGTGCCGTTTGACGGTAACGGCATTATTGCCAACATCCCGCAGCAACACCGTTTATCGCTGGCTAATCCTACCTTCCGTGGCAATACCATGATTCCTGAAGGGGCGAGCAGTAATACTGCAATTATTCCGCAGCAAACCGGTGTCCTGATTCAGGATTTGCCGTTCACGATTAAGCTGAATAAATTCACGATCGATTTTTACAGCAGTGGTATGCCGAAGCTGTTTGCCAGTGATGTCGAGGTCACTGATCATGAAACCGGTAAAAAATTCAATTCCACGATTAAGGTAAATCAGCCTTTGATATACAAAGGCGTGGCGGTTTATCAATCGAGTTTTGAAGATGGTGGCAGTCGTCTGAAGTTAGCTGCATTCCCTATGTCCGGCGCCACGGCGACCAGCTTTGAAATCGCTGGCGAAGTGGGCGGAAATACGCCGCTCAGCGGGCAGGGCGGCAATGCTTACACCATAGAATGGTCAGGATTCCGGCCGTTCAACGTCGAAAATATGACACGCAATGGTGCCGATGTACGCGCAGTTAATACCGGCAAATCCTTTAATGAAAAATTCAGTGCCGACCTCGATAAACATCTTGGTTCTGCTGCAAAAAATGCGAACAACAAGGATTTGAAAAACGTCGGCCCCAGCGTGCAGTACAAATTGCGCGACAAAACCGGGCAAGCGCGGGAGTTTCATAATTACATGCAGCCATTGCTGGTGGATGGCGATTACATGTTTCTTGCCGGTACCAGAGACAGCCCGGCAGATACCTTCCGGTATTTACGCATTCCTGCCGACGATAACGACAGCGTGAATGAATGGATGCGTTTGCGTGCAGCGGTCGCCAATCCGGCTTTGCGCGAGGCTGCCGCGCAGCGTTATGCCATCAGAGCTTTGCCCGCCAAAATGGCTAATGCATCGCAAATGCAGATGCAACTGGCAGAGTCTGCAAAGAAAAGTCTGGGCATTTTTGCAGGTGATGGAAAGCAAGCAGGTTTCGTGGCTATTTCGAAATTCTTAGAACAGATTCCCACTGCAGATCAGGGTAAGGCGGCGGATGTATTCATGAAAATTCTGAATGGCAGTCTGTGGGATCTGTGGATGCTGGCGCGTGAGAAAGACGGTCTGCCAGCGCTGGAACTGAATGAGAAACATGGACGTTTCCTGCAATTGTCGATAGGTGCGATGTCGGATGCTTATTTCTATGGTGCGCCGGTGTATCTGCAACTCAGAGGCTTCGATGAAGTTAAAGCATCGGTATTGCAAGTGACCCGCTCACCAGGAAAAAATATCGTTTATCTCGGCTGCTTATTTTTAGTTATTGGCGTGTTTGCGATGTTTTACATCCGCGAACGACGTTGTTGGATCTGGCTCAAAGACGATGGACACGGGACGAATACACTGATGGCCCTGAGTTCACAGCGCAAAACCCTGGACTTTGAAAAAGAGTTCGACGAACTGAAGGCGCAGTTGGGTCAGATGATGGGCAATGGCCAGACCTAAAAATGTAATCAGAACAATTTGCAACGAATAGACTACACTGACGACCGGGATATTTTCCTTTTCTGGCTCGGGGAGAAATGATGGAAATGACACAAAATTACACGCCCTACCAAGGTTTTTTTAAGCGTCTGGGTGTGCTCGACTGGCTCTATGCTGTTGCGCTGTGCATGGCTTCGCTGTTTGCGCTGAATCGTTTCGGTGCTTATATGGATGTCTATGAAAAAGGTATTTTGTTATTAGCTGCCCCGACATTTGCATGGTTGGGTTGGCATTGGAAGCCGGTGCGCCCGTTGATCGTGCTGCTGGCGCTGCTGAGTTTCTTTGCCATTCATTTGTACGCCGGTTCATTGGAAATGGCGAACCAGAAATTTTTCCTGAAATATCTGCTGTCGAGCCAGTCGGCGATTCTGTGGATGAGTACGCTGTTCTTTTTATCGACTTTATTTTACTGGGGCGGTTTAATTGCCCGTTCTGATTTCGGTGCTTCGGTCGGCTCTGTGTTGTGCTGGGCGGCAGTCGTCATGGGCTTTACCGGCATGTTGGTGCGCTGGTACGAATCGTATCTGGTTGGCGCGGACATCGGTCATATTCCAGTCTCGAATCTGTATGAAGTCTTCATTCTGTTTTCACTGATTACGGCATTGTTTTATCTGTATTACGAACAGGAATACAAAACCCGGCAATTAGGCGCATTTGTGTTGCTGGTGATTTCTGCTGCGGTTGGCTTTTTGCTATGGTACACAGTCAGTCGCGATGCCGCAGAAATTCAACCGCTGGTGCCAGCATTGCAAAGCTGGTGGATGAAAATTCATGTCCCTGCAAACTTTATCGGTTACGGCACATTTGCGCTGGCGGCGATGGTCGCCATGGCGTATCTGCTGAAATCGAAAGGTTATCTGGCGGATCGTCTGCCTGCACTGGATGTGCTGGATGACGTGATGTACAAAGCGATTGCGGTTGGTTTTGCCTTCTTTACGATCGCGACGATACTCGGTGCGTTGTGGGCGGCCGAAGCCTGGGGCGGTTACTGGTCGTGGGACCCGAAAGAAACCTGGGCGCTGATCGTCTGGCTGAATTACGCTGCATGGTTGCACATGCGTCTGATGAAGGGCTTGCGGGGCCAGGTTGCCGCCTGGTGGGCATTGATGGGCTTGCTGGTGACGACATTTGCTTTCCTCGGCGTGAATATGTTCTTGTCCGGCCTGCATTCCTACGGCACGCTGTAATCAATCAATTTTCCTCGCTCAGCAGACTTTTGCGACTCGTGAGAAACTAAACGACAAAACGGTGTGTCTTACAGTGTGACTTAAGTGCACATTGTTTTGTCTGGCGTTTCAACCCTGGAGTCTGTCATGCTGATCAAATCCCATCCCAGTGGCAAGCATTTGCCACTTTCATCTGAAATTACCCCAAAAGAGGTGTTTGAATCGCGTCGCGATTTCATCCGCCAATTAGCCGTTGGAACGATTGCCGGCGGTAGCCTGCTAGAAATGGCCAGCCGCGAAGCCTTTGCGCAAACACCCGCGGCACAAAAACTGGCGGCGAGTCTTAATCCGGCATACGCGCTGGTAGAGAAAAAGACTGCGTATAAAGATGCCACGACCTACAATAATTTCTATGAATTCGGTACGGATAAAGCAGATCCGGCCGTCATGGCTGGCAGCTTGAAAACACGTCCGTGGACAGTGGTGATCGAAGGTGAAGTCAAGAAGCCCGTCACGCTGGATCTCGATAGTTTGCTCAGGCTGGCACCGCTGGAAGAGCGCATTTATCGTCTGCGTTGTGTCGAAGGCTGGTCGATGGTGATTCCGTGGATAGGCTATTCTTTATCGCATCTGCTCAAAAAGGTAGAGCCGACAGGCAACGCCAAATACGTGGAATTCATCACGCTAGACGATAAGAAACAGATGCCGGGTTTGCGCAGCCCCGTGCTCGACTGGCCATATGTGGAAGGCCTGCGCATGGATGAAGCGATGCACCCGCTGGCGCTGCTGACATTCGGCATGTATGGCGAAATATTGCCGAATCAGAACGGTGCGCCGGTGCGCATGTCTGTTCCCTGGAAATATGGTTTTAAATCCGCGAAGTCGATTGTTAAAATCCGCCTGACCAAAGAGCAGCCGCGTACAGCGTGGAATCAATCGGCGCCAAATGAATACGGTTTTTATTCGAATGTGAACCCGCAGGTTGATCATCCGCGCTGGTCGCAGGCAACGGAACGACGTATCGGTGAAGATGGCTTATTTACCCGCAAGCGCAAGACCCTGATGTTTAATGGTTATCCTGAAGTTGCCTCTATGTATGCGGGCATGGATCTGAAAAAATTCTTTTGATATGGCGATGTCTCAGCGACAGATGGCGGTGATCAAAACCATCGTCTTTATTCTTTGTTTGTTGCCCTTGGCGAGGCTTGTAGGCTTTGCCATGCTGGATCAACTGGGTGCGAATCCTCTGGAATTTATTACCCGCAATACCGGTGACTGGACCTTATATTTTTTATGCGCCACCCTCGCAGTGACGCCCATACGTAAGATTGCTGGCTGGAGCTGGTTACTGCGCTTGCGGCGCATGCTGGGCTTGTATGCGTTTTTTTACGCCAGCCTGCATTTTCTGACTTTCCTTTGGTTCGATCACTTTTTTGATCTGGCGGAAATGTGGGCCGACGTACTGAAACGTCCGTTTATCACCGTTGGCTTTCTCGCCTTCGTGGCATTGCTGCCGCTGGCGCTGACCAGCACGAATGGCATGATCAGACGGCTTGGTGGCAAGCGCTGGCAGCTTTTGCATCGCCTGATTTATCTGATTGTGCCTGCCGGTGTCTTGCATTATTACTGGATGAAAGCCGGCAAGCATGATTTGTCGCAACCGCTGATGTTTGCGGTACTGGTCGGCGTGCTGTTGTTAATGCGTGTGTGGTGGCGCTGGTTCGCCAGCCGTAACGCGCTTTCGCAGGGACGCTGAAAATGCCGGACAAATGGCTTAAAAACGCCAAGCCATACCGATGCCGATTTGCCGTTCTGTGGACAGCGTTTTCTTCTGATATTTGAAGCCGATATCCAGATCCAGATTCGTTGCCGGTGAATAAATCACGCCAGCGATCAGATACGGTTGCCAGTAACCGTCATTTTTCTGATCGGCTTGCGCGATTCCTGTATCGGCAAGTAACTGCGTTTGTGGCGTGATCGCACGCAATACTGCAAGCGACGAGCGCCATACTTGATCGCGTTGTTGAGCATCTGCCAGCGCCTGGCGGTGCTGACGTATATTCAGGCTGAGATTACTGTGTATCACCCAAGGTCCGGCACTTTCCGTGCGCACCAAAGTCAGGGCGAGATCATAGCGATCACTGCCAAATGTCTTCGCGCCAGTCGGGAAAAAGACTTCGGTTTTCCAGGCCCAGTTGGTATTTTCTTGCGACGAAAACAGGTATTTGCTACCGACTGACAAATCGCCGAGCGCACCGGGAGAAGACCAGCGCACCGGGCTGGAAAAGAATACATCGAGCTGATCGCTGGCACCGTAGGTATAAGTCAGATTGCCGATCTGGCTATGTGCTCTTGAGGTTGACCAGTGATCACCATTCAATTCAATTTGCTGTTTGCCAGTGGTTTGCAGATTGGCGTCTTCTGTCACCAGTGGATGGGCGGCATGTGCTGCGTTCTGCGTCATCAGTGTGCAGGCGATCAGCAGCATGGTTTTGCGTAATTTTTGCATCTCTATTTTTTCCACGGCATAATGCTCGGCACAATTTTCAGCACATCGTACCGTTGAATTATGACAAGCTATCTACTTAAAAAGGACCAGATGCAAACGCTGACGCAGCGCGTGGCGTTGCGCCTGTTAACTTGCATCGGATGGAAGGTGCATTTCCGTCCCTTGCCCGGTCCCCGGGGCATCATCATCGTTTACCCACATACGTCAAACTGGGATTTTCCGATTGGTGTTCTGGCAAAACTGGCGATGGGCATGCCATTTTATTTTATTGCGAAGTCTTCTCTGTTCGAAGGCTTCACTGGCGCGACGATAGGTCGCATGATCCGCGCTTTGGGCGGTGAACCTGTGGAGCGCGGCGTCTCGACTGGTGCGATTTCCCGGCTGGCAGAAAAAGTGAATCAGTCTGATTGGTACTGGATGGTGATCGCACCGGAAGGCACCCGTAGTCGCAAACCTTACTGGCGCAGCGGGTTTTATCACATCACTTGCGCGGCCAGGGTTCCATTAGGCTGCGCCTATTTTGATTTTCGTCGCAAAGAAATCAGTCTGGTGGACTATCTTGAATTAAGTGGCGACGTCGATGGCGATCTGACGAAGATACGCGGCATTTACGATGGCGTGCAGGGGTGTCGTCCGCAACTTGCCAGCCCGATACAGTTTCGCCCCGATAACGCTGATAAATAGGGAGTATATGCCAAAAATGCCTTAATCTCTACGAATATAAAGGGGCTTAAAATATACTCCCGGGGAGTATTATTTCGCCGTAGAGAGCGTCTGGGCACTCGGTTTATTCGGTAAATACAAAGGTGCTTTTTGTCCGCAGGCGGAGAGCAGGCTGAGGAGTAACAGGGAAGAAATCAGGGTACGCATCTTGAAATGTCTGACACCGTATAAAATGGCGTTTTAAGTGTGAATCAATGCGAGGAGTGTAGCATGACTGAATCTGATTTCCTGACTCTGGCGGAATCTTGCCTGAACCAGGTGGAAGAGATGTTTGAAAAAGCGTTCGACAATGATGAGCTGGATGTCGAATGCAGTCGTACCGGGAATGTGCTGACGATAGAGTTTGTGAACAACGGCTCAAAAATGATCGTCAATAGCCAGGCGCCGATGCAAGAGATGTGGCTGGCTGCGCGCGCTGGTGGTTATCACTATAAATACGATGGTCAGCAATGGCGCAATACGCGCGATGGTTCGGAATTATTTTCGACCTTGTCCGCGCTGGCGCAAGAACAAGGTCGCTGAATTTACCGAATTTACTGAGCTTGCTCTTTCGGTTCTTCAATCACCGGCGGCGTGCTCAGATCGCTGATCCCGGTTCCGGGCGGATTCTCTGCATAATAGAAATCGCCATTCACAGAAATGATGCCATTCGGAACCGGACGTTCTTCGATAGGAATATCTTTCAACGCTTTTTGCATAAAGCCTATCCAGATCGGTAATGCCAGACCACCGCCCGTTTCACGATTGCCGAGATTTTTCGGCTGATCAAAACCTATCCACGCAATCCCCACGATCTTAGCTTGGTAACCAGCGAACCACGCATCGAAAGAATCATTCGTCGTTCCCGTTTTACCTGCCAGATCCGGACGCTTCAGCACCATGGCTTTGGCGGCCGTGCCATAGCGCACCACGTCTTTCAACATGCTGTCGATCAGGAATGCATTGCGTTCATCGATAACGCGGTTGCTTTCGTCGCCCGCCTTATCCGGTTTTGCAGTGACCAGCACATTGCCGTTGTTGTCGGTAATTTTGCTGATCAGATAGGGGTTAATTTTGTAGCCGCCATTCGCAAACACCGCATACGCGCCTGCCATCTGCAATGGCGTTACCGCACCAGCACCGAGAGCGAGTGTCAGGTAAGGTGGATTTTTCTCAGGAAGGAAGCCAAAGCGGCTGGTGTATTCCTGTCCATATTTCGCGCCTATCCGGTTCAGGATGCGAATCGAAATCATATTTTTCGATTTCGTCAGCCCCTTACGCATGGTCATCGGACCTTCGTATTTACCGTCGTAGTTTTTCGGTTCCCACGCCTGACCACCGGTCTGACCTGCGTCAAAACTGATGGGTTCGTCATTGATGATGGTGGCCGGTGATAAACCTTTTTCCAGCGAAGCGGAGTAAATAAACGGCTTGAAACTGGAGCCCGGCTGACGCCATGCCTGTGTCACATGGTTGAATTTATTCAGGTCAAAATCAAAACCACCAACCAGCGCTTTGATCGCGCCATCGGTCGTGCTGGCGGCCACGAACGCCGACTGCACTTCAGGCATTTGCGTGATGACCCAGTTTTTTCCTTCTTGCATCACACGGATGACGGCACCGCGCTGTATACGTTTGTTGGCAGGCGCTTTGGCTGACAAGCCTGAAGCAGCAAAGCTGATACCAGCTTCATCCATGCGGATTTCTTCACCCGAAGCGAGGATGGCGCGTACTGATTTCGGCGTTGCATCGAGCACCATCGCCACCTGTAAGTCATCGCTGTTCGAGTGTTCGGCAAGTGCTTTTTCAATCGCGTCTTCTGCCGCTTCTTTTCCTTCCGGTATGCTGATAATTGCTTCTGGCCCGCGATAACCATGGCGCTTTTCGTACTCCATCACGCCGCGGCGCAAAGATAAATAAGCCGCATCCTGATCTGGCTTCGTGATCGTTGTGTAGACGTTCAGTCCGCGTGTATAGGTATCTTCTTTAAACTGCTCATACACCAGTTGGCGCGCCATTTCAGCGACATATTCCGCATGTACACCGAATTCGCTGCTGTCGGTTTTTGTGACCAGTTCTTCGGCCTTGGCTTGTTCATACTGATCATTGGTGATGTAGCCGAGTTGCCGCATCCGCTGCAGAATATATTGCTGACGTGCAGTTGCCCGTTTCGGATTAACGACTGGATTGTACGCAGAAGGCGCCTTAGGTAAGCCAGCCAGCATCGCTGCTTCAGCGATCGTGAGGTCTTTCAGGTTTTTGCCAAAATAAATTTGTGCTGCGGATGAAAAGCCGTAAGCGCGTTGTCCCAGGTAAATCTGGTTCATATAAATTTCAAGAATCTGATCTTTAGTCAGATTTTGTTCTATCTTCCACGCGAGCAGGATTTCGTAAATTTTTCGTTTAAAGGTTTGCTCGCTCGATAAAAAGAAATTACGCGCGACCTGTTGAGTGATGGTTGAGGCACCTTGTTTGGCGCCGCCAGTCAGATTGTGCAGGGCTGCACGTGTGATACCCAGATAATCAACGCCGCCATGTTCATAGAAGCGATCATCCTCGATTGCAAGAACCGCTTTTTTCATGATGTCAGGGATTTGATCGAAACGGACGACATTGCGTCGTTCCTCGCCAAATTCGCCAATCAGAACATTGTCCGCAGAAAAAATGCGCAGAGGCATTTTCGGTTTATAACTGGTGATCGAATCGAGTTCAGGCAAATTCGGATAGGCCATGGTTAAGGCAAAACCAATGACAAGCGCTAAGGCAACACCTAAACCCAACAGTGTGCCTACGGTAACAATGACGATACGACTGGCAAGGCTGCGTTTTGCGCCTGCCTTATGGGTGTTCTTTGGAGAGAGTTCTTTTTCGTTATCCGTCATGTGTTTACTCAGTAACAATCGCGGCAGACATTATAACGGTTGTCACCTCGACAGCTGTTGAAACCTGATTCCCGGTTTGAGCCCGGACATGAAATTTGCCTGAGCGTGGGGATTTGGCAACGGATTCTGAATATGCCCTTAGGAAAGTTCTTTACCAATACTGGCGATGTTGCTAGCATTTCACGTAGGCTTTTATAAGTGTCTCCTAAATAGCGGTTTTTAAAGAGATTTTTCGGTTTTCATTGATGGGTTTGTTTCAATTTGTAAAAAACGAACACTGAAGTGTTTAAAAAACGAACACTGTCGTGTTTCAAAATTCGGATGTGTTCATGAGGGGGTATTCTTGGCTTTAGATCTTGCTTCACTGCTCGGCAGAAAAAATCCGCCTCTTATCGGGTTGGATATCAGCTCGTTTGATATCAAACTGGTCGAACTTTCTGAGGGTAGCGATAAAGAATACCGGCTGGAACGCTATGCTTCCGAGCCTTTGCCTAAGGGCGCGATTCTGGACGGCAATATCGAAAACATCGAGCAGGTTTCTGACACGATTAGAAAATTGCTGAAGAAAAGCGGTTCCAGTTCAAAGAATGCTGCGGTTGCCATGCCAGCTGCAGCGGTCATTACAAAGAAAATATTTTTACCTGCGACGTTGAGTGATCAGGCTCTGGAAGTGCAGGTTGAATCTGAAGCAAGCCAATACATTCCGTTTTCTATGGATGAGGTCAGCCTTGATTTTTGTGTGATCGGCCCGGCCGCAAATCAGGAAGACGTCGAAGTCATGCTGGCGGCCTCGCGTAAAGAAAAAATTGAAGACCGGGTGGCTGTTGTTCAGGCGGCGGGATTGCAGGCAAAAGTAATGGACATTGAGTCCTATGCGGCTCGCGCTGCAATGCAGCGCCTGATTGAAAAGCAGGCCAACGAGGGACGTGATCAGGTTTTTGCCATTTTCCAAATCGGTACCAAACGCACTTATATCTACATCATGTTCAATGGCGAAGTGGTTTATGAACGTGAGCAGCAATTCGGCGGTGGCCAGCTGACGCAGGATATCGTCAGGAATTACGGACTTTCTCAAGAAGAAGCCGAAATTAAAAAGAAAAACGGTGATCTTCCTGATAGTTATGAAATGGAGTTGCTTGAGCCGTTTTTAGAAAATGCTGCGTTAGAAGTAACCCGCGCAATTCAGTTTTTCTTTACGTCCACTCCTTATACAAGAGTTGATCAGATCTTTCTGACTGGCGGTTGTGCCGTTGTCGCAGGACTTGTTGATATTGTCGCCGAGCGTACGAAAATTTCGACCGCGGTTATCAGTCCGTTTAAGGGGATGGAATTGGGTACAGGAGTAAATGAAAAAGCTTTGCGCAGTGAGGCACCTGCTTACACCGTTGCTTGTGGTCTCGCGCTGCGGAGATTCGACTAATGATAAAAATTAATCTTCTCCCTCATCGAGAGGAAAAGCGTAAACAGCGGGTTAAAGACTTTTATTCCCTGTTGCTGTTGGCAGTGATTATTGGTGCGTTAATTGTTGTGGTGGTTGGTGTATTTAATGCGCGAGAGCTTGCTATACAAACAGACAGGGTGAATTTCATCAAGAGCGAAAATGCAAAGCTCGACGAGAAAATTAAAGAGATCGCTACTTTGAAGCAAGAAATCGATTCGCTGAAAGCGCGTCAGCAGGCCGTAGAAGATTTACAGAGTGACCGGAATCAGCCAGTATTTTTATTGAGTGAGTTGGTCACGCATACTCCGGAAGGTGTTTATTTGCGTGCATTGAAACAGGATGGGCAACGTGTGACCTTGAATGGGTATGCGCAATCGCAAGAGCGGGTTGCCGAATTTATTCGCAATCTGAGTAATAACTCAGAATGGATGTTTAAGCCGGAGTTGATCGATATCCATACAACAGGAATCGGCCAAGGCAGGGACGCTAAAAAAGTTTCAGACTTTACTGTGAATGTTGGCATTAAACGTCCGCGTGAAAAAGAAGAATCGGCATCCGGTGTTGCGGCTACCCCGGCAAAAAATACGAGTGCTCCGAGTCCTGCTCGATAATGTAAAAAAGGAAGATCAGGAATGGCAACAAATGTAAAAGAAATTTTTGACGGGATCAGTGAGCAATTCCGTGACCTGAATGGATTACATCCTGGTTTGTGGCCTATCGCGCCACGAGTCGCTATGGCTTTCGGCTTGATGCTAGTGGTTCTGGTGTTAGGTTGGTTTTTTTATTGGGATGGACAAACAGAGGAAATAGACCAAAAACTGCAGGAAGAAGTCAAGTTAAAGCAGGACTACCGCGACAAAATGCAGCAAGCGATTAATCTGGATGCTTTGAAAGATCAACGTGGGTTGGTGTTGCAATATGTTGCTACGATGGAAAAGCAATTACCAAGCAAGGCCGAAATGTATGCGTTGCTGTCGGATATTAATCAGGCGGGAACAGGGCGAGGCTTGCAATTTGATTCGTTTAAACCTGGCGTTGTTATCGTCAAAGATTACTATGCTGAGTTGCCAATTGATATCAAGCTTGCTGGCAGTTACCATGATTTAGGTGAATTTGTTGCTGACATTGCAAAATTACCGAGGATCGTTACTTTGAATAATTTGGCTCTGACAAGCAGCAAAGACGGAGGGTTGACTTTGGATGTTGTCGCTAAAACATTCCGCTATCTGGATAAGGATGAAGTTTTAGCCCAGGCTAACCTGAAAAAGGCAGCAAAGAAATGATGTTTAGATATTTTAAAATACTAATACTGCTGTTACCCGCAGTTTTGCTTGCTGCTTGTGGCGACAATGGTGTTTCTGAGCTGACAGAGTGGATGAACTCGGTGAAGAAAGAGACTAAATTGTCGATTCCTAAGCTGAGCCCCCCTAAAGTGTATGTTCCTGTTGCTTATTCTGGTGCAGCGGACATTGATCCATTTAATCCCGCTAAGCTTCTTGTTGTGCTGGCACGAATGAGAGATTCAAGTAATGGTTTCAAACCTGATATGGACAGACGGAAAGAAGCTTTAGAGGCATTCCCTCTTGATGCATTGAAAATGGTTGGTGTGATTGAAAAATCCGGTGTTAAGCAAGCTTTGGTGCAAGCAGATAAAACCGTTTTTCAGGCGAAAGCTGGTGGTTACATTGGACAAAATTTTGGCCTGATGACACGAATTACTGATTCTGAGATTGAAATTAAAGAAACCATTCAAGATGCATCAGGGGAGTGGGTTGAACGTAACGTTAAGCTTGAGTTGCAGGAGAGTAAGAAATGAACGCGTTGATAAATATAAGTAAAAGGGGCGCCATGTTTTTTAAAGCCTGTATCTTCATGATGCTTGGTATTAGTCAGTTTGCTTTTGCCCAATCGAATAGTATCGAATCAGTGGTTGCTAACCAACAAGGCTCCAATATTGTTGTGAAAGTTGGTTTGAAAAATCCAATCACAAAATTACCTGCTGGGTTTTCTATAGCGAATCCAGCTCGCATCGCACTTGATTTTGCTGATGTTGCGAACGCAACGGGTAAGACAACAGTTGATGTCAATATTGGCGATTTACGCACAGTGACTCTTGTCGAGGCCTCAGGTCGGTCCAGGATGATATTCAATCTGAATAAACCTCTGAACTACGCAACCGTGATTGAAGGTAAATATCTGATTGTTACCATTGATGGTTCTGGCGGTGTTGCAACTGCAGTGAACTCACAAGGACTTCCCGTTAATACTGAGAGTCCAATAGCGACAAAGCCACAGATACGTGATATTGATTTCCGTCGCGGAGTTACTGGCGATGGTCGGATCGTTGTTGATTTGCCTCTAAATCAAATCGCTGTGGACGTGCGCCAACAAGGGCAAAAGATTTTGGTCACCTTCCAAAAAGTTGGTTTGCCTGAAGTCTTACGTAAGCGTTTAGATGTCGCTGACTTCGGTTCCCCCGTGCAGATCATTACGACTACTCCCGTTGGCGATAACGTGCAGATGGTGATTGAGCCAAAAGGATTATGGGAGCAAAGTAGCTATCAAAGTGACACACAGTTTGTGCTTGAAGTGAAGCCTATCAAAGAAGATCCGAACAAACTGACACAGGGTACACAAGGTTACAGAGGTGAACGCCTGTCATTTAACTTCCAGAACATTGAGGTTCGGGCAATTTTACAAATTATCGCCGAAGTCAGTGGCCTGAATGTTATCGCTAGCGATACCGTAACCGGAACTATTACTCTGCGTCTGAAAGATGTTCCTTGGGATCAGGCATTGGACAATATTATGCAAATCAAGGGTCTTGATATGCGTAAGAACGGTAATGTTATCTGGATTGCGCCTAAAGATGAATTGTTAACAAAAGAGAAATTGGAGCTGGAGCAAAAAGCGCAGATTGCAGAGTTGGAGCCGGTGAAAACTGAATCTTTCCAGTTAAATTATCAAAAAGCCGAGGCATTTAAGCAGGTCTTTGGTGTCGATGGTGCGTCTACAAATCGTATTTTGTCTAAACGTGGTAGTGCGGTGATCGAACCTCGCACCAACCAGATATTTGTTACTGATATTCCTTCAAAGCTTGAAGAAGTGCGGAAGTTGATTCAAAAAACAGATATCGCTTCAAAGCAAGTGTTGATTGAGGCAAGGATTGTTGAAGCAGATGATAAATTCAGTAAAAATCTAGGTGCAAAACTAGGGTTCACGGATCTGCGTGGTTTACGAGGTGGCGATACCGGGTACTCCGTCAGTGGAAATCAACGAGTTGCTTTGACTGGTAATTACCTAGGTGTTGGTGAGCAAACCGGTCAGGCTAAAATTACCGATGGAAGTTTCGTCCCTAACTCACAGTTTGTCAGTCTGCCTGCTAGCGGCATTAATGGATCAACTCCAGGTAGTTTAGCTATCAGTTTGTTCTCTGCTGCGGCAAATCGTTTCTTGAATTTGGAATTATCCGCGTTGGAAGCCGATGGTAAAGGTAAGATTATCTCTAGTCCTAGGGTTGTTACCGCTGATCAATTGAAGGCTTTAATAGAGCAAGGTACTGAATTACCATACTTGGTGGCAACTTCCAGTGGTGCTACATCGATTTTCTTCCGTAAAGCAACTTTGAGATTGGAAGTGACACCTCAGATTACCCCTGATGGCAACGTCATACTGGATGTTGAAGTGCATAAAGACAGCGTTGGTCAGGAAACACGTATGGGTTATGCAATTGATACTAAAGAAGTGAAAACGATGGTCTTGGTTGAAAACGGCGGTACCGTTGTGTTAGGAGGGATTTTCCAGCAGACCGAACGTGATAATATTACGAAAATACCATTTTTTGGTGATATTCCGCTGTTTGGTAACTTGTTTAAGAGTACCGGTCGCACAAATGACAAAACTGAATTGTTAATTTTCATTACGCCTAAAATCGTAACTGATAAGTTTAGTGTGAAGTAAAACGGAACTTAGACTAACAATCAGGTTTGATAATTCTTAGCTTAACTACAGGTGGTACATGAAGACGTTTTTTAGGATGGTTGCTGGCATATTCTTGCTCTCAATATTGTCGGCGTGCGGTGGTGGCGGTGGATCTGGTGGAAGTAGTGCGTTTGGCACCGATTCCGGAACCGGTTCGACCCTGAAGACGGGAAAAATGGATGTTACTCTGTTTGATAGTAATGCTAATCCTACGAATGTAATTAACAATGCTAACGGATTGATTGCCCGAGCGAGGGTGTACAACAATAATGGAACACCAGTTGCTGGCGTTGTGGTGACGTTTACTATTGACAATGCCAATATCGCAACTTTGTCGCCGAGTTCAGGTTCAGCTCTGACAAATCAAAACGGTGTCGCTGAAATTGCCATTAAAGCCGGTAATCCAGGCGCGACTACCATAACCGCTAACGCAATATGGACAGGATTTGCAGCAATTTCCGCAAAAGCATCGTTCTCCGTTGGCTCGCTTCCTGACGCAGTTCCATTTGCCGTTAATTTTGTTTCTGCAAGTCCTAGCAATAAGTCGATTGTGATCAAAGGGGCTGGCGGAAATGGTCGCACCGAAATTGCATTGTTGACCTTCAAAGTTGTTGATAGTAACAACGTTGGCATCGCTAACAAAAAAGTCAACTTTGTTGCGAGAAGTTCTGCACTTGTCAATTTAGCGACCACTTCAGCGACAACCGATTCAAATGGGAATGTGGTTGCAACCGTTTCTTCTGGCACGCAACCTACATCTGTCATAGTCAGTGCAACAGTTGATGGAACCAGTATCACAACAAGTTCTGATACGGTCGCCGTGACAACAGGTATAAGTACCCAAGATAGCTTTACTTTAGCTACAGAGAAAACCAACGTTGAAGGATTTGATTTTGCAGGTATTACCAACCAATTAACTGTGTTTTTGGCAGATGTAAATGGTGGTGTAGTTTCGAATGACGCGGCAGTTGTTTTTACAACTAATAGTGGTGCTATCGTTGGTGATGCCGGTAATTCTGATACGGCTAGGTGTTTAATAAAAAATGGTAGTTGTTCTGTGATCTGGCGTAGCCAAAATCCATCATTGTCATTGGTGACCGTGATAGCAACAACCGTTACTGCCGCAGGAAATTTATCTACCAGTGTCTCTTTTACCAATAGTGCTTCCTGGAACCCTATCATTGTCGGGTTGCCATCCAGTGTGACCTTCGCAAGTGGTTCATGCACTGCGAAGAGTTTTAACGTCACCATTTCAGATCGAAATGGTTATCAGTTGCCAGCAGGTACTGCATTGAGTTTCGCTGATACAAATAATGTGACTGTAACAGTATCTCCATCCACTATATCGGCTTTAAATGTCAAAGGAACAATCTCAACTTCTCACACATTGACTTTTACACCAACTGACAAATGTCCTCCAGGAACTGGTACTACAAATTTCCAGATTGAAACATCTAATAAGGTTAAGCAGTCCTACAATATTCCTGTAGTTTATAATTGATCCGCGCTCTTAAATCTTGAATTCTTTATGCAAAAACTGGCATCAAGTGTCGTCATGTTTGTCGTGTCGGGCTATTGCCTTCGCAGTTGAATAGTTGTTGTCGATTTAGACGCAATACGAGCCGGATGTTAGCTAAAAATAGCTAGCCGGTTCGTGTCGCATTGGTCTTATGCATTATCTTCCTTCTCTGGCATAGGTCTGCAGCGAATAAATAGTAAAGGTGTTGCTCAATCTAATGTGCAGGCACACATTAGATTGAGCAACACCATTGATTTTTTCGTGTTAGATCAACATTTGGAATGTTCAATATTCATCTATATTGGAATTGAAAAAAATAGAATTGAACGTACACATCAGACTGCCACTTTGATATGAGAACAGAATGTATATGTTCGATTGACGTAATACAGTTAGGTTGTCGAAGCAGTGTCTAATCAGTGTGGTAGATTGTGTACAATATGAGTATCCCCGATTTGCTCCCGTGAAGAACATAGCTTGGGACATTTCTTTCTTTTTGATTTTGTGCAGAAGGTATTGGGGCAATGAGTGACGGTAGTATTTTTCTAATAGGTTTGATGGGCTCCGGCAAAACAACAGTTGGCCGGGCCTTGGCAAAGAAGCTTAATAAACGTTTCATTGATTCAGATCACGAAATCGAGGCGCGTACAGGCGTTTCGATTCCGGTGATTTTTGAAATTGAAGGTGAAGTCAGTTTTCGTCAGCGAGAGGCTGAGGTGATACGTGACTTAACCGCGCAAGACGGTATCGTGCTGGCAACAGGTGGAGGTGCTATTCTGAATAATGATAGCCGCCGCTATCTGCAAGAGCGCGGTACCGTTATTTATTTGCATGCGAGTGTAAATAGTATTCTCCAGCGTACCCGTAACGATAAAAACCGCCCCTTGCTTCGTACCGCAGATCCGCGTAAAAAACTCGAAGAACTTGAATCTCAACGTCACCCCTTATATCAGGAAATTGCTGATTTGGTCATAGAAACCGGACGCCCGAATGTTCAGCATCTGGTACAGAACATTCTGGACAAGTTGCCACGGTCCAACGTCAGCGAACGATTCCCTCAGAAACATCTCAGTATGCATAAAACAGAAGCCGGATTTCACACACTGAATGTTGAATTAGGCGATAGGTCTTACCCTATCACTATCGGTGCTGGTGTATTAAATGATGCATCCGTGTTGGCAGATCGCATCAAAGGTAAAAATGTCGTTATTGTCACCAACACCGTTGTCGCACCCTTGTATTTATCTAACCTGGAAAAAGAACTGCGCAACCTTGGTAAGGTAACTAGTGCCGTGATTCTTCCTGATGGTGAGGAGCACAAACACTGGGGCAGTCTGATGATGATTTTTGATCATTTACTGTCGCAAAAGTGTGATCGTAAAATCACTTTGATTGCGCTTGGCGGTGGCGTGATCGGCGATATGACAGGATTTGCTGCCGCTACATACATGCGCGGTGTTCCATTCGTGCAGATTCCAACGACATTATTATCTCAGGTAGATTCGTCGGTCGGCGGTAAGACCGGCATTAATCATCCGCTCGGCAAGAATATGATCGGCGCGTTTTATCAGCCTCAGGCCGTTATTGCAGATACCTCTACTCTGGATACGCTACCGGATAACGAATTATCTGCAGGTCTGGCCGAAATCATCAAACATGGCGCGATCATTGATCTGGCATTTTTTGAGTGGCTGGAAGCGAATATGCAGAAGCTCCGGGCAAGAGATGAACAAGCCCTAGCTTACGCTGTTATCCGCTCATGCGAGATTAAAGCCGATGTGGTCAGGCAGGACGAGCGGGAAGGTGGTTTGCGCGCAATTTTAAATTTTGGGCACACCTTTGGACACGCGATTGAGTCTGGCCTGGGATACGGAAAATGGCTGCATGGTGAAGCAGTTGGCTGCGGCATGGTCATGGCCGCGGATCTTTCCTGCCGTTTAGGCTATATTGATTTTGTGACTAAAACCAGAATTAAACAGTTGGTTGAAGCTGCGGGTTTGCCGGTCATTGCGCCTGACCTTGGTGAACAGCGTTGGTTAGAATTAATGGAAGTGGATAAGAAAAATGAAGGTGGGCAAATCAAATTTATTTTGCTAAAACCTTTAGGTCATTCCGTCATTACCAATGTGCCGGAAGAATTACTATTACAAACTTTACGTCACTGTATTCTTGACCATAAATGAATTTCACAGACGATCATCTGGCACCATACGCCGCCCAATCAGCAACATCACGAGGGCGGCTTTTTATTGAGCCGTCATCCGGTTCACGCACTGAGTTCCAACGCGACCGGGATCGTATCATTCATTGCTCGGCATTCCGGCGACTGGAATATAAGACCCAGGTGTTCGTGAATCACGAGGGTGATTTGTTCAGGACGCGGCTGACACATAGCCTGGAAGTCGCCCAGATAGGTCGTTCTATCGCGCGTAACCTGCGGCTAAACGAAGACTTGGTAGAAGCGATAGCACTCGCGCATGATCTCGGTCACACGCCCTTCGGGCATGCAGGGCAGGATGCCTTAAATGCCTGTATGCAGCCTTATGGCGGCTTCGAGCACAACCTGCAAAGCCTGCGTATCGTCGATCAACTCGAGGAACGATATGCCGGCTTTGATGGATTGAACCTATGCTTTGAAACTCGCGAAGGTATTCTCAAACATTGTTCCGTGACAAACGCCGCTGCGCTCGGTGATGTCGGGCAGCGGTTTATTAATAAAACCCAGCCCGGCCTTGAAGCGCAACTGACCAACCTCGCGGATGAGATTGCCTACAATAATCACGATATTGATGATGGATTGCGCTCCGGTCTGTTGACCGAGGCTCAGATGATGGAAGTCGATTTCTTCGCCCGCCATCGTGCCGAGGTCAGTGCGGCGTATCCGGGTGTACAGGGCCGTCGGGCAATTTCAGAAACCATACGACGGATGATTAACACCCTGATCACGGATCTGATAGAAACCTCTGCCGCACGTATCCGTGATTGTGCTCCCCAGTCTGTTGATGATGTCAGAAACAGCAGCAAACTGATCGCTTTCTCGGATGCCAAATTCGAAGAAGCAAAGTTGCTTAAGCAATTTTTACATCACCAGTTGTACCGGCATTATCAGGTCAACCGTATGACCTCGAAGGCGCGCAGAATCATTAAAGAATTATTCGATGCAATGATAGCGGAGCCTAACTTGCTGCCGCCGGATTATCAGGTGGGGCATGAATCGCGTAGTAATGATAATGGCGACTTGCAGGCGCGAAAAATTGCCGATTACATCGCCGGCATGACGGATCGTTATGCAATACGTGAACACAGACGTCTGTTTTCCATGCAGGAAATTTAATCTGCTGCTGTATCAAATCTATTGTGGAGTTAGTTATGTTTTCTGATCATTCCTTATCTAAAAGACGCTTTTTGCTGGCGGTTTCGCTGACGACGATAGCGATGTCTGTCCACGCGATTTCTTTCAGTGATTTAAGTAATAAAGACGCAAGCACTGGCTTGAAAGCGGCGCTGGATAAGGGGAGTGTCGCCGCGGTCGCCAAACTTGGCGTGGAAAACGGTTTTCTGAATAATGAGAAGGTCAGAATACCGCTGCCATCGGTGCTGGAAAAAGCGCGACCAATATTGAAAATGACCGGAAAGTCGCAGCAGCTTGATGAGCTTGTGTTGTCAATGAACCGTGCCGCAGAATCAGCCGTGCCATTGGCGAAGCCCTTGTTAATCAACGCGGTCAAATCAATGACACTGACTGACGCTAAAAATATTCTGACTGGTGGCGAGACATCGGTCACTGATTTTTTCAAAGAGAAAACAGCGGCACCGTTAGCGGTCAAATTTTTGCCTCTGGTGAAGAATGTAACGGATAAAGCGGGCTTATCTTCCAAGTACAACAATATGATGGGGCAGGCACAGAAATTCGGTGTCGTCCCGGCGCAAGAGTCAACGGTGGAGGGTTATGTGACGCAGAGAGCATTAGATGGTCTGTACCTCATGATTGCGGAAGAAGAAAAGGCGATACGCAAAGATCCACTTGGTTCCGGCAGTAAAGCGATCAGTCAGGTTTTCAGTTTGTTGAAATGATTCTGGTCGTGTTGCATGTTGATTGTCTCTTTTTGCGCTCTTGACAAAAATCAATTCTGATCAGAATTGGTGAAAAAAATTTCGTCTTTTGATGAAACGGATTTGATGAAAAATTCTTTTCTCTGCGGAAACCCAGAAAACATGAGGTCTTCAACGGGATTGTGAATGTCGCGTGTTAACAGAAAATAGCTTGCGTAGTTTTACTTAAGTAGCTTTTGTTGCAATGCAAAAAGAATTTTCTGGTAATTTGTATGGGTAGTACGTCGAAAAGCAAATATTCAAATTCATACAAATAATCTGGAGACCGACATGTCATACAAAATGAAAGCTGTTATTGCATCTGCACTCGTAAGCTGGTCCGTGGCAGGTATTGCTGCCGAACCAATCAAGATCGGCGTTTCCGGCCCGCTGACCGGCGGCTCTGCACCGATGGGTGTTTCGATGCGCGACGGCGTCAAAATTGCTGTTGCTGAAATCAATGCTAAAGGCGGCGTACTTGGTCGTCAGTTCCAACTTGTTGAACGCGATGATGAAGCAAAAAATGAGCGCGGCGTTCAAGTCGCTCAAGAGCTGATCAATAAAGAAAAAGTGGTGGCTACCGTTGGCTACGCAAACACTGGCGTGGCTCTGGCTTCACAGCGCTTCTATCAGGAAGCCAAAATTCCGGTCATGAATAACATCGCTACCGGTACTGCAATCACCAAGCAGTTCGTTGCACCAGAACACAAAGATAACTACATCTTCCGTATTGCCGCCAGCGATACGATTCAATCCGCAATGATCGTCGAAGAAGCGATCAGCAAGCGTAAATTTACCAAAGTGGCGATTCTCGCTGACTCCACCAATTACGGACAATTGGGCCGTGAAGATTTGGAAAAAGCGCTGACAGCAAAAGGCATCAAGCCGGTTGCCGTTGAAAAATTCAACATCAAAGATGTGGATATGACAGCGCAATTGCTGAAAGCCAAGCAAGGCGGCGCCCAAGCAATTCTGACTTATGGTATTGGCCCAGAATTGGCGCAGATCGCGAATGGTATGGAAAAGCTTGGCTGGAAAGTGCCGATGATCGGCAGCTGGACATTATCGATGGGTAACTTCCTTGATAACGCTGGCAAAAATGGCGATGGCGCACGCATGCCACAGACCTTCATTCAAGATGCGACAACACCGAAACGCAAGTCCTTCATTGACGCCTACCAAAAGGCTTACAAGGTTGACCGTATTCCTTCTCCGGTCTCTGCTGCACAAGGCTATGACTCTGTCTATGTGCTTGCTGCTGCGATCAAACAGGCCGGTACTACTGACGGTGTGAAAGTTCGTGAAGCACTCGAAAATCTGACTGAAAAAGTAGAGGGCGTGGTGACGACTTACAGCAAACCATTTACCCACGACGATCACGAAGCGATCAAAACTGGTATTCCAGTGATGGGCGAAGCCAAAGGCGGTCACATCGTTCTGGCTAAATAAAACATCATTTTTTAGCTGTCATCAGAGTCAGGTCTGCGGCAATTTAAGCAAGATCTGACTCGTTTCTCTGTACTGCATCATCAAGACCACATCGCTTGCATAGACTGGCCCGGCCATGTCTGCGGCTGTTATGTGCGTCTTGTGTCGTGCTCTCCATTAGGTAAATGAAAATGGAAATTTTATTACAGTTAGTGTTCAGTGGTATCGCTCTTGGCATGATCTACGCGGTCATTGCATTTGGATATCAACTGACCTTCGCTACTTCCGGCACGCTGAATTTCGGTCAGGGTGAATCATTGATGCTGGGTGCGCTGGTTGGCCTGAGTGTGGTCGGTAATATTCATGGCGGCCCTTACATGAATTACTGGCTGATGATTCCTATCGTCATCGTCTTCGGTGGCTTACAGGGGATGTTCGTTGAATGGATAGGTGTCCGTCCGGCGATCAAAATCAAGTCTGAGTTTGGCTGGATTATGTCCACGATTGCGCTCGCGATTATTTTTAAAAACGTCGCAGAAAATATCTGGGGTAAAGACGATCTGACTTTCCCTTCACCATTGTCCGCAGCACCGTTTCAAATTTTTGGCGCGAATGTGCAGGCAATGCAAATCGTCGTTGTCGTTGGCGCGCTGGCGATCATGCTGGCGGTGGAATTATTCAATCGTAAATCGATCTACGGTAAAGCCGTGGTCGCAACGTCGAACGACCGTGATGCAGCAGGTCTGATGGGCATTAATACCAGCCTCGTGATCACTTTTTCGTATGCCTTATCGTCGGCTACAGCGGCGTTTGCAGGCGTACTGGTGGCTCCGCTGACACTGACTGGTGCAACGATGGGTTCTGCACTGGGTCTGAAGGCATTTGCGGTGGCGATTATCGGTGGCCTGACTTCCGGTGTCGGCGCGATTGTCGGTGGCCTGATTTTAGGTGTGGCCGAAACGCTTACCGGTTTTTATATCTCGACAGGTTACAAAGAAGTACCTGGCCTGGTATTGCTGTTGCTGGTTCTGGCATTTAAACCTGCTGGTCTGTTCGGCAAAGCAGCAATCAAAAAGGTGTAAGGAATAAACATGAACAAGAAAACCTTAGCTTTTTCCATACTCGGCATTGTTGCGCTGATTCTGTTTCCGACCGTTGTACACAATCCTTACTACATACATCTCGCCGAAACGATTTTAATTTATGCGATTTTATTGTTTGGTCTGGACATTGTTGTCGGTTATACCGGCCAGGTATCGTTAGGACATGCAGGTCTGTTCGGCATAGGGTCGTACACCACAGGTGTGCTGTACTTCAAACTCGGTCTGCCTATTCTGGTGGCGCTCCCCGCCAGTATCGGTGTGACTGCTATTTTTGGTGCCTTGCTGGCCTTGCCAGCGTTGCGCGTTACCGGTCCTTATCTGGCGATGGTGACACTGGCATTCGGTACCATCATTCAGATTCTGATCAACGAAATGACATTCCTGACCGAAGGCCCGATGGGGCTCAAAGTCGCGAAGCCAATTTTGTTTGGTCAGAAGCTCGGAGAGGTCGGCTATTTTTATCTGGTCGCCGGCATGATGGTATTGGCACTGATCGTGGTACATCGCATTTTGCGTTCGCATCTCGGCCGCGCTTTTCAGGCTTTGCGTGATAGTCCGATCGCGTCGGATTGCATGGGCGTTTCCGTTTATCGTTATAAAGTGTATGCGTTCGTGATCAGTGCTGCACTGGCTGGTCTGGCAGGTAGCTTGTATGCGTATTCCGAAGAATACATTTCACCGAATACGTATAACTTTGAACTGACCATCATGTTCCTGCTCGCAGTGATCATGGGCGGCCGTAAATCACGTATCGGTTCTTTGCTGGGCGCTTTCATTGTGGTGATGCTGCCATCGTTGCTGGCGGATATTGAACTGTTCCGCAAGATCGCGACCGTTGCTGCTGTGATCGGTCTTGCCGGTGCGGCCTTTACTATCGCTAAAGGACGTAAAACGGCGAAAGAACTGCTGGTGCCGGTGGCAGCGGTGGTCGGTATGGCGATCTTCTCGTACAAACTGGAAAATATTACCGACTGGCGTTTGACAGTGTTCGGTCTGATGACGCTGTTCGTCGTGTATTACCTGCAGGATGGCATCGTCGGTTTCGTCAATTCTCTGCTCGGAAAAGGCCCACGCCACTTACTGGCAAAAGCCGGTGAGTTGAGTGGCGGTGAAGATCTGGCGATTGTCAAAGCGAACGGCGAACGTGTCGGCGTGTTGTTGAGCGCACGTCAGTTGCTGATGCAATTTGGCGGTCTGAAAGCCTTGAATCAGGTCGATCTGCAAATCGCCAAAGGTACGGTACATGGCCTGATCGGACCGAATGGTTCCGGGAAGAGCACCATGATGAACGTGCTGACCGGTATCTATAAACCGACCGATGGCGTCGTCGAGTTCAGTGGCAAAGTCATTTCCGGCACGACACCTTCAGAAATCGCGCTGGGCGGCGTGGCGCGGACTTTCCAGAACGTGCAATTGTTCGGCGAAATGACGGCAACAGAAAACGTGCTGGTCGGCTTGCACAATACCTTCCGCAGCAATGTGTTCGATGTGATGATACACAGCCCGCGTTATCTGCGTGAAGAGCGCGCAGCGCGTGCACGCGCAGCAAGTATTCTCAACTTTGTCGGCCTCGCTGATCTGGCAAACGAAGAAGCGCGGAATCTGCCTTACGGCAAACAACGCCTGCTGGAAATCGGTCGCGCACTGGGTCTGAATCCACAGTTGCTGTTACTCGATGAACCTGCGGCTGGCCTCACCGCACCGGACATCAAAGACCTGATCGCGATCATTCGTAAAATCCGCGAGCACGATATCACCATCATTCTGATTGAACATCACATGGACGTCGTGATGTCGATTTGCGATACCGTGACTGTGCTCGATTTTGGTCAGAAAATTTCTGAAGGCAAGCCAGCCGAAGTGCAGGCAGACCCGAAAGTAATCGAAGCGTATCTCGGTGGCAGCGTCAGTGAAGACCTGGGGACATCTGCCCCATCGACCGCCACCGCCTGAGGAGATCAGTATGTTAAGTATTTCAAATTTACACGCGGCGTATGGCAAGGTGGAAGTCTTGCATGGTATTTCGCTGGACGTGCCTAAGGGCAAAGTAGTGACGCTGATCGGCTCGAATGGCGCTGGTAAAACGACGACCATGCGCGCGATTTCCGGCATGCTGAAACCGAAACAAGGTACAGTCACTTTGCATGGTAAAGACGTGACTGGCTTGGATTCGCATAAAATCGCACGCGCTGGTCTTGCCCATTCACCCGAAGGTCGCCGTGTGTTTGCGACGATGTCGGTGACGGATAATTTATTGCTGGGCGCATTTCCACGTTTCACACGTTCGCGACCGCGTGGCGATATCGAAAGCGATCTGCAACAGGCGATGGAATTATTCCCGCGCCTGCGTGAACGCCGCCATCAACTGGCCGGTACTTTATCCGGCGGTGAACAGCAAATGCTGGCAATGGCGCGCGCCGTTATGCTGAATCCGGAAGTGATATTGCTGGACGAGCCATCGATGGGGTTGGCGCCGATTCTGGTCGATGAAGTGTTCCGCATCATCCAGCGACTCAAGCAGGAAGGGCGCACCATGTTGCTGGTCGAGCAGTTTGCGGCAGCCGCACTCGCGGTTGCTGACTACGGCTATGTATTAGAAAACGGTCGCATCTCGGTGCACGGTCCAGCCGATAAATTGCAAAACGATCCGGCGGTGAAGGCCGCGTATCTGGGTGGTGGCTCACATCATTAATCATTAAATGATGTAAGTCAGAAATGAGTCAGAAACGAAATTGAAAGAGGGGGAGTTCATATACTCCCCCTCTTTTTTTATTAAAACTGCCTATTGTCTGCAGAAAATAAGGGAGGTTTACATATACTGGGGGGAGTATATTTGACGCTCAGAATGTGCTGATACTTCGTTGCAGAATGTGTGGTGATCTGATGTGGATGTACGGATACTGCATCAATACAGCTGCATTGTTTAAACGGCGTTCTATGAAAAAGCGCATATCACTTTTTAGCGTGATATGCGCTGCTGTGCGGATGCCGGAAACTATCTGCTGGCAAATGTGTCAGTGGCTGTGGATAGAAACCAGCGCGATATTATCCTTGCAAATGTCGTAGCGGATGCGCGTATGCTGGCCACACTTCGGCAAAGAATTGAGCAACCTGTTCCTGACTCACATCGCGCAGATGCGCAGGTGACCATCGCGGCGTATTGTCTTTATCAACCACCAGGGCGCGCACGCCTTCCAGCACTTCTCCGTGCTTGAAACAATGACGCACCATGTTGCGTTCCATGCGCAGACAGTCCGCCACATTCTGACCTGCGCCGCGCCGCAGTTGTTCAAGAGTGACGCACATCAGTAAAGGTGAACGTTTCCCCATCGTCGCCAGCGCCTGCTGGGTAAAGGCATCGCTGTTGTTGCTTAATTTTTCTGCGATGGCAGGCACATTATTCCCGCTGAAAAGCTGATCGATCAGTGGTCGTTGCGCAGCCAGTTTGCTGTTGGCAGGGGTGGCCTGCGATGCGAATGGCGCAGCAAATTCACGTATCGCCAACCGTATATCTGCCGCTTCGGTATTCTCCAGCATGGCCAGTAATGCTGGCAGTTCAGATGTTGGGATATAGACGTCAGCGAGGCCTGCATATAAGGCATCTGCAGCGGCGATGATGTCGCCAGTCAGACCGAGATAAGTACCGATTTCACCCGGGGTGCGTGACAGGAAATAACTACCGCCGACATCAGGAAATAAACCGATGTTCACTTCCGGCATCGCCATTTTGGTACGTTCGGTAACGATACGCAGACGACAATCTGGACCTGCTTGCGCAATGCCCATACCGCCACCCATCACCACACCATTCATTAATGCGATGTAGGGTTTGGGGTAAAAATGTATCAAATGATTTAACGCATATTCTTCGGTAAAAAAATCTTCAAGCAGGGCGCTGTCACCGCTTGGTGTGGCTGTGCCGACATCATAAAAAAAACGGATGTCGCCACCGGCACAAAATGCTTTTTCGCTGCTGCTGTGTATGAAGACGGCACGAATGGCCGCATCGTCGCGCCACGCCAATAACGTGGCGGTGAGTGCGCGCACCATCTCCAGCGACAGAGAGTTCAATGCTTTCGGGCGGTCGAGAGTGATGTAGCCGATCTGATTTTTAACGGAAGTGATTACGTATTCGCTCATGTAGATACCATTAACATAGTCGTGACAGGGCATTCATTTTATTCCTGTTTGCGCATCGTCAGTACGACAAAAATAACAAAAAAAAGATAACAAAAAAGGACGCTGTTGCGTCCTTGTTTTGGAGTCCCGTTCAGCGCGGGAGGGGGCGATTATGCCGATGCAGGATCAGGGATATGTTTGATCGCATCGCGATCGTGACCCTGGACTTTATCTTTATGTTTTATCACCTGACGATCCAGTTTATCAATCAGTGTGTCAATGGCTGCGTACAAATCATGCGCCAGACTTTCAACATGAATATCCTTACCACTGATATGCAGGTCAATGTCGGCTTTGTGCCGTTTCTCTTTTTCGCTCAGTTTGTCGACGGTCAGCGTGACGGTAATGTCAATGACCTGATCAAAGTGGCGCCGGATGCGTTCCAGCTTGGTATGTACATATTCACGAATGGCAGGAGTGACTTCGACGTGATGTCCACTGATGGTGAGATTCATACTGTGCTCCTATAGTGATATTACTTGCTATTAACAATAAGCTCATTTGGTTTCTACTGCGTTGAGCTAAATCATATATAGCAATTCAAACCGTGATTACAAGGACTGCTTACAAAGATTTACGCAAACTCACTGGTGGAATTTTCAGGGCTTCACGGTATTTGGCAACGGTCCGTCGGGCTATTACCATGCCCTGTTCGCCCAGCATGTCTGCAATTTTGCTATCAGAGAGTGGGCTTTTCTGGTCTTCTGCTCCTATCAACTGCTTGATGAGTGCACGTATCGCGGTGGAAGATGCTTCACCCCCTGTTTCCGTCGCGACATGGCTGCCGAAAAAATATTTCAACTCAAACATACCATGCGGGGTCAGCATGTATTTCTGGGTCGTCACACGAGAAATAGTGCTCTCGTGTAGACCTAGTGTATCAGCTATTTCGCGCAAAACAAGGGGGCGCATCGCGACTGCACCATGCGTAAAAAAGTTACGTTGTCTTTCAACTATCGCTTGCGATACACGCAAAATAGTATCGAAACGCTGACGCATATTTTTGATCAGCCAGCGTGCTTCCTGTAACTGCGTTCCCAGTCCTGCTTCGCCACGGTTTTGCCGCATGATATTGGCGTACATACTACTGACGCGCAGTTTCGGCATCACATCCTGATTCAGTAAAACCTGCCAGCCATTACCACTTTTTTTGACGATCACATCAGGCACTGCATAGTCCGAACTGCTGGTGGCAAATGTGATGCCGGGACGTGGTTCACACTGTCGTATGACTGCTTGTGCCTCACGTAAATCTTCGTCATCGCAGTTGAATATTTTTTTTAATTTAGTGAAGTCTCGCTGTGCAAATAAAGTCAGCTGAGTCTCCACCACGGACAGTGCAAGACGACGTGTGACAAAAGGAATTTTTGGCAGACGCCTGATCTGTAGCGCCAGACATTCTGATAAATTTCTGGCACCGACGCCGGGCGGATCGAAACTCTGCAGCATCTTCAGCGCAAACGATAATTCATCTTCTTCAATCAACAACTCTATCGGCAGACCAGCATGAATTTCTTCCAGACTTTCTGTCAGATAGCCGTTGTCATCCAGTGTGTCGATGATCAGTTCCAGCAACGCACGATCACGCGGTTCCCTGAGCGTCAGACGCATCTGTTCGAGCAAGTATTCGCGTAAGCTGATGTGCGCCGCTTCCAGTTGAGGACGTCCCTCATCTTCGTCGCTGTTAGATGCACCGGAAGGCGCGTCGTTAAAACTCCATTCTTCCTCGTTAGCGCTGACGCTGTCGTTGACCGGCACATCGGCGTCGGCTGTCGCTTCTTGCGGCGTATTGTTGTCAGCCTGAGCGGCGCTTTCCATGCCTGCATCCGGTGTCGTACTTGTGTTGTTGATCGCACCGTCGGCCAGTAAGCGAACCGCATTGTCCATAGGATCGTCGACACGCTCCAGCATAGGATTTTCTATCAGCAGTGTTTCCAGCTCCTGATGCAGTTCCAGCGTTGACAGTTGCAACAGCCGTATTGATTGCTGCAGTTGAGGTGTCAGTGCAAGATGCTGTGAAGTACGTAGTTGCAGGCTTTGTTTCATAATGCGTCCCGTTACATCCGGAAATGTTCTCCGAGATAGACGCGTCGCACGGACTCATTCTGAATGATATCGTCGGGTTTGCCGCTGGCTAATACCGAGCCTTGATTGATGATGTAGGCGTGGTCGCAAATGCCCAGTGTCTCGCGCACATTATGATCTGTGATTAACACGCCGATGCCGCGTTCTTTGAGGAAGCGGACAATCCGTTGAATCTCAATGACGGCGATAGGATCAACACCGGCAAAAGGTTCGTCGAGCAGAACAAAACGCGGGTTCGTCGCGAGTGCGCGCGCAATCTCAACCCGGCGTCGTTCACCGCCCGATAAAGCAAGCGCCTGACTGTCGCGGATTTTTTCTATCTGCAGATCAGTCAGTAAACTATCCAGACGTTGCCGGATTTTTTTCTCAGACAAAAATTTTCCTTCTTTGTCCCTTTGCAGTTCGAGCACGGCGCGGATATTTTCTTCCACCGTCAACTTGCGAAACACCGACGCTTCCTGCGGCAGATACGACAGACCGAGTACGGCGCGCTGATGTATCGGTAAATCAGAAACGTTCGTATCGTCGATATTGATTTCACCGGAATCCGAAGGCACGAGTCCGACGATCATGTAAAAAGAGGTGGTTTTACCTGCACCGTTCGGCCCTAACAAGCCGACGACTTCACCGCTTCTCACCAACAGAGAGACATCACGCACCACTTGTCGCGCGCCATAGCGTTTTTGCAGACCTTTGACGGTCAGCGTACTGTCTTTTGATGCCATCTTAATTTGCCTGTTTTTCAGTTCTTGGTTGTATCGTGGTTTTGATGCGACCACCACCTGAAACTGACTGACCTGAGCTGGAATTGACGCCAACAAAGACATCGTTTTTACTGTCGTAAGAGAGGAATTCACCTTCTTGCTGCTGAGTGACTTTGCTGCCATCAAGATAGCGTATCTGCGCTTTTGACAGAAATTTTACAAACTCAGTTTTTTCATCGTATTCGGCTTTTTCTGATTCGCCTTCGACCCACAGATCCGGACCGCCATCGCGTTTTTGGCGAAAACTGATTTTGGCACCGGGTTTGGCAGTCAGCACCACGTGCTGGAATTCATCCGCACTTTTTGTCACGACGGCTTTTTCTGCTTTGACTTTCAGCGTACCGCGTACTACCACGACATCGCCTGAAAATGTACTGACATTGGTTTTACCATTATTTAAAAACTGATCTGCTTCTATCGTCATTTCTTTGAGACTGTCTGCTTTTTCAGCATGAACGCCGGACGCTGACAGCAAAGTCACAAGGGCTAACGTCCATGAGTTCAGTACCAGATAAACTGATTTTTTTTCGGGGCGCATGTTTTACTCTCTGACTTGTTGATGTTGATGAAGTGAATAAATATCTTTGTGCATGTCTTTATTTATGTTTTGACAGGCGCGCATGTACTTTACTGAGCAGGCGTAATTCCTGATTCGTATTGTTAGCCATCATGCCGGTGGCAAGGGTTTCGCCATTATCCGTAATCAGCTTAATGCGTTGATCGGTCTTCACGATGTCGGCATCGGGCAGTAATTGCAGATATTCAGTTTCCACCCGCATGAAACTGGAATTGATGCCCTGCGGTCTTTCGACTGTGACCTGATCATAAAGATGCACCACGTCTTCTGTACGTTTGGGTGTCAGCACCTCAGATTTCTGTTCCACAACCGCGCGTCCGGCATTGATCGTAATCGGTGTGCGCTGCGCATCAAAACTGCTGATGCGCGGCTCTTTGATGTCGTATTGATCTGTGCGCGGTAAATGAATCAGATTTTTTCCGGTGACATGATAATTCGCTTTACCGTTATTCGAGAGTTTGATGAAATTGAAATTCTCTACGTAATAATCCGGTTCCAGACGTGCCGATGCCCGGTTGTAGTCATCAGCACCCTGACGACGCACCGTGTCATACAGCCAGAAACTGCCAAGTGCAACGACGCCGACAGCAGCGATCGCCATCCAGATGCGTGCACGGTCGATAGTGATTTGTGCCTTCATGCGAGGTATTCTGCCAGAACGCTGTCGTACTTGTTTTGCGCACGTAAAATGAAGTCGCAGACTTCCCGCGCCGCGCCTTTGCCGCCGCTGGCGGTCGTCACATGATGCACGCGCTGGCGGACTTCGGCGTGTCCGTTTGGAACGCTGGCCGCGAAACCGACGCGGGTCAGAACCGGCAGATCGATCACGTCGTCACCGATGAAGCCGCATTCGTCTGCGGGTATGCTGAGCTCATTCAACAACTGCAGAAACGCCGTCTTTTTATCATGGATGCCCTGACGTACATGGGTGATACCGAGGTCAGCGGCACGCCGCGCAACGATCGGTGATTGCCGGGCGCTGATGATGGCGGTGGCGATGCCTGCATTTTGTAGCAGGCGTATGCCTTGCCCATCGAGCACATTGAATGTTTTCAGTGCTTCTCCGTCTGCACCGAAGTGTAGGCTGCCATCGGTCAGAATGCCGTCGACATCAAAGATCATCAGTCTGATTTTTGCGGCTCTTGTGCTTGCGTCGGACATTAAATCACCTTGGCGCGGGTCAGATCGTGAATATGCAGGGCGCCGACTAATCTGTCATGCTCATCCGTCACCAGCAATTGGTTGATGCGATAAGTTTCCATGATGTCGACGGCTTCGACAGCCAATTGATCGGCGCGTATGCTGCGTGGATTTTTGTGCATCACGTCAGCAATCTGAATTTGCGTGAAATCGCGCACATCTTCCATCAGGCGGCGTAAATCACCATCGGTGAAAACGCCGATAATTTTTCGTTCGGCATCAATGACTGCCGTCATCGCCATGCCTTTTTTGGTTATTTCCAGCAATGCCGTGGTCAGCCGGGTTTCGGGTGTTACACATGGCACCGCGTCACCGGTGCGCATCACATCTTTGACATAGGTCAGCAAACGGCGTCCCAGCGCGCCACCCGGGTGGGAACGTGCGAAATCTTCTTCGCGAAAGCCGCGCGCATCCAATACTGCGACGGCCAGCGCATCGCCTAAAGCGAGCGTCACCGTGGTGCTTGCTGTCGGCGCCAGATTCAGCGGGCAGGCTTCTTTATCGACGTGCAGATTCAGATGTACATCGGCCAGTTTCGCCAGACTCGATTGCGGATTGCCTGTCAGTGAAATCAGTTTGACGCCAAGGCGCTTGATGATAGGCAAAATAGAGATTAATTCCGCCGCCTCACCAGAATAGGAAATCGCGATGAACACATCATGTTTGGTCACCATGCCCAGATCACCGTGCGCCGCTTCTGCCGGGTGGATAAAAAACGACGGTGTGCCGGTGGAGGCGAAGGTGGCTGAAATCTTGCGGGCGATATGGCCGGATTTACCGATGCCGGAAACGACCACACGACCGTTGCATGAAAGCAGCATCTTTACTGCAACGGCAAAACTCGCAGCGTCTTCAGAATTAAGCCTGTTTTGTAAGGCAATCAGCGCGTCTGCTTCGATTTGCAGGGTCGTGGATGCCAGTTGCACCGCGCGTTGCGCGGCGATCGAGGACGCATCGTCTGCAGTCGTCTCGTTAAATGGGGTTGCGTTCAGATCATTCATGCCTGAAGTATAAACGAAATCCTATAAGCAAAAACTCTGCCAGACGTAACGAAATGCATATTCAGTCGATATTGTTAACGATATATGACGGAAGCATAGGCATAAATCGGCAATAATGTCCTTTATGAACGCCCTTGATACTACTCTGTCTCTGTTAGCTGCCGCGGTTCTCGGGGTTGTTGTTTTTCGTCTGTGGCAATTGCCGCCGATTCTGGGTTATCTCGTGGTCGGCGTGCTGATCGGTCCGTTTGGCCTCGGGTTTGCCGATGACGGCGCAGTCACGCACGAACTTGCCGAGTTTGGCGTGGTGTTCCTGATGTTTTCCATCGGGCTGGAATTCTCTTTACCCAAGCTGATGACGATGCGCAAGGCGGTATTTGGCTTAGGGATGGCACAGGTATTCGTGACGATCGCGGTCAGTCTGGTGGCGGCACGCTTAGCAAGTATCTGGTTGCCGCAGTATTTTCAGATCGGCTGGGAAGCCGCTTTTGCGCTGGGTGGTGCGCTGGCAATGTCGTCGACGGCCATTGTCTCCAAAATGCTGACCGAACGGCTGGAGTTAGAAAGCCTGCATGGGCGGCAGATTATCAGCATCTTGTTGTTTCAGGATCTGGCGGTGGTGCCGCTGCTGATCCTGATTCCAGCGCTGGCTTCACATTCTTCTGATCTGCTGCAAAACCTCGCCTGGGCCAGCGCGAAGGCAATTCTGGTCTTGATTTTATTGCTGGTCGTCGGACAAAAAGTGATACGCGCCTGGTTTCGTGTCGTGGTGAAACAGCGTTCGCAAGAGTTATTCATGCTCAATCTTCTGCTGATTACGCTGGGGGCGGCATGGCTGACTGACAAAGCTGGCCTCTCAATGGCACTGGGGGCATTTGTGGCGGGTATGCTGATTTCAGAGACCGAATACCGCTTGCAGGTGGAGGAGGATATCAAGCCTTTCCGCGACGTGTTGCTGGGGCTGTTTTTTATCACTGTTGGCATGCTGCTGAATTGGCGACTGGTAGTGGAGCATCTGTGGTTAGTGTTGTTGCTATTTATCTTGCCGATGGTTGTCAAGCTTCTGCTGATTGCCGGTCTGGCAAAATTGTTCGGCAACTCGACCAGTATTTCTTTACGCACCGGGCTGGCGCTGGCGCAGGCGGGTGAGTTTGGTTTTGTTTTATTAAACCAGGCCGGTGATCTGCATCTGATACCAGCGCAATTGTTGCAGGTAATACTGGCGGCCATGGTGTTATCTATGCTGGTATCGCCGTTTATTCTGGCGAAATCGGATGCGATCGTGATGAAGTTTTCCGCCAACGAATGGATGATGCAATCTTTAGCGTTGACACAGATTGCAGCCCGTACGATGAATGCGAAAAAGCACGTGATTATCGCGGGTTTCGGACGTAGCGGGCAAAGTCTGGCGCGTTTATTGGAGGAAGAAGGCATCAGCTATCACGCGCTGGATCTGGATCCGGATCGTGTGCAGGAAGCGCAGATGGCGGGCGCAAATGTTTCGTATGGCGATGCGGCGCGCCGTGAGAGCCTGACGGCAGCTGGCATCAATCGCGCGGCCGCATTGGTCGTCACGTATACCAGCACGGCCTCGGCATTAAAAATTCTGCACTTCGTGAATGAGCTTAATCCTTCCTTGCCGGTGATCGTACGCAGCCATGATGACACTGATTTGGATAAACTCAGAGCCGCCGGTGCCACCGAGGTGGTACCTGAACTAATGGAAGGCAGTCTGATGCTGGCATCGCATGCGCTGGTGATACTCGGCGTGCCGCTGCGCCGTGTTGTGCATCGGGTGCAGGCGGCGCGCGATGAGCGTTATGAATCGTTGCGGGGGTTTTTCCGTGGCGCCAGTGATGCGTCCGATAGCCCGGAAGCGATGCAGATCCGTTTGCATACGATAGTCCTGAACGAGCGCGCGACGGCAGCAGGAAAGTCGCTGCAAGAGATGCACCTGACGGAAACGGGGGCGGATGTGCATGTGGTGCGTCGTGGTCGGCAGCGTATAGAGCACGCCGAAGCAATGATTTTGCAGGCAGGCGATGTGATTGTCGTGCGCGGAACATCAGAAGCAGTCGCAAGAGCAGAGCAGCGGCTGCTAAAATAGCGGGTTATTTTAAAAATTGAAGGTCATCCGGCGATGATAAATCCATCCGAGTACATTAAAGAACATATCCGCACCGTGCCAAACTGGCCGCAAGAAGGCGTGATGTTCCGCGACATCACCCCTTTGTTGCAAAATCCTAAGGTGTTTCGCGTTTTAATCGACATGTTTGTGCATCGCTACATGGATCAGAAGATTGATGTGATCGCCGGTCTGGATGCGCGCGGCTTCATCATCGGTTCGGTGCTGGCGTATGAATTGAATCTGGGTTTCGTACCGATTCGTAAAAAAGGTAAATTGCCGTTTCACACTGTGTCGGAAGAATATGAGCTGGAATACGGCAGCGCAACCGTTGAGCTGCACGCTGATGCCTGCAAAAAAGGTGAGCGCGTGGTGCTGATCGACGATCTGATCGCGACTGGCGGCACCATGATGGCAGGTAAAAAATTGCTGGAGCGTCTCGGTGCGATCGTAGTCGAAGGCGCGGTGATCGTTGATCTGCCTGAACTGGGCGGCTCGAAGCTGATTAAAGAAAGTGGCCTGCCGCTGTTTACCGTGTGTAATTTCGACGGACATTAATGCCGACAAATTGATTCGCTGCTGAACGCAGTGCTGAATTGATGACGTGATGACCGCGTTAAAAAATGCATGAAAAGAAGAACAGACTGGTTCTTCTGACCCTGAAAAAAGCTGATACGCTGATTGCGATCAGCTTTTTTTATGCCGAAATTGTGAGGATAAAGTATGCGTGTTTTAGAAGTGCAGGGTGTTACGCTGCCGACGTATGCGGCGCAGTTGAATCTGCTGTTGCAGCAATGTGTTGCTGCCGGTGCCAGCATCGGTTTTATCGCGCCGCTCACTGCTGAAAAAGCGGCGGCTTTCTGGGCTGATGTCCATCAGTCCTTACAGGCTGGCGAACGTCGCATGGCGCTGGCGCTTGATGACGATGGTCGGGTGCTGGGTACCGTGCAGCTTGTGCTGGATATGCCGCAAAACGGGCAGCATCGGGCGGAAATCGCCAAACTGATGGTGACACCGGATGCGCGACGGCGCGGTATTGCGCGCAGCTTAATGCAGTGGGCGGAAGGTGTTTGCCGCGAGGAACAACGCAGTCTGATCGTGCTCGATACCCGAACCGGCGATGCCGCAGAACCTTTGTATTTGTCGCTGGGTTTTCAGCTGGCGGGGACCATTCCCGCTTACGCCATGTCCGATGCGGGAGCGCTCGACAGCACTAGCATTATGTATAAACAATTGTTACGCGGGTAAACGTAAAAAGCGTGTGCAACGGTTTTTTTGCCGACGCCGACGCCAACGCAGCGTTGTTGTGCGTTGCGCCACGTATGCTGACGTGCTTTTTCTCTCAGCGAGCATTTTGACGTCAAAATATACTGGGGGGAGTATGTAAAAACCCCCTTGGTTTTATTGAGAGAATAGCGTGGTTTTTGAATATACTCCCGTAAAAATCAGATTTTGACAGAAATTTTCCGGCATAAAATGGTATCGGCTGGCACTGGGAAAACAGGTATGAGTGGCTGATTTTTCGTTACCGGGTTTCGTCCACTAAACAGTTTTATCCGGGCAAGATGCGCGAGCACAGGTATTGTTCTGAAGTTTTTACATCGCCAAAAAACAGGCTTCTGCGTTATACTTCAGGTCTTCCAAGGAGCGCTGCGACAAGATCTTGCTATCTTGCCAGGCTTGGAATCCACACAACTGCGCTCACGTTACTTTTTTCAATCAGAAAGGAGGGCGTGATGAACGCCACTGTAACTTCCGCACCATCAAATACATCCCAGGATTTTCTCATTGCCGATATCAGTCTTGCTGACTGGGGTCGTAAAGAAATCCAGATCGCTGAAACAGAAATGCCGGGCCTGATGGCGATCCGCGAAGAATTCGCCGCCAGCCAGCCGTTGAAAGGCGCACGCATCACCGGTTCGCTGCACATGACAATTCAGACTGCCGTTCTGATCGAAACTCTGATCGCGCTCGGCGCGCAGGTGCGCTGGGCATCCTGCAATATTTACTCGACACAAGATCACGCAGCGGCAGCGATCGCTGCGGGCGGCACGCCGGTCTTTGCATTCAAAGGCGAAAACCTCGATGAATACTGGGAATTCACACACCGGATTTTTGAATGGACTGACGGTGGTTTTTCCAACATGATTCTGGACGATGGCGGCGACGCGACTTTGCTGCTGCATCTTGGTACCCGTGCAGAGAAAGATATTTCTGTGCTGGCTAATCCTGGCTCTGAAGAAGAAATCTGCCTGTTCAATGCGATCAAATCGCATCTGAAAACAGAACCAGACTGGTATTCCAAACGTCTGGCCGCGATCAAAGGCGTGACCGAAGAAACGACGACAGGCGTGCATCGTCTGTACCAGATGCATAAAGAAGGCAAACTCGCTTTCCCTGCAATCAACGTCAATGATTCCGTAACGAAATCCAAGTTCGATAATCTGTATGGCTGCCGCGAATCGCTGGTGGACGGTATCAAACGTGCGACTGACGTGATGATCGCCGGTAAAGTTGCAGTGATCGTCGGTTATGGTGACGTCGGCAAAGGTTGCGCACAAGCGATGCGTGCATTGTCGGCACAGGTCTGGGTAACGGAGATTGATCCTATCTGCGCATTGCAGGCAGCGATGGAAGGCTTCCGCGTCGTGACGATGGAATACGCCGCAGAACATGGCGATATTTTCGTAACGACAACGGGTAATTACCACGTCATCAATCATGCGCACATGCTGAAGATGAAAGATCAGGCGATCGTTTGCAACATCGGTCACTTCGACAATGAAATTGATGTCGCTTCGCTCAAGCAATACACCTGGGATAACATCAAACCGCAAGTGGATCATGTGATTTTCCCTGACGGCAAACGTATCATTTTGCTGGCAGAAGGTCGCCTGGTGAATCTGGGTTGCGGTACCGGCCATCCTTCGTATGTGATGAGTTCTTCGTTTGCGAATCAGACGATTGCGCAAATTGAACTGTTCCTGAACAACGATCAATACCCGGTTGGTGTGTACACCTTGCCTAAGCATCTGGATGAAAAAGTCGCCCGTCTGCAATTGAAAAAACTCAATGCGCAACTGAGTGAACTGACCGATGAACAAGCTGCCTATATCGGTGTGAAAAAAGAAGGCCCTTACAAGCCTGAACACTACCGTTATTAATCACGACTGACTCCCCGCCTGGCTTTGCCAGCGGGGAGTTTTTCTTGACCATTAAAAAGGAGTCCGTATGCGTCTGCTTGCTATCTGGTTGGTCAATGCGCTTGCTTTGCTCGCCATTCCTTATCTGATGCACTCTGTTGCCATTGATAGTTTCGGCACAGCCCTGCTGGTGGCGCTGGTGCTGGGCTTGGTGAATACCATCCTGCGGCCGGTGTTGCTGGTGCTGACCTTGCCGGTAACGATGCTGACGATGGGCTTGTTTATTTTTGTCATCAACGGCTTGTTGTTCTGGGCTGTGGCGAACGTGGTTGATGGCTTTCATGTCGCAGGATTCTGGGCAGCAGTCGGCGGTGCTTTGTTGTACAGCGTGATTTCCTGGACACTGTCGACTTTACTCTTTCAACAACGATGAAGACGCATAATTTCAGCATAGAATTTTTCCCGCCAAAGACGGCGGAAGGCACTGAGAAATTACGTGCAACCAGAGCAAAACTGGCTGAGTTGCAGCCTAAATATTTTTCCGTGACATTTGGTGCCGGTGGCACGACGCAGCAAGGTACGCTGGATACCGTTCTGGACATTCGCAAAGAAGGCTATGATGCCGCGCCGCATTTGTCTTGTGTCGGCGGCAGCCGTGAATCAATACGCGACATTCTGCAGCAATATCAGGCCAACGATATACGACGGTTGGTGGCGTTGCGTGGTGATTTGCCGAGCGGCTATGGTATGGGGGGCGAATTCCGCCACGCCAGCGATCTGGTCGAATTTATCCGTGCCGAAACCGGTAACTGGTTTCATATCGAAGTGGCGGCTTATCCGGAAATGCATCCGCAGGCGCGTTCACCGCAGGACGATTTACAAAATTTTGTCCGTAAGATGAATGCCGGAGCCAATGCCGCCATCACGCAATATTTTTACAATGCGGACGCTTATTTCCGCTTTGTGGATGAAGCACAGAAGGCCGGTGTGACCGCACCTATCGTGGCTGGCATTATGCCGATTACCAACAGCAGCCAGTTGTTGCGTTTCTCTGAAATGTGCGGTGCCGAGATCCCACGCTGGGTACGCTTGAAGCTGGCGAGTTTTGGTGACGACACAGCGTCGATTAAAGCCTTCGGACTCGACGTGGTGTCATCCATGTGCGAACGTTTGTTGGCGGGCGGCGCGCCCGGGTTGCATTTCTATTCATTGAATCAGGCTGCGGCAACAACGGCCATCTGGCAACGTCTGGTCTGATTGTTCATTTTTTTTAAGCGTGCTGATGCTAATGTCAGCACGCTTTTTTTTGCTTGTGAAAAATAAACAGTTTGTGTCGCCTGAACTCATTCTCCGTTTTTAAGCACAAATTCTTGTCTGTAAGAAAATATTTATTTTGATTCAAGTCAAGAATACAGGTCTTTTTCTGCACTACAATAATTCGTTATATTTAATTTTTCATATTTAAATAACCTTGCCACCGGGAGCAAAATTGGCTATTGAACTTTACAATGACGGCAAACACATCTGCGTGATGTTTAACGATCTGGTGAAAGACGCCGGGGATCATGCCGTTCAGGCCAACCAGTTCCTTGTCGTTTCCGATGGCGAAGGCGCTTTGATTGATCCGTCCGGCCATCTGACATACAACTCGCTGGTACTGGCGATGCACAAATACGTACCGAAGCAGCAGTTGAAGTATATGTTTGCCTCGCATCAGGATCCTGACATTATCGGTTCACTCGACAAGTGGCTTTTCAGTACCGAATGTAATCTGTACGTGTCTAAACTCTGGTCACGTTTTGTGCCGCATTTCTGTAACCTGAACCGTGCTGATGGCCGTATTATCGGTATTCCGGATGAAGGCATGCCCGTGCCTATGCGTGACACCACGATCCACGCAATACCTGCGCATTTTCTGCATGCGGAAGGCAACTTTCAGTTTTACGACTCGAAATCAAAAATCCTGTTTTCCGGTGATATGGGCGCGTCGATGGTGGATGCGAACGATATTGTGAAGCCGATGAGAACCAAAGCGGATTTCCTTGAAGAGCTGCACACCATGAGTGGTTTCCATAAGCGCTATATGGTGTCAAACAAGGTTTGTCGTCTGTGGGCCAACATGGTGCGACAAATGGATATCGAGATGATGGTGCCGCAACATGGTCGTTATTTTGTCGGTAAAGAAGCGATACATGCATTCCTCGACTGGATAGAAAACCTGCAGTGCGGTATCGACCTGTTCACGCAGGAAAATTACCGCTTCCGTGGCTGATCAGCCCGCTTTTGGTGTTTTCACTACCGCATAGTCGAGAGGCAATGCGGTAGTACTCTTAATCACTTCCATCACAAAACTGGAGCTGACATCCTGTAAGTCAGCGACTTTAACCAGTTTCTTGTAGACCAGATCAAAACCTGCCATATCCGGCACGTGGACCTTCAGTAAATAGTCGATGTCGCCGCTCATGCGCAGGATCTCAACGATTTCGCTGATGTCTTTGACGCCTGCAATAAACTTCTGCATCCATTTCTCGTTATGCTGCGCCGCTTTCAGCGCCACCATCACGGTTAAACCGAGATTCAGTTTGCCCGGATCGCATAAAACAACCTGAGCGCGGATGACGCCATCCTCCTGCAGTTTCTGCACCCGCCGCCAGCAAGGCGTGACGGAAAGATGCACTGCCTGAGCCAGGTCTGCCAGAGCAATCGAGGCATCTTTCTGCAAGAAATGCAGTATTTCAAGATCTTTTTTGTCCATAATTTCTATTTGTTAGTAATTTTTTCTAAAAATAGCATATGCGCATGAACAAATGAGTAAAAATTTTCGCGCTATGATTGTTACGATGACGGTTATACCATCGCCTACAGTCACCTGAATGCGATACCTGAAAATTCTGCTTCTGGAGAACGTCATGCAGCAACACTCACCTGAATTGCAAACGGCAACACGCCTGACCCATGCCGGACGCAAAGGAAAAGAGCATCATGGCCCCGTCAACCCGCCCGTGATTCGTGCATCGACGATGTTGTTTCCCGATTGTGCGGCTTTGCAGGAGGCCAATGGCACCCGTCGCTCGTATGCGCGCCATGCAACCGAAACCACGCTGGCGCTGGAACAGGCATTGTGCGCCGCCGAGGGTGCTGCTGCCTGCATGCTGACGTCGTCGGGTTTGTCGGCGATTACAACGACCTTACTGGCTTTGCTGAAGCCGGGCGACCATCTGCTGATGGTCGATACTGCTTACGATCCCACACGCCAGTTCTGCGATGGTTTGCTGAAGCAGATCGGCGTTCACACAACGTATTACGACCCGCTGATTGGCGCAGGAATTGCGGGCTTGATGCAGCCGACCACCAAAGTGGTTTTTGTTGAGTCACCGGGTTCGCTGACATTTGAGGTGCAGGATATTCCGGCGATTGCCGCTGCCGCCCATGCTGCCGGGGCGGTGGTGGTTTCCGACAGCACATGGGCTACACCGATAGGCTGGGATTCCTTTGCGCTGGGAGTGGATGTTTCACTACATGCGGCGACCAAGTATATTGTTGGTCACTCTGACGCATTGATGGGAGCGATTTTGACAAATGAAGCGCTGCATCTGCAGATTCGTAATACGTATAAGCAATTGGGTATGTCTATCGGTGGCGATGATGCTGCGCTGGCATTGCGTGGCCTGCGTACGATGGCGGCACGTCTGGCAGTGCATCGCGAAAGTGCGCAGGTCGTAGCTAAGTGGTTACAGGCGCAGCCTGAAGTGGCCGAGGTTTTATATCCACCGCTGGATGGTGCAGCAGGGCATGCCTTGTGGAAGCGTGATTTTCGTGCCGAATACGCATGTGGATTGATGGGCGCGGTGTTTCACTCGAATGTAACTGAAGCACAGGTCGCGGCATTGATCGACCGTACGCAGTTGTTTGGTATAGGTTTTAGCTGGGGCGGATACGAGAGCCTTATTTTGCCGACCCGTCCGGCCGGATACCGGACGATTAATGCGGAAAAATGGAGTGCGCCGATGATACGTTTGCATATCGGCCTTGAAGCAGTGGAAGATTTAATCAGCGATCTTGATGCCGGATTTTCTGCATTAAGAGAACCAGTTGCTATCGCCAGAGCTGCATGAATTCTTAACGTTGTGAATGCCTGGATTCTGTTAATGACTCTGCTCAGCATTGTCATCAACGTGTCATTCACTCTGTTTAAAATGCCGCCATCCTACTGCTTTACCTCCAAAGGTCAGGATATTCACCCGCAGTTTTTTCTGCGGGTTTTTTTTATGGTGGCGGGCTGGCGGCCTCATCCATATCCAGTGTTTTTACGCCGGCACCATTCAGAAATTCCACGTACATCCAGTCACCTTCGGCATTGCTGACACCGTCCGGTGCGCTTCTCTGGCTCTCCGCTTTACCGGCAAGACTCGCACGCATACTGTCTATCCAGATCGGCAAAGCCAGGGTAGCACCAAACTCTCTGCCACCCAGCGATTTAGGATCGTCGTAGCCCATCCAGGCAACCGCGACGACATTCGCTGCGTAGCCAGCAAACCAGCCATCAACGGCATCGCTGGTCGTCCCTGTTTTACCGGCCAGATCATGGCGTCCTAAGCGCGCGCTGGCTGAGGCACCGGTACCGCTGCGGGTGACTTCACTTAACAGGCTATGCATCACAAAGGCATTCCTGCCATCAATCACACGGGCATCTTCCTGCGCAATCGCAGGTGCTTTATTTTCACTCAGCACCTTGCCTTTGGCGTCAACGACCTTGCTGATCAGCCAAGGCGTGATCTGATAACCACCATTCGCAAATACGGCATATCCGGCTGCCAGTTGTACTGGTGTGACAGCACCAGTGCCGAGCGCCATGGTCAGATCGTCCGGATGCTTTTCTTTATTAAAGCCAAAACGCGGCAACCAGTTATGCGCAGTATCGACCCCGATGGATTTCAGTATGCGTACAGAGACCACGTTTTTCGATTGTGCCAGCGCCGTACGCATGCTGATGGGGCCATCATATTTGCCATCGTCATTGCGTGGGTCCCAGCGCAGCAAGGTGCCGGTTGTGGCGGAGAGTTGCACATCATTGATCAGCGTAGCCGGAGAAAAGCCTTTTTCCAGCGCCGCCGAATAAATGAATGGCTTGATGCTGGAACCAGGCTGACGCCAGGCACTGGTGACATGATTGAATTTTTTACGGTTGAAATCGAAACCACCAACCAGCGCACGATAAGCACCGGTTTCCGCATTCAGGGCAACGTAGGCGCCTTCGACTTCAGGCAACTGGCTGATGCTCCAGCGTTTCTTGGCATCTTGTATTACGCGGATTACCGCGCCCGGAACGATTTTCAGACTGGATTTCGCTTTCGCTTGCAAGGCGTTCTCCGCAAATTTTAAGCCGTCGCCATCAACCACCGCGGTGTCACCGTTGGCCAGTTCCGCCTTGATGACTTTGCTGCTGACTTCGGTCACGACTGCGGCTTGCAATTTATCGCTGGAAGGATGTTTGCGCAGCACCTCATCAATCGCATCGTCACGTTCATCTTCGTCCGCGGGCAGTTGGATAAAGGCTTCGGGACCGCGATAGCCGTGGCGCTGGTCATACGCCATGACGTTATTGCGTACTGCTTCATAAGCAGCTTCCTGATCTGCTTTCAGCAGCGTGGTATAGACTTTGATGCCACTGGTGTAGGCTTGTTCTTTGTATTCATCGACGATTTTCTGGCGCACCATCTCGGCGACATAGTCGGCATGAGTGTCATAAATATGTTTGCCGGTGACGGTGATTCTTTCGTGTAAAGCCTGATCGTATTGCGCTTCGGTGATCACGCCACGATTGAGCATAAGTTTGAGCACAACTTCCTGCCTTTGTTTGGCCTTTTGAAAGTTGCTGACAGGATTATGCCGGACCGGATTTTTCGGTATCCCGACCAGCATTGCTGCTTCTGCCAGACTCAGTTCATTCAGTGATTTATTGAAGTAAGTCCGCGCTGCGCCAGCGAAGCCGTGGGTGCGCTGCCCCAGATAAATCTGATTCATGTACAGCTCCAGAATCTGATCTTTACTGAGCGCGGCTTCGATGCGGGTAGTCAGTAGTAATTCTTTGAGTTTGCGATTCACGGTTTTTTCCTGCGACAGGAAAAAATTTCTGGCGACCTGCATCGTGATGGTCGACGCACCCTGATGAAATCCACCGCGCAGATCAGCCAGAACCGCACGACCAGCACCGATAAAGTCGATACCGCTATGTTCGTAAAAGCGCGCATCCTCGGTAGAGAGCAGTGCCGTTTTCAGTTTTTCGGGAATCTCTTTGATGGGTACAAATTCGCGGTGTTCTTCACCGAACTCACCGATCAGCGCGTTATCGGCAGTATAGATACGCAGCGGTATCTTTGGACGGTAATCGGTCACCGCGTCGAGTGGCGGCAGGTTGGGCGCAAGTACCAGAAACACGTAGGCCAGAACGCCCGCAGCAATGATGCCCAGAGATGCCACGATGGCAGCAATCCATTTCATGTCGGTTTAATCCTCTAAAGTTTGCAGCAGATACAGTTTTTGATAAATGCCCTGATCTATCTGCATTAATTCCTGATGCTGACCTTGCTCAGCGATTTTGCCGTGATTCAGAACGATGATGCTGTCTGCATCTCTGATGGTGGAGAGACGATGCGCAATGGCGATGATCGTGACTTTGCCGCGTAATTCATTCAGCGCAATTTGCACGATCTGTTCGGTTTCGCTATCAATATGGGAAGTCGCCTCATCCAGGAATAGGATGCGTGGCTGACCCGCCAGTGCGCGGGCAATCGCAATCAGTTGTTTTTGCCCTGTGGATAATCTGGCGCCACCTTCGCCCAGTGGCGTGTCATAGCCATGTTCCAGTTGCAGAATAAACTCATGTACGTGTGCTGCTTTCGCTGCGGTGATGATGTCCGCCTCGCTGATGCTGCGCCCCATCGCGATATTTTCACGCGCGCTGGCGGCAAGCAAAAAGGGTTCTTGCGGTACGAGGCCGACGCTGGCACGGAAATGCTCATCTGAGAATGCGGCAATGTCATGCCCATCGATCCTGATGCTGCCGGATTGCGCTGAATAGAAGCGCAGCAGCAAGCTCATCAGCGTCGATTTTCCGCTGCCGGTATGACCGACCACACCAAAAAAACTGCCGGCCGGAACGTGTAAATTCACGTCCTGCAATACCGGATGTCCGGCGTTGTATGCAAAGCTCAGATGCTCGATGTTCACGTCGCCTGACAGCATTTGTGCATCGGTACTGGTATTCGCGGTCTGCTGTTCGTGTAACAAGGTGTTGACCCGCGCAGCTGAGACGACGGCTTGCTGAATTTGCCCGAATTGCAGTGTAATCTGAATCAGCGGATCAACAACACGGGCGATATAGCTGACAAACGCATACAGAATCCCGACTTCGACACCCGAAAAACTGCGTTGCCCAAAGCTGTAAATCACAACCACCAGCAGCACGGAATTGAGTAAATCCAGTGCTGGTCGCAGCAACCACGCGTTTGCGCGCAGTTCATCAAGACGGGCGACGTAATGCAATTGGTTAGTGTTGGCAAAGCGCTGGCCGAAACGTTGTTCGGCATTGCTGGCCTGCAGTGCGCTCATGCCACTGATGCTCTCTGCAACCTGCGCGTTGATGTCGCTGCGTAACTGCCGCGCACGGCTGACGGCGGGGGCGCTCCAGCGCTGATAAAACCAGACAATAATCACTACAGCCGGAATTAAGGTGATGACGATCAGCATCAATCGCCAGTCCAGCCAAGCCATTGCCACCAGTGCGCCGAGTACGACGATGGAGCTGTCCAGCATCACAAACAATACCTGCACATACAGATTTTTGACTGACTCGGTATCGTTGGTGACGCGGCTGACGAGCTGACCGGTAATCGCTTTATCGAAGAAGGCCATAGGCAAACGAAGGACATGTCCATACACCTGTTCGCGTAAGCGCCGCACTGAGCGCATTGCAACGCCTGCAAGCCGGGTCAACTGCATGTAGCGTAACCAGGTTGCACCCCAGCCCGTCAGTACATATGCGATCAGCAAGGCGATCACCGCAGGCCAGTCCATCATGCGCGGCAGCAGATAGCGGTCGATAAACGCTTTACCGATTAAAGGGCCGAGTGCTTCCAATCCGGCGGCAATCAATAAGAAAAATATGCCCCAGACGACATGGTTTTTTTCCGGCTGGGCCGCTTGCACCAATAACTGTACGGCTAATTTTTTTTCAGATTTCGGAGTGGTATTTTCTGTCGTACTCATATCACGCGGCATGTAAGCTTGCCTCCAGTTGCTGATAGCGCCATTGCGATGCGTACCATTGATTGGCGTCCAGCAGTTGTTGATGCGTTCCTTGTTCTGTGATTTTTCCATCCCGCAAAACAAGAATGTGATCAGCGTCGACCACCGCACTGAGGCGGTGACTGATGATGATTGCACTGCGTTCGTTTTGCTTTTGACGTAATTCAGCAAGATGTTGCAGGATGCGGGTTTCGGTATCCGTATCGACGGCAGAAAGCGCATCATCCAGGATCAACAGCGGACTGGATGTCAGCAGTGCACGGGCAATTGCGACGCGCTGGCGCTGGCCGCCGGACAGTGTGACACCACGCTCACCGACGGGGGTATCGTAGCCTTGCGGAAAGCGCAGAATGTCATCATGTACTGCAGCTAAAGTCGCGGCACGGATTACCTGCTCACGACTGGCGTCAGGATTCGACAGCGCAATATTGTCTGCGACCGATGCCGAAAATAAAAAAGGTTCTTGTGCTACCCAGTTGATGGCTGTTCGTAAGCTGTGTAAAGGATATTCTGCGATCGCATGGTCGCCCCACCATACCTGCCCATGCGCAGTTTCTATTTGCCGCAACAATAATTTAATGATGCTGGATTTCCCTGCGCCGGTTGGCCCGACGATACCCAGCGTTTTTCCGGGAGCGATGGACACCGAAATATCGGTCAGCGCATTTCTGCTTTGGCCGGGATACGCAAAACTGATGTGGTCGAAACGTATCGTGCCAGATGGCAGGCTGTTCAGCGTGCCTTTGTCCTGAATCGACAGTTCTTGTGACAAGACCGGTTCCAGTCGGCCCCAAGCCGCTTTGCCGCGCTCCATTAACGATAATACCCAGCCCGCAGCGAACATGGGCCAGATCAGTTGTCCCAGATACATAGTAAAGCTGGTGAGTGCGCCTATAGTCATTTCTCCGTGCCACACCAGATACCCACCGACCGCTAGTGTCAGTGCGCCGGCTGCCGTCAGCGTGATACCGACCGCAGGCTCATAAGCGGCTTCCCAGCTTTGCGCCGACAGGCTGGCGCTGGCTGCGTTTTCAGCGAGTTCGGCAAACTGTGCAGCACTGCGTTGTTCCAGACCTAAAGCGCGCAGAGTACGCACACCGGCGAGGGTTTCCTGTACCTGATCGTTGAGTTTACTGAAGCGTTCCAGCGAATCGCGCGAGGCTTCATGTACCTGATGGGTGATATGCCGGAACGCCCACGCCATCAGGGGAAATGGCAATAATGCCGCCACCGCAAGACGCCAGTCCACGCCAAGTAACATCATGCCGATGACGAGGGCGAATGTCATCGAGCCATCAAAACCTGCCAATGCGGCTTCACCGGCTGCAAGTTCTATCGCATCGGCATCATTGGTGCCGAGTGCCATCAAGTCGCCAGTACGTTGTTGCTGAAAAAAATTCTGTCCCTGCAAACTCAGGCGCTGATATAAACGGGTACGGAGTTCGACGCCAAGCTGATACGAGGCTGTGAACAGCTGCATGCGCCAGCCGACACGCAAAAAATAAATGGCGATGCCCATCAACAGTAGCCAGCCCAGCTCGATCAGCATGCCGTGTTGGTCGAGTTGCCCGCTCACCAGTCCATCAATCACGGCGCCAACGCGACGCGGTATTAATACGGTCATCAGGGCGACGGCGAACAGCATACTGGCTGCTGCACAATAGCGTTGCCAATGACGGCGGATAAATGTTTTCAGTAGTTGGAACAGTGTCATGCAAATTCTGAAGTAGGACTTCTGCAAAACTGCCCCGGCGGCGCGATGACTTCTGGCCGTACTATGCGTACAGTTTTCGTTACCATGCTTTGCCGGGGATGATTTTGCATCAGCCCTGTTAAATAAAAAATCCGTTATCCCACAAACAGGATAACGGATTGTAAACGCATTAAACGGATTGTGATTGGATCACAGGCTGATTCGGTTCTCGTCGTCGAATCAGTATCGTTCCAATTTGTTGCAGTTTGCCGTCATCAGTGAATCGCATTTGCGTCGTTGTCGCGTTTTAACATATTCCACAAGAAGCTGTAGGTAATTGCGCTCATATCGGCTCTTTGTTCATTATTTGCTGCACCACCATGTCCGCCTTCAATGTTTTCGTAGTACCAGACATTTTTATGACCCTGATCCAGCATTTTTGCCGCCATTTTACGGGCATGGCCGGGGTGGACGCGATCATCACGGGTTGAGGTGATGAACAGAACGTTAGGATAGCGAACACCTGCTTTGACGTTGTGATAAGGCGAGTAACGCTGGATGTATACCCATTCTTGCGGTACGTCAGGGTTGCCATATTCGCCCATCCAGGACGCACCCGCCAGCAATTGATTGTAGCGCTGCATATCCAGCAGCGGTACCTGGCTGACAACAGCGTTAAACAGTTCCGGATGCTGAGTCAGTGCAACGCCCGCCAGCAGGCCGCCGTTACTGCCACCCATGGCACCAAGATGACGGGGGCTGGTTATTTTGCTGGTGATCAGGCTGTTTGCCACTGCCGCAAAGTCATCATACGCACGCTGGCGGTTTTCTTTCAGTGCGGCCTGATGCCAGCGCGGGCCGAATTCACCACCGCCACGAATATTCGCAACGACATAAACGCCGCCTTTTTCCAGCCAGGTTTTACCTAAGGCGCCAGAGTAGGACGGTGTCATGGAAATTTGGAAACCACCATAGCCGTACAGCAGGGTTGGATTGTTGCCGTCGTATTTGACGTCTTTTCGTTTGACGACGAAGTAAGGAACTTGCGTGCCATCAGCCGAAGTCGCAAATTGCTGAACTGTTTCGTAAGGAGATGCATCAAAAAATGCGGGCGCTGATTTCAATTGTTCGCGTGTATCGTTGCCGGCATGTGCGAGCAGATAGATGCTTGGTGTCAGATAATCAGAATAACTCAGGAAGTAATCATCATTGCCCTCAACGTCAACGGCACTGATGCCCACGGCGCCCATGGTTGGTAACTGCACCTGGCGGGACGCCCATTTCCCATCTGCAAATTTCCATTCCTGCAAATGGCTTTTAACATTGTTGAGTGACTGTACCAGCAGGTAGTTTTTAGTTGCAGTTAAGCCCGTGAAAGACGTGCTGTCTGTTGGCTCAAACAGCGTAGTGAATTGCCGGTCACCATGTTGAAAGGCCTTAAAATCAATCGCGAGAACGCTGCCACTGGCATAGGTTTTTTCACCGATTTTCCAGGTTTCTCGTGGCGTCACGATCATTTGTGTGCTGAAAAAGGCGACGCCGGATTTTTCAGGGATATCGAGCTTCTGTAACTGGCCGCCTTCAAGTAAAAAATTTTCTGCGGTATAAAAAGTGATCTGACGGTGAACCAGATTGTGTTGAATTCCCCCATGCTGCGTACTTTGTGCGGAGACAGCCATGTCGGCTTTTTTACCCTCCAGAATAGTTTTAGCATCGCTGATCGGCGTGCCTCGCTTCCATAATTTGACGATACGGGCATAGCCTGAATCGGTGAGCGATCCGGCGCCAAAGTCGGTGGCGACAAACAAGCTGTCTTTATCGCGCCAGTCCAGTGACATTTTTGCTTCCGGCAGCGAGAAGCCATCTTTTACAAAAGTTTTTGTGTTCAGATCGAATTCACGCATGGTGACGGCGTCGGCGCCGCCTCGGGAGAGTTCAATCAGGCAACGGTCAAACGCGGGTTCGCGGCAATTACTATTTTTGAATACCCAGTTTTCGTTTTCTGCTGCAGCCAGCGCACCGATGTCGAGCACAGTTTCCCATTTTGGTTGTGCCTTGCGATATTCTTCAAGTGAAGTTTTGCGCCAGATACCGCGCGGGTGTTCAGCGTCGGTCCAGAAGTTATAGACGGCATCGCCCATTTTTCGTATGCCGGGGATGCGGTCTTTCGAATTCAGAATGACTTGCAAATCGCTGCGTAATTGTTTGAAACCAGCGTCGTTATCGAGCTTGTTGCGGGTGATCTGGTTTTGCGCCTTGACCCAATTCAGTGCTTTTTCTCCGGTGACGTCTTCCAGCCATTGTTGAGAATCCGTGGTTTGTGCCGCCGTGATGCTGGTTGCGCCGAGCATACAGAGGGTGGTGAGCAGTGCTAACTGTGGTTTCATTTTTTTTGAGTTCTCCGCGGTGTGATTTTGTTGCTCATTTCGTCGCTTATGTTGTGAGCGATATCGTATTGTTTATTTGCGTTATTGTCGCTATACATCGACAAAAAATTATCTGAGTAGTTCCTTGTACGCATATATTTCTTGCTTCCGATTTCTTGCCTCCGTTATTGCGCTTCGTACGAAAATTGATTTGTTATGTGGAGCTGAATTGACGCTTTTATCCCGGCAGGATGTGCAGATCACAGGGCTTTTCGCGGCACTTTCGCGCATTAAAAATCCCGCTCAACTGCATAGCAGAAGGAGCGGGATTTTTTCTCACTCGTTACGAATGAGCGACGGCTTTGTACTTCCGTTTATTGGTAATTTGCAACCAGCGTTGTGCTGCTGACTGCAGCGTATGCGCTGACCAGAACGTAGTATGTTGCCGCTGACGGCGATGCAATAGTCACGGTTTCGGTATTGGTGGAACCGGACGATTTTGCTGTGTACGATGTCGTTGTCGGTGCTGTCGATGCTTTGACATATATATCACCGTCGCCTGTACCACCAGACAATTTGAATGTCAGATTGGTCGCGCCAGCAGGAACAACGATGGAATACAGTTTCGTTGCGCCTTTCGCCAGTGTGATGCCGCTGACAGTCACGCCTTTTGTCAGCGGGGTGGCTGTTGGTGTTGTTGTGGTGCAGCTGACACCAACGCTGGCGAACGCCGCGGTCACATCGGCAGCCGCATAGCCACGGTTGGTCGCTGCTTTTTCAACACCGCAGGCGCCTTGGTTAAATGTGCTGCTGGCCGTCCAGTAGAGACGGTTCGCATCCGCCATGACTTCAAATGCTTTGCGTGTATTCCAGCCCGCTGTTGTCGCCAGCAGGTAGAAAGCTTTGTTGTACACGCCACTCGAATAGTGAACATCGAGACTGCTGGTGTAGTTGCTCGCATTCGCAATGGAGCCGCCATCCAGCGGCGGATTGTACATATAGCGTAACGCACCTGTGGCTTTGAAAATATCGGTACCGACTTTGAAATCATTCGTCCCTTTGACATAATACTCAACTGCTTCACCAGCCATATCGGAGAATGCCTCGTTCATACCGCCCGACATCCCCGAATACACCAGACCGGAGTTTTGTTCAGTGAAGCCATGGCTCACTTCATGCCCGGTTACATCCAGCGCTGTCAACGGATAGAAAGTGGATGCGCCATCGCCGAAATTCATCGAGCTGCCATCCCAGAACGCATTTTCGTAGCTGGAGCCATAATGCACTTTCATGACCAGCTTCTGACTGATAGGGCGTACGCCGAGATAGGTCTGGTACATGTTGAATACCTGGTTACCGAAGTAATGTGCATCATTCATCGGTGAGTAACCACCGTTGATGGTTTTGACGGTATTTCTCGGGCAGGTAAAGGAATGCAAAGTACCTGAACCTGAGGTTGCACTGTTCATGTTGTAGGTGGCAACATTCGTGCTGTTGAGCGTACAAGTAGAGCCGCTGACAGTCACATCGAGAAAGCCGTATCCGGCTGTCGTACCATATTCGTACTGACCAGTTTTCGCATTGCCGCCAGGCCCAGTGCCTGTCGTTGCGTGTGTCAGACCTTCCCATTTCTCGACAACGACACCGGTATTGGCATCAATGATGAAATGTGGGCGGCTGGGTTTTGCCGGATTTGTCGTATCAAGAAATGACACCAGATAGACCAGTTTGCCGACGTTATTCTCATCCAGTTTTACAAATAGTTTTGCTTGTTCATTTTCGCTACTGGATGCGCGGGCCTGGGTTTTTGCCAGAGTAATTGCCTGCGTTGTTGAATAGAACGGCTTTGCATTTGGCACATCTTTGGCCAGATTGCTGATCAGATAGCCTGACAGGGCAGATTGCGCTGCGCCAGCATTGGTGTGCTCAACAATTGCCTCACCCCAGACTGGTACGCCTTGGTGAAATTGTTGGAAGCGCGTTACTACGCGACCGTTAGCATAAGTCTGGCTGCGTGCGGCTTGCAGTTCACTCGTTGTTAAACCCAAAGTGCTGTGGATGCTGGGGGCTCCAGAGCTCGCTTTACCTGTGACAGTGGATGATCTGCTCGCCGCAGATTGAGCTGTCGCCGAAGGTGTCAATTGCTCCAAATTGATTTTGTCTGCTGCTGAGGCGCTCCATGCACAGGCGAGCAACGCTGCCATCATGGTTGGCCGGAATACTAAGCTGGTATTGGAAGTACGTGTCATTTTTGTTTATCCCTAAATTGTTGTTGATGTTATTGAACCTGCTGCCTGAGGCAACTGGCTAAGAGTGGAACTTAAACAAACCAGATCAAAGCGGGAAAGCCTGAAGCAAATGGCTTATCGCCCAGCGAAAACACTGCGATACATGCGAACTACCCGACAAGCGATTGACCGGATAGCGATAAATAGTTAATCAGATAATTTATGAAGGGAAAATGACAGTGTTGCGTATTTTTAATTACTTAAAAAAGTAAATTTTTTACTAACAGAAGAAAATTTCTTTTCAATTAGTAAATATCGAACTTGCTTCATCGAAACACGGGATGTACGAAGCAAACAGGGATATTGCATAACAAATAGTTAAAAATATTTTTACTAATTATTATGTAATAAGTAATGGAGGATGATAGATGGGCTTGACAGCAAAACTATTGTGATTAAATAACTTATTCTGAAGACGGGTGTATTGATTCGGATCAGTCAGAGCTAAGATTCGCTATATCAAAAAAAATTCCCTTTATTTAGAAAAATAATCAATTTATTTTTCTGCATCGAGTTAAGTGGCTACAACTGTTTTTTTGTGATGAATGTGGCTTTATCTGAATACTTGATTTGGCACGTGGAAATGCCGGCTTTCTATTTCCAAAAATATTTTTTGAAAATACTTTTACTTAAGGGGTGCGCGCAGTACGCACTGGCGCCGCAATATTCTGGCGTATCCATTTTTGCATGTCTTGCCAGATACGTTGTACTTCAGCTTCCGGCGGCATCTGCGTTGCGTTGGGTAACTCTATGGTGACAACTGGAATATCTTTGTGCAGTCCGCTGTAATTACCCAGTGAGCCGGGATAAACACCGACACGGTTATAGACCAGTCTGCCAAAGCGATTCGGCGGCTTGCTCGGCCCATCAAAATCCAGCACACCAAATGGCGCATGAACGGAGATGATCACATCCGGTTTATATTTTTCTATGGTGTCATATACCCAGCGACTTTCCGGTTCTGAAATTGGTGCTTTACCGGGATAGCGACGCGGATCTTTTCTTGTCACACGAGCCCAGTAGGCGGGCGCTTCTTTTTCCCATTCCGGCGTGGGGAAGTTGCGGTTCAGGTCAATGCCACGGGCGTTGACCCGACGCGGTTTCGCCGCGAGCAAGCCATCAGGATTCACGACCGGCGCGATTTTCCAATGAAACTCGGTCACGTCATTTTTCTGGATATTTTCCAGCCACTTGAAGACGATGGCCGATGCCGTTTGCTCGTCACCATGAATACCGCCGAGCAATAAGACTTTGATTGCGTTTGGATGTTTAGCATCTGCACGCCAGTCACGTGACAGCAGAGGAAAACCATTCAGTGAATTTGTACCTGCGGGTATCAACTTACTTTTGAGGCAATCGTTGACATTGATTCCCGGTAATTTGAGTGCAAGCGGAGTGCACCAATCCGTGATGGTTTTTATCTTCGTAAGGGGGACGGCAAATACAGAGGGGGTTGATACGGCAGATATCAGCATAGTGCAGGCCAGCGCTGCTTTTTTGCAGGACGATGCAATGACTTTCCTACTCAATAAAAACCACTGCATCGTTACTTCAACTCCCGCTACAAAAATTACAAACCTGCTGCTGCCCGCAAGATCGCTGCTTTATCTGTGCGTTCCCACGTGAACTCCGGCTCTTCACGGCCAAAGTGACCGTACGCCGCAGTTTTTGAATAAATCGGACGCAGCAAATCCAGCATCTGGATAATCCCTTTTGGACGCAGATCAAAATATTCATTAACCAGTGCGGCGATCTGCGCGTCAGGAATCACGCCTGTGCCTTCGGTATAAACCGTGACATTCATAGGCCGTGCCACACCGATCGCATATGCCACCTGAATCTGGCATTGCTTAGCCAGACCTGCTGCCACGATATTTTTCGCAACATAACGTGCAGCGTAAGCAGCAGAACGATCCACTTTTGTTGGATCTTTACCGGAGAATGCACCACCACCGTGAGGGCAGGCACCACCGTAAGTATCAACAATAATTTTACGACCAGTCAGACCGCAATCGCCTTGCGGGCCGCCGATAACAAAGCGACCGGTAGGATTGATCAGGTATTTGGTATCCTGCAGCCATTCTTTTGGCAGCACGGGTTTGATAATTTCTTCAATCACCGCGTCGATGAACGACTGCTTCATCTTGGTTGGTGTTTCGCTTTGATCAGGGCTGTGCTGGGTCGATAATACGACGGTGTCTATGCTGTGTGGCTTGCCATCAACATAACGCATGGTGACCTGGGATTTCGCATCCGGACGCAGGAACGGCAGACGGCCGTCTTTACGTAACTGAGCCTGACGTTCCACCAGACGATGGGCATAATAAATTGGTGCTGGCATCAGCTCAGGTGTTTCGTCACAAGCGTAACCGAACATCAGACCCTGATCACCTGCACCGATGTTCAGATAATCATCGCTCGCGCGATCCACACCTTGTGCAATGTCATTACTTTGCTTGTCGTAGGCGACCAGGACGGCACAACCTTTGTAGTCGATACCATATTCAGTATTGTCATAGCCAATACGTTTGATCGTATCGCGTGCCACCTGAATGTAGTCGATGTTGGCTTGCGTCGTAATTTCACCGGCAAGAACAACTAAACCAGTGTTGGTCAGCGTTTCAGCAGCAACACGTGAGTAAGGATCTTGCTCGAAAATTGCGTCGAGAATTGCATCGGAGATTTGATCCGCGACTTTATCGGGATGTCCTTCAGAAACGGATTCTGAGGTAAAAAGAAAATCATTTGCCATCGCAGGCTCCTGTAAAAATGACCGTAAAAAATTGTGCCGCAGTCGAAAAGAGATCCTGCGACGCTTTAGCGAATTTTATAAACCGCCTCGCAAGTTGTCTGTTAACTCGGCGGTAGCTTGCTGTCAGAACCTCAACAGCTAGCCAATGTGTGATATTTTACGCTCTCTATTCGATTTCTGTCGAATACTCCTCTTTTTTTTACCTATTCTTGAGCAGCGTCATGCTTGTCATTCTATTCCGATTTCTGTCGATTTTTCCGCTCTCTGTACTGCATCTGATTGGCGCGGTATTAGGACGTATTGTGTATTTGTTGTCAGGCTCTTATCGTCGGCGTTTGCGGGAAAATCTCGAACGTGCCGGATTTGCCGCACATTTAAGCGATGCGGTCAAAGAGGCAGGAAAAAATATACTCGAGTTGCCATTTATCTGGTGCGCGAAACCGGATCGCGTTTTACGTACCGCCAGTCTGGAAAACTGGGACTTAGTGCAACAGGCGCTGGATGCCAAAAAAGGCGTGATTTTTCTGACGCCGCATTTAGGTTGCTTCGAAATTGTGGCGCAGTCGATTGCAGTACGTACGCGTTTGACCGTGATGTATAGACCACCCCGCAAAGATGCACTGAAACCTTTGATCGAAGGCGCGCGTGCGCGGGAAAATCTGTTGCTGGCTCCGGCGAATTTGTCTGGTGTGCGCATTATGGCGAAGGCGCTGAAGAAAGGTGAGGCGATTGGTTTGTTGCCAGATCAGGTGCCGCAGGAAGGTGAAGGTGTCTGGGCAAAATTTTTCGGTAAGCCAGCGTACACGATGACCTTGTCTGCCAAGTTACACAGCATGAACGGTGCGCCGATTATTCTGACTTACGCTGAGCGTTTACCGCATGGCCGCGGCTACGTTGTACGTTTTGCTGCGTTTGAGGAAGAGTTGGGCAGCGATCCTGTGCAACAGGCGGAAGCGATTAATCGCGGTATGGAAAAATTGATTGCACGTTCACCAGCGCAGTATTTCTGGAGTTATAACCGCTACAAAAAACCGGATGGCGTCAGTGGTCCCGATACTGAAGTGATAGAGGGACAGGCATGAGGGCGGTGCTGCTGTTGATGTGGTTGTTGCATTGGTTGCCTTTGCCAGTTTTGGGGCGTCTGGGCGAGGGCGTCGGTAGCATATTGTTTTTCCTGATACGCAAACGCCGGCATATTACGCTGACCAATTTACGACTCTGTTTGCCGCATCTGAGTGAGGCAGAAAGAACGCGTATCGCCCGCCAGCATTTTCAGATGTACGCACGCAGTGTGCTGGAACGCGGCATTCTCTGGTGGGCATCTGAACGTCGTCTGAAGCGCCTGATTCAGATTGAACCAGCCGTTCCATTGGATGTTATTCAACAGGGCCTGACGATACTGATGTGCCCGCATTTTGTTTGTCTGGATGTTGCGGGTGTTGCAGTGATGCTGGAGTCATCATTGTGCTCAATATATACAGAGCAGCGCAACAAGGTATTTGATCATGCTCTGCGTCAGGGACGCTCCCGGTTTCGTCCGGTGAAGTTATTTTCACGCGCTGATGGCGTGAAGCCGATTATCCGGGCGATGCATGAAGGTCTGCCGTATTTCATGTTGCCAGATATGGATTTCGGCGCAAAAAATGCAGAGTTCGTTCCATTCTTTGGCGTACCTGCCGCAACGCTGACGGCATTGCCACGGCTTGCCGCATCGACCGGTGCAAAAGTGGTGCCGGTGATTGCAACGATGCTGCCTGAATATCGGGGATGGAAAGTGACGTTTCATCCACCGTGGGAGAACTATCCCGGTGCAAATATCACTGCAGCTACCCGTCAGATGAATGCTTTCATTGAACAGGAAATCTTGAAAACACCGGCGGAATATTTCTGGGCACACAAACGTTTTAAGACACGGCCGGAAGGTGAAGCAGGCGTGTATTGATGTGTTTTCTTATAGATTTCCTATGCTGATACAAATTTGGAAAAAAACGGGTTGGCGCGTGCTGATTTGCCTGGCGCTAATATGTTGTGCGCCGGCCAAGGCGGAGCAGACGTTTGAACTACACCGCGAGCAAAATACGATATTTTTTAAAGGCGAAATTGGAAATGCGTCTGCGCGGGCTTTGATAGAACAAATTCATAGTGGTATCTCATTAATTGTTATCAGCTCTGAGGGCGGAAGCGTCAAAGATGCACTGGAAGTAGCCAGTGCAATTCGTAATCATCAGGTTACGTTACAGGTGCAGGATTATTGTTTATCTAGCTGTGCCAATTATCTGTTTGTAGCAGCAGCGCAGAAAAAGCTCATGCCGGGGGCTGTGCTTGGTTTTCATGGCGGTGCACCAGATCCTGCGGAAAACCAGCATCAGGCTGAGAGCGCGAAGAAAGGGCAGTTAGGATCTGAAATAGATAAGCTGGCAAATGATCAAGAGTTATTTTACCGATCAGTTGGTTTTGACCCGAGGTTGATACATATATCCGCTTTATTGACTATTGCGACTAGCTCACTCATTTATGAGTTAGAGTTTGATGATGATAAGCAAGTGCACACATTTTCCAGCAAGGATGAATTAGCACGCTTTCTTAAGAAATCAATGACGAATAGAAAATTTCATCTCAAAGTTGTTCGACCTACGTCAAAAGTTTATTTTCCCAACGAGAGCATGCTGACGAAATATGGTGTTAAGGGCATCACAGATTATCCTTATCCGGCAGATCAGGCTGCGCTTGATGCGTTGGGTGAAGCACTGGGAATCGAGCTGATTGGTGATTTTGTTAAGTAAGAAACAGTCTGATTGACAATCGCTTTAGCCTGACTTTACAATCGCGGCACAGGTGCCAAGGGGCGCCTGCCCGCACAAGAGGCTCTCACCCTTTATCTTTGCAGCCACAGTATTAATGTCGTTACTGACGATGCTGTTGCTGCCATCTTTTGATGTGATAAGCGAAATTCGTTTGACGTAGCGGGTCGTCAGATAACGAATCGGAGCTCATCATGTTGACCTTGTATATTTCTGCACTATTTTCTTTTATTGTCTGCCTTACTCAAGGAGCGCGGACATGAATGCTTTAATCAACGAACTCAAAACCCGCGCCCGTCTGTGGTTAACACTGCTGCAAAGTGACAATGTTAATGCTCGCAAGCGTGCGCAGGTTCTTTGTCGTCAGCAGCGCTGGGATATTCCTGACGGCTGGCAACTGCGCCATTGTTTTAATCTGGCCGCGGCGGATATTGGCTTTTCTCATTGGGAGCATGCTCGCCACGTGCTATCTGGTCAGGTGCAAGCGGGTGACGATATGGGGGATTTCTGGCATGGCCCGGAAGTCGCTGGTTTGAGTAACCTCTGGTATGCCACTTACGCCGATGCAGAGATGCAACTGCAGGTCGACCCGCATCTCTGTTTGCTTCCTTACCGGCGGCAGTTTTTGCTGGTCAGCACGCATTATCTGGAAGCGCTGCAACTGAATCTGGATGCGGGATTGTGGCATGGTCTGCAAAGAAACCTGATGCTGACGTATGCCAGCCCTGCATGGCAAGCGCTGGCATTACAACGTTTACAAAGCAGTCGTGTTGACCGCTTTGCGCAATAGTGGAGTTGAACGTACACAGTGCTAGCAGGTGTTGAAAAATTTTATCTAGGTTTGAAAACTGGAAAATATTCAGCTATCCACATAAAAAACGCCGGGGAATTACTCTCCGGCGTTCGTGCTTCGCAGGCTTTGTAAAGACAAAGGATTTACACTAAAAGTTCTTTTTCGTCAGGCAACAAGGTATTGGCAGGTAACGCCTGACCTTGTTTCAGTTGTTCATAGTACGGTGCAAAATCTGCCGCAGTACCATCAAATAATTCCTGGAAGCTGTTAATGACAAAGTAGGTTTCCTGATACGTATCGATTTTATATAAGGTATTCAGACACCGTTGTATGTTCAGATGTATATGCCGCGAACTCGTGCCCGGCGTCAGGCAATATTCGACTTCACCACCGGAAGATAAAATACCTGCACCGTAAATACGTAAACCTTGCGGTGTGTTGATCAGGCCAAATTCGACGGTGTACCAATACAGACGCGCCAGTTGTTCAAGGCCACCTAACTTCATCGCTTTTAAGCCACCTTTGCCATACAACTGCATGTAGTCGGCAAATACCGGGTTGAACAACATGGGCACATGTCCGAAAAAATCATGAAACACATCGGGTTCAACGATGTAGTTGAATTCTTCGGGTTTGCGTAGCCAGACAGTGACCGGAAAGCGGCGATTGGCGAGGTGTTCAAAGAAGGTCAGCTCAGGAATCAGGCCAGGAACTGCGACGATAGTCCAGCCAGTTGCTGCAAACAATTCACGCGATGTTTTTTCAAATTCAGGAATACCATCGGCTGCATTCATTTTATGTAAGGCATCAATAAATTCGTCACATGCGCGCCCCGGTAACAGCGACATCTGCCGTTGATATAAAGCGCGCCAGAGATCGTGTTCTGCCTCGGTATAAGCGTGCCAATTTTGTTTGACGACGTAGTGCGAATCCGCATGTTCATAGTCACCGCGCAGCGCTGCTCCGTGAGATTTTTCAGCCACGGTTGCCAGAAATTCTTCATTACTGACGGTTATATTGTTTGTGTCGATGTTGTCCATAGCTTGTCTCTCTTTGACAAAAGGCTGACCAGAAACCGGTCAGCCTTTTGAGGTCATTCACATCACATCCGTACAGAAACTTTATGCTGTCGCTTTGTCGTCTTTCAGTACGCCGCGACGAATCTGATCGAGCTCGATGGATTCAAACAATGCGCGGAAGTTACCTTCGCCAAAGCCCTGATCGCCTTTGCGTTGAATGATTTCAAAGAAAATAGGGCCGATCACCGTTGTCGTGAAAATTTGCAGCAATAATTCACGCGATGTTTCCGTGCTCTTGCCGTCGATCAGAATCCGCAGCTTGCGCAAGGCTTCCAGATTTTCGCCGTGGCCGGGCAGGCGGCGATCAATCAGATCGTAGTAAGTTTCTATCGTGTCCTGGAACGCAACACCACTTGCTTTCATGCCACTGACGGTTGCATACACATCGTCTGTGCCCATGGCAATATGTTGCACGCCTTCGCCCTGATACAGATCGAGATATTCGGCAATCTGCGATTTGTCATCCGACGATTCATTGATAGGAATACGAATTTTTCCGCATGGCGATGTCATCGCTTTTGACTTGAGACCTGTGTGTTTACCAGCGATATCGAAGTAACGGATTTCGCGGAAATTAAACAGCGTTTCATAGAAATCTGCCCATTCTTTCATGCGGCCGCGATGCACGTTGTGGGTCAGGTGATCGATGTAGGTGAGCCCGAGTCCTACTGGATTGGATTCGACGCCGGGAATCGCGACGAAGTCGGCATCATAGATGCTGATATTACCGATCGCGCCGGGTTGCGCGCCATCTTTACCGTGCCAGCGATCTACGAAGTAAATCAGTGAATCGCCGATGCCCTTGATCGCTGGAATGTTTAATTCCATCGGGCCGGTTTTGTTATCAAAGCCCCAGGCACCTAATTCCAGCGCGCGTTTGTAGGCGGCATTTGCATCTTTGACGCGGAACGCGAAAGCGCATACCGACGGACCATGCTTGCGCGCAAATTTTTGAGCAAAAGAGTCTTTTTCAGCGTTGATGATGAAATTCACATCGCCCTGGCGGAACAGCGTGACATCTTTGGTGCGGTGTCTGGCGATGGCGGTAAAGCCCATGGTGACAAATAATTCGCCGAGTGCTTTTGGGTCTGGTGCAGCGTATTCGATGAACTCAAAACCGTCTGTCCCCATAGGGTTTTCCCAAGTCTGGAAAGTCATGCGTGTCTCCTGTATTAATTCGTCCGGGTCTGCATCGGCACGTCGTTATGCGTGTTTTGATGTAGATCAAACGAGCAGTATAGTCTGGCAAATGCGCCATTAAATTTCAAAATAACCTAAGGTATTTCTTATTTGAGCAATAATATGTCTTATTTATTTTAAATATTGGCAAATAATGGCTGAAATTCCTCTCGATAAAATTGACCGTAAAATTCTGGCGATCTTGCAGGCCGATGGGCGGCTGACGAATCAGGAAGTCGCGGAGCGCGTGAATCTGTCACCTTCGCCTTGTCTGCGTCGCATTAAACGACTGGAAGAGAGTGGCGTGATCCGCAAGTATGTGGCTTTGCTTGAGCCCGCCAAGATCGGACTGGGTTTGCTCGCGTACGTGAATGTACGCCTGGAAAAACACAATGATTTACCCGGCAAGAGTGGCTCACGTTCGCCACGGGACGATTTTTCTGCATCGGTAGGGCAATGGCCAGAAGTGGTGGCGTGTTACGCGATGACGGGGGAAATGGACTATTTGTTGCGCGTGCATGTCGAAGACATGAATCATTTTTCGCGCTTCATGATGGAAACCTTATTGCGTCATCCGTCGGTGCTGGATGTGAAATCCAGCTTTGCATTGCAGCAGATCAAAGAGACGACGGCCATGCCAGTGTCAGGCACGGCTTGACGGCAAATCAGCGAGTGTCTGATTCGCCGGGGGGATTATTTTTTTTCAGGGTGGTTACCCATACCCGGTAAGTGTCTGAGCCATTTGACGGCGGCACGGGTATTCGCTTTGATCGAGTAATCAATGGCGGCGACTTGTTCCTGCACCGCTTCTTTCAGCACGCTGACTGCATCGGCTGGTAATAATTTCAGATAGGCATCGGCCTCGCCGTATTCGCGCTGGATTTCCATGCCGGCTTTCTTGGCGATATGGATCATCGTCTGATTTGACGACAGACAATGCATGTACAAGGTATCCACATCGGCATTGCGACAATGAATCGCGCCGCGTTCAAACAGCTTGGCACCAACACCTTTACCACGTGCTGATTTGGTTACCGAAACCCCAAATTCAGCAACCGTATCTTTATCGGTGGCTTCATCTTTTTCACTGCGTGGTGCAAACGCCAGATGGCCGACGCCGACCAGCCGGAAGTTACGACTCAGCACGCCGAATACCTTGTCCCGGGAAAAGTCCAGGCCATTGACATATTTCTCTATCATGGGATCCGGCAGGTAGGTGCCAAAACGCAGTAAACGATCACTTTCTTCCAATGCCAGAAAATGTTTGAGTATGCGGTGCCGGTCTTTTTCAGACAATTCTTTGACGTAGACAGCAGGCTTGTTGCTGCCGGAATGTTCATTGAAATTAATGGGGAAAATATCGGTAGGATTCATGACATGTCCTTACTGCAAATAGAATTTGTGCAGTGCACAAAGCATTGTAGGCGATCTGACCTGATTATTCCAGAAAACATTGTCAATGTGAGAGTGGCATCTGTTTTTTAATCTGTTGCACCGCCGCAATTCTGGCCTCGCGTATGGCTTCCGGGATGCGTTTGGGCTGATCTTTACAGAGCTGTGCAATTTCACCGCCATTCACTTGCTGCGCTGCATTCAGTGCTTGTTCTAAAAACGCCGTTTGTGGAAATTCTGTGTTTGCAAGACCCGCACGACCAAAGCAATCACATTCGGCCGCCCGCAGCATGTCGCTAAACCGTAGTGGCTTACGGAATGCATCATTGCGGGTCAGAAAATCAACGATCGTCGATGCGCGCATATCGAACGCTCGCCCTACATTGCCATGATCGCGCGCGGTCATGTAAGCCAGATCGCGGCAATCTGACGGCACTTTCAAACGTTGGCAAACGATATCCACCAGCTTTGCACTGCGCTCCTCGTGACCGTGGTGTTTAGGCCAGAGTTCCGGCGGTGTCGTACCTTTACCCAGATCATGCAGCAGGGCGGCAAACCGAACCGGCAGCGAATATCCCTGTTGCGCCGCATAATCGACGACCAGCATGACGTGAACGCCGGTATCAATTTCGGGATGATGTTTTTCCGGTTGCGGCACGCCCCAGAGTGCGTCCAGTTCGGGTAGTAGTCGTTTCAGCGCACCGCAGGCGCGCAAGACTTCAAACATACGCGAAGGTTTGACTTCCATCAGGCCGCGCGCCAGCTCTTGCCAGACGCGCTCTGGCACCAGCGCATCGACTTCACCGGCTGCGACCATTTCTTGCATCAGGGCGTTGGTTTCTTCTGCAACCGTGAAATCGTGCGGCGGTAAGGCGAAGCGTGCAGCAAAGCGCGCAACCCGCAATATGCGCACAGGATCTTCCGCAAAGGCGGCAGAGACATGTCGTAATACGCGTCGTTGCAAATCTTGCTGACCACCAAACGGATCAGTAATCTGACCGTTGCTGTCTTGCGCCATCGCGTTCACCGTCAGATCGCGTCGGATTAAATCCTGTTCCAGCGTGACATCGGCATCGGTATGAAAAACAAAGCCTTTGTAGCCCGCTGCGGTTTTACGTTCAGTGCGTGCAAGCGCATATTCTTCATGGGTTTTCGGATGCAGAAAAACCGGAAAGTCTTTACCCACGGCCTGAAAACCATCCCGGATCATTTCTTCCGGGGTACTGCCGACGACGACATAATCCCTATCCTGTACTGGCAACCCCAACAGTGAGTCACGGACAGCACCGCCGACGATATAGATTTGCTTCGTACTCATTTGGGTGGGCGGGCATCATGCCAGGGGGCAGATTCTGTCTCGGCCCTGGCTTCCAATATCCATTGTGCTACAGCCGGGTGCGCGCAGACCCGGTCAGCATACGCTTGCAGTGCAGGTGCTAAGGAAACGCCGTAAGTTTTAAAGCGCGTGACGACTGGCGCAAAATACGCGTCGGCGATGGAGAATGCGCCAAATAAAAATTCATGGGCACCGAAGCGTGCGAGGCAATCTTCCCAGATTTCGCAAATCCGGCCTATATCTGCCTGTGCGCCTGGGGTATGGCCTTTGCCATGCAGCTCTGCGCGGATGTTCATCGGCATGTCAAAACGCAGCGAAGAAAATCCGGCATGCATTTCAGCGCAGATGCTGCGTGCAAACGCACGCGCGGCTGTGTCTTCCGGCCATAAATTTAATAAAGAGAACTGTTCAGCTAAAAACTCGCAAATCGCCATCGAGTCCCAGACGGTAATATCGTTGGCGATCAGCACCGGCACTTTTCCGGCCGCCGAATATTCTGAAATCCTTGCCGTGGTATCTGCCTGATCGAGATGTATGCGGATTTCTTCAAATGGAACACCAAAGGCTTTCATGGTGACCCATGCACGCATGGACCACGATGAGTAATTTTTATTGCCTATCACCAGCACCATACGGGAACGGCGTTCATCCATCAGCGCAGCCAGCGCGGGAAGCATTTCAGTATCTTGCATTGTTTGTAGACTCTTCAGGTATTTCGGCATCGTTGGCAGACATGCCTTTGGGCACGACGATGCCGAGACGGGCTTTCAGCGATTGTGGTTTTTTCTCAAACAATGCCGCGTAATAGGTCGCATTGGATAAGACATTTTTGACGTAGCCGCGGGTTTCTGCAAACGGAATAGTTTCCGCAAAAATGGCACCTTCGACCGGCCGCGTCAGCTTTGCCCGCCACGCGCGCGGACGGCCAGGCCCTGCGTTATAGGCGGCGGACGCCAGCGCCTGTGAACCACCCAGATCGGTCAGCACCATATTCAGGTAATTCGTACCGAGAGCGATATTGGTATCGATATCATTGACCTGATCCGGCACAAAATTACCTAGGCCAATTTTTTTCGCAACATAGCGCGCGGTCGCTGGCATGATCTGCATCAGCCCCGATGCGCCGACATGCGATTTTGCATGCATGACGAACCGCGATTCCTGACGGATCAGACCATACACCCACGCCATATCAAGCCCGAGCGCCTGCGTGGTTTTGTACATGCTGTCATTGAACGGGGTTGGATAACGCTGGTTGAAATCGAATTCGCCCCGGGTGCGGTCGGAGGTATTCACCATGCGATCCAGCATATTGTTTTTACGCGCCAGTTCTGCTGCAGCCAGATGCTGTCGTTCTGTCATTTTGCGTAATTCCCAGTTCCATTCCCGGGTGCCTTCGAGTCGCAGATTCATGGAATAAAATTTCAGCGCACGTTGTAAATTCGGATTGCGTTCCACCGCCGCCAGTTCCTCAGCCGTGACCGGTCTGGAGGTCAGGGGGACGCCGACTTTCTGACCGTTTTCTTCGAGCGCGAGTTGGCCGTAGAAGTGAATCTGATCGGCGATGCTGGCAAATAATTGCCGTGCCTCTTCGTTTTTTCCTTCGGCTTTCAGCGCACGTCCCAGCCAGTAAATCCACGCTGGTTCATTTTTCAGTGAGACAGGCATCAGTGCGATTGTTGTCTTGACGATTTTCCAGTCGCCTTCACGCAAGGCAGTGCGCACCCGCCATTGGTAAGCTTCCTGCGACAAGGTGGCGCCATCTGCGCGCACCCAGTAAGCCAGCGCTTCCGGTTCTAATTTCAGCGCTGACTGTAAGGCAATCTGTGCCCACGCATTCGCGCGCTCGCTGTCGTTGAGTTTGGCGCTGAAGCGGGATAATTTTTCTGCTGCGTCTTCAGGATCTGATTTCGCTGCGCGTCCAAGAGCGATGACAAACAACTCTTTGGAAATCCGGTTATTTTCCGGTCCTGTTTTTAACAGACTCGCCGGTTTTTCCAGTGCCGCGCTCAATTTTTTTTCCGGCAAATCCAGCAATTTCCCCAGACGTTGTGCCAGTGGTACTGCACCGTATTCTGCTGCCATGCGTATCTGTGTCCACAAATCTGCCTGACTGAGCTGGCCGTTCGCCGCCAGATAACTCACCAGACTGTAGCAGCCCTCGCCATAATCACGCGGCGCATTCAGTAAGGCTTTGGCTTCGCTGGCGACTTTCTGCTGTTTATATGCTCTCGATAACAGCGCATAGCAACGCAATTGATTATCGTCAGCGACCACAAACTGCGGATATTGCTGATCAAATAAATCCCATTCGCCGCGCTTGCCTAACAAAGATAACCAGTCATTGCGCAAGCGGTCTGCGATGGCGCTGCCTTCATATTTACTGATAAATTCGCGGAATTCTGTATTCGATGCCCGCTGCAGATGCGAACGCAGGCGGTAGTAATCAACATACGAAGGAATGTCATATTGCGCGAGTGCCGGCGCATGTTGTTCGGCACTTGCCGCATCTTCATGCAAGCCTGCATCGCGTAAGGCCATGAAGCGATCATCATCATTGATGAAACTCTTTTTGGGAGAGGCTGCATACGCACAGGGCAAAACACTCAAACCTGCTAAGATCACGAGGCTACATTGCGCTAATTTATTTTTCACAGACATCTTTGCATCGCTATCAAAATCTATTTCTGACAGTATGACACAGCCACCTCAGAGCGGACACACCAGCCTCGCAGAACTTCACCAGAATCGCAGTGCCTTGCGACGAAATTTATTAGATTACCGTCGTCAGCTTGACGCAGTTGTGCGCCAGCAATGGGACGCACAGATCGCAGATCATTTACTCGCGTGGTGTCGTCAGGAAAAACCCGCCAGTCTGGCCGTTTACTGGCCGATACAGGCCGAGCCGGATCTGCGGTTTTGCTACGCTGCAATTGCGGCGATGGGCATACAACTCGCATTGCCCTGGGTTAGCGCGAAAGACGCGCCTTTGCACTTTCTTGCCTGGCGTGAAGGGGATGCGATGCTGAAGGATGATTACGGTATTCCCTTACCGGCGCAACGCGATCATCTGGTGACGCCAGCCGCATTGCTGATTCCCTGCGTTGGTTTTAATACCGCACGCTATCGTCTCGGTTATGGTGGTGGGTATTACGACAGAACCCTGCCTGGCTTGCCAGATGCTGTCAGCCTCGGCATCGCATATCAATGCGCTTGCGCCGACTTTACGCCGGGCGAACACGACATCCCTATGACGCAGATCATGACCGAAACCGGATGTCTGGCCTGAGTAATATCTGTGGACGAGGCTATTTTCGGCATTTTATGGGCTTTATATACTCCCAGGGAGTATATATTTACCCCCTTATTTTTCGCTGACAAGAGCGTGAATTTGATAAAAATGAGGGGGAGTATGCTGAAAATCGGTGTTTTTGATGATGCGGAAGAGCTGATTCCGCATCTAAACAGGGAAGGCGAGGGCGTAACAACAAGTTGCCTTGATGCGCCCTCGAAGCGCCTCGCGATGCAATCAGCAACGCCGCTTTTTAAAATCCCAGCGCTTTACCATCGGGATTGCGCGAATCAGAAAAACCGTAAAACTTGCCGTCAAGGATTTGTATGGTCTGGGTTTTTCCTATCACCGGCGCTTGCTTCAGATTCTGGCCTTTGTCTGCCAGTATTTTTAAAGTGTCTGCGCTGACGCCTTTTTCAAAATACAGCTGATCCGGCATCCATTGCTGATGGATACGCGGCGCGATCGTTGCCTCAGCGACGTTCATGCCGTGATCAATCACGTTTAAAATCGTTTGCAGCGTGGTGGTAATGATGCGGCTGCCGCCGGGGCTACCGGTAACCAGAAACGGTTTGCCGTCTTTTAACACTATCGTCGGTGACATCGAACTCAGCGGGCGCTTGCCTGCCTGTATCGCATTGGCAGCACCGCCTATCAGTCCGAATGCATTCGGTACGCCGGCTTTGACGGAAAAATCATCCATTTCATCATTTAATACGATGCCGGTGCCGCTGGCGACGATGCCGCTGCCGAAATTCAGATTCAGGGTGTAGGTCGTTGCGACGACGTTGCCGAACTGATCCGCGACGCTGTAATGCGTGGTCTGATCGCTTTCATAGGCTTGTGGCTGGCCCGGCTTGATTTCTGCTGACGGTGTGGCGCGCTCAGGATTAATTTTTTTGACGAGTTCATCAGCGTAGCTGCGCGCAGTCAGACCTTTTTGCGGAACCTTGTAGAAATCTGGGTCACCCAGATATTCTGAGCGGTCTGCGTAAGCGAGCTTCATCACTTCACTGAGCTGATGTAAGGTCTGCGCGCTGTTGGCGCCTTGTTGCCCGAGTGGATAGTGTTCCAGCATATTCAGCATTTGAATGATATGTACACCGCCGGAGCTGGGCGGCGGCATGGAAACGACCTCGTAGCCGCGATAATTGCCTTTGACTGGCTGGCGTTCTATCGCCTTGTAATTCTTCAGATCGCTGGCGCTGATAAAACCTTGATGCTGCTGCACTTCGGCGACGATTTTCTTTGCAATCTCGCCTTCGTAAAATGCTTTGGCACCCTGCGCGGCGATCAGGCGCAGCGAATGCGCAAGATCTTTTTGAACCAGCTTTTCACCCGCCTGCAGCGGTCGTCCATCTCTAAAAAAAATCGCGCGGCTGGATGGCCATTTGCCAAGATGATCACGTTCGGCTTGTAGCAACGTGGCGAGATACGGTGTGACACTGAATCCTTGCTCCGCCAGACGAATCGCGGGGGCGATGACGTCTTTCAGTTTCATGCTGCCGTATTTGCTGAGTGCGAGTTCTAGGCCTGCGACGGTGCCGGGCACGCCTATCGCCAGATGACTATGGGTGGAGCTGCCGGGAATCACGTTGCCGCTGGCGTCGAGATACATGTCTTTGTGGGCTTTTGCAGGCGCGCTTTCACGGAAATCGAGAGCGATCTGTTTTCCTGAACGTGTATCGTGAATCAGCATGAAGCCGCCGCCGCCAATGTTACCGGCGTTCGGCAGCACAACTGCGAGAGCGAATCCGGTGGCGACCGCGGCATCGACAGCGTTGCCGCCTTGCGCGAGTATCTGTGCACCGACTTCACTGGCCAGCGCCTGTTCAGTCGCAACCATCCCATGACGACTGCTGACCGGGCTGATGATGGGGAAATTGGTGTCGTAACGAATATTCGCTGCAATCTGCGCATGCGCCGGGAGCGTGGCGGCGAGGCCGAGAGCGCCGATGCTGGCAGCAAAGAATAGTGACAGTCCCAATTTTTTCTGTAATAACACGCAAATTCTCCGTGATGTCATGTCTGGTGTAAGTGGCATAACGCCCGGACAATAGTGTATCTGCTTAGCCCGAGGGGGACTATATTTCTATTGCATATCGATAGACACTTTTTACACGGTGGCATGCGATCTTGCCGGTATGCGTGAAAGGGCAGGAGACTGAGTCCATGTTGCTGTGAAAATAAAAAAGCCACCTCGTAAGGTGGCTTTTACAGCGTTAAAACGAGAGCAATTCGTGAGAATTACTTCGCTTCAGTACCGGCTTCAGCTTCAGCAGAAACTGCACCTGCTGGTACAGTTGCGATAGCGATAGTGATATCACCACCGTGTACAACTGCTGTTACGCCTTTTGGCAGTTTCAGACCAGATGCGTGGATAGATTGACCAGCTTCCAGTTTGGACAGGTCAACTTCAACGAATTCTGGCAGGTTTGCTGGCAGGCAGGATACATCCAGCTCAACTGCTACGTGGCTGATGACTGCGCCAGAAGTTTTCACAGCTGGGGATACGTCAGCGTTCACGAAGTGCAGAGGCACTTTAACGTGGATTTCTTTGTTTGGATCTACGCGTTGGAAATCAGCGTGCAATACCAATTGTTTGTATGCGTGAACTTGGAAGTCGCGCAACAGAACTTTTTCTACTTTACCGTCAACTTCCAGATCCAGAATGGAGGAGTGGAATACTTCTTTTTTCAATGCATGGTACAGGGCATTGTGATCCAGCGTGATAGCGACTGGTGCTTCAGTGCCGCCGTAGATGATGCCAGGTGTTTGGCCAGCATTGCGCAGGCGGCGGCTCGCTCCGGTCCCCTGTTCTTTGCGTGCAAATGCGATAACTTTCATGGTGTTACTCCAAAAAATGCAAAACGGTTTGTCGTTTTGCGATAAAGAATCCCCGCGACCAGGGATTCATAAAAAAGCGCCGTCAGATAAACGACAGCGCCGAAACCGGTAAAAATTAATCCGTGAACAGGGAGATAACTGATTCGCCTTTGGTAATACGGCGGAAAGTCTCTGCCAGCAAGCTGTCGCAAGACAGTTGACGGATTTTCGGGCAGGCGCGTGCTGCCTCGGATAATGGAATCGTGTCCGTCACCACCAGCTCATCGAGCGGTGATTGGGTAATGCGCTGGATGGCCGGGCCGGATAATACCGGATGCGTACAATACGCCAGCACTTTCTTGGCGCCACGTTCTTTCAATACTTCTGCTGCTTTGGTCAGCGTACCTGCGGTATCAACCATGTCATCCATGATCACGCAGTTACGACCTTCGACTTCACCAATGATGTTCATGACTTCTGACACATTGGCTTTCGGACGGCGTTTATCGATAATTGCCAGATCGCAGCCGAGGCGTTTTGCCAGTGCGCGGGCACGTACCACACCGCCGACGTCAGGTGAAACAACCAGCAGGTTGTCATAGTTTTTCGAGACCAGATCGCCCAGCAAAATTGGCGATGCGTAGATGTTATCTACCGGAATGTCGAAGAAACCCTGAATCTGATCGGCGTGCAAATCCATGATCATGATGCGGTCAACGCCTGCTTCTTCCAGCATGTTCGCCACCACTTTGGCGGAAATCGCGACACGCGCTGAGCGAGGACGGCGGTCCTGACGGGCGTAACCGAAGTAAGGAATGGCTGCTGTAATGCGACCAGCGGAAGCACGTTTCAGTGCATCGACCATCAACATGATTTCCATCAGGTTGTCGTTGGTTGGAGCACAGGTGGATTGTAAAACGAAGACATCTTTACCACGGACGTTTTCATTGATCTCGACCATGACTTCACCGTCAGAGAATTTTGAAACATCTGCTTTACCGAGAGGGATGCCGAGTTGTTTGACGACTCCAGCTGCTAATGCCGGATTGGCATTGCCAGTGAAGACCATCATGTTGTCATTTGCGCGCGCGTTTGCCATGGCGGGACCTATTGGCTGAATTTTGTGAGGACCTGATCTTTTTGCATAGACTTTTTGCAAAAAAACCGAAAGTAAAAACTAAAAAAGCCGCCGCAGAATCTATGCGGCGGCTTTAATTTTAATGGCAGGGGAAGAAGGATTCGAACCTTCGCATGCCGGAATCAAAATCCGGTGCCTTAACCAGCTTGGCGACTCCCCTACTCAACCGTTTGTCTGTCGTCCAGAATCGACCGCTATTTTAGCGTCAAATCGGCATCAGACCAAATCTTTTTTACTTCTGCTTCATTCATCCATAGGATGGCGATTCAGTGCTTTTGCTTTCCACGATGTCCAGCGTTCAGGCATTTGCGCTATCACTTTGTCTGCTGCCGATTCGTCGGCAAAAGCACAAAAAACACAAGATCCTGATCCTGTCATCTTCGCGTTTCCGAATTGTGACAGCCATCTAACCGCTTCGTCAACCTCAGGAAACATTGCGCAGGCAACTGTTTGCAGATCGTTTTTCCAGAACATTTCTGCATTGCTGGAAAAGTCCGCTATTCTGACGATCTTACTGTCTCTTGTCAACTCCTTTGCCGAAAAAATTGCAGGAGTCGGCACTTGCACGCCGGGTTCGATGACAACGAACCAGCGTTCCGGCGTCTGAATTGCCTGTAATTCTTCGCCAACGCCTTCCGCAAAAGCATTTTCGCCAAAGATAAAAAACGGTACATCGGCGCCGAGCTGCAAGCCCAGCGACATCAGTTCAGTTTTGCTCAGGCCTGTGTGCCACAACTGATTCAGCGCCATCAGCGTCGTCGCGGCATCGGAGGAACCGCCGCCCAGTCCGCCACCCATAGGCAGAATTTTATGCAGTGTCAGATTGGCGCCGAGCGGGCATGCGGTTTTTTTTTGCAGCAGTCGCGCAGCGCGCACGATCAGATCGGCTTCTGCTGGCACACCGGGAATGTCATTCGTGCGGATGATCTGACCATCGTTACGAACTTCAACATCCAGCGTATCGCAGCGGTCTATCAGTTGAAACGCAGTTTGCAGCAAGTGGTAGCCATCGGCACGCCTACCGGTCACATACAGGAATAAATTCAGTTTGGCAGGGGCCGGGCAGGCAAGGAGTTGTTGCGTCATGGGTTCTGTGGCGCTTCAATAAAAATGTTCAGGGTTACTTCACCAGCACTCGTGGTGTAGCGATTTAAATCAATGCGTTTGGGTGAATTTGTCGATTCGTGCCAACTGGCGTAGCGGATATTCCAGCCGTCGCTGCTGATGGTCTGGTCGGCGGCAAGCAGTGCAGTTCTGTTGCCGTCAGGCTGACGGACAAAGCCTTGCAGCCAGTCGCGCATACCGGACACCGGCAGCGGCCAGCGCAGAGCATCGGCAAGCAGTTGATCCAGATTGTCGGCCTGCTGCGGCATTTTGCCTTCTTGTTCGAGTAATGCGCCGCGCTCGTTCTGGGTGATTTTGGCGATTGTTTGTCCGACCGGAGAGAACAATGTGATCTGCAAGCTGTTGCCGGTTTGTTCCCACTCGAAACTGCCGGGCAGATTTTGTGGCTTGTTGTTGTGTTCGTAGCGCACCGAGATTTTACCGCTCAGGTGTATGGTTTCCTGATAGTTGCGGCTGGCGCTGTGCAGTCGTTCTGCGCTGTTGGTTGTCGCTGGCGGAAGGCTGCTGCAGGCACTGCTGAGAAGCGTACCGGATATGCCTGTCAGAAGCATGAAAATGCGGGAGTATCTGTTCATGTTGCTCTGAAACCCTTTATTTTATTGGACTATCTTAAAAATAATGCATATACCCCACCGGAGTATATGCATTATCTGTAGGTCTTGACTGAGCGCTTACAGCTTCACATTCAGGCGTTCCAGCGTATTTTTCAGGGAAGTGTTTTTCGGGTCTTTGGTGCGACCTTCACGCCATATTTTGCGCGCTGCATCTTTCTGGCCTTGCGTCCATAACAGCTCGCCAAGATGGGCGGCAATATCGGTATCGGAGCGTAATTCATAAGCGCGGCGCAAGGCTTTTTCTGCGTCATCAAATTGCCCGAGGCGGAATTTCACCCAACCTAAACTATCCAGAATGAACGGATCATCTGGCGATAATTCGTTCGCCTTTGCTATCAGCGTCAGTGCTTCATCAAGGCGGATATTTCTGTCGGCAAACGAGTAGCCTAGCGCATTGTAGGCGTGCTGGCTTTTTGGCTCAATGCTGATCACGCGCCGTAAAACCTGTTCCATTTCCGCATACTTTGATTGTGATTCGAGCAGCATGGCGTAGTCATACAGCAGGTCGGCATTATCCGGATGGGTTTTGATCGCGTTTTGCAGAACCTGATCGGCTTCTGTTGGCAGACCGCTGTCGCGCAGAATCTGCGCTTCGGTTTGTATGATCTGCAGTTGTTCAGACGTATTTGCCGGTTTGAGGTCTTTCAGCAATTGTCGCGCACTGTCGAGCTTGCCATCGCGGGCATATAAATTGGCCCGACGCATCTGCACGTTAAACCACGCAGAATTGCGCCCATCAAAGGATTCAACCTTGCTCAGCCATTCTTGCGCGGCTTTGTAGTCTTTGCGTTCGAACGCGATTCTGGACAGATTCAGCAATACTGGTGTGGTGTCGCGGTCTTCACCTTTGGTTTCGACGATTTTCAGATGCTGCATGAAATATTCTTCGGCTTGTTGCGGCTGCTTTTTCTCCATCGCCAGCAAACCGAGCGTGTAAATTGCGCTTAGATCATCGGGTTTGTCGCGCAGGAGATGTTCAAATTCCGTGCTCGCTTTATCCAGTTGTTTTAAATCGATCAGGATGCTGGCGTAAGCCAGACGGACATCGCGCGCATCCGGGTTTTTGGCAAGAAATGCCGCCATCGCTTTCGCCGCGTCTTTTTGCGAAGATGCCTGCGCGATGGTGAGTATCGCCAGTTGCGAATCGGTTTTGGTTTTCAGAACCAGTTGCGCTTCTTCGACGGCACGCTTGTTGTCACCCTTGCTGTAAGCGCCTTGCGCCAGCGCCAGATGGGCTTCCGGCAGTGATTTGTAGGGCGCTAAGGTTTCTTCCAGAACGTCAAATGCGGCATTTTTATCGCGTCCGCGTGCCAGCAGACGCTGGGTTTGCAACATGATGACGCCGTATTGTTTCGGGTCAGCTTCTTTGAGCTTTTCTGAAAACACTTTCTGGATTTCGCCCAGATTATTATTCATGACCATGAAGCCCAGATAATACTGGGTTGCTTCATTTGAGTTTGGTGCCAGTTCGCGCCACAGACGGATCGCTGCCAGCGCTTCGCCGGGTTGCTTCGCACTCAGGGCGATTTCCGCTGAACGTTTTGCCAGGCGCGGGTCACTGGTTTGCTGCGCGGTGCTCATCAGAGTGATATACGCCGCCTGCCAGTTACCGCGTTGATACGCGATTTCTGCTGTCAGTATTTTGTATAACAACTCGTCTGTCAGAGCGACGGCGGGGAGCTTATCTTTGTTTTCGACAATCGCCGGGCTGGCACCGTTCAGATCCTGATCGGCAGACAGGGCCGCTTTCGCTGCATCGCTGACATGATGGGTGTCTTCGGATTTAAAATTATGTAATCCGCCGATACCGGCACAGGCCGACAGCAGCGCGGCGCAACCGAGGTAAGCCGCCGGACGAAGTACGGATACAATAGATGTGGTGACAAATGCAGAGATAGTTTTCAAGACGAACCCGAAATGAACTGTGGATGGCTGATTTTACGCCGAAGTAGCCAACGCGTGGGAGCTGACACGCCTGACCCTGTTTCAAATTGTACATAGCGATGACGCTGTTCACGCACATGCGCCATCGCCTTACTTTTTGTCTGTACTCTGAAAAATTAGAAACTTCATTGATATAAAAGTTCCAGACTATGCCCGAATTACCTGAAGTTGAAGTGACACGTCGTGGCGTTGCGCCCCATTTAACGGGACAGCGGGTGACCAATGTGATTATGCGGCGCGCGGGCTTACGCTGGCCTTTTCCCGCAGATTTACCTGCCTTGCTGACGGGGCACACCATACTTGCGACAGGACGGCGCGGTAAATATCTGTTGCTCCATTTTCAGCACGGTACGGTGCTGATTCATTTAGGTATGTCGGGGCATTTACGTATTTTGCCAGCGACCACGCCACCAGAAAAACACGATCACATTGATATTGTTGTCGGCGGGCAGGCGTTGCGGATGACGGATCCGCGTCGTTTTGGCGCGGTGCTCTGGCATGCCTTGGAGGATGGTGATCTCGAGCATCACGTCTTGCTGAAAAATCTGGGTGTTGAACCGCTGGAAGATCAGTTCAATGCAGAATTACTGTTTCGCCAGACCCGGCAGCGCAGTGCTGCGATCAAGCAGGTCTTGCTGGCGGGCGATATCGTGGTCGGCGTTGGCAATATTTACGCATCGGAAAGTCTGTTTAAAGCAAAAATTAACCCCAAAATTCAGGCAAAACGCATTAGTCTTGCCCGTTATCGTTTGTTGGCCGAGGCGATACGCGAAACTTTAGCCGCCGCGATACAGCAGGGCGGCAGCACGTTAAAAGATTTCGTCGGCGTTGACGGACAAAGCGGCTATTTTCAGCAAAATTACTTCGTCTATGATCGCGCAGGTGAAGATTGCCGACTTTGCGGGCATACTGTGCGCAAAATATTGCAAGGGCAGCGCAGCAGCTTTTATTGCCCGCATTGTCAGAAATAAATCGCATAGAAATCGCATAGGACTTATGTAAAACCACCCCGGCGGCGTTATGACTCCTGGCCGTACTATTTCGTAATGTCTTCGTCACCGGTGTAACCTGGGTTTCAGGCAACATGTTGCCTGCTGGCGAAACGGACGTCGCTTACCAGCGATGTTTCCCAAAGCAGAAAAAAGCTTTTTAGCCTGGCCAGCACAACTTTGCGTAAATCCTGTCGCATTTGTGTTTCGAATTGTGAGTGAAAGCTGGATTTACGGGTGTTTTTTCGTCCATCCATATATACTTGAACGAATAAGAAATTAACCGAGGGAAACATGAGCAATCTGGTCCAAAAATTCCAAGAATACAGTGAGTGGCGCAAGGGAGTTGTACGTGCACTTGAACAGTATCGCGCCTGGACGAATGGATCGGATATGGCCGATACGGCGACAGACCAGCGACTTGCGCGTCTGATGGAGCGTCTGGTTGATGATAAATTGTCGATCGCTTTTGTGGCCGAATTTTCGCGCGGTAAATCTGAATTGATTAACGCGATTTTTTTTGCCGATTACGGTCAGCGCATTTTGCCGTCTTCTGCAGGGCGCACGACGATGTGTCCGACAGAATTACTGTATGACGATACGATTCCGCCATGCATCCGTCTGTTGCCGATAGAGACGCGTGCCGAGGCGCAGTCCACCAGCGAATACAAAGGCCAGAGCCATGTCTGGAAAGTGCTGCCGCTGAATATCAGTTCCGGTGATGGCATGCTGGAAGCATTCAAGCAAGTCAGTCTGACGAAAAAAGTCAGCATCGAGATGGCCAAACAATATGGTTTGTTTGATGAAGATGACCCGGATGCCGCGCTGGAAATCGACGAAAACGGTATGGTGGAAATTTCTCAATGGCGCCATGCCATCGTGAACTTCCCTCATCCTTTGTTAAAAGAAGGCCTGATCATTGTTGATACGCCGGGCTTGAATGCGATCGGTACTGAGCCTGAACTGACGCTGAATCTGATTCCGAATGCGCATGCTGTCTTGTTCATTCTGGCAGCTGACACCGGTGTCACGAAGAGTGATATTGATGTCTGGCGCAACCATATCGGTGGCGGGCCAGGGCGCATGGTCGTACTGAACAAGATCGACAGCATGTGGGACGAGTTGCGCACACCGGAAGAAATTGAAAAGCAGTTGTCGCGTCAGGTGACTACCGTTGCGCATACGTTGGCGATTGAAGAAAAGCAGATTTTCCCTGTGTCGGCACAAAAAGGGCTGGTCGCCAAGATTAACAAAGACGCGCCTTTACTGGCGAAAACCCGCTTGCCCGCACTGGAATACGCGTTATCGAAAGAGTTGATTCCGGCTAAACAAGACATCATCCGCGCCCAACTGGAATCCGATATCCACGAAATCGCTGCTACGCAACAGGCCATCATTTCTTCGCGCGGCCGGAATGTGGTGGAGCAGATGCTGGAGCTCAAAGGCTTGCGCGGCAAAAATATGAACGTGATCGAACACATGATGAAACGTGTCGACGCCGAGAAAAAAGAATTTGATGCGAGCCTGATCCGTATGCAAGGAACACGTTCCGTCTTCACGCGCTTGTCGACCGAGGTCTACACCAATCTCGGCATGGATATTTTGCGTGAAGAGATACGCAAGACCCGTGAAGCGATGGAGAAAAGTTATTTGTCGCTGGGTTTGCGCGAGTCGATCAAACACTTCTTTGCACAGGTGCGCCTGAATCTGATTGAGTCGAATAAGAAGACTGATGAAATCTCAGAAATGATGGTCGTGATGTACCGTAAATTCTCGACCGAACATGGTCTGGCTTTATCTGCACCGATGCCGTTTTCTCTGGATAAATACATCAAAGAACTGGACGCGATTGAAGTCGTGTATCAAAAACAATTTAACGCGACGACGATGCTGACGAATACCCGCGTCGCCCTGATGCGTAAATTTTTTGATTCCGTTGCTGCGCGTGTGAAGCAAAACTTTTTACAGGCGAATAAAGATGTGGAAGCCTGGCAGAAAGTGGTGATGGCGCCCTTAGAAGCGCAAATTCGTGAACACAAAAATCAGCTGAAAAACCGTATGCAGTCGATACAACGGATACACGTTGCGACCGATAGTCTGGAAGATAAAATTGCGTCTTTCGAAGCGCTGCAGGCTGAGGTTGATGCACAGAAGCAGGGCTTGCAACAGATGCAGGACAACTTGAAAGCAGCATTGAGCGCGGACTTGAAAAACCTGAAGGTCGCGGCATAAGCTGAGAATTAATGAAACGTCGTATTCCGGCGGCTGCGGCCGCCAATTTTATTCATCCCGAATTTGTTGACCCCGATTTTTCTGCGACGGTGATACGGTGGCAGAAACAGCATGGCAGGCATGGCTTGCCCTGGCAGCAAAGCCGCGAAGCCTACCGTGTCTGGTTATCCGAAATCATGTTGCAGCAGACGCAGGTGAGCGCGGTCATTCCGTATTATCAGAAGTTCTTACTCAGCTTCCCCACCGTGTTTGACCTTGCCGCCGCACCCGCCGAGGATGTCATGGCGCACTGGAGCGGGCTGGGCTATTACACCCGCGCCCGCAATCTGCATCAGTGCGCAAAGCAGGTGGTGGAAAAATATCAGGGACAATTTCCGGCGGAGCAGACTTTGCTCGAACAATTGCCGGGCATAGGTCGTTCTACTGCCGCCGCGATTACGGCGTTTTCGTATGGCACGGTGGCGGCCATACTCGATGGCAATGTCAAACGTGTTTTTGCGCGGGTATTCGGTATTGCCGGTTATCCCGGTAGTAAAGTTATCGAGGACAGTATGTGGCAGCGCGCGCTGGCGCTGTTGCCGGAAGAGGGTATTGAAGCCTACACACAAGGTCTGATGGATCTCGGTGCCACCTTGTGTACCCGTAGCAGCCCTGCTTGCGGACGTTGCCCTTTGCAGGCACGCTGCGTTGCTTTTGCCGAAGACCGTACCGCCGAATTGCCAACCCGTAAGCCAAAAAAGCAAGCGAAAGAAAAGCGCGCTGTGATGCTATTGCTGCTCGATCAGAACCGGGTTTTGTTAGAACGGCGTCCCGACAGCGGCATCTGGGGCGGTTTGCTGTCATTGCCCGAAGTTGATGGCATGCAGCCATACGTCCGTGCTGAGGAGGATACTGGCGATACTGCTGCGGCATTCAGGGTGATGACACCCGCCTTGCTGGCGCTGGCTGCGCGTTTTGGTGAGATTGAAATTCGTCGTGAATTGCCAGTGATTGAGCATGTCTTCACGCATTTCAAATTGCATATTCATACGGTGCTCGCCGAGCTGACACAGCATGCGCCGCAAGTGACTGAAGCCAATTATGTCTGGCTGGATTTGCAGCAGGCAGCTGATGCGGGCTTACCAGCGCCGATCAAAACTTTGCTGAATTCTTTGGCACAGGCGGAATTGCAGCTCTGATCAATCATCGTCATTTTGTTGCAGAGTTTTTCTGTACAAATGATTTGTCACTCCACCGCACTATTATTGACTCATCCCTGTGGTCACGGTTTTCGTCGCTGATTTCGTTGTTTTATCGCAAGACGGACTTTTTATATATTGTTCGCTTTACACTACGCTCCTCGATATTGTTTCTTCAGGAGACCACCTTGCGAAAGCATATTTTCCTTGCGGTTTTTGGTATTTTTTCAGCTGGCGCCTCGTTCGCCGCTGATACTGTCACCAGCCCCTGCCGCTTACCTGAATTTCCCCAAGAATTACGATGCGGAAAAGTGCAACGGCCGTTGAATCCGGCTGAGCCGGGAGGCAAAAAAATCGATGTGCATTATGTCGTGTTGCCTTCGCAGGATAAAAATAAACTGCCTGATGCAGTGTTTTTGCTGGCCGGAGGCCCGGGACAGAGTGCAATCAGCGTTGCCGGTTTTGGTCAGGCAATGTTAAGTCGTTTAAATAAGCGGCGTGATCTGGTGTTTGTCGATCAGCGCGGCACGGGACGCAGCGCGTCGCTCGCTTGTCCTGAAATGGAAAATTCTGCCGAGGTTGCCGATGATGTGCAGATGCAAAAGCAATCAGACGCTTGCCTTGTGCGTTTAAAAACCTTGCCACACGGGGATCTGCGCTACTACAGCACCAGCATTGCGGTGCAGGATATCGAAGCGGTGCGCAAGCAACAGGCGTACGACAGAATTAATCTGGTCGGTGCCTCGTATGGCACCCGCGTCGGTCTTGAATTTGCCAGACAATTTCCGCTTTCAGTGAAGCGCATGGTGCTCGATGGCGTAGTGCCGCCGGACATGAGTCTGCCCGCCGCGGATGCACAGGTCGCATTGGATGGAGTGTTTCAGGATTGCGCCCGGCATGCATCGTGCAACGCGGCGTATCCGGCGTTGGCACAGCAATGGAAAAGTTTAAGCACGCGCATGCCGCAATCTGTCAGTGTCACGCATCCGCGACTCGGCACACCGTTGAAATTCACCATGACGCATGACGTTCTTTTGAGTCTGGTGCATAAGACCTTGTATGCACCGACAACCGTCGCTGGTTTGCCGTATGCACTGACGCAGGCGGGGCAGGGAAACTATCAGCCACTGGTGACCTTGAGTGGTGCGACGAATCTGCCGGGGCCGGCGGGAATTAATTACGGGATGCATTTTTCAGTCTGGTGTTCCGAGATGTTCGCTCGTCCTCTGGCAGCACCTAAAGATGAATTTGAAAAGCTGATGACGGATATGTATCAGCGCACGTGTAAAAACTGGCCGCGCGCCAGTATCCCGGCGGAATTTTTCTCTATCCCTGCTGCTCAGTCGCCGGTGTTGCTGCTGAGCGGAGGTATTGATCCGGTCACGCCGATACGTCATGGTGCCGCCGTGGCGAAAGCACTGGGTTCACAGGCCGTGCACATCACGATAGAGAACGCTGGTCATGGTTTGCTGGCACAAGGCTGCGTGCGCGATGTGGTTTATCGTTTTCTGAACGCAAAAGAAAATACCGATGCGCTGAAAGTGGATAGCAGTTGCGTCCGTCAGATTCCACGCCCGTTAGCGTGGCAAGCGCTGCAAGCCGGAAAGGAAGTACAGCCATGATTATCGTCAACGATTTACATAAAACTTTCGTCAGGCAAGGAAAAGCTAGCACAAAAAATGCGGCCGATATTGCGCGTGTGCTGGGGCTGATGAAGAAAAAAAATGAAGTGGTGAATGCTGTGAATGGCGTCAGTTTTACTGCGCAGGACGGTGCGATTACTGGTCTGCTGGGTGCGAATGGTGCCGGTAAGACGACTACCTTGCGCATGGTCGCCGCCTTACTGAATCCTGATCGCGGTGACATTACGGTCGATGGCATCAGGGTGCAGGCGGGCGTGTCGTCAACGCAATCGCAGATGGGCGTGTTATCCGATGCGCGCGGACTCTATCCAAGGCTGACTGCGCGCGAGAATATTCATTACTACGGTCTGTTGCATGGCATGTCTGCAGAGCAGGCAGAACAGCGCACTGAGCAGTTATCGCACTGGCTGGAAATGGGGGCCTTGCTCGACCGGCGCACCGATGGCTTCAGCCAGGGCGAGCGTATGAAAACGGCACTGGCGCGTGCATTGGTACATGATCCCAAGAACATCATTCTTGATGAACCAACCAATGGCCTGGATGTCGTGGCGACCCGTGCCTTGCGTGAATTTCTGCGCTGGCTGCGTTCTGCTGAAGGTGGTGGCAAATGCATTATTTTTTCCACCCACATCATGCAGGAGGTGGAACGTCTGTGTGACGATGTCGTCATCGTGGCGCAAGGAAAAAATGTGGCACGCGGCACTGTTGCCGGCTTGTTACAACAGGCGGAAGAAAATAATTTTGAAGATGCCTTCGTGAAGCTGGCATTTTTGCAGACTGCGAATGTGACGAATAACGTGACGATGGGAGCGCGCGGATGAAAGCGATGTTAACGATTTTTCGCAAAGAGATAAAAGATGCTTTGCGCGACCGCCGTACCTTGATGACGGCCTTGCTGAGTTCCCTGCTCGGCGTTCCTCTGATGCTGTTTATTTTCTCGACGGTGTTATCGCAGGTCGAGTCACAGGAAGAAAAGCGCACGGTGCTGGCGGTGGGTATTGAATATGCGCCGCAACTGGAAAATTTCATTTTGCGGCAGGGATATCAGGTCAAGGCGGCACCGCTGGATTATGAAGCCAAATCGCGCAGTAAAGAGCTGGATCAGCCGGTGTTACTGGTGCCGCAGGATTTCGAAAAGAAACTGATGACGGGCGATAAAGCCATCCTTGAAGTCGCGTATGACAGTAATAACCGTCAGGCCGAATTCGGCTTGCGACCACTCAAGCGTTTGCTGGAAGCCTACACCCAGGAAACCACGCTGATGGGCTTGACCATGCGCGGCATTTCCACCGAATTATTGCAGCGGATCGAGGTCAGAGAACGTCGTTTGCAAAAGCCGGAAGAGCGCAAAGCATCGATCACGGAAATGCTGCCGATGATGGTATTGATGGCGATTATCATCGGTGGCATGTACGCCGCGATTGATACCACGGCGGGTGAACGTGAGCGCGGTTCGCTCGAACCGCTGATGATGAATCCGGTCAGCGGCTGGCAACTGGCGATAGGCAAATGGGGCGCGGTGGCGGCAGTAGGAATGGGCGTGGTGGTGTTGACGATCTTCAGCTTCTTTCCGTCGCAGTGGCTGATTAAAAATGATACTTTGCGCGCCGAGTTTCAATTCGGTATCAAGGATGCGATTGGTTTTCTGATGGTGCTGTTGCCGTTGGCGGCGAGTATGGCGGCGTTACAGATCGCGATTGCGCTCGATTGTAAAAGCTATAAAGAAGCGCAGGTTCGCAATCAGATCGTGACGATGTTCATCCCGTTCGTCAGCTTGATTCCGATTTTGTTTCCGGGGCGCGAACCGGCGTGGTTCAAATGGGTGCCGGTGCTGGCGCAGAATCAGATGATGAATCAGGTACTGAAAGGTGAGGTGCTGCATCCGCTGACGCTAGGCATGGCGCTTGCCACCTGCGTTCTGATTACCGTGATTTGTCTGATGTATATTGCGCAAAAAATGCGCAAAGTCGTGATGGTATAACGCGTATTTCAGAGATACTCCCCCCTCTTTTTAAGAAAACCCCGTTGATGTCCTTATAAATAAACGGGGTTTTTAGATACCCGGGGGAGTATATTTATTGCTCAAAATAGCCCGCGAAGCCAGTGCGGTCAGTGCAGGCGGCGGTGTCTGACCAGCACCTGCTCTGACTGCTGGAAGTGGCGGCTCAGTTTTTCTACCATGTAGACCGAGCGATGCTGACCGCCGGTACAACCGATCGCGATGGTCAGGTAACTGCGATTATCGTCTTTGAACGACGGTATCCATTTCGTCAGGAAAGCCAGAATATCGGCATACATATCCTGCGCCATGGCCTGATTGTCCAGATAGTCAACGACAGGCGCATCGCGCCCGGTCAGCGGCCGCAGTGCCAGATCGTAATGAGGATTCGGCAGCATTCTGACATCAAAGACATAATCGGCATCGAGCGGCACGCCGCGTTTAAACGCAAATGACTCGAACATCAGAGTCAATGGCGCATGCGGCATGTCTATCATGTTCTTGACCCAGCTACGCAACTGATTGGCGCTGAGGTCGGTGGTGTCGATGACATGGGCTAAGGCCTGAATCTCGGCCAGAATTTCGCGTTCTTCCTCTATGCATTCCATCAGGCTCAGCTTTTCGACACAAGCATCTCCCCGGATCAGTCGGTGTGAGAGCGGATGACTGCGCCGTGTTTCTGAAAAGCGAGCGACCAGCGAATCAGTGCTGGCTGTGAGAAAAAGCATTCTGACTTCGTGCCCGGCTTTTGCTAATACTTGCTTGGTATCCAGGACGCCGGTCAGTTGACTCGCACTGCGCGAGTCAATCGCCACGGCTACCTGCGGTTCATTCGATAAAGTGGTGATCAGTTCCGGTAGCAGGCTGGGCGGTAAATTATCGACACAGTAATAACCTGCATCTTCCAGTACATTCAACGCAACCGATTTTCCTGAGCCGGAAATACCGGAGATCAGCAGGATTTGCATGTCAGTCTCCTGCCTCCATCGCACGGCGCTGGCGTTCCATAAAATCTTCCAGGGTATTAATACCGCGCAGCTGCAATATCGTATTGCGTACCGCTGCTTCCAGCAAAACGGCGATGTTACGACCTGCTGCAACCGGAATCACGACTTTGCGTATCGGCAGCCCCAGCACCTCTTCGGTTTGTGAGTCGATAGGCAGACGTTCGTAATTTTCCTCGAGTGTGCTGCGGCGAACCAGATGCACGATCAGTTTCAGCCGCATTTTCCGGCGCACCGCTGTTTCGCCAAAAATTGTTTTGATGTCGAGCAGACCCAGACCGCGGACTTCCAGCAGATTTTGTAAAAGCTCAGGGCAGCGGCCTTCTATCATGTTCGGCGCAATGCGTGAAAACTCCACTGCATCGTCGGCCACCAGACCGTGGCTGCGGGAAATCAGTTCCAGCCCCAGCTCGCTTTTACCTAAGCCGGATTCACCGGTAATCAGTACCCCCACGCCCAGCACGTCCATGAAGACGCCATGCATAGTGATTTTCTGTGCCAGTTTTTTCGACAGATACACGCGCAGATAGTCGATCACCTGCGCCGATGGATAAGGTGTGGAAAACAGGGCGATGTTGTTATCGTCACAGGCAGTCAGAAATTCCGGCGGAGAATCGAGTCCCTGAGCGACGATCAGCGCTGGTGGTTCACCTGCCACCAGTTCGCGGAAAAGGTTGGCGCGGGATGCACTCGATAAGCGTTCAAAGTAGGCTAACTCCTGCGGCCCGAGTACCTGAATACGACCGGGGTGGATCAGATTTAAATGGCCGACCTGATCCGCAGACGAGGCGGCGTCACCGATGATTTGTTTATCGGCACCTGCAAAGCCGGCGAACCAGCCGAGCTGCATGATGTCGCGATTGTCATCGTAAATTTTTTGTATCGTTAATTCAGTGAGTAAGGGCATGGATAAGCAATAAAAAAATCAGACGACAACAAGATGATGTGTCAGGAAACGGCGGAAACGTCCGGACGCCAGGCAAGGATTTTTTCGTGCACAACGCTGGCGCTGGCTTCTGCGTTCAGTTCGTCACGGAAGCTTTCATTCGACAACATCTCGGCAATTTCTGACAGTATTTCCAGATGTTGTTGCGTCACATTGTCTGGCATTAACAGGAAAATCAGCAGTTTGACTGCTTGCCCGTCCGGTGATTCAAACGGAATACCGTCTTTCAGTCTGACCAGCGCTGCGATCGGCGTTTTCAAACCCTTGATGCGTCCGTGAGGGACGGCAACGCCGTGTCCCAGTCCGGTGGAACCTAAGCGCTCGCGCGCAAACAGATTATCAGAGACGGTAGAACGGGCGATACCACAATTATTTTCAAATAACAGGCCTGCTTGCTCGAATGCACGTTTTTTACTGGAAATTTCCAGGTCCAGCAGTACGTTGGCGAGGGGAAGAATTTTTGCGATATTCGTCATAGTGCAAGATCGGGTTACAGCAGAGGGTTGGGTGTGCAAAGGCGAGTCCGGTGCGAACCGAATTATAGGCTGCTTTTGGAGGGGGCGGCAAATTAGCGCAACTTCACTGCTGTCTGTTGTTCTTCAACAGTTTTTCAAACTGCTCAACGGGTAAAGGCTTACTAAAATAAAAGCCCTGCATTTCCTGACATCCTGAGTCGGTCAGGAAAAACATTTGCTCTGCATTTTCCACGCCTTCGGCCGTAATGCTCATACCTAATGCGTTGGCCATCGCAATAATCGCGTGCGTCAGGACAACAGAATCCTGATTTTCCGGAATTTTGCTGATAAACGAGCGGTCAATTTTCAGGTTGTCGATAGGGAAGCGTTGCAAATACGATAAAGAGGAAAAGCCGGTACCAAAATCATCGAGCGAGATACTCACGCCCAGCGCTTTGATTGCGTTAAACATCGGCAACAGGCGATCAATCTCGCCCATCAGCAATCCTTCGGTAATTTCCAGCTGTAAAGCCGAAGGCGGTAAGCCGGATTTTTGCAGGGTTGCGGCAATGAAATCACACAGCGTCACATCCTGAAACTGACGCGGAGAAATATTCACGCTGACCACCAGATCCGGAACCAGATTGTCCCGCCAGTATTTTGTCTGCTGACACACTTGCTCCAGCACCCAGCGCCCTATCGGCAGAATCAGCCCAATTTCTTCAGAAATCGGTATGAACTCATTCGGCGGAATTAAACCCTGGCCTGGCATTTGCCAGCGGATCAGGGCTTCCGCACCGACGATACGCGATGTTTGCAGAGAAATTTTGGGTTGGTAATAAACGAGGAATTCCTGCTCGGCCAGCGCCCGTCGCAGATTGGTTTCCAGCGTGTACCGATGCTGGGCGCGGATATTGAGTTCCGTTGTAAAAAACTGATAGTTATTGCGGCCAGATTCTTTTGCGTGATACATCGCGGAATCCGCGCACAGCATCAGCGTAGAGGCATCTTGTCCGTCATGCGGTGAGATGCTGATACCGATGGAGGTGCCGAGATAATATTCATTGCCATCGATAATGAAAGGATCGCGCATTCTCGCCAGAACGCGTTCGCTGAGGTCGCGCAGGTATTGCACATCTTCGACATTTTCAGCAACGATCACAAATTCATCGCCACCTAAGCGGGCGAGCAGATCTGTGGTGCGTATGCATGAGCTCAGGCGTTTTGCAACATCGCGCAGCAAGCTGTCTCCGGCGGCATGTCCTGCTGTGTCGTTGACGTATTTGAAACGATCAAGATCCAGAAATAATATCGCTACGCGCTGTTTTTTTTGCTGCGAATCAGCGAGCGCCCGGGTCAGTCTTAAATTCAGTTGATGCCGGTTCGGCAGGCCAGTCAGTGCATCAAATGATGCCATGAACTTCAACTGCTGCTGCGTTTCCCTGACTTGGGTGGTATCGGTGAACGACAATAAAACGGCAGAAACGGAAGTACTGCGTTTTTTAAAAATCGGGAAGCAGTTGATGAGTAACCAGACAACAGAACCATCACTTAATTCCACGCTGGTTGATAAATTCAATATCGGTTTGCCGGTGCGAACAACGGTAGATGCCGGATCGTCGCCGAGTCGGATATCTTTCCCGTCCTCGCTCATCAGACGTTTGAAGTAACGGTGGCGGCGACTGATTTTAGTAATATCGTCTATCTTTAAAATTCTGAGTGCGCTGGGGTTACTGGTCAGAATTTGTCCTCCTGGCGCAATCACCATAATGCCTTCGGACAGATTAGTGACAACGGAACGATAGCGCTCTTCGCTTTCTTCCAGCGTTTGCTCCATGTTCTTTTTATCGATTGCCAGGCCGATCAGATCACAGGCATCAATGATCATCGCCTGCTCATCCTCACCCGGGCTGTGCCGGTGCCGGTAATAGACATCCACCGTTCCCAGCACGCTGTTAAAAGCGGTACTGATAGGGTAAGACCAGCATGCTTGCAAACCATGTTCCAGCGCGCTGACTTTGAATTTTTCCCACATCGGACTATGTGCGATGTCCTGGACGATGGTCAGGCGGTTGTAATGGACTGCGGCGGCGGCTGTACAGCTGTCTGTGCCAACTTCAATATTATTAAGCAGGGAAGTGAATGTTTCCGGCAGAGAGGGCGCGGCACCTATCGTGATTTGCTTGGTTGAATGATCAAACAGGCTGATTGCACAAAGTGCGTTGTTGTCCAGCAAGCGCTCCATGCGGTCACAGACATCTTCCAGTATGTGCACTAAGGGTTTGTCCAGCGCGATCATCTCGAGAATCTCTTTCTCGTGATGCAGAGCTTCGTGAATTCTGCTGGCTTTCGCGTCTAAGGGATCATTCCCGTTGCGGCTGAATACCTGAAGACCATGCCGATGCGTTTCACGGGCACTCAGCAATATTGCCGACTGTCCCTGATAGTCAAAGGTGATGCTGCGGACTTCAATTTCTTGTTGTTGGCCATCAAGTGCGATGCATTGATAGAAGTACAGATCGTCGTGATTGCCGGGTGTAGGTATGAGTCCCGCACCGGGTTGTCTGGCGAGTAAGAAGGCCTCAGGCTTTAAGCCCAGCACTTGTACCAGATCAGCGGCTTTTATTAAAGCCAGCCCGGCCGGATTTGCATAAGCGATGCGATTGTCGATCAGGACATAGACGGCGTCAGGATGTTGCTCCAACAAGGTTGCATGCCATTCGTCATCAAGGATGTACGCAGGAATGTTGCTACTCAGGAGTGGTGGAGGCAATTTCACGACAACAATTCTGGAATCTGTTCGAACTTCGGTTGTTGCACTATGGCAATGTACGCCATCAATAATGACAAACTCTTAGTCGCTTCGTCAATTGTTTAGTTCAAATCCAGACGCACAAATAACAACAAGACGTCGCCATTCCCTTTATTTTGCGAGATGCGTGGCACATAAGATGCCATTAATTTACTTTTGCGGGTACCGATGGAGGCAATCGGTAATACTGCCGGAAACGGAACGCCAGAGAAGTAATCGGCGCGGCTGATTAACAAGGCCGTGGCACCAACGCCAACTTCCAGTTTTTCAGACAGCGGTTTCATCCATTGATAGGCATAACCTGCCATCGGCTGCGGTTTGAAATGAGAATCAGAAATTATCATTGCATACAACAATTCTTCATTGTCTTTTTCATTCCGTATCGTTTTCGCAAAACCTAAGCCCCATGCACGTTCATTCAATTCTGCGAGGCGCTCGCGGGTATACGTGTTGCGGCCATGATGAGCGTAACCGGACAGCAGTAAAGACAAATCGCCTTTGTCGAGAATATTTTCAGCTTTCGCTTTGCCGCTGTCCCACCAGCTTTCGTCTTCTTTTTGTTGCGCTTGTGCAGTGCCGCTGAATGAGCTTAACGCCATCAGCAAACCTGATATACAAAAAAAGCGATGTAAAAATGAGATTTTAGAAATAGACATAATCAATGTAGAAAAATATAAAAAAGATGCAAAGTTTCCTGTACGGCGGCTTATTGCCGCGCGTTCCGGTTATTTGCAGGTTTTTTCCCTGTCGAAAAATTACTGCGCCAGGGATTGATATCAAGTCCGCCGCGGCGGGTATAACGTGCATAAACCGATAACTTCTGCGGTTTGCAGTGGCGCATGATATCAACAAAAATACGCTCGACGCATTGTTCGTGAAATTCGTTGTGATTGCGAAAACCAATCAGATAGCGCAACAGGCTTTCCTGATCAATCTGCGCACCGACATAGTGTATCTGTACGCTGCCCCAGTCTGGCTGGCCAGTCACCAGACAGTTGGATTTCAGTAAATGAGAAATCAGCGTTTCTTCAACGATCGCTTCTGCGTGATTGGCACGCAGCAATTCCGGTGCAGGCGTGTAAGAATCGACTTCGATATCAAGTCGGTCGAGCAGCGTGCCGTCCAACTCTGTCATCGTCAGTGAGCCGAAATTGTCGGACAGCGTCAGTTGTACATGCACAGGCGCACCGGCTGCCGCAGACAAATCCGCTTGCAGCAAGCTGATTAACCCGTCGCTGCCAGCCAGTTTGGTCTGATTAAAAGAATTCAGGTACAGCTTGAACGACTTGGATTCGATAATGTTTGGCGAATCTGCCGGCACCGTGACCGTGGCAATCGCGACTTGCGGTTTGCCACGTAAATTCAGCCACGATACCTCGTAGGCATTCCAGATGTCGACGCCAAAGAAAGGCAAGGTATTGCCAACGCCAATTTCTTCGCGCTTACCCGAGCGGGGAATCGGAAACAGCAGCGAGGGATCATATTCTGCTTTGTAGGTGGCGACTTTCCCGAGTAAAGATTGCTCGGGCAGATTACCGGATGTTGATTCAGTCATTGCAAAGTCAGTTTGGCTTTTGGCCTAAAAATAATTGATAGACGGGATTATTGCTTTCATCCCAGTATTGATAGCCGAGTGTCGATAAAAATTCGCGGAAGGCTTTCATTTCTTTTTTCGGCACCTGTAATCCGACCAGAATCCGCGCGTAATCCGCGCCATGATTACGGTAGTGGAACAGGCTGATATTCCAGTTCGGTGCCATGCTATTGAGGAAGCGGGTCAGTGCACCTGGACGTTCTGGAAACTCAAAGCGGTACAGTAATTCGTTTTCTGCCAGCGCACTTTTACCGCCGACCAGATGGCGGATATGCATTTTTGCCAGCTCATCATCGGTCAGGTCTAGGGTTGGAAAGCCGTGCTTTTCAAAATTTCTGGCGATTTTGCCAGACTCGGCGCGACCATTGACTTGTACGCCGACGAAGATGTGCGCGTTTTGCTCGTCGTTGATGCGGTAATTAAATTCCGTGACATTACGGTCACCGACCAGTTCACAAAAGCGTCGGAAACTGCCACGTTCTTCTGGAATAGTCACGGCAAACACGGCCTCGCGCGATTCACCAACTTCGGCACGTTCCGCGACGAAGCGCAGGCGGTCGAAATTCATATTCGCACCGCAGGCGATGGTCACCAGTGTTTCGTTTTTCAGTGGCTTTTTATTCGCTTTGGCACGTTCGATATATGCCTTGCAACCAGCGACCGCCAATGCACCGGCAGGTTCAAGAATGCTGCGGGTATCCTGAAACACATCCTTGATCGCCGCGCAGACGGCATCGGTATCCACGGTGATGATGTCATCGACGTACATTTTCGCCAGCCGGAATGTTTCTTCGCCGACCAGTTTGACCGCGGTGCCGTCGGAAAACAAGCCGACATCGGTCAGTGCCACGCGTTTGCCCGCTTTCAGGCTGCGTGCCATTGCATCTGAATCGACAGTTTGCACGCCGATAATTTTGATTTCCGGACGTATTGCTTTCACATACGCAGCCACACCGGAGATCAGGCCGCCGCCGCCAATGGCGACAAAGATTGCATGGATAGGTGCCGAATGCTGCCGTAAAATTTCCATGCCTATCGTGCCTTGCCCAGCGATCACATCAGGATCGTCAAACGGATGCACGAACGTCAATTTGCGTTTCTTTTCCAGTTCAGCCGCATAGGCTGCTGCGTCTGAATACGAATCCCCAAACAGTACGATCTCGACATTCTCACCACCATGCGCACGAACCGCATCGATCTTAACTGGCGGTGTCGTGGTCGGCATCACGATCACGGCTTTACAACCAACGCGTTTCGCGCTGAGTGCAACCCCTTGTGCGTGATTGCCTGCAGACGCACAGATAACGCCGCGTTTAAGTTGTGCCGGTGTCAGATGGGCGATCTTGTTGTAAGCGCCGCGCAACTTAAAGCTGAAGACACTTTGCATATCCTCACGCTTGAACATAATTCGATTATCCATCCGTGCTGACAGGCTGGGAGCGAATTCCAGCGGTGTTTCAAATGCAACGTCATAGACGCGCGCAGTCAGGATCTTTTTCAGATAATCAGTGCTCATATGCTTGAGAAAGTGAGTGGGATGGTGGGAAACATGGCTCCTATTATAATGGATGTCATTTCAGCTGACCTTTGGAATGACATGATAGAAGCAGGTGTGCAATGGTTGTTTAGCGTATTAGCCCTACCTAAAGTAGGGCTCAGCTCTGTATTTATTATCAGTTTTATTTCTGCGACGCTGATTCCTATGGGCTCGGAACCCGCCGTATTTGCGGTGATTAAAGCGAATCCTGAATTATTCTGGCCTGCGATGCTGGTCGCGACTCTGGGTAACACGCTGGGTGGTGTTGTTGATTATGCGATGGGCTATGCCGCGAACCGGGCATTTCATCATGAACGTCAGAGTTTCTGGTTTGCCTGGTTGCAGAAATTCGGTGCGAAGACGATGTTGCTATCCTGGCTTCCGGTTATTGGCGATCCTATTTGTACGCTGGCAGGGTGGTTGAAGCTCCCTTTTTGGCCCAGCATCGCCTATATGGCGCTGGGAAAGTTCCTGCGTTACCTGACGGTCAGTTTTTTATTGCTCAGTGTGCCGGATGGCGTGTGGCACAGTGTTGCTAAGTTCATTTTTTGATCTGCCGGATTTCATTCAAATTTAATTTTCCTGAGAGTAAACAGCGCTGAGAAGCGCTGTTTAAGCGCAGATTTTTATCTGAAAAATGCCCTCGTTTTACAGGCTTGTCACAATTGTTGAATATGATCGTCAGTCTTCAGCATATCAATGCTTTTTAGCTGACAGATAGTCAGGATTATTTACCTGGCGTTGCGAAATAGGCATGCTCAACACAAGGAAATGAAATGCAAGACCGAGAAAAATTGATAAGCAAGCAACCACGCCGGGGATTTTTGCAAGGATTGGTCGCTACTGCGGCGGGCACCGCTCTCGCTGCCCCAGCGATGGCAAAACCAGCGACGACAGTGGCAAATGTGTATCTGGATGCAGCGAAATGGGCACCGCGTAACCGTGAAATGGTAACAGCGCTGATCGCCAAACATGGCATCGGCAGCAAGACCTATAACCCTAAACGCAAGCCCTATGCGGTGTTCGACTGGGATAACACCAGCATCATGAATGATTGCGAAGAAGCTTTGCTGATGTACCAGATCAACCATCTGGCCTTCAAACTCAGCCCGACAGAATTCTCTGCGGTCATCCGTCAGAATGTTCCAGCCGGGAACTTTGCGCCTGACTACAAAAATGTATCCGGCAAAGTGCTGGATCTGGCAAGTATCTGCGCCGACCTCGACAGCGATTACGCATTCCTGCATGCGAATTACAAAGGCATGGCCGGTAGCCGCACGTTAGAAGAGATCGTCGAGACGTCACAATTCCAAGATTTCCGCGCCAAGCTGTATTTCCTGTACGAAGCGGTCAATGATACGCATGGTGTGAACGTCGGTTATCCATGGGTAATCTATTTCTTCGCGAATATGACCGTATCTGAAGTCAGTGCTCTGACTGAGGCATCAAATGACGCCAATCTTGGCATGAGCCTGAGCAAGACCAAATACACCAGTCCGGCATCATTGCCCGGTGTGGCCGGTGTTGTCACGACAACCCATTTCCACGGCATACGTTTATGCACAGAAATCGCGACACTGATGGATACTTTCCGTCATCAAGGTTTCGACGTGTATGTCAGTACCGCTTCGCTGGAAGACGTGGTTGCGGTATTTGCGACCAATCCTAAGTACGGATATCACGTTAAACGTGAGAACGTTCTGGGTTTGCGTCTCGAACAAAATGGCGATGTTTATAAAAACGCTTACCGTAAAGACTGGCCTTTGAATTGGGGGCCAGGAAAATCAGCTGTCATCAAGCGTGAACTGGTTGCACAAAAAGGCTATGGTCCGGTGTTTGTTGCCGGAGACAGTGACGGCGATTACGATATGTTACGTGACTTCCCGGAAACCGAAATTGGCCTTGTCGTTAATCGCCTGAAAAAAGGGAAAATTGGTGAATTGTCGAAGGCTGCAGCTGAGGCATTGAAAGAAGTCCATCCTCGCTTCTTGCTGCAGGGACGTCAGGAATCGACAGGTAATTGGTTGCCAGTCGAAACTACGCTGAAATTCGGTAAAACTGCTGGCGCATTGTTAGGCTGAGTCAGCTGATAATGTTCGTTGGCTGAACAAAAAAATCCCGGGTGCCAACTGGTTCCCGGGATTTTTTTTGAGATATGTGGTCAGTTAATTTGTCTGACAAGAGAAAAACATTTTGCGATGCCGAATCAATCCGGGCTTAGGGTAAGCTGTATCCAAGGAAAATTTTCCCTAAAAAATGGTTGAATTTTTCCATTGGCTGATTTTGTATGACGATTAAATTTTCATTTATTTTTCTAGAAATTCAAGCTTCAACGAAATAAACTTTGGTGAATAGCCACAAAACAGGGCCATAGCCGTACAAACTTCAAGGCTGTTGCCGCGTGGTGCATCGCAATAAGTTAGAATAAGCCTTTGAGAAACCTCAGACGGATGTAAGGCATTGAGCTGGCGGTGGTTTGCCGGCAGTTTGATTGCGTTGTCTGTCATCGCCAAACCACGCCATACATGAACGCTCCAGTCCAGATACCTCACTTGCATGCTGAGTCGCCGCAGGGCGCTTCGCCTACCCGTGTCCGGGAAATTCCCTATAACTACACCTCATTTTCTGATCGTGAGATTGTGATCCGGCTGCTCGGTGAAGACGCCTGGCAGTTGCTCGACAAATTGCGCGGTAAGCGGCAGACCGGGCGATCTGCCCGCATGTTGTATGAGGTGTTAGGTGATATCTGGGTGGTACGCCGGAATCCGTATCTGCAAGACGATATGCTGGACAATCCCAAGCGCCGTCAGGATTTGATCGATGCGCTGAACCATCGTCTGGGCGAAGTCGAAAAACGCCGTTTGAACACCGCGAACGATGATGATGCGGAGCGCAGCAACAGTGTTGAAACGCTGGTGCAGGCAGCTCGTAAAGCCGTTGCCGATTTTTCGCAGGAATTCCGTGATACCTACGATTTACGAAAAAAGGCGAATAAGCTGTTATCCCGCTATACCGCCAAAGACAATATCAAGTTTGATGGTTTGAGCCGCGTCTCCCACGTTACCGATGCCACCGACTGGCGTGTCGAATACCCGTTTGTGGTGTTGACACCCGACACAGAAGATGAAATGGCCGGTCTGGTCAAAAGCTGTATTGAGCTTGGATTGACTATCATTCCACGCGGCGGCGGCACAGGGTATACCGGTGGCGCTATTCCACTGACACCTTTATCGGCGGTCATTAACACCGAAAAGCTGGAGCAGTTGGGTGCCGTTGAAATGACGCGCTTGCCGGGTGTTGATCGCGACTATGCAACGATTTATTCCGGCGCTGGTGTTGTCACTAAGCGTGTGTCGGATGCGGCTGAAAAAGCTGGTTTTGTGTTTGCCGTTGACCCGACTTCTGCCGAGGCTTCTTGCGTCGGTGGGAATGTGGCGATGAATGCAGGCGGCAAGAAAGCGGTCTTGTGGGGAACGGCATTAGATAACCTCGCATCGTGGAAAATGGTCGACCCGAATGGCGACTGGCTGGAAGTGACCCGTCTCGAACATAATCTCGGCAAAATTCATGATGTCGAAATCGCGAAGTTCCGGCTCGAATGGCGACATCCCGCTGAAAAGCAGCCGTTCAAAACCGAGCAACTGGAGATCAAAGGCCGCGTCTTCCGCAAAGAAGGTCTGGGTAAAGATGTTACCGATAAATTCCTGGCCGGTTTGCCCGGTGTGCAAAAAGAAGGCTGCGATGGCCTGATCACATCGGCACGCTGGATTTTGCACAAAATGCCGAAATTTGCGCGCACTGTCTGTCTGGAATTTTTCGGTCAGGCACGCGACGCGATACCGAGCATCGTTGAGATCAAAGATTATCTTGATGGCGAGACCAGAAAAGGCGGCGCTATTCTTGCCGGGCTGGAGCATCTGGATGAACGTTATCTGCGCGCGGTGGGTTACACCACGAAATCGAAACGCGGCGTGCTGCCTAAGATGGCCTTGTTTGGCGACATCGTTGGCGATGATGAAAATGCCGTAGCGCAAGCAGCATCCGAAGTCGTGCGTATGGCGAATACGCGGGTTGGCGAAGGCTTTGTTGCGGTCAGCCCCGAAGCGCGTAAAAAATTCTGGCTGGATCGCGCTAAGACAGCGGCGATTTCCAAGCATACGAATGCGTTCAAAATCAATGAGGACGTGGTCATTCCGCTCAATCGTATGGGTGAATACACAGATGGTATTGAGCGCATTAATATCGAGCTGTCGATACAAAACAAACTCGCCTTAGTCGCCGCGCTTCAGGATTTTTTCGCGAAAGGCAATCTGCCATTAGGGAAAAGTGAAGATGTTGATGGCGATGATATTCCTGCGACTGAATTGCTGGAAGACCGGGTGCATCAGACGGAAGCCTTGCTGGATGCAACGCGTGCTCGCTGGACCTATCTGCTGAATAACCTTGATAAACCTCTGGCCGAGGCGAAAGCTGAATTGATTGCATTGGGCCTTGATAAGCTGGCCTTTGTGTTTGATGAGCGTTTGCAGCGGCAGCCCGACGCGACCGTGTTTTCTATCGTGCAGGACAGAACAGTCCGCATTTCATGGAAGACGGAAATACGTGCCCAATTACGCCAGATTTTCAGCGGTGTGGCGTTCAAACTCATCCTCGATGAGTGTGTCGCTTTACATAAAAAAATATTGCGTAGCCGCGTCTTCGTCGCTTTGCACATGCATGCCGGTGATGGCAATGTGCATACCAATTTGCCAGTCAATTCCGATGACTATGAAATGCTGCAGGTCGCGCATCATGCGGTTGCCCGCATCATGGTGCTGGCGCGCTCGCTGAATGGCGTGATCTCTGGTGAACATGGTATCGGCATTACCAAACTGGAATTCCTGACCGAAGATGAGATCAAGGATTTCCGCGCCTACAAATTACGCATTGACCCAGAAGGCCGCTTCAATAAAGGTAAGCTGCTGAATTTGCCGGATTTTGCGGCTGATCTGCGGAATGCTTACACGCCTTCGTTTGGCCTGATGGGACATGAATCGCTGATCATGCAGCAAAGCGATATCGGAGCGATCGCGAATAGTGTGAAAGACTGCCTGCGTTGCGGCAAGTGCAAACCAGTCTGCGCTACCCATGTACCACGCGCTAATCTGCTGTATTCGCCACGTAACAAAATTTTGGCGACATCGTTGCTGGTCGAGGCTTTCCTGTACGAAGAGCAAACCCGTCGCGGCGTCTCGATCAAACACTGGGAAGAATTTGAAGACGTCGCAGATCATTGCACTGTTTGCCATAAATGTGTGAACCCGTGTCCGGTCGATATCGACTTCGGCGATGTGTCGATGAACATGCGTAATCTGTTGCGGAAGATGGGGAAAAAATCCTTTAATCCAGGTTCTGCCGCAACCATGTTCTTTTTAAATGCGACTGACCCGGCAACGATCAATGCGACACGTCAGGTCATGATAGGCTGGGGTTACAAAGCGCAGCGCTTCGGTCATGATTTGCTGAAAAAGTTCGCTAAAAAACAAACCCGTATGCCGCCAGCGACCGTTGGTAAAGCACCCATTAAAGAGCAGGTGATTCACTTTATCAATAAAAAGATGCCGGGCAATTTGCCTAAGAAAACCGCGCGTGCCTTGCTTGATATCGAAGATGATAAAGTCATCCCGATTATTCGTGATCCGCAGACCACGACGGCTGATACCGAAGCCGTATTTTATTTCCCTGGTTGTGGTTCAGAGCGTTTGTTTTCACAGGTAGGGTTGGCGACGCAGGCGATGTTGTGGAATGTCGGTGTGCAGACAGTATTGCCACCGGGCTATCTGTGTTGCGGCTATCCGCAGCGTGGTAGCGGCCAGTTTGATAAAGCAGAAAAGATGATGACGGATAACCGCGTGTTATTCCATCGCATGGCCAATACGCTGAATTATCTGGATATCAAAACCGTTGTTGTGTCTTGTGGTACCTGTTACGACCAGCTCGAAACTTATGAGTTTGAGAAAATCTTCCCGGGTTGCCGCATCATTGATATCCATGAATATCTGATGGAAAAAGGCGTCCGGCTTGAAGGTGTTGCGGGTACGCGATATATGTATCACGAACCTTGCCATAATCCGATGAAGTTGCAGGAATCGGTGAAAACCGTGAATGCGCTGATTACAACAGAGGGTAATGTCAAGATTGAGAAGAGTGAACGTTGCTGTGGCGAGTCCGGCTCGTTGGCGATCGCCCGCCCTGATATCTCGACGCAAGTACGTTTCCGCAAAGAAGAGGAAATGCGCAAGGGCTCAGATAAATTGCGTGTAGATGGTTTTGTTGGCGACGTGAAAATCCTTACATCGTGCCCATCGTGTTTGCAAGGTTTATCCCGTTATAACGAAGATGCTGACACGACGGCCGATTACATCGTCGTCGAAATGGCACGTCATTTATTGGGTGAGAACTGGCTTCCGGAATACGTCGCCAGAGCGAATAACGGCGGCATTGAGAGAGTATTGGTATAAGCCATGAATGTATTAATTGATAGTGGTGCCCCGCCGTGTGAATTGTGCAAGGTCGATGGCGGTGAACTCATCGTCAAGACAGACAAGTTACGGGTTGTCTTGGTGGATGATGCGAATTATCCGGGGTTTTGTCGCGTGATCTGGAATGCTCATGCAAAAGAAATGACCGATTTGGCAGTCGAGGACCGTTCCGCCCTCATGCAGGCTGTCTGCAAAACCGAGCAGGCGATTCGTGATGTCATGGCACCACAGAAGATTAATCTGGCGAGTCTGGGGAATATGGTGCCGCACTTGCACTGGCATGTCATTCCGCGTTATACCGACGATCTGCATTTTCCTGATCCCGTTTGGGCATCACAAAAAAAGCCTGCCACTGATGCTGCGGTGCTGAGTGAGCGTCGCGCGCTGTTGCCGACATTACGCGCAGCGCTTGTTTCCTATTTTTATTAGGCAGAAATGATGAGTAATAGTAAGCCACAACCAACCTCACTGAACGCACGTACGCAATCGAAGGTGCTGGAAATTTCTTTTGACGATGGCAAAGAATATTCTTTGTCATTTGAGTTATTACGGGTTTATTCTCCGTCGGCCGAGGTGCGTGGACATGGCGCCGGACAGGAAACGCTGCAAACCGGTAAGCGAGAAGTGAGTCTGGTTGCACTCGAACCTGTCGGTAATTACGCTGTCAAACCAGTATTTTCTGACGAACATAGTTCAGGCATATTTTCCTGGGATTACCTATATTGGCTGGGCGAGAATCAGGCGCAGCTCTGGCAGGATTATCTGGCACGCTTGCAGGAGGCCGGATATCCGGGAGAAAGCGGCAGGGATGCGCCGATGACTACAAAGTCGGGCAGTGCCTGCGGTCACCATCATTAAAAAAATGCGTCTTCGTGACGCATTTTTTACGTTTGCTTACGATAAAAATTTGGCGATTGCTGAGCCTGGCAGTAAGGTGATTCATCATCTCTGATTCCTCGAACAGGAATCTTTTTACCGCAGAATCATCATTAAGCTGGGAACGATAAGCATGAAAATACGCATACTGAGCATGGTCGCCTTTTGTGCGCTGGCCGCTTGCTCTACAAATGAAACTGGCAACAGTATGGGTAAAACTGGGAGCGGCGCGCAATCTGGCAAAACAATAAAAGGAAGTGAACCACTTCCGGCGGCGTCGGCTTCGCGTACTGTCGAAGCGTATAAGGCAGAAGTGGCGCACCGCATCAGCCACTTGCACCGTCAGCAAGTGTATTCCGAAAATCCTCAGCCATTATTGCGGTCAGTCGTTGTTGTACGCTATTCCGTTAACGCAGACGGCACTCTACTGAACGCACAGATTCAGCGCAGTAATAAAGACCATGAAACGGAAAAGACTGCTCTGGCGAGTCTGAAAAACAGTGCACCATTCCCTAAACCACATCCGCAGCTATTGCGCAGCGGGCGTCTTGAAGTATCTGAAACATGGTTATTTAACGATGACGGACGCTTTCAGATCCGAAGTATTGCATTGCCGCAGCGTGCCGGATAAAAATTCCTTCCGGAAAAGCTGGCATTCCTGAGTCACGGCGGATCAGGTCTTTGTTTAAGTACCCCCGCTAGTTTTGATTGCATTTCCCGCTTGCTGACTAAGGTCAGGTTTGCAGGCCTTTTTCAGCCAATCAGCTGCCAAGCCAGTCTCAGTTCCCCTATAATGCGACTTCGTATAGGAGCCTTGAGATCATGAGTAATACTACCCATTTCGGTTATACCACTGTCGAAGAAGACCAGAAGGTGCATAAAGTTGCCGAAGTATTTCATTCGGTGGCCGCGAAATACGACATCATGAATGACGTGATGTCTGCTGGTCTGCACCGTATCTGGAAAATGTTCACTATTGCACAGGCAGGTGTCCGTCCGGGATTCAAGGTACTGGATATTGCCGGTGGTACTGGCGATCTGACGAAAGAATTTGTTAAGCAAGCAGGTAAGACGGGTGAAGTCTGGCACACGGATATTAACGAATCCATGCTGCGGGTTGGCCGCGATCGCCTCTTGAATAAAGGCCTGATCACCCCCACGTTACTTTGTGACGCAGAAAAGCTGCCGTTTCCGGATAATTATTTTGATCGGGTCACAGTGGCTTTCGGTTTGCGCAATATGACACATAAAGATCAGGCGTTAGCCGAAATGCAGCGGGTGTTGAAGCCTGGCGGTAAGTTGCTGGTTTTGGAATTTTCTAAAGTGCCGGAAATTTTGCAAAAGCCCTACGATTTGTATTCATTTAATTTCTTGCCGTGGATGGGGCAAAAAATAGCGGGTGATGCTGACAGTTACAGGTATCTGGCAGAATCGATACGCATGCACCCTGATCAGGAAACGCTGAAAGGCATGATGGAAAAAGCGGGTCTTGAAAAAGTGCAATACTTTAATTTGACGGCAGGTGTGGCCGCATTACACACTGGTATTAAACTTTAAATCGCTGACGAAGCAAAAGGAGTGACATCAATGAAGAAATTTTTACTCGCCATGGTGATGGTTGCCAGCACATTCGCAATGACGATGCATGATGCCGACGCCAAACGTATGGGCGGTGGTGGTTCTATTGGTCGCCAGTCAAGCAATGTCTCGCGTCAGGCCACGCCACCATCGAATATGAACAATGCTAATCAGGCCCGGCCAGCACAAGCTCCGGCTGCAGCGCCTGCAGCAGCGATTCCGCCTAAGCCAGCGAGCCCATGGAAAGGCATCGTTGGTGGTCTGATTGGTGGTGCCTTGTTGGGCGCAGCTTTGTCGCATTTCGGACTGGGTGGCGCGATGGCCAGCATGTTAGGTTCTTTGCTGACATTTGCGCTGATCGCTTTTGCGATTTTCTTTGTTATCCGTTTGTTCCGCGGCAATAAAGCGAATACGAATGCGCCGTCGGCATTTGCTCCGCCAGCTTATGCGGGCGTGCCTTCCTCTGCGACGCCAGAAATTGGTTCGCGTCTGGAGCCACAGGCATATCAGGCGAGTGGATCTTCTTCTGCCGCTGCACCGGCAGCGAACTGGAGCATTCCTGCTGATTTTGATGTGCCAGCTTTCCTGCGTAATGCGAAAACATATTTCATTCGTTTGCAGGCAGCATGGGATAAGGCCGATATTAATGATTTGCGTGAATTCACGACTCCGGAAATGTATGCAGAGTTGAAACTCGAAATTCAGGAACGCGGCGCCACTGCGAATGTGACTGATGTTGTCTCGATTGACGCTGAATTGCTGGGGATAGAAAACATCGGTAGCGATCATCTGGCGAGTGTTAAATTTACTGGCATGATCAAAGAAGCGGCCAATGCACCAGCAGAAGCTTTTGCCGAGGTCTGGAACTTGTCTAAACCTGTGAATGGTCAGGGTGGTTGGGTACTCGCAGGTATTCAACAATTATGATGTCAGCAGGACTTAGCCTGATTCGTATAAGTCCTGATGCAGATCGAACATAACAGGCCGCATATGCTGTTAAACTAAAGACCGCCCGTCATTTTGTCGGGCGGTTTTTTATTAAGAATGACGCAGCTTTATCCGCCGGTATCGTGTCTCGACAAAGTACCTGCCTATTGCACAAAGCTGAGTCAATCTTTTCTCAACGATATGATTTCAACTGCTCCCTTCATTAATCATTTGCTGGCACAGGAAACCTGGGCCAGAAATAAGCTCCTGCCACATGCTGGCAAAATCGCCTGTATCGATTTGCATGCATTTCAATTACGTTTGAAAGTCGGGGTTGATGGCTACCTGGAGTCTGCTGATGCGCAGACATCTCCCGATGTGACTATCCGTGCCAGACTAAGCGATCTGCCATTGATGGTGCAGAATCGTGAACGTGCATTTTCCTATGTCAAGATTGAAGGAGATGCTGATTTTGCGAATACGATTTCCCACCTGAGTCAGGAATTAAAATGGGAAGCCGAAGCCGATTTAAGTAAAATATTTGGTGATATCGCTGCGGTTCGTATCGTCGATGGCGCTAAATCGATGTTTAAAAACGCACAGCAGACGCATCTTAAAATTCAGGAAAATCTGGCGGAATATTTTCTCGAAGAAAACCCACTGCTGGTTCGTCCGGCGGCGGTGCAGGGATTTGCTACAGAAGTGAATAAAACTCGTGATGATGTCGAGCGTCTCATCAAGCGCATCGAGAAACTCGAAAGGACGCGCAGATGATATTGAAGTTTTTACGGCTCTTTAAAATTATTCGCGTGACCTTACGTTACGGGATTGATGAAATCGCCATTTCCGGTCTTAAAGTACCGCGTACTGCACGCCTGATCGAGACGTTGCTATTCTGGCGTGATTTATCGGCTCCCCGTGGTGAACGTTTACGTAAGGCATTGGAAGACCTGGGGCCGATTTTCGTGAAACTGGGGCAGGTACTGTCCACCCGGCGTGATCTGATGCCGCCTGATATCGCGGATGAACTGGCGAAGTTGCAGGATCGCGTCCCTTCGTTTGATCCAGATCTGGCAGTAGCACAAATTACCAAATCTCTGGGCGCACATCCGGATGAATTATTTGCGAGCTTTAATCGCGTGCCGGTGGCATCGGCATCAATTGCTCAGGTGCATTTCGCCACGCTGAAAGATGGTCGTGAAGTTGCAGTGAAAGTGCTGCGTCCCGGCATGAAGGACACGATAGATAAAGATGTCGCTCTGATGCAGGTCGCCGCCGGATGGTTGGAAGCTTTATGGGCTGATGGCAAGCGTCTCAAGGCAAAAGAAGTGGTCGGCGAGTTTGACAAATATCTGCACGATGAACTCGATCTGATGCGGGAAGCTGCGAACGGCAGCCAGTTACGACGGAATTTTCAGAATTCAGATTTGTTACTGGTGCCGGAAATGTATTGGGATTATTGCTCTTCCTCCGTGATCGTCATGGAACGCATGAATGGCATACCGATTTCGCAAATCGATAAATTACAGGCAGCGGGTGTCGATCTGGCGAAATTATCACGTGACGGTGTGACGATTTTCTTTACACAAATTTTCCGCGACGGTTTTTTCCATGCAGATATGCATCCGGGGAATATTCTGGTCTCAACTGATCCGGCCACTTTCGGGCGCTATATTGCACTCGATTTCGGTATCGTCGGCACTTTGAATGATTTTGATAAAGACTATCTTTCGCAAAATTTTCTGGCATTTTTCCAGCGTGACTACAAACGTGTAGCCGAAGCGCATATCGAATCTGGCTGGGCGCCTAAGGATACGCGGGTGGATGAGCTGGAAGCGGCTGTCCGCGCCTGTTGTGAGCCGATTTTCGATAGGCCGTTGAAAGATATTTCTTTTGGTCAGGTGTTGTTGCGACTGTTTCAGACATCGCGCCGTTTCAATGTTGAAGTTCAGCCTCAGCTTGTTTTATTGCAAAAGACTTTGCTGAATATTGAAGGTCTCGGACGTCAACTCGATCCTGAGCTGGATTTATGGAAAACCGCTAAACCATATCTCGAACGCTGGATGAACGAGCAGGTGGGCTGGCGTGGGTTGATGGATAAATTGAAAGCGGAAGCACCACGTTACAGTCACATCTTCCCGCAATTGCCGCGGCTTGCGCATCAGGCTCTGAGCCGGGCTGGCGAACAAAATAATAGTAATGAAATGCTTGCTGCATTATTGTCGGAGCAGCGTAGCACCAATACCTTGCTGAAAGTTATTATCTATTTCGGTGGTGGTTTGTTCGCAGGCGTTATCGCAGCGCAGCTATTGCTTCATTTTTATTTTATCGGCTGAGTCATGGCAGATTTTGTCAGCAGAGATCCGAATAATTCATGCTTTTGGGACGAGCGTTTCAGCAAAAATTTTACGCCTTGGGATAAAGGGGCTGTTCCACAGGATTTGCGCGATTTTGTGCTGACCGCCCCCAGCAAAATGCGAACGCTGATACCCGGGTGCGGTAACGGTTACGAAGCGGCTTTTCTGGCGCAGGCTGGCTGGGACGTGACAGCAATCGATTTCTCTCCGGCCGCTGTGAAAAGCGCGCAGATGGCGATAGGGGAGTGGTCCCGCCATGTTATTGAAGCTGATTTTTTTGAGTATCAACCCGCACAGGCACCAGAGTTGATTTACGAGCGCGCTTTTTTCTGCGCTTTACCACCGGTAAGGCGACAAGAGATTGTCTTGCGTTGGGCTGAACTTCTGTCTCCTGGAGCTTTGCTGGCAGGATACTTTTTCTTTGATACGAATGCGGACGCGAGCAAGAAAGGCCCGCCTTTTTCTATCTCGGATCAGATCTGGCAAGAGTTAATGGCGCCTCATTTCACGTTATTGACAGATCGGGCAGTGAACGATTCGATTGCCGTATTCGAAGGCCGCGAGCGTTGGCAGATCTGGCAGCGGAGCCCGGCGACGAATGCCCGTTAAGCCTTTTTTAGCGATGATCTACAGTGCTACTATCAGCACGTGTCTTATTTGAAATACCCACTTATGCGCTATCTGAATCCCCGTTTGAGCACAGATCAGTTACCCGCTATTCCATTGCAGGCGGATGCGGTCAGAACCTTGTTGGGTGCGGCTGAATACCGGGAAGAATTGCTGAAACAGATCGCCAGTGCAAAACACAGAATTTATCTGTGCAGTTTATATGTGCAAAATGATGAGGCTGGCGCCGAAGTCATGGAGGCTTTGTATACTGCGAAAGCCGCACGCCCATCACTGGACATTGCCGTATTGGTGGATTGGCACCGCGCGCAGCGTGGCTTGATCGGCGAACGCAGACAGGCCGGGCAACAAACCGGAAATGCCGCCTGGTATCAAAAACTAAGCCGGGTGCATGCTGAAGGCGTTCCAGTGTATGGTATTCCGGTACAGACCAGCGAGTTGTTTGGTGTTTTGCACCTTAAAGGTTTTGTTATTGATGATGTGGTGATTTATAGCGGTGCCAGTATTAATAACGTGTATCTGCATAAGCAGGAAAAATACCGGCATGACCGTTATTTACTGATTCAGAATTCTGTATTGGCGACCACGATGGTCGATTTTATACGTCAGCACTTGCTGTTGGCCTCAGCGGTACATCGCCTCGATAAGGCGGAAATTCCTGCCACACGTAGCATACGCAATGACATTCGTCGCTTTCGCGAGCAGTTAAAAAAGGCGCGTTATCAGTTCAATGAACAATTTATCGGGCAGTATTCAGAGACGCCGCCTGCGCTGAGTGTGACGCCATTGGTCGGCGTTGGTAAAAATAATCCACTGAATAAAGCGATATGTCAGTTGCTTGCGGCGAGTAAGTCGCAGATTATTATCTGTACTCCTTATTTCAATTTTCCCCGTGCTGTGACCAGAGAAGTGAATCGCGCACTGAAACGCGGAGTGAGCGTTGATATTATCGTCGGCGATAAAGTTGCGAATGATTTTTTTATTCCACCGGAGCAGCCTTTTAAAGTCATTTCGGCTCTTCCTTATCTGTATGAGGTCAACCTCAGACGTTTCGCCAAAGCGCATCAGCAGGACATTCAAAAAAATCAGCTCAGATTACGCCTGTGGAAAGATGGCGAGAATACCTATCATCTGAAAGGATTGTGGGTAGATCAGTGTTACGCACTGATGACCGGAAATAATCTGAATCCCAGGGCATTCCGTCTTGATCTGGAAAACGCGCTGTTAATCCATGATCCGCAACAAGAGTTACTGGCACAAAGAAATGCAGAGCTGGCGAGCATCGTTGAACATACGACGCTGATCAGTGATTATCGTTCTTTGCAGAAGGTAAAAGATTATCCGGAACCAGTCCGGAAATTACTGACACGCCTGAGTACCATCAGACTGGATCGTCTGGCTTACCGGGTGCTGTAAAAGTTAAGGTTGTGTTGGCGGAGAGAGATGAATGACTTGCATGGGCGGGACTTCGTCAGGCAACCATTTACGATAGATTTTTGCGAAGCTACCGTCTTTCTTGATGGCGCGTAATGCCTCTTCCCATATCTTAATCGTCGAGGCTGGCGTCTTAGCGGAAAACGCCAGATATAGCTCCAGTGCATCAAGCACCATGACAGGCTCAACATCATCGCTGGAGTAGCCTATGTCTTTCAGTATCGAGGGTACAACAACACTGCCTTCCACCCATAAATCAAAGCGTTTGGCCATCAGCATATTGGCGATGACCAGAGGCGATACCGCCAGTTCCAGATTGAAAAAACCTTTTTTACGCGCTGTGTCGGCAAAAATACTGGAGCGATAAGCACCGACTTTCAGTTTGCGGATAGCATCTCCCTGACTCAACAAATTAGCCGCATTTCCTCTACGGGTGTACAGCGTGATGTACGAGATCGCAACTGGGCCCACCAGGTGCATGAGTTTTTCGCGCTCCTCCGAACGTCCTACCGTAAAAAGTAAAACGTTAGGCTCATCCAGTAAAGCTTTGTATCCTCGCGCAAATGGCACTACCTGAATGGCTTGTGTATTCCCTGTTTTTGCCTGTATTGCCTTGACGACCTCTACCGCCATACCTTCGGCTTTCGTATCGTTGCCGAAAGAAATCGGTGGCCAGTTTTCAGTCAGGATCTGTAACTCTTGTGCGTCAGACAAAGAGCAGAAAAATAACAGGCAGATCGCTACGAATTTGCGATAGTGGGTAGTGATTGGTAGGTGACAGTCAATGTGGGACATGATCATCATCGGCAGCAAATTGTTGGCAAATTGCAGTGAACAACAAAATGTGTGTACACATATTGCCAATGTAAACCGTTTCCAGAGTCAGAGCCAGAGGATTTCAGGTAATCACTGTGAATGTAACACATCGTCACAATGATTCTTTTTTTCCACCTGCATCAGCCTGGCTTGTCTTCGTTGGCTGGGCTGAGTTGCGATCGCTGATTATTTCTGATTTTTCTCAAGCGGAAAATCTGCTTTCCGACAAACCTGCGCCACGCGCTGTTTTTGACGCATTGGTACTCAACATAGTTAATTACAGCGGGGCCCCAACGGGTTTTGGATACATCCTCGCCAATTGACAGGTTCAGGCGTTGAATTTTTTGTCCGATCGCCCATTGGATTGCTTCTGCTACTAAGGTTGTCATGACGCTGTATTGCGCATAATCCAGATCGTAGCCTGAATAATATAAATAGAGTTCATCACCCATATTGAATGCCAGTCGCATCGCGACGACTTTGCCATTCAACTCAAGACAAAATAAACACATGCGATCAGCAAGTGGCGTATCAAGCAGATTTTCCAGCAGCGCCTTGTGTTGTGGATGAGAGAAATAATCAGGATGATCTATCGTCTCTTTTGCCGACGCACGCGCACCATGCAGCGCATAAAACATCGGTAATTGTTGAACGATAGCCGCACGACCTTGGAGAACGCGGAAACCCACGTTCAGACCGTCTCGTTTGGGCGAGTTGTAACAGCGGCGCAGGGATTCTTTAATGTTACGCTTTAACCCAGATTTAAAACTATCCCAGTCCTCACCCAGCGTGAGTACGAAGTTAGGAATCGTGCGGTCAGTCAGCGGAAAGAGTGACTTATTATTCTGAATGAAATGATCTGTGGGCGCTTTTGCTCCGATGATCTGAAACTCAGTGAGTCCTAAGGTTTCGCAACGAGTTAAATTTTCCCAGAGTTGCAGAACTTTCTCTGCATATTCCGGCAATGTGAGGGGAACACGTAATTCGGTCAGATTGGGGTCGCCGCCGAAAGGCCGGACGTAGCGGTACAGGAACAGACGATGCAAGCCCACATGCGTGTTCATCAGCGGCATCACTGCAACCAACTGATCGTTATCGTAAACGGCACAAATAGCCAGTTCATGTTGATGAAAGAAGGATTTACCAGAAAATACTTTCCACCATGCGGAGTTCCAGTCGTAGGTTTGAAACGGGAGCAGATAGTTGACTTTCGTCTCTAAAGCTCGCCATGCTGTCGCAAGAGTTTCGAAATCTGTTTTTTGGCTGATGATGATTTGTTTGAGGTTGTGCATCGAAGATAAATGTGGCGAGCTCACAGAAACTAAAATATTGCTTTGATTTAACTTTATCTGTTTGCCTGTTTGATAGGGTACGTTACAAAACGAAACAAGTAACTTATCCCATAAAAGTTATTTTTTTGCAAGGAAGAATGGCCAGTATCAATCAGCTTGTCTTTAGATTGGCAGCATAGATTTCTCTCGTTACCTTGTTGCCTTATCTTTCGTACACATGAAGTGTTCTGAATCTGTTACGGTCGTCCCTTGATACAAATCAACAGCAGACGAGAGTAAGCACTCCATACTTCCTGCAGTAAAAACTTTAAAGGAGAACGGAAATGAAACTGTTAATCGACTTGTTTTCTACTGACTACGGCCTGATGAGTATTGCCGGAATCATTTTTATGATTTGCATGGGGATATTTTTTATTCGCTATTTCTTATCGCACATGCGTGAAGAAGAGCAGCAAGAACGGTAAGCTGCAGATATCTATGAAATTGGTGACCTTGTGCTTTTGGTCACCTTGATTTTGTTTTAGTCGTTACGATAATTATTCAGAATTGCGGCATATTCGCCACTTTGCCGTATCGTTTTCAGTCCTTTATTGAAGTGATCGCGATGTTCACTTTTGTGGAAGCCAAGCAAGCGGGGAGTCGGTTTAAATAAATGATGTACCGTATAACGGTTCGTCGCCTCTGTTTTGCCGTGCAATAACCTCGCGAAATACAGAAAAGCGCGTAAATCCAGCAAGATAACATCTCCCCGGCCGGCATCCAGCATCGGTACCTGAGACGCCTGATCACCTACTTCTGAATATGAACGATGGTTTTTAATAGCCACCGTAAATTCTGGATCAAGCACTTTTTGCGCGTTGCTGAACGCAACGATTTTTTTGCCTGACAGATCAGATAAGGAATTGATCTGTAAGCGTTTATCACTCAGCGTGACAGCCACATTTTCAAACTCGATGACGGTGTCGGAGAAAAAGATTTTTGGGTTATTGACCGGAATTCCAGCAAACCCCGCATCTGCAGTTCCCGCTTCCACCTCAGTTTCCATACGTTTGTTATTCGAGCGGATAAACTTACACTGTATGCCTTGCGTGGCAAAGGCGCGGGTAACAATTTCCGGCACCAGACCCTGACGTGGATCGTCTTTGACATAAGGTGGTAAAGCTGACACATGAAACAATAGTTCCAGTGCTTGCGCTTCCCAGCTCGTCAGCAGACAACTTAGCAATACATATATCCGGAAAAACCTCATGTCAGCCCTTATCACCGTGCTAAATAAAGTCAACGATGTCTCACTAACGGCATCGTCTTCACGATTTAATGTTGGCTGATTCTGATGGGTAATGCAACCAGGAAAGAAAGTGTGGGGAGAATGCCACGTCGTATGTCGAGAAATTGTGGCCAGGCCGCACTTCAGATGTCACCCGCAATAGCACCAACCTGCGTTCCGGCATCAAACTAATGACACCGCTACACAGGCAGGTACTGGCTTAGGTTGCGTTATTTAGCATTCCCAGGAATCGACCATAGGAAATCTACTTGCAGCGTTCCCTTAAAGCGCGGATCGTTTAAACCAAGGTAACGATCACCGGAATAATTTGGTGCGGTCGTCAGGTTTTTAGGATTGAAATTTGCGGCAGCATGACAGCTCATGCAGTTAGTTTGTACGCCAACGTTATTGGCTACGGTTTGTCCCATATATTTACCGGGAATGGAGTCTGGCAAATCACTCGGGCCGAATCCTGCTTCCAGATATGGGTTGTAACAGTAAACGGATTCCCCGACATTTTTGCCGCCAGTCTCAGGTTGTGGTGGAGACAAGGTCTGATAGGCCGCACAATGAGCGTAATGGCGCGGTGCGCCTTGCAATGCGGCAGGGCGCAATTTTGCTATCGCTGTTGAACTCGGTGCTGGCGGCATATCGGGGGCTGGCGTCCACCAGAAACTTTGCCATGTCCATTCGGTAATTTCACGGCTACCGACATGCATAGCGACGAGGACCGAATAATCACCGGCTGCGATACCTTTGAAATTCTCAGTCGATTTGTTCAGTAACTCTGCGTTGGTGGCATCCACTTTAAAGTGAATAAAATTTTTCAGACCATAGGTGTTTGCTGCTGTACGTGACGAACCATCGGCCGCACATTTGTTATCGACACCACCGGATAATTTCTCTGTGCCAGTATCCTGCGTATCGATCCAGACACATGTTTTCCAGTCGGAAGCCGGAAATGAAACCGGAGTTTTTGGCGGACCGGGCCAGACCGATAATTGAAAATATCTTGCCTGAACCAGACTCTTACTTTTTAAAGTCTGAAATACCGGTTTCAGCGAGAGGGACGGCGCAGGAAAAGCCGGAATGCTGGTCTCATTCGCCGCCAGCATTTTGTTTAATGCTGCGATTGAAAACAGATTATTTGCGCGGATATGCGTTGCGGCAATCGGATCATATTTGACAAAGCCGAGCACCGTTTCTTTTCCCTGCGTCGTCTTCAATAACCCTGCATGGTTCAATTGATGAAATGGTGTGAGTACGTTGGGAACACGTGGTTTATTCATTAATGCTTGCGAACTGGCGGTCATAATATCTTCTGGCGTTTCCCAGGTTTCAAAGACCCGCAAAGGCTGCCCCTGATAGGTCTCGCCTGAATTAAGTGTCAACGCCGTCCAGATGCCCCATGCATGTTTTTGTATCTCAATTTGTCCTTTCGGAGATTTTGTCCAGGCAGTAATCGTTTCTGCTGCGACAGGGTAGGTATAACCGGGAATTTTAGGATCTGGTAACGGAACCGGTTTGAATGCGCTGACAATGGCATTGGATTTGCCGCTATCCGCCGGCATCGTTTGTGCCTGTAGCGGTTGACTGCTCAACCAGCCAGCAACTATCGTTGCCGAGCAGAAAATGTGTATCTGCCTGAGCCTGGTCTTCTTGGAATGATCGAATTTCAGATGCGTTTTCATACCTTCTCCCTGAGATGTTACTGCGAACAATGTAAGGTTGATCTGAGGCTTGAAACGGAACCCGATAGCGTGGAGTGTTCAATAGCAGTGCTGACGGGATTGTTGCTTTTTTATCTTACTTTTTATGTAAGATTGTCAGTGTAGCCTGAATGAATGAAATAGCAAGTTAAATAGATTGATCGTTTTCCCTAGCGGGTATCCCGATGGGCAGCAGATGCTTTTCTTAAATCAAACTTGAAGGGTATATGTCTCAAATTTCACGGACGCAGAACATTCCTGGTGCCGGTCAGAAGCTCGCAGCTTTTGCTTATGCGGGGTAACTTATCGCCGCGCGGATACGGGCAAGATCAGCGCAGCGAGTGCTTGTTGGGATGGCGAATCTGCTTTTCAGCAGTTCAATCACGCCGCACAGGATTGCACACCTGCTTAATCAGGCAGAGGTCGTTGATGGATAAGCAGTCAGAATCTGATGTGCTATCAGATCAATGGCGGGGCGGGGTTTTCCTTGCTTATCAACCCAGACTTTCGGTGTCAGAGCGCCGGACAAAGAGACGCTGTCACCATCGTTCAACGCAAGCAAGGCCTGCCGCACCTTGTCATTAAAGGCGATCACATTACACATGATTGTGTCACCATCATCTGTCGCAGCACGCACCTTACAAGTCACATAAGCAGAATCTGCCTGTCCGCTACGTTCTTCGGCGCTGCCATACATGCGCCCGGCGATTAATCCATCTATCATCGTTTTTCTTTTTCAGTCAGTCTGGCCTGTTGCACCAGAGAATTCATGATGAGAAGCGGCGGTTTATCTTCCGGATTACGTCGCGGCTATTTAATTTGCTTCGCCGCCCCGTCTTGTCCCGTCAATTTTTGTACGCCTCTTTTCTGTGCGAAACGAATTAAACGCCGGATGCAGGAATAAAGCAAATAAACGATTCGTCAAACAGATTCATGTGCGGTCAGTGTGGATGTATGAATATCAAAAGTAAAATGCTTATACTGCAAGGCTGCGCAACAACGCAGGCGTGTTATCGTCTCAGCTCTGTCTTCCACACTTACTTTTTTCTTAAACGCCATGACTCTGAATCAGATTGCGGAACACTACGTCAAACTCGTCCTTGCTGTCGGTCAGCATGACAGCACTTATGTTGATGCGTATATCGGACCGCCATCCTGGCAAACCGAAGCACAGCAATCGCCAGCAATTCCCCTGTCAGATTTAGCAGCGCAAGCCGATGCCTTATTGCAGCAGGCCGATGCTTTGCCGACGCCGCCGCAAGACCAGCTTGAACGTCAGGAATTTTTACGTCTGCAGTTACATGCAGTAAGAGCTTTTGTCGTGCAACTGAATGGCAGAAAATTACCATTCGATGCGGAATCAAAAGCTTTATACGATGCTGTTTCCCCATCGTTGACCACCGCAGATCTTGACGTCACGCTGGCAGAACTGGCGGCACTTATACCCGCAGATATTCAAGGCAGCGATCTGAATGCGAGATTGTCTGCATACAACAAGGCATTTGAAATTCCACGCGATAAGCTTGATGCTGTTTTTACTGCCGCTATCAACGAAGCCCGCGCGCGTACCCGGCGTTATATCGCCTTACCGGAACATGAAAGTTTTCAGGTTGCTTATGTGACGGATAAAGTCTGGAGCGCCTATAACTGGTACAAAGGAAACAGCCATAGTCTGATTGAAGTGAACACCGATTTTCCGATGTTCATCAGCCGTGCAATTGATCTTGCCAGCCATGAAGCTTATCCCGGGCACCATGTCTTCAACGTGCTGATAGAAAACGAGTTGGTCAGAGAAAAAGGCTGGATAGAATACGCGATTTATCCACTGTATTCACCGATGTCGTTTCTGGCTGAAGGCAGCGCGAATTACGGTATCGACGTCGCCTTCCCACATGCAGAGCGTATGCAGTTTGAGCGGGAAGTATTATTCCCGCTGGCTGGTATCGATCCGGCCAAAGCCGAACGCTATTACCAGATACAAGCCGTATTACAAAAATTGTCTTATGCCGGCAATATGGTGGCGAAACAATATCTGGATGGCGAAATAGACAAAGAACGCGCGCTGGCAATGCTGATGAAATACAGTCTTTCGGATGCCGCGCGTTCTGCACAGCGGCTGCGTTTTATCGAACATCTGCGCTCGTATGTGATTAACTACAATCTTGGTCAGGATGTGGTGCAGGCGTACATAGAAAAACGCGCAGGAACAGATAATCAGGATTTGCGCTGGCAGGTACTGACCGATCTGTTGCGTCGCCCGAAAAGCGCATCGATGATGATGGATTCCTGATTAGTTTAAGCGAGCACTTTTTTCTCTGTTTAAATAGGGCGGAATGCTTTTGGCAAAAAGCACTGTCACCCACATTTTAGATTTTCCGAATCACCAGCAATAATTGAAAGAGACCGCTATGACAATACCAGGTAGTGCAATATCCCACTCTCCCGGCTTTATTCATCATGACGTACCTGTCGGCAGTGTCGTGGCATTTGCGGGGGATACGACAAAGAATATGCTTGAGTCATCCGGATGGATGGTGTGCGATGGCAGAGCTCTGAACGTTGCGCAGTATCCTTTTTTATTCGCTGCAATCGGCTATCGCTTCGGTGGTAGTGACGGACAATTTCATATTCCGCTGTCAGATGTTGGCACTCGTTCTGCGGTCGAAGACTCAACTGAAATGGGTGCCGCTGAGAGTAGACCCGCAAACATCACGCTGACGCAGTTAATCAAATTTGTCTGATCGTTTTTCAAAATGACTTGCTGCGTTTTGAGCGCATTTTCCCAATCAAAAACTCAGCAATTAATTCAAAAATACGGAATTAAAATCAATCCCCTAATGAACATGCGCCTCGTAAGCCATTGATGGCTGCTGAGGCGCATTTTTATTAAGGGAAAGGCGAACAGCACGTCAATACTGAATACCGCCACTCACTGAGTGTTATTGCTGAATAAGCCGAACCACAAGAGACGGCGCACCATTACCGTCAGTGGTATTGCTGATCAGTGTCAGTAAGCGGTCGATATTCGGATGCTTACCTGGAAACGCTTTAGCGTCGGCAGTGTGTTCCGCATACAAGCGCAGCCCTTTTTCTGCCGCTGCGGCATTGATCTCACCGAACTCTAGGCCCAACGCATGATAGACACGCACACTGCCTGCCGTGCCCGGCTTGTTTTCCAGTCTGGCGACGAGCACCTCACCATCCGATAATTCCAGCGCTGCGATATGATCAATGCTGGGGAGGGTGGCTAAGACTTCACTGAATTGCATGGGGTTTCTTTCAAAAAAATTGTGAACAGAAAAATAGTAGTTGCAAATGTTGGAGAATGTCGGCGTATGCGCGAATGTCGGCATTCTAAGGTCATCCCGGAATCATTTTCAATGTCAGCGGATTTCGGATTACACGATAAAACCTGATCGTTATAAAACTCCCACCAAACTTCGTCCTCCGGCTGTTCTTTGCACCATGATTTTGGTTGCGATGCGTTCGGTCATTTCCTGCACGTGCGAGATCACGCCGACTTTGCGGCCCTGGGCTTGCAGGCTGTCTAAGGCGTCCATCGCGACTCTGAGGGTGTCGGCGTCGAGACTGCCGAAACCTTCGTCGATGAACAGCGATTCGACTTTGACGCGATTGCTGGACAGCGAGGCCAGGCCTAGCGCGAGGGCGAGTGAAACCAGGAAAGATTCGCCGCCGGACAGTGAATGTACCGAGCGGTTTTCATCGCCCATATCCTGATCTATCACCATCAGACCTAAGCTGTCTTGTATGCGTTGCAGGCGGTAACGCCGTGCTAATTGGTGCAGATGCTGATTGGCATAAGCGAGCAGCACATCGAGTGTGTATTGCTGCGCATAATTGCGGAACTTTTTTCCGTCCGACGAACCGATCAGATCGTTGAGTTGCGCCCAGATACGCTGACGATGTTGTTGCTGCTGCATTTCCTCTAACAGACTGGCGGATTGCTGGCGACGCGCATCGTCCTGCGCTTTGGTCAGCTGTCGCTGGCTCAGTTGCTGTTGCGCTTGCTGACGATCGCTTTGCTGTGCGTGCAGACATTGCCGCAAATGCGTGATATGTGCTGCGTTGCTGTTGTCAACGTTGTCGCTGGTTGCTGTTGTGTGTTCGGTGTCTGCGGTATCGTCGGAAGCTGCAACATCTGGCAGCGATAACTCTGGCGGGGCTTGTAACTGATGAGCACTGCTTTGCTGGCGGCGTTCCTGCAATACCGTTGCTGCTTGTTGACGCGCATTGGCGATCGCTTGCAGTGCGCTGCGTTCGGCGTTGATCCATGCATTGTCATGTTCCAGCAGTGTGCGTAACTCAGCCTCGGTGAGGATGCCGCTGCGGCTGGGATCATCATGATCACTTCCGCTGTCGTGATGTCTGGTGTCGGTATTCTGTGCGTTGTAGTGCGCTAACCATGCCGTCAGTTGTGTTTGTGCGTTGATCGCTTCTTGCTGATGCAAGCTGTGCCGCGCTTCTGCCTGGACGAGTGCTTCGATGCTGCGGCTCAGCTGTTGCTGGCTGGCGCTGGTCGCAATCGTTTGTTGCGTGAGCTGGTCTTTTGCCGCTTGTATCGCATTGGCAAAGCGTGCACTGACGATCGCCACGGCTTCGCCCTGAAACAGCGCGCGGCGTTGCTGTTGTTTTTCGCTGAGCGCGCGCTCGCTGTTGCTGAGTGCCAGCGCGATACGTTGCTGCTCATCGTTGGCTTTTTGCTGTTGAGTGCGGCTGCTTTCCAGACTGATATTCAGCGTTGCAATACCTTGTTCGGTTTGCTGATGTGTTTGTTGCTGCTGTTGCCAGTCGAGTGCATGTTGTTTGCATTGCTGCCGGAATGCGGTAGCAGAAACCTGCCAGTGTTCACGCCAGGATACCTGCACATCGTTGTTGCCATCGCTGTCAGTATCCGCAACGGTGAAAGCGGCATCGAGTTCATTCAGCAGGTCGTTAAGCCGGGTCTGGCTGTGTATCGCTTGTTCCGCGATATTCGCGCGCTCAGCGACGGTGCTTGCCATCGCGTTCAACGCAATAGTATGTGCGTCTTTTAAGCTCAGATATAACTGATGTCCTTTATCCCATGCGGCTTGCGCGGCATCTTTGGCCTGCAAGGCCTGATAATAAAGGGCCTCGCTTTTTTGTATTTCTGCGATACGAGTTTGAAGTGCTTGCTGCTGTTGTTCCAGCGATTGCCATATTTGCAGATACGATAATTCTGCTGATGCGGTAGCCGCAAACATGGCGTGTTGTTGCCACTGTGTCTGCAGGCGCGTAATTTGATCGCGCTCGGTGGTCAGTTCCTGCTCCAGTTGCAGCAGTTGCTGGCGGTATTGTGTCGCCAGTGTCTGATGGTGACTGATTTTTTCGCGTGCAGCTTGTTCTTGCTGGCGGCAATCCTGCACCTGCGCTTGCAGTTGCATCAGCAGCGCGTGCAATTGCGGATTGCTGTCAGCCTGCGCATATGGATGCGTCGTTGCCCCACACACCGGGCAGGGTGCTTCGTCCTGTAATTGCGCACGCAAACTTTCTACATTATCGGCACAGGCGGTCTCTGCTGTTCTGAGTGCGCGTTCTGCTTGCTGTAAAGCCGCGCTGAATGCAGGCAATGTCGTATTCACTTGCGCACTCGCATCTTGTGCTGCTTTCAGCGCTGAGTGTGCTTGCTGGTTTTGTGTTTGCAGTTGCTGCAGACGCGTTTCACGTTCTTGTAACTGCGCTAATAATTGCAGACCGCTACTGAGCTGTTCGCGTTTTTCTTCAGCATTTTGTTTGTCGCGACGGAGTGCGACGAAATCGATCAGCGCAAATGCCTGTGCAGTTTGCTGGCGCTGCTGATCGGCGGCGGCCAGTGCTTGTTCCGCGCTGAGCAGACTGGCGGCATGTTGCGCCGCTTGCGCCTGTTGCGACACTTTTTTTGCATCCAGTGCGAGGATGCTGGCTTGATGGCGTTCGTGGTCGGCGCGGGCAACGGTGGCCTGAGAAAATAAGGCATCCCATTTGTCCCAGTGTTCGGCGAGCGCGCGTAGGTAGGTGTGTTGTTGCAACCACTGTGCTGCGTTTGCCAATCGCTTTTGCAACTGCAACAGTTCGTTGTGCTTACTTTCAACTACCGTGTTGGCTTCACGGCATGCGATATCTGCTTGTTCTTTGCTTTGCTGCAAAGCTTGATGCGCAGGCAACATCGTTTCTATACTGGCATCCAGCGCTTTGGCCTGATCGAGTGCAATAGCGGCCGCTGCTTGTTCCTGTTCTTTGCTCTGTAATTCGTTTTGCGCGAGAAGATATGCTGCCTGCGTTTGTTGTTGCGCCTGCTGCGCTTGCTGCAGCTGATGCTGAGCATTTTCTATCGCTGCCTGATCTTGCGTCATCTCGCGTTGCAGGCGGGTGATGTCGGCGATCAGCGGGCGAGCGCTTTGCACCGTATCGATTTGTTGCAGTTTGCGCTGACGCGGAATGCTGGAGGCACACGCCTGCTCGCGTTCCTGCACGTCCGATAACGCAGCCTGCTCGCTTTGTGCGAATTTTTCGGCATCCTGATACCAGCGCAGATGCAGTTCGATAGCGGCGATGTGGACACTCAATTTTTCCAGTGTCGTTTGCGCGGTGGCGATCTGCTGTTCCAACGCTGCGCGTTCTTCATCGCTTAATGGCTGATTGTCAGCGAGGCGGCTGTGAAAACGCTCCAGCGCTTCGCGTTCGTCTTTGGCGCGCTTGAAAGCACTGATCGACAGTGCAGAATAAATATCGCTGCCGGTGAGCGTTTCGAGTAACTCGCCGCGCTCGTTATCATCGGCTTTCAGGAAGCTGGAAAATTCATTTTGTGCGAGCAGAACAGCGCGTGTGAATTGTTCAAATTTGAGACCTATGCGTTTGACGATTTCATCTTTGACTTCGGTTTTCTTGCCACCAATGGCCAGCATTTCCGGCAATTGATGCAGCGTCATCGTGGTTGGTTGCAAGCTGCCATTCGCCTTGTTACGCGAACGGCGCACACTCCAGCGTGCACGATAATTGATGCCATCGTTACCGGTGAAATCCACTTCGGCATAACCTTCACCCGTGCCACGACGCAGCAGGTTACCGGTGTCTTGTTGCGAGATCAGTTCTTTGCCATCCGGCAGGGTTTTATTGCCACCGGCTTTTACCAAGCGCGGCGTATTTTCATACAAGGCCATGCAGAGCGCATCGAGCAGCGTGCTCTTACCGGCGCCAGTCGCGCCACTGATCGCGAATAAGCCAGCGGAACGCAAGGGTTCCTGTTCAAAATCGACGACAAATTCCCCCGCCAGTGAGGCCAGATTTTTACCCCGTAGTGCCAGAATTTTCATGCCTGCACCTCAGGTGTTGCCAGCAATAATTCGGCAAACGCCGCGCTGATTTCCGGCGGTGTTCCGGTCTGATTTTCATCACCGAATTTACTTTGATACAGACGATCAAAGATTTGATCCGGATGCAGCCGTTCCAGTTCGGCTAGCGCAACATCGGATGTTGCACTGACATCTCTGTGCGCAAAGCTGGTTTCGATTTTAGCGAGACGCACGGGTTTGCCTTCGATGGCCTGTTCTATCGCGGCACGCAAGCCTGGCTCAGGCGCATTCAGCCGAACGCGCACTTCCAGAAATGGCATACGTTCGGCGGGCGTATCGTGCGGAATATCGAGTGCGGTTAGTGCCACCAGCACTTGCGCCAGCGGTGCCGGCTTTTCCGGCACGCGCAATAAGGCAACTGCACGCGGCACATACAGCGGCGTAATCGCGCTGACCTGATTGTCTTGCAGTTCGACGCGTAATACCTGATGGCGGTAGTCCACTTCGGCGAAGGACAAAGGCAGCGGGCTGCCGCAATAACGCAGGTGTTCCTGCTTGCCGATTTTTTGCGCCAGATGCAGATGTCCGAGTGCCGCGTAAGCGACGTTGCCGTCGAATATATTTGCTGACAAAGCTTCTGTGCCGCCGATGACGATGCGGCGTTCGGATTCTTCAGAAATTTCGCCGCCCACCATATGGCAATGACCCAGCGCGATGATGGCTTGCCGCGGTGCGCGGATGTCGTTTGCGTGTTGTAAGACCTGACGATATAACAGCGCGATGCCTTCCATATACGGATCATTCGCGTTGTCTATGCGCGGTACATCACCCGGGCGCAGAAACGGAATCGCCATACACCAGGCGGCAATATCACCCTGTGCATTTTTCAGCGGCACCAGCAATGATGCAATGTCGATGCTGCCATCAGCTAAACGCGGTACAAAACCAATGACAGTCACATCCAGACTATCGAGCAAAGGTGCCGGTGCTTCGAGACGCCCCGGCGAATCATGGTTACCCGCAATGATGACGATCTGTAAGTGCGGCAGGCGGTTTTTGCTTTGTTGCAGAAAACGGTAAAACTGTTTTTGGGCGGCCGCCGAAGGATTGGCGGTATCAAAAATATCGCCGCAAATCAGCAAGGCATCAGCCTGCTCGCTGACCAGTGTATCGCTCAGCCAGTCGAGAAAAGCCTGATGTTCAACACTGCGGTCAAACTGATGCAGGGTCTGGCCGAGGTGCCAGTCGGAAGTATGAATGAAGCGCAAGGGAAACCTTTGAATGCGGTAGCAGTGCGATGTCAGTTTGTCCGGACCGCCTGCTTTGCTGGCTTTCCGGGGCGGGTCAGGCATCGCTGTGCTTGTCTATGGTGTTAATTTATAGCGATGACTTTACCAGAGCTGCCTGCAAAATGTCTGATCAGATATTTGAAATCTTGGAAATGAACGCCCTATATTTTATGCGCTTCACAGAGCCAAAATGGCTGGGAAGACTCATATTCATTCAGGGATTCAGCAGCGTTTGCATATCCGGGTGCGCTGTTTGCAACTCTTTGAGAATGCGGGTGCTGTCGCTTAATAATTGCTGGCGTTGTTTGTCGCCGCCAGCATCATGCGGAAATGCTGCCAGCAATCGTTCACGGATATTTCCGTCACAGACACCGCTGTACGCGCATTGCTCGGTCGCCTGCAGGCTGTCAGCGGCACATGGATAACCGAGCTGGCACGCCGCCAGCGTGAATGCTTTTGCACGAATACTGAGTGTTGCCTGTTGTTCTTCATCGAGACTATTGCTGCGCAGGTAGGCATTGACAAAGCCGCGCAAGGATTCCAGCGCCTGTGGGTTGCGCGTCGCTAACGCAGCGTTGGCCGCTTGCATCGCGCCAGCGTACTGCTCTTGCTGCAGCAATTGGCTTGCGCGTTCGCCGGCTGTTCTGACCATGCCATCGGACCAATGTGCTTGCTGTATCTGCTGCTGTTGCCGTATCTCATCCGCAGTGAGCTGATCGAAATTTTTACAACGTTCTGTCAGTTGCTTGTATGCGATTTTTTGTGGGGACGTATCTGCCAGTGTTTGCATTTGTTGGCGCAGGGTATCGCCATCGGCACCTGCAAAATTCGGCACACAGGTGCGCCAGGCGCGATAAGCCAGTTGCTGGCGTGCGGCATCCTGTGCATTCTTGTTTTGTTCAAAAATCGCGCGTAAATCTTTGCTTTGTTCCAGCGGATCGGCAATGACGGTGTTTGTCGTCAGCGTTTCGCCGGGGCGCGTATCGTTTACGTGATTGCTGTCGCCACTTGCTGCCGATGAACTGCCGTGCATGACTAATCTGATCGGCGCATGATCGCTGCCACCAGAATTTTGCGTGGCGAATACCAGCATCAGCACGACGCTGCTGAGAAAGATGGAAAATATCAGCAATTGTTTGTGGGACATGAAATGACTATCGAGGGTGGATTGGCGCTGTATTGTTTTTTTGTTGATGTTTTGTTTGATGCTTTGTTTGATGTTGTATGAAGCGGCTATCCGTCAGACCAGCGGATAGCCGTGTTCATTTTTACCTGCGTCGCATACTGCGTCAGCGTCAACATGACCGTCACCATTACCGTTACCGTAAATTTTTCGGTCTACGACAATTCGACCATGATGAATGCCGTCAGCAACGCAACGCCACAGTTATTATGGTTTGGCGATAAAAATATTCGTGCTTGGGCAGGTGCCGGCCACATTCGCATTCGTAACCAGCGATGTCGATGCCGGGAATTGGCTCAGATTATTTTTATTCAGATTCACCCAGACTTCAGTCAGATAGCTGACGCCATTGGTTTTGGTACATTTCAGCGACACTGCGGACGAGCCGCTGCTGCCGAACGATGTATTTGCGGCTGCCAGCAATTGCGAACGCGACAAAGTTTTACCTACATTGTTCGCGATCAGCGTGTTCAGTGCAGTTTGCCCCAGACGATTGCTCAGACTGCTGGCGTCGCCCCAGTAGTTGTCGGCTGTTTTAGTGCTGCAGCTGCCATGTTTGAACCATTCATGTTTATCGAGGCAGGATTGCACGCCTGGCATATAAGTGCTGAGTACCGACAAGGTAGAACTGCTGGCGCCGTAAGAATCCATGCTGCACCATGCGCTGCTGGCGTCCAGATCGATATCTCTTTGTGGAACATTGCAATATTGCGGATGATTGCCATCGTAGGCGTTTGGCCACAGACCATGCAAAGCTAAATGCGAGGCAGCGTAAGTGCCTTTCAGATTCTGACATTCAGGTTTGCTGCTGTGAGTGACGCAAAAGCCAGGCTGCCATGACGCGGCGAGTAAAACGAAGTCATACGATTGCGCTTGTGCCGCAACGCTGACCAGCATAGAAACACATAGAGCGACTGACGCCTTGATTAATTTAGACAACATAGATTTTCCCTGAGGTTAATGTTTATTTGTTTTTAAATCGACATACACTGAGATGCCAGTGAGGTGAAAGCGCATCGCTGAGACATGAACGCGCCGGATTTATCGCCAGTGTGGCGACTTGAGAAAGTTACCGTCAGGATATGACGACAATGTGACAAATTTGTAATTTAAATATACTAACGATTTGCGCGGCTACGCACCGGGCAATTTGGCCCCGCAAATGTTGTTTTATGACGATTTCTGCGAGATTGTTCGACTGTTGCCAAAGTGCTGCGACGCTGTTCGCAGCGATAGTTTGTATGCAGGGGGCGTTTTCTGTCGAAAAAGCAAAAAAAAGGCAGCCTTATCAGGCTGCCGAATGGATGGTTAATCCGAGGGGAGACGTTCACATGTCTGACGCGCACTATATATGCTGAGTGTTACGTGGGTATGACAGTTACGAACGAAACTGTATGCACTTGCACAGCTGTAAAGCTTGAAGAGACACATAGCTCATGGCGGTGATACCGAAAACTGATGAGTTTCTCTATATAAATAGTGATTATTCACTGTATATTCTGATCTCCTATGTCTTTATAATGCCCGCTCAAAATTCGCGGGTTTTTTTATTGGTTTCCTGACACACGCCACTTCATGAATACACTTATCTGGTTCGTTATCCTGTATTGGGTTATCTCGGTTGGCATAGGCCTGTACGCGGCGCGCTATGTGAATAACTCTAAGGACTTTGCTGTTGCCGGACGCTCTTTGCCGATGTACGTGGTGACTGCCACTGTATTCGCAACATGGTTCGGGTCTGAGGCGGTGCTGGGGATTTCCTCGACTTTCGTCAAAGAAGGTTTGAAAGGCGTGGTGGCAGATCCGTTTGGTTCTTCTTTGTGTCTGGTGCTGGTTGGTTTATTTTTTGCCAAACCGCTGTACCGCATGAACCTGCTGACGATAGGCGATTATTACCGGAATAAATTCGGACGCACGGTCGAAATTCTGGTTACTTTGTGTATCGTGATTTCGTATCTGGGCTGGGTGGCGGCACAGATCAAGGCGCTGGGGCTGGTGTTTAACGTGGTCTCAGGTGGCTACATCGGCATGGAAACCGGCATGATCATTGGCGCAGCCAGCGTGCTGATCTATACGCTGATGGGCGGCATGTGGTCGGTGGCGATTACCGATTTTCTGCAAATGATCATTATCGTGGTCGGTATGGTCTACATAGGCTGGGAAGTGTCCGGCATGGTGGGTGGTGCCGGCGTCGTGATCGAACATGCGGCGGCGGCAGGTAAATTTGAATTCTGGCCGTCTCCGACAGCGAGGGAAATGCTGTGGTTCTTTGCTGCCTGGATCACGATGATGCTGGGGTCGATACCGCAGCAGGACGTTTTTCAGCGCGTTGCTTCATCGAAAAATGAAAAAATTGCCGGTAACGCATCGATACTCGGCGGCGTTTTGTATTTTTGCTTTGCGTTTATTCCCATGTTTCTTGCGTATTCCGCCACGCTGATTGACCCTGGCATGGTGAACAGCCTGATCGATAAAGATTCACAACTGATCTTGCCGACGCTGATCATGAATAAAGTGCCGATGCTGGCGCAGGTGATGTTTTTCGGCGCGTTGCTGTCGGCGATCAAGAGCTGCGCCAGCGCCACGTTGCTGGCACCGTCGGTCACTTTTTCAGAAAATATTCTGAAACCATTTTTCCCAAAACAGTCAGATAAACAGTTCCTGTTGATGATGCGGGTCGTGGTACTGGTATTTACTGCAATCGTGACCATCTTTGCCATGAATACCGAGTCCAGCATTTATAAGATGGTGGAAAATGCTTACAAAGTGACGCTGGTGGCTGCGTTTGTCCCCCTGGCATTTGGTTTGTACTGGAAACGGGCAACGGCGCAGGGCGGGCTGGTGTCGATTATTTTCGGTATTACTTGCTGGGTTGCGCTGGAACTAACCGCACCTGAGGGTTTCTGGCCACCGCAACTGGTCGGCGTTTTGATGAGTATGGCGGGAATGATCCTTGGTTCGCTGTTGCCACAATATCAGGGGCGGGCAAAAACGTCATTGCGCTAATTTCCAGCCTGTGGCGGCGCTTTTTGTCCGCATCCACAATGGTGCCAGCCAGTGACGCAGGCCGGCGTTGAACGCTACTGAGCGCGCCGCTTGTTGATGCAATGCGCAAATTTCAATTGAAAACCTTTATAATTCAGGGTTTTATCAGTTTTTTTAGGGCGAGAGTATGCCGATTTACGCTTACCGTTGTGAAGAGTGTGGTTTTGCCAAAGACGTATTGCAAAAGATTTCCGATGCACCGCTGACAGATTGCCCTTCTTGTGGCAAAGCATCATTTAAGAAACAAGTCACTGCCGCTGGCTTTCAGCTGAAAGGTTCTGGCTGGTATGTTACGGATTTCCGTGGCGGTTCCGGTGGTTCTGCAGGAACATCTGCACCGGCTGTTGCAACTGATAGTGGTAGCGTCGCAGGAAGCGCCTCAACGGTGACAGAATCAGCGGCGACATCAGCAGCTCCGGCCGCTGCCAGTGACAAGACAACGAGCTGATCGTTGTCAACGATGCACATGAAACACTACTTAGACTGAGCTTGACTGAACACTATGCGTAAATATTTTATTACCGGTTTGCTGATTCTGGTTCCTCTGGGCATCACCTTCTGGGTGTTGCACGCCATTATCACAACCATGGATCAGTCTTTGCTGCTGTTGCCGGAGCAATGGCGGCCTGAAGTGGTGTTTGGCACTAAGGTGCCGGGTCTCGGTGCCTTGCTGACAGTGTTAATTGTTTTTGTAACAGGTTTGCTGACACGAAATTTCATCGGCAATTATGTTGTGCGTATTTGGGAAGGCTTGCTGAACCGGATTCCGATTGTGAATTCGATTTACTCCAGCGTTAAACAAGTGTCCGATACCTTGTTTTCGTCATCCGGCAATGCTTTCCGTAAAGCCGTGTTGATTGAATATCCGCGCCGTGATTGCTGGACCATCGGTTTTCTGACCGGTGTGCCGGGTGGCGACGTCGTCAATCATCTGCAAGGCGATTTTGTCAGCGTATATGTGCCGACAACGCCGAACCCGACCTCAGGTTTTTTCCTGATGGTGCCGAAAGCAGATGCGATAGAGTTGGATATGAGTGTCGATGCGGCGCTCAAATATATTGTTTCCATGGGCGTGGTGGCTCCCGAGCATCTCCCCACCGATAAGAAATAAAGATCTTGCAGCCACAAGCTGCCGCTTGATCAACTCATTTTAATTTTGAATACAGACAGGTAAGAAATTATGTCCATGCGTACCCATTACTGCGGCCTCACTACTGAGGAATTACTCGGCCAAACCGTCAGCCTGTGCGGCTGGGTTCATCGTCGTCGTGATCACGGCGGTGTGATTTTTATTGATCTGCGCGACCGCGAAGGTCTGGTGCAGGTGGTCTGCGATCCTGATCGTGCAGATGTGTTTGCGGCTGCAGAATCCGTGCGTAATGAATTCTGTCTGCGTATCACCGGTGTTGTACGCAGCCGTCCTGAAGGTACAGGTAACGCCAATCTGAAATCTGGTAAGATCGAAGTGCTGGCACATAATGTCGAAATTCTGAATGCATCTGTCACGCCACCGTTCCAGTTAGATGATGACAATCTGTCTGAAACCACACGCCTGACTCACCGCGTGCTCGATCTGCGTCGTCCGCAAATGCAAAACAATCTGCGTCTGCGTTACAAAGTTGCGATGGAAGTGCGTAAGTTCCTGGATGCAAACGGCTTCATCGATATCGAAACACCGATGCTGACCAAATCCACACCGGAAGGCGCGCGCGATTATCTGGTGCCGTCTCGTGTGAATGCGGGTAACTTCTTTGCCTTGCCACAATCGCCGCAGTTGTTCAAGCAATTGCTGATGGTGGCTAACTTTGATCGTTACTACCAGATCACCAAATGCTTCCGTGATGAAGATCTGCGCGCTGATCGTCAGCCAGAATTCACCCAGATCGATTGCGAAACATCGTTCATGAATGAGCAGGAAATCCGCGACATGTTTGAAGGCATGATCCGTCTGGTCTTCAAAAATACGCTGGATATCGACCTGCCAAATCCATTCCCAGTCATGGATTTTGCTGAAGCGATGGGCTTGTACGGTTCCGATAAACCAGACATGCGCGTCAAGCTGCAATTCACTGAATTGACGGATGTCATGAAGGACGTGGATTTCAAAGTGTTCTCTGGCGCCGCCAATATGAACAATGGCCGCGTGGTTGGTTTGCTGGTGCCGGGCGGCGCGAACATGCCACGTTCCGAGATCGATGCGTACACGCAATTCGTTGCGATTTATGGCGCTAAAGGTCTGGCCTACATCAAGGTCAACGAGTTGGCAAAAGGTCGTGATGGTCTGCAATCGCCTATCGTCAAAAATATTCATGACGCTGCATTGACAGAAATCCTGGCGCGCACTGGTGCCAAAGACGGCGATCTGATTTTCTTCGGTGCGGACAAAGCCAAAGTGGTGAATGATGCGATTGGTGCTTTGCGCGTGAAGATTGGTCACAGCGAATTCGGCAAAGCCAATGGCTTGTTTGAAGATGTCTGGAAACCATTGTGGGTGATTGATTTCCCGATGTTTGAACATGACGAAGAAAATGATCGCTGGACTGCAACGCATCATCCATTCACCGCGCCAAAAGATGGTCATGAAGACTTGATGGAAAGTGATCCGGGCAAGTGTATCGCCAAGGCTTACGACATGGTACTGAATGGCTGGGAACTCGGCGGTGGTTCGGTTCGTATTCACCGTGCTGATGTACAAAGTAAAGTGTTCCGCGCATTGAAGATTGATGATGCAGAAGCGCAATTGAAATTTGGTTTCCTGCTGGATGCATTGCAATACGGCGCGCCTCCACATGGTGGTCTGGCGTTTGGTCTGGATCGTATCGTCACGATGATGACCGGTGCAGAATCGATTCGCGACGTGATCGCTTTCCCGAAAACTCAGCGTGCACAATGTCTGTTGACACAGGCACCATCGGAAGTCGACGAAAAGCAATTGCGCGAATTGCACATTCGTCTGCGTGCGACAGAGCCAGCAATCAAAGCCTGAGTGATTGCAGATTAAAAAAAGCGCGGATTCCGCGCTTTTTTTTCGCCATCTTTTTTGAAAATTTGAACTATGCTGAATTCGACGATGCAGATTCGCCTTGCCACTCCGGCAGATGCACCGCGTCTGGCGGTCCTGGCAGTGCAGGTCTGGACGCATACCTATGCGAAGCAGGGGATTAATAATGAGATTGCCAGCTATGTCCTGGCGAACCTGACGCCCGCTTATTTTCTGCAATGTATGCAACAGGCCTCGCAGCAGTTGCTGGTGGTTGAACAGCAACAACATTTGTTGGCGCTGGCATTGGTGGATACGGATAGTCCATGCCCGACGTGTGCCGACAGCCACGTTGAATTGAAGACTTTATATGTGCAGGCACATTTTGCTGGCAATGGCCTTGGTACCGCATTATTGCAACGCGCAGTACAGCTGGCCGCGGCACAAGGCAGCCGCTTGTGGTTGAGTGTCAATGCCGAAAATAGTAAAGCGATGCAGTTTTATCAGAAACATCAATACCAACAATGTGGCGAGATCTATTTTGACTTAGGGCAGACCCGGCATAAAAACTGGATCATGTTACAAACACCAGGCACAGCATAAGAGCCAGCGCAGAGACGCGGAGCAATTCAGACATCGCCATGAAACATAAATTGTTACGAATTTTACATATCTGGTTTGGCATTGCTGAGTGCAATTTCGTGTAAATTCGGCGGGTTCATTTTTTGGAAGATTGGGTTCGTAGTGATGAAATATCGTCTGTCTGCATCTCGTTGCGGTGTCTGTGTTGTGCTCGGCTTCTCTGCATTCGTACTGAGTGCCTGCGGTGAAAAAAAGACTGAGCTGGGACAAGGTTCTTCGGAAGTCACTGGTGCTGCGGGCCCGGTTGGTGCAATGGGAGCAAACAAATCGCTGGTGAAGTGTGATACGCCTGTCGCCACGCTGGCGCTGGTGGAAAATCCGAATGGCTATACGCTGCAAAGCTCCTACAATTTGCCGACTTCACCTGTACCGCTGATTCGTTTGCTGGCGCAGCAAAGCGGATGTTTCCGCGTTGTTGATCGGGCGTCAGGTCTGAAGGCTGTGATACAAGAGCAGGATTTGCAGGCACAAGGCATCATTCGCAAGAACACGACGGTGCAAAAAGGCAAAGGCTATGAAGCGCAATACACCATGACGCCTAGCCTGACATTTTCTGAAAGCAAAGCCGGTGGCGTGCTCGGCGTCATTATGGGCATGGTTCCTTTCCTGAAAAACTATACCGGATATGCAGAAAAGGTCAGCTTTAAAGAGGCGCAGGTCGCACTATTGTTAACTGATAATGAGACAACCGAACAAATTGCGGCGTCGACAGGGGCTGCGAAGACGACTGATCTGGGCATCGGCGGACTCAGTTTTGGTGGCGGCATAGGTGGCTTAGGGGCTGGATGGAGCAATACCAACGAAGCCAAAGTGATTGTTGCCGCCTTTCTGGATGCACACAATAAACTGGTACCGCAGATCAGGCAGTTGCAGAGTAAAGAATTGCCACCGGCTGTACCGTTGAAAAAATAATATTTTTTTGCAGGTGGTAAAAATTTCGTATAAGGGTTCGCATAGCGAACCCTTTTTACGTTGTGGCGCGGCTGCATCGTGATTTTCCTGAAATGTACATTCGCGCAGACTCCGCTTACTGCTGAAATCAATTCGCCCATTCTGGCTTGAAGGTGCAAACGCAATACCGATTACGCGAACTGAACACGATTGTTGTGCGAAGCCGGAAACGCATTTTGTCATGCTTAACGTTGGTGCTATATGCCGTCGCAACAACATCGATACGACAATGTGAATTCTTGTTTCTAGATGCAAATAAGCAATAAAAAACTGCTATAACGACAAAGTAGTCACAGGGAATGTTGGTATCTGGTCAGAAAAATCGTTAATTTCAGGGAGTGGAAAATGAGCAGTTTTGTAAAGAAAATCATGCCGGTCGCCATGTTGGCAAGTGTTGCATTGTCGTCGGTTGCGTACGCGGCGGATCATGGGACGGAAGCGGAAGCGCAAGAGATGGTAAAAAAAGCGGTAGCGCTGGTGAAATCGGCTGGTCCGGAAAAAGCCTATAAAGCGTTCACTGAGCATCCCGATGCAACGTTTAACAATAAAGATCTGTATGTCTTCGTGTATGACTTTGAAGGCAACTGTCTGGCACAGGGTGCGAATGCCAAGATGGTTGGTAAAAATCTGTTGTCGATGAAAGACGTTGACGGCAATGCATTTATCAAAGGCATGATCGATACTGTCAAAGCTTCGTCAAAAGGCTGGTACGGTCCGTATAAATTCAATAATCCGGCGACCAAATCGTATGATCTGAAACGTTCGTATTGCGAACGTGGTGCGGGCGATACCGTCGTGTGTGTCGGCACTTACGTTTCCAAATAATCTGCTGCGGAAAGTGCCTGCTGTAAAACGCAGGTTCTGATCTGACAAAAGTAAAACGCTGTTCCGTGAAAGTTTGTTCCGGAGCAGCGTTTTACTTTCAGCGAAAGAAAAAAACGGCAGCTAAAGGCGCTAGAATGGTGCGGTTGATTACACATGTATGTATAAGCATAAGCACCCACGAGCACAATGTCCCAGTATAAAATTCCTGAATCTGTGTTGGTAGTGATTTACACCCCGGCACTCGATGTACTCTTAATTGAACGCGCTGACAAACCCGGTTTCTGGCAATCCGTCACTGGCTCAAAAGATACGCCGGACGAAGCCTTGCTTACCACTGCGATACGCGAAGTGGCTGAAGAAACCGGTATCGACGCCACCCAGTTTGCGCTGCGCGACTGGCAAATATCGAATGTGTATGAAATTTATCCGGTCTGGCGGCATCGCTATGCGCCGGGTGTGACACAGAACACGGAACACGTATTTGGCTTATGTGTCAGCCCGGACGTCACGGTGCGCCTGGCTCCGCGGGAACACGTGCAATATCAATGGTTACCTTGGCAAACCGCGGCGGACCGCTGTTTCTCAGCATCGAATGCAGAAGCAATATTGCTGCTGCCAGAATTTAATCAGAACTGACATCATGAAGCTACGCATTGCGACCTACAACATCCACAAAGGCGTCAGTGCTTTTGGCCGCCATGAGCGCATCCACAGCATTAAAGATGCGATTGCGGCGCTGGATGCCGATATGGTGTTTTTGCAGGAAGTGCAGGGGCAGCATGATATGCACGCCAGAAAACATCTCAGTTGGCCGCAAGAAGGTCAGCATGAATTTCTCGCTGGCGCATCGCATCATGTCGCGTATGGAATGAACGCAGTGTACGAACACGGGCATCACGGCAATGCCTTGCTCAGCCGTTTTCCGATTACCACTCAGGTGAATCATGATGTCTCGGATCACGCGTATGAACAACGCGGTATTTTGCATGCCGTGGTACGGGCAAATCAGGTCGATATACATTGTTTTGTGATTCATCTGGGCTTATTTGCCGCCAGCCGCCGGCGCCAGATTCAGGCGTTGATTGACACGATTCAAAGAGACACGCCGGCCGATGCGCCACTGATCATCGCGGGCGATTTCAATGACTGGAATCAACGCCTCAGTTCGGCTTTATATGAACAGCTGGGCGTGGTGGAAGCGTTTGATGTGGATGGTCAGCATGCTACTGATAAATTCCAGCGCAAAGGCCTGGCACATTTATTTTCGCAGTCTGCCTCCGCCCACGCCCGCACATTTCCGGCGGGCTTTCCGTGGCTTTGTCTGGATCGCGTGTATCTGCGCGGTTTTCACATTGCCGCAGCGAATGTGATGACCGGCGACCCGTGGCGCAAATTGTCAGATCATGTTCCCATCATGGCGCATCTTGAATTGCGCCAGCTTCGCTGATGGTTTGAGGCATGAAAAAGCTGCATTACATCGATGGTAATGATGTTCGGCTATTGCATTCTGGCGGCGAATATTTTTCTGTCTTGCTGGCGGCGATAGCGCAGGCACAACACGAAATCTGTCTGGAAACCTATATTTTTGCGAGCGACGTAACTGCAACGCGGGTGCGTGATGCGCTGATCGCGGCCGCGCAACGTGGCGTCGTGGTGCGCGTGGTGATCGACTGGCTGGGCAGCGGGCGTGATCAGGCTTTGCAACTGACTGCTTTGCTGGTGGCTGCCGGTGTTGAGTGTCGCTGCTTTAACCCGTGGTTCCGGCGCGGCTGGGCGCGTACCCACAGAAAAATTTGTGTGATCGACCGGCAGCGTGCGTTTCTGGGCGGTTTTAATATTATCAGCGACGATATTTCCGATGATGGCTGGGCGGATACCTTGCCGTTTCCACGCTGGGATTTTGCAGTCGCGATCAGCGGCCCGCTGGTCACGCATATTCATCTGGAAGCCGATGCCCAATGGCGGCGCACAGGCCGGCTCGATTTGCTGTCGCGTATAGGTCTGATGCGCGATTTGCGTACCGATGCAAAAGTCTCGCGCAGCCAGCTTCGGCACCTCAGCCGGGCGGCACTGGTGGTGCGCGATAATTTGCGTAACCGCGCCACCATACAAAAAGCTTATTTACATGCGCTGGGCAACGCCCACCATAGCGCGGTGCTGGTGACGCCTTATTTTGCGCCCGGCAGAAAATTCCGGCGCGCGCTGATTTCTGCAGCATCACGCGGCGTGAATGTAACGCTGTTGATCGGCGTGAATCAATTTGTGTTGCAAGACGCGGTTGCGCATTCTTACTATCCGAAGTTACTCAGCAAAGGCGTGCGTATTGTTGAATACAGAAAAACGCAACTGCATGCAAAAGTGGCGGTGATCGATCATGAATGGGCAACAGTCGGCTCCAGTAACTTTGATGCGCTGAGTCTGTTTGTTAATCATGAGGCCAATATCGTGATTCGCGACAAACATTTTAACCAGCGCCTGACGACCGAGTTGCAGCAAGGCATTGACGATGGCGTTGAGGTATTGCTGGAAGACTACGTCAGCCGTGCATGGTACCGACGTGCCTGGTATGGCACTGTGTATCTGCTGTATCGCGGTCTGATGCGCATTGTCACGCTGGGTAGTTACGGATGAGGCTGCACGGCGTTGATTTCACTTCGGCACCGACAAAACGCAAGGCGATTACGATCGCCAGCGGCGCGCTGCGATCTGGGGTTTTATGTCTCGATAGCTTGCAATCCATATCCGATTTTGCCGCGTTTGATGCGTGGTTAAAACATGACGGGCCGTGGCTGGCAGGCTTTGATCTGCCATTTTCTTTGCCACGCGAATTGCTGACGCATCTGCACTGGCCGCAGGAATGGCCAGCCCTGATGCGCCATTTGACGACCATCACGCGCGCAGAGATGCGGCTGCAATTCAAGGCTTTTTGCGATGCCCGTCCGGTCGGTGGTAAGTTCGCGCACCGGGCGACGGATATTCCGGCAGGCTCGTCGCCTTCGATGAAATGGGTCAATCCGCCAGTCGCTTATATGCTGCATGCGGGGGCTCCGCGCTTGCTGGCTGCCGGGGTCAGCATTCCCGGCATGGTTGCCGGTGATCCGCAACGCATTGCGCTGGAAGCTTATCCGGGCATGGTGGCGCGCAGTATTACCAGCGCTTCTTATAAGAGTGATGATAAAGCGAAGCAAACGCCGGAACGCCGCCTCGCGCGTGAACGCATCGTTTCTGCGCTGGAGCGGGGCGCTAGCCCTTGGCAGATTCGGCTGGATGCCGGACAGTTTCGCGATGCGCTGATCGACGATGGCAGCGCCGATCTGCTGGATGCCGTGCTCTGTCTGATGTTGGCTGCATGGGCGTGGCAAAGGCGTGAGCAGAATTATGGTTTGCCGGTATTTGATGCACTCGAAGGTTGGATCGTCGGTGCCTGAATCTGGTTTGGCTGAGGTCTGATTTGCGGCTGATTTGAGCCCAACGTCTGCCGACCTTGTATGACTATCCGGCGTCAGCATCGCAAAGTTGGTAATTCAGCGGTTTTTGATGCTAAATATACTCCCCCCTAGTATATTTTAAAGCCCTTTATTCTCAAGGAGATGAAGGTGTTTTTGATAAAAACAGGGGGGAGTATCTTTAATTTTCCTCTGCGACACCCGCATCGGTGGTGGCGCGTATGCCGCTGCTGATGAATTTCAGCAAATATGGCGCGGCGTTCAGATTCAGCTTGTCGGCGCGCGGGGTGGCTGCCAGACGCGGCAGACTGGTATCTACGACATGATGTAACAACGCCCCCAGCGTGAATTGATAACTCCAGCAAATGCTGTCGGCGCTGGCGTAGGGCAGCGCATCTCGCAGGGCAGCAATAAATTCTCTCGCCATCGGTTCGTAAAAATCTTGATATATCCTTTCGCTGGCCTCGTGCTGGTCGATCGCACCGCGCATGACCATGCGGCAGAAATACTTGCCTTCCGGGTGTTGATTCAGTTGCAGTGTTGGCAGAATGAATGCCGCGATGACGGCGTCGAGCATGGTGTCGTTGCTGGCCTGCTGGCGCGCGTGGCGTAATTTGTCGAGGCGCTCGGCCAGATAACTGCTGTGGTATTCAAAGATTGCGTGGTACAGCTCATTTTTGGCACCGAAGTAATACCCGACCAGCGCGACGGGAACAGCGGCTTCATGCGCAATGTCGCGAATCGACACGCCTTCATAGCTTTGCGCCGCAAAGCATTTTTCGGCAGCGATCAGAATGGCACGCTTTTTTCCGTTTAAATCATCAACTGAGCTCATCACAGATCCCAAGGTGCAAACGTCTATGCCAACAGTAAGGTGTCGTGAATTGTACGGTCGTGCGAATTCTTGTCTATGCGCGCCGCAACATAAGCAACGGAATCCGCCGCTGTTCCTGCGCTGGCAAGATAAATGCCTTGTATTTGCCGTCGCGCTGCAATACATTGCTTCAAAATAGAATGAACGTACGGATTTGGCAGCGGCACCTTTTCAGTCGCCAGTGACACCTGGCACAGGTCTGCCTGCCGTCAGCACAAAATGATAGACATGAGCGACAAGCACGAGAAAAACGACACGAACGGCACTATCCGCATCGATAAATGGCTATGGGCCGCGCGGTTTTTTAAAACCCGCAGCCTCGCCACGCATGCCGTCGAGCTGGGGCGGGTTTTGCAGAACGAACAGCGCATCAAACCAGCACATAGTGTGAAAGCCGGTGATCTGCTCGAAATCGAGCATGGCGAACAAACCTGGCAGGTCGAAGTGCGGCGCGTTTCTGATGTGCGTGGACCAGCTGCGGTCGCGCAAACGATGTATGAAGAAACGGCAGAGAGTCTGGCGAAGCGCAGCAAAGCAGCGGAGGACAGAAAATACTTCCGCGAACCTGCCGCCCAATTGCAGGGGCGGCCGACCAAACGTGACCGGCGGCAAATCGATTTCACCCGCGGTTAATTTGAAGAAAAGCTCTATTGCGGCGCGCCGGAGCAAGCGGGACAGCAATCTTGTGGTGGTAGGAATTTCAGAGGGAAATACGGCAAAAAAGGAGTAAAAAAACGGCAGTCGTCAGGCTGGTAAAACAAGTAGATACTCTCCTCTAAAGACGGAAACGGGTTTGACTTTTAATGCGCTCTGCTTAATAGTACGAGCGTTCGATTAATTCACTGGTTTACATGTTTTATGTAAGCAAGAAGCATTTCAATAAAAACAATGTAATATGAATATGACATCGAAATTCATGCGTAAGGGAGAATTGACTCGCGCCGCCATTCTGGATGTTGCACTGGACGCCGCCAGTCGTGATGGCATCGAAGGTCTGACGATAGGTTTGCTGGCCGACAAGATGAACATGAGCAAGTCCGGCGTTTTTGCTCATTTCGGTTCGCGCGAGGATTTGCAGATAGAAGTGCTGAAGCTGTATCACCATCACTTTGAGCAGGAAGTGTTCTACCCGAGCATGAAAGAAGAACGTGGCTTGCCGCGTTTGCAGTCGATGTTTGCATTGTGGATTAAACGCGTGACGGTTGAAATTGCCTCTGGTTGTATTTATATCAGTGGTGCCGCCGAATACGATGATCGTCAGGGACCTATCCGTGATGAACTGGTCGGCATGGTGAAAGCCTGGCAAGGCGCATTGCACCGCGCAGCAAGTCAGGCGATCCAGCTTGGTCATCTGAATGCCAATGTGGATGCCGATCAGATCGTGTATGAAATGTATGGCCTGATACTCGCACTGCACCATGATGCGCGTTTCTTGCGCAAACCGGGAAGTGTGGATAGAGCACAGGTCGGATTTGAACGAATGATCGAATATTACGCGCCAGCCGCTTCAAAAGTCTGAGGCTGCTGTCGCTGTTGTTGCAAGCCAAATTTTGTTTCTCAATCTAATGTACTAACTTTGCCGTCAGGAGAAAATCATGGGTCAATATATCGCTCCATTGCGTGATATGCAGTTCGTGTTGCACGAATTATTGAATGTTGAATCTGAACTCAAGCAACTGCCTAAGCATGCTGAAGTCGATGCCGACATCATCAATCAGATTCTGGAAGAAGGCGGCAAATTCAGTTCTGAAGTTATCTTCCCGCTGAACCATTCCGGTGACCGCGAAGGCTGCCACCACGACAAAACCAACCACACCGTCACGACACCAAAAGGCTTTAAAGAAGCTTATAAACAGTACGTGGAAGCTGGTTGGCCAGCATTGTCCTGCGATCCTGAATTCGGTGGTCAGGGCTTGCCTGTTGTCATCAACAATTCTTTCTATGAAATGATGAATTCTGCGAACCAGGCCTGGACGATGTACCCAGGCTTGTCGCACGGTGCTTACGAATGTATCCATGAACATGGCACACCAGAACAGCAAGCGTTGTATCTGCCTAAGCTGGTTTCCGGTGAATGGACAGGTACTATGTGTCTGACCGAGCCACATTGCGGTACCGATCTGGGCTTGCTGCGTTCTAAAGCTGAACCGCAGGCAGATGGCTCTTACAAAATCACAGGCGCAAAAATCTTTATTTCTGCCGGTGAACATGATGTTGCCGAAAATATCGTTCACCTGGTGCTGGCACGTTTGCCGGATGCACCGGAAGGTTCGAAAGGTATTTCCCTGTTCATCGTACCGAAGTTCTTGCCAAATGCAGACAGCACACTGGGCGCGCGCAACCCGATTTTCTGCGGCGCGATCGAAGAAAAAATGGGTATCCATGCTAACTCCACTTGCCAGATGAATCTGGACGGTGCAACCGGCTGGCTGATCGGTGGCCCGCACAAAGGTCTGAATGCGATGTTCGTATTCATGAACGCTGCGCGTCTGGGCGTTGGTATGCAAGGTCTGGGTCTGACTGAAGTCGCGTATCAAAACGCGCTGGTCTATGCCAAAGACCGTATCCAGATGCGTAGCCTGTCTGGCGTGAAAGCACCGGACAAAGCCGCTGATCCGATTATCGTTCACGCTGACGTGCGTCGTATGTTGTTCACAGCGAAAGCCTATGCAGAAGCTGGCCGTGCATTCAGCTCCTACGTTGCCTTGCAACTGGATAAAGAACTGAATCACCCTGACGAACAAGTGCGTAAAGACTGTGCTGATGAAGTTGCGTTGCTGACACCGGTCATCAAAGCCTTCATGACAGATAACGCATGGACTGCGACCTCCGAATGTCTGCAAGTTTACGGCGGCCACGGTTTCATCGCTGAATGGGGCATGGAACAATACGTGCGTGATGCCCGTATCAACATGATTTACGAAGGCACAAACACTGTTCAGTCTCTCGATTTGCTGGGTCGTAAAATCCTGATGGACAATGGCGCGAAACTGCGTAAATTCGGCGCGAAAGTACAGGCATTTGTTGAAGCGAATGGTACCGACGAAGCGATGGCAGAGTTCATCACTCCATTGGCTGAAATCGGCGACAAAGTGACCAAGCTGACGATGGAAATCGGCATGAAAGCTTTCCAGAACCCAGATGAAGTCGGCGCTGCTGCTGTGCCTTACCTGCGTGTGGTCGGCCATCTGGTCTACAGCTATTTCTTCGCACAAATGGCAAAAATTGCGCTGGCAAAACAAGATTCCGGCGATACCTTCTACAAAGCGAAACTGGCCACTGCACGTTTCTACTTTGCCCGTCTGTATCCTGAAACAGCGATGCTGATCCGTCAGGCACGTTCCGGCTCCGCTAATTTGTTGTCTCTCGAAGCAGATCTGTTCTGATGCAAAACGCTCTCCCGTTAAACGGAGAGCGTTATTGGTAGCGGATGAAATGATGTCATCAGATTGAAGCTCTTCAGTAGCAGAATACCCACCGGAGTTGCTTCATCTGTCACCCGTTCCCACCCTCTCGCTAAGAGGGGTCATCTGAAAAAATTGCTTTTCGTTGTTTTACGAATTTAACCGAGGTTAAAAATGACCAATTTCATCGTTAAAAAAGTCGCTGTTCTCGGCGCTGGCGTTATGGGTGCGCAAATTGCTGCACATTGCGTCAATGCAAAAGTACCTGTCGTACTGTTTGATCTGCCTGCCAAAGAAGGCCCGAAAAACGGCATCGTTCTGCGCGCGATCGATAACCTGAAAAAACTCAATCCTGCACCGTTTGGCAATAAAGACGACGCTGCGCTGATCGAAGTCGCTAACTACGAAGACAATCTCGACGTACTCGCTGGCTGCGATCTGATCATCGAAGCGATTGCTGAACGTATGGACTGGAAACATGATCTGTACAAAAAAGTTGCGCCACACATTGCGCCAACAGCGATCTTCGCTTCGAATACTTCCGGCCTGTCGATCACTGCTTTGTCCGAAGGCTTTGATGCAGAACTGAAAGCGCGTTTCTGCGGTGTACACTTCTTCAACCCACCACGTTACATGCATCTGGTGGAACTGATCCCTACCGTGGCTACCCGTCCTGAAATCATCGACCAGCTCGAAGGCTTCCTGACGACAACGCTTGGTAAAGGCGTCGTTCGTGCGAAAGACACACCGAACTTCATCGCTAACCGCGTTGGTATTTTCGGTATGCTGGCAACGATTTATGAAGCAGAAAAATTTGGTCTGACGGTTGACGTTGTTGATGATCTGACCGGTAAAAAACTCGGTCGTGCATCGTCCGGTACTTTCCGTACTGCTGACGTGGTTGGTCTCGATACCATGGGTCACGTGATCAAGACCATGCAGGACAACCTGACTGATGATCCTTTCTTCGCAGTCTACAAAACACCGGAAGTATTGGCGAAGCTGGTCGCAGCCGGTGCGCTCGGTTCCAAAACCGGTGCTGGCTTTTACAAAAAAGTCGGTAAAGACATTCAGCGTCTGGACTTCGCGACAGCACAATACGTAACTGGCGGCGCGAAAGCGGATGACGTTGTTGCCCGCATGCTGAAAGAAAAAGATCCGGTCAAGAAAATGAAGACTCTGCGTGAATCGACCAATGTACAGGCACAGTTTCTGTGGGCGATTTTCCGCGATGCTTTCCACTACATCGCTGTGCATGGCGCAACGATTGCCGACAATGCACGCGATATCGACTTCGCAATGCGCTGGGGTTTCGGCTGGCAGGTAGGTCCGTTTGAAACGTGGCAGGCGTCAGGCTGGCAGGAAGTGGCTGGCTGGGTCAAGGAAGATATCGATGCTGGTAAAGCATTGTGTAACGCGCCGTTGCCAGCGTGGGTATTCGATGGCCGCACTGGTGTGCATACAGCCGAAGGCTCATGGTCGCCAGCAAGCAGCACTTATGTACCGCGTTCCAAACTGGCGGTGTATGACCGTCAGGCATTCCGCGCACCTGTGCTCGGCACTGGCGCTGCGACTGGCGCAACAGCAGGTACGACATTCTTCGAAGATGACTCTGTCCGTATCTGGCATCAGAATGATGATGTACTGATCCTGTCCATGAAAACCAAGATGCACGTGATTGGCCCAGGCGTCATCGAAGGCATGGAAAAAGCGATTGCTGAAGCCGAGAAAAACTTCAAAGGTCTGGTGATCTGGAGTGCCGATGCTGCTGATGGCGGCGCATTCTCTGCGGGCGCTGACTTGCAAGCGATGCTGCCGTTGTTCATGTCCGGTGGTGTCAAGGCAATTGAGCCTGCGATTTCTCGTCTGCAAAATGCGCATCAGGCATTGAAATACGCGAACATTCCTGTGGTGGCAGCCGTTTCCGGTCTGGCACTTGGCGGTGGTTGTGAATTGATGATGCATGCAGCAAAACGCGTGGCGTCGATCGAATCCTACATCGGTCTGGTGGAAGTCGGTGTTGGTCTGGTTCCTGGTGGTGGTGGCTTGAAAGAAGCCGCAGTACGTGCAGCGGCGGATGCGAAAGGCACAGACTTGCTGCAATTCCTGAAAAACTACTTCACCAATGCAGCGACTGCGGCAGTATCCAAATCAGCGCTGGAAGCGAAGAAAATGGGTTACCTGTCTGACAGCGATGTCGTCGTGTTCAACCCTTATGAACTGCTGCATGTAGCGAAGGTAGAAGCACGTGCGATGTTTGATGCGGGTTATCGCGCTCCGATGAGAAAACTGGTGCCGGTCACGGGTCGTCATGGCATCGCAACAATCGGCGCACAACTCATCAATATGCGTGACGGTGGCTTTATCTCTGCGCATGACTTCAAACTCGGCAGAATGATTGCAGAAGTGGTTTGCGGTGGCGATATCGATAATGGCAGTCTGGTCAGCGAACAATGGTTGCTCGACATGGAACGTAAGGCGTTTATGGAATTGCTGAATCATCCAAAAACACAGGAACGTATCATGGGCATGATGCAAACTGGCAAACCAGTACGTAACTAATCGGAGTACATAACATGACTAAACAACTTCAAGACGCATACATCGTCTCTGCTACACGTACTCCGATCGGCAAATCCGGTCGCGGTATGTTCCGTAACACCCGTCCTGATGATCTGCTGGTGCGCGTATTGCAATCGGCAGTGGCACAGGTACCTAATCTCGATCCTAAACTGATTGAAGACGCGATTGTCGGCTGCTCATTTCCAGAAGGTGCTCAGGGCTTGAATCTGGCGCGTATGGGTGTGTTGCTGGCAGGTTTGCCTAACACTATCGGTGGCGTGACGATCAACCGTTACTGCGCATCCGGTATTACAGCCGTGGCAATGGCGGCTGACCGCATCCGCGTTGGTCAGGCCGATGTGATGATTGCTGCCGGTGTCGAATCGATGTCTATGGTTCCGATGATGGGTAGTAATCCATCCATGAATATGGCGATTCTGAAAGATGAAAATGCCGGTATCGCTTACGGTATGGGTCTGACAGCAGAAAAAGTTGCAGCACAATGGAAAGTATCGCGCGAAGCGCAAGATGCCTTTGCTTTGCAATCGCATCAACGTGCAATCGCTGCGCAAAACGCAGGCTACTTCGATGCAGAAACCACTTCTGTGGATATCATCGACCGTGTGCCGAATCTGGCGACTGGTGAAATCGAACTGAAAACCCGTACCGTGACACGCGACGAAGGTGCGCGTCCTGATACATCGCTGGAAGGTCTGGCAAAACTGAAAGCCGTGTTCGCCGCCAAAGGCAGCGTTACTGCCGGTAACAGCTCCCAGACTTCCGACGGCGCAGGTGCTTTGCTGATCGTCAGCGAAAAAATTCTGAAGCAGTTCAATCTGACTCCACTGGCACGTTTCGCATCCTTCGCAGTACGTGGTGTTCCACCGGAAATCATGGGTATCGGTCCTAAAGAAGCGATCCCGGCTGCTTGCCGCGCTGCTGGTATCACGCAAGATCAGATCGACTGGTTTGAACTGAACGAAGCGTTTGCTGCACAATCGCTGGCAGTGGTGCAAGACCTCGGTCTCGACCCGGCGAAAGTGAATCCTATGGGTGGCGCGATTGCCTTGGGTCATCCACTCGGTGCAACCGGCGCAATCCGTTCCGCAACCACCATCCATGCCTTGCATCGTAACAACCTGAAATACGGTATGGTGACGATGTGTGTTGGTACTGGTATGGGTGCTGCGGGTATCTTCGAGCGTATGTAAGCGTTAAGCCTGGCCAAAATTAAAACGCGCAGAAGAGTTTTTCTGCGCGTTTTTTTTAAAGGTAAATGAAACGATCTGAAATCCACTCTCTGGATGACGAAAAACTTCATATCTGTTGGCAGCAAGCTTTACAATTACTGATCATGACACCCCACAAAAATAATCGATTTGAAGAGACAAAATAATGGATATCCTGACGCATAAAGAAAATGGCATTCTGACGATTAGCTTCAATCGGCCTGAAAAGAAAAACGCGATTACCGCCGCAATGTATCAGGCGATGGCTGACGCGCTGCGCGATGCTGATGGCGACAATGCCGTGCGAGCGATCCTGATTACCGGCAAACCAGAAATTTTCACTGCCGGTAATGATCTTGAAGATTTCATGAAAAATGCATCTTCACTGGCTTCAGCAGAGGCGCTGCCTCCGGTCTATCAGTTTATGCAGGCATTGAATGAATCTTCGAAGCCGGTAATTGCAGCTGTTTCTGGCGCGGCAGTCGGTATCGGTACGACCTTGCTGATGCATTGTGATCTGATTTATCTCGCCGATAATGCGAAGCTGTCCATGCCATTCACGCAGTTGGGTTTATGCCCGGAATTCGCTTCCAGTATGATTTTCCAGAAAATCGTCGGCTATCAGCGTGCCGCTGAAAAATTGATGTTGGGTGAACCGTTTAGCGCGCAGGAAGCGCTGGAGATGGGCTTTGTCAACAAAGTATTACCGCTGGACGAGTTGTTACCGTATGCGCAGCAAGTCGCTGCAAAAATTGTGGCTTTACCTGCGGCGTCGATACGCGTTACTAAACGTCTGATGAAAGCAAATCAGCCTGCCGAAGTGAGTGCAAAAATGCTGGAAGAAAATAAGCATTTTGCTGCGATGCTGCATGGCCCAGAAGCCAAAGAAGCATTCATGGCATTTTTTCAGAAACGCAAACCGGATTTCAGTCAGTTCAACTGATAGCAGAATCAATTGTTTATCTGGCGTAAAGTGTCACGAAAGCTGAGATTTTTGTCAAAGTAGTTGAACTTGTTAAAATGAAACGGCAGCTTTATTGCTGCCGTTTTGCTTCACCAGCAGACGTTGACAGGTCATCGAATTAGTTTCGCACCAGGTCATAAATGATAAATTGCGCAAAGCGCTCGTTCTGGCAATTCTTTTTGCTGTGGGCGACCTGGCTAGACTTAATATTAAATTGCACTAGAGATTCAAGGAAAGGTGATACCGTAATGAAATTTGTAATGCGCTTGTTGGGTAGTTTGCTGTTTTGTCTCCCATTGCACGCCCAAGTAAGTCAGGGGCATGAACTTGCACCGGATGCACTCGAAAGATGTTTCCAATTGCAGAACGCTACCGCTGTTAACGCGCCTATTGGAACGATCGCACGGACACGTTCACTAAACCTAAGTGCGCAGAAGCCACGCGACGACATTTACGAAGTGCGGATGATTTCTAGTCTTTCGAATGGACAATTGATATTTTTAGGCGGGCCACACGTTACATCGCCGGATCGCAGTCTTTTCAACTTAATCGAAAGCACCTTCGATAAAGAAAAGCCCAGCGAGTCATACATAGAGGTAAATGACGTGTCCTACTTGCGCAAGTTGCCGGAAGAAAAGGAGTCCGTCATAGCAACTCGCGGCGAGCCGAGCTACCTCGGATTTATAGCGAGGGAGCGCAACGTTACCGTACTTCCTTTGGAACCTCGCGATATTGATCTTTATGTAAATCTACGCAAGTACTTTTCCGCGGATCAGATCATACTCACATTGGTTCTACGCGAGGCTCAGCTCGTAAGAGATCGACACAGGGCCTCAGGCGAGAGACTCGAGGATGCGACGTTCGAAAAGCTTAGGATGTGGAATCAAATCGCCAGGGAATTGGACGATGTCGTCTCAATTAAAAACATTTTCGACCTAACTGTCGCAGTTAGAAAGATTTGGCCTGACTTCGATTGGCGTCAAACGCCCGCGACTTGGTTTAATCCCTTGCTATCATCGGAAGACACTGGCGGTCGATTTACGAACGAAATCATAAGACGTGAGAAGACATTCAGAGATTTTCACTATGCGCAACTACTTTTGTCGAAAGTATCTGAAGGGAGGACAGTGATAGCACTTGCTGGCCGCAACCATGCTTATTCAATCGCTTCGGGATATAAATGTCTACTTAATTCTGACAAGTAGTTGTGTTTTCAAGGGTTGGGCCAAGTGGTGTCGTCTACAGTCAATAGAAATTCGAACCGTGGTCATTGTCGTCTTCGTCGTCACCTTGAGAGCGCTACAACATGCAGCCAGACGTCGCGTCCATTCCTATGTGATTCAAGCAAATTCAATTTGCAAAGCGAGTCTCGGAATTGGACGAGGCGACGAACTCAGTTTGAATCTATATTAAGCAACTACTGATACGCACTGGGTAACAAATTATTATTCGGTGATACAGACCTAATCGTAAGTTGGCTGATCGGCGCGCCAAAGAAGAGCGTTGACGCAAATGTCCGCTTTGTGGCGAAGACTGAAATCGGCCAATAACGGTCATTCGACCATGCTCTCAATTGGATGTTATATCATTAACTTTATATAATGATGTATCTGGCCTCTCCTTCAAACCTGACTAGCGAAGTAACGCATGAAATTCATCTGGGCATTCTTATTGTTTGTAACATCTTCATCGTCATTTGCTTTTGTTAGCTATGAAAGTAAATGGATTCCAAAGAAGTCATACGTACTTAATACCGCAGATAAAGATGTTCTAATTGTCGCGAAAAGCTGGGCGTCAAGTCATTACAACGTCAATAAAGAAAAATACGATTTTGAATATTCCGTACGGAAATTAGACGCCGGTTTTAGGTTGGAAATAACTCCACTGCACATAGGGCTAGACGGTAAATATCTTTATATGATTGATGGCGAAATGTGCCTTGACCTCAATCGAGGACGAAAGGTAGTTCTGGTCTATCAATGCTCCTTTCCGCCATTAGAAGCTTTACAAAGGCACTAGTCGGCCAGAAGCGGACGCTCAAATTTTTATGAGGTTTAAAATGCAAATCGCTACTATTTTGATTCTTGTTGGTACTGTTATTGCGAGCGCAGCCTTCGCTTGGCGTAAGCAGTGGGTCTTGTCGTTGGCTTGGTTCTTCTCACTAGCCTACACAGTTTTCGACAAGGTATTTCCGTTTGTCTTACCTGAGCATTTGGTGACCGCATTCCCATTAGGATTTCTGGCATTAGTTTTAATTAGTTGTTGGCAGAATTTTTCTCGCAAAAAAGGTGCCTAGCGGCCAGAAGCGGTCCTTCGCATATTGAGAGAATTACGATGACACCTGAGCGTGAGAATGAATACAAAGAGTTGCTAGCCTATGTGGGGATCTTTTCAACAATTGTTTGGAAGGTTGGTCCTGACGCTGAGATTCATCTCGCCAAAACCATTGAGAAAATTGTCCAGAAATTTGGAAAATCAAAGGCGCTTATTGGGCTGCGCCAAGCCGCCAACGATACTATAGAAGAAACAAGTCATTGGAATTTGGAGTCGAAAGTGAGCCTAGATGAGGCGCTCAAGGCTTCTGGCGTCATCACCATTTCGGAAATTGCGCGTCGATATTCTTCGAGCTATAAACGCATTATTAAACGTGGCCATGTCCGTGACGATACCGAATACTATATCGTCAACGGCATTTTGGTTGACCAAGGAAATGCAATCTCGGACGAAGAGCGGGCACATCTGCAAAGGCTTATTGATGTGTATGAAGCCAAATGCTGATTCCAAATTCGGCCATTAGTAGACATTCGCCATAAAAATCGATGCCAAATTATTCCAAATTTGTCAGTCTTAAGAGCACCATTCGGCTTGCCGTGAACGTTATTGGAGCCCTTGCGTACCTACGCTACTCGATGCCACTTTGGGCACCAGATGAGCTAACCAACATCCCAGGCGTCGGTGCTGGCGACCCTATTATTTGGGGCCTTACCGCGTTTCCAATCCTTATTCTCTTTGCGCTTATGAATTTTTATTGGGCTGTCACAGGCAGCATCTCGTTTTACAAAACAAGGGAATGGAGATTAAACGTCACAGACTTGGTCGGCCCAGCAGTATGGGTAATTTCCGTAAATATTGATTATTCGCATCACTGGCTTCTATAACCTTGCCTCTTCGGAATGTCCGCAACGGGACGAAAGCTGCCGATCATCAAAAGTCGTCATCCTGAATTTACTTGATAATTCCTTGCGGGCGATATCTGACTGGAACCAATGGCCAAATCCGAATCGGAAGTCTTGGCCTGCCTTGAACTGGAGTATGTGACTGGTTTTGACCGGAATACGAGCCAGGAACTGCAGATGTAGTATTTCAGTGCTTATTAGCTGCGTGCTTCATGATTAAACGTGGCTACTTCAGACAATCTCATCTTCCTTGGCAATAATGAGAGACATCTTCTTTTTCAGGGCAATTAGCCTCAAATTTTGTGTCAATTTACGGGTGAAAAACCTGTTCATTGAGATGAACAGGTTTTTTATTTTGCTCCTTACATTCTCTCAGTAAAGAACTGTATGCCGGTACGTTTGACCAGTTCTTCATAGGTGATCGGTTTTCCTGCTTTTGTGTCGTCGATGTTTTCGACCCAGTAAGCCCATCTCTTGTTTTCTGAAGGGTCGTAGACCAGTTTGAAAAGATATTTGGGTACCCAGACTTTGTTCTCACCTATCGTTGTCGGTCTGGCTTCAAATACCGGTCCAGTCAGGACATAGATATCACCACGGGCACGCATGGCATATTTACGTGTCGCATTTTCTATCGATGCCCAGGTCTTCCTATTGTTTTCCGGTGCTTGCGGAACCATGTTTGCGAGTGAAAAACTCTGTGCCATTGCTTCCGGTGTTGCCATATTTCCAGCTGGCGCCATGTGGCCACGATCGTAGCCGGAATTCTTGTAATCGCTGAGTTCTGCGCGTTCAGCGCGCGGCAAACGGGCATCGGCAAAAAACCGATTGGTTCTTTCGTTTCCTTTCGCATCGATGATGGTTTGCCGGTTGAGTTTTTCTGCGACATAAATGGGGGTGTGGCTTTTGGCCGAATGAAGGATCGCGAATGATGAATAGCACAAGGCCCGTGTATTGAGTTCGGTTTCATGCGGGATAACGGGAATCTGTCCTTTAGAAAAAAATTGACGACATTCTGAAAATACAGGGGCAGCAAAACTGGCAGACGACGATAGCGCTAACGCTAAAGCGAAAATAAACTTTTTGAACATGAATTTTATGCGAGAAAATCAAAAGAAAAACAGGTACTGAAAACCGCAACTCATACAACCACGCGGCCATCAGCAAAGCGGGAGAGTGAAGCGAAGAAGAAAGTGCAGCAGCACATTTCCGACATGAATTTTAACGGGAACAAATCTCAGTCGTGTTTATTTATTTGCTTCCGTGCAGTAGAGTCGCACTATCGAACATTGATTTGCTCACTATTTAATCAGGTGTCGCTATCCGTATGGCGAGTGTGCGCTGGCGAGGTGGATACTACCAACACGCGCCTATCATTTTTCAGGGAAATTCATCGATGAAGATCAGGATCAAATTGCCAAAGCCGCGTAATCCTTTGGCGGTATTAGTGAAACAACGTAAAGGCGGAGTGCATGGCGCATCTCAACCGGCGCGGGCAGAACGGAGAAAGTACAAGCAACGCCTGCATGGCGTGTTATCGGGTCGGTCTGGTGGGGACGAGACCGACTGATTGGCGGTGTGTGCCGATGTTGACGTTTATTTTTTTTCAGGCAGTGACGGCGCGTTGCGTGCTGCGTGTACCAACAAACCAATCAGGCTGACGGTGGCAAATGCCGCGCCGGTATAAAAAGTAAAAGTGGAACCCAACTGATCCCATAAAAGCCCTGCCACCACGCTGGCAAGCAATAATGCGATGCCACTGACCAGATTAAAAAAACCGAATGCTGTGCCGCGCAGATCTGATGGTGCGCTGGAGGCGACCATGCTTGCCAGCAGACCTTGCGTCATTCCCATGTGTATGCCCCAGAGCGTGATGCCAGCTAACAAGCCACCCCAGCTCTGGCTGTATCCGAGTATCAGGTCAGACGCAATCAGTATGACTAATCCGCCGGCAAGCATGTGGCGATGAGATATGCGGTCTGACCATTTACCAAATGGGTACGCGGTTGCTGCATAGATGAGGTTCATCGCAACCATCACGAGTGGCACCAGCGCGACAGGAACGGATAATTGTTGTGCCCGTAAGATCAGAAATGCTTCGCTGAAGCGGGCGAGTGTAAACAAACATCCGAGAGAAACCACCCACCAGTATTCTTGCCCCATTCGTTTCAGGTTGTGCTTGCTGAGTGGATTGCCAAGGCTGACCTGTGGCCGGGTATCCGGTTCTGCCACACCAATAAACAACAGCAACATTGCACCCAGACCCGGTATCACTGCAAGCCAGAAAATATGGCGGTAATCGTTTGCCCACAGCAGCATCAACGCAGTGGCCAGCAATGGTCCGGCGACGGCACCTATCGTATCGAGCGACTGCCTTAAGCCAAAGGCCTGGCCACGGATTTCTGCCGGCGTAATATCCGTAATGAGTGCATCACGCGGCGCTCCGCGTATGCCTTTGCCGGCTCTGTCGAGAAGGCGGGCAGTTAGTAACAGTCCCATTCCCTGAGAGAGTGCAAACAGTGGTTTTGAAAAAGCACTGATCCCATAACCAAGCACCGCCAGCATTTTGCGTTTTCCGAGGCGATCACTGAGGGCGCCGGAAAATACTTTCACCAGCAAGGTCGTGGATTCGGCGATACCGTCAATCACGCCCACCACAAACACACTGATCCCCAAGGTTCCGACCATAAACATCGGCAGCAGGCTGTGTATCATTTCTGAAGAAATATCCATCAGCATGCTGACGAAACCGAGTATCCAGATACTTCTGGGAATTTTTGGACGTGTCATCTGTGTTAAGCGAAAGTCATCTGCGCATTGGCGATAAACGTAGGAATTTAATTTATCTGAAACTGATCTGGCCAGTGCTGATTATTTTCCCGTATTACGTGCAGTTTGTCGCAATGTTTCTAGCGTGGCACCGGGGGTGATCAGATTGCCGTCGTAGCGCAGTTCGATCACGGCGGGTAACTGATGCGTGGCCGTATGCACAATTGCGCGTTCCAGCGCAGGGCCGAATTCAGCTGTCGTCAACACGATTTCACCACTCGCCCCATAAGCGCGGGCCAGTGCGGCAAAGTCAGGATTGTGCAATTCAGTGCCTGAGACACGCCCCGGAAATTCACGTTCCTGATGCATGCGTATAGTGCCGTACATGCCGTTATTGAATACGATAATGATGACGCCAGCTCGGTACTGCACGGCGGTGGTCAACTCCTGCCCGTTCATCATGTATTCTCCGTCTCCCGCAAAGGTGATCACGGTGCGTTCCGGTGCGATGAGTTTGGCCGCGATACCGGACGGCACGCTGTAACCCATCGCGCCTGAAGTCGGTGCAAGCTGGGTGCGCAGTCCGGCATAGCGGAAGTAGCGATGAGCCCAGGTCGCGTAATTACCTGCGCCATTGGTGATGATGCTGTCAGCCGGTGCCAGACGCATGATGTCCTGCACCACTCGCCATAGATTGAGCGGCGCATTTTCTTTGGCAAAAATGGCGGGTTCCTGCTGCCAGGCGTGCAGTTCTGCTTTGGCTTCAGCTACGCTGTGCTGCCAGCGTGCCGTATTTTTCAGTTGACCTAACTGTGACAGCGCGTGTGCGAATTCCTTCATGCCGCTGTTGATCAGCAGCGGTGCTTGATACACGCGTCCCAGCTCCAACGCATCGCTGTGTACATGTACCAGCGTTTGTTTTGGCAGCGGCGCTTCGAGCAGCGTGTAACCGCCGGTCGTCATTTCACCCAGACGCGGGCCGATCGCAATCACCAGATCGGCTTGCTGTATGCGTTTTGCCAGTTGAGGGTTAATGCCGATGCCGACATCACCGATGTAGTTAGGGCGTGCATTGTCGATTAAATCTTGAAAGCGGAAAGCGCAGGCGACCGGCAAATGATTCAGTTCCGCGAATTCACGCAGCTGAGTACAGGCAGTCTGATCCCAGCCGCTGCCACCCAGGATCAGCACAGGGCGCGCAGCCGCCTCCAGCATGCTGCGCAGCTGCCTCAGTTGTGCTGGCGAAGGGTAAGCCTGTACCGGCGTGTAATGCAGTGTGTCCGCCACTTCCACGGTCTGGGCCAGCATGTCTTCTGGCAGTGCCAGCACTACTGGGCCAGGACGGCCACTGGTGGCGACCTGAAATGCACGCGCGATGTATTCAGGCACGCGGTCGGCGCGGTCTATCTGCGCCACCCATTTCGCCATAGGACCAAACATGCGACGGTAATCGATTTCCTGAAACGCTTCGCGCTCCACAAAATCATTGCCGACCTGGCCGATGAATAAGATCATCGGTGTCGAATCCTGATATGCCGTGTGTACACCTATCGAGGCATTGGTGGCACCGGGCCCGCGCGTCACAAAACAGATACCGGGCTTGCCGGTCATCTTGCCATAGGCATCGGCCATAAATGCCGCACCGCCTTCCTGGCGGTTGATGATGAAGCGTATCGGGCTGTCATGCAGCGCATCCAGCACTGGCAGGTAACTCTCACCGGGAACACCAAAAATAGTATCGACACCGTGGATTTGCAAAGCATCGACAATTAACTGACCACCCGAGCGAGATTTCAACATGACAGTAATAGCTAAAAAAGGAAAACCCATACGCTAACAGAAAGCTTGCCGAATTTGCAGCGCTATTGATGCGTCACGACGAATTGCGAACGAATTGTGGGTGAGTAGAGTAGAATAGCGCCCGAAGCAGGCCAGACAATCGCTGGTCGCCATAGCAATATGGTGACGGGAGGAAGGTCCGGACTCCATAGAGCAGGGTGACGGCTAACGGCCGTACGTTGAAAGCCGCAAGGTATAAGACGAGGAATAGGGCCACAGAGACGAGCGTATTAAGTTACGGTGAAACGCGGTAACCTCCACCCGGAGCAATTTCAAATAGGCACGCGTTGAGGTGGCTCGCGGAGCGTGCGGGTAGAAAGCTTGAGCGGCGGAGCAATCCGTCGCCTAGAGGAATGATTGTCATAGTCGGTCATAGCAATATGAAAGACCGTAACAGAATCCGGCCTACCGGCCTGCTTTACTTCTTTTTATGACGGTCGTTGCCAGACACAGACGACCGCTATCTGTCAGAATCATCTCTGACACAACTTCAGACACAGCAACATTTCATTTTTCGCAGCATTACGCGATTGCGCTTCTGTTTGTTGTAAATCGGACTAATTCAAAAAAACTGGTGTTACACTCACTTGCGGCAATACAATCCGGTTTATAGCCAGCAGCTTGTTGACTAATATCCTGTCTGATCATTGCAAACGCCTGTTCTGAATACCTATTAACGATAAATTATTCCAGACTCATGGAAAACCGAGGCAAAAATAAAGAACGGATTATTCCCCTGAAGATATTTGCCTTTTGCACTTGTCTGATTCTTGCCGTCATTGTTGCGCAGAGCTGGTGGTCGATAGCTGAGGATAAAAATCTGACCTTGTCTGACGCCCAGCAGGATAGTTACTTCACCGTCCGTATTCTCGAAGAGCATGCCAATCGCGCTTTAAGTGAAGTTGTTCAGTTGATGGATGCGATCAGTGAACAGATCGCGATTTACTCACCTGAAAAAGATACCCAAAAAAATACGTTTGAACAGATTTTAGCGAACCAACGCCACCATTCTCAGCTATTGAATGCGGTGTCGCTGTTCGATGCACAGGGGCAGAATCTTGCGTCTGATTCTGTCGATAGTTCGTCTCAGCAGCTTTTGCCAACATCATCGTTATCGCCGCAGCTGCATGTGACATCGCTCATCAATAATCCCAACGATACGCAATTAAGAGTGGGAGCCGCAATCAAGTTGACAGGCTCTGATCAATGGATATTGCCGGTTGCGAAAAACGTGATGGGGCTGAATGGTGAGCGTGCTGGCATTCTTGAAGTGCAAATGCGCCTCAACTATCTACAAGAATTTTATGAACTGGTTGCACGCGGCAGCGTGGCATCGGTTTCACTTCATGATTTGAACGGAATCGTGCTGACCGGGGCACCAGCTGATAATTATATTTTTAATCGTAGCCTTAAGCAGCCAGCTTTATTGTCGGCGATCGTCGATGGCTCCAGAGAGGGATCACTTTATGGCGGTGCGTTGCAGGATGGCAGTGGCGAGTTTTTATACACCTATCGGAAAGTCGCAGGATTTCCACTGACGCTGTTATATGCACGCAATGTCGAGAATATTTTGTCAGACTGGAAGAACAGGGGCAGGCATAAAATACTGTACACGTCAGCGACGCTTATTCTTATCCTTATTCTGATCTGGCTCTTATTACGGCAGGTGCGGCAGTTAAATCACTCCCGTCTCAGGATAGAGGCAAGTGAGGAGCGATATCGGTTGCTGTTTAGCGGTGCTGAAGATGCGATTTTTCTGATCAATCAGGATCATCATTATGTTGATTGTAATCCTGCTGCCGTCAGGTTGTTTGGCGTCAGCGGTGTTGCTGATATCATCGGGCGCAAAGCGGGCGAGTTTTCATCAATATTGCAAGCGATACCGGGCACGCCGCAAACTGACGGCGATACCTTGCTCGATCAATTCATCGAACGCGCATTTGATGGTGTTCCTCAGCGTTTTGAATCGATCATGGTAAGAGAGGGAAATACTCTGTACAACGAAGTTACTCTCAGCCGGGTTGAGTTAAATGGCGAGAGTCTGTTGTTTTGTACCGAGAGAGACATTAGCGCCCAGAAATATTCAGAGCAATTGCTGGAGGCTCAGAATCATCTGTTGCAACTGATCGGTGCGAATGAAGATCCGCTGTTTATTTTGAGTTCAGTCTGTGATTTTGTCGAAAAATTACGGCCATTCTGGTGTGTGGGAATTCAGTTGCTGGCCGATGATCAGAGAACTTTTATTCAAAGTGTCGGGCGCAGTTTTCCTGACATATTATCGAAACAGATTGTCGACATGCCGGTTGCGCACGGCAGTGGCATCTGGAGCGAAGCGGTATTAGTTGCTTGCCCGGTGCAGCTTAGTAATTTTCAGCAAGCGCCATCGATGCAGTTCGTCAATGATCTGGAGGCGCTGGGTAAAATAAATGCGGGTAGTGCATGGCCGTTGATGGATAAACATGGCCATATATTAGGTAGCTTCACGGTATTGCTGTCGGAATCGCAAGAATTAAGCGATGACGATATGAGTTTAATTGGCATCATGATCGAGATCGCTACGATCGCGATTGAAGGCCGTCGCTCCGAGAAAAAAATACTGCAACTCGCGCATTATGATGAACTTACTGGTTTACCTAACCGGTTTTTATATCATCAGCATCTCGCCAAAGCTTTGGCTCTGGCAGAACGAAACAGCTGTCAGCTTGCGGTGCTCTTTCTCGATCTGGACCGATTTAAAAATATTAACGACACCTTTGGCCATGATGAAGGTGATCGTGTCTTGCGCAGTATCTCTCAGCGCTTCCGACAGGTCTTAAGGGAATCGGACATTATTGCCAGAGTTGGCGGTGACGAGTTCATTTTACTGATTGATCAATTCAGTGATCCGCGTGATTTGGGGGACGTCGCTGACAAACTGTTATTCGAAGCATCGCAACCGTTTGAAATTCATGGTCAGGAATGCCAACTCAGTGCCAGCATTGGTATTGCCACTTTCCCTGCAGATGGACACGATGCGCAAACTCTGCTGAAAAATGCGGATATCGCGATGTACCGGGCCAAAAATAAGGGCAAGGACAATTACCAGTTTTATGCGTCTGAGATGAATACGCATACGATCGAGCAGTTGGCGTTTGAGGCGCGTTTGCGTAAGGCTTTAGAGCGACTGGAATTTGTTGTGTATTATCAGCCTAAGGTTTCACTGCAGACCGGAAAGATCGTCGGAGCAGAAGCCTTGGTTCGCTGGGACCATCCTGAGCGTGGAATTCTTTATCCCGGAGATTTTATTGGATTGGCGGAAGAGACTGGCTTAATCAGCCGGCTCGGCATGCTCGTGCTTGATATTGCCTGCCGCGACGTGCTGAGCTTCCGCCAGATTGACAGTGATTTTGGGCGGATTGCGATTAATTTATCAGGCTCGCAATTTAATGATCCTCAGCTTTTAGACGAAATTAAGGGCATCGTCGATTTCTGGCGAGTGCCTGCCGATGCGATTGAATTTGAGATCACGGAAAGCATGGTGATGCATAACCGAGAGCAGGCGATAGTGTTGATGGATGGCTTCAGGTCGGCCGGTTTCAGCCTTTCCATTGATGATTTTGGTACCGGTTATTCTTCCCTGGCTTACCTGAAACGATTTCCTGTTGATAGTGTGAAAGTGGATCGCTCATTTATTAAAGATATCCCGGATGACCCGAATGACACCGCGATCGTATTGGCGATTGTCGCGATGGCGCACACCTTGGGGCTGAAAGTCATTGCCGAAGGCGTTGACGCGCAGACGCAACTGGCAATTCTGACTGATTTTAAGTGCGATGAATATCAGGGCTTTTATTTTAGTAAAGCAGTGCCTGCAAAAGAATTTCTTCAACTGCTACAGCAGCAAGTGAATTAAAGCTATTGCCTCATTCAAGAGGCGATCTTTACTTGCTGTGTCTCCCATTTCATCTCCGCCGCTGGAAATGCTGGCGAACGTCGGCATACACGGCCGCAACATCCTCAAAATTACCTTAAGACTTCCATTGATGCTGGATTTTAAGCGCTTTATTCCTCTGCGTCTTACAAGCCACTTTCACTATCTTCTGTAACTCATTAATTTTATTCAGTTATTTGAATAAATTGACTTTCTCGTTAGTTGCGCTAAGTCATTGACTTTATTAAAGAAAGTGCTGTTTTTCTGAGTAATTTCACTTGACCATGTTGATAGCATCCTCTAAAGTGGGAAACAGTGTGAGAAAGTGTAATTTTGTGGGATAAATGCCCAATTTTCATTTATCTTCGCAAACTGAGTCATATCCATCCAAGTCCAGGTAAAAGGTAAAAGCGTGTTCCAGGGTCCATCCGCACTCAATCTCGATGCGAAAGGCAGAATGTCAATTCCTGCCCGCTATCGCGATGCCCTGAGCGAACAATACGAAGGTCACATCACCCTGACCCGCCATCCGGATGGGTGCCTGTTGCTGTTTCCGCGCCCGACCTGGGAATCTCATCGTGAGCAAATCGCCGCCTGGCCGATTCAGGCGCGTGACTGGAAGCGTATTTTTCTGGGAAATGCATTTGACGTCGATATGGACAGTGCTGGCCGTATTTTGCTGGCACCAGAGTTGCGTAATGCTGTTGGTATTCAGCGCGACATCATGATGCTGGGCATGGGTAGCCATTTTGAAATATGGGATGCCGGCAAGCTTGCCGAAAATGAAGCCAACGCGAAAGCGGCTGGCGCTCCTGACGTATTAAACAATTTTACTTTCTGATCGCGGGCAATGACGATACAGCAGGCGACAGAATATACCCATACAACTGTGCTCTTGAATGAGGCAGTGGATGCGCTCGGCATATCCGGTGAACGGGCAAATGGTATCTACATTGACGGCACGTTCGGGCGAGGTGGTCATAGTCGCCTGATCCTGCAACAGCTTGGCCCACAAGGGCGTCTGATTGCTTTTGATAAAGATGCGCAGGCGATTGCCAGTGCCGCTGAAATCAGCGACCCCCGTTTTCATATTGTGCATGACAGTTTTGCGGCAATGACCGCTGCGCTGGAAGAACTCGGCGTCAGTCAAGTGGACGGTATTTTGATGGATCTGGGTATTTCATCGCCGCAAGTGGATGACGCGAGCCGTGGTTTTAGTTTCCGCTCAGATGGTCCGCTGGATATGCGGATGGATACCAGTCGTGACATGTCTGCAGCTGAATGGCTGGCAGTGGAAGAAGAAGAAAAAATCAGGGAGGTGATAAAAAATTATGGGGAAGAACGGTTTGCTTTTCAGATTGCAAAGGCGATTGTTGCTCGCAGGCAAACGGAGTCCATTACTGGAACCCGACAGCTCGCCGAACTTGTCGCGCACGCCGTCAAAACTCGCGAGAAGGGCAAGGACCCGGCAACTCGCACCTTTCAGGCTATACGGATTTTCGTCAATAAGGAGCTTGAAGATCTCGAGATAGGGCTTGATGCAGCTTTTGCTGCGCTCTCTCCTTTCGGGCGGATGTCTGTGATCAGTTTTCATTCTCTTGAAGACCGGATAGTGAAGCAATTTTTTGCTTCTAAAGTAAAACTTGAGCAGCCAGACCGGCGCTTGCCTATCCGTCACGTCGATTTGCCGCAAGCGCAAATGCGTTTGTTGAACCGGATTAAGCCTTCCGAAGCCGAGGTGGTCGCCAATCCTCGTGCGCGCTCGGCGATCTTGCGTATTGCTGAACGTTTGCCAGAGGTGGTGAAATGATCACGCGTGTGAACATTTTTCTGGCAATCGCATTGATCGCCTGCGCTTTGTCTCTGATTAATTCTCAGTATCAGGCGCGACGTTTGTTTATTGAGTTGGAGCGTGAGCAAAGTCTCAGCAAACAATATGAATTGCAATGGACGCAATTGAAACTGGATCAATCCACTTTTGGTAAACACTCGCGCATTGAGGAAACCGCGAGCAAGGAACTGAACATGGTGCCGGTTACGCCGGCGCGTACCCAATATCTGAAAGCGGCGGAGCTGAAATGAGCCGTGCTGGGAACATGTCGCGCACAGCTGCTTCACGCGGCGTTTCATTTTCTTCCAATCCGGTGTTGGAAGTGAAATTGCCTATCTGGCGTTCCCGTCTGGTCTTGTTTTTATTATTCGGCGCTTTTGTTGCGCTGATCGCCCGAGCTTTGTGGCTGCAGGGAATGACAACTGACTTTTTGCAGAAGCAGGGGGCCAATCGATATGCCCGCACATTAGAGTTACCGGCAACCCGCGGAAAAATCACAGATCGGAATGGCCAGGTGCTGGCATCGTCGGTACCGGTAAAGGCGATATGGGCGATCCCCGACGATGTTCTGGAAGCGCCCAAAGATAAAATCCGACAACTCGCAGCCTTACTCGATATGAGTGAGGCTGAGTTACGTAAGAAACTCGATTCTGATCGCCAGTTTGTGTATCTGAAGCGGCAGGTAGAACCGCAGATATCCGACAAAATTCAGGCGCTTGCTATTCCTGGCGTCGAAACCCGCAAAGAATACAAACGTTTTTACCCGGAAGGTGAGGTCATGGCGCACGTCGTCGGCTTCACGAATGTGGAAGATATCGGGCAGGAAGGAATCGAGCTTGCCTCGGAAAAAAATCTGGCAGGTAAAACGGGTAGCCGTCGCGTCATTAAAGATCGTCTTGGTCGTATCGTAGAAGATATCCGTGCTATTCGTGAACCGCATGATGGCAAAGAACTGACCTTGTCGCTGGATAGCAAGATTCAGTATATCGCTTACACCCATTTAAAAGATGCAGTAGAAAAACACAAGGCAAAAGCTGGCGGCGCGGTTGTACTTGACGTGCACACTGGAGAGGTTTTGGCGCTGGTGAATTTACCTAGCTATAACCCGAATGACCGCTCGGTATTGACAGGTGCGCAGTTACGTAATCGTGTTATTACCGATACGTTTGAGCCGGGTTCGACCATGAAGCCGTTCACCGTTGCGTTGGCGCTTGAGACAGGACGGGTTACGCCGGATACAGTATTTCAGACCGCTCCGGGATACATGACGATAGGCCCGGCTGTGATTCATGATGCCCACAAAGAATCTGCGTTGACCGTGGCGCAGATTATCCAGAAATCCTCGAATATCGGCGTCGCCAAAATGGCGTTACAAATGCCACCTAAGGAAATGTGGGAGTTGTTCACCACCTTGGGTTTTGGTCAGCAGCCGAAAATTGGTTTCCCCGGCGCAGTTGCCGGTCGTTTGCGTAATTATAAAAATTGGCGACCCATCGAGCAGGCGACGATGAGTTACGGCCATGGTCTGTCGGTGTCCTTGCTGCAAATGGCGCGTGCATACACGATTTTTGCGCGCAACGGCGACATGATCCCGATCACATTTCAAAAAACTGCCGAAGCTCCGGCAGCGCAGCGGGTCATTTCAGACAAAACAGCGCAGCAATTGCGCATCATGATGGAATCGGTAACGCAGCCAGGTGGTACCGCAACGCAGGCGCGTGTACCCGGCTATCGCGTTGCTGGGAAAACCGGTACTGCACATAAGATAGAAGGTGGTCGCTACGTGAATAAATATGTCGGCGACTTTATTGGCTTTGCTCCGGTATCGAATCCACGCGTCATCGTTGCTGTGATGATTGATGAACCAAGCGCTGGCGGTCATTTTGGCGGTATCGTCGCTGCCCCGGTATTTGCTGCAATTACCGCGAACGTATTACGCTCAATGAACGTGCCACCGGATTCATCTGTCACCAGCATCATTCCTGACAATAGCGTGCAGGAGAGCATGTAATGACCAATAAAAAAATATCCATCAACGAAATCGTTAACTGGCTGCGGCAAGTCGCACCTGAGGCACAGTTGTGCTCAAATTCGGCAAAAATCCTGACTGGCGATGTATTTTTTGCTGCCCGCACGCATCATGGCGATGGTCGTCGATATATTCCTGACGCAGTAGCCCGTGGTGCCGTTGCGATTGTCTATGAATCGGCTGATAACGACACTTTTGTGTGGGATGAGCAGATTTCTGTTCCGCACTTTGCCGTGCCGGATTTATCGCAGCAACTTGGGTTGATCGCCAATGAGTGGTATGGCAATCCAGACCGGACTATGTTCAGCATCGCTGTGACCGGTACCAACGGTAAGACATCCTGCAGTCAGTGGCTGGCAAAAGCTTTGTCAATGGAAAAGTGTGACACTGCGGTGATCGGCACACTGGGTACCGGCATTTATCACCAGGGTGTATTAGGGCAGTTATCGGAAACTGGCTTTACGACGCCGGATGCGATCAGTTTGCAACGCGAATTGTCTGTGATGCAGAAAAACGGTGCAGAGGCACTGGCGATAGAAGCATCGTCGATTGGTCTCGATCAGGGGCGGCTGAATGGCTTGCATATTGACGTCGCTTTATTCACTAATTTGACACGCGATCACCTTGATTATCACGGTGATATGGATGCCTATGCAACTGCCAAACAACGCTTGTTTGATTGGGATGGATTAACAACGGCTGTTATCAATCTTGATGATGAGTTCGGGGTTCATCTGTTAACGCATTTGCAGCAGACACGGCCAGATGTGCGTCTGATGGCTTACTGCTTAGAAAAATCAAGTTGCGACGGCGCTGCTTTACTGAGCGCCAGTAATTTGAAAACAACGCATGCCGGAACCAGCTTTCATCTTGAATCACCGTTTGGCTCCGGTCTGGTGAAAACACAATTGATAGGCCGGTTTAATGTCAGCAACATTCTTGGCGTCCTCGCTGTGTTGTTGAGTAAAGACATTACTTTGCCTAAAGCGCTGGCGCTGATAGAGAAATTGCCGCCAGTGCCAGGTCGCATGCAATTAGCCGGTAGCGCCGGACATGTGATGGTCGTGATTGATTACGCCCACACACCGGACGCCCTGGAAAAAACTCTTGAAGCTTTGCGTCTCGTCGCAGACGAGCGCGGTGGAAAACTATGGTGTGTCTTTGGTTGTGGCGGTGATCGCGACCCGGGCAAGCGCCCACAGATGGGGCGGATATCAGAGCAGGCCGACCAGGTGATCGTCACCAGCGACAATCCACGCAGCGAAGATCCTACTCATATCATCGGGCAGATTGTGGCAGGGATGAGCAAAACTCCCCACATCATCGAAGACCGGGCAAACGCAATTTTGTACGCAATCAAACATGCCGGTGATCAGGACGTGGTGCTGCTGGCAGGCAAAGGCCACGAGACCTATCAGGATATCAATGGTAAAAAATGGCCATTTTCAGATGAAGAACATGCTGCGCTTGCGCTGGCAACTGTCGCGACCAGCGGCAACATGAAGAGGGGGAACTGATGCAACTGACTCTTCAACAATTACAGCCAGTGTTGACATCCGCGATCATGACTGCGGACGCAACGGTCACCGGATTAACCACCGACAGCCGCAAAATTACGGCAGGAGATTTGTTTGTTGCCTTGCGTGGCGATCATTTTGATGCGCATGATTTCCTTGCGCAGGTTGCCGGTTCAGGTGCCGTTGCTGTCGTGGCCGAGCGTGTGCCGGAGCATTTCGCTTTACCTGCGTTGATTGTGCCGGACACTAAACTGGCATTAGCTGAGATCGGCCGATACTGGCGACAACAGTTTATGTTGCCGGTAATTGGTGTGACAGGTAGTAACGGTAAAACTACCGTTAAAGAAATGATTTCATCGATTCTGGCTGCTGCATTTGGCGCGGAACATCGTCTGGCAACCAGTGGCAATCTGAATAATGAAATCGGCGTACCGCTGACTATCCTGGGACTCAACACATCACATCGGGCTGCAGTGATAGAGATGGGTATGAATCATCCGGGTGAAATTGCCTTGCTGGCTTCAGTCGCGCAGCCGACTGTCGTATTGGTCAATAACGCACAGCGTGAACATCAGGAATTCATGCAGACGGTGCAAGCGGTTGCCGAAGAAAACGGTGCTGCGATAAAAGCGCTACCCGATGATGGCGTCGCCGTTATTCCGGCAGAAGATGAATATTGTTCTTTGTGGCAGCGCTATGCGGCAGAACGCGGTCAACGTAAAGTCATTCGTTTTGGATTCAACAATGAGGCCGAAGTAAATGCCAGTTTTATCGCCACCCCGTTCGGTAGCGAAGTCAACATGCATATTGCGGGCCGGTCGTCCGAGCTTCGTTTGCAGGCAGCCGGACAGCATAACGTATTGAATGCGCTCGCTGCTGCCGCATGCTGCCATGCGATCGGAATCTCTGATGAATTAATCGTCGCCGGTCTGGAAAATTTCAGTCCGGTGAATGGACGTTTGCAGCGTAAGCAAGCCAGTTGTGGCGCGATGGTGATTGACGATACCTACAATGCCAATCCGGATTCAGTTCGCGCTGCAATCGATGTGCTGACGCAGATCGGCGGCGCTACTGTTCTGGTACTGGGTGATATGGGGGAAGTCGGCGAAAACGGCGCTCAGTTTCACAAAGAGATCGGCGAATATGCCAAAGCTCAGGGTGTTACCGAGCTGTATTTACTTGGGGATCTGGTCGCCCATACGGCAACTGCATATGCCAGCGCACACTATTTCACCGATATCCAGGATTTATTCAGAGCCTTAGACAGCAGTATTCATCAGGAAAAAACAGTACTGGTCAAGGGTTCACGTTTCATGAAAATGGAACGCGTTGTCAGCCATTTGTTGGTGGCGGATGACGGCACTTCAACACAACAAAAAATAACAGGAACTCATTAGCATGTTGCTCTGGTTGGCAGAAATTTTTAAACAGGATCTGGGACTGCTACGCGTCTTCGGTTTTATTACGTTCCGCGCAGTATTTGCGACCATGACCGCGTTGGCGATCGGCATTTTTGCCGGGCCTGCGGTGATCCGTATGCTGACTCGCCTGAAAGTCGGTCAGGCCGTGCGCTCGTATGGGATGGAAACGCATCTGGTGAAGTCCGGCACGCCAACGATGGGCGGTGTATTAATTTTGATTTCGATTGCGGTGTCGACGCTGTTGTGGGCAGACCTGAGTAATCGTTTTATCTGGGTCGTGCTGATCGTAACGTTGGGTTACGGTGCGGTCGGTTGGGTGGATGACTATCGCAAGGTTGTCTACAAAGACCCGGAAGGCATGCGTTCGCGTGAAAAATATTTCTGGCAATCACTGATCGGTATCGCTGCTGCGTTTTATCTCGCGTTCTCAGTATCTGCACCAAGTAATTCTAAGATTCTTGAATTGCTGTTTGCGTGGGTGCAATCGGGGTTCAGTATGGATTTACCACCGAAGGCAGATTTGATTGTGCCATTTTTTAAATCAATCAGCTATCCACTCGGCGTCTGGGGCTTTATCGCACTCACGTACTGCGTGATTGTTGGTACCAGTAACGCAGTGAATTTCACCGATGGACTCGATGGTCTGGCCATCATGCCGGTGATTATGGTTGGTACCGCGTTGGGTTTGTTTGCCTATTTGTCCGGGCATATCGGTTACTCGAAATATTTATTGATTCCGCATATTCCGGGCGCTGGCGAACTGCTGATTTTCTGTGGTGCGATGACCGGTGCTGGTCTGGCATTCTTGTGGTTTAACGCGCATCCGGCACAGGTGTTTATGGGCGATGTCGGTGCATTGGCTCTGGGTGGCGCACTTGGCACGCTGGCGGTGATCGTCAGACAGGAAATCGTTTTGTTCATTATGGGCGGCATTTTTGTCGCAGAAACACTGTCGATTATTTTGCAGGTGTCTTACTTTAAATTTACTAAAAAACGATTTGGTGAAGGCCGCCGTTTATTTTTGATGGCACCTCTGCATCATCATTTTGAGAAAAAAGGTTGGAAGGAAACGCAGGTGGTCGTGCGTTTCTGGATCATCACGATGTTGCTGGTACTGGTTGGCTTATCTTCACTGAAGTTACGTTGAAGTCTGGTTTTGTTATTTTCTGGCAGAAGTAAGGGTTTATGAATTTTTCTGAAAAACACGTATTAGTCCTGGGGCTGGGAGAATCCGGTCTCGCAATGGCACGCTGGTTGTTGCGTGCAGGGGCTCGCCTGCGTGTTGCGGATACCCGTTCTGCTCCCGAACGTTTAACGGCATTGCGAGCGTTGAGTGATCAGATTGAATTCGTTGCCGGTGAGTTTTCGACAGATTTGCTGAACGATATTGATTTTGTCGCCGTCAGCCCAGGTCTTGCTCCCGCACGCGAACTGCGTGACATTATTCCCGCTGCGGCTACGCAGAATATTCCGCTGTGGGGCGAAATCGAGTTGTTCGCACAAGCTTTGTTGAGCCTTAAAGAAGAGCGTGCGTATCAGCCGAAAGTGATTGCGATCACCGGCACGAATGGCAAAACGACCGTGACGAGTCTGGTTGGCTTACTCTGCGAACGCGCTGGTTTAACAACCCGAGTGGCTGGCAATATCAGTCCGGCAGTTCTTGATGTGTTGTACGAAGTGATAGAGCAGGATGCACTGCCACAAGTATGGGTACTAGAATTATCCAGTTTTCAGTTGCACACCACATTCAGTCTGAATGCGGATGTTGCTACCGTGCTCAATATCACTCAGGATCATCTTGACTGGCATGGCAGCATGCAAGCTTATTGCGCCGACAAAGCGCGGATTTTTGGTGAGACCACGATACAAGTCCTGAACCGTGACGATGCTCTGGTGATGTCTATGTTGAAGCCGCAGGCAGCGGTAATCAGTTTTGGTGTTGATGCGCCTGAGCATATTGGTGACCTTGGCCTGTTGAATGAGCATGGCATGGGCTGGCTGGCGGTATCTGTTGCGGCGGAAGACGTTCCTGTCGTCACTGGTCGCCGCAAGAAAAAAGAAGCCGAAGAAATTCCGGGCATGATCACGCGTCTGATGCCAACGGATGCACTGCAAATTCGCGGCCAGCATAATGCCGCGAACGCGCTTGCCGCGCTGGCATTGTGTCGTGGCATCGGTCTTTCATTTGCGCCTTTACTACACGGCTTACGTGAGTATAAGGGCGAGCCGCATCGGGTCGAACTCATCAATACCGTTGGCGGTGTTGATTACATTGATGACAGTAAGGGAACGAATGTCGGCGCAACTGTCGCCGCCTTAAAAGGCTTGGGACAGCAGATTGACGGATTCGATAAACGCATCATTCTGATTGCTGGTGGCGAGGGGAAAGGACAAGACTTTTCGCCATTGGCAGATGTGGTCGGACGATATGCGAAGAGTGTGCTGCTGATTGGTAAAGCGAAGGACGAGATTCGTCAGGCGACTTCTGCCACCCGGGTAGAAACTCAGGAATTTGAGACTCTGGAGCTTGCGGTACAGGCGGCGGCTGATGCCGCGAAAGAGGGGGATATCGTTTTGCTGTCACCTGCCTGCGCGAGTTTGGACATGTTCCGCAATTATGCACACCGGTCCGAGGTCTTTGCTGATGCAGTGCGTGAAGTAGCATTGTCACGTGGGGAGATTTGCTGATGAAGCAATTGCTCCTGCCAATACAGCGATGGCTGCCATTTTCGGCTCCGGGTCCGGAGACGCAACTGGTGAACCGCTCGAAAATGATGAACTACGACCAGCCATTGGTATGGGTCACCATGATCCTGATGTTGTTCGGTATGGTCATGGTGTATTCGGCATCCATTTCTCTGCCTGATTCGCCTAAATATGCGAGCTATAAGAATTCGCATTTTCTGGTGCGGCAGGCGATGTTTGTAATGGTTTCGGTGATCGCAGCTGCACTCGTATTTCGTATGCCGGTATTGACCTGGCAAAAGCTGGCGCCGTATTTGTTCGTTTTCACGCTGATTTTGCTGGTCGCGGTTCTGATTCCTGGACTTGGAAAGGGCGTGAATGGGGCGAAACGCTGGCTTTCATTCAAGGTATTCAATTTGCAGCCATCCGAATTCATGAAGTTATTCATGGTGCTGTATGCAGCTGACTATACGGTGCGCAAACAAGAATATATGCACAAGCTGACCAAAGGCTTCGTTCCTATGCTGGCAGCTGTGGGCGTGGTCGGATTGTTGTTACTGCTGGAGCCCGATCTTGGTGCCTTCGGTGTGATCGTTTGTATTGCAATGGGCATACTTTTCCTGGGCGGGATCAATGGCATCTGGTTCGGTGGTATTGCCGCGACCCTGGTTGGCATATTCTCAATGGTTATTCTGTTGTCGCCGTGGCGGCGCGAACGTATCTTTGCCTATTTGAGTCCGTTTGACGATGACCACGCGCTTGGCAAAGCGTATCAACTGACGCATTCGCTGATTGCATTCGGGCGTGGCGAGTTGTTTGGCGTCGGCTTGGGTGCCAGCGTTGAAAAATTACATTATCTGCCCGAGGCGCATACCGATTTTTTGTTGGCCGTGATAGGTGAAGAGCTGGGTTTCGCCGGCGTGACTGTCGTCGTTTTACTGTTTTATTGGATCATCAAACGTGCATTTGAAATTGGCCGGCAAGCGATTGCGCTGGATCAGACTTTCGCTGGTCTGACCGCGAAGGGCATCGGCATCTGGATTGGTGTGCAGGCATTTATCAACATGGGTGTGAATCTCGGCTTGTTGCCAACCAAAGGTCTCACTTTGCCGTTGATGAGCTATGGTGGTTCTGGTGTGTTAATTAATTGTGTGGGGCTGGCTATTTTGCTGCGGGTTGATTACGAAAATCGAGTGTTGATGCGTGGAGGCCGCTTATGACTTCAGCCTTTCCGAAAAAACTCATGATTATGGCGGCGGGTACTGGCGGCCATATTTTCCCAGGTCTGGCCATTGCAGAATTGATGCAGCAACGCGGCTGGGAAGTAAGCTGGCTGGGAACTATGACTGGCATGGAGTGCCAGATTGTTCCTAAACATCATATTCCTATGGATAGTCTGGACTTCACCGGGTTGCGCGGCAAAGGCTGGAAACACAGTGTGACAGGGGCGTTTAAACTGATCGCCAGTTTTTTTCATTGCGCACGTATTTTCAGTCAGCGTCGTCCTGATGTAGTGCTCGGCATGGGCGGGTATGTGACGGTGCCAGGCGGTGTTGCCGCTGCCTTGCGTGGTACGCCGCTGGTACTGATGAATGCAGATGCAGCATTATTGTTGTCGAATAAAGCGTTGAAACCTTTTGCCAGCAAACTCTTATTTGGTCTGCCATCTGAGCATTTATCCGTCGATAAAAAAATTGCTTTGACCGGTAATCCTGTGCGCCAGGAAATTACGGCTTTGCCTGCACCTGCTTCGCGTTATGCGCAGCGCGCTGGTGCTTTACGTATTCTGGTTGTAGGCGGCAGCCTTGGTGCAAAAGTGTTGAATGATTGCCTGCCACAAGCACTGGCATTGATGCCCGAAGCGCAGCGCCCGATGGTTACTCATCAATCCGGTAAACAAAATATCGATGCTTTGCGCGCGAATTACGCACAAGCTGGCGTGCAGGCCGAGATCCTCGATTTTATTGATGACATGCCGCGGCGTTATGCCGAGGCAGATTTGGTGATTTGTCGAGCGGGTGCCATTACTGTATCGGAGTTAACAGCGGCAGGTGTTGCCAGCATACTCGTGCCCTTTATGGCTTCCAGTACGTCGCATCAAAAAGAAAATGCCACGTGGATGGCGCAGCAACAGGCTGCAGTTTATCTGCCGCAGTCAGCACTGACACCGGCACTGTTGGCCGAAAAATTACAGGCGCTTGATCGCCACCAATGTTTGCAAATGGCAGAGAAAGCGTATGCGCTCGGTCAACGCGAAGCGAATGCAAACATTGCAAAAATTCTGGAAGCATTAGCATGAAACATAAAGTTAAACATATTCACTTTGTCGGTATTGGCGGCTCAGGCATGAGCGGTATCGCCGAGGTCTTACTCAATCTCGGATACTCCATTTCAGGTTCAGATCTGAGTAGTAACTCTGCGTCGCAGCGTTTATCCAGCCTCGGTGCTGACGTGAAGATCGGGCATGCGGCGGAAAATATTGAAGGTGCAGATGCGGTTGTGACATCAACGGCAGTGAAAGCAGATAACCCGGAAGTGATCGCTGCCAGAGCAAAGCACATTCCTATCGTGCCACGTGCGCTGATGCTGGCCGAGCTGATGCGTCTGAAGAGCGGCATTGCGATTGCTGGCACACATGGCAAGACAACCACGACCAGTCTGGTGGCGAGTGTGTTGGCGCAAGGTGGTTTTGATCCTACGTTTGTGATTGGCGGACGCCTCAACAGTGCCGGAGCCAATGCGAAATTAGGTAGTGGCGATTTCATTGTTGCCGAGGCGGATGAGTCCGATGCGTCATTCCTGAATCTGTTGCCCGTGATCGAAGTCATCACGAATATCGACGCAGATCACATGGAAACCTATGGACACGATTTTGCGCGGTTGAAACAGGCGTTCATCGAATTCACGCAGCGTCTGCCATTTTATGGTGTTGCGGTGTTGTGTGTGGATGATTCGAATGTGCGTGAAATTATGCCGTTTATTTCTAAACCGGTCGTCACTTACGGTTTTCGGGAAGATGCAGATGTCCGCGCGATTGACGCGATTGCCGCTGATGGCAAGATGCATTTCACGGTGGTGCAGGATGGTTATGCGGACATGCGCGTGAGTTTAAATCAGCCAGGTATGCATAACGTGCAAAACGCCTGCGCTGCGATTGCGATTGCGCGTGAAGTCGGTGTTGCTGATGAAGCGACACAAAAAGCGTTGAGCGAGTTTAATGGTGTGGGCCGTCGCTTTACCCGTTATGGCGAGATCGCGCTGACTGGTGGTGGCAGCTTCGCGCTGGTTGATGACTACGGTCATCATCCCGTCGAAATGGCGGCAACTCTGGCGGCCGCGCGCGGCGCTTATCCCGGGCGCCGTTTAGTTCTGGCATTTCAGCCGCACCGCTATACCCGGACACGCGATTTGTTTGAAGATTTTGTCAAAGTCATTTCTACTGCCGACGCCGCCGTGCTGGCGGAAGTGTATGCCGCAGGCGAAGCGCCGATACTCGCCGCTGACGGGCGCTCACTGGCACGCGCCTTGCGGGTGATGGGAAAAATAGAGCCGGTATTTGTTGAGGAAATACAAGAGATGCCGGAAAGCTTGTTGCACGTCTTGAAAGATGGTGACGTGTTGATTGTGATGGGTGCGGGATCGATCAGTGCAGTGCCGGCAAAACTGGCACAGGCAAAATAAATGAAGTGATAAAAAATCATGAGCGAAATTGATTATAAATCTTTAGGTAAAGTCGGCGTTTTGTTTGGCGGGCGTTCTGCTGAGCATGATATCTCCATCATGTCTGGCAGCGGTGTACTGGCAGCGCTGAAAAGCAAGGGTGTCGACGCGCATGCCTTTGATCCTGCTGAACGCAGTATTGCAGAATTAGCTGCTGAAAAATTTGACCGCGTGTTTATCGCATTGCATGGCCGCTATGGTGAAGACGGCAGTATGCAAGGTGTGCTGGAACAATTGAATATTCCGTATACCGGTAGCGGAGTTATGGCTTCGGCGATTGCCATGGACAAAATTTTTACGAAGCGCATCTGGCAAACCCATGGCATCAGTACGCCGGGTTATGCCGTGTTGAATGCGCAATCTGATTTGCCAGCGATTACTCAGAACCTCGGTTTGCCACTGATCATGAAGCCGCCGCACGAGGGCTCGACGATAGGAATTACCAAAGTGAATACTGCTGCTGAAATGCAGCAGGCTTATACGCTCGCAGCGCAGTTTGATGAAGTCGTGCTGGCGGAGGAATTTATTGAAGGTCGTGAATTCACTGTTGCCGTGCTCGGCAGAGGTGAGCAGGCGTATGCGTTGCCCATCATTGAAATCGTTGCACCGGATGGTAACTATGATTATCAGAACAAATATTTTACCGACGATACGCAATACCTGTGTCCCGCACCATTGGATGCGACACTGACAACCGCGATTCAGCAAATGGCGGTCGAGGCTTATCGCGCATTAGATTGTGAAGGCTGGGCAAGGATAGACGTGTTGGTACGCAATTCGGATCAGCGTCCATTTTTGCTGGAGATTAATACCTCGCCAGGCATGACCGGGCATTCGCTGGTACCGATGGCTGCCAAAGCAACCGGGATGAGTTACGAGAACCTGTGCGTCGAAATTTTAAAAACAGCGCGTTTGAAAATCCGCACTGAAACAAAGTAAAAAAGGAATAACTGATGTGGCATGACGTCAAACTGATGAACAACACGGCAAATGCCTTATTCGGCATGGTGCTGTTCATCCTGATGATGTCTGGTGTCTGGTGGGTGATACAACGCCCGATGTTCACATTGACCTCGATTCGTGTGGAAGGCATGAGTTCTCAAGCCTTAAAACATGTGAATGCGCTGACGATTAAAAATTCAGCCATTCCACGAATCAGAGGAAATTTTTTTACGGCGAATCTGGATGCTGTCCGCGGTGCTTTCGAAAGCGTGCCGTGGGTAAGAAAAGCGAGTATTCAGAGAGAGTGGCCGAATAAGCTGATTGTGAAACTGGACGAGCATGTTGTATTGGGCACCTGGGGGGACGACGGTCGTTTGATTTCTGTGAATGGCGATGTGTTTACCGCCAACCTTGCCGAAGCAGAAGAAGATGCTGATCTGATTAACCTGAGTGGCCCGGATGGCAGTGAAAAAGAAGTGCTGACGCAGTATCAGGAATTTAAAAAATGGTTCTCCAGAATTAATCTCGAACCGGACGAAGTTAAATATTCCAGTCGTTATGCATGGAGCGTCAAATTAAATAATGGCATGCAGGTAGAGTTGGGCAGGGTGCAGGACGGTAAGACTTTGCAAGATAGAGTGGATAAATTGATGACGGTATATCCACAATTGATATCGAGTCTGGAAGATAGTATTCAAAGTGTAGATATGCGTTATCCAAATGGATTGGCGTTGAAGTCCAGCCACAGTTCCATGGGATTGAAAAAGCAAACAAAAGCAAGTGGAAAGACATGACAAAAGACGCAAAAAATCTGATCGTTGGTCTCGATATCGGAACCTCCAAAGTGGTGGCGGTTGTCGCTGAAGTCATGCCGGATGGCAGGCATGAAGTGATCGGCCTGGGACAGCACGAATCGAAAGGCCTGAAAAAAGGCGTGGTCGTGAATATTGAGGCGACCGTCGAATCGATACAGCGTGCGCTTGAAGAGGCCGAGCTGATGGCGGACTGTAAGATCAGTCGCGTCTATACCGGCATTGCAGGTAGTCATATCCGCAGCTTTAATTCCAGCGGCATGGTGGCGATTAAAGATAAGGAAGTCACCGCCGCCGACGTGTCGCGTGTCATCGAAACGGCAAAAGCGGTCAACATTCCGACTGATCAGCAACTGCTGCATACCTTGCCACAGGAATTCATCGTCGATAGTCAGGATGACGTGCGAGAACCGATAGGTATGAGCGGTATTCGTCTCGAAGTCAAAGTACATATCGTGACCGGTGCGGTTTCTGCGGTCCAGAATATTGTGAAGTGTGTGCGCCGTTGTGGACTGGAAGTATCTGATCTGATTTTGCAACCGATGGCATCGGCAGAAGCGGTACTGACGAAAGACGAAAAAGAACTCGGCGTTGTTCTGATTGATATCGGTGGCGGCACGACAGATGTGGCGGTCTTCAGTGAAGGTGCAATTCGTCATACGGCAGTGATTCCGATTGCAGGCGATCAGATCACGAATGATATTGCGATGGCTTTGCGCACACCGACTTCGGAAGCAGAAGAAATCAAAGTGCGTTTTGGTGTTGCCAAACAAGTACTGGCTGATCCTGCGGATACGCTGGATGTACCGGGGTTGGGTGATCGTGGTCCGCGCTCTTTGTCACGTCAGGCGTTGGCGGCAGTGATTGAACCACGTGTTGAAGAATTATTTGCGTTGGTGCACCAGGTGGTACGTGAATCCGGTTATGAAGATGTGCTCTCGTCGGGCATCGTGTTAACAGGTGGATCGTCAGCGATGCCAGGCATGGTTGAGATGGCTGAAGACATATTTTTAAAGCCAACGAGATTAGGGATGCCAGCGTACAGCGGACAACTTGCTGATGTCGTCAGAAGTCCGCGTTATGCCACTGTTTTAGGGTTGTTGTTGGAAGCGAAGAAGCAGTATTTGCGCGGTCATCTTGTGACAAGGCAGGAAGGTTCAGCAAAAGCAGTCTGGCAGCGCATGAAAGAGTGGTTTTTGGGGAATTTTTAAGTAGCTTTTTGTATCGTAATTGGTGTACTCATTTTATAATGGTTTGATCTACAGTTATTAGTCGCTAGTCGTCACATCTTGTGATCATTAGCGACTGGTAACTGCCTATCTGGAGGAGTCATGATGGAGTTCGATATGGTTGATAACGCCACACAAGGTACTGTAATCAAAGTGGTTGGCGTGGGTGGTGCCGGCGGCAATGCTGTTCAGCACATGATCAATAAAGGTGTTTGCGGCGTTGAATTCATCGCTGCAAATACGGATGCGCAAGCATTGCTGCAATCCAAAGCGCATAACGTGATTCAAATCGGTGAAACCGGTTTGGGTGCAGGTATGAAACCGGACGTTGGTCGTAAGTTGGCAGAGGATTCACGTGCCCGCATCGAAGACGCATTGCGTGGTGCGCATATGGTCTTTATCGCTGCCGGTATGGGCGGTGGTACTGGTACCGGTGCTGCACCGGTCGTGGCACAAGTGGCGAAAGAGCTTGGTGCGTTAACCGTTGCGGTCGTTTCCAAACCTTTTTCTTACGAAGGTAAGAAATGCATGGACATCGCCGATGAAGGTCTGGATGCGCTGACACAGCACGTTGATTCGCTGATCATCATTCTCAACGAAAAACTCGAAGAGATTTATGAAGACGACAGCATGATCGAATGGCTGCAACACGCTGACGATGTGCTTAACAATGCCGTTGCCGGTATTGCTGAAATCATCAATGTACCGGGTCATATCAATGTCGACTTTAACGACGTGAAAACGATCATGGGCGAGCAAGGTAAAGCAATGATGGGTACAGCGACAGCATCCGGTGTTGATCGCGCGCGCATCGCTGCTGAACAAGCTGTTGCATCACCTTTGCTGGATGGTATTGATCTGTCGGGCGCACGTGGCGTGTTGGTGAATGTAACTGCCAGCCGCAGCCTCAAAGGTAAAGAAATTAAAGAAGTCATGGCAGCTGTGCGCGCATTCGCAGCACCGGATGCATCGATTGCTCAAGGTATCGCCTACGACGACACTATGGGTGACGATATCCGTGTGACTGTTGTTGCGACAGGACTGGGACGCGGTAAGAAAAATATTCAGCTGGTGCAAACACCGATGCTGCGTACCGGTACCAATAATGAGCCGATGATGGCAGCTGCGATGGCGACAACGACAGTGTCGAATGGTATGGCAAGCGCTGCACCGGCATTTGACGGATTGAGCAAGCCAGCAGTATGGCGTCGCGAATCTGCATCTGACACAGTGCGTGCGTTGGAAAAAAATGGCATGGAAACCTATGACATTCCAGCATTTTTGCGTAAGCAGGCAGACTAATTTTTCTGTCGAACTCATAAAAAAAGCCCGCATACAATGCGGGCTTTTTTATTTTCTGCGAAATTAATCAAAGCATGCCCCGATACCTCCAGGGCATTATTTTTTAATTTCCGCTGGCTGCTTTGACGGCTGCAGCCGCATCAATGATACCAGCACCGCAGCCGGGACAGTTTGCTGGTGCCGGACGAGCGGTTTTGATCAATATGCTGCGTACCTGCGCGGATGTTAGTTTAGGATTAATCGCCATCATCAGCGCGATCACACCTGCCACATGCGGTGTCGCTTGTGAGGTACCCGCCATCAACCCATAGGTAGTGTCATCGGTCGCGACGGTTTTTCCACTTGGCAGCGTTGAGAGGATTCGGTCCGCTGCTGTCGTAAAACCGCCACCCGGTGCGGTGACGCTGACAGTTGCTCCGTAATTTGAATAACTTGCACGGCCACCGGTGATCGAGTTTGATGCGACGGTAATCACACCCGGGCAGTTCGCCGGACTCGACAAGCGTGCGTCAAGTGCTTCATTGCCGGCAGCGACAACAATCACTGATCCATTCGTGATCGCACTTTGATAGGCTGCAGCATTAGTTTTACCGCCGACATCCTGATCGCCAAATGTCACCACAGTCCCGTCACCTTTCAATAAAGCATACGCACCCTCGGTCGAAGCCTGCGCTTTGACGTCGCACAGCAATGCCAGCGTGACAGGGTTGAGACCTGTTTTCGCGTCACCGATATAGCCATCTACGCCATCGGTAATGCCACGGAAATTTCCCCAGGCGGCAATCGAGCCGTCTTTTTTTGTTACGAAATAGGCGAGTCTGCCTGGCATGACGGTAGCGACGTTGGTCAGTGGGCTAGTCGCGATTGCGCCTGTTGCCGGATAGACTAAATTCGGATCGCTGACTGCAACATAGCTGCTGCCCCAGGCTTTGATAGTATTGTCGCTGAGCAGCGCTGCAAAGCCGCGCTCGGATGCGTATAACTGAGAAATACCAGTGGTTGCCGCAGCAGTGCTGGTTTGTCCGCCCCAGACCGGATTGCCCCAGGCCACAGCGCTGCCGTTTTGCAGTACCGCAAAAGCGGAAAGTGCCGTATGCACGGAATTTGCTGCGAGCTTTTGACTAGCAGTGGCGCGTCAGTGCTGCTGACAACCGCGGTTAACAGCGCGCCGCGCGCGCCGAACACATCGATACTGACGGTTGGTGGTGTGGGGGGGCGACCGCCGCCGGAGCACTACTGCCGCCACCACATCCTGAAAGCCTGTAACTGACGCCGATGCTGATTAGTGCGCTTGCAAGATATTTCCTGTGAATACTACCATTTGCCTTGGATTGCTTCATTTGTATGCACCCCTCCATGTAATGGGAATTACCAGTCTAAATTATTAATATTTAAGTAATTAATTGGGCTATCCTAGCATCTGTATTGCACTTTTGGAACTTGCTGTTGGGAAAATACATATAAAAATGTAAAATTTTTAAAATAGAAACATTTACGGCGTCGCTTGCCCGGTTTTAACTTTATGGCGCCGTCAGCAGCTTTTCGGCAGCTCAGGCATACTGCGAACTTGATCGCCGGATTGGTCTGGCGTAACGGGCTATCGCAAGATAGTGAATGAGTTGAATTAAACGAAAGGAATGATGATGAGCATACAAATTGGCGAACATTTACCGGCAGGCAGCCTGGCAGAATTTGTCGAGGTAGCTGGCGAAGGTTGCAGTATTGGCCCGAATACTTTCCAGGTTGCTGATCTGGTCAAAGGAAAAACGATTGCCATTTTTGGTCTGCCAGGTGCATACACGCCAACTTGTTCGGCACAACATCTTCCTGGCTACATCGCGCATGCTGCTGAATTAAAAGCCAAAGGCGTTGATGAAATATGGTGTGTCTCCGTGAACGACGCGTTTGTTATGGGCGCGTGGGGTCGCGATCAGAAAGCCACCGGCGTCGTGCGTATGATGGCCGACGGTAATGCTGCATTCAGCAAAGCGCTGGGTCTGGACGCCGATTTCAGTAAATTTGGTATGGGTATTCGTTCCCAGCGTTATTCTTTGCTGGCAGTTGACGGTGTCGTCAAGCAACTGAACGTGGAAGCCGGCGGCAAATTTGAGGTATCCAATGTGGAAACTTTGTTAGCACAACTCGCTTAATTGTCAGTTTCCCAGAGAGCAGCGCCGCCATTTACTGGCTGGCGCTGTTTTTTTATATCAGTGTTTTTTAGCGCTCGTTTGCAGCTTATCTGTTTTTGCAACAGCGAATGGCAGCGCCAGCACATCGGCTTGGTGTGACTCGTTATAATACTAAGATGTTAAAGCAAATCACTATCAAACAAGAAGTCAGAACCATAGGCGTGGGTCTGCATTCCGGCACCAAGGTCGAGCTGGTTTTGCGCCCGGCACCGGTGGATACCGGCATTGTGTTTACCCGTACGGATCTGACGCCGCCATTAGTTTTTCCTGCCAACGCAACCGGTGTCGGCGACACCCGCATGGCATCCACTTTATCGAACGGCGACGAACGCGTTTCTACCGTTGAGCATCTGTTATCCGCGTGCGCTGGACTTGGTATCGATAATCTGTACATTGATGTCAGCGCTGAAGAAATTCCGATTATGGATGGCTCCGCGTCGTCGTTCGTTTACTTATTGCAGGAAGCTGGTTTGCAACAGCAAGACGCAGCCAAGAAATTCATCCGCGTGCTGAAACCCGTGGAAATCCGCGAGGGCAAAGGGGCTGCTGAAAAATGGGCAAGACTGGAACCGTATAACGGTTTTAAGCTGCATTTTTTTATTGAATTCAATCACCCCGCAGTGGATGGCACGGTGCAGACCGCCGAGGTCGATTTTGAAAAAGTCTCGTTTGTCAAAGATGTCGCCAGAGCGCGCACTTTCGGTTTCATGCAGGATGTAGAAATGCTGCGCGGTATCGGGCTGGCGCGCGGCGGCTCTATGGAAAACGCGATCGTGATGGATGAATACCGGATACTGAATTCAGATGGTCTGCGTTTCGATGATGAATTCGTGCGGCATAAAATACTCGATGCCATCGGTGATCTGTATCTGATCGGCCATCCTTTCCTGGCCAGCTACACCGCACACAAATCCGGACATGGGTTGAATAACCAATTGTTGCGGGCTTTGTTGGCACAACCGGATGCGTACGAGATTGTGACCTTTGACGATGTGCAGAATGCGCCCGTCAGCTATGCCGGACAAGCCACACGCGAATGGGTTGCCGCCTGATTTCAGGGGAGTATGTCGTAAAAAACGTTATTCTCAGCGTAAATAAAGGGGTTTAATAGATACTGGGGGGAGTATATTTAGGCTCTCGGGGGCTTCGATTTGCCGCTATTGACGTCTGGGATCCATCCGCCGATCTCAAGCAGGCAAAAAAAATGGCTACTGCATGGTAGCCATTTTTCGTTGATCGCGCCGTTGCCGGTAATCAGGCTGCCTGCGCTGGTGTTGCTGTGGCGCTGAGTTTAAAGCGTTCGCGTATCGCCTGCACGATGCCATTGCTATCGAGCCCGCACTGGCTCAATAACAATGCCGGATCGCCATGATCGATAAACTTGTCCGGCAAACCGAGGATCAGCAAAGGTTTGCAGATGCCAGCCTCGGCCAGCGCTTCAGCCACGGCTGATCCGGCGCCGCCCATTTTGCAACCTTCTTCTACGGTCACCAGCACATCATGCGAGTCAGCAAGCGTTTTCAGTAATTCGACATCCAGCGGCTTGATGAAACGCATATTCGCCACGGTGGCATCCAGAACATCGGCGGCCTGCAACGATGCTTGCAGCATAGAGCCGAACGCCAGAATCGCGATCTTGTTGCCCTCGCGTCTGACTTCGCCTTTACCAATAATCAGACTGCTTAATTCAGTCTCAGGTTTGACGCCGATACCGGCACCGCGTGGGTAGCGTATGGCAGCAGGGCCGGGATAGTTGTAGCCGGTTGTCAGCATCTGGCGACATTCATTTTCATCGGAGGCCGCCATCACAACCATGTTAGGAATACAGCGCAAATAGGCGATGTCGTAATTGCCCGCATGGGTGGCACCATCGGCGCCGACCAGTCCGGCGCGGTCCAGCGCGAATGTCACATCCAGATTTTGCAGGGCCACGTCGTGGATCAACTGATCGTAAGCGCGTTGCAGGAAGGTGGAGTAAATCGCGACAACAGGTTTCAGGCCTTCGCAGGCTAGACCGGCGGCAAATGTGACGGCATGCTGTTCAGCAATGCCAACGTCGTAATAACGTTTCGGAAATTGTTTTTCAAATTCCACCATGCCTGAACCTTCACGCATCGCGGGCGTGATCCCCACCAGTTTTTGGTCGCTGGCGGCCATATCGCACAGCCATTGCCCGAAAACCTGGGTATAGGTTTGTTTCGCCGACGTGCTTGGTTTGATGCCTTCGGCCGGATTAAATTTGCCCGGGCCGTGATACAACACAGGATCGGCTTCCGCCAGTTTATATCCCTGACCTTTTTTGGTGACCACGTGCAAAAACTGCGGCCCTTTGAGTTGCCGGATATTTTGCAGCGTGGGGATCAGTGATTCGAGATCGTGACCGTCGATCGGGCCGATGTAATTGAAACCGAATTCTTCAAACATCGTGGCCGGTACCAGCATACCTTTTGCGTGTTCTTCAAAGCGCTTGGCGAGTTCCAGTACAGGTGAAGGCAGTACAGATTTGCCGACGTTGCGCGCTGCTGCGTAAAACTTGCCGGACATCAGGCGTGCCAGATAACGATTCAGCGCACCGACCGGAGGCGAGATCGACATATCATTGTCGTTTAACACCACCAGCAGGTTGATGTCTTCATGCACACCGGCATTGTTCAGCGCTTCAAAAGCCATACCGGCAGTCATGGAGCCATCACCGATAATGGCGACCGCATGCCGGTCTTCACCTTTCGTGCGGGCGGCCAGCGCCATACCTAAAGCTGCTGAAATCGAGGTCGAGGAATGTGCTGTGCCAAAGGTGTCGTATTCGCTTTCGTCCCTGCGCGGGAAGCCGGAGATGCCTTCCCATTGACGCAAAGTGTGCATGCGATCACGCCGGCCGGTCAGAATTTTGTGCGGATAAGTCTGATGACCGACGTCCCAGATCAAACGGTCTTCCGGTGTATTAAATACGTAATGCAGCGCCAGTGTCAGCTCTACCGTGCCGAGATTAGATGACAGATGCCCGCCGGTTTTGGAAACGGAATCGATCACGTATTGGCGCAATTCATCCGCCAGCGGTGCTAACTGATGGCGCGACAATAGCCGCAGATCGGCAGGAGAGTTAATTTTTTGCAGTAAATTCGTCATAGTAGATGCTTGTTATGCTTGTCGCTGCACGATCAGATCGGCCAGATCCCGGAGCAGTTGTGCTTTGTCGCCAAAGGAATCCAGCGCGCTGTGAGCCTCGCGGCAGAGTTGCCGGGCTAATTCCTGGGATGCAGCCAGACCCAGCAGGCTGACATACGTCGGTTTATTGTCTGCGGCGTCTTTACCGGCTGTTTTGCCGAGTGTTGCAGAGTCAGCTGTCGCATCGAGCACGTCATCGACGACTTGGAATGCCAGGCCGATTGCTGCTGCATAGGTATGCAGCGCAGCAGTTTCTTCCGGATTTAATGTTTTGCCGCAGGATGCACCCAGCAGTACCGAAGCCCTCAGCAAAGCGCCGGTTTTTAAGCGGTGCATTTGTTCCAGCTGTTCGCGTGTTAGTGCCAGACCTACACTGGCGAGATCAATGGCCTGACCACCGCACATACCGACCGAGCCCGAGGCATGCGCGAGCAGACGCACGAGTCCGAGTCTGGTTTCTGCACTGGCATTTCCTTCGGAAAGAACCAGAAATGCCTGTGCTTGCAAGGCATCGCCAACCAGCAGGGCGGTTGCTTCGTCATATTTCACATGTACGGTCGGTTTGCCACGGCGCAGCGCATCATCATCCATGCATGGCATATCATCATGTACCAGCGAATACGCGTGAATCATTTCGACTGCAGCAGCAGCACGATCCAATGCTTCCTGCGGCGCATCGAATAATTGCCCCGCCGCATAGACCAGTAATGGACGAACGCGCTTACCACCATCCAGCGCGGCATAACGCATAGCTTCGTGCAAATGACCTGGAACAACGGAGGCTTGCGGGATGAAATCCGCTAGCGCTCGTTCGCATTGATCCTGTTTTTGTTGCATCCAGACACGGAATTGTTGGCTCATGAGAGATCCTCATCCCCATTGTCTGCATGGAAAGATTTCAACATTCCGGCTTCCAATACTTTGACTTGTTGCTCCACTTTATCCAGCTGTGAAGTACAAAATTGAATTAATTCAGCGCCACGCTGATAAGCAATGACAGAGGCTTCCAGTGGCAGATCCCCAGCTTCCATTTTTGCCACCAGTCCGGTTAGTTCATTCATTGCGGCCTCAAAAGAGACTGGCGTGTTGGCGGGATCCGGCTGGTTTGCGCCAGCGTTTTTTTTAGGCATATTGATATTCAATGACTAACAGCGCGTGAAATTACGCAAAAAAGAAATGTAACGTTCTATTTTAGAGCAAACAAGTCAGCTTGGCGGTGATTCTGCTTTTTTAGTCCCGATGTTTACTTACAATTTGAAATAATTGTTTCAGTTGGGAAACCGGTGTGCTTATGCGTAGGGATTTATACTGAACGCAATCTGAAATTGCATTCAAAACATTTCCATGTGGAAAATATGCGTATATAGTGTGCTCAATGGCCTTTTTATTGACTGTATATTGCATCGTAAGTCACTGATCTTGTTGAAATAATCAGATTTCATCCGTGATACGCGCAATTCCTCAACTTCCACTATTGAGTGCCGTAATTATGAGTCTCATTTTCTACATTTGTTGCATCTGATAAGGTTTTCTTTTCAATTATGAGCGGTCTTCATCCATTACACGCAAAAACAGCGACGGGCTCTGCCGCCGCTGAGGATGTGTTGCGTGGATTGATTCCGCTGGCAACGCATCTGGTTGTGTCACAACTGGACGCATTTTCTTCTCGTTTGTCGAATGCTTTCCTGGCGATGTCTGAGCAAAGTATGGATTCGCGCGAAGCAAATCTGAGTTTCAATGCCGGGCAGATACTGAAAAAAAATGCGTATGCGTTTTATCATTTATCGTCTGCCGAGGTAGAAAAAGCATTTCGCCAGGAAGTGGATCTGCTGATTTCACCCAAGCAATCTGGAAGCAGAGTAAGTACGGCAACGGATGCAGATCTGAGTCTGATCAGTTATGAAGAAATGGATAAAAAGCTGGCTCTCAGCAGAGTCAGCCGCGCAATCGAACTCGACAGCGCGGAGCAATATGCCGCGTTGAACATGCGGCTGTCGCATTTGCTCGGTCGCGAGACATTAAGTATTGCCCAGAACCCGTTCCGCCCGGATATTTTGCTGAATGCTCTGTACTCAGCATGGTGTCAGTTTGATCCTGAGGTGGGAACGCACGAGATGGTACTGCCTTTGTTACGTGCAGATATTTTGTTTGATCTTGAGCCGATTTTGTATGAAATCAATTCGGCTTTGGTGAAGAAAGGAATCCTGCCTGATTTACAGGATTCTTATAAAATTCGTCGCAATCAAAACAAGACGACCACCTCGGCGGATGATGAAACTGAAGCTAAAAACGCGGAACAGGAAAGTCATTCACAAGACATAGCGCAAAAGCTGAAGCGTTATTTTTCCGGTGCGCAGAGTCAGCAACAAGCACCACGCAGTAGCGGAAATTACTCTGACCATTCCGGATTTGCATCTAATCCTGCTGAGTCCCGCCTGTTTCAGCATCTGGCGGAATTTCAGCAGAATCTGAAACTCAATCAGATGATGTCCGGCGCAGGCGAGGTCATGCGCTTGTCGCAAATGCGCGAACATGTTGCAGACGTAGCGACGACCGGCGTTGAAAAACATACGCTCGATTTGTTGTCGCAGGTTTTTGATAATGTTTTCCGTAATCAGGCAATTCCTGCACCGGTAAAAGAACTGATTTCCGTTTTGCAGGTACCGGTATTAAAAGCGGCATTAATTGATAAAGAATTTTTCTTTAAAGATCAGCATCCGGCGCGTCGTCTGATTGATCTGTTGTCTCGTTACAGTTTGTCCTTGGATCAGAACAAAGGTGCACAGGACCCTCTGTTCCAGACGATGAAGCGTAATGTCGAGAGAGTGTCGCAAGAGTTTGATCAGGAAATTGCCTTGTTTGACGAGGTCGTTACCGATCTTGAATCTTTCATAGAAAAAGAAGAACAGGCAAATGCGCAAGCATTAGAAGCACCGATCAAGAGTGCGATCCGCAAAGAAAAAATTAAGCAGGCGAGCATACATGCGAATCAGGAAGTGGCGATCCGTGTTGGTTCCGGCGAAGTCGTCGCTTTTGTTGAGACTTTTCTTGAAAGCCGATGGATTAAGGTATTGACGCTGGCTTACAGTGTTAAAGATGAAAAGCCGCACGCAGTGCAAGATGCGATTAAAACGATGGATGACCTGATCTGGAGCGTGAAACCAAAATTCACCTTGCAAGACAGACAGGAATTATTGAATCGCCTGCCAGCGATTCTGGCACGTCTGAATAAATGGCTGAGCCTGATTAAATGGGAAGATGCCGATCGCGTACAGTTTTTTGCTGAGCTTTCTGAGTGTCACGCGTCTATTGTGCGCGCACCGTTAGAGTTGTCGCCAGACAGACAACTGGAACTTGCCGTTGAAGCCGCGCAGCAAGCGACCGAACGTCGCTTGGAAAAACGCGCCGAAGCTGAGAAAAATGCCGCGCATGAAGAACTTGTCACTGACGATGAGTTTGTCGATCTTGTGCATCAGCTGGAACGTGGTATCTGGATAGAATTCACCCAGGAGAATGCGCAGATCGTCAGAGTCAGGCTCGCATGGGTCAGCCCTATGCGCAGCCTGTATATTTTTACCGCGAGTGAAAAAGAAAAAAGTTTTTCCGTCTCCGCAAAAAATCTGGAACAGGCGTTCCGTGAAAAACGTGCGCAGATTTTACAGTTAGATAAAGTCGTTGACCGCGCATTGCAAGAAGCGCTGGCGACGTTGCCCGACTCGCCAGACGAACAGATGGAAACACGTGAGACCGCAGCCTGATTGATTGTTGCTCAGACTGCGGTGTCAGGCCAGTTTCATCGGATATTTTTATTCATACGCCGCCAGGCGATTTTGTTCCTGAATATTGAAATACCGATCCCGCAATTGTTGTAGTGCTGTGTTTTTTTCAGTCGTATTTTTATTGTCATCCCTGCTCAGCAACTGTCTTCTTTGCTCAAGATAGCTTGCGATCCGCGTTTTCCATTTTGCTTCTTCCCGGTCCAGATCAGCTAGTCTGTTGGCTGCCTCAGGGCTGACAGCGGCTGCCCGCATCCGGTAAATGTCATCCTCGCTCGCACCGCTGGAACGTAATTGCTGAGCCTGTTCTTCGAGCCGTATGATCTGATATGGAGCGCTCTTCGCTTCGCGGAGCTCCTGTGACATCGTGGCGTCTAAGGCTTGAAGTTTTTCCTGTTTTTGTTGATCGCTGTAAGCAGGGTTCTGACTGATCTCTAACCGTGCCAGTGCATCCATGTCGTAAGCATCATCAAAACCAAACAGCGCCTGATTGTCTTTGGCGCTAAAAAATTGTAAGCGCAATTTCTGCATGCTTTGCCATCGCTTCTGCATCGCTGCGATCATGTCGTTGCTCATGTTATTTGTGTGACTTGTGGCTGATGCTCCGCTATTTTTCTCCAGATCGAGCAATGCCTGCTTATACCCAAGGTAGCGTGTCAGTAATTCTTTTGCCTGCGCTGCTGCATGCGGCTTAAGTTTCTGATCGAGTACGTTTTCGATTTCGCGTTTAATATCCGGAATGCTTTTTTCGCCGGTGGCAGCTAGGTAATAATCAAACATCAGTCTTAATTCAGCGTTGACGACCAGATTTCCATCGTCTGCTTGTGTTGCTTGTCCATCTACGCTAGTACCTTCCATCGATCTTACGAATGAAAACATGCGGTCTGGTGGTGTCAGTCTGATGGCTTGCTCTTCGCGACTACCTTGTTTCGACATGAGGGAAAAAGAGGCGACGATCAGAGTGAGCGTCGCTGCCAGAAAAGTCAGATTTCTTGTTTTCATAAAATCCCGATCCGGTATATTCAGAAAATCTTCAGCGCTGGTGTTTCTGCTTACAAGCCGCTATTTTTCAAGCGATTTGCATGCTGCCGGTATATCGTTACCGGATTCGTTTCAAAAATATTGACCAGGCCTATGGTCTGATTCACTTCGTCAAGATGATTCATCGCGTAGTCATCGCGAATAACCTTGCCGAGATGGGATGAGCAACTGCTGACCAGCCCGTCGTTTTTGCTGCCGCCAAAGGCCAGCGAGGTCAGAGAGAGGGCCGGATCAACGACATCAAGAACATTAGTGTACGGTTTGGCACCGCTCCACGAGTAATACGCAACGTTGTTGACGTTATATGCACCTTCACCGCAAGCAGTGGTCGGTACGCCTTCCGGATGTTTGCTATTGAATTTTAGCGACCCAGCAGTGCTGAGGGAATTTGCCGCCGCCAGCGCATCTTGCGACAAATTCGGTTGCCCCGATAAGAAGCTGATGACTTTCGCCAGACCGTTAGTCACAGAAACAAGCACGCTGTTCGTCACAGAGCCCGGTGGTGCGATACCCAGAATAATATCTGCCACGGCGGAACCCCGGTTGACGCCACCGACTGATGTGACTGATGCGACCAGATCTGGCCTGACCGATGCCACATAGCGGGTCGTTGGCCCACCGTGGCTGTGACCGATCAGATTCACTTTGCTGGCACCGGTGACTGCAAGAATTTGCTTGACCTGCGTCAGCAATTGTTCACCACGGACTTCTGTACTGTTGGCTGCTGCAACTTGCGTGACATACACCCGCGCACCGTCTGAGCGCAGGGCCGATGGAATACCGTACCAATAGTCAACCGGGCCAATATTGTCAAATCCAAATAAGCCGTGGACTAACACAATAGGATATTTTGTCTCCGTATACCCTGCCGCCCATGTCTGAGCGGGCAGGGCGCAGATGGCAAACAAAATCGCCATCAGCTTTGTTATCAGTGTTTTTTTCATGTTGATTCTTTCGAATAAGTTAATTCAAATGAAACCGGATGGGGGCGTGTTTGCACTGAACTTCTCCGAGTTCTGGTCAAATCAGCCAGAATCAGGCTAAGTTCAGAGAAAGGTGAAGACAAGCTGCTATGCAGCATAAAAGTTGGATTGAGTTAATAGAATTAATAATTTTCATCATATATTTGCACTTGCAGCAAATTTTCTTCAGAGTGAGGCTGGCGGTAAGTGCTGTGTTTGATGCGGCGAAAGATAGAAATTAGACGGTCGCGTCTAAAAAGCATTGATGTTGTTTGTTTGCCGATGCGAGATGTTTGCGTTGGGACGAACGCCGTATCGTTTTAATTATTTGATTTTTCTCAGGAAATCATTGCTTGCAGGGCGAACCTACGACGATTCGGGTATAATCCGCGGTTCTGTCCAAAATTTCCTCTTCAAGTCGTTTGATCGTTTGAACTTTCGCCTGGATTGAAAACCCATGCGAAAACAGGTTTTTGTGGATTCTTTCTCTCTTAGGTTGGTGCAAATTAATTTGGGGGGTGGGGATGTCCGATCTGGCTTCTTTGTCTACACTCGCGCGTTCTGACGCGCAACTTCCGGTGCATGTCTATTTTGATGAAACGCTGTTACAGCGCGAAATCAAAGACTTGTTCCACTCTGGTCCTCGTTATGTCGGTCACGAGTTGATGGTGCCGAATCTCGGTGACTTTGCAACTTTAGCGTCCGAAAACGAAGGACGTATGCTGGTTCGCAGTGCTCAGGGGATCGAGCTGATGTCTAACGTCTGTCGTCATCGTCAGGCGCTGATGTTCAATGGGCGCGGCAATGCAAATAATATCGTTTGTCCGCTGCATCGCTGGACTTATGATCTCAAAGGCGAACTGATAGGGGCGCCGCATTTTTCAGATACACCTTGTATGAATCTGAAGCGCACGCCATTGCAGAACTGGAATGGCTTGCTGTTTGAGCAGAACGGTTACAACGTCATGGAACGCATGGCGCAGCTCAGCGTTACCAAAGATCTCGACTTCACCGGCTACATGCTGGATCACGTCGAGGTGCACGAATGTGATTACAACTGGAAGACGTTCATCGAAGTCTATCTGGAAGATTATCACGTCGAACCATTTCATCCTGGTCTTGGCAGTTTCGTTACCTGTGACGATCTGCGCTGGGAATTTGGCGAAGATTACAGTGTGCAGACTGTTGGCGTGAACAGCGGTTTGCTGAAATCAGGTTCCGAGAAATACAGAATCTGGCAAGAGCAGGTGCTGAAGTACCGCAACGGCGAGCCGCCGAAGTACGGCGCGATCTGGCTGACCTTGTATCCGAATATCATGGTCGAATGGTATCCGCATGTGCTGGTCGTTTCTACCTTGTGGCCGACTGCCACCGGCAAGACCAGAAATGTTGTTGAGTTTTACTATCCGGAAGAAATCGTTTTATTCGAACGCGAATTCATCGAAGCTGAACGTGCCGCCTATATGGAGACATGTATCGAGGATGATGAAATTGGTGTGCGTATGGATGCCGGTCGTAAAATCCTGCTGGATCGCGGTGAAAACGAAGTCGGGCCTTATCAGTCACCAATGGAAGACGGTATGCAGCATTTCCATGAGTGGTACCGGAAAAAAATAGCAATCTGAGATCGTACAGATAGTTGAAGAGGGGAGGCGCGTGCCTCCCCTGTCTTTTGGAGTCAGGTTTTTATGCAGTCTTTGTGGATGTTGCTTGCCAGCTTTTTGTTTTCCATCATGGGTGTTTGCGTCAAACTGGCCTCGACGGATTATTCTACATCTGAAATCGTCGCTTATCGCGGCCTGATCGGGATGCTGATGATGGCCATGCTCGCCAGAATTCAGGGCGTGACCTTGAAAACCCACATGCCGTCTCAGCATCTGGTGCGCGGTGCGGTGGGTGTGCTGGCCTTATGGTTATGGTTTTATTCTATCGGTAAGTTGCCGCTGGCGATGGCCGTTACTCTGAATTACATGTCACCGATATGGATCGCTGCGATGATGCTGATCGGTGCCTGGTGGCATAAGCAGCGCGGTTTGACCTGGCAACCTGTTGTCGCTATTTTGCTGGGGTTTGTCGGCGTGGTTCTGTTGTTACGTCCAAGCATACATGCGGATCAGGTGCTGGGCGGCATTATCGCGCTGGTTTCTGGCATGCTGGCCGCATGGGCGTATATGCAAGTCAGAAAAATGGGATTGATGGGGGAGCCGGAATACCGCGTGGTATTTTATTTTTCCATGACCTGCGCGATTGCCGGCGTGCTCGGTACTTTGATTGCTAAATCCGCACAAGCCTCTGCGCAAGAAATCGTCTGGCATCATCTGGATAGCCGCGGCATACTCTTGTTGCTGGCGATAGGTCTTACCGCCGCGTCAGCGCAGATGGCGATGACCCGTGCTTATCGCTTGGGTAACACGCTTGTGACGGCGAATCTGCAATATGTAGGTATCGTGTTCTCCAGCTTGTGGGACATGTTGTTATGGGATGAGAGTCTGGCATGGTTAAGCTGGGTCGGCATCGCTGTGATTTTATGCAGCGGCCTGATTGCCACTTTTTATAATGCCAGAGCAGACCAGTCACCTATCCGCAGAGATGCGATTTGCTCGGAATAAAGTTACCTGTTTGTCCGCGATGTATTTTTTAGGAGAAGACGATGTACACCACCTTGATCAGTGCTACAGATCTGGCCAGCCAACTCAGCGGTGATGCAGGCCGTAACTGGATCGTGCTGGATTGCCGCCATGATCTGATGAATTCAGATGCCGGGCAGACCGCATATGATGTGGGGCATTTGCCCGGTGCACAATTTGTTCATCTCGATCAGCGTTTATCTGCACCTAAACTCTCCGCCGATGGTGTGTTCCGTGGTCGTCACCCGCTGCCGGAAAAAGAGGTGTTTATTCAGACCTTACGGGATTTGGGTATCAATCAGGATAGTCAGGTAATCGTGTACGACGCGCAGGGCGGAATGTTTGCCGCACGTTTATGGTGGATGTTGCGCTGGGTCGGACACGCCGCCGTGGCGGTGCTGGATGGTGGCTTTCCGCTGTGGACAGCGCAGCAATTGCCGGTGACAACAGAGCTGCCTTCTGCACGTCAGGGCAATATCAGCATTCAGCCTTCTTTAGTCGGGCAAGTGAATGCCGGGCAGGTATTGGCAAATATCGACACCCGGGAATGCACGCTGATTGATGCCCGCGCAGCCGATCGCTATCGCGGTGAAAATGAAACGATAGACTCGGTCGGCGGACATATCCCCGGCGCGCTGAATCGCTTTTTCAAAGACAACTTGCAAGCAGATGGCCGTTTTAAAACAGCCACAGAGTTACAGGCAGAATGGCAGGCGATCCTGCCGAACCCCGCCAAAGCGATTATGCAGTGTGGCTCCGGCGTGACGGCTTGCCATAATCTGCTGGCGCTGGAAGTGGCCGGATTACCGGGCGCTGCCTTGTATCCTGGCTCCTGGAGCGAATGGTGTGCCGATGCTGCACGTCCGGTTGCTCGCTGATGTTTGCGCTGCTTCATTGAAGGAATAAAAAAAGGAGCTGATCAAGCTCCTTTTTTTATCATGGTCGCGTTTAGTGATGGCGCGTGACAAACAGCACCAGCAAGATTCCCAGCGTCACCAGTATCACCTGCACTATTGTTTCTCTCATCGTTGCGCGGCGCTGCATTTGCGGCATCAGATCGCTGACCGCAATATAAATAAAGCCCGACGATGCCATCACTAATACATACGGAATCAGGTTGTTCGCACGTTCGAGTGTGAAGTAACCGATCACGCCGCCCAGCACGCCCATCATGCTGCAGGCGAGGTTGTACATATACGCGCGCATACGGCTGAATCCGGCATTCAGCAGAATAATGAAGTCGCCGATTTCCTGCGGAATTTCATGCGCAATAATGGCAAATGCGGTGACAAAGCCTAATTCCGGATTGGCCAGAAATGCCGCTGCGATCAGAATGCCATCGGTAAAATTATGCATCCCATCGCCGACCAGTATCATCCAGCCCGCTTTGCCTGCTTCGTGCGCATCATGTCCGTGTTCATGATGATGACCATCGCCCTCGTGATGATGCGAGTGGCGTAAAACAGCAAATTTTTCCAGCAAAAAAAATCCCAGTAAGCCCGCCAGCAAACAGGCGAATAAAGAACGCGTATCGGCTTTTGAGTCAAATGCTTCCGGTAATGCGTGCAGCAGGGAAGTCGACAACATAATGCCGACCGACAGGCTGACCATGCGCTCGACCATTTTGGTCAGCAACGAAAACGAGAAAATAGCCGCAGCAGAAATACTTAATACCCCGGCAGCCGCAGTGGTAAATAAGATGGATAACAGCGTGGAGTGAATTTTGAACCTCAGGGATAATTTGCAACCAAGTTGCAAATTAAAGCACAGGCTGGCGATTTATGCAAATGTACGCCTGCTTTTGCGGATTGCATCGATGCCAATGAGCATGGTTGCAACCCGCATTTTTGCCGAAGGAATCAGGCGACGCCGTTCGCTTTCATCCATGCGACGCAACGGTTCCAGCCGTCTTTCGCATCGGCTTCCACGTAGCTGGCTCGATAATCTGCATGGAAAGCGTGGCCGGAATTTTCATAGATATTAAATGCAGAGTGACTATGACCTTGCGCCAGCGCCGCCTCCATTTTCTTGACTGATTCCACGCTGATGCCCGTGTCTTTCGCCCCGTACAAACCGAGTACCGGCGTTTTCAGACTGGCTGCGATATCCATAGGATGCTTAGGCGTGAGTGCGCTGGCCTCACCGCTCAGGCGGCCATACCAGGCCACACCGGCTTTGATAGCAGGGTTATGCGCGGCATACATCCAGGTGATACGACCACCCCAGCAGAAGCCGGTGATACCCAGACGTTGCAGATCGCCGCCATTCTTGCCCGCCCAGGCAACAACCGCATCCAGATCACTCATGACTTGCGCATCCGGTACTTTGGAAATGACTTCCTTCATTAGTTCCGCAATCGACGCATATTTGCTGGCGTCACCCTGACGGATAAAGAGTTCCGGCGCCAGCGCCAGATAACCCAGTTTTGCAAAGCGCCGCGCCACATCCGCGATATGCTCATGCACGCCGAATATTTCCGAGATCACCAGTATCACCGGCAGATTAGTTTTACCTTCCGGCTGCGCGTAGTAGAGCGGTACTTTCTGCCCTTGTATGTCGAGCGAAACCAAACCTGCGCTCAAGCCTTTGGTATCGGTTTTAATCACGCTTTGCGCAAACACCGGCAGTGCTGCTGCCGCAAAGCCGACGCCGACTGCTGTCTGAATAAAATTTCTGCGATTGATGCCTTCATCAACATCCGTATGCCCGATCAGGCTGCGGCAGTCTTGTTCAAGTTGCATGGTGATCTCCGTTGGTTTTTGGTGGAAGCTGCAAACGGGTGAGCAGCTGCGCAAAAGATATTAACCTGAAAAGAAAAATTATTCTGAAGCCGCCGCGGTTACTGCAAGCACATCAATGAGTGCAGGCATATTTGGCGTTTAGGCACTTCAGAAGCACGCTATGACATCAGCGCGGCGTCGCATGATTGCTTATTGCGGCTTTGCCGTGTGCAAAGTGGCGGCTTTAACAAGGCAGCTTTAATACGGCAGCTTTAACAAGACATCTTTAACTAAAGCGCAATTCTGTTTTAAGGAACGTATCGAATTATTCAACAATAGTTGAAAATCATTTCATGTGTGCAGTGCGGAAACTGCGCAGTTTCCTGTCGTACTATCGCCGCTATAGCGGCAATTGTCCGCAAGCGCTTTTAAAACAATGGAGATAGAAATGGTCTGGAGTCAGGTTTATGACCCGCTAGGCAATATATGGTTGTCCGCCCTCATGGCGGCGATACCTGTGGTTGTGATGCTGGGATGTATTGCATTTGGTCATATGAAGGCGCATTACGCTGCGGGTCTTGGTTTAGCGAGCGCGCTGGCAGTGTCGATTTTTGGTTTCGGTATGCCCGCCGGACTGGCATGGAATGCCGCCGGTTTTGGTGCGGCATTCGGCCTGCTGCCGATTGGCTGGATCGTGTTGAATATTATTTTCCTGCACCAGCTGACCATAGAAAACGGTTCATTTTCTGTATTGCAGGATAGCCTGACCGGTATTACCGATGATCGCCGCATACAGTTATTGCTGATCGCCTTCTGTTTCGGCGCTTTCTTTGAAGGCGCGGCAGGTTTTGGTACGCCAGTTGCTGTGACAGCCGCGATCATGATCGGCCTGGGATTTTCCCCGTTGGCAGCATCGGGTCTGTGCCTGATCGCGAATACTGCGCCAGTGGCATACGGTGCGCTTGGCACGCCGGTGATTGCGCTGGCGGCGGTGACTGGTATCGATCTGATGCAGTTGTCCGGCATGATCGGTCGCCAATTACCCTTATTTTCTTTGCTGGTGCCGTTCTGGCTGATCTGGGCATTTGCCGGTTTCCGCGGCATGCTGCAAATCTGGCCTGCGATTCTGGTCGCCGGTCTGAGCTTCGCGATTCCGCAATATCTGGTGTCGAACTTCCACGGCCCGTGGCTGGTGGACGTGGTCGCGGCGATTGTCTCTATGGTCAGCCTGATCCTGTTCCTGAAAGTCTGGAAACCGAAAAAAATCTGGACCTCGACCTCGCTCAAAGGTCATGAAACGGACTCCGGCGAACCTGATCTGGAAAGTGAAAAACCGCATGGTCATGAAGCCGATGTGGCGGCAGCGATTTTCAACAAACACGATACCCGCGCGCTGGTGCTGGCATGGATGCCGTGGGTGATCTTAACCACGCTGGTGTTTGTCTGGGGCGTTCCGGAATTCAAAAAATGGGTCGATGGTATTTCTGTATTCAAGATTCCATTTACCGGTTTGCACAACATGGTCGAGAAGGTTGCACCGGTCGTCGCCAAGCCGCATAAAGAAGCAGCGGTATATACGCTGAACTGGCTGTCGGCTACGGGTTCCGGGATTTTCCTCGCGTCCGTGATCAGTGGTTTGCTGATGAAATACAAGTTGATTGATCTGGTCAAAATTTATTTCCGCACGATCTGGCTGGTACGTTATTCGCTGCTGACCATTGTGCTGATGCTGGCGCTCGGTTATCTGACACGCTACTCCGGCACCGATGCCACGCTGGGTCTGGTGTTCGCACATACCGGTGCTTTCTATCCTATCTTCGGCACCTTGCTCGGTTGGCTGGGTGTAGCGCTGACAGGTTCGGACACTGCTGCCAATGTGTTGTTTGGTGGTCTGCAAAAAACCACCGCAGAGCAACTCGGTTTAAGCCCTGTGCTGATGGCGGCGGCCAATAGTTCTGGTGGCGTAATGGGCAAGATGGTGGATGCGCAGAGTATCGTCGTCGCCAGTACGGCTACCCGCTGGTATGGGCATGAAGGCACGATTCTGCGCTTCGTGTTTTTCCACAGTCTTGCGCTGGCGGTGCTGGTTGGCTTCTTCGTGTTCATGCAAGCCTATGTTGCGCCATTCACCTCACTAGTACATTAATAGGACTCACGCAAAACCGCCCCAGCGGCGTTATGGCTCCTAGCCGTACTATTCGTACTGTCTTCGTCGCCATGCCTTGCCGGGGCAACTTTGCGTAACTCCTGAGACGCAACAAAAAACACAGGGGCGATTGCCCCCTGTTGTATGAAAAAAATCCCTGCCACAGCGCGCTGTGAGCAGGGATTTTTTTTCAGTGCGTCGCTGTTTTTTGTGGATGGCAATACGGAGCCAGATCGATGCTGTCGGCCGTCTGTGGCAGGCTGACTTCACCAGTTGGCAGCAGGCGCGCAAAGCTGCGCATGACTTCTTCTTCACCATGCACCAGAAACGTATGCTTGGCATGCGTATGCTGATGCCAGGCGAGTAATTCATCACGGTCGGCATGCGCTGAAAAACCGTTGATGGTATGAATGCCAGCCCTGACGGCGATCTCTTCTCCAAGCACACGCACTGTACGCGCGCCGTCGATAATCTCCCGTGCCAGCGTTCCTTTCGCGGCAAAACCGACGAACACGATGCTGGCGTTTTGCCGCCATAAATGATGCTTCAGATGATGCTGGATACGGCCGCCGGTACACATGCCTGCGCCCGCCATAATCACCGCGCCGCCGGAAAAACGATTGATCGCCATGCTGTCCGCCACATCCCGCGTGAAATGCAGGCCGGGCAAATCAAACGGATCATGCGCATTGCTGAACATCGCTGCCGTTTCGGCGTCATAACAACCGGTGTGCTGGCGGAAAATATCTGTCGCCGAGATCGCCATCGGCGAATCCAGAAACACCTGCATCGAACGCGGCAAACGATGCTGCTGCACACCTTCGCGCAGGTAATACAGCAACTCTTGCGCACGTTCCAGCGCAAAGGTCGGAATCACGACATTGCCACCGTGGCGGAAGGTGTCGGTAATGACCTGATACAGTTCCTCGATCGACAGATCCAGCGGCTTATGCAGACGATCGCCATACGTGGTTTCCATCACCACCACATCGGCTTTCGGCGGCGTTGTCGGGTTGCGCAGCAGCTTTCTGCCATTGCTGCCGATATCGCCGGAAAAAACGAGGCGGCATTTTTTGCCGTCTTCCGTCAGATTCAGCACGACGGAGGAAGAGCCCAGAATATGGCCTGCATCGATAAACGTGGCGGTGATGCCGGGCGCGATTAACAGTTCCTGATCGTAATGCACCGTCTGGTTAAAGTGATCCAGCATATGCAACACATCATGCGTGTTGTACAGCGCTTCGGTGCGTTTGTCTTCACCGCGCCGCGCACTTTTCTTGTTCTGATATTCGGCTTCCGATTCCTGCAGATGCGCCGAATCGAGCAGCACGATACGCGCCAGATCGCGGGTCGCTGCAGTGGCGATGATATTGCCACGGAAGCCGCGCCGCACCAGCAAAGGCAGGCGCCCGCAATGATCCAGATGCGCATGCGTCAGCAATACATAATCGATCGACGCCGCATCGAAGCCAAAGGCCTCGGCATTTTCTTCATTCAGATTACGGCTGCCCTGATACATGCCGCAGTCAATCAGTATGCGCACACCATCGCATTCCAGCAAATGGCAGGAACCGGTCACACCAAGATCGGCACCATGAAATGAAAGTTTCAATTGAATTTCCTCACTGAATAATCAGGGCATTATGCTTACCGCTGCGCCGCCCGAGGCATCAAGTATAGCCAGAGTGATGCCATACAGATAGCATTCGCCGTACCATCATCGGCGAATGGCGCAATGAATGCACGCATGCTGAGACAGCGCAAACTTCATGCGTCGCCTGATCCGCTTTCGCGTTGAGGATGGTTGCGGCTTTTGGGCGCTGCATACTCAGAAAACAGGATACTCCCCCCATATTTCATGAAAAACGCCATTATCTCAGCAAGAATAAAGGGGCTTAAAACATACTGGGGGGAGTATATATTGGGCTGTTTGAGGGATTTATGACGCTGGATGCAGTGATGAGGCGAACAGCGAGAAACTTTGGTGTTGCTGGCTTGCCCGTAAATGGAAAATATCAGGCTTTGGGATGGTCGGAATAGTGTGGCTAATTTTACATTGGTATGTTAATTTTGATTTCTTTCACTAAAACCAAGTTAGACATTTAGTATATGAGCAATGAGAAAGATTCTCTGAAATTAATTGGCGTAGCGGCATCTCTTGCGACATTGTCTGTTCCATTTCTCTACATTTTTGGCTATGCATATGATCAAGGCTATCTACATGGTTACGGCATAAGCAACGAATTTTTCGCAAGGTCAATTCAGGAATATCTTGTCTTGTCGTTTTACGCTTTGTTGTGGATAGCTATTAGCGTCATCGATTTTGCAACCAAAAACCAAGGCCTATTTTGGGGAATTGGGACATGTGTTTTCATTACAGGTGTAGCAATTAGATTTGTAACACTGCACCACTTTGATAAGCGACTGAAGGATTTTGCGACAGCATGTAAGCAGCGCCGTATATTCGACTACATTTTCCTTCCTTTAATTACTGCTTTGATCACCACATCCGCACCATTTTTCTTAATTGTACTTATTGCTGCGGTCTTGTTGATACCAACCATGGCTTATTTTAAAGGGGAAAACGTTGCGAGAGAGCAAATTCTAAAAGCAAAGGTTTGTTCCTCCGATTCAATTCTCAGTGGCGATTGTGTATATCTCGTGGAGAATAAAAAGCCCATAGCTTATGGAATATTTGTAGCGCGTAGTTCAACGCATCTTGCGCTCTTCAATAATGGGAAAACATCAATATTTCCATTGAAGGAACAGATCGTCGAAGTTGTACCGAAAAATTTAGTGCCTAAACCTACGCCTGAGAGGATACAACGCGAGAAATCCGCTTCCCCTTTACCTTAAATTTTGATTTAATAAAAAATCCCCGACAAATCAGACGATCTGTCGGGGATTTTTTATTGGGTAAAAACTTATTCCGGTTGCAGATAAAACGCGTCCGGTAATTGTGCGCCGGCGGTGGTGGTTTTGATGTCGCCTTTGGTGTTGGTCAGCACGACTTCGAGTTCCGGGCCGCCGAGTTCGATGATGACCTGACGGCAGGCGCCGCAAGGGGCGATCGGGCCATCGGTGTCGCCGGTGACGGCGATTTGTTGAAAATCACCGGGGCGATAACCCGCGGCGACGGCGCTGAATAAGGCGGTGCGCTCGGCGCAGTTGCACAGGCCGTACGACGCATTTTCCACATTGCAGCCGTGGAAAACTTTGCCATCTTTGGTCAGCACTGCCGCGCCGACTTTGAATTTGGAATACGGTGCATACGCGCGTTCGCGCGCCAGTTTGGCTTCAACGATTAGTTCTTCTGTATTCATGTCTTTCTCCATTTAAAAAGGCACGCCGGTCAGCATGCCTCTTCGTTATTCATGTTCATCCCTTATATCTGCTGCGCTTATTTGCTGCCTTTCAGCGCATTGTTGCCCTGAAAGGCGCAGCGGTATTGGGAGATTATTTTTTGACGCCCAGTTCGCGCAAACGTTCCTGCAGATAGCTGCCGGATGTATGACGTTCAGACAGCACGACATCCGGACGCGGATGCAGGAACAGTGGCAATGAAATACGGGATTTCTTCGCTTCTTCGCCAGTCGGATTCAGCACGCGGTGAATGGTCGAAGGGTAATATCCTTGCGAGGCTTCATCGAGCATGTCACCGATATTAACGATCAGCATGCCAAAGTCGCACGGCACATCGTGCCACGCATTGTCTTTGCCCAATACCTGCAAACCGGCCTGGGTGGCGGCTGGCAGCACGGTCAGCAGATTGATGTCGCCATGCGCTGCTGCCCGCACTGCATCCGGCTCTTCATCGCCGGTCAGCGGTGGATAGTGCAACACGCGCAGCAGGGTCAGATCGCTGTCAGTGATCATGTCAGACAAGGGCATCGAATATTTGGCCTTGATGTCTGCCGGTGTGTGATCTTCTACCCATTGCAGCAATTCAGTGGCGAGTTTGTTGCCGTGTTCGTAGTATTCCAGCGCCGCCTTGGAGACTTCGGACGGATATTGTCCCCATGGGTAAACGTGGTAAAACTCTTTCAGATCGCGCTTGGCATAACCTTTGGCGGTTTCGGAAATTTTCGGCGAAAAATAGCCGTCCATTTTTTCCGTAAACGCGTATTTGTTTTTCGCATCGGTCTGGAAAAACTCGTACCATTCCTGATAAATGGTGTTGAGCAGATTTTGCGATAAAGGATGATTGGTCAGTACGCCAAAGCCGGTGTTGTGCAGGCTTTCGGTGAATTTTCTTGCCGCATCCGGATCACGGTAATCAACTGGTTGTATCAGCATGACGGTTCCCCTTATTTTGCCAGTGCTGGTTTCAGCCAATCGCCGGACAAGGTCTGGTCGATCAGCTTAGCGCAGGCTTCGGCATCCACTTTCATGCAGACGCGGGTTTCTGGTTTGCTGGCTTCCCAGCCTGCTTGCGGGTAAGGAATCGCCAGTTTCGCCATCATGGTCTGACCATTGCCTATGCCTTCTTTGGCAACGCGCACACGACCGTTTTGTGTTTCAAAGATTTCCGGTGCGACCAGCCAGACAAATGCCAGCACATCGTGACCGTAGCAAGCGTGGCCGAGGTCAGGACGTATGCTTTGGTAGAAATTCGCGTAGAAATTCACTGCGTGCGACAGAGTATCCATCGCTACGTGTTTGTGTTGTCCAGCCAGACGCGCAAAGAAGCTCGATGGCAAGACCACGCGGTGGGTCACATCCAGACCAACCATGGTCAGATCCCAGCCTGCAGTAAAGACCAGATCGGCGGCATCCGGATCATTCCAGACATTCGCTTCTGCGACTGGTGAGACATTGCCCGGCTCATCAACCGCACCAGCCATCAGCACGACTTTTTTCAGCAGCTTAGGCAGTTGTGGTTCCATTTTCAGTGCCAGACCCAGATTGCCCAGCGGGCCAACTGCAACCAGTGTGATTTCACCCGGATGCTGACGCGCCATCTTGACGATGAATTCCGCCGCGCTTTCTACTTCAGCCTGACCGCCAACTTCGATACGGGAAGGCAGATTGCCGAGGCCGTCTGCGCCGTGGATGAAGTCGGGCGGCGTACCTGCTGCTTTCGCGAATGGCACATTGACGCCTTGCGCCACTGGGATAGCACGGCCCGCGATACGGGTCAGGTACAGCGCATTGATGGTCGCTTGTTCGACATAGACATTGCCGAAGGTAGTGGTGATACCGACTACATCGATATCAGGATGGGCCAGCGCGAAATACAAGGCCATTGCGTCATCAACGCCAGGGTCCGTATCGAAAATGACTTTATGTTTTGCTTGCATGAAAATACTCCAAGAAATAACTTCAACTGGCCATTGAACAGAACCCAGTTTGAAGCAATTTGTTGTGTTTGACCTGGTTCAAGGAGGCCGTTATTAACGTTGTCGATTTAAAAAATAAATCACCGGCAGCCAGTACGGGACTAGCCCGTAAGGACGACCGGCAGGTTTTATAGTCTTTTATCGTGACTTTACAAACGGCACGCCTATCGCCTTCGGCGCGACGGATTTCGCCATCAGGCCCGCAAGAACGACGACGGTGACTACATACGGAATCATCTGTATCAATGATCCCGGTACTTTTCCCAAGCCAGGGAAGACAACGCCTTCGATCTGGACTTGCAGAGCAGTGAAAAAACCGAACATCAGGCAACCGAGCGCCGTTTGCAGTGGCCGCCAGTTACCGAACACCAGCGCGGTGAGCGCCAGATAACCATTACCAGCGGACATATCGCGCAGGAAAAAACCGCTTTGTACGATGGACAGATAAGCACCGGAGAATGAACACAGCACACCGGCGCACAGCATCGCCATAAAACGGGTGCGCTCGACATTGATGCCAGCGGCATCGGCAGCATGCGGGTTTTCCCCAACGGCGCGCAGACGCAGACCGAAACGGCTGTGATACAAGACCCAGTTCACCAGAGGAATCAGGGCAAACGCCAGATACACCAGCGCGCTGTGACCACCGATCAGCTTGGTGTAAAACCAGCCCAGAAACGGAATACCGGCCACCGCATCTGAACCCGGTAACACGATATCGAACAGACGGGCAGAGCCGAGGTCAGGCGTGCGCCCGCCTTGCATAAAGAAGAACTGGGCAAGCACAAAGGTCAGGCCGCTCAGGGCGATATTTAAGGCAATGCCAGCCACCAGCTGATTACCTTTTTGCGTGATGCTGACAAAGCCCTGCAATAAAGCGATGACAGCAGAAATGCCGACACCGGCGAGTATGCCGAACCACGGGTTTTGCGTCGCAAAGGCGACTGCTGCTGACACAAATGCGGCTGCCAGCATTTTCCCTTCAAGTGCCAGATCGACCACGCCGCTGCGTTCAGCGAACAGACCGGCCATCGCTGCAAACATTAATACCGGTGCATTGCGGATGGTAGAGACCAGAATGCTGGAAAATTGAAAATCATCAAACATCATTTTTCCTTACGTTTGAGCAGGGCAGAGATCGCCGGGGCATACAGATTTTCCATCGCGCCGCAAAACAGAATGATCAGTCCCTGAATGAAAATAAAAGTTTCGGTAGGAATATTCGGTTTTTCCAGCGACAGATCAAAGCCACCCTGGATCAGCGCGCCAAACAGTATCGACGACAGCAAAATACCTATCGGGTGCTGGCGACCCATCAGTGCGACGGCAATGCCGATGAAGCCTGCGCCGGCGGGGAAATTCAGACCCAGATAATGCGTGGAGCCCATTACAGAATTGACGGATGCCAGACCAGCCAGCGCGCCGGAAATCATCATCGCAATGATGATGGTTTTGCTGATGGAAATACCCGCATAGTGTGCGGCATGCTGGTTCAGACCGGTGGCGCGTAACTGATAACCCCAGGTCGTGCGCCATACCGCAACACCGTAAATGACCAAGGCCAGCAAGGCCATGATGAAGCTGATATTCAGCGGTGTTTCGCCCAGCACCGGCAGCATGCCATTCAGCTTAGGCAGCCATGCGCTATCGGCAAAGACGCGGCTGGCGGTGTTTTGTTCACCCGCAGGAATCAGAAAGCTGACGATGATGTAGTTCATCAGGCTGGCCGCAATGAAGTTGAACATGATGGTCGTCACAACTACGTGGCTGCCACGTTTTGCCTGCAGATAACCGGGTAAAAAAGCCCATGCCGCGCCGAAGATCGCGCTGCCGGCTATCGCCAGTGGTATCAGCAACCATGCCGGTAAGCTGGCATCAAAAGCCAGCAGCACCAGTGTCAGCCCGAGACCGCCCAGATACATCTGACCTTCGCTGCCGATATTGAATAAACCTGCCTGCATCGCAATCGATACTGACAATCCGGTGAAGATAAATGTGGCGGCGTAGAACAGGGTGTAGCCCAGCCCTTCGGGGTTAAAGACGGCGGCATTCAGCAGTATGCCCAGCGACTCCACCGGGCTTTCACCCAGCAGATAAATCACACCAGCTGCCACCAGCAGGGCGGACAGCAAGTTCAGTAAAGGCAGGGCAAAGGCGGTGGCCCAGCGGGGAAGATCGGCTTGATTCATACGTGGTTCGTCGCTTGTTTGTTCGCTTATGGTCGCTTATGTTTGCTTTTTTTCCGGCTGCTGCTTAGTGTTTGTGTAATCCACCCATCAGCAGGCCGATGCGGGTCGCATCAAATTCTTCTACTTTCAGCTCGCCAGTGATGCAGCCGCCGGACATGACCAGAATGCGGTCAGCCAGGGCGCGGACTTCTTCCAGTTCCACTGACACTAACAGGATGGCGACGCCGGCATCGCGCATCGCCAGCAGACGTGCGTGCAGACTTTCTATCGTGCCGATATCGACACCGCGTGTTGGCTGGCCTACCAGCATCAGTTTTGGTTCTGATGCCATCTCCCGCGCCATCACCACTTTTTGCTGATTACCGCCGGACAGCAGGGCAATCCGTAAATGCGGATCAGCCGGGCGTACATCAAACTTACTCAGCAGTTCGTTGCAGGTTTTCAGGATGGCTTTGTAGTCGAGCAGACCAAAGGCTTTGCCCAGCTTTTTCTGGTAACCGAGAAAGCTGTTCATCATGACCGAGAAATTTTTCACGACCGCATCGCGCAGCCGGTCTTCCGGCACGTGTGCGATGCCGAGTTCGCGGAAAGTCGCTGGCAAACCATCGGCATCTTTGCGACCCGCAAATGGCAGCGGCTTTCCTTGCATCGTCACTGCGCCGCTGCTCGGTAAGCGCATACCGCTCAGCACTTCCAGTAGCTCGCTTTGTCCATTGCCGGAGACGCCAGCGATGGCGACGATTTCTCCGGCGCGGATATTGAAATTCAGATCTTTAAGCAAGCTGACTTGCTGGGCGTTGATCAGATTGAGTCCCTTCACATCGAGCACTGTTTCACCCGGCGCATATGGCCCACGCGGCAGATGTGTTTCGATAGGGCGACCGACCATCAGCTCGGCCAGTTGTTCTTTATTGGTGTTGGTGGTTTGCACAGAACCGACCACTGTACCTGCGCGCATCACGGTTACTTCGTCGGTGATGTCGAGAATTTCCTGCAGTTTATGCGTAATCAGAATAATTGTTTTGCCCTGCTCTTTGAACAGGCGCAAGACGGCAAACAGCGAGGCGGTTTCCTGTACCGTCAGCACTGCCGTTGGCTCATCCAGAATCAAGATATTCGCGCTGCGATATATCTGTTTCAGAATCTCAACGCGCTGCTGTATGCCGACCGATAAATCCTGAATTTTGGCGAGTGGATCAACGTCGAGCGAATAACGCTGACAAATCTCACGCAGGCTGGCTTCGACTTGTTTGCGATGGGCGGCAAGGCGGAAGCCACCTTCAGAGCCGAGCATCACGTTATCCAGCACCGTCATGTTTTCGACCAGCATGAAATGCTGATGCACCATACCGATGCCCAGGTCTATCGCTTCCTGACTGTTACGGATTTGTTGTGGCGTGCCATTGATCAGCAACTGACCGCCGTCGGCACGGTAGTAGCCGTACAGGATACTCATCAATGTCGATTTGCCTGCGCCATTTTCGCCGATGATGCCGTGGATGGAACCGGGTGCAATGGAAAAACTCACATCGCGATTCGCCTGCACTGCGCCAAAGCGTTTGGATATGTGTTGAAATTCGACGGCAGCTTGCATACGTTCGGGATTCTCGGTGTGATCGAGTCAGGAATAGGGGTAAAAATTTCGGGGCGCCTATGTTGGCGCCCCGATCATGGTGAGTTTTATCTTAAATCGGGCACTTATTGGCATCACGGAAATCGACGACTTTGATTTTTCCGTTAATGATGTCTTGTTTCGCCGCATTGACACGTTTTTCAACTTCGGCACTGACGACACTGCGATTGTCTTTATCCAGCGCCCAGTCCACGCCGCCTTCTTTCAGGCCTTTGTAGACGGTGCCGCCTTGCCATTTGCCATTTTTCAATTGCATGAAGCTGTCATAAATCGCCTGATCTACACGTTTGACCATCGATGTCAGCATATTGCCCGGATGCATGTAGTTCTGATTCGAGTCAACGCCGATGCCGAGTTTGCCTTTTTCTTTGACTGCCTGCAGTGTGCCCATGCCGCTGCCACCTGCTGCTGCAAAGATCACATCGACGCCACGTTCAAACTGCGCGCGCGCGAGTTCGCCGCCTTTGGCCGGATCGTTCCATGCGGCGGTCGTGGTACCAACCATATTCTGGATCACTTCAACTTTGCTATCGGTGGCCTTTGCACCTTGTGTGTAGCCGCAGGAGAAATTACGAATCAGCGGAATATCCATGCCGCCGATGAAACCAATTTTTTTGGATTTGCTGCTGAGCGCCGCTGCGACACCGACCAGGTAAGAACCTTCCTGTTCTTTAAATAAAACCGAGCTGACATTGTTGCCCGCAGCAACGCCGTCAATCAATACGAATTTTGTTTTCGGAAATTCTTTGGCGATATTTTGTACTGCCTGCGCTTGTCCAAAGCCGATTGCGGCGATCAGATCAACGTTTTTACGTGCCAGATTGCGCAGTACTTGTTCTGTTTGCGTGTCGCTGGCGACTTGTACTTCCATGAAGCCGATTTTCGTTTCTTTCTTGAAGCGCTCTGCACCTTCAGAAGCGGACTGATTGAAAGACTTATCAAACTTACCGCCTGCGTCGTAGATAACGGCAAATTTCGGGTCTGCAGCATAAGCGCCGCTTGCAACGAGCAAGCCAGCCATAGTCAGGCAGAGTTGTTTGAGTTTCATGAGAGCTTCCTTATTCGTATATCTTGTGTGATTGCGTTCGTGATCGCTATTCGCTGACGGCAAGTCGCAAGTGGCATCACTCATTATTTATCGGCACTAACTGACATCAGACTACCACGCGTGACCAGCGAGTCTGGCTGTAAGGTCAAAATTCTATCAAATCCTGCCATCTTGTATCCGTATTCAATCGCAATCAGGCGACTTTCCGCGCTTGCATGAAATCCAGAACTTCATGTCGATGGGGAATCGAAGTCTGTGCTCCCAATTTCGTCACGGTCAGGGCAGCAGTATATTGTGCTTCACGGCTGGCGTCTGAGACGCTGAGCCCGTTCGCGATACCCACTGCAAACGCGCCGACAAAAGTATCACCAGCGGCGGTGGTATCCACTACATCGACTTTAATCGCCGGAATAAATTCGCTACCGCCCGCTTGTGTGATTAATGCCCCGTCGCCGCCCATCGTCAGCAACACAGTTCCGACCCCGAGATCCAGTAAGCGTTCTGACGCTTGCTGTGCGCTGGATTGGCTGGTCACGCTGATGCCGCTGAGTTGTGATGCTTCGGTTTCGTTCACGATCAGGTAATCGACTTGCTTTAATAATGCAGGGTCTAGTTGTTGAGCAGGAGCTGGATTTAACACTACTTTGACACCCTGAGCGTGCGCGATGGCGATGGCGCGGGTCACGGTATCAACCGGTGTTTCTAACTGGCAGAGCAATAATTGTGCCGCAGCTATCGCACTTGTTGCGGCCTCGATCTGATTGACGTTCAGCGTCGCATTGGCGCCTGCAGCAAGCACGATGCTATTGCTGCCATTGTCTTCCACCAATATCCCGGCGACACCCGTGGCAACACCGGCAACACGCGCCAGGTGGTGGATGTTGATGCCTTCTTTCGCCAGACATTGCTGCGAAAAATCACCAAAACCGTCATCGCCGACTGCACCGATAAAGCTCACATCGGCACCCTGACGTGCAGCAGCCACCGCCTGATTGGCACCTTTACCGCCGGGAATCTGACGGAATTCATGACCCAGCAAGGTTTCTCCCACTGCGGGCATGCGCGGCGTGCGGAAAACTAAATCCATATTGACGCTGCCGACTACGGTAATGCGTGGCTTCATGATGCTTTTTTCTCGATAAAATAATGATGCGCAATCGTTTGCGCAATCGATTTCGTATTTAACTATGGCCTACTTCTGCTAGTCAAGCGCATTCTCAAATTTTGATGAAATTTTATGCAATTTCCGGACAGGCAAAACCTTGAGGCCGAGCAGTGATTTGTTTTATTGTTTTGATATTGATTAATGCCGAGCGAGATTGTGCTGTGGATAGTAACTGCTGTCAAATCGGAATTGCAGACGACACAAGGGCTGCCACACGGTTTGATTCAAACAATGGTGATAGTCGGGTGTGTTAATATTTGAATGTAAAAACAAATGTTTCTAAATAAAACATTTGTCTTGTTTTGTGTGTTTGATCTTCGTATTTGATCTTAGTATTTGATTTGTGCGTCGCTGCTGCATATCGTTGCTGTAGGTTACTGCGTGTTGCTGTACTTTTTAAACGCGGCGATAGGTTGACTACCGTTGACGACAGCTTGATTGTTATTTATCGGATGCCGGACGGCCATTCTGGTCAGGAAGTGTTGGTGGGGAAAATGACGTGAGTAAGCCTTTGTCAAAAAAAGAGCAATTATTTGCGCTAGTGAGTGCGAATCCTTATGTATCGCAGCAAGAGCTGGCGGACGCATTGCAATTATCGCGGTCTGCAATTGCAGGCCATATCGCCGCCCTGATCAGGGAAGGGCGTATTCTCGGGCGGGCATATACGTTTCCCGGGACGCGCGCGATACTTTGCATCGGCGGCGCAAACATCGATCGCAAATTAAGGACGTTGGCGGCCTTGCAAATGGGTACGTCAAATCCTGCGAGTCAGACTGAGTCTTACGGCGGCGTTGCCCGTAATATTGCAGAAAATCTGGCGCGGCAGGGCGTGCCCGCGGCTTTAATCTGCGCAGTTGGTGATGACGTCAGCGGTAAGGGTTTGATGGCGCATGCAGACAGCGCAGGAATTGACACCAGTGGCTCTTTACACGTTTCAGGCGCTTGCAGCGGAACCTATACGGCGATTCTGGATCATGCCGGTGAATTGGTGCTGGCGCTGGCGCATATGGAATTGTGTGAGTTGCTCGATCGTGATTATCTGGCAGGCTGCCGTCCGCAACTGAATGCGGCTGCGATGATCGTTGCTGACATGAATTTGCCCTCCGACAGTATTCAGTTGCTGATGAATGAGGCAGTTTTGAATAACAAACCGCTGGCGATCGTCGCCGTTTCCCAGCCGAAAATGGCGCGTCTTCCCGCAACGTTAAAAGGAGTGCGTTTATTGATTCTGAATCAGGCCGAACTCGAACAGCGGCTAGCGACTAAACTCACTGATACCGGCGCGATTATTGACGCGTGTGCGCAACTGCAGGCACAGGGTGTGACCGACGTTATCGTTACCCTCGGCGCAGACGGTGTCATTTTTACAGATTCAAAACGCAACGCGCCAGCACAATACTTACCCGCACCAAAGGTCGCGGTCGTTGATGTAACGGGGGCAGGTGACGCATTTTCCGCTGCCGTCTGCGGGTCTTTGTATCACGCGCCGGAGGATATGTTGCTTGCCTGTCAGCGTGGTTTGCAATTGGCGGCGCTGACTATACAAACCAATACCAGTGTAGTGCAAACACCGCATACAACAATTTTCAATGAGGAACCATCATGCAATCCTATTTAGTTTTTTCTGAAGAAGTACGCGCCGCGAGAGTTGCTGGCAAACCTGTGGTCGCACTGGAATCCACGATTATTTCGCATGGCATGCCTTATCCGCAAAATGTGCAGACTGCACGCGAGGTTGAGGCGATTATTCGCGAACACGGTGCGGTTCCCGCCACGATTGCGATTATGAATGGCAAGATACACATAGGCTTGTCAGACGCAGAGCTGGAGCTGTTGGGGCAATCGGCCGATGCGCTGAAAGTCAGTCGCCGCGATTTACCGTACGTCATTTCCAGCAAAAAATTGGGCGCAACAACGGTTGCCGCGACGATGATTTGTGCCGAACTGGCGGGTATTGCCGTGTTTGTGACGGGCGGAATCGGTGGCGTGCATCGTGGCGCAGAGACCAGTTTCGATATTTCTGCCGATTTGCAGGAACTGGCGCGTACCTCCGTTGCCGTTGTTTGCGCCGGTGCGAAATCGATACTTGATCTTGGTCTGACGCTGGAATATCTGGAAACCCATGGTGTTCCTGTTATCAGCGTCGGTCAAGCTGAATTCCCGGCATTCTTTACCCGCGACAGCGGTTTTCGCGCAGATTTTCAACTCGACAGCGCCACTGAGCAGGCTGATTTTATCGCCACAAAGTGGACGCTGGGTTTGCGGGGCGGCGTCGTGATTGCGAATCCTGTTCCTGTGGCGGATGCAATGCCGCGTGCAGAGATCGAGGGCATCACTCAGCAAGCATTGCAGGAAGCTGCGCAACAAGGCGTCAGTGGCAAAGCCGTGACGCCGTTTTTATTGGCAAGAATTAAGGAGTTGACTGGTGGTCGCAGTCTGGTCAGCAATATCGCTTTGGTGAAAAATAATGCAAAAGTCGGCGCGCAACTGGCGCACGCACTGGCTGCTCATAAAAAATCCTGATACGGATGAGTTGTGTCCTGCTGCACTGGTAGTCATCCTGCGATGGCTACCGGTGTATGTCATGGATAAAAGGCACTGACGTGATAACCGGACGCTTTCAGCTTGGGCAATTCAAAATACAGTATGATGTTTTTTTCCGAGCTTGGCGGAAAACCTTTTGCTATCTCAGCTGGCTCGCTCAGATAGTCTTTCGGGGCGAAGGCTTTCTGTAACACTGGTTTGTCTTTCGCGTCATTCAGTACTAACTCAACCATAGGCCATGATTGCACGGTATTACTGCGGTTCTGCAACTGCATGACCAGCGAAAACGTCTTTTTTTCCGGTGACAGTGTCTGTAATTCATTTGACTCTATCGTGATGTAGTCAATTTGTGCCGGAAGTGAAATCTGGCAACGCAGAATGCGGCAGGCTTGTTCCAGTCCGGCACGAGTTTCCGGGTAAGCTGCTGCGATCTGATTTCTGAAGACATAGCCGGCTTGCGCTATCAGTGCCGGCAGTAAAATCAGACTCAGCAAGATCATGGCAATGCTGTACAGTCGGCCGCGTTTTTCTGCTTTTTCTGCCTGCAAGACAAATTCAGGTTTGTCTTCTTCGCTGACACCTGTGCCGGTATCACTGACGGAGTCTTCGGCTGCAGTTGCCAGTTGCTCTAACGCCGCTTCCGTTTCGGCAATCGCGACATCATCTGTTGTATCTGGCAGATACGGTTCCTGAATTGTATCCACCACTATCGTGGTCGGTACAGGCTCATCTGCTTCATCTGCGTCCGGTTCTGAGATTTGCCCGGCACCGGTGTTGCTGACTTCATCTGCCACTGACCAGTCTATGCTGGGCTCTTCGAAGATTGCTGCTTTTGTTTCCAGTTGGATTTGAGCTGAGACTGTTTCCGGGGGAGTGGCTGCGATTTCAGCAAAAGGATCATCTTCACCGAAGAAAAAATCCAGTGACGCGGATGATTCTGGCGCTGGTGCTGGTGTCGGCTCAGGTGCAACCGCAATCGGCTCTTCCGGTTTGCGTGTCGTTGTGGCTGCCAGAACCGACTCCAGGTCTTCCGGCAATTCATTCGTTTTTTCGCGAATTTCAATATCGTCAACGATAGCCTGAGCTACGGCTGTTTTTGCCGCCGGAGGAAATGCTGCTTTCTCTATTGCCGCTTCATCGATGATGATCTCAATCGGACTTGGAGCAACGACAGGTGCTGGCTGAATAGCCATTTTTTCGGCAGGTATTTCTGCCGATGCCTGAGCTTGCTGTGCTTGAGACTGAACTTGCGGTTGGACTTGCGGCTGAACTTGCGGCAGTTCTTGCGCCGTTGCGTTGTTTGCAGCGATGTCAGGTTTAAGCTGAGCCGGTTTTGCTAATTCATGCGGTGGAACCAGATGTTCAACGCCATTAAACGTCTGCTGGCAAGAGCCGCAACGTACCAGCCCCGCGTGCAGCTTCAGCTGGTCATTCGCCACGCGGAAGATGGTCTGGCAGTGAGGGCAGCGTGTGGCGAGAGCCATGACAGATTAACCTGGCAATTGTCCTGAGAGCGCGACCCAGCCTTCGTGCTCTGCCCAGACGCTGAGTTGGATGAACGGCGCGTAAGCTGCTGCCACTTCTTCTGCCTGACGTGCGAGCACGCCGGACAACACCAGTGAGCCGCCTGCTGCAACGCGTCCCGCCAGCATCGGTGCCATCAGTTTCAACGGACTGGAGAGAATGTTCGCCACGACGACATTGAATTTCTCAGATGAAGGATGATCGGTACCAAATTTTTCCGGCAGAGCAAATTCAATGTTGCAATGATTACGTTCGGCATTGAAGTTCGCAGATTCAATCGCTTGCGGATCGATGTCCACACCGATGACTTTGCCAGCGCCGAGTTTGCTCGCGACCATCGCCAGAATGCCCGAACCGCAGCCATAATCAAGCACCGTCAGGTTGGCCGGTGCATGTGCTTCCAGCCATTCCATACACAGTCGTGTTGTCGGATGGCTGCCAGTACCGAATGCCAGCCCCGGATCAAGTTCCAGTATCAGTGCATTGGCATCCGGCGCATCATGCCAGCTTGGTACGACCCAGATATTTTTTCCGATGTGAATCGGCGCAAACTGGGATTGCGTTAAGCGCACCCAGTCTTGTTCTTCTACTGAACGGGTGGTGTAGGACGGTGTCGAAGGCAGTCCGATGGATTGCGCCGCTGCGGCCACTATCGCCGCATGATCGCTGTCGGTATCGGTGAGTGCGACTACACGGCTGCGATCCCATGCGGCTTCTTCAGGCTCCATGCCCGGTTCGCCAAACAATGGTTTTTCGTCCGCCGTGCCTTCGTCCGCATCTTCGACAGAAACTGACAACGCGCCAGTATCCATCAATGCGTCTGATAATGCTTCCGCATGTTCACGTGCCACTTCGATAACAACTTCTATCCAACCCATATTGCTCTTTCTAAAAGATCTTGCGCCATTTTCATAACGCAAGATCCGAGGTGATAATTATTGATGTTTCTTTGCCAGATCCGGCATGTCTGCCAGTTTATGTTCGAGGTAATGAATATTGGTGCCACCCTCGATAAAGCGCGCATCAATCATCAGTTCGCGATGCAGGGCAATATTGGTCTGTATGCCTTCCACTACCATTTCCGACAGCGCAATCTGCATACGGCGGATCGCTTGTTCGCGTGTTTCACCGTAGGAAATGACTTTGCCTATCATCGAATCGTAATAAGGCGGCACGAAGTAGCCTGCATATGCGTGAGAGTCAACACGGATGCCAGGTCCACCTGGAGCGTGCCACGATGTAATGCGGCCTGGCGACGGTGTGAACTTAAATGGATCTTCTGCATTGATACGGCATTCGATCGCATGGCCTTTGAGGGTGATATCGCTTTGTTTGAAGCGCAACTTCTCATTGAATGCAATGCGGATTTGTTCCTGCACAATATCCACGCCAGTAATCATCTCGGTGACCGGATGTTCAACCTGAACACGGGTATTCATCTCGATGAAATAAAACTCGCCGTTTTCGTACAAAAATTCAAATGTACCCGCGCCACGGTAGCCTATCTTGCGGCAGGCGGCTGCACAACGGTCACCGATTTTTTCGATAATCTTACGTGGAATGCCTGGCGCAGGCGCTTCTTCTATTACTTTCTGATGGCGACGTTGCATGGAGCAATCGCGCTCACCCAGCCAGACCGCGTTACCATGCTGATCGGCCAGAATCTGGATTTCCACGTGACGTGGATTTTCCAGGAATTTTTCCATATACACTTCAGGATTGCCGAATGCAGCACCAGCTTCGGTTTTCGTCATTGCCACCGCATTGATCAACGCGGCTTCTGTGTGGACAACGCGCATACCGCGTCCACCACCACCGCCTGCTGCTTTGATGATGACTGGGTAACCCACTTTACGGGCTGTCTGCACAATCGCTTTCGGATCATCAGGCAAAGCGCCTTCTGAACCCGGTACGCAGGGAACGCCTGCTTCTATCATCGCGTGCTTGGCCGAGACTTTATCACCCATCAGACGGATGGATTCGGCACGAGGGCCGATGAAAACAAAACCAGATTGCTCTACGCGTTCAGCAAAATCGGCATTTTCTGACAAGAAGCCATAACCCGGATGGATTGCCTGCGCATCAGTCACTTCAGCGGCACTGATGATCGCTGGCATGCTGAGATAACTTAAATTGGAAGCGGCAGGACCGATACAAACAGATTCATCGGCGAGTTTGACGTATTTTGCTTCGCGGTCGGCTTCGGAATGCACGACCACGGTTTTAATGCCCATCTCGCGGCAGGCGCGCTGAATACGGAGCGCGATTTCACCACGGTTGGCGATAAGAATTTTTTCAAACATGATTTAACTTTGCTGTGGCAATGGTTGCTGCTATGAGTGCAGTGACATCTGGCACGTTGCCGGAATTAGCCAATGACGAACAGAGGCTGGCCGAATTCAACTGGTTGGCCGTTTTCCACCAGTATTTGCTTGATCGTGCCTTCAAAGTCACTCTCGATTTCGTTCAGCAATTTCATTGCTTCGATAATGCACAGCGTATCGCCTTTGGAGACGCTTTTGCCGATATCCGCAAAAGGAGCGGCGCCTGGAGCGGATGAGCGGTAGAAAGTACCGACCATCGGCGATTTCACGATATTGCCTTCTGGTACAACCGGTGCGGCTGCAACGACTGGTGCGGCGGCAACAGGCGCTGCACTTGGTGCCATCTGTTGCTGTTGTGGCTGCTGCATCATGACCACTTGATTCTGAGGTAATGCCGAAGATTTAACGATACGGACTTTGCCTTCACCTTCTGTGACTTCGAGTTCTGCGATATCCGATTCTGCAACGAGGTCGATCAGGGTTTTGAGTTTTCTTAAATCCATGTGGAATCCCCTAGAAAAAAGTAGTTCTGAATTAATGAGAGCGCGCAATATAGAACGTTTCTGACGTTCCTGCAATGCCGGAAAAAAAGAGATTGTACATTAAATTAAACGAAAATATTCGTTAAATGCACGAAGAAGAGCGAAATTAGATATTTTTTAGAGAAAAATCAATAGCCAGTCGATAGCCGTCGGTACCGAGGCCGCAAATCACTCCTTTGGCGATGGCGGACAGAAAAGAATGGTGACGGAAGCTCTCGCGCTGATGAATATTCGAGATGTGAATTTCGACAAAAGGGATGGCAACCCCTGCCAACGCATCCCTCAGGGCGACGCTGGTGTGGGTCAGTCCACCGGGATTAATGACAATCGCATCGACTTGTTCTGCGCGCGCAGCGTGTATTCTGTCGATCAGGGCGCCTTCGTGATTACTTTGAAAGCTGACCAGTTCAGCACCAGCGGCGGCGGCTTGTGCCTGCGCTGCTGACTCAATGTCGGCAAGCGTGGTCGAGCCATAAACGGCAGGCTCGCGGGTGCCTAGTAAATTCAGATTGGGGCCATTCAGCAGCAATAGTTTGCGCGCCATAGTCACATTCAATTTGACGAAGATGGCCGCATTTTGCCGCTAATGCGCGCAAATTGGCAAGGAAAAATCAACTTACTTCGCCTTTTCCGCAGAAAATTTGGCGATATCGGCGCGCAGCTCATTCATCTTCAGGCGGCCCAGATAGCTTTTCAATACCTTGCCATCGGCGGAAATCAGCACCGTAAATGGCAGTCCGCCCGCCTTATTTCCGAGCTGGCGCGATAATTCGCTGCCATCGAGTCCTGCTACATATAACGGGTAGCTGACATTCAGTTTTTTGGCAAATTCGCTGATATTGGTGGGGCTGTCTATGCCAAGGCCAAGGATTTGCACTGGTTTGCCTTTCAATTCCTGCTGTAATTCGGATAATTCCGGCATTTCCTGTACGCAGGGTGCACACCAGGTTGCCCAGAAATTCACTACTAACAGGCGTTGATTCCATTGTGCTAAGGCTTGTTGCTTACCATTGCTATCCGGCAAAGTCTTTGCCATTAATTGTTTGACGGCATCGCTTTGCGGTGAGTCGGGCGTGGTCTTCAGATTCCCAGCGTAAATACCCAATGCGCCGAATAAGCTGCCGCACAGCAGGGCAAGAGAGATAAATCGTTTATTCATATCAGGTCTTTCTTTCCGGTATGTTCGCTATATTGCTCTGCGGTTTCTTGCATCAAAGCTTTTAATGCCTGTAAATTGGCGCGCTCCAGACTTTTACCGCCGCCGTTACGGATCGCATCATGGTCATGCAAGACGAGATGAACACCCTCATTTTCATGCAGGAAACTCAGGGTTTCCACGCTTTCATTGCGATTATTAAAATGCTCTGAGACTTCAAACTGAATATCTCTGTTCAGCAAATAAATAGCGACGTCTTTGGTATTGTCTGTATATAAATGCAGATAGATATCGGTATGGTTGCCCGCCGTTCCATTCAGCACTGCGCCCACCAGATACGGATGAAAGCGCGCCAGCTCTTCCATCAGTCCGGCAGCCAGTTGTCTTAAATGGTGCAGCCTTTGCGGCTGAGTGTCGCCAAAGAAGATTTCATTGTATTCACGGACTTCCTGCTCGATCTGCGCATTGTCTGGCAGAACATCGCCCTTGATTTTGCGGTTACCCAGTAACTGTTTGGCAGCCTTGCGCTTGGCCGTTGCATAGTCCGCGCCGTCTTCAGCGATCATGCGCGCCGCCAGCATAGCGATTTCAGCCCGCAGGGCTTCGGCTTCATTGGGAGTGTGAATCATCATGGCGGCATCATAACCCAACATCTGCGCTTTTGTGCATAGGGAAACACGGGCGCAGTCAGGTAGAATTGCGGGATTCTGAAATTTAGTTAAATTATGCACATTCATATCTTAGGTATTTGCGGCACTTTCATGGGCGGGCTGGCTGTGCTGGCAAAGGAAGCCGGACACACCGTGACAGGCTGTGATGCCAACGTTTATCCACCGATGAGCACGCAGTTAGAAGCGCAGGGTATTACGCTTACGCAGGGCTTTGGTGCCGAACAAATCGCGCTGGAGCCGGATCTGTACGTGGTTGGTAACGTCGTGTCGCGCGGCAATCCTTTGATGGAAGAAATCCTGAACCGCGGCTTGCCGTATGTTTCCGGCCCGCAATGGATGGGCGACCATATCCTGCGCCATAAGTGGGTACTCGCGGTCGCTGGTACTCACGGCAAAACCACGACCTCGGCAATGCTAGCCTGGATACTGGAATATGCGGGTTACGCTCCTGGTTTTCTGATCGGTGGCGTGCCTTTGAATTTCGGCATTTCTGCGCGTTTGCAAGGCAATCATGCCTCGGATTTTTTCGTGATTGAGGCTGATGAGTACGATACGGCCTTCTTTGATAAGCGCAGCAAATTCGTGCATTACCACGCCAAGACGGCGATTCTGAATAATCTTGAATATGATCACGCCGATATTTTCCCTGATGTCGGTGCGATAGAAACGCAATTCCACCATCTGGTGCGTACGGTACCAGGTGTCGGGCGTCTGATCGTCAATGGTCAGAATGAATCCCTGCAACGCGTGCTGCAACGCGGTTGCTGGAGCGAAAAAGAATTTTTCGGCAATGGGCAGGAATGGCGCATTGTTTTGAAAGACAGCGAAGATTTCGACGTCTTTTTCAACGATGAATGTCAGGGCACGGTGCAATGGCAATTGAATGGCGAACATAATCGTCAGAACGCTCTGGCCGCGATTGCCGCCGCCCGTCATGTCGGCGTCAAACCTGAGATTGCCATCGAAGCGCTGGCGCAGTTTGTGAATGTCAAACGACGCATGGAAGTGCGCGGTGTCGAAAACGGCATTACCGTGATCGACGATTTTGCCCATCACCCGACTGCAGTGGCGACGACCGTTGCCGGCTTGCGCCGCAAGGTCGGCAACGCTCGTATTCTCGCTGTGCTGGAACCGCGCTCCAACACCATGAAACTTGGCACCATGAAACAAGCCTTGCCCGGCAGTCTGGCGGAAGCGGATCTGGTATTTGGTTTCGGTGCGCATGAAGGCAAAGATGCACTGGGCTGGGATCTGGCGGAAACGCTGGCGCCGCTGGGCAACAAGCTGGCGACTTTCTCCGTGATTCCCGAGCTGGTTGAGTCTATCGTCCGTCAGGCGCGGCCTGGTGATTATGTGCTGATCATGAGTAATGGCGGCTTCGGTGGCGTGCATCAGAAATTACTCGATGCGCTGAAAGCGCGTGCACAGGCTGAGGTTGCGGCAGCATGATTGTTTACCTGCATGGTTTTCGTTCCTCCCCGCAGTCTTATAAAGCGCGGGTGATGCAGCAACATATGCAGGAGCTGGGACGCGCGGATGAATTTTTTTGCCCGGCATTATCACCATCACCGGCAGAAGCAATCGCACAGGCCGAAGCCATCATTGCGACAGCGGATCCGGCACAACGCGCAACATTGACGGTGATAGGTTCCTCGTTAGGCGGCTTCTATGCGACCTGGCTGGCGGAAAAATATGCGTGCAAAGCCGTGCTGCTGAATCCTGCCGTTAAACCACCGCGCGATCTGGAAAGTTATGTCGGCGTGACGACGTATTATCACAGCGACGAAGTCTTTGAGTTCAAAGCGGAATACGTCGCCCAATTGCGGGCATTGGCTGTAGAAAAAATTACCCGGCCGGAACGTTATTTTTTGCTGGCAGCAACTGGCGATGAAGTGCTCGACTGGCGCGAAATGGTTGCGCATTATCCGGGCGCAAAACAGAAAATCATCGAGGGCAGCGATCACGGCATTGCAGAGTTTGCGGATTACCTCGGTCTGATCATGGCTTTTTGTGATGATGAGGTCTGACGGTGCGTGATTCTGGTGAAGCCGTTCTGCGTTCCGCATTTCGTCATGCCGCGCTGGCGCACTGGGTTGAGCATGTCAACACCGTCGACCGGCGGCCGGCGATGCAGGACTGGCTGACTAACCGCGATTCACTGACGGCCAGACTGACTGCGCGTTGTACGCAATTCCGCGTGCAGCGTTTGTCGCAGCACAAGGCAGTGTGTCTGCCGGATGAGTACGCTGTGATCGGATTACCGCAACGGCGTCAGGTGCATGAGCGCGAAGTGATACTGCGTTGCGATGGCGAAGCAATGATTTACGGCCATACCGTGGTGCCGCTGAGTGCAACGGCAACGCAATGGCCATTGTTTCAGGGGTTGGGAGAGCGCTCTTTAGGCAGTACCTTGTTTAATGATCCGCAGGTGGTGCGCGGCACATTATCGTATGCCCGCTTGCATCAGACGCATCCGCTGATGCGTCGCATCGTGCGGGTATTGCCGGGGCTGTCGGCAGAACGCAGTCTGGCGGCGCGGCGCTCGTTGTTCTGGCGTAAAGGTGCCTGCCTGCTGGTCACTGAAGTGTTTTTGCCCGCAGTGCTGACATTGCCGCACAAGCTACGCTGACGCTGAAAACAGGGCAAAACCGTAAAAATATACTGGGGGGAGTATTTTTAAAAGCCTTTTAAATACAAAGACATTAGGCCGAAAATACAAGATACTCCCCCCGATTGATAAAAATACAGACGTAAAAATGAAGAAAAGAAGTCTTGCATGAATTTATTTTTTGAAGAATCGGGCGATTTTAAAGCGGGCAGCATGATGTCGCAGGCAGGCGAGGCCTATCAGGTCGAACTGGCGAGCGGTAAGCGCAGCAAAGTCAAAGCCAAGGATGTGCTGTTGCAATTCGCAGCGCCTGATCCGGTCACACTGATTGAGCAGGCACGCGCCGCTGCTGCAGATATTGACCTCGAATTTTTATGGGAAGTCGCGGGTCAGGAAGAGTTTGGTTTTGCTGAACTCGGCGCTGAATATTTCGGTCATGCACCGCAACCAGTCGAAGCCGCCAGCCTGATTTTTGCATTGCATTCGGCACCGGTGTATTTCTACAAAAAAGGCCGTGGCCGTTACAAGGCTGCGCCTGAAGCTGCGCTGAAAGCAGCACTCGCCGGTATCGAAAAGAAAAAACAGCAATTGCTGATCCAGGCTGGTTATGTCGAAGAGCTGAAACAGCATCGTTTGCCGGAAGCGATGAAACCACTCGCTTTGCAGCTCTTATTCAAACCCGATAAAAATACGATCGAATACAAAGCGCTGGCAGAAGCTTGCGATGCGTTGCAAATGTCGGCATCGCGCCTGATGCTGGCGACCGGTGGCATCCGCAGCCCGAAAGAGCTGCATCTGGCGAAATTTTATTTCGAGCATTTCCCCAAAGGTCTGGGCTTTCCGGCGATTACGATACCGGCCTTACCGACCGATTTACCGGTTGCCGATGTGCAGGCATTTTCGATTGATGACGTCACCACGACCGAAATTGACGATGCGTTTTCCGTTGTTGATCTGGGCGATGGTAAGCTGCGCGTCGGTATCCATATTGCCGCACCTGCTTTAGGTGTGGCACGTGGCGACGCGATTGATCAGCTGGCGCGGGCGCGCATGTCAACCGTGTATATGCCGGGCGACAAAATCACCATGTTGCCGGATGAACTGGTCGACACCTACACGCTTGGTGCCGGGCAAACCCGGCCAGCATTGTCACTGTATGCGACGCTGGACACCACGGACTGGTCTGTCATCAGTACGGAAACGAAAGTCGAAGCGGTACCGATGGCGTCAAATTTGCGCCACAACGATCTCGATGCGCTGGTGACCGAAGAAAATCTGGCGAACGATGCTGGCGATTATCCGCATAAAGCCGAGATCGCAAAAATCTGGAAATGGGCGCTGGTGCTGGAACAAGGGCGTATGGCCAAGCGTGAAAGTTTCGGCATGAAGCCGGAACAAACCAATCGCGTTGATTTCAATTTTTATGTCGAAGATGACGTCGTTAGTATTGTCCGCCGCAAACGTGGTGCACCACTCGATAAGATGGTGGCGGAGCTGATGATTTTCGCCAACAGCACCTGGGGTAAATTGATGGCGGATCATGGCATCCCCGGCATTTATCGCGCGCAGGGTGTGGCCGGTGGCCGTGGTCAGGGTGGCTGGGCGGGCCGCATGCAAGTCCGTATGCTGACGCACGCCGCGCCGCATCAGGGCTTGGGAGTGGATCAGTATGCGTGGAGCACATCACCGCTGCGCCGTTACACCGATCTGGTGAATCAGTGGCAGATCATCGCTTGCGTACAACACGGCGTGACTGCGCCGCTGGTGGCACCGTTCAAACCAAAAGATGCCGATTTATTTGCGATCGTTTCGGGCTTTGATGCAGCGTATTCTGCCTATAACGACTTCCAGACCAATATGGAACGTTACTGGTGTCTGCGCTGGCTGCAGCAGGAACAGGCACGTCAGGTTGATGCGGTGGTCTTGAAAGATGAGATTCTGCGTTTGGTGGAGATTCCGCTGGTGATCCGTTTGCCAGGCATGCCGCAGACCGCCCGCGGCGCGCAAGTCCGACTCGATATTTTGCGCTGGGACGAAGTCGATCTCAGTGTTGAAGCGCGCATACTGGAAGTGTTGGGAACAGTGACTGAGATCGGTGAAGACGAAGTGCTGGAAGCCGAAATGGATGCCGAACTCGAAAATGCACTGGAAGATGCGGTCGATGCCTTGCCGGATGATGGCAACGCTGCAACCGGCAATCAGGATGCGGCAACAGAGGCAAACGGTGCCAGCGATGACGATAGCGACGATAGCGACGATAAACGCGAAAACAATAACATTCAGCCACAAGCCGAGTAATGAACAGCGCGACAGAAAAGACAGATAGCATGCCCATGAAATCCGTGTTTGATAATTTGATACTCACGATTGCGGTGACCATTTCCGTAGTCGTTCATGCGGCATTGCTGCTGGTTCATTTCGTCGCGCCCAAACCCGCAGAAACGCAAGCGGCAGACCCCGGGCTGGAAGTGATTTTGGTTAATTCCAAACATGACAGAAAGCCGCTGAAAGCAGATGCGCTGGCACAAGCCGATCTTGACGGCGGCGGCGCGCATGACAGCGGTCGCAGTAAATCGCCGTTGCCGGATATGAACCGAAGCGAAGATGGCGACAATATCCGTACCGCCACCAAACGCATAGAAGAGCTGGAACAGCAGCAACAGCAATTGCTTGATCAGGCCAAACGTAAAGAAAATTTCCGCTTGCCGCAGCAAGAAAAGCGTCGCCTTGATGACAGCCGTACGCCAAATAAAGGCAGTGATGATCTCGATACCAGCAAAGCTTTAGCCCGGATGGCAGCAGAGATTTCACAGACTATCGAAGATCAGAATAAACGTCCGCGTAAAACCTTCATCACGCCAAGTACGCAAAAAGTTGGCTACGCGATGTATTACAAAGAGCTGCAAAAACGCATAGAAGATTTCGGCACCCTGAATTTCCCGCAAAAAGACGGGAAGAAACTGTACGGTGAATTGATTGTGTATATCCCGATTTTTCAGGATGGCACCATTTATGAAAAAGAAGGCGGCCCGCGCATAGAAAAATCGTCCGGTAATAAAGCACTTGATAAAGCCGCGTTGCGTATCGTGCGCAGTGCCGCACCGTTTGGTAAGTTTCCGCAAAACATGCGCTCAGACGATAAAGACGATTTATGGGTGGTGATTACCCGTTTCAAATTCACGCGCGATCAACAGTTAGAGACAGAATTGCGCGGAGGTAAAAAATGACGCAGGCCGCAACACCAGATCACTATGTCGTGATCGGTAATCCTGTTGCGCATAGTAAGTCGCCGTATATTCACGCCGCTTTTGCCGCACAAACCGCTCAGGCGCTGGACTATCAGCGTTTGCTGGCGCCGCTGGATGGCTTTGCCGCAAGCGTGCAGGCGTTCAGGCAACAGGGGGGCAAAGGTGCGAATGTGACTGTGCCATTCAAACTGGATGCCTGCGCGCTGGCAACGCAGTTAACGACGCGTGCCGCCGCTGCAGGTGCCGTCAATACTCTGCGTTTTGATGGCGATAAAATTTTAGGCGATAACACGGATGGCATCGGACTGGTGACTGACATCGTCCGTAATGCGGGCGTACAGTTGCAAGGCAAACGTATCTTATTACTTGGTGCCGGTGGCGCAGCACGCGGTAGCTTATTGCCTTTACTGGAGCAATTGCCGGCAGAGCTGGTGATTGCCAACCGCACCTTATCGAAGGCGCAGGAACTGCAACAACTGGCACAGCAATATGTGACTCAGATTCCGGTTTTCGCGCGCACTTTTTCCGATGTTGATGGCCATTTCGATGTGATCATTAATGCGACTTCTGCCAGTTTGCAGGATGATGTGCCGCCGCTTGCTGGCAGCTTGTTTGATGCCGGGACGCTGGCTTACGATCTGATGTATGCCGCGCAGCCAACGGCATTTCTGCGTTTTGCAGCGACGCACGGCGCACAATGTCGCGATGGTCTTGGTATGTTGGTAGAGCAGGCGGCGGAAGCTTTTTTTATCTGGCGCGGAGTGCGGCCTGACACATTAACGGTGCTGGCTGATTTGCGACAGGCATTGAATCCCACAGCGGAGGCGTAATGAAATTATTACGCCGATTGCTGTTCTGGCTGGTTGCCGTGCCGTTGTTGTTGGTGATTTTGCTGCAAGCGTATTTTCTCTTGCAGATTTGCTGGTGGATTAATTTCAATCCTTCTTCCACCAGTTTTATGCGCCAGCAACTCAGCGTGTTGCAGGAAAAAAATCCGGATGCGCAGTTACAGCATAAGTGGGTGCCGTATGACCGGATTTCTTCGCATCTGAAGCGCGCAGTGATTGCATCGGAAGACGATACTTTTGTGGATCATGAAGGTGTCGATTGGGAAGCCATGCAAAAGGCCTACGAAAAGAATCAGAAAAAAGGCAAAGTTGTTTCCGGCGGTTCCACGATCACGCAGCAACTCGCAAAGAATCTGTTTTTATCTGGTCAGCGCAGTTATCTGCGCAAAGGACAGGAACTGATCATCACCTATATGCTCGAAGCCTGTATGAGCAAGCGCCGGATATTAGAGATTTATCTGAATTCGGTCGAGTGGGGCGTTGGTGTATTTGGTGCCGAAGCAGCGGCTCAGCATTATTACCGCATCAGTGCAGCCAATCTGGGTGCGGCACAGTCGGCGCGGCTGGCGGTGATGCTGCCGAAGCCCCGCTACTTTGATAAAAATCAGGGATCGGGCTATTTGCAGAGACGGACTGAGTTAATTTTAAAACGTATGAATTACGCGGAGGTACCATGAATTTACAACGACAACGTGGTCTGAGTCTGATCTGGATATCTGTTTTGTTTATGTTACTGGGCTTAGTATCGATGGGCTTTTTATATACGATACGCTACGGGCATTTACCTATGCAGGATGTCTGGTCGAAATGGGGCAAGTCGGCGAACGTGATTGGTAACGAATTAAAAAATGTGACGGGCATACAGGAACTCAGTCTGCCGGGGCAGAATAACAGCGGTGTGCGCCAGGCAGCCACGGTTGAGTCCGGTGTACGTCGTTGTACGATTGATGGCAAAACCGTATATTCAGATACCGCCTGTCTTGACAGTAATCCGACCAGTAAAAATATCAAGCTTAATGATACGAAGGGATTCGTGAAACCTCCGCCACCGGTTGAGGAAGCGTCTGCCAGCAATGCTGAGCAGGACTTGCGATTGAAAGCATTGGAAAAAGCCTTGCAAAAGGCACAGCGCTGACAGTTGTAGCGCACATATCGAGCGCACGTTTTTATTGTTTGCGCTGTTCGCAGAATGGATGCGAACGAAAAAATTTAAGTCAGGCCGGGTTTTGCAGTAATCAGTTCTATGCTGACCCGACCTCATTCTTAGCAGCTTCTACCGGAATTGCCCATGATTAATGTTTTCGTTTTACACAATGGACGGCTGAGTCAGATTAATATTGAAAATCGTGCCGATCTTGAAAATACTTTGCCGGTGTGGGTTGATCTGACAGACCCGAATGAAGAAGAACGCGAATGGGTCAAAAGTATTTACGGCGTGACTTTGCCGGGCGAAGACGAAGTCAAGGATATTGAAGCCTCTGCGCGTTATTACGAAGCTGATAGCGGTGATCTGCATTTACGCACCGATTTTCTGATCGATGAAAACGAAGACGATGAACCAGCGCGCACGGTGACCGTCGCGTTTATTCTGGCGCGCGATATTCTCTTTTCTGTACACAATACCGATTTGCCTGTGTTCCGTCTGGTCCGCATGCGTGCCCGTTCACGCCCCGGTTCTATTAACGATTACAAAGATGTACTGCTGGATTTGTATGCGACCGATGCCGAGTATTCTGCGGATGCACTGGAAGGCATTTATCAGAATCTGGAAGATGTCAGCCGCGCTGTGCTGCAAAAAGATTTCAGCGATCAGGACGCCGCTGCTGCATTGAATTCGATCGCGCAAGAGGAGGATCTGAACGGTCGTATCCGCCGCAATATGATGGATACGCGCCGTGCCGTCAGTTTTCTGATGCGTGGCCGTTTGCTGAATGCAGATCAGTTTGAGGAAGCGCGCCAGATTTTGCGCGATATCGAATCCCTCGATGGCCACACCTCATTTCTGTTCGATAAAATCAACTTCCTGATGGATGCCACCGTCGGTTTCATCAATATCAATCAGAATAAGATCATCAAGATATTCTCGGTCGCCAGTGTGGCTTTCCTGCCGCCGACATTGATCGCCAGTATTTACGGCATGAACTTCAAAGGCTGGTTTCCGGAACTGGACTGGGAGCTTGGCTATCCATTCGCTCTGCTGCTGATGCTGGCATCAGCGATTACCCCATTCTGGTATTTCCGCCGGCGCGGCTGGTTGAAATAAGCGCTTTGGGATAGCAGCGCAGCTCAATCCTCTGAGCGCTTGTTCGCATGACTACATCAGCATTGAGTTCAGGGCGGTGGCGTTTGCCACCGTTGTTCTATCTTCGCATACGTTCCGTTTGCTCTGATGGCAACCAAGCCACTGTCGAGTAATTGCGCATAGCGGGTGGCACCCGGCCAGGATTTTGAAAAGCTGACAAACAACTTGTCTTCCAGTGCAACCCCGACCTGCTTAATTTTTCCCTGAAATTCTTGCGGATGTGTGACGCGGAGATGATCTGCAACTCTGGTATAGACCAGTGAATAATCCGACCTTCCGCGTAATAATTTACGCAAATTTGACAGATCAGACGGCGCGGTTTCCCGGATTATTCCAGCATCATTCTCGATGTCGCTGCCGTAGGTATAACCATGCGTGACGCCTACTTTCTGTCCGCGTAAATCCAGTCTGCTGATAGCTGGTGGCTTATCGTTTTCTCTGGCATAAATTCCGATGACGGCCTTGAATATTGGCTCTTTATGAAAGATAAACAGCGACGCAAGTTTGGCATCTTGCAAGCTGTCGAAGCAGCCGAGTGCCTGACCAGTTTGTGCCAGCATCAGGCAACGTGAATAAGGAGCAGATGCAAATCTGACCTGAATACCACCAGCGGCATACGCAGCTTCAATGACATCGGCAGCAAAGCCGCGAATCCTGCCATCTTTTAGTCCGGAATAGGGGTACCAGTCATCCTCACCAATCAACGTGATCGTTTCAGCCCTTGCGGAGGTCAGGCTGTTGCCAGTGATAAAAACGAACAACAGCAGCAAACGTAAAAAACGCAAAAAATGTAAAAAACGCACACTGATGTTGCTTGTACTACGGATCGTCATGCAGATATGGTGGGAGATAAAGAATGATCATTATTGATCATCATATTGACGTATTTTGATGGAATTACATAGACCTGATTTTCACTTTTCCTGCCCGCTGTATTTTTTCACAATTCAAAGAATTAATACTCGATGACGTTTACATCACTAATATCACTCATTAGTGACGATCATCGCGTCCATGGGTTATGTATAAAGATGGAAAAAAAGGAAAACCCACGCCAGATTAGTCCGGATGCGCGGGCTTTCCAGGGGAGGTGGTGCTCAGCTGAGCTGTTCTATCTGTGCAACAGACTGACGGTTTTTCACAGATGTGGAACGCGGTACCGCTTTTGTGCGTGATTGCTGAGCATATGAAGCGTGTTTCGCTGATGTCTGTGATGAACGATGAGTCAGCTTGAAAACTGATAATGCACTGACCAGCGTTGTGGTCTGGGTTTCCAGGCTCGCCGCTGCGGCGGCTGCTTCCTCTACCAATGCGGCGTTTTGCTGTGTCACTTCGTCCATCAGCGTAACCGCGTCATTGACTTGCAATATGCCTGCACGTTGCTCTTGTGAGGCTGAGGCAATTTCCCCCATGACGCTCGTAACTTTTTCTGTTGTGGTGATAATTTCCCGCATGGCACCGCCGACATTACTGGTGAGCGATGAACCTGTCTGAATTTTTTGCATGGATTCATCAATCAGTTCTTTAATTTCTTTTGATGCAGAGGCGCTACGCTGCGCGAGATTTCGCACTTCCGATGCCACGACGGCGAAGCCGCGTCCCTGTTCGCCTGCGCGGGCTGCTTCGACCGCAGCATTCAACGCCAGAATATTCGTTTGAAACGCGATACCTTCGATAATGCCCGTGATCTCTATCATGCGCTTCGAAGAATGGCTGATGTCATCCATCGTCGCGACCATCTGATCTGAAATTTTCCCACCGCTGCCAGCGATATGTAAGGCCTCGTTCGCCATGGTGCTTGCTTGTGTTGCATTGTCAGAGTTTTGCGATACGGTGGAAGCAAACTGTTCCATGCTGGCGGCGGTTTCTTCAAGCGAGGATGCCTGTGATTCGGTTCTGCTGGATAGGTCCAGATTGCCCGCCGCAATTTCTTTGGTTGCCAGCCCGATTTTTTCTGCATTCTTGAGGACATCGCCGACGATAGAGTGCAGGTTAATTCTTAACTGTCTCAGCATGCGTAACACCTGTCCCAGATCGTCGGTACGGCTGGTGTTGATTTCGCCGGTCAGATCGCCGCCAGCCATAATTTTGCAGGCTTCCAGCGCCCGCCGGCTGGGAACCGTGACGGCCCGGTGAAAGTTGTACCAGGATGACAGTGCGCTGAAAGTGGACAGAAACAGCAGCCCTGTCAGCCATTGACTTTCAGTCGCCGGGTTTATCGTCACAAAATTGCAGATCAGCGTAAAAATAAAAGAAGTGACCATCAGCGCCGCGGTCAGGGCGAGGTGATGATTGATGGAGAACCTGAAGCGAGAACGTAAGCGGGCAATAAAATTATTACTGCGAGCGCCACCCTGATGCAGGCGGATATTATTCGGGTTGCCGTTTTTCAGTTCTGCATACAATTTTTTTGCATCACTGATTTGTTGGGGCGAGGGCTTGGTACGTACAGACATATAGCCTACCGGCTTACCATCTTCAATTACCGGTGTGACATTTGCACAGACCCAGTAATAGTCACCATTTTTGCAGCGATTCTTGACGATACCAGTCCATGGTAAGCCGGATTTGACTGTGCTCCATAAGTCGGCAAAGGCTTCAACGGGCATGTCAGGGTGACGAACTATATTTTGTGGTGCACCTATCAGTTCATCTGTTGTAAAACCACTGACTTCAATGAAATAAGGATTGGCGTAAGTAATGTTTCCTTGTAAGTCGGTGGTCGAGACAATTGATTCTGTATCACTGATAGGATGTTCATTCTGACTGACAGGCATATTTAAACGCATGGTATTCCTCTTTCATGAACTGAGCGGCTGGAATCTCCGCATCCTGTTTGGTTCAACACAAATTCCCAGTACTGCTTTTACAGCTTGAGACGTAGTGAAAGATTCAATATCAATCTGCGTATCTGATAGAAAAGAATGATGTCACTGACAGGTTAGTGTCAAAGATCAGAGTAACTAAGCAGACGATATGCATTAAAAAAACACTCAGAAAGTCAGAGTGCGAAACATTTTCAGTGATCAAAAATTGCTCTTTATCGACTCTACGCCAAGAAAATATTGCTGACAATAAGTAAATTTTTCTGCTGGCAAATGGAAAGTTGCTCTGTGGATATGTCACAATTTATTGCGTCGTTATTTACGTGCAAAGTTAAACGCAGTTGAAGGAAGATGGGAGAGTGCAGTGGCAATCTTTGTTTTTCACAGGCAGGAATGAGTCTTATTTTCTACAAACAAAATGGACTGACTTAACTTTAATTAACGTTTCACGGCACGTGATGGGCTTAACGTATGACGTTAATCAGACAAAGTGGGCATGCTGTCGTTGACCTGAGGTAAACAATGCGTCCGCAGCAAACGCAGTATCAATAGTCGGCGATTGCGGTTAACTATTATTGTTGGCTATGTTGGCTAAATATGCGGCTGCTGGCACGAAATGCTGCCAGCCGCCGCATATTTAAAGGAGGTGTCGCAGAAATTAATGCACTTTAATGTGCTTCTTCCCAGTTTTTCCCGATACCGACTTCCGCCAGCAAAGGTACGTTCAGCTGCGCCACATTCGCCATCAGTTCTGGCAATTTTTTGCGTACCAGTTCGAGTTCAGATTCCGGTACTTCCAGCACCAGTTCATCGTGGACTTGCATGATCATCTTGGATTGCAGGCGATCGTTTTCCAGCCAGTTTTGCACCGCAATCATGGCGAGTTTAATCAGATCGGCAGCAGTGCCTTGCATCGGCGCATTGATCGCTGCACGTTCAGCGCCCTGACGACGTGGTCCGTTCGGGCTGTTGATTTCTGCCAGCCACAGACGCCGTCCGAACACGGTTTCGACATAGCCGTGTGCCTTGGCTTTGGTGCGGGTGTCGGCCATGTATTGCGCAACGCCGGGATAGCGCTGAAAATATTTGTCGATATAGCTTTGCGCCGCCGCACGTTCTATGCCGAGGTTCCCAGCCAGTCCAAATGCGCTCATGCCGTAAATCAGACCGAAATTAATCACCTTCGCGTAGCGTCGTTGCTCACTCGTGACATCATCAAGCGCAACACCAAAAATCTCAGCGGCAGTCGCTTTATGCACGTCTTCGCCATCGGCAAAGGCTTTCAGCAAGCTGGCATCACCGGAAATATGCGCCATGATACGTAATTCGATTTGCGAGTAATCGGCGGAAATAATCACATGCTCAGGTGCGGCGACAAAGGCTTCGCGGATACGTCTTCCTTCTGCCGTGCGTACCGGAATATTTTGTAGATTCGGATCATTCGATGCCAGCCGGCCAGTCACGGCAACCGCCTGCGCATAGTTGGTATGCACACGACCCGTTTGCGCATTCACCATTTTTGGCAGTTTGTCGGTGTAGGTCGATTTGAGTTTTGCGAGGCCACGGTATTCCAGCAATACTTTGGGCAGCGGGTAATCTTCCGCGAGCTTTTGCAAAACTTCTTCATCCGTTGAAGGGGCCCCGGATGGCGTTTTTTTGACGACGGGTAAGCCCAGTTTGCCAAAGAAAATTTCACCGAGCTGTTTGGGGGAGTTCAGATTGAACGGTTGCTCTGCGAGTTCGTAGGCGTTTTGTTCCAGCTCCAGCAAGCGCTTGCCGATTTCATTCGACTGCGCGTTGAGTAAGTCTTTATTGATCAGGACGCCGTTGCGTTCTATCTTTTGCAGGACGACCGAAGTGGGTAATTCTATGTCGTGATAAACGCGTTGCAAGCTGGTGTCTGTTTCGATTTCTGGCCACATCGCCAGATGTAATTGCAAAGTGATGTCGGCATCTTCTGCGGCATAGTCTGTTGCCCGTTGCAGCTCCACCTGATCAAAACAGATTTGCGCTGCACCTTTGCCGCAGACGTCTTCAAAACTGATGGTTTTTTTGCCGAGATGGCGCAGCGCAAGGCTGTCCATGTTGTGTGATTTATGCGACTCAAAAACGTAAGATTCGAGCAGGGTGTCATGCACGATGCCGCGCAGTGCGACGCCATGATTTGCAAAAATATGCGTATCGTATTTCAGGTTTTGTCCGACCTTGGCTTTGCTGTCATTTTCCAGCCATGGCCTGAGTTTTTCCAGTACCAGTTCGCGCGATAATTGTGCCGGTGCATCGGCATATTGATGTGCTACCGGGATGTAGCAGGCATGACCAACTTCACAGCACAGAGAAATCCCGACCAACTGCGCGGTCATCGGTTCGAGCGAGGTGGTTTCAGTATCGACTGCGGTCAGGCTCGCATTATTGATGCGGGTGATCCAGGCGTCAAGCTGGGCTTCGCTTAACACCGTTTCATAATTGCTGATAACAGCCGCAGGTATTGCGCCGTCATCATTGAATAAGCCCGCCTGTGCTGGCGTATTCCCTGAACCAGCAGCGGCTTTTGTTGTTGCGCTTAACGGTGTCGCGCCCGCTGTTGCATCGCCGGATAATTCGCGTAGCCAGGTTTTAAAACCATAGCGTTTGTAGAACGCCAGCATCGCTTCTTTGCTTTCTTCTTGCGCGACCAGCGATGCATCGATAGAAATATGATGTGCTGATAAATCGCAATCTGTTTTGACGGTGATCAGTACGCGACCCTGCGGCAACCAGTCTAATGCTGCTCGCAGGTTATCGCCGACCACGCCTTTGATTTTGTCTGCATTGGCGATCACGCCATCCAGACTATCGTATTCACTCAACCATTTGACCGCTGTTTTGGGGCCGCATTTGGTCACACCTGGAACGTTATCGACGGTATCGCCGATCAGCGTCAGATAATCGATGATACGCTCAGGCGGTACACCGAATTTCGCCAGCACGCCTGCTTCATCGAGTTTTTCATTGCTCATGGTGTTGATCAGGGTGACGTGGGGATTCACCAACTGAGCAAGATCTTTGTCGCCGGTAGAAACAATGGTATTCAGGCCGCGCGCCGTTGCTTCGACAGCGAGAGTGCCGATCACGTCATCGGCTTCGACGCCTTCGACCATCAGGATGGGCCAGCCCATGGCTTTGACGGCTTCATGTATCGGTTCTATCTGCAGACGTAAATCATCGGGCATGGCCGCGCGCTGCGCTTTGTATTCGGGATACAAGTCGTCGCGGAAAGTTTTGCCTTTTGCATCAAATACGCATGCCATGTATGCTGCCGGATAATCACTGCGCAAACGGCGTAGCATGTTGATGATGCCGTAGATGGCGCCGGTTGGCTCTCCTTGCGGATTGCGCAGATCGGGCATGGCGTGAAAGGCTCGGTACAGATAACTTGAGCCATCAACTAATAACAGGGTATTTTGCATATGAACGGAAACGGAAACAGAAAAGATGTAACGAGGTTGCGCCAGATTATCGACAGAGATAAGGCGACCGCCTTAAAAGCGCGTGAATCGTGGCATATGTTCACGATTATGGCAGAGTTTATCGAGTCCACCGAGCGCCTTTCGACGATACGCCCGGCGGTGACTATTTTTGGTTCAGCCAGAACCAAACCGGAAGACAAATACTATCAGCTCTGTGTGGACCTTTCCCGGCGCTTGTCAGATCAGGGCTTTGCCGTCATTTCCGGCGGTGGTCCCGGTATTATGGAGGCCGCGAATAAAGGCGCTTACGAAGGTGCCTCGCCCTCGGTGGGACTGAATATCGAATTGCCGCACGAGCAGCGCACGAATCCGTGGCAAAACATCAGCCTCAGTTTCCGTCATTTTTTTGCCCGCAAAGTGGCGTTTGTTAAATATGCCGATGCGTATGTCGTGTTTCCTGGCGGCTTTGGCACGATGGATGAAGTCAGCGAAGTTTTGACGCTGATCCAAACCGGCAAGACGCGGCATATTCCCGTAATTCTGGTGGGCACCAGTTTCTGGAGCGGCTTACTGGAATGGATCCGGGTACAGATGGCGGGCAATGGCATGATTGCGCCATCAGACCTGAATCTGGTGCATCTGATTGATGAGCCTGCAAATATTGTCGATGCGATTTTTGCCTTCTACGAAGCCCGCGATATCGAGCCTTCTGAAGACGAACGGCAACGTATGTTGTACTTGTAATCACCTGCCATAAAATTTCCGGCGGCAATAATGCCAGACAGAAAAACGCAATGAAACAAAATCAAACGAATAAATCAAATAAGCCGCATCAGATGATGTGGCCGATGAGCGTGCTGTTGCTGGCGACGCTTAGTGTGAACGCTGCGGCGCAGACTCACTGTGTACAATTGGAAAACGATGCAGAACGACTTGCCTGCTACGATCAGTTGCATAACAGGAATAAGAGTGTGGCGGATGCACATGCCGTCAATACTGCGACTGGAATGATGGCGGAAACTGTTGTTTCACCTGTTGCACCGCTTGCCGTTGTGGCTGAAAGTGAGGCGCCGCGCTCGTTTCTGAGTGAGCGGGTGGATGGCTTAACTGAGCGCTGGGATCTTGATCCGTCGAATAAAAATCCACGGTTTTTACCGCGTTTGTATAAACCTGTGTACATCTTGCCGGCAACCTACAGCAGCCGGATCAACAAAGCGCCTTACTCGCCGACACCTGGTCATCAGTCCGATGCTATTGGTCTGAGTCCTGCTGAAGCGAAATTCCAGTTGAGCTTTAAATCCAAGATCTTTGATGGTTTGCTGGGCGACAGAGCGACGATCTGGGGCGGTTATACGCAATCATCGCGCTGGCAAGTGTACAACGACGATTTGTCGCGGCCATTCCGTGAAACGAATTATGAGCCCGAGCTGATGGCGGTCTTTTCCACCCCGTTTGAAGTCATGGGCTGGCATGGGCGCATGGCATCGGTCAGTTTAAATCATCAGTCGAATGGCCGTTCCCTGCCTTTATCCCGCAGTTGGAATCGTGTGATTGGTGAAGTCGCCGCCGAGCGTGGCGACTGGAGCCTCAGTCTGCGTCCCTGGTGGCGCATCAAGGAGGCGGCTGGCGCAGATGATAATCCTGGCATTGAAAACTATATTGGCCGGGGCGAGTTGTTATTGACCCGCAAAACCGGCGAGCATATTTTTACTTTTCAGGGGCGGCATAGTTTGCGTTCCCGCAAAGAGTCCCGTGGTTCCATTCAGCTGGAATGGGCGTTTCCGCTGGTTGCAGGTTTGCATGGATATGCCCAGATATTCAGCGGTTATGGCGAAAGCCTGATTGACTACAATTTCCGCCAGAACAGATTTGGTCTCGGCATTTCCCTGGTCGAGTGGCGTTAAAAAAAGAGCCCGTCGTTGATAATTGACGGGCTCTTTTTATTGATGAGTGACGGAACTGCAGGCTCAGGCTACATTCAGCAGTATCAGACCGAGCAAGGCGGGCAATGCCTGAATGTAGAGAATTTTTTTACTGGCAGTTGCCGCACCGTACAAACCAGCAAGCAGAACGCAAGCAAGAAAAAACACCTTCACGTCATGTCCGGCGCTGCCGAGGCTGAGTCCCCAGAATAAGCCAGCAGCGAGAAATCCGTTATACAAACCCTGATTTGCTGCCAGCACTTTGGTGGCGGCGGCGGATTCTTTGGTTTGCCTGAAGGCTTTCAGTCCCGCTGGTTTTTCCCATAAAAACATTTCCAGTATCAGAATGTAGACGTGTAATAACGCAACCAGCCCAACGATGACGTTTCCGATTAAAGACATGCAGATGCTCCTTTTATATTATTAATTATGATGATCATAACGGATCTTGCATTTTTGAGCATCAGTCCAGCCAGTTAACGCGATTGAATTTGTTTTTAAACTCTTCCGGCATAGGTACGACTTTTCCGAGTTGGTAGTTAAAAAACACAAAACCTGATTTTGCCATTGCAACCTGCGCCTGATCTGCGGGACGGCTGATGCGGAAAGTAATGTCGCCACCGTATTTATTAAAATCCATCACACCGACTTCAAACAGCAACTGGTCACGCGCATGTCCTTCGGCTTTGTAGGTGGTCGCTAAGTCGGTAACGATAATACCGATGCCATCTTGAGCCGTTTCCCGGATACCGAATTCAAATAGAAAACGCGCACGCGCTTCAGAAATCATCGAAATCATAGAATCGTTGCCGAGATGATTGGCACCATTGATATCCGTGACGCGAACGGTGAGTTGAGTGGAATAGTAATACTGGTCTTCAGGGAAGTGCAGTTGCAGGCGAGCCATGGGGATGTTGAAAAAGACGTAAAGTCTGATTGTAGCCGTTTAGCCGTTCTGAGGCGATCTTGGCGCGCTTCCTAAGTTGAAGAACCAAGCCGCCAGGATGTCTTAATGCATGAAATCGTTACCTGCTGCGGTAACCACAAGACATCGCTCGCATGCATCATTCCGGATTCCGTGACCGTCAGCCTGACGGCTGGCGGTTTGCCAAGGACAGTCAAACCCGCGTAAAATGGCGGTTTCGCGGGTGTAGTTCAATGGTAGAACGGCAGCTTCCCAAGCTTCATACGAGGGTTCGATTCCCTTCACCCGCTCCAATGAAATCAACAGCTTAGCTGATTTTATTCGGTCTCAAATTTCCGCAATTCTGAAATATTTCCGCAATTCTGTTAAGAAATGAAGTTTTTATTACTCAATCCTTAATATTCACTAGTTGAACGACTTACTCAAATTTTTCGTTATGTTTTACAAACATAACTTTTTGGTCTTTTAATATTGGTGAAAGGGAGTCGTCAGGCGCGACTACGATCACGTCGCGGTAAACTAATCGGTATAAATTAATTTGGCGCATTAACTCGCCAAGTGATGGCAATGTCGATTTAACCTCTACCAGAATAGAATACTGACTTCCAGTAATTTGCCAACACTTATCTTGCACATCCCACACTGCCGACGGAGTTGACCAAGAAATAAGTGCGTCTGCATACCCCAAGATTCTCGGTAAAATTCGCCCGTTTTCTGAGTGTTGCTGAATAACCTTTTCCAATGTAACGCGATAAACTAGGTTGGTCGGTTTTTCGGGCGGTAGCGGCAAATTTATTAGCTTCTCTCCCGCAGGTATGCGGAGCTCGCTTGATGTCCAATTTGCTTGAAGTACGTCGTGATGATAATCTGGTAAAAATTCTTTTATATATTTCCGAGCCAACATCTCAGCGTTTGCATGCACCCACAAAACAATTTTATCGTGCGATACATTTTTAACTTCGTCATCCCAAAAACCTAGTTGTTGAACCTTATCTCTTGCAGTTGCCATTAGAATATTCTCATTCAGTAACATTTATCAATCAACGATTAATCGGTGTCCATCATTAACTAACCTGTGATTTTTAGAAAATAGCGATGCTTGATTAAGGTAAGGTAAATTTGACACATCACAAAAGAATTATAGATGAGAACTTATTTTGTAGGACTAACAATTTTTCCTCTGCGTAAATAATGTCTTTTAGTGGTCTTGACACTATCGTGTCCAAGCAGATCACTTGCTGCCTGATCGCCGCGAATATCTGAAGTATCATCGGCTGCCTTAGCTCTAAGGTCATAAAACCAGAAATTCTTAATTGCTTGTTCCATATCAGGATCGGATGCGATTGCTTTTCTTCTGGCTTCAGTAAAGTGGTTACGAAGAACAGCAGGAGTCATTTTTTTTCCATGTTCATTAACAAGCAAAGCTGGGGTAAAAAATTTAAACCCTTCTTTTCGTTTGTTAATGCGATTAATGGTTTGTTTTAATTTTCCAGAGATCACTATGCGCAAAGGCTGTTTCGTCTTTTCTTGCGCAATAAATAAATGTCCATCGATAATATCGTCATCTGCCATTGAAAGTGCATCACCTGGGCGCTGGCCCGTCAGATAAGCTAAATCCATGGCATCGCGTAAAGGCTGGCTCGCTTGCTTGTAAACGACATTGAATAAATCATCTGAAACATAGACCATTCGTTTATCAAGAGCATGCCCGCGAATACCCTCGCAAGGATTTTGTGCATCCGTATATCCCCAGCCACGGGCATGATTAAATATGTTCGAAAACAATCTTTTACATCGATTTGCAGTCGTCGGTTTGTCACGATGTTTGTCTAAAAATTTCCGAATATGTACAGGCCGGATCTGATCCAAAGGAGCAGTTCGAAAATATGCCTCGACGTGTTGAATATCGTACCTGAAAATTTTCTGAGTACTTTTTGCAAGCTTAGGGACTTCATTTTTTTTATAGCGATCAATAGCATCACCAAATGTCGGTGCTTGAATTTTCTCAGTACTATTTAATTCAGCATATTTTGCCAGTGCACCAATGTAATCACTACCCAACGGTATTTCCTTACGTGGCTTTCCACCTGTATCAAAAAAATAGTAAACAAGCTCGCCACGAATACGCTTGCGCATGTGAGGGGGCAAATTTAAATTAACAGACGGTTTTCTAGCCATTTACTCTTCCGGTGGATTCCATTGCTCAATAACTTGTTTTTCTTCTTTTCTGCCTTCGATTGCAGCAACCGGAACAACTGGTTTTCCGCATGCGTTTACAAAGAATTTGATTCCCATTTTCCGAAGAGCTTCTATCTGCTTTGATTTGACTTTTCTACCAGTCAAAATAGCCAAGTCATTTGCTTGCAAAAATGCACTCATAAGGTCACCGTCTAAATTGTTGGTGCGGTCGCTACCCAGCACACGCCGAGCGCCTGATTCGAGAAGAAGGTCATGCCATCGTTGTTATGGTCAGCCGCCAATTGCATGACGTGAGAGAACGCTGCAAACGCATCAGTGCCGTAAGGTAATTGGTAGTAATTTTTTTCTGGAACACGAATGCCCCGTGAAGACCAATAGCGTTTTTTGTTCAAGTCGTGAGTTTCCATATCTTTGGATATGTACTTGCTGATGTAGCCAGCCAACTTATGCGCACCATGTTTACCGAAACCAAATTTATTCGGGTCTCGGACATTGATTTGACCGCCCGGCTTTCCGTCTTCAGTCAAACCAACGATTTTTTGCCATATATAGCGAATTAGTTGGTAGAACTGGCGACCGTGCACAGCGACGTGTATATGAAATGCGCCACGTTCCTGGCGTTCAACCGTCGCCACATAGTGAAACTGTTTGTATTTAGCCATGCGGCGCCTAAACGAATCCCAATCCTTCAAGAGTCTATTCCAATCCATCATATTCTCTCGATAAGTAAGAGTGATCATGCGATCAGCGGAAATCGACTTACACCGCAGCCGTACAGCCTGTTTGGCACGTTTTGCGCTATCCTCGTTGTTCTGCTCTTTCTTTTCTGAATCACCGCGCTTGGCGCGGTTTTGATTTGGTAGCGCGCCTTTTATACGCACAAAGCGTGAAGCGCTGATTTCCCGCTGACCATCTGCAAACTGCCTGTCATGTACAATCCATGTGGTTCTCAGTACCGGACCGTCATCCAGTAGCCAATTTGCGGTTTCATCGTCAGTTGCAGGGCGACAGTCTTCAAAATCGAATTCAAAATCGTTGATAGAACTAATTGAATCATCTATATTGCTAATCATTGATGCAGCTCCAAGGTAAATGCGTCAATCAAGGAGACGAACACTTGCAGGTGTTGCGTCTCTTTTTTATTCTCTAAACAGTTTTAGAGAAAAGGGGTAAATAACTTGTCTCAGCGAACGTTAAGTATCTTGTTTTCCGTTAAGTGTCCCTAATACAAGTTTAGGCGCGCTCCGCGCGCTTCCGTCCTCGCTGTCGCTGCGGGCGTTGCGCTGCTCACTGCGCCTCACTGCAACGTCAAAAACTTCAAACAATACTGTGCGATCTCCCCGCGCTTAAACATGCTTGTTTGCGGGATACGCTGTTCGCTTCGCGAAGGTCTACCGACCCGGCAGCTACCGCAAACATCGGACGATAAAACTGTCCGACCGCTTCATGTTTAAGAAATGCCTATTTCGTTATTTCACCGCCGAATGGTCTGCATTACTTAATGCTCCGCCACGGACTCGGCCTGAATACCGCGCACGGCTTCGATTACCTCATTGAACTTTCCAAACTAATTTTTGAGACCTGTAGCAACAGCAAAATCTCCGTTCTCGATCCTGTATTGTTTTTCGAATGCAGGAATTGAGGCAGGAACGGCAGGCCAGAATGCGTGTCGGTATTCTTATCTTGTGTAAGACCGCCAATGAGCACCAGCTCACCATCGCTAATACTCACGGTCGTTGATAGTTGGCGTTTCGTGAGCGTCGGAGAATTATTAACGCCGGTTTCTGTTTTGGCGAAATCACTGATCTGTTGATCGATGGTCATATCGACCGTGGACTCTCTGACGGTTGGAGACAAGCTCAGAATGACACCAGAAGATCGATACTCGACGGATTGAACGGGTTGAGAGCCGTTTTGAGAATAGGTAACAGCACCGAGTGTAGGCACGTCCTGACCGACAGTGAAACGTGCTTGTGCGCCGGATTTAACGCGAACCTGTGGCGTTGATATCGCCTTGAATCGGGTATCCCCGGATAGCGCAGAAAATGCGGAATCGATACTCGCAGATTTGATCGAAACCGAATCGGCCAGTGTTGATCCGCCACCAATGGACAAGCCCAGTTTTCCACCTAAGACATTGAGCGCAAGGCCAAATGCCGAACCTTCAGAATTTCCGGTTGTGACCTCATAGACGACTGCTTTCACGACGACTTCACCAGTAGCAGTATCAACCTGTGGAAGGATTTTATTTAACTTGGCCAGTTCATCTTGCGTACCTTGAAAAACGAGCGTATCGCTGTCCTGGTCAATCATTGCAGCGGCAGATCCCGGCGGCGCATCACTCGGACTGCTTTTAGCACTGACCGGTGCACGTACTGTCCGGTTGACGGTAAAGCTACCGGCAGTAAATAACGGCGTCAACAATCCAGTGAGATAAGACACCTGCCGATATCTGGGGTGATACACCAGTACATCTAATGCGGGGGCGGTTGTTTGCACTGGCTTTTTTACCGTCACGTAATCGACACCATGACGTGACTCGATACTGATCTCCAGTGAATCCAGAAAATTTTGCCAGAAGGTTTTAAGGTCGCCGGTACTGGCATCAAACCGGAATGACACCAGACGTTCGTCCCTCAGCACGGCGGGATCAATGACGTAAGGCTGCTTCAAGGCTTCCAGATAAACGAGACTGATGATCTGCGCGACATTCACTGACTGAAAATCAAATTTGATTGCCGCCTCATTTGTAGATGTGCCGATCGACACTGGCCGCAATTTTTGCGGTGAACTGGGCGCGGCATGGACACCAGCCACAAACAGCAAAGGGAGTAATCCGAAAAGACGTTTCATTTTGCGACTGTTCCCGTCGCTTGTGATTGTGTTTGCGTTGCTGGCTGATTATTCGCACCTGACCAGCGTGTAACTCGTTCGCCATCGATGTCACCAATGGCCGTTGCACCTTTGCCGTGAAACATGGACGGGGATTCCAGCCGCAGACGACCAGCAGGATTGGCGACAATCACCCAATGTATGTCGGCCATATCCAACTGGCCAACGATCTTCCAGCTATCAGAAAAGCCGCTTACTGCGCTTTGTGTAGTCTTAGTCGAATTGGATGGTTCGTTCGATTTAGCTGGTTGCGCAGCAGTAGTCGAAGATGTTGCAGTAACTTTATGTTGTTTCGGATCTGGATGAAAAAATTTCCAGGCATTTGTTGCCGCGATCGTCATCATTACAATCGTTCCGACTGCAAAAAACCAAAGCCGTTTATTTGCCAAAATGTTTTGTCGGCTATCAATCGCTTTCTCCATACCTTGCCCACCGGTATAGCTTTGATACAACGGGAAAATCTCAGCGTTGTATTTCTTCTGGCGATCATCAATGCGCGTTTTGGCGTTCAGCTTCCAGCCTTCATAAATTTCCACCCGATAGCGCTTTGAGAAACCCAGAGATTTGTGCTTGTGCATCTTGAATGCGAATTCAATGACGTTTTTAACTGAGCGATGCAGACCGGTGATGTCTTGCGTCATCAGTACCACGTCGCAGGCGACTGCTGTATCTGGATGGATATAGTGGCGGTGCATGCGAAAGAACTGCATGTGTTCATGACTCAGTTTGCCGCTATCTGTTCCCCAAAAACGCCATGCTTCATCGATTGCGACTAAGTTTCCACCTTTGACGATGGAGTCTAATTCTGGTTTTTCTTCGTCGGGAAAAAACTGTGGTTGCATGATGCGATCATTTTCTATATGAATGATCTCGCCTAATTTTTTTGGGTCAGCATCGCGCTTGTTGACCAGGTATTCATGAATCCGGTCTTCATTGATACCTGCCACATTGGTGACAACACGACGGCCATGAGCAACAGCATCCAGAATGACGGATGAAACGACCTCGTAACTTTTACCTGAACCTTGCAGGCCAACGTATGCATTGATCGCCATTGCGTTATCCGATCACTGGAATACGGCGAATGATGAAGCGTGTCACATAAGCCGAGAGCACCATGCTGACACCCATAGAAAAATTCATCAGATCAAGAAAATACCAAACAGAACTGGGGATGCTGGCGAGCGCATTACTCAACGCAGATGCCTTACTTGATCCCGAAAAAAATCCGTACGAAGTCAGTACAGGAACAAACTCTCTGACCACGAAATAAATCCCAAAAAACACAACGAACTTGACGACGACAGAGCGGAGTACAAAAGCGAGAACACTCTGCAACGCCGATAAAAGAATTCCAAACAATGCAGCAGGCATAACAACCTCACGCAGACAATAAAATTAAGATACTGACGAGCATCCAGACCACGATCATGATGGAACCAATTGCCAGCCGGTGTTGTTCTGCGAGTGTGCAATGTGAATCCATCGTGATCGTTTTGCCGAATACGTCAAATTGTGGTTTCGGGCATCCACTCGCATGCTGTGGTGCTTGATAATTCTTCAGCTCTGGAAAAAGGGTGAACAGCGGATACAGAATTTCCAGAGCGCCCGGCGTAGTTTCCAGCGTAGGTGCTGCGATGTTGGGATTGGGACCAAGATCTACACGCGGCACATTCACGATATTGACGTTATAAATAGCGTTCGGATCTGGTGTCGGATTGGTTGTCGGATTCGGGTTAGGATTTGTCGTTGTGCTCGTTACCGAAATAGGAACGGTTGACGTATTCGGTAAGCTTGCGGGCGCGAGTAAATCATTGAGTGATGGCATGCTGGTTGGATTCTCTGCCTGCCAAGTCGCAACATCTGTTGCCGTCACCGGCTGAGTCGCACTATAAGGTAGCCCTTGATAGCCCGGCTGTGCTGCGGCGTTTTTCCAAGCTTGATCGGCAATTCTTGCAACAGTATCGTTAGATAATGGTTGCGTCTTTGCACTCTGGGCAATGTCTGGATATGCTTCATCAAGGCTCTTATAAGTTCGGCTGCCCTCAACTTGTCCGATGTCAATCGCGGAAGTAGTCGAATCCCAATTCGATGTTCTGGAGGATGAAGTGCATGAACCCGAAATGCAATTAGTCGTCGTGGTGTATGTCGCTACAAGCTTGAAAGAACCATTATCAGAGTAAGCAAAAGATGGGCGTGTAACCCAATTCCAGGTGATGTTTTGTGTGCTATCGGAAGTGGTTTGTGTCCAACTCTGACCGGCTTTGTGTTTTAAGATCGGAAAACTATCGATCAAATCCTGCAGGCTAAAAAAGACAACAAATGCCTGTCCTTGCGTGTTGTCGCCAATATTCGGATTCCATGTATAAGGGCGTGTCCCGGATGGCAATAATGGATATGCATAACAAAACTGGCTCTGAACACAGGACGCATCGCGATAAACTCGCAACCCCAGTGCCGCAAAATCGCTGTATCGGTCATTCGCAACAATTGATGGCGGCGTATAGGTAGGTGCTGCTACGCCTGATGTCGTTGAGATTACCAATCCGCCGTTTTGCAATGACAGTGTCGAGATACCAGCAACAATTGCAGCACCGACCGCTAATACGCCAAGTCCGCCAGCGACAGTGATCCATACCGGAGCGCCTGCAATGGCCAAACCAACACCGGCAACGGTTGATGCGGTGTTCACCGCGGTTAACGAAGAACTGACGCCCAATAGTGTTGTGGCAATCCTTGGATCATTGGCAGCAAAACCACGTGCAACAGCGACTCTTGTCAGTACGCCTGCAACCGCACGATTCATCACAAAATTTGCAGCCGGTGCTACGGGGAGTGCTTGAGAGGATGCTTGCTGCTGGAAAAGAATGGATGCGATGAGAAATAGGAAAAAGCACTTTTTCACCATCAACACGATGAAGAGCTTTTTCATGAAAATACTCCCTGAAACCAGTTGTAGGCTTTTACAAGTGCAACGGGTATTCCGATCAGTACAGAGAGAAATAAAATAACGAAGGCAATGTCTTTCCAGTACGCATAGATAAGTGCAAATGGTGTCAGCGCAGCATATACAAATGGTTCCCACCATTTTTTACAGCCTTCCATTGCAATTACGAAAACGAGAAAACAATAAGCTGATAACAGCAATATCGGTACGACTGAACTTAAAAAATTGGTCATGGCGCATTGTCCTGTTATTGATTATTGATGCCGTTCACCACCGCCCAGCCACATGCAATGCCCCAAGCGAAAATAATTAAGTACCAAAGCTCATTGATCGTCATGTTTTTTCCAAAAAAATTCGCAAGGGATAAAAATAAAAAAGGGGCGGCCACCCCCTTTTCTTTGATCACGCTTATTTACCTTTGATCATGCCTACTACGGTTTTTGCACCTTTGATCGCGATGTAGACACCCATCAGCGTGGCAGAAATCGCCATGATCGCCGTAATCACGGTGCCGAAATCAACGGCAGAAGTCAGTGTCGAAAAATCAGGACCTGTACCTGCTGCCATCGCAGAGCCAGAAACAGCAATTGCGCCAACCAAAGCCAAACCGCGTTGAATGTTTTTGTTCATGTTGAAACTCCATGTTTAAAATACTGGGGAAGCGCCCAGTCGCACCATCAACCCCGGCGTACCATGCCGAGAACTTGACCGATTCCGTGTGATACAAAATAGAGGCCAACAACCATGCTGAATGCCAACGACCACAGGCCGGACGCATAGGCATAGTCGAAATCTCCTAAAGCTGCATCGATATTGTTTTGCTGGCTAGGATCAAGCAGATAGGCTTGCACTTTGGTCGGTACATAAAACTGAGTCCCAACCTTTGGGCAGACTGCTTGCTGCGCTGTGCTTGCCGTTGTGGACGGTGTGCAAACCAGCACTGATTGTGTTGATCCCTTAGCCATGAGTTAAGCAGCTTTTTTTTCTGCTTCTTTTGAACTTGGTCGAACACTGGTCGCGTTCTGGCCAAATGGGTGGAGATGAGTTAATCGAGCCGTTACACGCAGATCTTTCCCCACCGACAATTCGAACTCAGCCAGATATTCACCAATTGGAGTTTCATTGAGATGGCGCGGCATCAACAATTCGCCTACTACAACTTGCTGACCTTTTTCTGCGCTTTCTGACGTAAGGATGCACTGCGCCAGTTTCATTTGTCCTGGTACGCCTGTTACTTTATTTTTGAAATCAATTACTTTGAATCCGACGATGCGGACGTGGTGTTTTGAGTCTACGGACATGATTTTTCCTTCTTGAAAGGTGGCTATTAATATAAAAATTGACGTAAAAATAATATTTATGAGATGCAGAACCAATCATTTGGTATATGTTTCAAGCTAGTAAAATCAGATTAAGTCGTTGATAATTAAAATAATTAATAAAAATTGACTCAAAAACATGAAAAGTTAGATCAAATGACATTTTTAGACTCAAAAGAGTTATATCTGACTCAATTGACACATAATATCTAAAAAAATTCCTGCGATCAAGGGCTGTTATTATTTTTAAAGGATGACAATGTCAAACTTCCCTTCAAATTACGAAAATATTCGTTCCAGAATGATTTCAATTGTTACGAAACACTTTCCAGAGAAAGGACGTTTTGCGTGGTTGGAAGAGCAGACTGGTATAAGCAGAACTACATGGAACACCTTTTGGAGAAGGGAATCAGCGACTCCCAGCGGTGAAATGGTTCAAGCGATAGCTCGCTTATATCCTCGATATGCCTTCTGGCTAGCAAGTGGCATGACAGACCAAGAATATGGGCATCGCTATCCCCAAGGTAGTCCACTAGCCAAAAATTACCCTGAAACAAGGTATGTTGAAGAATTGAACAAATTTGATGAATATTTCGAGCATTGCAAAGAAATGCAAATGAGACAATATGACAACGACACCAAAGGCTACAGCCCAGAAGAACATACTGAAGCAATTGAAACACTAGAATATTTGTCTTGGCAGCGTAGGATCGAGTTAAATGGATTACAAGATAAATCTATTGAGACAATTAAAGCAATGGTTGCTGACAGGAGAAAAAAAATGCATGAAAAAGAAATGCAAGACAGAATAAATCAACACGATGAATGATCAAAAGCGTTTGCCGTAAGTCTTGTTGATGTTTACTTGCAGAATTTTCTTGAAATAAAAAAAGCCACTTTAAAATGGCTTTTTTTTTTATATTTCTAAAGATACTGTGGCAGATTAGTAGCTATATGACGGTGATTTGCTTGTGGTGAGTAAGATGAAAATTTAGTGGAAGGTTTTCCCAAAATTTCACTTTCGAATCTGCTTTTGAATTGGGCTTCCTAGTTACATTTTTCTTTGTCCACACTCCAAAAACAACAACATCATCATCAACTTTAAGACCGTCTAAAAATCTTTCATCGTATACAGTAATCGCCATCGAGGTTTTGTTCACCACGCCATTCTCATCAGGCTTTTCATATGGCTGATCTAACGATATCAACCAATAATAGGGTGAGCCATTTTGATACTTCGATTCTAAGCGAGTTATCTTGTCTATTTTTCCTGATACAGCAACCGGGTAAGGATCAGTCATTTTACCCAGAATACGATACAACCTCTTATAGTCAGCAATCTCAAAAAAGAAATCTTTCCAAAAAACCTTGGAAGTACCAAATTTCAATATGAGGTGATTCTCAATTTCTGAGTTTTCCTCACAAAAGGCTCTTAATTTCATGACTCGAGCAGCAGTATTCAAATACGCATTCAACCGACCTACGCTTACATACTTCTTTTCAGTGACAGGCCGCGCTTCCGTGGCGTCAGCACCCTCCGACAACTTCGAATCCACTTCCCGCTTTTTATCATTCTCTTCTGGTAACAGAAGTCGCAGTTCATACACCCCATTATTAAATTGGCCAATAAACTCCGGCGTCGATTCAGCAGCAGCAATGGTCTTTACCTGTCCCAAAACATTGAAAGTGCATGTGTCCTGATGCACAACATTTTTTTTCAACTTGAAATAATGAGGGACAACAACACTGCGCCCGTTTCTTTCGGGATTTGATCCAGCGTTATATACAACCTCAGAACTACAATTAGCGCATTGGCGAAATGCACGAGGATTAAATTGCGCTTGCTCCAATGAGACGTCGTTACCACTTGCATCCCTTGCCTTAGACATCTTTACGCCCATAATCCCCTCATTAAAAAAATATTTCCATGTGGAATCTTATTCTACAATTTCTGACGGGACTGTCAAAAGAAAATGCTTAAATTGCTATTGGCAAAGTACGTTGAAAATCAAAAACAGACTACATCATTTTTCGTTGATCTTCAGTACACATAAAAGCCAACTAAGGAACACATTTAACCAATAAATTACTCTTCCTCAATACCTTGGCAACAGGTCCAGACGCCCCTTTAATTGCTTTGACTCGTGCGGGCGCACTCCCACCCTTTTTTCTTGGATCATAAAAATCAATATCTTCAGTAAAAAATTCACATGTTTTATTTATCTTTGCAACCGCGAGCCCTGTTCTTACATAAACAATGTCACGGCCTGACGGAAACCCCAAAGCAGTTATTTTGCTTTCCACACCATTGTCTCTAATCGGTTCTATTATCGCGATATTTCCAGTGACGTATTGTGTTGCGAGCCATTCATTAAACCATTCGCGCTCAACTACATTGCCCCATTCGTGTTCGATAATTTTGCCGGTATCGTGGTAAATAGGTAACGTTGATGAAGCAGAACATATCAGTGTTTTTGGACATCCGCAAAGGCTATGGGTATGCCCAATTTCAACCTGAAAAAATCCTTTAAATACATTTGCATCAATCAACATTTTTTACCTTTAAATTTTTTTTGAGGGTTTTAAGGCAAGCGAATATTTATTTCACTATTTAAGTATTTTTCTTGTTCGTGAAATAACAGATTTTTCCTTTTCAACAGATACGTTAAATTTGTCTAGAGGACTTGCTTTTTCAACCGTATTTGATGTCGACCTAGCAATAGCCAAATCTCGCGCCTCATTTAAACGCTCAGGGAAAAAACCACCTGGCCAATCCTGCTTAAACATACCCTTCGAGTCCATTTCAAGTCGGATGATTTCTTTACCGTTTGGAGTTGGATTAACGTAATAAATATAAATATCTTTCGGGTTTAACACTCTCTCGGCTATTCTTTTTTGAAGGCGAAGAATCATATGTTCGCTATGAGTTTCGACTATTGACTGAACTCCCTTGTTGTTTAGCTCAATAAAAAAATCTCCTAATTCTGCCTGAGCCTTGGGATGCAAATGAATTTCTGGCTCTTCAACAATAAGTGTATCCTCGGAATCACAATTTAATCCGGCGACTAAAATTGGAATAACCTGACTATTTCCATACCCAACATCCGCAAAGTTTTCATACTCTTTCGTAATGGGATGTTGTATGTGAATTTCAAAATAACGATCAGATAGCGAAACAACTTTTATGTCCGATGCTATTCCAGCTCTTGAAAGCCATCCAATGACATGCTGAAGTATTCCCTTCGTTTTACTCCCTCGGCGCATCGAGTCCATTACTAACATAGACAAAGCGTGCTCACCATTCGCACCGACTTTCCGCCGCCGCTCTCCTGTATATAAATAAGTTCGAGAAGGCGGCATTCGCATCGCACCGACATATTCAATTGATTGGAGATATTTATTAGTAACAAAAGCGTCCCGTTGTACTTGTAGCATCTCTTTCGCAAATAACACTCCCAATCGATCGTCATCGTTCATGTACGAGGCGCCTAGCATACGAGGTAAAAAATTTTTAATATTAAATCCTCTAAATATCCTAGAGCCATTAAGGGATGGACTAATTGTTTCATCGGCTATTTTTCGTATTAGAAATTTTTCAGAGTCCTCATTTAACTCCGCTGTAACACGATGCTTATTATTAGCAAAACACTCGATACGCTTGAGAATTATTTCTTTGATTGCTGAACGATATTTATATTTCAATTTGAAGGCAATTTCCTTGCCAGAAGCGACTTGAGGATGAAGCCTATTATTTAAAACAGTAATTGAAACATCTAAATTACGCCGAATTTCATTTTCATGTATCAAGTCCTTGTATGTTCCAAAATCTCCCAATGGTCCATTCAATAACAGACGCACGTTTGGGTCGTTACTATCTGCAGTTTGACTTAGCAATCTAAGAATAGAAACAATCGAAGATTTTCCGGAATTATTTGGACCAACAAATAGTGTTATCGGTGCTAATTCTATTTCCAAATCTTTGAAACTACGATAATTTGTAGCCGACAAAATTTTAAACATGAGGGAGTCCTTCTTCAGAGAAGCACGCCTAAAAAATATATCAAATCTTTTTTGACGTGTTTTATATTGCTTATTATCTAAATACTTTATTTAATGAAAACTTAAAATTAGCAGACTATTTCAATAGGAGAATACAAATTACACCAACGAATACTTCTCATCAGTGAATAATTTTTATAGTCCATCACAGATTGATTAATTGAAGAATTTCGATAGAAAGTGGCAAACTTTTCTTGAAAACGATAGTTTGGAAGACTTTATATTAATATAGAATACATAAAATATTATCGAAATAATATTAAATTTTCTACCTTAGCAGGAAAATCAGAATAGGCACCGAAGACTTGAATCAACAACAATCAAACATACTATCGATCTACTATTCAATAGACCACTATGTTTGCTAAGGCCATCAAGTAACATAAAAATTATATTTTTGTAGAATATTCTACCCTTAATCACTTGATTTAATTCCGAAATATAGATATTGAAAATCCTTGGCGAAAATGCAGAAAGTGCGTTCCGCAAAAGGTGAATGTAGGGCAATTTTAAAGGGCTAGATACTCTGTTAAAATAGCGCTTTTGCGGAACTGAAACGCCGTCGAAACCCGCGTAGATATTAGAAATCTAATAGAGCTTCCCAAGCTTCATACGAGGGTTCGATTCCCTTCACCCGCTCCAGTAAATTCTTCCTATAATTTCCCGTATGTCTGATTCCAAGCCTGCTGACAGCAGCAAACCGCTGTTTTATGATCCTACTGAGCGCCGCATCCGCAGCTTTGTGACCCGCGCCGGACGTTTGTCTGATGCGCAGGCGCGTGCGATTGAAACTCTGGGGCCGCGTTTTTGTATACCGTATAAAAAAGAGCTACTCGATATTGACGCGGCTTTTGGTCGTCATGCGCCGACGGTATTTGAAATTGGTTTTGGCATGGGTGAAACCAGTGCCAAGATTTCTGCCGGCATGCCTGAGAAAAATTTTATCGGTGTTGAAGTACACACGCCGGGTGTTGGCAGTTTGCTGAAACTGACCGATGAGATGGGCTTGCAAAACCAGCGCATTATTCAGCATGATGCATTCGAAGTCTTAACCAATATGATTGCGCCAGCGTCTTTGCATGGTGTACACGTATTCTTTCCTGATCCTTGGCATAAGGCACGTCACAATAAGCGCCGCCTGATACAGGGACCATTGGTGCAATTACTGGCGTCACGACTGGCGCCTGGTGGTTATCTGCATTGTGCGACTGACTGGGAAGAATATGCTGTGCAGATGCTCGAAGTGTTGAGTGCCGAGCCAGCGCTGGAAAATACGGCAGACGGCTATGCGCCGCGTCCTGATTATCGTCCTGTGACTAAATTTGAGAACCGCGGCCTGCGTTTAGGGCACGGTGTCTGGGATCTGGTGTTCCGTAAAAAATAAGTTCAGCAGCGAGATAAGTAATGGCAGCCAGTTAGTCTGAGCTGCCTTTTTTATGCCGGTGATTTACTGATAAAACGCACCTGGAGTTTACCGAGCTGCCCGAAACTGACGTTGATATCTTCATGTAAAGGAACATCGGGGCTGCCAGCATAAGAGCCGGTAATAATGGCCTGACCTGCCTGCAAATCCTGACCACGATTACGCAGAAATTCAATCAGCCAGTACAGCGGCGCGCGTGTGTTACCTGCCGGATGCACACCAGAAAATTCTTGAAATGTTTGTCCGGCAAGGCTGATTGTGATCGGCATCGTTTGCAAGTTTGTCGCGTTGTCAGCTTGGATCACCGGGCCGAGATACAAGCCCTGATTAAACAGTCCATCCGCAAGATGTTCGGCAAAACTGGCCGCGTCGGGATCGCTGTAACGCGTGCCTATCAATTCCAGCGCCAATCGTGTTTCTTTTATCGCAGCATCGATTTCGGCTACCGTATAAGACGCTGCGCGAGCTGGTAAATCATGCCCGAGAATAAAGGCCAGTTCAGGTTCTATGCGTGCGCATTGCTGATCGCTCCAGACTTCGCAGGTCTCCGTTTCCTGAAACACGGTGCTGGCATAAATCGGTGCAAGCACGACCTTGTCTGTGCCCGGCATTCCGCATTTCCATGCCGCTATTCTGTCTGCAGATTGTATGCTGACTTCCGCTTGTATCGCCAGTGCCTGATCCAGATTTTGCGGGCGACAGGATTGTGGTAATCGTTCGCCTTTGCTGCCGTTACGCCGGCGTTCGAGCAGGATAGCGCCTGCCTCAGAAATGCGCTGCTGATCAGTGTGAAACGAAGGCATATGCAGATTACTCCAGTGTCATGTCAGGCAGCGTGCAGTTCTGCAATCAGTTGCAGGATTTCAGTGCCGTAGCTGTCGAGTTTTTTATCACCGACGCCGGAAATCGCGCGCAGCGCAGTCAGTGTTTGCGGGGCGTTGCGGGCGATCTCGCGCAATGTCGCATCCGGGAAAATCACATACGCCGGAACATTGTGCGTGCGCGCTGTTTCGACGCGCCACCAGCGTAGTTTGTCAAACAATGCCTGTTCCTCTGCACCGAGCTCGGTTTCCGCATAATCTTTCGCAGACTGGCGTTTATGTTTCACCGCTTTTTCTGCTTTTTTGTACTGACGCAACTGCACTTTGGTTTCACCGCGTAAGACAGCGCGCGAGGCTTCGGTCAGTTTCAGCGCGCTGTAATTTTCATAGTCAACGGCAATCAGGCCGAGCGCAATCAGCTGGCGCAGAATAGCGCGCCATTCGGCTTCGCTTTTGTCCGATCCTATGCCATAGGTTGATAATTGTTCGTGGCGCCACTGTTGCACGCGTTCGGTATCGATACCGCGCAAGACATCGACAATGTGACCCGCAGCAAAACGCTGATCGACGCGGTAAATGGTGGACAGTATTTTTTGCGCCGCGATCGTGCCATCGAATGAGGTCGGTGGGCTGAGGCAGGTGTCGCAGTTACCGCAAGGTTCGGATGGCTGGCCGAAATAATCAAGAAGTTGCACGCGGCGGCAATTCAGGGTTTCGCACAGCGATAACATCGCATCGAGCTTGGCGCCCTGCACGCGTTTATATGTATCGTTGGCTTCCGATTCATCGATCATGCGGCGCTGCTGCACGACATCTTGTAAACCGTATGCCATCCAGGCATTCGCGCTCGCACCATCGCGCCCGGCGCGACCGGTTTCCTGATAATAACCTTCGACGCTTTTGGGGAGATCCAGATGAGCAACGAAACGCACGTCCGGCTTATCTATCCCCATGCCAAACGCAATCGTGGCGCACATGACGATACCGTCTTCCCGCAGGAAACGCGCCTGATTGCGGCTGCGCTCCGTCATGTCCATACCGGCATGATAGGGCAGGGAGGTGATGCCGTTTTCATTCAGAAAGTCTGCCGTTTCCTCGACTTTTTTGCGCGACAGGCAATACACGATACCGGCGTCACCTGCATGTTGCGCCTGTATGAAATCCAGTAACTGTTTGCGCCCGTTTGCTTTCTCGACGATCTGATAGCGTATGTTCGGGCGGTCAAATGAAGACACAAACTGCAGCGCATTTTCGAGTTGCAGGCGATGGATGATTTCATCGCGGGTCTGCTGATCTGCGGTGGCCGTCAGCGCAATCCGTGGTACCTGCGGAAAGCGTTCGTGCAGTATCGACAGGCGGATATATTCAGGGCGGAAATCATGTCCCCATTGCGATACGCAATGCGCTTCGTCAATTGCAAACAAAGCGATATCGACGATTTCCAGCAATTCCAGACAGCGTTGTGTCAGCAAACGTTCGGGCGCGATGTAGACCAGATCGAGCTCGCCTTCGCGCATCTTTTTTTCGACCGCAAGTATCTCGTCAAAACTCTGGGTGGAATTCAGAAAGGCTGCACGCACACCGACTTCGGCCAGCGCATCAACCTGATCCTGCATCAGCGCGATCAGCGGAGAGACAACGATGCCAACGCCGTGCCGGATCAGCGCCGGAATCTGATAGCACAGCGATTTACCGCCACCGGTGGGCATGAGTACCAGTGCATCGCCACCGTGGACGACGTGTTCTACGATCTGGCCTTGTTGCGAACGGAAAGCGGGATAGCCAAAAACGGTTTGCAGCAGGTGCAGCGCCTGATCAACCGTATTGGCGGGATAACTTGCTGATGACACTGCTTAATCAACCCATTGAATCATGCCGGTATATGCGGTGATCAGAATCATGATGCCGAACGCGATACGATACCAGGCGAACACATTGAAATTGTGCGAGCTGATGTAGCGCAGCAGCCAGCGTACGCAAAAGAACGCGGAAATAAACGCCGCCACGGTACCCAGACTGAACATCGGCAAATCTGCCATCGACAATTCGTTTCTGGCTTTGTAGAGCGAATAAACCGTAGCGCCCAGCAGCGTTGGTATCGCCAGGAAAAAGGAGAATTCGGTTGCCGCTTTGCGTGACAGTCCGAACAACATGCCGCCGATAATGGTAGCGCCGGAACGGCTGGTGCCCGGGATCAGTGCAAACGCCTGCGCGATGCCGATTTTGAGCGCATCGAGTGGCGTCATGTCATCTACGGTCTGTATCCGCGCATGGCTGTCGTCGTGCGTGTCGGCACCTTTCTGATTGCGTTCTACCCACAGAATAATCAGACCACCGACGATGAAAGCGAGCGCCACTGGCACCGGGGCAAACAACACCGCTTTGATGTGTTTGGAAAACAGCAAGCCCAGAATGGCTGCCGGAAAAAAGGCGATCAGCAAATTGAGCGTGAATTTGCGCGCTTTGGGATCGCTTCCCAAGCCAGTCAACACCGCAGCGATTTTGGCGCGGTATTCCCAGCACACGGCGAAAATAGCGCCGGCCTGAATCACGATTTCAAAGACTTTTTGCGTCTCACCGGTGAAGTTCAACAGGCTGCCGGTCAGGATCAGATGACCGGTGGAAGAAATAGGCAAAAATTCTGTCAGACCTTCGACGATGCCCATGATGATAATTTTAACGGCGAGCAGTAAATCCATAGCGTTTGTCACTTGTTTAATCGATGTAGAAGCGGGCGATGTTGAACCGGGCAATGTTGAGCCGGACGGAAACCGCAGTTTTAGCAGGCACGAAGCTTAACATGCCAGACGCGACTCAATTCTGGTTTTTGCCGTCCGTGCCCGGCGAAATAGGAGCGGAAATGCATACTCCCCCCCTATTTTTGAATAATACGCTTAACCTCAGCGTATTTGCTGGGCTGTTTTTGATACTGGGGGGAGTATATTTTTGTCTGTGTAACCCGGTTTAGACAGTGAAATCACTGCCGTGCAGATATTGCTACGCGTAGTATCGGAATTTAATACTTAATTAAAAATTATTGTTGTTCGTGTGTGGTTTAAAGATACTTTGCGCATCCATCGTGATCGCCTTGTTGAGTGATGAGATGGAAAACGAATGCAGATACCTGCACATCATTGCCAGCGAGGAGAGATCACCATGCAAAAATCCGGCATACAAACCAGCGCTTCCCTGAAGCCGCAAGCAAATTCAGAGGCGTATTTTCAGGATTTTCCGGAAACCGCAGAAATTGCGGCGAAGGTGCCGACAAATATGGGGCCGTATCAATTTGTCGTGAAGCCATCGCGGCCAACCAAAGGTGCGGTGATGGAAGTTGATCATCAGGGCGCGCGGATTATTTCGGCGCATTTACCAACGCCATTTGCACGCGGACAGATACTGAGCGCCAGCATGAATGTGCGCGGCAGTGAGTATTTATTTCTGGCGGCCCGTTCGGTCTCTAAGCTGATTTCCAATAGCAAATGCTGGTTCGGAATTTTCCGCGCCGATGGCAAGAAAATCTATGCAACGGTGCTCGAACAACAGGTTGATCTGGTGAAAGCGCACGACGACGGCGTATCGCTTTTCTTTCTGAATGGCGACACCATGCGTATGCGCCTGCTGTAATCAGAAATCAGCTGGCGCTGCTGCTACTTAATTTTTCGTCATTCTATTTTTGGAATGACGTTCTTCATCGTTTTATTCTTCAAATGCATCGTCAATTGTTGACGGTGCATTTTCTTTTGCCGATGCAAAATCGTAAACACATTTCTGTCTATTTTTGACGACTAAATGTCAATCATTGTGTCAATGGTTTGATATCGCCTGAGTTTCCGCAAAGATAGAGTTTTTGCTCTGTTCTGTTTCGTCAGTAAATCGCTTATTCTGAACTTAGTTGCACGTGTTGAGGTCAACGCGTGCGAAACAGAAAGCTACCGATGTGAATGCCCGGTAGTTGAAAGCATGATTAAAATGATATCCAGCAGAATTTTCCCCCGTCACCGTGTATTTTTACGTCCCTTCATTGCGATTGCGCTGGCATTATTGTTGTGCGCATTGTATTGGGCGCAGTTGCTGCGTTATCAGGCATCTGAATTAGAAGACAACAAATATCAGACGCGTTTGCGGGCAGTGCAAATGTCGGCCGCGATGGTGACGCAGGTCAGCTCATCGATCGCCAGCCTCGAATATCTGGCGCACACGCTCGCAACGAAATTCGTGACTGACCGTGCAGCGGATTTTCCGCATTCAGTTGAGACCGCGCTCAAGACTTTTCCGCCTGACAGCATCTTGCAAATTGCCGTCGCTGATGCCAATGGAAATCTCATTTATTCGAGTTTGTCCGGTTCGCAGGGCGCGGCACCTAAAGTGTCGATTGCGGACCGTGAGCATTTCCGGGTGCATACGCATGGCGGCCCTGCAAAATTATTTATCAGCCGTCCGATAATGGGGCGCGTTTCCGGCAAATGGTCGCTTCAGTTTTCCTATCCAGTGGAGCGTGCCGGTCAATTTGCCGGTGTGCTGGTGCTTTCCATCTCACCCGATTACATTTCCAATTATTTCCGTGAGGTGTTTTCCGGCGGCAGCGATGTCGCATTTGTCGTGCGCAACGATGGCAGCTATCTGGCGCGCTCGGTCATGCAGGATAAGGCGATGACGCAATGGGTATCGCCGGAACGTGAATTTGTACGGATGCCAGAAAAAAGCCAGGGGGAATATCACGTCAAGGCAAAGGTTGATGGTATCGAGCGTTACTACGCCTGGAACCGCTTGAAAAATTATCCGCTCGTCGTCAGCGTCGGTCTCGATAGTGAGCGTGCACTGGCCAATTTGCAAGAGGCGATTTCTGACAGTCGCTGGAGAAATGCGCTCGGTACGCTTGTTATTCTGGCTGCCGTGTTGTGGATTGTTTCCTTATTCGAGCGTGTGCGTCGCAAACAGATTTTGCTACAAGAGAATATGCAGCGTTTCGAGATGGCGCTGGAAGGTGGTGCATTCGGTGTCTGGGATTGGGATCTGAGTAACGATCATATGAACATCGATAGTCGTATTCATTTCATATTGGGTATCAGCTCGGACGATCTTGAACAGAGTATTGAGGGAATCCGGCGTTTGATTCATCCGGATGATTGGCCAGCGGTGCGTGCCGAATTGGAACAGGTACGCCAGGGTAAAACCGATAACTTTGAGAACGAACACCGAATGCTGCGCAGCGATGGAGAATGGTGTTGGATCAGTGCGCGCGGCAGGGTGATTCTGCATGATGAAGATGGCCGGGCACGCAAGGTGTTTGGTATTTTCACCGATATTTCCGCACGGCGTGAAGTCGAGGCTGCACGCATAGAATTGGAGCAACGCCTGACCAAACTGGTGGCGCAAGTACCGGGTGTTGTTTATCAATATCGCCAACGCCCTGATGGTAGCGGCTATTTCCCGTATGCGAGTCCGCATATCGTGGATATTTACGATACAACACCGGAAGAAGCGGCCAAGGATATTACTTTTCTGCTTGAGCACGTTCATCCTCTGGATCAGCCGCAACTGCGCGCCAGTATTGACGAATCCGCCCGTTCGCTGACGCCCTGGTTCAACGAATATCGCTTTGTCCGTGATAACGGTGAGATACGCTGGTTATCCGGATGTTCTAATCCTGAGCGTGAAGCGGACGGCAATACCTTGTGGCATGGTTATATACAAGACGTAACCAAACAGCATGCAGAGCATGAAGCACTGCAACAAAGCGAAGAGCGTTTACGCCTGACCGTATTGGCAGTGCAGGACGGTCTTTGGAACTGGGATCTTACCAGTGGGCAGATGCAACTCGATGCGCGTTGTCAGGAAATGCTGGGCTATCCGGCACACGACGATACGATTCAATTTGATGACTGGTGCCAGTGGCTGCATCCGCACGACAGAGCGAGCGTGATACTGCAATTGCAGACACAAGTGGAGCGCAGTGAGCCGTTTCATGTTGAAACCCGTCTGCTGACGTCGCAAGGTGATTGGTGTTGGGTAGAAATACGCGGCCAGATTACGCAGGAACTCAATGGCAAAGGACAACAGGTTATAGGAACGCAGACGGACATCAGTCAGCGCATGGCTGATACGACGTTGCGCCGTGCCTTGCTCGATAACGCGGCAGCGGCTTTGTTTGTGACTACTCCGCAGCGCATTATCCGTCTGGCAAATCAGCGTGCAATTGATACGTTTTCTGAAGATGGATTAGCATTAACCGGCAGGAGCATGCGCATCATCCATCCTGATGATGATTCTTTTGATACCTTTGGCGGCTATTACAGAACGGTGCGGCAGGACGGCGGTATTACTATTGATTACCAACAGTTTATCGTTGGTGGCGAGTTACGCTGGTTTGCGGTTCGCGGTAGTTTGCTCGATCCCGATAATTCTGAGGGTGATCTGATATGGACGATGGTGGATACTACCGAGCGCCGGCGCATAGAAGATGCATTACGCAGTACCCGTGCGCACTTATTCGAAGTCATACAACATTTTCCGGGTGGCGTTCTGGCGCAAAATCAGAATGGCGACGTTGTTGTGGCGAACCGGGTGATCTGTGATCTTCTGGGCGTGCAGACGCCTCCTGTGGCGCTGACCGGAATCAACCGGGAAGCCTTTCGCAAAATGATTTCGCAAGACATTCTGGATGCATTCAAAGAATCTGTCGAAGATGGCGAATACAGTTTGCCGGATGGTCGCACCATCAGAATTAATCTGATTCCGCTGAAAAACGGCGATGACAATATTGGTCGCCTGATGATCGTCAGTGATGTCACCGAGCGGCGACGCCATGAGCAGAATCTGGAGTATTTAGCGACGACAGATGCGCTGACGGGATTGGCGAATCGCCGCGCCTTCATGGCGCGTCTGCAGGCAGAGCTGGCATTGATCGCACAAGGTGGAAAAGGCGGCATGCTGATCATGCTCGACCTCGATCACTTCAAGCATGTGAATGACAGCTTTGGTCACCCTGCCGGCGATGCAGTGCTGGTCTACCTTGCGGGACTATTGCACGGTAATACCATGCGTAAAGACGATCTGGCTGGCCGTCTGGGGGGCGAGGAGTTTGCTGTGCTATTACCGAATACCAGCGCTGAAGATGGCATGATGGTCGCTGAACGTTTACGTATTGCCTTGGAAGACAGTAATATCAATTCCGGTGAAGGCCATATCGTCAGAATCACTTTGAGTGGAGGCATCGCACCGCTGAGTGGCAGCCCCGAAAGCATTTTAGCGGAGGCCGATGCAGCGCTGTATCGGGCTAAAAACGGCGGACGCAACCGCATCGTCCAGGCGTAAAAATAACAACAGTGCGGGATTCAGCATTTGCATGATTTGTTCATCGCGGCGCGGTCGCTTTTTCCAGTTCATGCAACCATAACATTGCGTGTTCACGATTTGTTCCGCACATGTCAGGCGATGCCTGCAAGCCCGAACAGCAGGCTGGTCGCTCCGGCTTACCAAAAATCAGACATCGCAGATCATCTGCCAGTTGTATGCATTTAACTCCCGCAGGCTTCCCTTCGGGCATGCCTGGTATGGGGCTGGAAATCGACGGTGCGATACAGCATGCGCCACACGCATCACGACATTGCATGGATCACATCCTTTTTTTGTGATAAGGCAGACTGGCCGGATATGGTTCTGTGGAATGCGTTAACAGCGTTTCCTGAATATGCGCGTGTTGGCTTGCGACTGTGAATTCTTTTCATACTTACTTAGACATCGAATGATTAATGAGCCGGGGCGCGATGGCCTTGCGCTTAGTAAAACGGCTAGTACCCGCGTGCAGGTGATACCGTCAATTCAACATTTTAAGTGCAGATTTTGGCATTTTGTCGCATTTGCCTGGTTTTGCTGCTGTCTTTCTTGCATGATGCGCAGGAATCGCTGCTTGACGCTATCTGGACGGCGGATTACATTGCTGACTCATGGGTAAGTTATTTATACTTACAAAGGCAGTGTGCATCACTTAAAGGTTGTCATGTTTGTATATGACCTGACGGTGTGCGCTGTATTGAGATTCAGTGAAAAGTTATCGTTATGATGTCATGTCCGTTTAAACCGAAATGGGAGCGCCGCAAAGAAGCTCGTCCTCAGGAATTGCTTGCTGCTGCGTTAAATCTGTTTGTTGAGCGCGGTTTCGCGGCAACCCGTCTGGATGATGTTGCGAAAGCTGCGGGCGTCTCTAAGGGAACCTTGTATTTGTATTTTTCAAGCAAGGAAGATTTGTTTAAAGCAGTCGTGCGCGAAAACATCGTGCCGTTGCTGGGTGAAGCTGCGGGAATGATCACGGCTTTTGAAGGTGATACAGAAAGTCTGTTCCGGGAATTGACGCTGAGCTGGTGGCGAAATGCCGGAGAAACTAAGTTATCCGGTTTACCAAAACTGATGATGGGGGAAGCCGGAAATTTTCCCGAACTTGCACGGTTTTATCAGGATGAAGTGATTGCGCGCGGTGAGGCGTTGTTGGCATCGGTGCTGGCGCGGGGAATGCAGCGTGGTGAGATACGGAATATCGATCTGGAAATCGATACCAGATTGTTGATAGCGCCGGTAATCATGATGATGATGTGGAAGCACTCGTCATGCGTGTGTCAGATTGAGCCAGAAAAACTCAATGTTTATCTGGAACATTACATCCAGATGGCCTGGAATAGTTTATTGATACGGCAGGGATAAATGTAGCCCGGCTGATGCGCCAATTGTGGCCTTGGTGATTTACACCAGGCTGAATGATTCCGGTGTCTACTTAAACAGAAAACGGCGTACTGAAAAGACATTAAATATCGCTGAATACCGGAATCAAACCGGCATACAGAGCAGTGCTTTGATAAAATGCGGGTTCCTTTAATTTATGCAATCGAGTGAACAAATGAATATCGAAAAAGCCCGTTTCAACATGATTGAACAACAAATACGTCCTTGGAACGTGTTGGATAAGGATATTTTGGATATGTTGATTGTGGTGAAACGGGAAAATTATTTTCCGCAAGACCAGAAAACACTGGCTTTCTTTGACACAGAGTTGCCATTGCCGGACGGCTCTAAAGCAATGAGCCCGAAACTGGAGGCGCGCATTGTTCAGGAACTGGGCCTCAAAAAACAGGAATCCGTGCTGCTGATTGGCGCTGCATCCGGGTATCTGGCGGCTTTGCTGGCGCATATGTCCAGCCACGTGACTGTTTTGGAAACATCACTCGCGCTGAAAGAACTCGCTGAAAAAAATCTGGCGGCAGATGGCGTACGGAATGTCAGCGTTTTACTGGCGGATGGATTATCCGGTCAGCACACAGGTTCGTATGATGTGATCGTGATCGCCGGTGCCGTCGAAGCTGTTCCTGAAACACTGAAAAAGCAATTAAATGTTGGTGGCCGTTTGCTGGCGATTGTTGGTCGCTTGCCAGTCATGCAAGCAGAACTGATCACCCGCTCTGCTGACGCTGCATACGACACTCGCAGTGTGTTTGATACGGTGGTTGCGGCAGCACCGGGTGCCGTACCTTCCTCACAATTCAAATTCTGATTCTGTTAGTCAAAATAGATAACGTATGCAACACATCACCGCACAAGAACTGGCTCAATGGCTGACTGATAGCAGTAAAAAACCTCCGCTTTTACTCGATGTCCGGGAACCTGGCGAGTATGAAACTTGTCATATCGAGGGTGCTCAACTGATGCCTATGCAAACAGTTCCTGTGCGCTTGAATGAGCTGGATGAGGATGCGACGATTGTTTGTATTTGTCATCACGGTGGTCGCAGTATGCAAGTCGCTCATTTCCTCGAACACCGGGGATACAGCAAAGTGATTAACCTGACTGGTGGTGTGCATGCGTGGGCACAGCAAGTCGATCCGGCTATGCCGACCTATTAACTAACTTTTATTCGGAGTGTTTCATGCGTAATCCAGTTGTTGCTGCACTGCTTGCAAGTGCTTTCCTGTCGCTGAGTGCGAATGCTACTGATTTGCTGCAAATTTATCAGGATGCGCTCGCCAACGACCCTCAATATGCGAGTGCCCGTTCCTCGCTGACGGCAGGTCAGGAAAAGTCAGTGCAGGGACGCGCTGGTTTGCTGCCAACGATAGGTCTGAACGGGAGTGATACCCGTTCACGCGTCGAATCACAACCCGATATCGCGAATGCGGATCGCAATTTTACGACCTTCTCGAATACATGGTCGCTTGCCTTGTCGCAGCCTTTGTTCCGCTGGGCAAACTGGCAACAATACGAACAAGGTAAATTGTCTGTCGTGATCAGCGAAGCCCAGTTTGCGCAGGCAAAACAGGATCTGATCGTACGTGTCGGTCAGGCATATTTCGATGTGCTGGCCGCACAAGATACGCTGGCAACATTGCAGGCGCAAAAAGTGGCGATCTCAGAACAACTGGCATCCGCGAAACGCAATTTTGAAGTCGGTACTTCAACCATCACCGATACGCATGAAGCGCAGGCACGTTACGATCTGGCAACGGCGCAGGAATTCGCTGCACAAAGTGATCTGCAGGTGAAGCGTTCAGCTTTACAACAAATCATTGGTAAAGAAACGGGTGAACTGGCGACACTGAAAGCCGGTGTAAAACTGAATTCACCGCAGCCCGCGGCGGTGAATGAGTGGGTCAGCTCAGCCGAAAAACAAAACTTCAATGTTGTCGCGTCCGAAGTGGCTGTTGAAGTTGCGAAACGTGAAATTGAAAGAAACCGCGCCGGACATTATCCGACGCTGGATCTGGTGGCAAGTACCGGCCGTACCGCAACAGGTGGCGCTTCTTCCACCGGCACCGGCGTTGTAAAACCGACGACGATCGGTGTGCAATGGAGCATTCCATTATTTGCCGGTTTTGCAGTCGACAGCAAAGTTAAAGAAGCCGTTGCTTTGCAAGAAAAAGCCCGCAATGATCTGGAAACCAATCGTCGCAGCGCAGCGCAGGGAGCGCGTCAGGCTTATACCGGCGTGACCAGCGGTCTGGCACAGGTTAAAGCATATGAGGCAGCAGAAATTTCCAGTCAGTCTGCGTTGGATTCCAATAAACTCGGTTATCAGGTTGGTGTTCGCATCAATATCGATGTGCTGAATGCGCAACAACAGTTGTACACCACGCGTCAGAATCTGGCGAAAGCACGTTACGACACCATCATGAATGGCCTGCGTCTGAAGTCGGCAGCAGGGACATTGAAAGAAGAAGATTTATCTGAAGTGAATACCTTGTTGCAGCGCTAAAAACGACAACAAGTCGATTTGAGAACAATCGTTCGACAACAAAAAAGCCCGCCGAATGCGGGCTTTTTTGATTTTGATCATGCCAGTTTGTTGCATATCAATTTGTATTTCAGTGCAGGGTAAACACTGACGTATCATAGGAGCTGATCGCTGGTACACCGATGTTGTCGTCCAGCTTGGCTACTTATTTATTCATGAAAGTCATTTATGGCGTTACCCGGGTTTTTGAATAAGCGTTGGCTGATACCAGTCTTTGTTCTGGCAGGATTCATCTTGCTGTCGGGCCTGATTTTTTCTTCCGCGCTGTTTGGTCCCCGGTTGGAGGTCTTTACTTTGCAACGCGGTGAATTAGTACAAACCGTGGTTGCCAGCGGCAGGGTGGCGACACCAGCAAGAGTGGATATCGGTACGCAAATTACCGGGCGCGTCGCTGCTGTTCCCGTCAAAGAAGGGCAGACTGTGCGAGCCGGGGATCTGTTGATAGAGCTGGCTGCTGCCGACGAAAAAGCAGCACTGGAGCTGGCGCAGGCGAATATCCGGCAAGCAGAAGCCAGACTCAGGCAGTTGCAACAGCTGACGCAGCCAACCTCGGAGCAAGTGCTGGTACAGGCACAGGCTAATCTGATCAACGTCGAGAAGCAATATCAGCGCACCCGCGAGCTGGTGACACAGGGCTTTGTCGGTAAGTCGCAGCTCGATGAGTCACAGCGTGCGCTCGACGTTGCGCGAAGTCAGTTAAAGAGTGCGCAATTCCAGCTGCAATCGAGTAAGCCCGATGGCAGCGATTATCAACTCGCCGTTGCCGGATTACAGCAGGCGAAAGCGAATCTGGCAGCAGCGCAGGCCAAACTTGAGCACACCAGAATCACGGCGGTGGTCGATGGTGTGCTGATTGCCAGAGATGTAGAACGTGGCGATATCGTACAACCGGGCAAAATCCTGATGGTGTTATCACCCGCAGGAATCAGCCAGTTGGTGGTGCAGATAGACGAAAAGAATCTGCGTTACATCCGCATGGGGCAGCCTGCTTTCGGCGTGACTGATGCCTATCCGGGCCAGAAATTTCCGGTACAAGTCGCGTATATTAATCCCGGTGTTGATGCCCAACGCGGCTCAGTGAATGTCAAATTGAACGTATTAAAGTCACCGCTGTTTCTGACGCAGGATATGACGGTATCGGTAGAGATAGAAGTCGCCCGAAGCCGCGATGCTTTATCGTTGAATGTGGAAGCGATCCGCGATGCCAGTACGCTGCATCCGTGGGTGATGGCGGTGGTGGATGGGCGCGCAGTGCGGCGTCCTGTGACGATAGGCATACGCGGCGATAAAAGCGTGGAGATTACTTCCGGGCTGAATCCGCATGATGTTGTGCTGCCAGCGACGAATATGACAATAGAGGCGGGGCAGCGGGTACGTCCTGTCGTCACGAAAAATCCGCAGTCATGAATCGCTGGCTTCCTTTTGAGTGGATAGTCGCCACCCGCTTTCTGCGCGAGGGGCGCATGCAATCTCTGTTTATTATTCTCGGGGTTGCGATCGGTGTTGGCGTCATTGTATTTATGTCGGCCTTACTGGCTGGCTTGCAGGCGAATTTATTTCGCCGCGTATTAAGTTCGCAGCCACATATCACGCTAGAAAGACCGAAGCAACAGGCCACGCCGGCATTGCTTGCGGCACCGGGACAGCAGATCGTGACGACCATACAAAAACCATCGCAGCGTGTGAATACCATCGACCAGTGGCAAAAAATCCGCGATCAGGTCGAGGCGCGTAACGACGTTGTGACTGTCTCGCCAACCACAACTGGGCCGGCACTGGTGGTGCGCGGCAGTGCCACGCAATCAGTGTCGGTGATCGGCATTTTGCCCGAGCAATACAACAAGATCGTGCCGCTCTCAGAAAAAATAACCGCCGGCGTTTTTCGCCTGACGAATACCGACGTCATGATAGGCACGCAACTGGCGGAAGACATGGGCGTTGGGCTCGGCGATAAATTACGCCTCAATTCAGCGGCTGGCACCAGTCTGATTTTGAATATTGTCGGCATTTTTGATTTGGGCAGTCGCGCTGCTAATCAACGTAATGTGTATGTGCTGTTATCGACTGCACAGAATTTATTGAATATGGTCGGTGGCGTGTCGAACATAGAATTAACGGTGCATGATCCTTACAGCGCGGAGGATATTGCGCAATCTATTGCCAACAGTACGGGGCTGAACGCACTGAGCTGGATAACGACTAACAGCCAGTTTTTTCTGGCGATGCGGGCGCAGACCTATTCCAGTTTGTTGATCCGTGTTTTTGTTGCGCTGTCGGTCGCAGCGGGGATCGCCAGCGTCCTGGTAGTGTCGGTTGTGCAGCGGCAAAAAGATATAGGCATCCTGCGGGCGATGGGCGGCAGCCGCGGGCAGGTGCGCCGGATATTCCTGATACAAGGGGCGCTGGTTGGTTTAGCAGGTTCTGTCATTGGTTCCATGATGGCGGTTGGTTTACTGGCGATGTGGAAAATCGTCGCCAGAAATCCGGATGGCACGCCTATGTTTGTGATTAACGTCGATTGGCAGTTTTTTGTCTGGAGCGCATTGCTTGCTATGCTGGCTGGTGTACTTGCTGCGGCGACGCCAGCGGTACGTGCCGCGCGCCTTGATCCTGTGGTGGCGATCCGTGGCTGATACTGTCCTTCTTCTTCAACAAGTCTGCAAATCGTATGCGGTTGGCACACCGGCAGAAACCCAGGTGTTGTTTGATATTGATCTGCATCTGCAACAAGGTGAGTTTGCTGCATTGATCGGCCCTTCCGGTTCCGGCAAAAGCACCTTGCTCAATATCATAGGCTTACTGGATCGTCCCAGTGGCGGGCAACTGATCATGACCGGTCAGGATACCGGCAATCTTGATGAGGCGCGGCTGACGCAGTTACGCGGGCAGGCTATTGGCTTTGTGTTTCAGTCGCATTATCTGCTCACTGCGTTCAGCGCGACAGAAAACGTGATGATGCCTATGCTGATGCAAAATGGCCGCCCGGATGATCGTATGCGTGAACGGGCACAGTATTTGTTAGCGGAAGTGGGCTTGAAGCAATGGCAGGATAGTCTGGTAGGGAATATGTCGGGTGGTCAGCAACAAAGGGTAGCGATTGCGCGGGCGCTGGCACTGAATCCCCCGTTGATACTCGCAGATGAGCCGACCGGTAATCTCGACACCAAATCCACTGATGCAATTTTTGAGCTGATGCGTAAGGTGAATGCCGAACAACACACCACGTTTCTGATGGTGACGCACAATATGGAGTTGGCAGAACGTTGTGATCGCACTATAGAGCTGGTCGATGGCAGGATCGCTCCGTCGATTTCTACCAGCACCTGAGCTTAATACCGGTTCTGCTGATTCTGCTGGTTCAGACAGAGTTCAGCTGAACCAGTTTCTGACATTGAGACCGATAAAATGTCCGAAGACAACGATGAGCATGAATGGCACCAGTGCAAAGCAGGCCTGCGCAATGACTTTCCAGAGTAACCACAACTGACGGGAAATCAATGGCGTGACCGCCCATACGCAGGTCAGGTAAACCAGCACCAGCGAGCACATGAACAGTATCAATAAAAAACCTTCGGGGCGATACGGTGCTGCAAACGCAATAATGGCGCTCCAGGCAATCCACGCAGAGAGTGCCGACAGCATGATTCTGTGCGCAAATTCCATGACAGGTAATGATCTCATCGGATGATTTCCTTCTGCGTAAGTGTGCCGGAGAATCGGCACTCCCCGGTCTGAACTGTCTTATCAGGGAAGTGCTTTATTCGTTTTTCTGTAAATGATTAATCAATTGATGTAAGCCCGCGGTCATCGCTTGCACGGAACCCAGCATATCCCACTGATCATCGCCGATTTTAACGTAATTTGATACTGCCCGGAGTTCCAGACATTTCTGTTTTTCCAGTTGGCAGATATGGAAAAAAGCGGCACCTTCCATGTTTTCGATATCACATTGGCTGTTGTCGATAAACGGCGCCATTGCTGCATTGACGGAAATGCCGTGTGCCAGCGGAAATGGCTGTCCGGCGGGGATATGTTCGCAATGCAAGGTATGGCGGCGTTCAAATTCCATCTCTATTGGCAGATGCGCCATGTGGACAAAACCTGTCGGCGTGAAAAATCCGAGATCGGCTTCCACTTCACTTTCGACCAGCACAACATCGCCGATCTTGAAACGCGAATGAGGAAAGACGCCGGCAATACCGGACAAAATCAGCATATCCGGGCGGTGCTCATGTATCGCTTTGACGGTTGCATACGTGGTTGCCGTCAGGCCGACGCCGGAAACAATACTGATCACATCATCGCGTTGAAACAGGCTGGCTTCGGTTTGAGTAGGGAACAGAACAATGATCTTCATAGGAGGAGAGTCGGATTCAAGGGAAAAACGGGTAAGGTATTGCGTATCCTGATCGGCTGCCATGTCGCACATCAACAAAATGCTGTAAACCTTTTTCTCCGCAGCACGTTATAGGGAAAGCAGGCATTTTCAACTCAACCGCATCGAAATAGTATGATGGCGCGTGTCTGGTTGCCATTTATTTTGCTGTCAGCAGCAGAGACAATTACAGAGCTTATATGAAAAAATTTATTTTATTCGCGGCGCTTGCGTCCTCATTGCTGAGTGCTGAATCCGCATCAGCGCAGAATGTTAATTTATCGGTGCAATTTGGTCAGCCCGGTTTTTACGGACAACTGGATATCGGAAATTTTCCGCAGCCGCAATTAATTTATCGCGAACCTCGCATTGTTTATCGCAGCCCCGCGCCATTACCGCCGCTGTATCTGGTCGTGCCTCCCGGTCATCGCAAACATTGGGATAAGCATTGTTCACGCTATGACGCTTGTGGCCGGCCGGTTTATTTTGTGACCGAGAATTGGTATAACACCCAGGTAGTGCCTCGCTATCGTGATGGTCAATATCGTGAACCGCATCGCGACTATAACAACGGACCAAACCGCGGTTACGATGGCCGCGATGACAGAGATCATCGTGAACACGGTCGCGGCAGAGATAATGACCGTGGTCAGGAAAATGGGCGTGGTCACGATAATGGTCGAGGCAGAGGACCGCATAACGATTAATCTGCCTGTGGTTTTGGCGAACGATGTCTGTAGCGGTTTTAGCGCAGACATTGTGCCCGGGCCTCCGGAATGGCCTCAGGAGGTCAGAATATACCCCCGGGAGTATATTCTGACCTCCTTTGTTTATAAGGACATCTGGCATGTTTTGGCTGATACTCCCCATTTTTATGAAAATCAGGGGATATTTTCAGTGTCAAAGACGGGTTTTCAGCGTAACTGCAGCTCAACTGCATCGCTACTGATAACCAGCTTTGCCGCAGTCATACTGGTCGTTTTCATTGTTCTGCAAAAGCAGCGGCGCTCGCTGAGATTGACTTACGGAAAGCTGCGCAAGTAGGCCAGAAGATCAGCGATTTTCTTGTCGTCGCTCATGCCATAAAAGCGCATTTTTGTGCCGGGCACAACATCGTCCGGCGCTTGCAAAAAGGCGCGCAGATTTTTTTCTGTCCACACCAGTTTTGCATTTTTCATTGCGGGCGAATATTTAAAGTCCGTTGTCGAACCCGCCGTTCTGCCGATCACGCCGTTCAGTTGCGGCGCAAAGCCGCCGTGTGCGGACGTGCCGATCTGGTGGCAGGACGCACAGCGCGATGTAAACAGCAACTTTCCTGCCTCAACATTTTCTGCGCCGACCGCTAACGGCGCAACCATCGCCATCAGCAGAAGCAGGTGGTGTTGCTGCATCAGGCGCATGTTGTCTGCGCCGGTTTTTGCGGTGCATAGGCCGCCATAAAAACATCGATGGCTCTGGCCGTCATTGCTTTGATGTCTGCTTCACTGACATGCTCCAGCAGCTTGAACAGAAATGGATTAATCAATTCTGCTTCCAGCAAACCATGTAATTGCAGAGTGGCGACTGCCGCATCTCCCTGGCGCAGTTTTCCTTGTGTCATGGCGTCTTGCAGAAAGTTTGTGAGGATGCTCTGGCTGCTCAGAATGCCGCGTTCATACAGCAGTTTGCCAAGTTGCCCCGGCGCGGTGATTGCCATGTGCCTTTGCGCCATGATTTCTGGCGAATACAGAAATGACAGCAGATGTTCGCCAAAGTAACGCAAGGCTTCGGTGATATCCGTGTTGGTCTGGTCGAACGCATCGAACATTGCCTGGCGCTTGGTCTCGGCAGACTTGTACATGATTTCAAAAAATAACTCTTCCTTTGACGCGAAGTAGTTATACAGCGTTGCTTTCGAGCCGCCCAGCCGGGCGCAGATTTCCGACATCGACGTCCGCTCAAATCCCAATTCCTGAAAAGCCTGCGCTGCCACGCTCAGTATGGCCTGCCGTTTTGCTTCGGTTTTCATTTTCATGTCAATAGCATCTCTCAAAAATAAATAACTGTACCGACCTGTTCATTTTAGCACGAGGTTGCTATAATTCGTAAAACGTACTGTACGGTACAGTAATGAACGAAAGAGAGAATTTCTTATGTCTTCTATATCTTCACCCGGGGTTTTACCGCAGATCAAGCTCAGCAGAGCTTTGCTGGCGCTGACTTTGGCGCTGGGCGGCTGTGCCCAGTTGCCGCAGTCAGAGCCAACTTTATCGATGAAAACAGGCGCTGATTTTCCGGCTGCAAAAGCGTTCGCAGCGACTACCTCCGCTACCAGCATCTGGCCCGATGAACGTTGGTGGCAGGCATATCAGGATGCGCAACTGAATGCGTTGATAGACGAGGCCTTGCAGGATGCACCGGACATGAGCGCTGCTGCCGCACGACTGGCAAGAGCAGAAGCCTTCAGTCAGGTCAAAAATGCGGCGACGAAGCCGCAGGTCAGTGCCAATGCCTCGATCACAGAGCAAAAGATGAGTTACAACTATCTGACGCCGAAGTCGATGACGCCGAATGGCTGGAATGACTACGGCCGCGCGACCTTAGATGTCAGCTGGGAGCTGGATTTCTGGGGCAGAAATCGCGCTGCACTGGCGGCGGCGACTTCACAGGAGCAAGCCAGCCGCGCCGAATACGCACAGGCGCGGCTGACGCTTGCCGCAGCGATCGCCAGTCAGTATGCCGATCTGGCGCAATTATTTGTACTGCGCGACACGCTGCAACGTTCGGTCGAGATCCGTCAGAAAACTGTCCAGATGTTTGCCGACCGGTTTGCCTATGGCATGGAAACCAAAGGCGGTCTCAGTGAAGCGAAAGTGCGGCTGATCAGCGCCGAAGCGGAGTTGTTAGCAAACGAAGAGCAAATTGGTCTGCAGCGCTATCGGATTGCTGCATTGCTGGGCGCAGGGCCAGACCGTGCGCTGGCGATTTCCCGTCCCACCGTGAATTTGCAGATGCCCACCGGTTTGCCTGCGGAACTGGCGACAAATCTGTTAGGACGCCGTCCCGACATCGTTGCGGCTCGCCTGCAAGCCGAAGCCAGCGCGCACAGCATAGATCAGAAAAAAGCCGAGTTTTACCCCAACATCAATCTGTCGGCATTCATCGGTGTGCAATCGCTGGATCTGAATATGCTTAGCAAAAGCGGTTCGTCCACCGGCAGTATTGGCCCCGCAATTTCTTTACCGATCTTCACCGCTGGTCGCTTACAGGGAGAGTTACGCAGTAGTACCGCCAGCTATAACGAAGCCGTGGCGAACTATCACCGGACTATCAGCCAGGCCTTGCAGGAAGTGGCCAGTGCGGGTCTCAGCCAGCAGGCATTAAGTGCGCAACTGATGAAAAGCAAACAGGGTGTTGACGCCGCGACCGATGCCTACAGCGTTGCAAAAAATCGCTATCAGGGTGGTCTGGCAACGTATCTGGAAGTGTTGTCGGCGGAAGACAGTCTGCTGATCAACCTGCGCGCACTGACGACGCTGGAGGCGCGTGCCTTCACTCTCGATGTCGCGATGAAACGCGCGCTCGGTGGCGGCTATCAGTCAACTGCCAATACTTAATTTAAAAAATTATCTGAAGGATTTTTACCATGTCTGAAACGAATCTGAACGCAAATAAAGTACAAAGACGTAATAAATTACTCGGCGGTGTAGCCGGTGTTGTGGCCTTATCCGCGATTGCCGCAGGTGTTTACTGGTTCACATATGGCTCGCATTTTGTCTCTACCGATAACGCTTACGCCGCCGTCGAAGTGGCGCAGGTGACATCGGCCGTCGGCGGCACGATTAACGAAGTGTTGGTCACGGATACCCAGGCCGTGAAAAAAGGTCAGATCCTGGTCAGGATAGACCCTGCAGATGCGCGCCTGGCGCTGGCGCAGGCCGAGGCTGATCTGAATCGTGCTGTGCGCCGGGTCCGAGGGTTTGTCGCCAATGATGCCAGTTTGAAAGCGCAGATCACGGCACGCGAAGCCGATGAGAAAAAAGCAGCGGCGCAGTTGCGTGCGGCGGAAGCTGATTTCGAGCGGGCAAAAATTGATCTGCAACGCCGCGAGGCATTGGCTGCCTCAGGCTCGGTTTCCGGTGATGAGCTGACCCGTGTACAAAACGCGTTTACAACAGCGAAAGCGAATCTGGAAGCGAGCCGCGCCGCCGCTGCGCAGGCGCTGGCAAACCAACATATGGCGCTGGGCTCGCGCGAGGCCAACGCAGTCCTGATAGCGAATGTCAGCGAAGAAAATAATCCGGAAGTTGCGCTGGCCCGCGCCCGCCGTGATCAGGCTGCGCTTGATCTGGAACGCACTGTCGTGCGTGCGCCGGTTGACGGCATTGTTGCTAAACGCCAGGTTCAGCTCGGTCAGCGCGTCTCGTCCGGCGTGCCATTGTTATCGGTTGTGCCTGTGCAAGAGATGCACGTTGATGCGAACTTTAAAGAGGTGCAACTGGAAAACGTCCGCGCCGGTCAGCCTGTTGCATTGCAGGCGGATATCCACGGTAGCAGCGTGACTTATCACGGCATAGTGGAAGGCTTTTCGGGCGGCTCCGGCGCTGCATTCGCCGCCATTCCGGCTCAAAATGCGACGGGTAACTGGATCAAAGTCGTACAGCGTTTACCGGTACGTATCAAGCTTGATGCCAAAGAACTGCAAGCGCATCCGCTGAAAGTTGGCCTTTCCATGAGCGCCCGCATTGATACCCGCGAGCAGCAACGCTAAGGAGGTAATATGAAAGCGAATGCTTTGCAGAGCGGAGCACCCACTACACCGCCGGGGAGCACACCGGAAGATGCGCCGCTGACCGGCGGCATGCTCTGGTTCGCTGCCATCATTCTGGCCGCTGCTAATTTTATTGCCGTGCTGGATATGACTATTGCGAATGTGTCCGTGCCAACGATCGCCGGCGCAATGGGCGCGACCAGCAGTCAGGGCACCTGGGTGATTACCTCGTATGCCGTGGCAGAAGCCATTACTGTGCCGTTGACCGGCTGGCTGGCTGCGCGTTTTGGTGCTGTGCGTGTATTCACGATAGCGATGGCAATGTTCGGCATTTTCTCCGGTCTGTGCGGTCTCGCCAATTCTCTCGGCATGCTGGTCTTCGCGCGTATCTGTCAGGGTTTTGCGGGTGGCCCGTTGATGCCGTTATCGCAAACACTATTGCTACGGATTTTTCCAAAAGAAAAAGCACCGGCCGCGATCGGTTTATGGTCGATGACGACCTTGGTCGCACCGGTGCTGGGGCCGATACTTGGCGGTTATCTGTGTGATGATTTTTCCTGGCCGTGGATCTTTTATATCAATCTGCCGATTGCCGTTTTATGCGCTGCGATGGCGTGGCAATTACTCAAACGCTATGAAAAAAATCCAGTCATCAATCCTATCGACAAAGTCGGGCTGGGATTGCTGGTGATCTGGGTCGGTGCTTTGCAACTCGTGCTGGACGAAGGAAAAGAGCTGGATTGGTTTGCCTCTACAGAAATCGTGCTGTTAAGTCTGGTGGCGGCGGTCGGCTTTGTCATCTTTCTGATCTGGGAGTTTCATGAAGAGCATCCGATTGTCGATTTGCGGGTGTTCCGGCATCGCGGATTTTCTGTCAGCGTACTGACGATCAGTGTGGCGTTTGCGGCGTTTTTCGCAGCCAATGTATTGACGCCGCAATGGTTGCAGTCCTTCATGGGATACACCTCAACCAAGGCAGGTATGGTCACGGCATGGACAGGTATTTTTGCTGTCTTTGTCGCCCCCGTAGCGGCTGGTCTTTCATCTAAAACAGATCCGCGCCGGTTGGTATTTGGCGGTGTTGCCTGGCTGGGTCTGATGACCTTGTGGCGCACTTTTGCCACGACAGATATGGGCTACTGGGATATCGCCATGCCGTTGATGTTCATGGGTTTAGGTTTGCCATTTTTCTTCATACCGACAACCGGGTTGGCGATGGCCAGCGTTGAGGAACGCGAAATGGATTCTGCTGCAGGTCTGATGAATTTTTTACGGACTTTATCCGGTGCGTTTGCGACTTCCATGGTGACAACCGTCTGGGATAATCAGATCTCCCGTAATCATGCCGAACTGGTCGGGCTCACCGATACCGATCTGAGCGTGCAGAAAATGCTGGAAAGCTCAGGAATGGCAATCGATGTGGTGCGGGGAACCATTGATTCTTTGGTCACCAGTCAAAGCGTGATGCTGGCGACGAATCAGTTAATGATGGGGATCGCTGTCGCATTTCTGGTTGCTGCATCGGTGATCTGGCTGGCGCCGAAACCAAGCAGGGTAGTCGAGCCGGGGGCAGGTGGTCATTAGACAACAAGGTTCATCGCGCGACTGACCGGCGTAGCGTATGCCGGTCAGCCAAGTCATTTCACTTCTCATGGATATCAGGAGAATTCTCATGTTCAAACATATTCTTGTTCCCACGGATGGCTCTGCACTGTCGCAGGCAGCCTTAGAAAAAGCAGTGTTGTTTGCGAAAGAGTCTGGTGCTCGCATCAGTTTTTTCTGCGCCGCGCAAGCCGCCACCATGTATGACGGGCTGGGTGGTATTTTTTCTGCACAGACACCTGCAACTTTGCGCGATATCGCGAATGACATCAGTCAGGAAATTCTTGCTGCGGCAGAAAAGCAGGCGCAGATGCATGGTGTTTCGTGTACAACGCTGTCGCAGATTGCAGAGCAGCCTTATGCTGCAATTATCGAGGCAGCGACGCTGCATGGCTGTGATTTAATTTTCATGGCCTCCCACGGCAGACGCGGGCTGGATGCCTTGTTACTCGGCAGCGAAACGCAGAAGGTACTCACACATTCAACTATACCGGTATTGGTTTGTCGTTGATTTAATCGTCGCCTGTCATGCAGGCACACCCAGTATCACGCTCGAGGCTTTGAATATGCCGGTGGCAGCTGTGCCGGTCTGCAAGCCCAGCGCGGTGCAGCTTTCATTAGTGATGATGGCGGCCAGTGTGCTGCCGCCGTCCATCGTGATGATGATTTCTGTATTCACGGCACCCGGTTGTATGCGTGTGACGATACCGCTTAACTGATTGCGCGCCGATAAGCGGGCATTCTGATTTTCTGTCATGACTATGATGGACGACGATTTGATCAGCGCAAATGCTTCGGCACCCGGTTGCAAGCCTAGCTCTTCCGTACTTTCATGGGTAATGACGGCGACAATTTTTTGTCCGCCAGCAATCGTCAGTTCTATTTCGTCGTTCACTGCGCCCAGTCGGATGTGCGTGACTTTGCCCAGATAATGATTGCGGGCGCTGGTTTTCATATTCATTTTTTTGATGAGTAAAAAATCGTCGGCGATGCCATCTGCTTGTTGACTGAGTTGCCGGATAAAATCGCGATGTTCCTGTTCGATAATGTGAAAGTTATCGACCAGTCGCTGACCGCGTTGTGTGAGCCTGGTGCCACCACCGCCTTTGCCGCCAGTCAGTCGTTCAACCAGCGGTTCGCCCGCCAGATTGTTCATGCTGTCGATCGCATCCCAGGCCGCTTTATAGCTCATCTTCATGGCTTTGGCAGCTTGTGTGATCGAGCCACACCCGGCGATTTGCGCCAGCAGGGCAATCCGGCCTTTGCCGCCAAAATTTTCCCCGTCAACCGTCATCCAGACTGAGCCATGTAAGGCGATCGTTTTTTCTTTGCTCGTCATACAAACACCTGTCTTAAATATATTTTCCGGAAGCGGGTGGCATAGGCAGTATAGGCAGTATCGGCAGCAGCGCTGAAGTCACGTTGCCTTTTTTCTTCGTCAGTTCTGATAAAGCCATTCTTCATGCGCATTGGCTGAGTACGACCGGTGCATCGTGCTGGCGAATTTTTCCATCGCGCAAATGCACGACATGATCGCCAAAAACATGGGCATCTTCCGGGTCGTGCGTGATCAGTATCATCGGTACTTGCAATGTACGTTGCAAAGTATCGAGCTCGTTGCGCATCAGAATACGCAGGGAAGGATCAAGCGCAGCGAATGGCTCATCCAGTAACAAAGCCCGGGGTTCTGCAACCAGTGCCCGTGCCAGCGCCGTACGCTGTTTTTGTCCACCCGAAAGCTCATGCGGAAGCTGATCGGCGACTGCTTGTAAATCCAGCGCAGCTAACCAATGATCGACTCTTTCATTGCTGCGTTGCCGGTCCGGATTACGCCAGCCCTGCGTCAGCCCGAAGCCGATATTCTGGCGCACGTTCAGGTGTGGGAATAAAGCGTATTCCTGAAACAGATAGGCAATATTCCGCTTTTGCGGCGCCAGATGAATGCGCTGCTGATGATCAAATAAAGTCGTTTCGCCGAGGCGGATATGGCCGCGATCCGGCGTCAGTAATCCGGCGATTGCTTTCAGTGTCAGGCTCTTGCCTGCGCCGGAATCGCCAAGGATGACGACGCGCTGCTGATCGCTGGTGAACTGAATATCGAGCTCAAACCGGCGTGTGCCCGAGATCAGTGTTTTCTGGATGTGGAGATCAAACTGCATAGGCCATTCCATTATGAAGAGCGGTGGGCGATGCGCCCCGGCGCCAGTTTTCCTGCCAGCAGTAACACGCTGATGCAGACGACCGAGGTCAGTAACACCAGCGTATTGGCGACATCGTCCTGCCCGGCCTGCACGGCTTCATACACGGCGATGGACAGGGTTTGTGTTTTGCCAGGGATGCTGCCGGCGATCATTAAAGTGGCACCGAACTCACCTAATGCCCGGGCGAACGCCAGTAAGACCCCGGCCAGAATCCCGCGCCATGCGAGCGGCAGCGTCACACGAAAGAATATGCCTATTTCCGAAATCCCCAGCACGCGCGCGGCTTGTTCGAGCTGACCATCGATTGCTTCGAATGCAGCTCGCGCCGGTTTAAAGACTAAAGGAAACGCGACGACGGCAGCGGCAATGACGGCGCCTTGCCAGGTAAAAATCAGACTGATGCCAAGATGATCCTGCAGCCATGCGCCAAGCCAGCTGCGGCGTCCCAGCAAGACCAGCAGATAATATCCGAGCACTGTTGGTGGCATCACCATCGGTAAGGTCAGCAAGGTGTCGAGCAGATCGCGCCCGGGAAAGCGAACGCGTGCCAGCAGATAGCCGACCGCGATACCCGCAACCAGATTCAGTGCGGTCGCCCAACCGGCAACTTTCAGCGACAGCAGCAGCGCGTTCCATGCGACATCCATATCAGACGATCAGCCTTTCTTAAATCCGTATTTCGTCAACACTGTCTGCCCCGGTGCGGACAACAGATAGTTGATGAAGCGCTTCGCTTCTTCAGCATTCGGGCTATTTCTGATGCGCGCAACCGGATAGCTGATTGCTGTGGCAGTCGGTATTTCCAGCACGACTTTGACTTTGTCTTTCATGATCGCGGCATCGGTGGCATAAACGAAGCCAGCATCGACCTCGCTGCGGGCAACGTAATCGAGAGATTGCCGCACGTTTTGCGTACTGATGGTTTTGCTTTCGAGTGCTGGCCACAGTTTTGCAGTTTCCAGCGCCTGCATGGTATAGCGACCCACGGGCACACTGGCCGGATTGCCAATCGCAATCCGTTTGATATTTGCCTGATTCAGATCGTCGAGTCGTTTGATGGCGATTTTACTGTCGACAGGTTCAATCAGAACGAGGGCGTTCCGTACAAAATCATGACGTTCACTCGCCATTACTAAGCCCTGTTTTTCTGCTGCATCCATGGTTTCCTGGTCTGCCGAGGCGAACACATCGACCGGTGCGCCTTTGGCGATTTGCTGCAACAAGGCACCTGATGCCGCAAAGTTCAGGGAGACTTTGGCTTCCGGGTATTGCGCCTGATAATTCTGTGCAATTTCTTTGAACGCATTGGTCAGACTGGCGGCTGCCGAAACTGTAATTTCTGCTGCGCAGGCGAGATTCGACACCCCGACCAGTACAGCTGCCGACAGCAGGCGTTTCAAGGTTGTCGTTTGCACGTGACAGCTCCGGTGAGTTGAACAGAAGTCGTAATATACACTTATATATAACGCTATCAAAGAACGAGCCCAGATAATCTTGATTCAGGTCAGGAATCTTTGCTAAGCGGCAATCTGAGCGGCAATCTATCTAAGCGGCAATATATGCGGGTAATGCGGAAGCAGGTATACAAAAAAGCCCACCAAACGGTGGGCTGAATTGTGGCGAAGGCGTTAATGCTCAGCCACAAGCGCCGACGTAGCCGCAGGAAACACAACGGCTGCAGCCGTCGATTTTTTGCAATGCATATGCACCGCAATCCGGGCATTTTTTGCCGCTCGGGATATACGATACAGGCGCAGTTTCCGCGACGTAGGTCAGATCATTGACGCCATATTGTTGCAGGCGGGATTTAAATTTCTCGGCCAGCACATGCACCGGAATCTGATTGCCAGAGGCATCCAGAAAACCGCGTTTCATCAGGATGCGCTGCAAGGCGTAGCCGATGGCGGCGACTTCGGATTCGTGGAACAGCGGTGCTTGCGAGCCATCGTCTTTGGTCAGCATGCCGCAACGGACGGTGCCTTTATCCCACACCACTTCGCGCATATCCGCCAGTGCTTTAGCGATGGAGCCCCCCGAGCGTGCCGCCATCGACAGCAGACGCATGCTGGCGGAAATCCATTGCTGACCGTCGTTTTTCTGACCGGCTGGCATAAAGAATTCAAACGGACGTTCTATCGTGATCATTTCGCCGCCGACCATACCCTGTACGTGTATGAAGCTGACGGTCAGGTACACCGTTTTTTTACCTTCATAAGTGGTGTACTGTACTTTAGAGGTGATCGATTCCAGATCGCCGAAAGGACGCCCCTCAAACTGTTTGCGCAACAAATCTTCATCATGCTGCTGATGCGCGACCGTTGTGGCCACTTCGGTTTCCGGTGTGGCGCTGGCGACCGATAAAACGCTGCCTAGTATGCTGTTTGGCCGATAGGTTGCCAGACCTTTGAGTCCGGCACGCCATGCGTCCATGTACAGATTCTGGAAGTCTTCGTAAGGATAATCGGCCGGGACGTTAACTGTTTTCGAGATCGCCGAATCAATATAAGGCTGTACGACCTGCAGCATTTTCATGTGGTCGCTGGCTGACATATTCAGCGCAGTGACGAACTGATGCGGTAATTTGCTGTCGTCGGACACATCGTGACCCATCGCGCGGTATAAACGCCAGGCGTGATCTGCGACTTCATAGATACGTGCATCGCCAACGGCCATGCGTTTTTTACGGTTATAGACCCATGAAAATGCAGGTTCGATACCGTTCGATGCATTGTCTGCAAAAGCCAGTGTGATGGTGCCGGTTGGTGCAATCGACAGAAGGTGAGAATTGCGCAGTCCATTTTTTTCTATGGCTTTACGAACTGCTTTCGGCAAACGTTGCGCGAACGAACCGGACAAATATTTCTGACTATCGAATAAGGGGAATGCGCCTTTTTCCTTTGCCAGTTCGGCGGAAGCGAGATACGCCGTATCGCGCAGAACTTCTGATACCTGACGGGCGAATTCGCGGCCTTCGTCAGAATCGTAGCGTATGCCCAGCATCACCAGTGTGCTGCCGATGCCGAGAAAACCCAGTCCGACGCGGCGTTTCGACATCGCTTCAGCTTTTTGCAGGTCCAGTGGCCATGCGGTGGCGTCCAGCACATTGTCGAGCATACGGGTTGCCACCGTGATGACTAATTTAAATGCTTCAAAATCAAAGCTGGTGCCGAGCGAGAATGGATTTTTGACGAAGCGTGTCAGATTGATAGAACCGAGGCAGCAGCAGCCATAATCTGGCAAAGGTTGTTCGGCGCAAGGATTGGTCGCTTCGATTTTTTCGCAGTAATACAGATTGTTTTCTGTATTCATGCGTGACAGGAACAGAATGCCCGGCTCTGCATGGTCGTAAGTCGATTTCATGACGACTTCCCACAGGTCGCGGGCGCGCAGTGTTTCATAGACCCAGAGTCCATCTTCGCGCTGATACGCGCCGGCCGCTTTGCGGTCTTCGCTCGGCTCGGCTTTGTGTACCAGACAGAAATCTGTATCGTCAGCGACCGCCTGCATGAACTCATCGGTGACGCCGATGGAGATATTAAAATTAGTCAGGCCGCCTTCGTCTTTCGAGCGGATAAATTCCAGAATATCGGGATGATCGCCGCGCAACACGCCCATTTGTGCACCGCGCCGCGCACCGGCAGATTCGACGGTTGAGCATGAGGCATTGAACACCTGCATGAAAGACACCGGGCCGGAGGCGCGCGAACGTGTACCGCGCACCAGCGCATCTTTAGGACGAATGCTGGAAAAATCGTAGCCAACACCGCCGCCGCGTCGCATGGTTTCCGCCGCGTCTGCCAGTGCCGCATAAATACCGGGTTTTCCATCGGTCGGGCTGGATACCGAATCACCGACCGGTTGCACGAAACAGTTAATCAGTGTCGCATGTAAATCCATGCCAGCCGCGGAATTGATACGGCCAGCCGGAACAAAACCGTTTTTTTGCGCCCATAAGAATTTTTCTTCGTAATAGGCTTGCACGTCCGCTTGTTCAACGCTGGCGAGTGCCTTGGCGACGCGTGCCTGCACATCATTAATAGTGGCTTCTTCGCCCTTCGCGTATTTTTCTAATAAAACATCGAGAGAGATTTCTTGTGGCGCCATGTCAGTGATTCCCGGGAGTTGTACGTTCGCATTCATTATCAGCTTAATTTCTCAGTGAGGATTACAGATTATCGTATCGATTATTGTCTTGAAGCCAGCGCCACTAAGTTGGGCAGCGCTTCAGTATATGGGGCAGGGGCTGATTTGCCTTGATGGGTATCAAGGCAGACAAAATCCCTGCCTGTTCAGCATTTCTTGTGTCAGTTCTTACTGATTCAGCAATTTTTTCAGTAAGTAATTGCTATGCCGGAAAGCTTCTGATTTTGTGACTTAGCTCAGGTAAGGTGCCAGAATCGCCATGGTGCGGGCGGTTGCACCCTGATGCTGTAAAAAAAACGCATGTGCATGTTGCCCCATAGCTTTGCGTTTTTTATCATTACCCAGTAAAGCAAGCGCTTCACGTAGCATACTCCGCGCGCCGTCCACCCGCAAAGCGGCGTCGACCGCAATGGCCTGATCGGTGATTTCGGAAAAGTTAAAGGTATGCAGCCCTGTTAGTACGGCTTTACCCATGGCGCAGGCTTCGATCAGATTATGTCCGCCCAGCGGCACCAGACTTCCGCCGACAAAAGCGACATCGGCAGCGGCATAGTACATATACATTTCACCCATGGTGTCGCCCAGCAATATCTGTACATCACCGGCTATCGGTGCGATCGTTGCATGATCGATGCTTGAGCGGCGCACATACGAAATGCCACGTGCTTCCAGCATGCCCGCGACCTGATCAAAACGTTGCGGATGGCGTGGCGTGATGATCAGCAGCGGCTTTTCTGTCAGCAAGGGAAATTGTTCCTGAAACGCGGCGAGGATCAGTTCTTCTTCACCGTCGCGGGTACTGGCGCACAGGATGACCTGACGCTCGCCAAAACTGCGGCGTAAAGCGATGCCGCGTTCTGCCATCAGTGCTGGCGGCGTGACATCAAATTTCATATTCCCTGTGACTTGCGGTTCGCTGATACCGAGTTTACGCAAGCGCTCCGCATCCGGATTCGATTGTGCAGCAACAGCGCTGATTGCGTGCGCTGCCGGCAGCATCAGGGCGGACAAACGACGTGCTTTGTTCAGCGATTTTGCGGATAAGCGCGCATTTACCAAGGTGACCGGTACCTGCAATTCTTTGCATTGAGCGATCAGATTCGGCCAGACTTCTGTTTCTATCAGTATGCACAGGCGCGGAGAATAATGCCGCAGAAAACGGCGCATCATCCAGTTAATGTCATACGGCAAAAATGCCTGCGTCAGCCGCGACGATACATCGGCAAACAGCTTGCCGCCGGTTTCACGTCCGGTCGCGGTCATGTGTGTCAGTAACAGATGATGCTGCGGATAGGTGTCCAGCAACGCCCGTATCAAAGGTTCCGCAGCGCGTGTTTCACCTGCCGACACGGCGTGTACCCAGATCGTTGCTTGCTTTTGATAAGCCGGAAAAAATCCCAGGCGTTCGGCGATGTGCTGGCGGTAACCTGGCTCGCGACGACCGCGCCACCAGAGGCGGAAGACGGCGAAGGGCAGCGATAAACCCCAGACGAAAGAATAAAGAAGGCGCATGGATTAGTTTTTTCTGAAATTCACCAGCACGATACCACTGAGTACCATCACAGCGCCAATCGCAAAGCGCGGGCTGACAACATCATTCATCAGCACGACACCCGCCGCGACACCGAACAGCGGCGTCAGAAACGAAAACGCAGACAGGCGCGATGCCAGATAGCGACGCATCAGCCAGAACCACGCCAGATAACTGGCGAAAGCCACCACCACACTTTGAAACAACATGCTGATCCAGGCGGCTTGATCCCACGCTGCAAACACATTGTCGCCCTGCGCATAGGCAATAGCGGTTAAGGCAACAGCTGCCCCGGCGAGCTGATAAAACAGCGTGGTCGTCGGCTCTGCTTCAGATAAGCTCGATTTACGTATCACCACCGTTGTCGATGCCCACAGCAGTGCCGCCAGAATACCGAAGCTGTCACCGATCAGCATGTCATGCATGGCACGCGGGTTATTGCCAAACGCGCCGGAAAACGCAATCGCGACACCGCCAAAGGCCATCAGTATCCCCAGCCATTGCCGCGCCTGCAGGCGCTCTGCCGGAATCAGCCAGTGCAGGGCGAGCACCGTGAAGATAGGCGCGGTATATAAAAACACCGACATATGTGATGCCGTCGTGAAATTCAGTCCGTACGATACCGCCAGAAATTCGCCAGCGAACAGCAGGCCCGCCAGCAAACCCGGGCGCAGATGCGGCCCCGTCAGCGCGAATGGAATTTTTCTGATTGATATTAAAGCGAGCACTAACACAGCGGCAATGCCTGAGCGCAAGCCGAGTTGTAGTGTGGAACTGATGGCATGCGCGGCCATTTTGACCGCCACTTGTTGTAAACCCCAGCACAGGCAGAGCAGTAACATCAGACCGATGGCGTTGCCGTCGAGGCTCTTGCGGATAGTCATGTGGTAAAAAAGAAAATAATGCAGAAATTTGAAGAAGCAGGACTATACCCTAAGTCGCGCGGCGGCTGAGTTTCTTGTTCAGCAAGCGCCAGATATGGCTGATGCTGGCGACCCGCTGCGACTGAATTGCGCGGCGTTTGCGCCAGGTATCCGGCAAGCCGTACAAGGCGTCACGCTTGGCGCGCAGAATGACCTTGCCCTGACCGGCTTTGATGAAATAGGCAACCGTGATCAGATTCAGTAATACATGCAAAGGCAGGCAAAGCCAGAACAGGATGCCGGGCATATTTTTAACGAAAGTCCAGACCAGATTACGGTGGCCGTAATACACAGAGAAATCGCTGCGTTTGCCAGTCAGCGCCGAGCCGACATGATTGGCAACCGATTCCGGCACATACAAACAGCGGTGGCCGAGCAACTGGTAGCGAAAGCCGAGATCAATATCTTCGACATAGCAAAAATAATCTTCATCGAAACCACCGATCGCATCGAACACATCGCGCCTGTATAAACCCGCGGCGGCGCAGGTCGAAAAAATTTCCCGGCGTTCTAAAAACGATGGCTGCAATGGCTGCCCGTGCGCCTCGCGCCAGACCAGCCCGCTGACGTGATAAGCATCACCGACGCCGTCGAGCAGGGTGCCGGTATTGGCATCCATCAGACGGCTGCCGAAGATCGCAAATTCAGGTTGCGCAACGGCTGCATCCACCAGGGCTTTGAGCCAGTCCGGTTCAGGAAACGCATCCGGATTCAGCAAAGCGATCCATTCGCTGTCGGGCGCTGCCAGTTTGACGGCGAGATTATTCCCCGCCGCAAACCCGAGATTGCTGCCCGCGTGTATCACTTTGACCTGCGGAAATGCCTGTTCGATTGCATGACCAGAGCCGTCGCTACTGGCATTATCGACCACGATGATTTCATGCGGCTGGTAGCTTTGCGCGCACAGATCGGTGATGCAGCGTTGCAGCAAAGCACCGCCATTCCAGTTGACGATGACGACGCTGACTTTGGGTGAATGTTTTGATGAGGCGGCTTGCATGCAGTGGTATTCTTTTCAGTTCAAATTGCCGGAGGTGCTGACAGCGGCTGCGTTGTCATAGTAATTGCCGTATCGCCTGTTCGACTTCAGCGACGGCGGGCGGTGCGCCATTATCACCGAGGTTGATGATCTTCGGTGACCAGTTTCCTTCGGTTTTCCATTTCGGTGAAGCGCAGTAAATTTCTATGGTCGGTGTTTCATACGCGGCCGCGATATGCGTCAGACCTGTATCGACACCGATCGCCAGTGCGGCGGATTGCGCCAGTATCGTGGCTTCTTGCATGGAGAGCGCCGGTAACACCGTGGCATTCGGTATTGCTGCCGCCATTGCTACTGCTTCAGCTTTTTCGGCCGGGCTACCCCACGGCAGCAGGATCGGTAACTCGTATTGTCGCAAAAAGGTGGCAATCGCTATCCAGTTGTCCCGCGCCCATTTTTTTGCCGCACCGGCAGTGCCGTGGAAAAAGACCACGTAAGGTGTCGCTGGTTTCCAGCTGGTGTCGCCGGTTGGCACGCGTAAGCCGAAACTGGCTGGTGTGTCGACAACATAGCCGGCCGCAGCGGCCGCGACCAGACGACCGCGCAAAACAGCATGCGTGTGCTTGTCAACCGGTACGCTCAGATCATGAAATAGTCGCGAAATGCCTTCGTAACCTGAACCCTCGGTACCATTCGCCAGACCAACTTTTTTCCCGTTTGGCGTCTTGCGCGCCATGCCCATGATGAGTCCGGTTTTCAGCAGCCCTTGCGTGTCGAGGATCAGATCGTAGGCGTCATGCCGTAACTGGCGGTAAAAGCTCGCGATTTCTGCGCGGGTCGCGGCCGAGCGCAGACTCTTGCGCCAGCGACGTAAGGCGAAGGGAATGATGTGCCGCACACCGGGATGCAGACGCACCAGATTCACATAGGCTTCTTCCACCACCCAGTCGATTTGCGCACCGGGAAAATGGCGCAGCAGATCATCAACAACCGGCATGTTATGCAGCACATCGCCAAGGGAAGAAACACGGACCAGCAGAATTTTCACGGAATTGTCAGTCACAAAAACAGGGGCAGATTAAACGAAGAACAGCGTCGCCAGGCGTCGGAATTTGCTGCATTTTTCATATACTCCCCCCCATTTTTAGTATTTCTGCCTTCATGTCCTTATCAACATTGGGCTGTAGAAAATACTGGGGGGAGTATATTTGAGGCATTTGGGCGGTCTTTTTTACCTTCACTACTCATGCTCAGAGCAGTGAAGCAGCAAGCGCTTTAAAACGGCAGCGCAGCGTCAGGTTTGACTGCGAGCACCGCCTGCTTCATCGCCGCCTGTATGCGCGCCAGCGCGGCTGGTGTTTCCGCTTCAAAACGCATCACGATCACCGGTGTCGTATTCGAAGAGCGTGCCAGACCGAAACCGTCCGGATATTCGACCCGCAGACCATCAATCGTGATGATTTCATCGGAACCCGGGAAGCTGGCATTCGCCTGCATTGCGGCGATGAGTGTGAAATTCTCGCCCTCGGCTAATTTCAACTGCAGCTCCGGTGTTGATGCTGATTGCGGCAAGTCATTCAGGGTTGCGGTCATGTCCGCGACGCGGCTCAGAATTTCCAGCAAACGGGCACCGGCGTACAAGCCGTCATCAAAACCATACCAGCGGTCTTTGAAGAAAATATGCCCGCTCATTTCTCCGCCCAGCGGTGAGCCGGTTTCACGCAATTTTGCTTTCACCAGCGAGTGCCCGGTTTTCCACATCAGCGGTACACCGCCGCGCGCTTTGACCCACGGTGCGATATGGCGCGTGCATTTCACGTCATACAGAATCTGTGCGCCAGGATTACGGGTCAGCACATCTTCGGCAAACAGCATCAACTGGCGGTCAGGGTAAATGATCTGACCGTCTTTCGTCACGACACCGAGGCGGTCACCGTCGCCGTCAAAGGCCAGTCCGATTTCGGCATCGGTCGTTTGCAGACAATGAATTAAATCCTGCAGATTTTCAGCATGCGCCGGATCAGGATGATGATTCGGGAATGTGCCATCGACTTCGCAGAATAATTCGATCACTTCGCAACCCATGCCGCGATACAGATCGGCCGCAAACGCACCGGCCACACCGTTACCGCAATCGACCGCGATTTTGATCGGGCGCGCCAGTTTAACGTCGCCGATAATGCGCTCAAGATAGGCCGCTCTGATATCGTGGGTACGGTAGCTGCCGCTGCCCTGTGCAAATTCTCTTTTCAGTATGGTCTGATACAGAGCCAGAATCGCATCGCCATAAATCGCTTCCCCAGCGAGCACCATTTTGAAACCATTGTAATCCGGCGGATTATGGCTGCCGGTCACCATGATGCCGGATGCCGCACCGAGCACATTGGTACCGAAGTACACCATCGGTGTGACAACCACGCCGAGGTCGATCACATCGACGCCGGTCGCTTGCAAACCTTTGGCGAGTGCGGTGATCAGATCGGGGCCGGACAAGCGGCCATCACGACCAATCACTACCGTTTTTTCACCCTTGGCAACGGCGGCGCTACCGAAGGCCTGACCAATCAGGTAAGCAACATCGGCATCAAGTGTTTTGCCAATAATGCCGCGGATATCGTACGCCTTGAAAATACTGGGAGAGAGTAGGGACATAACAACCTTGCTGATCAAAAGAGGTGATGATGGAATGAGAAAAATTGCTTCAATACAGATTAAATACAGAACTTAATGCAGAACTTAATGCAGAACTTTGGCGCCGCTCACGTTGTCTGCGGCGGCATGAGATGCCTGCCAGATCAGATCTTCGATACCGCATTGCGGCTGGTATTCTGCCACCGTTTTTAACAACAGCGTACGTATTTGTTCATAGTCAAATGCGGTGCAGGCCTGCTCAAGCGCGGTCAGCGCCAGGTTTAATTGCTCCCAGGGAATTTCATTTTCCTGCGCGCGCATAATCAGCGGGTGGCTGGTACCTTCAACGTTGTCACCGATCAGCAATTCTTCGTACAGTTTTTCACCAGGGCGCAGGCCGACGTGCTGTATCTCTATCGTTCCCTGCGGCGTGCTTTCTGATTTTACCTCCAGCCCGCTCAGATGCACCATGCGCCGCGCCAGATCGATAATGCGTACCGGTTCACCCATATCCAGCACAAAGACATCGCCGCCTTCGCCCATGGCACCTGCCTGCAATACCAGTTGCGCCGCTTCCGGAATGGTCATGAAATAGCGCGTGATGTCAGGGTGCGTCAACGTGATCGGGCCGCCTGCCATGATCTGTTTGCGAAACAGAGGCACGACGGAACCCGACGAGCCCAGTACATTGCCAAAGCGCACCATACAAAAACGCGTGCTGTGCTGACCGTGCGAAAACGCTTGCAAAATTAATTCTGCGAGCCGTTTGCTGGTGCCCATGACGTTTGTCGGGCGCACCGCTTTGTCGGTGGAAATCAGCACAAAGTTAGCCACTTTCGCCAGGATCGCCGCTTGCGCGACCGCCAGCGTGCCGAACACGTTATTCCGTATGCCTTCGACCGGATTGTGTTCGACCAGCGGCACATGTTTGTAAGCCGCAGCGTGATACAGCGTATCAATGCTGCAGGCTGCAAAAATTCTGTCGAGCTTGGCAGTATCAAGCACAGTACCGAGAAACGGCAGTATCTCGACATCAAGATGAAGCTGTGCGCGTAGCGACAGCAATTCATGTTCGATCGCATATAAAGCGTATTCGGACATTTCCAGTAACACCAGTTTTTTTGGGCGCTGACGCAGAATCTGGCGGCATAGTTCTGAACCAATAGAGCCGCCCGCGCCGGTGACCAACACATGTTTGCCGGTGATGCAGATACTCAGTAAGCGGCTGTCCGGTTCAACCTGATCACGCCCCAGCAAATCTTCAATTTCAACATCGCGCACATCCTGAACACGCAGTTCACCATTGACCAGGCTTTGTATAGAAGGAGTGACTTTAATTTTCAGTTTCAGATGTTCGAGCTGATTCAATATCTGTTTTTGTCGGGTTTTGCTGGCTGACGGTATCGCCAGCAGAATCTGCTTGATACCGAGTTTACCGACCAGCGCATCAATTTCTGCCGGGCTGTAAATCTGTATACCAGCGATCGTTGAGCGGTGTTTTTTTTCATTGTCATCAATAAACGCGACGCAGATATGTTCACCGCCAGCCCGCAATGCCGTAGCGAGTTGCGCCCCGGCTTTCCCTGCGCCGTAAATGCAGACATGAATCACGTTGTCTGCCATATCGGCGCGCAGAAACCAGCTGCGTGCGAGAAAACGGCTGGCGCCCAGATACAGGATAGAACCTGCCCAGAAAAAGCCGAAGATCGCGCGCGAAATTGGCATGATATGCAGCATCACGCCGATGAAGGCCAGCAGCAGAACGGATGTGCTGGCTCCGATAAAGATCACGCTGATAATTTTCTGATCAATAAATCGAATGACAGCACGATACAGACCGATACGAATAAAAATCGGGATGGAGACAAAAGGGATAGAACAAATCAACCAGAAATAATGCCGGAATAACTCGGCGTTAAAACCATCGTAACGTAACCAGATCGCCAGGATGAAGATCAGCGGCAGACACAGCGCATCAAGCGCAGCGGCCATGATTTGCTTCTGCAGGCGGGGGAGATGGAGTAGTGTTTGCAGCATAAGCGTGGTCCTAATGCGTGATGCCGTCGCGACGCAATACCTTGAAAAAAGTCATCAGCAGTATGCGCATATCCAGCAGAAATGACTGATGTTGCAGGTAATAGGCATCGAGCTCCACTTTCACCGGAATCGGTAATTCATCACGACCATTAACTTGCGCCCAGCCAGTTAACCCGGGAGGAATCGTATGGACGTTTTTTTCAGTACGTAAGGCAATCAGATCATGCTGATTGTACAGCGCCGGGCGCGGGCCTACGAAACTCATATCGCCGTTCAGGATACTCCACAGTTGCGGCAATTCATCCAGACTGGATTTTCTGAGAAACGAACCTATCGGCGTCAGATACTGATCCGGGTTACTCAACAAGTGCGTGGCGACAGCCGGTGTGTCTATGCGCATGCTGCGGAATTTCGGCATCTTGAAAATGACGTTATTCCTGCCAACACGATCCGACCAGTAAACGGCAGGGCCGCGCGAAGTCAGCTTCACGCACAAGGCGGTGATCAGTACGGGCAATAGCAAAATAAGTGAGGCACATACAGCGAGCAACAGGTCAAAGCAACGTTTCAACATAGTGTTATGGTAATTGTGTCACGGTAGCGGCCAGTCCCTGTTCCACAGTATAGGGCGGAGTCCAGCCAAGTAAGGTTTTTGCTTTAGTGATATCGACTTGCAATGATAAACAGAGGCGATCAGCAACCGTTTTTTTTCCGAGCAGCGTGGCTGCCAACGTGAGTAAAGATGGTGGACACGGCAGCAAGCGTGACGGTACCTGCATGGCTTTGGCACACGCCTGCAATAACTCAGCGGTCGATAAATCCTGACCGTCGGAGACCAGAAAAATTTCTTGCCCCGCATTTGGGTGATGCAGGCAGGTATCGATCAGGCTGATCAGATTGCCGAGATAAACAAAGCTGCGTTTGTTTCTGGTGCTTGCCAGCGGCAGCGGTATACCTTTTTTGACCCAGCGCAGCATGCTTAAAAAATTCGCTTTCACGCCCGGCCCATAGATCAGCGGTGGCCGGATGATCGTTACTGCCATACCGGTTTGCTCACCCAGCTGCAACAGGGCAATTTCTGCTTCGCACTTCGATATACCATACGGATCTTCGGCAAGAGGCGCATCTTGTTCGCAGAACGGTTTACCCGTCTGCGTCAGCTCACCGTTGACTTTGACGGAACTGATAAAAATGAACTGGCGCACGCCTGCCGCCGCCGCTTGTCTGGCCAGCGCCAATGTGGCATCAACGTTGACGCGACGGAACAAGGCCAGCGGATCAGCCGCGGACTCGTGCATCACATGCACACGGGCCGCGCAATGTATGACCGCGTCAACCTCATGCAAATGAACAGTCCAGTCGAGATCAGGCGTCAGTTGCTGAACCAGCGGATTTGCCATCAGCGGTGATTGATAGCTGAGTGGCTGACGGCTTGGGCAAATCAGTGGGCGATTTTGTGCAAGAAAATATCTGGCGACTGCCTGTCCGACAAAGCCACTCGCACCGGTAATGAGAATACGCTGAGCCATATCAGCGTGCACCACTTGTGCGACGTGGATAGACAAAATATTTGCGCGATAAAAATTTCAGAAAACTGCGGATAAACCAATTCGCGTGCGGTGATAACAGACTGCGGTTTTTATGGGCCGCAAAATGGATCGCTCGCAGTTGCGGGTAATAACGCACGCCTTTTCCCAGCATCAGATACGAGCGGTAGCAAAGATCGACATCTTCAAAATACATAAAATAGCGATCATCGAAACCCTGCAGCGCTTCGTAATGCCGCGCATCGAACGCTAAAAATGCGCCCGAAGCCCAGTCTGCATGAAACGGCGCTGTGATTTTTTCTTTATCGTAGGACTGCGTCAGCGAGCGTATGATCGCCATGCGCAAAGGCGAAAGAAAATCCGGGAACAGGCGGATATTCGCGTCGGTCCTGAGGTGATTTTCATCTTTAAACAGATTCAGGGTTGCCAGCGGAAACTGATCGCGCTTCATCTCATCAACCAGTTGTCTGAGCGTATCCGGTGTGATGGAAATATCCGGATTCATGACGACGAATATGTCACCCGCGCGGAAACCGACACTATTTTGTATTTGCCGGAACAGAAAATTATTATTCGCACCGAAACCCATCCCGGCAGAGGCATCGGTATAAGAAACGCCGTTCTGATGACAGTAATCTTTTAATTTTTCAGATGGCAGATTATCTTTCAGCCACAGATGGATATCGTCATGCTGGCCGAGTAATCCGCCCAGCCGGGTGGAGATCAGCAGATCTTCATGTCCATGACTGATGATGGCAACATGAATCATAAGTGAACGATTCCATTCATATTTGGGTGTGAGGACATGCTTACTGGTATCTGCTTTACTGTGCTGTCACGGAGCGCGGCGTATGCGATTACTGGCGTACAGAGTAACAGCATTCGCTTTGCCCGCGATGAACTATTCCTTATCAGTATCTATGCCAGACTATCCGTCAACGCCGTTTGCCACGATGGCAGCGTCAATCCGAAAGTGCGGCTGATTTTATCGGTATTCAGACAGGAATTAACCGGTCTTGTTGCTGGTGTCGGATATTCGCTGGCAGGAATTCCATGCACGACGGGTGCCGGCTTGTTCAGCAAACCACGGCCAGCCGCCTGACGCAGAATTTCTTCGGTAAAGCCACACCAGCTTGTGTGTCCGGTGGTCGTCAGATTATATAAGCCCTGATATTGCGACCACCATTGTGCGCTGTCCGGTGCGGCCAGCAGTTGCGCCAGAATTTGACAAGTGGCATCGCTGATGGCTTTCGCCGATGTGGGCGCACCCCACTGATCGTTGACGATACGAAGTTCGTCACGTTCATTTGCCAGCCGTAACATCGTCAGCAGGAAATTTTTACCGAAGCGCGAATAGACCCAGCTGGTGCGGAAAATCAGGTGGCGGCAGCCACTGGCGATAATGGCTTGCTCACCTGCCAGTTTCGTTGCGCCATACACATTCAGTGGATGAGTGGCTTCTGTTTCTGTATAACTTTTTAAACCGGCCTGGGCATCGCGAAGACTGCCGTCAAAGACATAATCTGTCGAATAATGTATCAGGCCAATATTGTGTCTTTTTGCCGCCGCCGCAAAAGCTGCTGGCGCTGCCACATTGATTGCTGCTGCCAACCCAGCTTCTGATTCTGCTTTATCGACCGCTGTATAGGCGGCCGGGTTGATCATCAGATTTGGCTGTATCGCATCAACATATGCAGTAATCGCGGCCGCATCGCTTAAATCGAGCGCACTGCGATCAGGGGCGATCACCTCATGCTGGGCACTGAGTTGCTGCTGCAAAGTATGGCCCAGCTGTCCGGTGACGCCGGTCAATAAAATTTTCATTCAAATACCTCGGCATCAGCGAGCAGTTTTCCTTGCTGATCTTTAGCAGACATCACCGGCTCACCCTGAATCGGCCATTCAATACCAATTGCAGGATCATTCCATTGCAAAGAGCGCTCGTATTCCGGTGCCCAGTAATCCGTGGTTTTATAGAGAAATTCTGCTTTATCGCTGAGCACAACGAAACCATGTGCAAAGCCAGGCGGAATCCAGAGCTGACGCTGATTTTCTGCAGACAGAACGACGCCGGTCCACTGACCGAAGCGTGGTGAGCTCTTGCGGATATCAACAGCCACATCAAACACTTCGCCGGTCACGACGCGCACCAGTTTTCCCTGTGCCTGTTTGATCTGATAGTGCAGACCACGCAGGATATTTTTTGCGGAAAGTGAATGGTTGTCCTGAACAAATTCAACGTCGACACCCGTCAGCTCAGCAAATTTTTTTGCATTGAAGCTCTCGAAGAAAAAACCGCGTTCGTCACCGAATACTTTCGGTTCTATGATCATGACTTCCGGCAGATTGGTAGGAATAGCTTTCATGGTTTAAAACGTCTTTTTCTCTAAGAGTTGCAACAGATAACGGCCATACTCATTTTTTTTCAGCGGCTGCGCCAGCGTTTCGAGCTGCGCGGCGCTGATGTAGTTGCGGCGGAAGGCGATTTCTTCAGGGCAGGCGACTTTCAAGCCTTGACGCTTTTCTATCGTCGCAACAAACTGACCTGCTTCCAGCAAGGATTCGTGAGTGCCGGTATCGAGCCATGCCATGCCTCGCCCCATCAGTTCCACGTTGAGTTCACCTTGTTTCAGATAAACGTTGTTGACATCGGTAATTTCAAGTTCACCACGTGGCGACGGTTTGATATTGGCGGCGATGTCGCAGACTTGCTGATCATAAAAATACAGGCCGGTTACTGCGTAATTCGACTTCGGTTTTACTGGTTTTTCCTCGATGCTGAGAGCTTGTTTGTTCGCATCAAAATCAACCACGCCATAGCGTTCAGGATCATGCACGTGGTAAGCAAACACGGTTGCGCCCTGATTTCTGGCGTCGGCTCTGCGTAATTGCGGTTCGAAATCGTGACCGTAATAGATGTTGTCACCCAGAATCAGCGCGGAAGGAGAATTACCGATAAATTCTTTACCAATAATAAATGCTTGCGCCAGACCGTCAGGTGACGGTTGCACCGCATATTGCAGGTTGATGCCCCATTGCGAGCCGTCACCGAGCAATTCAGAAAAACGTGGTGTATCTTGCGGTGTCGAGATAATCAGGATGTCACGGATACCTGCCAGCATCAGCGATGTCAGCGGGTAATAAATCATTGGTTTGTCGTATACCGGCAGCAATTGTTTGGAGATTGCCTGTGTGACCGGGTAAAGGCGTGTACCGGAACCACCGGCCAGAATAATGCCTTTGCGGGTACTGGATGTAAAACTCATGCTTGTTCCTTGTTACTGTATTGCAGATCAACCCACTTCATATAATCGCCGGATTGTACCTGCTCGACCCATGCATCATTGGCGAGATACCATTCCACTGTTTTGCGCAGACCAGTCGTAAAAGTTTCAGCTGGTTTCCAGCCAAGTTCACGTTCGATTTTGCGTGCATCAATAGCGTAGCGACGATCGTGCCCTGGGCGGTCGGTGATGTGTTTAATCTGATCGCGGTAACTGCCTTGCGCTTTGGGTTGCAATTCGTCCAATAAATCGCAAATCGTATGAACAACGCTGAGATTGGTCTGTTCGTTCCAGCCGCCGACGTTGTAGGTTTCGCCCAGGCGCCCATCTTCAAGGACGCGGCGGATTGCCGCACAATGATCTGTCACAAACAACCAGTCACGCACTTGCTGACCATCGCCATATACCGGCAAGTCTTTACCTGCTCGGGCGTTGGTAATAATCAGTGGAATCAGTTTTTCCGGGAAATGATAAGGGCCATAGTTATTTGAGCAGTTCGTCGTTAAGACTGGCATGCCATAAGTATGGTGATAAGCCCGAACCAGATGATCGGAAGCTGCTTTCGATGCGGAATACGGGCTGTTCGGCGCGTAAGCTGTTGTTTCGCTGAATGGCGGATCTTCCGAACCCAGCGTTCCATACACTTCATCGGTTGATACATGCAGGAAACGGAAGTCCGTTTTTTCCTGAGCTTCGAGTGAATTCCAGTAGGCACGCGCTGCCTCTAACAGGCTGAAAGTACCGTTAACATTGGTTGTGACGAACGCTGCCGGACCATGAATCGAGCGATCTACGTGGCTTTCTGCCGCAAAATGCACGATCGCACGTGGCTTATGCTCTGCAAACAAGGCTGTCAGTTTGTCGCCGTCGCAGATGTCACCCTGAACGAAAATATGCCGGTTATCGTGACGTAAGCTTGTAAGATTGTTTAAATTGCCAGCATAAGTCAGTTTGTCATAATTGAGCACAGTCTCATCAGATTGTGCCAGCCAACTTAATACAAAATTAGCGCCGATAAATCCCGCGCCGCCTGTGACGAAAATCATAACTAACCCCTGTCTGAACCGCTTATTTTTAATACCCAACCCGCGATTTTACTTGAGATAAGCCCGAAGTCGTTCTATTTTGTGATGATTTAACGCTGTAAGTTTGGTAACAATTATTTGCATTAATGCAGTTTTGACATGTTGGAAATCGTGTTTATTTCATGTCTGTCCGCATTTCAAGCTTTCATTTTGCTGATCAGGCTACCTGGGTTTTGATTTTCTACTGATGTATATATATTCGTATGCGGACATTGCCGTTTGCGATGTGCATCGTCGATTTGCGGTATCAGGTATCCCTTGAAATAATCAGAATCAGCCCTATTTACGGGTGTAATGTGTATTTGAATGGAGAAACAGGATGCAAGAACAAGAAAATTATCAGGCTGAAAACCCTGCTACGACAGTTGAGAATGCTGAAATTACAGCGGCAGAGGCTGTTGTAGAGCCGCAAAATGCCTCTGCGGATGACGCTGTAGCCAAAATTGCTGAGTTAGAAGCGCGGGTTGCTGAATTGCAGGATGCTTTTATGCGCGCCAAAGCTGATGGTGAAAATATCCGCCGCCGTGCGCAGGAAGATATCGCGAAAGCACATAAATTTGCGATTGAAGGTTTTGCGGAAGCGATGGTGCCCGTCAAAGATAGCCTGGAAATGGCCTTGAAAGTGGAAACGCCATCCATTGATTCTTTAAAAGAAGGCGTGGAAATTACGCTGAAGCAATTGAATTCTGCATTTGAAAAAAATCGCTTGCTGGAAGTGAACCCGGCTCAGGCGGAAAAACTTGATCCGACCAAACATCAGGCTGTCTCTATGGTTCCGGCAGAACAAGAGGCCAACACTATCGTGACCGTACTGCAAAAAGGCTACACGATTGCGGATCGTCTTTTGCGTCCGGCTTTAGTGACTGTTGCGCAAGGAAAGTAAGAAAAACGTAAAAAAACCGCATAAAACGCTTGAAAAGCGGGTTTTTTACCTTATATCCGGAACAGACGAGTTGGTTTTGCTGCTAAATTCAGACCGACTCACCAACATTGACAAATAAAATCTACATTCTAAGGGAAATATCATGGGAAAAATGATTGGTATTGATTTGGGTACAACCAACTCTTGCGTTGCAATCATGGAAGGCGGCCAGCCAAAAGTGATTGAAAATGCAGAAGGTGCGCGCACGACACCATCGATTATCGCGTATCAGGAAGACGGCGAGATTCTGGTCGGCGCCTCTGCAAAACGTCAGGCAGTAACGAATCCGAAAAACACTTTATTTGCGGTCAAACGTCTGATCGGTCGTAAATTTGAAGAAAAAGAAGTACAAAAAGACATCAGCCTGATGCCTTACACGATTTCCAAAGCAGACAATGGTGATGCTTGGGTTTCTGTGCGCGATAAAAAATTAGCGCCACCACAGATTTCCGCTGAAGTTTTGCGCAAAATGAAAAAGACCGCCGAGGACTATCTCGGTGAAGAAGTGACAGAAGCAGTTATTACCGTTCCTGCTTACTTCAACGATGCACAACGTCAGGCAACGAAAGATGCTGGTCGTATCGCTGGTCTGGATGTGAAACGCATCATCAATGAACCAACCGCAGCGGCATTGGCGTTTGGCCTCGATAAAAAAGAAAAAGGCGATCGTAAGATTGCTGTGTATGACCTTGGTGGCGGTACTTTCGACGTTTCCATTATTGAAATTGCAGACGTTGATGGCGAAATGCAGTTTGAAGTGTTGTCGACGAACGGCGATACTTTCCTCGGTGGTGAAGATTTTGATCAACGCATCATTGATTACATCATCACTGAATTTAAAACGATCAACGGTCTGGATTTGTCGAAAGACCCTATCGCTTTGCAACGTATCAAGGCTTCTGCTGAACGCGCAAAAATTGAACTGTCAAGCGCACAGCAAACTGAAATCAATGAGCCATATATCGCGATGGCGAATGGCGCACCGGTGCATCTGAACTTGAAAATCACGCGCGCCAAATTGGAAGCGCTGGTCGAAGAGCTGGTTAAGAAAACTATAGAACCTTGCCGTCTGGCGATTAAAGATGCTGGCGTTAAAGTATCTGATATCGATGACATCATTCTGGTTGGCGGTATGACCCGTATGCCTAAGGTTCAGGAACTGGTCAAAGAGTTCTTCGGTAAAGAACCACGTAAAGACGTGAATCCGGACGAAGCAGTTGCGGTCGGCGCAGCAATTCAGGGTTCCGTATTGTCTGGCGATCGTAAAGATCTGTTGTTGCTGGATGTGACACCATTGTCTCTGGGTATCGAAACTCTGGGCGGCGTGATGACCAAGATGATTCAGAAAAACACGACGATCCCGACCAAGTTCAGTCAAGTGTTTTCAACCGCTGATGATAACCAGCCAGCGGTGACGATCAAAGTGTTCCAGGGTGAACGTGAGATCGCTGCCGGTAATAAAGGTCTGGGCGAATTCAATCTGGAAGGTATTCCACCAGCAGCACGTGGCACGCCACAAATTGAAGTCACGTTCGATATCGATGCGAACGGTATTTTGCACGTGGGTGCGAAAGACAAAGCAACCGGTAAGGAAAACAAAATCACTATTAAGGCAAACTCCGGTTTGACTGAAGAAGAAATTCAGAAAATGGTGAAAGATGCTGAGCTGAACGCGGAAGAAGACAAAAAGGTCAAAGAACTGGCTGAGTCCCGCAATCAGGGGGATGCATTGGTGCACTCAACCAAAAAAGCGCTGGCTGAACATGGCGACAAACTGGACGCAAGCGAGAAAGAAAAAATCGAAGCTGCGATCAAAGAGTTGGAAGATGTGTTGAAAACCGGCGACAAAGTTGAGATCGATACTAAGCTTGGCGCTTTGACGACTGCAGCTCAGAAACTGGGCGAAAAAGTCTATGCGGATATGCAGGCACAGCAAGCTGCAGCAGGTGCAGCGGGTGGTACTGCGGACGCTGATGCAAAAGCGAAAGATGACGATGTTGTCGATGCCGACTTTAAAGAAGTAAAAGACAATAAGTAATCCCCAGTCTGACGGGCTTGCCCGTCATCACTCGCCGGGTGGCTCGCGCTTGCGTTGCTGGCCCGGCGTTTGCGCTTAATACAGAGGTTAACAAGAGATGGCGAAGCGTGATTTTTATGAAATTCTCGGCGTCGGTAAAAACGCTTCAGAAGACGAAATTAAAAAGGCTTATCGCAAGCTGGCGATGAAGTACCATCCGGATCGTAATCCGGACAATAAGTCTGCCGAAGAGAAATTCAAGGAAGCCAAAGAGGCTTACGAGATGCTTTCCGACAGCCAGAAACGGGATGCCTACGACCGTTACGGTCATGCCGGTGTTGATCCGAATATGGGTGGCGGTGGTGGTGGCGGTGCAGGTGGTTTTGCGGATGCGTTCGGCGATATTTTTGGTGATATTTTCGGCGGTGGTCGTCGTAGTGCGGGTCCGCAGGTGTATCGCGGTGCTGATTTGCGATACAACCTTGAAATCACACTCGAGCAGGCCGCGAACGGGTTTGATACGACGATACGTGTGCCTAGCTGGGATGAGTGCGACACTTGCCACGGCTCGGGCGCAAAACCCGGTACGTCACCGGTAACGTGTACTACTTGTGGCGGCCACGGTCAGGTACGGATGCAGCAAGGTTTGTTCAGTATCCAGCAAGCTTGTCCTAAGTGTCATGGCACAGGGAAAATGATTCCTGATCCATGTACCGCTTGCTCAGGTGTTGGTCGCATCAAGCGCAATAAAACCCTGGAAGTTAAAATTCCGGCGGGGATAGACGATGGCATGCGTATCCGTTCATCGGGTAACGGTGAGCCTGGCGTCAACGGCGGGCCTCCGGGTGATTTGTATGTAGAGATACATATCAAGCAGCATCCAGTGTTCCAGCGCGAAGGCGATGATTTGCATTGCGAGATTCCAATTTCCTTTGTGAAAGCGGCTCTGGGCGGTGAGATTGAGGTACCGACGCTGAGTGGCAAAGCATCGTTCACTGTACCGGAAGGAACACAGTCAGGTAAAACTTTCCGTTTGCGCAGCAAAGGCGTGAAGGGCGTGCGTTCGGGTTATGCCGGCGACTTGTTCTGTCACGTTGTGATAGAAACGCCAGTCAAGCTGACCGAAAAGCAAAAGCAGCTGTTAAAAGATTTTGAGCAGTTGACGGTAGAAGGCGGGGCGAAGCACAACCCCCAAAGTAAAACCTGGATGGATAAAGTAAAAAAATTCTTTGAATAATTTTGCTAAAGAAAAGCCCCGTTGATGTTGAACGGGGCTTTTTCACGTTGACTACCTGTGTTGACGGACGATGGTATTTTAAAGCAGGCATCAGGCAGATAAATTTGCTGCAAAATTAGAGAGCAGACTCCAAAATCAGCGCTGACGATACGCGTCTGAATCGGTTAAGCTAAAGAGCCAATATAAAAACTACATTATAAGTAGCGGTACCCGGATTTATCAGCGACAGCATCTCATCTGCCAAGCCTGATCAATCTGGAATCAATAAAATATCAACAGGAGACAAAAATGCGTTGGAATCAATATAAATGTTGGTTAGCCGGGCTGGGTCTGACCCTGCTCAGTACAGCAAATGCCGGTACCGTAGATATAGCAGGTGCCAAATTTGAAGATACGGTACATGTCGCAAACACCGATCTGAAATTGAATGGCGCAGGGATCCGCTACAAAGCTATTTTCAAAGTGTACGCAGCAGGTCTGTATCTCAAAGACAAGAAAAATACCGTACCTGAAGTCCTTGCCTCGCAAGGACCGCGTCGGGTCACGATCGTGATGCTGCGCGATCTCAGTAACGAAGATTTTGGCCGCGGCTTTATGCAAGGTATACAACAAAATACAGACAAAGCAGAAAAAGTGAAATTCACTTCGCAGTTTCTCCGTTTCGGCGAGTTGTTTGCATCCGTTCCTGAATTGAAAAAAGGGGATGTCATGGTGAACGACTGGGTTCCCGGCGTTGGTACCGTGGTGTATTTAAATGGAAAAAAAATGGGTGAACCTTACCCTGACATTGGATTTAACAACGCATTGTTGCGCATCTGGTTAGGTGAAAAACCCGTTGACAGCGGCTTGAAGAAAGCGATGCTGGCAGAGCCTGACGACAGAAGTATGTATCGTTAATTTGCCTTGATTTGAAACAGAAAAAGCCGTACCTGCCCGGGTACGGCTTTTTCTGTTTATGCAGCTTACCTGCATAAAGGTTAGAATCACGCCTGTTTTCAATATCAGGACAGGATGATGACCGAGAAAAATCGTGCCGAATTAACTCCGGAACAGTTATTTGAAAATAATCGTCAATGGGCGCAGGCAATCTCCAACCGCGATGCTGATTTTTTTAAAAAACTCGCAGCCCAGCAAAATCCTGAATATCTCTGGATAGGCTGCTCTGACAGCCGCGTCCCTGCCAATGAGTTACTGGGACTCTTACCTGGTGAGTTGTTTGTCCACAGAAATATCGCTAACGTTGTCGTTCATTCAGATTTAAATTGCCTCTCCGTGCTGCAGTTCGCGGTCGATATTCTGGGCGTCAAACACATTATCATTTGTGGTCATTATGGTTGCTCAGGCGTACATGCCGCGATGACCGGACGGCGTGTCGGTCTGGCCGATAACTGGCTGCGCCACGTGCAGGATGTGCACCAGAAGCATGAACGCTATCTTGGTGAGACACTGAACACAAAACAGCGTGCAGACCGTTTGTGTGAACTGAACGTGATCGAGCAAGTCGTCAACCTGTGCCAGACCACCGTGATTCAGGATGCGTGGGAACGCGGTCAGACATTGACTGTGCACGGTTGGGTCTACGGGATTCAGGATGGCTTATTAAATCCACTGGGAATGGCGGTCAGTTCACCGGAAATGCTCGCCACCCAGTTTGCCGCGAGTTTGACCCGGTATCAGGAATAAACAACGTATTTCGTTCATTCAATTCTGATGGCCAGATCGCGTCCAGATATGGCCACATTGCCAGCATAGTCCGCAGCAAAAATCCGCAGAACATAATCACCGGCAGCCAGTTTATCTAAAGGCAGGTGAGCATTTCTGGCGTAGCCATCACGCACCACATTACTGGCCTGATACAAAAAGCGGGTTTTCGCGTTGCCATGCACGGTAATGCCACTGCCCTCTGCATAGGCGACTTTGACGGATGAGCGATCAGGCGGCAACTGATTAAATTCTATCGTTACCACAGCCTGCTCATAACCGGCGACGGCTGTGCCATTCGCATGCAGGAATTGATAGCCTATCTTGTACAAGCCCAGTCGCCTGCGCGACAGATTGTCATCGCTCTGATCATAGGCATCGACAAGCAGATTCAATGGCGGGCTCTGGCGCGGGATGAGGAGGCGATTATCCTGTTTCTGTTTCAATGGTTTGCCCTGATCGTCGGTGATTTGCATCGACTCAATCACTGGTTCTGTTTCATCTTTAAAGCCGGGGAAAGGCAAAGCTAAGGGATTGATTTCGCCGCTACCGAGGCTGTAATTCAGATGAACATGGTACATGCGGTTGATGCTGCCTAAAGCATCGCCGGTTTTGAATTTTGTGCCGCGCGGAATTCTTACTGCAGTTGGCTTTCCCTGCATATCATTTAAGATCTGAAAGCGCCGGACATCGATCAGCAGGTTGTCGCGGTCGGGTCCTGCTTTCATGTGGATGTAAGAAAAATGATCGATATTGATTCCTTCATTCAGCGTGCCATATCCCCACGCAGTGACAGGATGACGCACCTTTTCGTCGGCAACGGCATATACGGTCGCGCCGAGATTGCCTTGTATATCCAGCCCGCTATGAAAATGATCGCGCGCTTCACCATCCGTTTTTCCTCGCACTTCTCCCATTGTGCCAACCACTTCGTGTGCTGTTTGGAATGGTTTGATGGGCCACGGAAAAGTCTGGCCGGCAAACATCGTTTGCAGGTCCGGGCGGGTCAGCGGGAATTTGCTTTGTTCCGGCGTCGTTGGCGGCGCTGACGTTAGATGGTAAATCGAAGTCGTGCCCGAATCTGCGATCATGATGTCACCAGTCGCTGTCACCAGCAAACCGGTCGGTGAAGATAGTCGTAAAACCTGTTCATCACCGGCGACAAAATCAACATCGATGCCTGTGACGCCTCTGAGCAAGCCGTCCGGTGTCAGATGCAAAATCCTGCCTTCGCCACTTTCACCGATATAAACATGATCGTCATGTGTGACTGCCAGCCCGACCGGGCGTCGCATCAGCGCATTTTTGTCGTTGCTGGCGGATTGCTGCAAGGTGCTGACAATCCCCGCTGTCGTCAGCTTGCGAATCGCGTTATTGCGGGTATCGGCAATGATCAGATCATTATGTGAATTAAGTGCAATGCCAGACGGTGTATCGAATAAGGCATCGCTGGCAGCGCCATCCAGCAAGCCATTTTGCTTACCGCCAGCGATGGTGCTGACTTTGCCGTCGGTCGATATGCGGCGAATTTTATCGTTATAGGTATCGGCGACATAAACATTGCCATCGGCGTCGACGGCGACGGCCAGAGGTGCATTCAGTTGCGCCGAAGTGCCATCACCATCACGATCACCCGCTTGCCCGTTGCCAGCCAAAGTCGTGACTTGTCCCTGAACCGAGATTTTGCGTATCGCGTGATTGCCTGTATCGGCGACATACAGATTGCCCTGTTTGTCGATGGCGATGCCGGACGGTGTATTGAATGCTGCCTGCATACGTTCGCCATCGGCGAAACCTTCCTTTCCCCCGGCGTAGATGCTGACCTGACCATCGGCGGTGATACGGCGTATCACATTATTATCGGCGGCATCCGTCACATACAGATTGCCTTGCTGATCCTGCACTATGCCGAAAGGATCTGCAAAACGGGCCTGCAATGCCGCGCCGTCACGTTTCCCTGCAGTGCCATCGCCCGCGAAACGTAATACATGCGGATGCCAGTCCGTGGACGTTGGTTGCAGTCGCGGCTTGCCCCTCAGTTTTTTGCCGATGTCTGCTATCAGGCTATCACTGTGCTGGTTGCCGGAGGATGGTGAAAAAAAGTAAGCGGCGCTGCCAAGCAGCAGCGTAGTTACCAGCGTAATCACCAGCGTTGTGATCAGTGCCGGTTTCGGGAAATGCATTGCCACCTGAGATTCCAATACGGGGAGATGAGTGTCGCAGCTTAACGTATTTACCTGCAGATCACCAGCCATGCGGTGCTGACAGCGGCAGGCGGAAATTCATGCCAGAATGCAGTCTGATTTTGTAAGTAGCGTACAACCAAGATCAGCATCAGTGTTGGCTTCTGGCTGCTTTTCGTGCCAGCAGGCGCATGTTATCTGGGGCATCTGAAATGAATACCTTATTGCGGCGAAATGAGATGAAGACAATGAAAATCAGTGTGCAACCAAACAAGCTTTTACTGTCGAAATGGACGGCGGTACAAGTCGTCGCAAAGCAAAAGCATTTCATTGTCAGCAAAGTGATTCTGCCTGAGCCAGGCGCGCCGTCTGATGCCTTGCCGGAAATGGTCGAAATTGAAGCGGTGTATAGCAAAACAGCGAGCAAAGCAGTGCGTCAGATTCCGTGGCGCGAGTTACAGGATGAACGTCTGTGGAAACGGGGCTGGCACTGAAATTGACGCAGACGCTGACTGCTTGTTTATGCGGCGGTGGTGCGGAGTTCCAGTTTACCGTCGCGTAATTTCAGTCTGTGCATGTCGGGCAGGGCGATCAGCTCGCGGTCATGACACACCACCACGACACTGCTACCGGCCTGCGTCAGCGTCGGGATCAGGGCGATCACCTGTTCACGTGCTTCGCCGTCCAGATTAGCGGTCGGCTCGTCCAGCAACAGCAAACGTGGCTCCAGCACTTTGGCACGCGCCAGCGCTACTCTTTGTTTTTCACCGCCGGATAAATGTCGTGCATCGTGATCACTGAGATGCAATATGCCAGCCCAGCACATCGCGAGTGCGGCTTGTTTTTCGATATTTTCTGCTTTTCTTAAACGCAAACCGTAGGCGATGTTTTCGGCGACTGTGCCGGAAAACATCACAGGGTGTTGGTGTACGTAGACGATATCGTTACGTAAGTGGCGCGGATAAGGCGAGAAAGTCGTTGCATTGTCTAGGTACTTTATTTCGTCTGTCTGCGCCGATTCCAGCCCGGACAAGATGCGTAATAGTGTGCTTTTGCCGCTGCCGTTCATACCCGTCAGCACGTAAGCGCGTGATTGTTCGATGTTGATTTCGGCGATGTCGAGCAGGTGTCGCTGCCCGAATGATTTACGTAAACCGCGTACTTGTAACAGCGTGCTCATTGCAGTTGCTCCGCATTCCGGGTGTCACCTTGCAACAGCATCAGCGCCGCATTCATGACCAGTGCCAGTGCGATCAAGACCATGCCGAGCGCAATGCCCTGCGCAAATTCACCTTTACTGGTTTCGAGGGCGATGGCTGTTGTGATGGTGCGGGTTTCACCGGCGATATTGCCGCCGACCATCATGGCGCAACCGACCTCGGATAACACCCGCCCAAAGCCATTGATCAGCGCTGCCATGACGCCGAAACGCACTTCATGCAACACCGTCCACATCACCTGGCGGCGATTCGCGCCCAGCGTGATCGCGGTTTCCGCCAGCCGCGGGTCGGCCGATTGCACCGCGCTCAGGGTAAATGCCGTCAGGACTGGAAATGCAATCACGGCTTGCCCGGCAATGATGCCCGTCTGGCTGAACAACCATTGCCATGAGCCGAGCAAGCCCTGCCGGCTTAACAGCAGATACAGTAATAAACCGATCAGCACCGTTGGCAGCGAGAGGGCGGCCTGCACCAGCCAGATCGCGATACGGCGGCCGGGAAATGCGTGACTGGCAATGGTATAGCCGAGCAGCAGCGCCGGTGGCGTTGCAAAGGCTAAACCGACCAGCGAAGTTTTGAGCGAGACCCAGACAATATTCCACAGCGTTTCGTCGCCGCTGAACAAGAGGGAAAACGCGTCCTGAATCGCGATGCTGATATTCATCGTTACCGATCAGAAGCAGTGTTCCGGTCCGGGGAAAGACTGATCTTTCACTGCCGCGACATATGCCGTCACTGCGGCGTCAATGCTGGTCTGACCTTCCATGAAATTTTTCACAAAACGTGCTTTACGGCCAGGGAAAACGCCGAGTAAATCATGCATCACCAGCACCTGACCGGAACAATCCGCACCAGCGCCGATACCGATGGTTGGTATCGTCAGCGAGTCGGTGACTTCTTTGCCGAGCGCAGCAGGAATCGCTTCGAGTACCAGCAGGCTGGCACCGGCGGCTTGCACCGCGAGTGACTCCGCCTTGAGCAAATCGGCAGCCGCTGAGGTTTTACCCTGGACTTTATAACCGCCGAGCTGATGCACCGATTGTGGTGTCAGCCCCAGATGCGCGCAGACCGGAATGGCGCGCTCAGTCAGAAATTTGATGACTGGCAGCAACCAGGTACCGCCTTCAATTTTCACCATCTGCGCGCCAGCCTGTATCAGCGGCACCGCATTGTTATACGCTGCTTCCGGCGTTGCGTAGCTGCCGAATGGCATGTCGGCGACGATCAGCGCTTTCTGATTGCCGCGTGCGACTGAGGCAGTGTGATAGGCAATGTCCGCAATTGTCACTGGCAGGGTCGATTGGTGTCCCTGACAGACCATGCCTAGCGAGTCACCGATCAACAATATTTCGACACCGCACCGGTCCATCAAAGACGCAAAGCTGGCATCGTAGCAAGTCAGCATCGTGATCTTATTGCCTTGCTCACGCATAGACATTAAGCCGGGAATGCTGACTGCTTTACGGTCCTGCAAATATTCCGCCATGTGTTTCTCCAAAGGTAAGGCTGTCATCTGTTATCTCTGACAGCGTCATCAGGCGCTTAAGTCCTAGTTCCTGAAAATAAAATAAACAGCGCCGACCAGACATAAGCCGGCCCAGACGTAATCGAGTTTGAACGGTTGCCCCATATAAAACATCGCAAACGGCACGAACACGATCAGCGTCAGCGCTTCCTGCAAAATTTTGAGCTGTGCCAGACTGTACTGAGTGTAACCGATACGATTCGCCGGCACTTGCAGCAGATATTCAAACAGCGCAATGCTCCAGCTGATCAGCGCGGCGATCCACCAGCTTTTGCTGGATAAATTCTTCAGATGACCGTACCAGGCGATGGTCATGAACACATTCGACATGATCAGGAGGCCGGTTGTTTGTACGATAACTGGTATTTGCATGGGAGTATCCCGTAAAAACGGCTTAATGTCCTTGATTTTAAAGGGGCTTAAAACATACTGGGGGGAGTATATTTAAGCCGATTTAGCTCGCTGGTAACCTGAAAATAGCCTGCTGAGCGACTCCGGTAACAAAGGTCTGTGCTGACCCGTGGCCAGGGATGTTGATTTCCGGCGCGATTTCCAGCAGCGGCAACAGCACAAATGCACGTTCCGTCATGCGCGGATGCGGCACGCTGAGTTGTTCGGTCGCGATCTGCTGATCCGCATATAACAACAAATCCAGATCCAGCGTGCGCGGTGCATTCCGGTATGGCCGTTCACGACCAAATGCCTGCTCGATGTCCTGCAAGGCCAGCAATAAATCGCCGGCGCTCAGGCTGGTGGTGACGGCTGCCACCGCGTTCACATAATCGTCACCGCTGGAGTCAATCGGTGCGCTGCTGTACAGCGACGAAGCGCGTTGCAACTGCGTCGCCGGAATCCGGCCAAGGCGGGCGATGGCTTGTCGCACCGTCTCCTGTGCATCGCCCAGATTCGCACCGATACCGATATACGCCAGCATCATTCTTGTGCTGCTGCCTTGCGTGGCGCACGGCGGCGTGGCTTGCGCTTTTTCGCTGCACTGGCACCTGCCGGTGCTTTCGGTTTGCTGTTAATCAGGCGCTCACGTTCATCGGCATCGCCATTGATGAAGGCTGTCCACCATTCACCGATTTCGGCATCGATCTCGCCCGAGGCACAACGTAGCAACAGAAAATCATAGGCAGCCCGCATGCGCTGATGTTCGAGCATTTTGTAGGGCGTTTTGCCGACGCGCTTTTCAAAACGCGGCTGCATCGCCCAGATATCACGCATATCCGCGCCGATTTTGCGTTGAATCGCGAGTGCATCGGTTTGCGTATTCAGCACATCATCGGCCGCCAGATGCAATGCCGGAATCGGAAATTCGCCAGCAGCTTTGTAGGCTTCCCATTTCTCCAGCACCTGATGCCACAACAGCGAGGCGAACAGGAAACTTGGTGAAACGCGTTTGCCCTGTTGTATGCGTTCATCGGTATTCGCCAGTGCAAGCGTGATGAATTTCTCACCCATAGGTTGTTCCAGCACCACGTCCAGCAAAGGCATCAGGCCGTGATGCAGGCCTTCTTTGCGCAGTTCCTGCAGACATGCCATGGCGTGACCGCTGGTCAGTAATTTCAGCATTTCATCGAAGACGCGTGCTGCCGGTACATTATTAATCAGCGGCGCCATCACCGCGATCGGTGCCTGTGTGGCCGGGTCTATCGTAAATTGCAATTTCGCCGCAAAGCGCACCACGCGCAGCATACGCACCGGGTCTTCGCGGTAGCGTGCTTCAGGTACGCCGATAATACGCAGGATTTTTTTACGGATATCTTTGATGCCGCCGTGGTAATCCAGCACCGTTTGCGAGGCTGGATCGTAGTACATCGAATTGATAGTGAAATCGCGTCGCGCCGCATCTTCATGCTGCTCGCCAAAGGTATTGTCGCGCAGCACGCGGCCATGTTCATCTTTTGGTGCAGCGTCATTTGATGGACCGCGGAAAGTCGTGACTTCAAGCAGATCCTGACCGAACATTACGTGCACGATCTGAAACCGGCGACCGATGATAAAAGCGCGACGGAACAGGCGTTTGACTTGTTCTGGCGTGGCGTTGGTGGCGATGTCAAAATCTTTCGGCTTTACACCCGTCAGCAGATCGCGCACGGCTCCGCCCACGATAAATGCTTTGAAACCATTGTCCTGCAAGGTCTGGGTGACGCGAATTGCATTCGCCGACACCAGTTGCGGATTAATGCCATGCTCTTTCGCGCTCAGCACGGTCGGTTTGCGATTGCTGACGGCAGCTACGGTAGCTTCCGGGGCGCTTTTCACGCCGAGTATTTTGCGAATAAATTTCTTGATCATTGTTTGTCGAACAGCTGGATTTGAGGCCATCCTTTTGCCAGCGCATGTGCGCTCAATCTGGCATTCGGATTGGTGGCGACAGGATGTGTCACGACCTCGAGTAAAGGGATATCGTTGTGGGAGTCGCTATAAAAATGGCTGCTGCCAAAATCGCTGAGTTGTTTTTCTTGTTTTGCTAACCAGTTCTGTAAATGGATGACTTTGCCAGCGCCCGAAGTCGGCACGCCCAGCAGTTTACCAGTGATGTTGTTGGCGGCATCAAGCTCAGGCTCGGCCGCCAGTAAATGCGATACGCCCAGCGCCTGTGCAATCGGGGCGGTAACAAAGCGATTGGTTGCCGTGATAATCGCGATCAGGTCTTCCTGATCCTGATGCTTTTTCAGTAAATCAAACGCTGCCGGTAACAAAGCAGGCTGTATGACTTCGTGCATGAACTGCTGATGCAGCTCATCGATTTTCTGGCGTGGAAACTGCGCCAGCGTACCGAGTGCAAATTCCAGATACTCCACCGGATCAAGAGTGCCAGCCTGATATTGCGCAAAAAAATCGGCATTCCGCCTGGCAAATGCTTCGGCATCCACCGCGCCGACGCGGCATAAAAATTGGCCCCATTCGTAATCGGAATCGATAGGAATCAGGGTATGGTCGAGATCAAATAAGGCAATATTGGGCATGCTGTTGTATTCCGGATTCAGGGCTGTTGTTGCAGCATCAGTTCACGCAGGAGCGGCAGGGTAATTGGGCGCTTGGTGACCAGCGAATAGTGATCGAGCTGATCCAGCATCGCGGTTAATGAACTCATGTCGCGTCGGTAGTGCGTGATCAGATAGGGTAACACGCCTGCCGATAACTGGATGCCGCGTGCCTGCGCTGCACGTTCCAGAGCATCGATCTTATCTTCGTCGGTGAGTTCATGCAGCTGGTAAATCAGCCCCCAGCCAAAGCGGGTACGTAAATCATCGCGCACATTCAAGATCATCGGCGGATGGTTGCCCGCCGCCACCAGAAAACCGCCGCGCGCCCGGGCTTCATTAAACAGATTGAACGCCGCTATCTGGTTTAGCGGTGACAATTGTTCGCAATCGTCGAGCAGGTAGAGGCTGACTTCATCGCTGAAATCAAATGCTTCTTCCGGCGCATTAGCGGGAATGTAGCGGGAACCGGGATGATCTGCGAGGGCATGCAGCAGATGGGTTTTTCCGGCACCGGCTTCGCCCCAGATATAGACCGAGCGTTCGCCATACTGACTTGCAATACGCTGCGAGAATAAACCCAGCAATTGCGCCAGTTCGGCATTTTGTCCGACCACAAAGGTAGCAAGGGATGGCAGCTTTTGCGCATCCAGATCGAGTAAAAGTTGCCTCATGGCTGGCGATAAAAAGGACTGTTCAGGTAAGAGCTGCGTATATGTTTGACGGCAACCGAGATGATTGCCGACGCCGGTAACGCAACCAGAATACCGATGAAACCAAATAACTGGCCAAACGCCATCAGCGCAAAAATCACGGTCAGCGGATGCAGACCGATGCGTTCACCGACCAGGCGCGGCGTCAGTATGAACGATTCTAAAAATTGTCCGAAGCCATAAATAATGCCGACGTAAATCAGGCCACTCAGATCATTGAACTGTAAGACCGCACCGATCAGCGCAAGCGCCAGCCCTATGCCGTAGCCGAGATAAGGAATAAACACCAGAAAGCCGGTGATGATGCCGACCGGCAGCGCCAGATCAAAACGGGCAATGCTCAGCGCGATTGCGTAGTAGGCAGCGAGCACGATCATGACCAGAATTTGTCCGCGCAAATACTGCGCCAAAATATCGTCAACCTCATTCACGGCATTATTCGCGCCATGCACCCAGCGGCGCGGGATGAAATGCGCAATCCTGTGGATCAGCGCGTGCCAGTCCAGCAACAGATAAAACAGCACTATCGGAATCAGCAATAAATTCGCCAGCAGACCGAGCAGGGCAGTGCCGCCAACGCGTATCGATGATAAAACTGCCTTGCCGATGACGTCGCCGCTGCCTGCCATTTGCTCGGTCAGCAAGGCTTTAATCCCGGTACTGTCGAGGCGTATCGTGAATCCGTAATGCGCCAGAAACGGCGAAATCACTTGGTCGAACTTGTCAAAAAAACGCGGTATCTGTTCTTGCAACTGCGGCGCTTCTTTTTGCAGAATGGGCACAATAATCAAGACCATTGCCAACGCCGCAGCGATGACGAAAATAATCAGCAGTGTGGCGGCTACTGTGCGCGGCAGACGCAGATTTTTGTATCGCAGCGCACACAGTTTATCGACCCAGGGGTTGAGGACATACGCGAGGATGGCGGCGACGATGAATGGCATTAACACCGGACCAAGCAACGACAGCAATAGCAGAAACGCTGCACCGACGAGGATCCAGAGTAGGGATTGCTTTTGTTCCGGCGAAAAAGAAAATGGCATTTTCAGATGGTGTGCTTGCAAATAAGTTGTCGGCTTGTTACGTATCGCCCAAAAATAGGTCAATACGCAGTCATTTTGTTAAAATAGCGGTTTTGCCGGAGTTTTCTGGCAATTTTCCTATTTTACCGCCTCAAGCCCCCTACTGACGAATATCATGAGCACTTCTACCCCTGTTTCTCTCTCTTACGCCGACGCCGGTGTCGATATGGTTGCTGGCGACGCGTTGGTCGATGCGATCAAGCCTTTTGCAAAACGCACGATGCGCGAAGGCGTCATGGCCGGTATCGGTGGTTTTGGCGCGATGTTTGAAGTCAGCAAAAAATTCAAAGAGCCTGTGCTGGTTTCTGGTACCGATGGCGTTGGCACCAAGCTGAAACTGGCATTTCATCTGAATAAGCATGACACGGTCGGTATCGATCTGGTTGCGATGAGCGTCAACGATATTCTGGTGCAGGGCGCTGAGCCTTTGTTCTTCCTCGATTATTTCGCTTGCGGCAAGCTGGATGTGGCGGCCGCCACGGACGTCATCAAAGGCGTGGCTTTCGGTTGCGAACAAGCTGGCTGCGCACTGATCGGTGGTGAAACTGCTGAAATGCCATCGATGTATCCGGATGGTGAATACGATCTGGCTGGTTTTGCGGTCGGTGCGGTTGAAAAATCCAAAATCATCGACGGCAGCAAAATTCAGCCGGGTGACGTGATTCTGGGTCTGGCTTCTTCCGGTATTCACTCCAACGGTTTTTCGCTGGTGCGCAAAATCATTGAAGTGGCAAAACCTGACCTGAATGCCGATTTCCACGGACGCAGCCTGGGCGATGCACTGATGGCACCGACACGTATTTACGTCAAACCTTTGCTGGCGCTGATGGAAGCGATGGAAGTCAAAGGCATGGCGCATATTACCGGCGGTGGTCTGGTCGAGAATGTACCGCGCGTGCTGGGTGACAAACTGACTGCGGTCCTGCATAAAGATGCGTGGACTCTGCCGCCATTATTCACATGGCTGCAACAACACGGCGGTGTGGCAGATGCCGAAATGCACCGCGTATTCAACTGTGGTATCGGCATGGTGGTGATTGTGTCTGCTGAAAATGCAGATGCCGCGATGGCACAACTGAGCGCCGCTGGCGAATCGGTGTATCGCATCGGTGAAATCCGTGCCCGCGAAGGCAATGAACATCCGACTATCGTTGTTTAAGCATAGAACTTACACAAACTGCCCCAGCGGCTTTACGGCCGCTGGCTGTAAATAGGCATCGTGTAGCGCGCTGTAACTCGCGGAGACAAATTGCATCAGTGTTGAATCAAACAAAAGGTGAATCAGGGGAATAGTTTGAGTCCCAGATTTTCCGCGACTTAATAAATTTAATAATCAACTTGCTCATTTTCAATTAATTAAATTACACTTTATTTACTGTTGTTCGGTGCAGAATCTGAAACTGGATTTTGTTAAAGACCACTTAAATGTTAATTAATTAAAATGAAAAAAATAATTTCACTGAGCTTGTTGAGTATGTTGGCTGGATGTGGCGGCGGAGGCGGTAACAGTGGCGATAGCACCACTACGCCACCGGGTAATTCAGGTTTTTCGCCATCTTCCACGCTGGCAAATCTTTGCGCCAATCCCCGCGCGAATACCAGCGACCGTCAGGGGACCGTCGAGAACGAAAAATCCTATTTGCGTTCTTTTGTCGACGAAACTTATCTCTGGTATGCCGATATACCTTCTAATATCGTGGCTGCAAATTATGCGACGCCACAACTCTACTTCGATGTACTGAAAACAAACGCCAAGACTAATTCTGGCGCAAGTGTTGATCAGTTCCACTGGTCGCAAACGACCGCATCCTGGAACGCGTCGTCATCAGGTATTGCTCAGGATTACGGTATCAAATGGATGGCAAAAGGTACTGCACCATCACGCATTTTTCTCGCCGCTGATGTCGCACCGGGCTCCCCGGCTGCACTGGCAGGAATCAAGCGCGGCGATATCATCACTTCGATTGATGGCGTGGTTGCCACAGAGGCGACAGTTGACGGCGTTGCCGCTTTGAATGAACTTCTCTCGCCAACCAAAGTGGTTGCTCATAAATTAGGATTCAATGGCGCTGCCGAGATCAGCCTGACACCGGCGACCTATTCCACGTCAACTGTGCAGAATGTGAAAACTATTCCAACGGCATCCGGTACGGTTGGCTATTTTATATTCGATACGCATATCGCGAAATCCGAAGCTGAGCTGATTGCCGCCATCAAGCAACTGAAAGCAGCGAACGTGACGGATCTGGTCATCGATCTGCGTTACAACGGCGGTGGCCTGTTGTATGTTGCGAGTCAACTGGCATATATGATTGCCGGACCTGCTACGACAAACGGACAGATATTTGAAAAGCTGACGTACAACGATAAGCTCACCGCAAAAAATACGGTATATCCGTTCTATGCGGTCACCACGGCGAATGAGCAGCTCCCTTATCTGGGCTTAAAACATGTCACCTTGCTGGTCACACGTAATACTGCGTCCGCCAGCGAATCCATTATTAACGGTTTGCGCGGAGTCGATGTTGCGGTTGATCTGATCGGTGATCTGACACGTGGTAAGCCTTACGGTTTCGTGCCTCAGGATAACTGCTCTTACACCTATTTCGCGATACAGTTTAAAGGTGTGAATCAAAAAGGGTTCGGTGATTATGCTGACGGCTTTGCACCGACCTGCAAAGCGTCTGACGATGTTACTCATCTGCGCGGCGATGCAAATGAAACGATGTTGAAAACGGCTTTATCTTATCGTCAGACAGGTTTGTGTCCGGCTAATTCTGCTGGTGCCAGTGTTCCTGGCGCTGAGTCAGCTTATGAGTTGATACGTCCGGCAAGTCAGGAAATGCGTATTCTCGCGACGATGCCACACTGATGAAATATCCGCTTACATTTGCCGCCAGTATTCTGATGCTGTCGGCATGTCAGTTCACTGCCGCTTCCCCAGATAAAGCGGCAGTGTTGCAGACATCCGATGCCGTAGTGATGCGGGAGTTAGGTGCCGCAATCAGCAGCATGAGTGGTTTTTCTGAAGTCGCTTTATCTGCTTCTGATTTCATGCATAGCAGCGAAGTGATCATAGAGCGCAAGCATCAGACGAACCAGCATGGTGAGCTGATACAAGGGCGCGACTTGGAAATGCCGCATCGCTTCAGGCTTGAGACGAATGGCACGCAATGCTGGCTGCTTCATTTGAACTCGGGACAACGTCGCCTTTTGAATACAGCCCGCTGTCAGGCGAAATAAATCAGGTAATGAGAACATCAACTTCCGCGCATCTCCGGCCGGAAGTTGATGATCGATGTGCCAACCGATCACTTGCAGATTGGAAAACGAAAGATGAACGTCAAACGCTGCGCCTGGGCAAATTCTGCCAATCCTTTGTATCTCGATTATCACGATAACGAGTGGGGACGGCCTTGTCATGATGAAAACCGCTTGTTTGAAATGCTGAATCTGGAAGGCGCTCAGGCTGGGTTAAGCTGGGAAACCGTCTTGAATAAGCGCGCCAGTTATCGCGTCGCTTTTGATGACTGGGACGCAAAAAAAATCGCGCAGTACGATGCCGAAAAGGTCGCTGAACTATTGGCCAATCCCGGCATCGTGCGTAATCGTTTAAAAGTGGCGGCGACCATCAGTAATGCCAAAGCGTATTTGCAACTATGTGAGGAGGTCGGCAGTCTGGACAAGTATCTGTGGGCATATGTGGATGGCAAACCGATACTGAATCACGGCGAGCGGATAGTCACGACAGCTTTGTCTGATCGCATTTCCAAGGATTTGCGTCAACGCGGATTTAAATTTGTCGGTTCAACGATTATCTACGCGTATATGCAGGCGATAGGCATGGTGCAGGATCATGCTGCAGACTGCGACTGGCGTCAGTCCTCAGTCTGATCAATAACTTTTAGCGAAAAATAAAAAGCGTATCAGTGTTGATGTGGATTGCTGCATTGTTCCGCGAAGGATTGCAGATTGCCGATTGTGGACGTACCGGAAGTTTTATCCGGATGCGCAACCATCACAGGCTTGTGAGCACTGGCGACTGAAGTGGATGGATGATGTCCGCTCAGGCTGTTTGCAGACGCATTGATATCCCAGACCGGTGCTTCTATTCCCTCGAAGACGGCTTTTAATTGCTGCCCCCAGCTATTTCTGATCATTTGAAAATACTGATTTTTTTCATCAATGGTGACGAAGCGTGATACTGCCAGATGATTATTTTCATAGACCAGCAGATCCAATGGCAAGCCAACAGAGATGTTGGAACGCAGCGTGGAATCCATAGAGATCAACGCGCATTTTGCGGCATCGTCAAGACTGGTTGCCGTATTGATGACGCGGTCAAGAATAGGCTTGCCGTATTTGGCTTCGCCGATCTGAAAGTAAGTATTTTCGTTGTGCGCCTCAATAAAATTACCGGCCGAATAAATCTGAAACAGGCGGCAACGTTCGCCTTGGATCTGTCCACCAAACATCAGGCTGACATTAAAGTCGATGCCAAATTCAGATAAGGCTTTGGCGTCGCGCTGATGTATGACGCGCACGGCTTCGCCAAGAATGCGGGCAGCGTCGTACATACTCTGGACGTTCCAGATCGTATTGCCATTTGCATCCTGATACTCAGACAGTAGCTCGCGGATGGACTGCGAAATCGACAAATTACCCGCCGTCATCAATACCATCATGCGTTCACCGGCTTTCTCAAAGACGGACATTTTTCTGAATGTACCAACCTGATCTACGCCCGCGTTTGTGCGTGAGTCAGAGAGAAAAACCAGCCCGGCATCGAGGCGTATGCCTACACAGTAAGTCATATTAAATCTTGAGTAGAGTATTTTGATTAGGTATCAGTCAGGATTTTACCTCAGGACATCATTGAACTGTCTCGCACCACGCTATTGCGGCGTTACCTGTACGCTGACTGTTAATGTTTCAATACCACCGCCACGCCGTATGCCACGAACCGGTGCCGCCGTATCGTAATCCCGTCCTACCGCAAGGCGGCAATAAGCATCCGTCATCAGTCTGACGTGGGTCACATCGATGCTGATCCAGCCGTGATAGTCATGGTCTTGCGCCCAGACATCGACCCAGGCGTGGCTCTCAGCGTGATCGCTGGACTCAGGATCGATATATCCGGAGACATAGCGGGCAGGTATCCCCATCACATGACAGCAAGCGAGAAATAAATGTGCATGATCCTGACACACGCCTTGCCCCATGACTAAGGCATCGTTGGCAGTAGTGGTGACGACCGTGCTGCCGGTTCGATAAGCAACCGCGTTCCTGATCTGATCTGCAAGAGAGAGAAGTTCATGAGTAGAGGCTGACTGCTTTCGTGGCAACGAACGTTTTGCCAATGCCTGAATCGATGAACTGCTTTCCGTGAGGCGGGTAGGGATTGTGAAGATTAACGGTGACCACGGTTCGCTGTCGATAATACGTCCTGCCTCGGGACTTCTGACATTAACAATGCCAGCCGCCAGTATATTGACCTCCAGATGCGGTTCAGTAATGGTCAGTGTATGCGATTGATTGCCATAGGCATCGGTGTATGCATGTCGATGTCCGGCAGCGACAATGTTCCACTGCGAAATATGTTGATGCAACTCCGTGCGTGGCGTCAGATGCAATTGCTGTATCGTGTATGACGACGGTGCGGAGTAGCGATATTTAGTCTGATGCCAGATATGGAGTTGCATAATGAATATTGGTGCAGTCAGGCAGCCAGAGGCACTAAAAAATCACGACTGATGCGATTTCCTAATTCAAAAATACGCTCCAGAAATTCTGTCAGTGTGTTGTGTAGTCCGGCGTTCAGAATATCTTCAATTGTGGCGAACTTTAATTCTGCATGCAACTTTCCGGCGAAGCGCTCTGTGTCTGCCGAGACATCATTACTGACCACCGCAAGATTGGCAACGACTTCATCCATACACGCCAATAAAGAGCGTGGCATATTACCGCGCAACATGAGTAATTCAGCCACGCGTTCCGGCGTGATCACATCGCGATACACCTTGCGATAAATCTCGAATCCGGAAACAGAATGCAGCAATGCTGCCCAGTAATAAAAATCTTTTTGTATACTGTCTTTCGATTGGCCTTTTGTTTTCGTACCGTGGAATTTCACATCCAGAATACGCGCTGTGTTATCTGCCCGCTCCAGAAACGTTCCTAGGCGTATGAAGTGAACCGCTTCATCTTTCAGCATGGTTCCCAGTGTCACGCCGCGCGATAAATGTGAACGGTATTTGACCCATTCAAAAAACTGGCTGGGGTCTTGTTCGACGATGCCGCTGGCAAGTTTTTCCTGCATCGATAACCAGGTCGCGTTCTGGGTTTCCCATACTTCGGTTGTCAGTGTGCCGCGCACCGCCCTGGCATTTTCTCTGGCCTCTTTTAAACAGGACGCAATCGAAGATGGATTCATCGGGTCGCGCACCATGAAATCCAGCACATCTTTTTTGGTCAGGATGCCGTAGTGGAAATCAAACGACGATTGCAACTCCGAAATACCCAGCATGGCACGCCAGCCATTTTCTGCGTGTTCGGCAGATTGTGGCAACATGGATGTCTGCACATTCACGTCCAGCATACGGGCGGTGTTTTCGGCGCGCTCTGTGTAGCGCGCCATCCAGAATAAATGATCAGCAGTTCTGCTCAGCATGTCAGTTCTCCAATACCCAGGTATCTTTGGTGCCGCCACCTTGTGACGAATTCACGACTAAGGAACCTTCCTCCAGCGCGACCCGCGTCAGTCCGCCGGGCGCCATCGATATCGTCTTGCCAGATAATACAAATGGACGTAAATCGATATGGCGTGGCGCAATGCCGCTGTCAACAAAGGTCGGGCAGGATGACAAGGCGAGTGTCGGTTGCGCGATATAGCCTTCTGGCTTGGCAAGCAGACGCAGGCGGAAATCTTCAATTTGTTGTTTGCTGGAAGCTGGGCCAACCAGCATCCCATAGCCACCTGCGCCATGAACTTCTTTCACGACCAATTCTGGAAGATGGGCGAGGGTATAGGCAAGGTCATCCGGTTTGCGACACTGATACGTCGGCACATTATTCAGTATCGGTTGCTCAGACAGATAAAATTTGATCATATCGGTGACATAAGGATAAATCGATTTATCATCCGCAACGCCGGTACCGATCGCGTTGGCGAGGGTTACGCGTCCGGCGCGATAAACCGATAACAGACCTGGTACGCCAAGTGATGAATCCGGGCGAAATGCGAGCGGATCGAGAAAGTCATCATCGACCCGGCGATAAATCACATCCACCCGTTTTGGTCCACGCGTGGTGCGCATATACACGGCGTTATCGTCGACAAACAGATCTTTACCTTCGACCAGTTCAACCCCCATTTGCTGCGCCAGAAATGCATGCTCGAAATAGGCAGAGTTATACATGCCCGGCGTCATGACAACGATGGTCGGATTATCGATTCCCATCGGTGCTACCGAGCGCAAATTATCCAGCAACATATCAGGGTAATGATCTACCGGCGCAATCTTGTTTTTGGCGAACAATTCAGGAAATAGCCGCATCATCATCTTGCGGTCTTCCAGCATATAAGAGACGCCGGATGGTACGCGCAGATTATCTTCTAATACGTAAAATTCACCTTGCCCGGCACGCACAATATCGACACCGGCGATATGCGCATAAATATCTGAGGCAACAGAAACGCCCTGCATCTCAGGCCGGTACTGCGCATTTTTGTAGATCTGTTCAGGCGGAATAATTCCGGCTTTAATGATGTTCTGCTCATGATAGACGTCATGAATAAACATATTCAGCGCCTTCACACGCTGCACCAATCCGGTTTCTAATAACGCCCATTCCTTCGCCGGAATAATACGGGGAATGATGTCAAAAGGAATCAGGCGTTCCGTGCCCGCGTCGTCGCCATAGACTGCGAAAGTAATACCGACACGACGAAAACTGAGATCGGCTTCGGCGCGTTTGCGTTGCAGACGTTCCGGCGATTGTTTTGCTAACCAGTGATGGAATTCGCGATAATGCTCACGCGTCGAATCCGCTGTGACGGAGGTGTCGGCCGTCATTTCATTAAAGAATTTTGCCATGTCCCGTTCCACGATTACTGAGTCAACTTAGCTATATCAAGAAGCGTGCCAAGCAAACTCAATCGTGTGAATCAGGGCGCGCGGATATAGTCAATCAGCTCCGTTGTATGTTGATCGGGCGCTGGTGTCATCAGGCTGGCGATTACCATGGCAATGAATCCGGCAGGAACACCGAATACGCCGGCCGATATTGGTGCGATATGCCACCATTGATTCGCAACACTGCCGCCAAATAAAGGGTGGGTGAATACCATATAGAACACACAGATAAAAAAGCCGGTGATGATGCCAGCAACAGCACCCTGGCGATTCGCGCGCTTCCAGAATATGCCCAATATCAGTGCAGGAAACAGCGTTGACGCGCCGACAGAAAATGCTGCACCAACAAGCGACAAAATATCAGCGGGTTTGAGCGAAGCCACATAGGCTGCGACCAGCGCTACCACCAGCAGCAGTAATTTTGAAATCGTTACCCGCTTTTGTGTCGATGCCGTGGGGTCAATGATTTTGTAATAGATGTCGTGTGACAAAGAGTTTGAAATGGTCAGCAGCAATCCATCTGCGGTTGATAGCGCTGCCGCCAGCCCACCAGCAGCGACCAGACCGGAAACAACGTAAGGTAATCCAGCAATTTCAGGCGTGGCGAGAACGATGATATCGCCATCAAGCACGATTTCTGCAAGTTGTACGATGCCGTCTTTATTGATATCGGTGATACTGACCAGCGGGTTGAGCTTATCGATGTTGGCCCAGTAAGTAACCCACGAAGGCAGTTTTGAAAATTCGCTGCCGACCAGTGAGTTATAGATATCGTACTTAACGAGTATCGCCAGCGATGGAATCGTGATGTACAGCAGCATGATGAAAAACAAAGACCAAAATACGGAGTCTCTGCTTTCTGTGACTGAGGGCGTCGTGTAATAGCGTGTCAGCACGTGAGGCAGGGCGGCGGTGCCCATCATCAGGCACAACACCAGTGCCATGAAGTTATTACGTTTGATATCGGATTCAGCCTTATCTTTGGCGGCATAAGGCGTGTATTGTGCAAAGCCTGGCCTCGATTTCAACAGATAGGAGTTGCGTGCTTCCGCCCAGCTATTTCTTGCGTCAGCTGGAGAGGCTGGATAGTTTGCCAGTGCACGGCTGGCGGTTTTGATTGCGATTAATGAGCCATTCCCGGCTTTTAATTCTTCCAGATTTTTTTGCAGCTCGGCGCGCCCGGATTCCCATGATTCAGGCAGTTGCTGAATTTTTTTATCGTATTCGTCAGCACGTAATTTATAAATGTCCCTGACTTCTTTTTCCTTGGGGCTGTTATCGAATTGGGCTTCTTTTTTTGCCAGCTCAGGCAGAAATGCGCCGTAGGATATTTGCGGAAATGGATTATCCGTATGTTTGGCTGACAGCCATGCGACCGGTATCATGAATGCGATCACGATGATGATGTATTGCGACACCTGGGTCCATGTGACGGCACGCATACCACCCAGAAATGAACACACCAGTATGCTGGCTAATCCAAGAAAAATGCCGACCGAAAAATCGACACCGGTAAAGCGCGACGTGATCAGACCAACGCCGTAAATCTGCGCCACGACATAGATGAAAGATATGAACACCGTCGCCAGTACTGCCAGAATGCGTACGGTACTGGTATTGGGTTTGCCTGAAAACCGCGTCGCCAGAAAATCTGCAATCGTGTATTGACCAAATTTTCTGATGTACGGTGCGATCAGCATGGCAACCAGGCAAAACCCACCCGTCCAGCCTATGATGTAGGCCAGTCCCTCAAAGCCTTGTAAATACAGGCCTCCGGCAAGACTTAGAAAACTGGCGGCAGACATCCAGTCCGCCGCGGTCGCCATACCATTGAATACCGCGGGCACCCGTCTTCCGGCGACATAGTATTCCGCAATGTCCGAGGTGCGGCTGACCAAGCCTATGCCCGCGTAAATAACGATGGTGGCGAACATAAACAGATAGCCTATCCAGACTCGTGGCACACCTTCTTTTTCCAGTATCGTCAGGACGATCAGAAAGATAAAAAAGAGTAAGGTATACCAAAGATAGTAGGACGTTAATCTCTGTGTAAATCGTTTTTGTGGCGACATGTGTTTATTCGTCTTTATCGTTTTTATCGTCTTGTTGGGGGCGTTGTATCCAGCGCATGCCGACCGAATAAATTGCGAGAATCAGAACGTAACTCAGCGTCAGTCCTTGCGCTGCCAGATAAAACGACAGTGGCCAGCTAAAGAAATGCCATTCGGATAGTTCCCGCGCAAAAAACAGACTGAAAAAACTGAGCAATCCCCAGCATAACAACAGCACCGTGGTGAGCCTTTTGGTGCGTCGCCAATAATGACGTGGCGCAGACATTTTTTCCGGTGTTGGTGTTGATGGCGTCTTCATTTCACGCTTCGCCAATGAATTCATCAAAGGGATTTAATCGGAACGAAATACGGAAAACGGTACCAGGGAATTGTGGATCCTGCGGATGCGGATTATCGAGGATTTCTATCTGTGCGCCATGTTGCTGTGCGATTTCCCTGACGATGGCAAGGCCAAGTCCACTACCTTGCACATTGCTGCCGAGGATGCGGTAAAAACGTTCAAACACATGTTCACGTTCAGTGACCGGAATGCCGGGGCCGTTGTCTTCTACCTCGATGATCGCCAGCGCCTGCTGTTCATTCATGCTGACTTTGACTGTGATGCTGTGTTCTGCCGGGGTATACCGGATTGCGTTGTCGATCAGATTGCTCAGCATTTCCCGCAGCATTAATGGATTTGCAAAAATGATGACGGGAAATTCGGGTTGTTCAAAACCCAGATCAATTTTTTTTGCGAAAGAAGCCTGTATCCAGTCTCGAACTACATTCATTGCCAGCTCATTCAGATTCACTTGTTCCAGGGGGCGCGTGGCTGGCGTCTGGTTTTCAGCGCGAGCCAGTGTCAGCAATTGATTGATGAGGCGGGTTGCGGCTTCCGAGCTGGTTGATAACTGCAATAGCGAGCGCCGGATTTCTTCCTGATCAGTTTGCCGTAAAGCCAGTTCCGATTGCATACGCATACCTGCCAGCGGTGTTTTCATCTGGTGCGCAGCATCTGCGATGAAGCGTTTTTGAATGTCTATCGTTTGTGCCAGACGCGCCAGCATGTCATTTAAGGAATTCACCAGCGGCGTGATTTCTTCAGGCACCTGACGTGAGTCGATAGGGCTGAGATCATCAGGACGGCGGGCGCGTATGCGTTGCTGCAATTCAGCCAGTGGTGATAAGCCCCGGCTCAGCGCGAACCAGACCAGTGCCAGCGCAATTGGTAGAATAATGAATTGTGGCAGCACCACACCTTTAATAATTTCATTCGCCAGAACTGCACGTTTTTCCAGCGTCTCTGCCACCTGTATCATGATCTGCGAGGACTCGGGATTGATTGTTTTCTTGGTCGGTGGCGTTAAATCGATATAACTGTAGGCGATGCGGTAATCGATACCGCGCAAACTCAGATTTCTGAATTGAATATTTCCGGCAGCAGGTCGCTCTTCATCAGCAGGTGGAGGAATATCCTGATCACCATCGATCAGATCCCCCTTGGCATTTTTTATCTGGAAATGAATATTATCGAGATCGTCAGCCCGCAAAATATCGCGTGCCGGTTTGGATAATTGGGTAATCGCCTGACCATCAAATTCTTTGACCTGTTGTGCGAGCACGAGCACCTTGTCTTCCAGCGCACGGTCGAAAGGCTGGTTTGCAATCGACTTTGCCACCAGATAGGTAATGGCAATACTCATAGGCCACAGCAGTAAGAGTGGGGCCAGCATCCAGTCGAGAATTTCGCCAAACAACGAGCGCTGGATCTTTTCTTCCGGCTGTTGCAACAATATATTTTCTGACGCAGCGGGCGCAGAATTCGAAGTATCAGCGACGCTGCTGTCTGTACTCATTATTGTCCGGCATCTGGATTGGCTGGTTTCGCTGACGGCGCGACGAAGAATTTTTCAAGGCAATAACCTAATCCCCTGACGGTCGCAATTCTGACGCCATCGACTTCGATTTTTTTACGCAGACGATGCACATACACTTCGATTGCATTGTTGCTGACTTCTTCGCCCCATTCGCAAAGATGATCGACCAGTTGTTCTTTCGAGACCAGACGTCCGGTTCTTTGCAATAACACTTCCAGCAGGCCGAGTTCGCGCGCGGATAAATCCAGCATCTGTTCGTGGATATACGCAATTCTGCCAACCTGATCGTAACTCAGCGGACCGTGTTTAATAACGGTGGGGCCGCCACCGGCACCGCGTCGTGTTAAAGCTCTGACGCGGGCTTCGAGTTCGGACAAGGCGAACGGTTTCGCCATGTAATCGTCAGCACCTAAATCCAGCCCTTTTACTCTTTGCTCTACTGAGTCGGCCGCAGTCAGGATCAGTACCGGGAGGTGTGAATTGCGGGCGCGCAAACGGCGCAGCACTTCCAGCCCACTCATTTTGGGCAGGCCGAGATCCAGAATCAGTAAGTCAAAGTCCTGAGTCGATAACGCAGAATCCGCTTCCTGTCCGTTGCTGACGCAGTCAGTTGCATATCCTGATTGCCGCAGTGAGCGGGTCAGGCCATCTGCCAGCACACTGTCGTCTTCTGCTAATAAAATACGCATAATGAATATTCCAAACCTAGTTGATTCTGCTGGGGAATTGATAAAAGGTATCCGCGCCACCGACCAATTTTTCTGATTTTTTTTTGATAATGAAAGGTTCAGCGCTGTTACAAAGGCGATTTCAGATAACATGCTTTGCAGCTATCTCTGTCGCCAATCCCAGTCATTAATATTAGCTCAACTTTAGCCCAATTCAGGTCTGAGTAGATTTAAAGGCACAATAAATTTTTAATATATCTGGATTTCTATCTATCCTCTCAAGCGCACCGCTGAATGTGGTAGGTTCAGACTGTATCGAAATCAGACTCAAGTGAGTTTGTTTGCCTGAGTCGGATCTGACAGCAATCAAGACTAGCCCAGAACAAATTTTGCCGCGTTCATATAAACGGGAATCCCTAGCAAAATATTCAGTGGAAAAGTGATGCCGAGAGACATCCCGAGATAAAGCGATGGCGAAGCCTCTGGAATAGCGTAACGCAGTACCGCCGGAACCGCGATATATGAGGCGCTTGCAGCCAGTACCATCAACAATCCTGCATCGCCGTACGGGATTTTCAGCAATACAGCAAGCATTAACGCAATAGCAGCGTGGCAGATCGGGGCGAGAACGGCATAGCTGATTATGAAGGGCGAGTTACCTTTGATGTTACCGAGGCTTTTAGCTGTCATCAGTCCCATATCGAGCAGGAAAAAAGCAAGCATTCCTTTAAATAAATCACCGGAAAAAGGCTGCATGGCCGCCTTTCCTGCATCGCCAGAGATGATGCCAACCACCATCGCACCTAACAGTAGCAGTTGCGCGCCATCCGTCAGCGATTCATGCAAAACACCTTTGACCGAAGACAGTGTTCCCGTTTGCGTTGATGTTGCCTTACGCCGGATCGTATTCGACAAAATGACGGCAAAAATAATGGCAGGCGATTCCATTAACGCCATCGCTGCTGCCATATGGCCGCCATATTCTATGTGTCTGCTTTCGAGGTATTGAACTGCAGTTATAAACGTAACTGCACTGACTGAACCATACGTGGCAGCGATTGCGGTAGCGTCGAGGCTTGGAACAAGCCGCTTCAGAAAAAAATATCCAAGTGCCGGGGTTAGCAATGCCAGAAACACTGCACATCCCAGGCTGCTGATGATTTGTAAATTTAATCCGGAATGATTCAGCGCAAAGCCACCTTTGAGACCGAGCGCCATTAAAAGATACAGCGATAAAAACCGTGAGATATGTGTAGGAATACTCAGATTAGACTTAATGAGGCCGGCAAAGATACCGAAGATAAAAAATAAAATAGCTGGATCGCGCAAACTGGACATATATTTCCCTTCAAAATTCTGGCGCCATACTACCTAGACTAAATCATCAGGTAAAATCAATTTTTATCACTATAATCATCAGTAAAAATCTATGAACGTCACTTTCCGTCAATTACGTTTGTTTGCAGAACTGGCTGAACAGCTCAGTATCAGTGGCGTTGCGCGCAGCTTTCATGTGACGCAGCCAACTGTATCTATGCAGCTACGTGAGCTGACGGAGGAAATCGGTTTGCCATTGTATGAAGTCATTGGCAAAAAAATCTTTCTCACCCAGGCCGGTGAAGAGCTCGCGAAAACCGCACGCACCTTAGCGGATGAGTGGTCTTCTTTTGGACAGCGTATCGATAGCCTGAAAGGCTATCAGCGTGGACGTTTGAGGGTGGCGGTAGTCAGCACGGCAAAATACTTTATTCCCCGTTTATTGGGGGCTTTTTGTCGTGATTTTCCAGAGATTGATATCGCATTGGAAGTGCAAAACCGTGATGGTGTTTTGCAGCGCTTACGCGATAACCGCGATGACATCTATATTATGTCTGCCCCGCCGAAAGATATGGACGTTGTACAGCAGGTTTTTTTACCAAATCCGCTGGTTGTGATTGCGCCTTTGTCGCATCCTCTGGCTCAACGTAAACGGATTTCGCTGGAGAACCTTAGCCAGGAGCGATTTATTTTGCGTGAAAAGGGATCTGGCACCCGCCTCGCTTGCGATCAGCATTTTTCTGCGCAAGGCTTTACTCCGCTCGTGCGACTGGAGTTAGGTAGTAACGAGGCCATTAAGCAAGCGGTCGCTGGAGAAATGGGACTGGCGATTTTATCGACGCACGCGTTGGGTGAGCATTTAGTTGATCAATCGCTGACAGTACTGAACGTCAGCAGCTTTCCGGTGCATTCCAGCTGGTATATTGTTTATCTGAAAGGAAAAAGATTATCGCCAGTTGCAACTTCGTTCCTCGAATATTTGCAGGCACATGCGCAAGATTGAAATAGCTGCTTGCATGAGCTTATTTTTCAGTTTTGCTTGTTGTCAGTTGCGCACGTCATTCAGTATTTCTTCATTCAACGGCTATTTTCCTATACTGACAGCGTTGACTATTGAGGGTAAGGCTGAACCACTATGTTATGCTTTGCTCCTTTGTAATAAAGTTCTCTAAAGTCATGAATACCAAAAGCAAGTCCATTCCCGTTTCTGATGCGCAAGCCCTGTTGAGCACCTTAAAAGAGACATTTCCGGTGTTTCTCAATAATGAGCCTTTGGCGATCGGCATCGACAAGCAAATCCTTGCCAGATTGCCGGAGACCCCGCGCAAAATTTTACGGATGGTGCTTGCTTATCATACGAAATCGACCCGTTATCTGCAAAAGACCATTAAAGCGACAACACGTTTTGATCTCGATGGTAATCCCGCTGAACCATTAGACGAAACACATAAAACGCATGCAGAAGAAATGCTGAGAGAGCGCGCAAAGAACAATGCTGAACGTGCGAAGGCTGAAGCAAAACTTAAACGCGAACAGCAAGCAGCCGCAGAGGAAGCAGAGAAACTGCAAAAGAGAGCAGAAAAAATTAACCAGCTGGCGCAGAAATTCGCAAAGTAATTATTTCGAATTTCCATACTGGTCACATCGGGAGGCAACAGCATCAGCTGTGCCTCCTTTTTTATGTCTGCGTAATCGCAGTGTTGTTGTCACTTCAAAACTTTGATGCCGCTTATACTGCACATGTGTTTGCAAGCTGGGGCAAGTATGATGGTTAAAAACAGCTGACATAGCACTTGCATCCGCCTGCCACTTATCCCTTCCACGGCGGTGCAGTGATCAGATCCTGATCGTCACTGATCTGTTCAAACAAACCTTGGTCCCATCGCTGTGCCGCTGCCGCAATCCGGCTGCGATCGGTTGAGACAAAATTCCACCACATCCGTACTGGTTTTTCTAGTGGTGCTCCGCCGATGACAACCAGGCGTGCGCCGGACTGCCCCGCACGCAGCTTGACCGGCGCTTGTTGCAGCACGACCAGTTGTTGCCCGGTGATCTCCTGATCATCAATCATTACGGTGTGTTCAGGGCTATATAGCGCCATTTCGGGTGCCAAAGCCGGGAGTGTGAATTCATGTCCGGGCGACAGATAAACATCGAGATATAGCGTGGCAGACAGCGTTTTTACCGGGCTTGTTCTGTCGAAAGCGCTGCCGGCCAAAACTCTGATCTGCACGCCACCTTCCAGTTCAAGCAGTGGTAAATCAGCGGCGGCCACGTGCTGAAATGATGGTGCAACAGTTTCCTGATCTGGTGGTAGCGCAACCCATAGTTGCAAACCATGCTGACGGCGCTCTTTTCCGCGTTCAGCGTCCACAGTGCGCTCACTATGGACAATTCCCCGGCCTGCTGTCATCCAGTTGATAGCACCGGGCGTAATCGTCTGTACCGTACCCAGACTATCCCGATGTAGCAGACTGCCTTCAAATAAGTAAGTGACGGTCGCTATCCCGATGTGGGGATGAACTCCGAGATCACTATTGGTCTCTGCTGCGAGTGTGGTGGGGCCGAAGTGATCGAAGAAAATAAACGGACCGACGGAGCGTCTGGCGGCCGCTGGCAACAGACGGCGAACAGGAAATTCATCGACAAGATGCGTGACCCTGCCGGGAATACGAAGTAAATCGTTCATGGTGGGGTTTCTCCAGACTATGCTCGGATTCAGATTTTCCAACTCAGTGACTGCTGGCACGTTCTATACGACGATCAGGAATGAGCCACATCAATGCCACCAATACGTAGATTCCTTGCGCAATCCAGTGTACCCAGAATGATGCTGCAATACCGGCCGCATACAGAATCATGGACGCTTTTCCTTTGCGGTCGCGACCTAGTACCTTTTTTAAAGGCGATGCCGAACCTTCGTTGGCAATAATCACTTGTTCAAGAATGAAATAGGCAACTGCGGCCATAAATAACACCACGCCATATATTGCGGTGGGGTCACTGGCAAAATGATTTTCGCCCATCCAAGCGGTAGCGAAGGGAAATAATGACAACCAAAATAATAAGTGCAAATTTGCCCAAAGTACGCCGCCAGTCACCTTCTGTGTCACATGCATTAAATGATGATGATTGTTCCAGTAAATCGCGACGTAAATAAAACTCAGTACGTAATTCAGGAATATAGGAATAACGGGAAACAGTGCAGTAAAGCTCTCACCATGCGGTGCTTTCATTTCCAACACCATGATGGTGATAATGACGGCGAGAACGCCGTCACTGAATGCTTCCAGGCGATTTTTTCCCACAGGTTCTCCAGATAAAATTAAGTATTCATTTTGAATGAAACGTCAGTTTGGATGAACCGTTTCACGTCTGATCAGGCTGATGCTGACTTATCTTACTGCAAACGCGACATTGTGTTTTAGCTGCAGCGATTCACTGTCGTGGAAATGCTGTATCGATGCGCTGAAAGCAGCTATATCGCTGTGCGCAAATTGTTGTTGATGACCTTTAACTGCGGCCATGTTTCCAGCCATCTTTTTTCGGTGATTCTGGCGTGGAAATCTGCCGCCTTTGGACGCTTATTGTTGAGTGTGATTGTCAGTTGAGTCAGCTCGTTCAGCCCGAATGGCGCAAGTATACGCAATTCACCTGTAGCGCTTAACTGCACACCAACCGCGGTTTCAATTTCTACCCAGTACGACATCGCATCGAGAGTATTCAGGTAGGGATGATCGTTATTCCGTAAGTGCATTCTGGCTTGATTTTTAACTGACCAGTTCAGTGCTGATCGTGAGCGTAATGACGCCTCAAAAAACGCATCCCGTTCAGGATATATATCCGATGGATCAAAGTAAATCAGGTCAATATCTGATAAAGGCGTTGGTTGCGGGTAATGATGCAGCTTATCCCAGACTAAGTTGCGCACAAAACCCGCCGCCAAACACCAGTCTTTCAGCTCTAACTCAGCAGCAATTTCTAATGCCTGCCAACGCATAGGATCGGCCTTGATCCAGTCGCGTATTTTTGTATTGATATTCATATTGCCGATGCTATCGATTGTAGGTAATGCCAATGGCAGAACGTAAATGGGAAGGTGCCGGAGTTTTATTTGTTTTGCACTTTGTTGCGCGAAATCCAAAGAAAAAGAGAGCAAATGAATTTTAATAGCGCTATCAGTATTTCACTCACATTGCCAGAAAGAAATCTGTTATTGTTTTTTGCGTGACAGAACACTTTGTTAAGCAAGCAGGTATATGCTGAGATATTTTCTGGCATTCAGCATTATTCGCCTTGCTGCGCAGCAGAGATGTCCGAGCACATCAACTTAAAATACATATAACGGAGTCAATATGAGACAATTTTTTAAAAGTATTCTTTTCGCCTGTTCCTTGTCATTGCTGGCTCACGGAGCCGCTGTCGCCGCTGATCGTGCAACCGCTCAGGAAGCAACTGAGATGATCAAAAAGGTCGTCGCTTTTTATAAAGCCAATGGCCCTGAAAAAACCTATGCTGCAGTGAATGATCCTAAGGGGCAGTTCATTTACAAAGATCTGTACGTTTTTGCAGGCTCGGTGAAACCGGGTGGTGTAACTTTGGCGCATGGCGGCAATCCTAAATTATTGGGTAAGCCGTTGGGAGAGTTACGTGATGGTGACGGTGTTTTCTTTGTAAAAAAAATTAATGATGTCGCCGCCAGTAAAGAAGGTAAGGGCTGGGTTGATTACAGATGGCCAAATCCGGTAACTAAAGCATTGGAACAAAAAAGTACTTATGTTGAGCGAGTCGATGACGTGTACTTTGCCTGCGGCATTTATAAATAATTCTGCCACTTCTTCGTCTGGTTTTTCTCATTCGTCATACTGTAGTTGTTCCTTACTTCTTATCAGACTGGCCGTCAATTTTGCGGTGCATCAATGCGGTCAGTCTGATGCCTCAAGTTCTTTTCAATACCCCAAATTCTTCAGTGAATTTTGAGAATAGAAACGCTTCCCGATAGCCCACGCTGTTTCTCTTGACGGGCACTGGCAGTGCCGCATTTCGCTCTCAGTCTGAAACTGAATTTCCTCACGCCGCGTCATCGTTAATTTGAGTTTTCCTGATGCAGAGAGTTTTCACTTTTGCTTATCCGTTACGCTGGTCGTATAAAATTAAAGTGACATTGTTTCGTATCGCTTGTCGTAAAAATACACAGGAAGAACAGACGTTTGTTTGATGTTTGCACGTATTAGTTTTTTATAGCGATATCAAGGCGTAATATGAGCAATGACAGTGAACCTGTTGGCGTTGTAGTCCGCTCAGTCGTCAGTTTTTGTAATCAGTTTCGCTCTGCTCAGTTAACTTGTGAGGACAAGATGAAAATTAAAGATCTGCCTATCGGTACGCGACTTGGTTTCGGTTTTGGGATAGTACTTTTATTGGCAACAATATCTTCATGCATCGGTCTTTGGCGGCTGAATGAGGTGGCGAGTAGCACGAGGGCGATGATGCAAGAGCCTTTAAAAAAAGAGCGCTTAACTGAGGAGTGGTACAGGGTTACTGTTGCGGGCTTAAAGCGTACTTTGGCTGTTGTTAAAAGTTCCGATGAATCATTAGGCGATTTTTTTGCTGCTGACGTTAAGACATCAACTACGCGCAATAATGAAATCCAGAAATACCTGGAAAGTAACGTCGATACGCCAGACGAAAAACAACTTCTGGAAAACATCGTTGTTGTACGCAAGGCCTATGTCAGCACCAGAGACCAGATTTTAAAAGCCAAAAAAGAAGGCCAGACTGAGGAGATGAATAAGCTGTTTGAGAAATTCATACCAATGTCCGACGCCTTTCAAAAAGCCTTACTCGATTATCTTAATTTTCAGAAGGAAGAGGTCGATCATCTCAGTAAGGAAGTCGATGCAATTGCAGCCAGCAGCCGTATCCTTGTGACGACTCTGATCGTCCTGTTTCTGCTGATAGGTAGTTTTTGTGCATGGTATCTGACCATCGGTATCACCCGGCCATTAAATTCAGCAGTAGTGCTTGCACGCCGCGTGGCAGATGGGGATCTGACGAGTGATATTCGTATCGATTCCAGCGACGAGACAGGTCAGTTGGTGATGGCATTAAAAGATATGAACGAGGGTTTGCGGAAAATTGTGGCCGAGGTTCGTGATAGCACGGACACCATCGTCACTGCTTCTACCGAAATTGCCAGTGGGAATATGGATCTTTCTTCCAGAACAGAATCACAGGCCGGATCGCTTGAGGAAACGGCATCTTCTATGGAGGAGCTGACCAGCACGATGCAGCAGAATTCGCAGAATGCACATGACGCAAATCAACTCGTCCATGCAGCGGCAGATGCAGCGATTCAAGGCGGTACGGTTGTTTCGCAAGTCGTTGGCACGATGGGTGACATCAGCACGTCATCGAAAAAAATTGTCGATATTATTGCGGTCATTGATGGCATTGCGTTTCAGACGAATATTCTCGCGCTCAATGCCGCTGTGGAGGCTGCACGTGCAGGTGAGCAAGGGCGCGGATTTGCCGTAGTGGCGTCAGAGGTCCGCAATCTGGCGCAGCGTTCCGCCAGCGCAGCGAAGGAAATCAAACAGCTGATTGATGACTCTGTTGATAAAGTGAACCAGGGAACGAAGCTGGTTGATCAGGCCGGAGCAACGATGACAGAAATTGTCGATCGCGTTAAGCATGTGACCGGCATCATGAGTGAAATCAACAACGCCAGCAAAGAACAATCGGCAGGTATTCAGCAAGTGAATCAAGCCATTATTCAAATGGACAACACGACGCAGCAAAATGCCGCATTGGTGGAGCAGGCCGCAGCTGCAGCACAAAGCTTACAAGAGCAGGCCGCGAATTTATCGGGTGTTGTCAGCGTTTTTCGCCTTGAACAGCATACTGCGCACCCCGTTCGCAAGGAGGCTGGAAAACCCGCTAGTGTTGCGCAGAAACAGGTGATGCATCTGAAAGCCTGAGTGAGTAATGGGTGCTATCAATAGCTGCTGCAATATCAGGAAGTAACATGGCACTCATCAAGCTTTTATTTGCCATAACCCTTTTTTGGGCTCACTCAGAAAGTAGTGCGGGCTTCGTTTTCCGCACGGCTGCACAAGAGGGTTCTGAGCCTAAATTTCTGCATATTAATACAGCTGCTGGTCCCGCAATCGGCGGGGTTTGTGTGGACATAATGAGGGCGATAGAAAAGGTTTCTCCGGATATACAATTTGTCGGTGATCAGGTGTGGATGCCTCCGGCACGTATTGACGCCAGCGTGAAGTCAGGCAACATTGATGTGGTTTGCGGGCTCTTGGGCGTAACAAGCAATATTAATAAATACCATCTTCTGAGTACGCCATTATTTGAGGTGACTTATTTGTTGGCGGTACGTGCAGACGATAATCTTGACGTGCAAACCTGGGATGACATTCGTCAATTAGGCGACCATGGCGTGATTTTGGCGCTACGTGGATTTGGTATCGTGGAAATTTTGCAGCAGATGGGACACCTTAAAATCGACGCGAGCGCAACGTCATCTCGTTCAAATTTAAAAAAACTCATTGCGCGGCGAGGCAGATTTTATTGTCACCGGTCACCTGGAATTAAACAGGCAATAAAGGATTCTGGTCTCGGAGAACAAGTCAAATTATTAAACAGACCTCAATTAAATGGAAAGTTTTATATGGCATTGTCGAAGTCAATCCCCGATATTCAGGCAAATAAAATAAATGCTGCATTAATGCTTCTTGAGCAAAGTGGAGAATTAAATCGCATTTTCAATCGATATAAAGAATGAGTTTTTCTATTGGCTGCAACTAGTCACTATCCGTATCTTGCATATACAACGTGATTGCTGTTTGACTTACTCAACAAGTTTGTCCGCAATGACCTTAGAGTTTGCTGTTGAAAAACTACCTGCATCGACAGCGGAGCGCGCGTCTTCGGTACCTCGTCAATGATATGCAAACAAAATAAAAATCCCGCTTGCATAAATCACTGTTTTTTTATACAGTACTGTCAAACGCAGTTAATATTAATTGCGGTTTGACTTTCCACCCGCTGCTTATTGAATGAAAGAATGTATGGACGATAAGAAACCTGAAAACAGCTCAGAGAAGAGCAAGGCGCTCGCCGCAGCATTGGCGCAGATCGAGAAGCAATTTGGTAAGGGTTCGGTCATGCGTATGGCCGATGGCGCTGTGGTGGAAGAGGTACAGGTTGTTTCTACTGGTTCTCTCGGTCTGGATATTGCCTTAGGTGTCGGCGGCTTGCCACGTGGGCGTGTGGTTGAAATTTATGGCCCGGAATCTTCAGGTAAAACCACGTTGACCCTGCAAGCGATCGCTGAGATGCAAAAGATTGGCGGTACTTGTGCGTTTATCGATGCCGAGCATGCGTTAGATGTCGGTTACGCTCAAAAACTGGGCGTGAATTTAAATGATCTGCTGATTTCTCAGCCTGATACAGGTGAGCAAGCGCTGGAAATCACTGACGCATTGGTTCGTTCCGGCAGTGTCGATCTGGTCGTAATTGACTCGGTCGCAGCATTAACCCCACGTGCTGAAATCGAAGGTGACATGGGCGATTCTTTACCAGGTTTGCAGGCTCGTTTAATGTCTCAGGCTTTGCGTAAGCTGACAGGTAGTATTAAACGGACGAATACGCTGGTGATTTTCATTAATCAGATCCGTATGAAAATTGGCGTCATGTTTGGTAGTCCTGAAACGACAACTGGTGGTAATGCATTGAAATTTTATGCGTCTGTAAGGCTGGATATTCGCCGTACCGGTTCCATCAAGGCTGGTGACGAAGTAATCGGTAATGAAACAAAAGTCAAAGTTGTCAAAAATAAGGTTGCTCCCCCATTTAAAGAAGCCCATTTTGATATTTTGTATGGAGAAGGAACGTCTCGCGAAGGAGAGATTCTTGATTTGGGTGCGGATGCCAAAATCATTGAAAAAGCCGGTGCATGGTATAGCTACAATGGCGAGCGCATTGGTCAGGGCAAAGATAACGCCCGTAACTTCCTGAAAGAGCGTCCGCAACTTGCGCATGAGATCGAAAATAAGGTGCGTGAACATCTTGGTGTGCCTTTGTTGCCTGCGATCAGCTCTGATGCAGTGTAACGATACTTACCGATAATCGATTCAGGATAGAACAACAGCCGATAAGCCCTCTGTTAATGGGTTTATCGGCTTTTTTAATCGTGATGAAACAAAAAATAAGTCTTAAAGGCAGGGCACTCAGGTATTTATCTATGCGTGAGCACAGTCGTGCTGAATTATTCAGAAAACTATCTTCACACGCAGAAGAAGGGGATGATGTCGATGTCATTCTTGACTGGCTTGAAGTAAATAATTTTCTATCTATAGAAAGATTTTCAGATTCGTTGGTCAACAGACGTTCGGGGCGCTTTGGAAATCATCGTATTCTGGCGGAGTTGCAAAGTCACAACGTAGATGCCTCAGAAATGGGCCGGATTAAATCCGAATTAGCAGAGTCAGAGACATCCAGAGCCGTTGAAGTATTGTTCCGCAAATTTCCTCACCCGCCCTTGAATCAAAATGAACGCCTCAAGCAAAGTAGGTTTTTACAACAAAGAGGTTTTTCCGGTAAGTCAATACAACTTGCCCTGAAGACTGAACGCACAGCCAATGATTAGCAAAAGTGAATCTCGGTTTCGGCATGCAAAAAAAAATGAGGCGAGATACGAGTTGCTTAATTAGCTGTGCTAGAATCCGCAGGTTTTTTGCAGCGCCGCAGGAGCGGCTGTTACCGTAGAAGCTGCGGTAGCGACACGCAATTGTGGCTAATTTAAAGTAAGCCGCTTAAAAGGCATGATGCCCTTATCTACTCCCAATATACAACGCACGTTGAAGCATACGCGTGCGATCAGCATATCCGCGTTCGCCCGGGACGATGGATTATGGGATCTTGACGCACGTATCACTGATCATAAGACCCGTGATATTACTCTAGCGTCCGGCGTCAGGCCGGAGGGTATGGCTTTGCACGATCTTCAGTTGCGAGTCACTATCGACTTGCCGCTAACTATTGTCGATGTGCAAGCGCTTTCAGCAGCAGTTCCTTATCCTGGTTATTGTGAAGCGATAGAGGCGGACTATAAAAAGCTTATTGGACTGAACCTGATGCAGCAATTTCGTCAGGGCGTCAAAGAGCGCATGTCAGGTGTTAATGGTTGCTCTCATTTAACTGAACTTGCTTTAGTGCTTCCAACTGCTGCAATACAGGCTTTTGCCGGCGATGTTATTGACACTCGCGATGGCGCCAGTAGCTCAACCGAATCTCAACAACCATTTCAGCTTGACCGTTGCCACGCTTTGCGTTTGGATGGTCCGGCTGTCGTTCAGTATTACCCGCGTTGGGCGAAATCTGTACCCAACGCAAAATCACCCAGCTAGTTTGTTTTTTAATTATTTATACCTCAGTGTCTGAAGGGAAGTCGTATGAAAATTCATGAGTATCAGGGTAAAGAAATCCTCCGTAAATTCGGAGTGACCGTACCACGCGGTATCCCATGCATGTCCGTTGAAGAAGCCGTTAAAGCGGCTGAAACTCTGGGCGGGCCAGTCTGGGTAGTCAAGGCGCAAATCCACGCGGGTGGCCGCGGTAAAGGTGGTGGCGTGAAAGTCGCAAAATCTCTGGAGCAAGTGCGTGAATACGCAGATGCGATCATGGGTATGCAACTGGTGACACATCAGACTGGCCCTGAAGGTCAAAAAGTTCGTCGCTTGTTGATCGAAGAAGGTGCCGATATCGCGAAAGAACTGTACGTCAGTATGGTAACTGACCGTATCAGTCAACGCGTTGTATTGATGGCATCGTCTGAAGGTGGTATGGATATCGAAGAAGTTGCAGAAAAACATCCAGAACTGATTCACTCGATCGCGATCGATCCAAGTGCTGGCTTGCAAGACGCAGAAGCAGACGATATCTCCCGTAAAATCGGTGTACCAGAAGGCTCTATCGCTGATGCGCGCGTTCAATTGCAAGGTTTATTCAAAGCCTTCATGGAAACAGATTGTTCTTTAGCTGAAATCAATCCTCTGATCCTGACTGGTTCAGGCAAAGTAATTGCACTTGATGCGAAATTTAACTTTGACGCGAACTCTTTGTTCCGCCAACCTGAAATCGTTGCTTACCGCGATCTGGATGAAGAAGATCCAGCAGAAATCGAAGCGTCTAAATTTGACTTGGCTTATATCTCACTCGACGGCAATATCGGTTGCCTGGTGAACGGCGCTGGTCTGGCGATGGCAACGATGGATACCATCAAATTGTTCGGCGGTGAGCCAGCTAACTTCCTCGACGTCGGTGGTGGCGCGACAGCGGAAAAAGTAACCGAAGCATTCAAAATCATGTTGAAAAACCCAGGTCTGAAAGCGATCTTGGTCAACATCTTCGGTGGCATTATGCGTTGTGACGTGATTGCAGAAGGCGTGATTACAGCGTCTAAAGCAGTGTCATTGCAAGTGCCTTTGGTTGTACGCATGAAAGGTACAAACGAAGATATCGGTAAGAAGATGTTGGCTGACTCTGGTCTGCCTATCATTTCTGCAGACACGATGGAAGAAGCAGCGCAGAAGGTTGTCGCCGCTGCTGCTCAAGCTTAATTATCGCAAGGAATCACTATGTCCATCCTGATTAATAAAGACACTAAAGTTATTACCCAAGGTATCACTGGTAAAACTGGCCAGTTCCATACACGTATGTGCCGCGACTACGCAAACGGTAAAAACTGTTTCGTCGCAGGTGTAAATCCAAAGAAAGCTGGTGAAGATTTCGAAGGCATTCCTATTTACGCGAATGTCTCTGAAGCGAAAGCTGCAACAGGCGCAACTGTTTCTGTCATCTATGTCCCACCAGCAGGTGCAGCAGCTGCGATCTGGGAAGCGGTAGAAGCGGATCTCGATCTGGCAATCTGTATCACAGAAGGTATCCCTGTTCGTGACATGATGATGTTGAAAGACCGCATGGCTAAAGCTGGTAGCAAAACAAAATTGCTCGGCCCTAACTGCCCAGGTCTGATCACACCAGATGAAATCAAGATCGGTATTATGCCAGGCCATATTCACCGCAAAGGTCGTATCGGCGTGGTGTCACGTTCCGGTACTTTGACATACGAAGCAGTTGGTCAATTGACTGCACTCGGCTTGGGTCAATCTTCTGCGGTTGGGATCGGTGGCGATCCTATCAATGGTTTGAAACACATCGACATCATGAAGATGTTCAATGATGATCCAGATACAGACGCTGTGATTATGATTGGTGAAATCGGTGGCCCAGATGAAGCGAATGCATCTTACTGGGTACGCGACAACATGAAGAAACCTGTCGTTGGTTTCATCGCTGGTGTGACAGCTCCTCCAGGAAAACGCATGGGCCATGCAGGTGCGTTGATTTCCGGTGGTGCTGATACTGCGCAAGCAAAATTGGACATCATGGAAGAGTGCGGTATCAAAGCAACGAAGAATCCGTCAGAAATGGCGCGTTTGTTGAAAGCAATGCTGTAAATTTTTCTTATATTCAAAATAAAAAAACCGCGATTTTCGCGGTTTTTTTTCGTACTCACACTTTGCTTTTGAGTATATGAAGTGCAAACTCAATACCTTAATGTTAAGCTAGCAACGATAGGCAATATTAAATAAACTAAACTTCCTTGGTTTGTGCCCAAGCCTGTAATCAATGAGCGCCATTTATCGATGTCACATCAGTATGTATTAGAATTTGCTGCACTGTCTGATATTGGACGAGTCAGGAAACATAACGAAGATGCGATCGTTGTCTGTTCTGATTACGGCTGTGCTGTACTCGCAGATGGTATGGGAGGATACAAAGCCGGAGAAGTTGCCAGTGCGATGACGGCGAAGATCGTTGCTGACTACCTCTGCGCAAAGCTAGATTCAGCCTGGTATACGAAGTTTGGTTTCCAATCGATTCATTTGTCTCGCTGGATATCAGATGCCATTCATTTAGCAAATCGTCAGGTCGTACAGACTTCGCAAGAAAATCCGGAATGTTTTGGCATGGGAACAACAGTGGTTGTAGCATGTTGTACTCAAGATAAAATTTTATTTGCGCATGTTGGCGATTCCAGAGCATATCGCTATCGTAATCATGCGCTCGTAAGAATGACAGAAGATCACTCGGTGCTCCAGGAGCAAATTAATGCAGGTTTAATTTCAGAATCGCAGGCGCGGTTTTCAACGATTAAAAATTTAATTACACGAGCGGTAGGAACCCAGGACAATATTGAGGTAGACCTTAGCGTGCACCAGGCAGATGACACCGATGTCTATATGCTCTGTTCTGACGGATTGACTGACTTGCTTGCTGACGATCAGATACAGGACATATTGCGGCAGTACGAAGGTGATTTGCCGACATGCTGCAGGGCATTAATTGATTACGCAAATGTGGCTGGGGGCTTTGATAACACTTCTGTTGTTTTGTTTAAGTTAAAGGCGGTATCGGGTCCGTCGTGGATGAAAAAGTTACTATTCCGGTAATTTTTTGAAAATTGAATGAGTGAGAGATGATTTATGGCGAAAATAATCGTCACCTTTAATGGATTGGTGCAGCAAGAAGTTAGTATTAACAAGTCTCGTATTACGATAGGTCGGCGTATTGGGAACGATATCGTCATTGATCATTTGACTGTCAGTGGTCAGCATGCTGCTATCGATACCACGTCAAACGGTTCTTTCGTTCTTGATCTGGGGAGTACCAATGGCACTTTGGTTAACAATCAGCCAGTCAAAAAGCATTTACTTCAGCATGACGACGTTATTGACATCGGTAAGTACAAATTGCGCTTTCAGGTAGAGAAGAGTGCTCAGGTCACTGCGGTTTCCTCGGTTGCCTCAAATCCTGCGACGACACAGGCTCCGGCAAAAATAAAAGTGATCAATGGTGCTAATGCAGGTAAGGAGTTGGTGTTGACAAAAGCTGTGACAACAGTGGGGAGTCCCGGAACGCAGGTTATTGCGATTGCAAGGCAAACCGACAGATATATTGTCCGTCATGTTGAAGGTAAAGAGTTTCCTAAAGTAAACGGACAGTTGCTAACAGATCAGCCGCATACATTGCAGCATGGAGATGTGATTGATATCAGTGGCACTCACATGCAATTCAGTATTTAGCCGTTGGTAAGGTGGATGTTTCTGACTTGGAGTGTGAATGGCTGACAAAAAATGTCACCAACTAACATTTTGCGTCACTTTTTCCACGTATATGAAGCTCGCTAACGCGAATTTACTCTTGCGACTTAATTTTACATAGCTGGCATACAGTTTGCTGTGAGAAGTGCAGGGTCATCCTTTTTAATTGTTATCCGGAGAACTATATGAAATCTATGAAATTGGTTAAAAAAGTACAACAAGGTTTTACTTTGATCGAATTGATGATCGTTGTGGCGATTATTGGTATTCTGGCAGCAGTGGCATTGCCAGCTTATCAAGATTACACAACACGTGGTCGTGTTACTGAGATTTTGGGTTTGATGGCTGGTTTTAAGCCAACAATTTCTGAAAATATTGCTTCTGCAGGTGGGCAACTTGACGCTACAGCTTGTAATGGTGTTACTAATATTACAACTGCAACAACGAATACTGCTTCTGTTTCATGTTCTAGTGGTGTTTTAACAGGTACTGGTACAGCTAAAGCACAAAACGCTGTTTTAGTATTGACACCTGTAGTCGGTAGTGGCGTGGTTACTTGGAAATGTACTACAACCACAGATAAAAAATACGTTCCTGCTGAATGCCGTTAATCTGGAAAATGTTGTAAAAAACCCGCCTTTTGGCGGGTTTTTTTATTGTGTTACGCTTGTAGTAAAGTATACCGATATAGTTCGTTTTTATTTTTTATACGCAATGAATATCTACCGTCTTAAATTCAAAGCTTTTTCTTACCACGCTATCATATCTCTAATTATCGCTGCATTAGTCACATCGGTAGTGAAATTAGTCTGGTATCCAGCTCCTTATGATCAGCTCTGCGGAGGTTTAAATTTATTATTTTTAGTGATAGGTGTTGATCTTGTTCTTGGCCCTTTATTGACATTTGTCGTGTTTGACTTAAAAAAGAGCAAGAGCGAATTAGTAAGAGACTTGGTGATTGTCGGACTATTGCAATTAATTGGTTTGCTATATGGGATGTACATCGTTTTTTTGGCAAGACCAGTCGTAGTTGTATTTAACGGAAAACAGTTCGATGTTGTCACGCAGGTTCAAATTACTGAAAATAAACTACCTGATGCTGCGCCTGATTTCCGTCGATTATCAATGACAGGCCCTCGATTGTTAAGCATGCGTGCCGCACAAAGTGAAAGTGAGCGTACGGAGTTGATGGTGTTATCTGTGACGGGGCAGTTAAAAGGTGTAATGCCAGCATTTTGGCAAGACTATGCATTATCAAAAAATCAGGTTGTGCGTGAAGCTAGTAGTGTTGATGATCTGTATAAACAATATCCGGCAGATGATGTGTTAATTGACGCCCAGATAGCTAAATCTGGTCTTAATAGGAGTCAGGTGGTTTTTCTCCCAATTGTCTCTGCTCGCAATAGTTGGACCGTTTTATTGAATAAAGAGACTGCTGAAATGATCGGTTTTGTTCCCAAAGACGCATCCTTTTAGAGAAAATTTTAATCTTTTTTTGCTTGTTTTAACTTGTGATATGAGATGATATTTTTCAATATGAATGATGTTGTCTAATTAAATTTTCGAGGGAAGGAAGAATGTTTTATGTTGTTTGATTGGTTCAATGTAACTAAGTCGAAAGAGTTCGGTATTGCGTTAGCAAATTTTTACGCTGAACGTGAAAAAAAAACAGAATCAGGTAACAAAGGTAAAAAAGAATTTGAACGCAGACAAAAAGAACTTCTGCTGAAAATGGAACAAAAAGTTGCAGAATTCAAGCGGCAAAACAAATTGAATGTGTATAAAAAAGCGCAGTTAGGTAACGTCTTTAAGTGGCAATTGTTGGAAATTGGTTATACCGATCAATATGTCGATGATTTGACCCAGTGGTTGATGCATCATTTGAAATAATTGAACTCAAGAATCATTCGACAATATCAGAGCTCTCAATGGAAAAAAACGGTTTTTTACAACGAATCAAAAGTATTTTTGGAACACGTTCTGACGCAGAAAATACTGTAAAGGCAGGCGATGACGGAGCCAAATTAATTCTAAAAAAGGGAAATGATTTGGAGGATCAGGGTAGCTTTGATCTGGCCTTATCCACTTATGAGCATCTGTTGACTATCCATCCTCAAATGGCTAGAGCGCACCTGAATAAAGGTAATGTGCTCATGAAAATGGAGCGTTTTTCTGAGGCTCTATCATCATATAACGCAGCTATTGAACTTGACCCTTCTTATGCCGCAGCGCACTACAATAAAGGTAATGCGTTGGCAAAGCTTGAGAATACGCATGAAGCCATAGATGCTTATAACATTGCAATCAGATATAACCCTGTTTTCTTTCAGGCATTGGTAGCCAAAGGAAATATCCTGGTTGATGTAGATAAGCCTGAAGAGGCAATAGAGTGCTATGAGCAAGCATTAAAACTGAACCCACAATCGACAGACATTTATCGTAATCTGACGAGTGTGTTACTGCAACTGAAAAAGCATGATAAGTTTATTGAAATAATAAAGAATGCGATTAAGTCGAATCCTGACGATGCGAATTCATTTTTTTCCTTGGGAAATCTTTACCTGGCTAGCGGAGATATTGTTAATGCTCAGACAGCATTTCGTCAGATTGTAAAAATACCATCTGTTAGCGCTGAGTTGTTAAATGAGGTTGGACGTGAATTAAATAGCCAAGGCGATTATGTAAATGCAAAAAAATCTCTTTTACGTGCTTTAGCCAATGACGATAGCGTCGCTGATGCTCATAATAATTTGGGCTTAGCTTACTTGGGTTTATTGCAACTAGATGATGCATTAAAAAGTTTTAAGGCTGCTGTATTTTACTCAGGTAATACACCAGATTACTTTGTAAACATTGGAAATGTTTACGCTGCCCGTGGCGACCTTGATCGCGCGATTGAATCCACAAAAGAAGCATTAAAAATAAATCCTGAATTTTATCTGGCAGTCAACAATTTAGGATCTTATTATAAAGATAGCGGACAAATTGATAATGCGGTTGAAAGCTTCAAAAAATCAGTAGAGCTAAATCCAGAGTTTAATGGTGCATATAGTAATTATTTATTTTGTTTAAGTCATAAAACATCGGTGACTGCAAATGAATTATTTAATGAACATTGTTTATTTGGAACTCAATATGAAGCATCCCTTAGTGATAAGAAGTTTGAGTACGATAATACTGTTGATACTGAACGATTTTTAAAAATAGGTTTTGTGTCTGGAGACTTATTTAATCATGCTGTAGCGTCTTTTTTTGAACCAATTCTGGTATCACTCGCAAAAAAAACAAAATTACATATCTACGTGTATAGCAATAATCCTGTAGAGGATAACGTTACGCAACGGATGAAAGCGTATGTGCGCTCTTGGCTGAAAGTGGCTAATTTATCTGACGATAAGCTTGCAGAAATGATTCATGCCGATAAGATTGATATTCTGATTGATCTCTCCGGTCATACTGCATTGAATAGACTTCTGACGTTTGCAAGAAAGCCTGCCCCGATACAAGCAAGCTGGATCGGATATCCCGGGACAACGGGCCTGACATCGATGGATTATTACATCGGTGATCGTTACTTTATTCCGCCAGAAAAGGTAGCGCAGCAATTTGTCGAAAAGCTGGCAATTATTCCAATTTCAATTACGTTTCAGCCACAGCATGATGCTCCAGAGGTCAACGCTTTGCCTGCTTTAAGCAATGGCCACATAACGTTTGGTAGTTTTAACCGGATCGATAAGATCAATCGGGAAGTGATCGCGCTTTGGGGTAAATTATTGAGAGCGATACCAGAATCAACAATGATTTTTGGTGGATTACCCGCAAGAGAAAGTTGCCAGCAGTTGTTGACGTGGTTGGAGGAAGAAGGAATTTCTGAGGATAGATTGACGCTGTATCAGCGTACTAATATGCGAGACTACCTAGCACTTCATCACAAAGTTGATGTCTGCCTTGATACTTTTCCTTATACCGGTGGTACGACGACGAATCATGCATTGTGGATGGGTGTTCCCACGCTAACAATGATTGGCTCAACAATTTCAGGACGACAAGGAGCTAGCAATCTTTCCCATGTTGGTTTGCAGTCAATATTTGTTGCTGAAGGGCCTGACGATTTTGTCAGCAAGGGTAGTGCTATTGCCTTGCAACTTCGGGAACTGTCGGAAATTCGCATGGGATTACGACAACGCTTTCTTGATTCTGCCTTTTGTCAGCAGGGATTGGTTGCGGATTCTTTCGAATGCGCTTTACGACATATGTGGAAACGTTGGTGTGAAGATCAAGCACCTGCAACATTTGAAGTAGTTAAGAAAGATACTCATTTTGATATCAAGGAATTTATCTGATGCCGAAACATAGTGTCACCTCTATTTATGTGACCCGACCCGAGTTACCTCCTTTGGATGAATTTATTCCTTATCTGGAGAAGATGTGGGATAGCCGGATTTTGACTAATTGCGGACCATTTCATCAGCAGTTGGAGGCGGCTTTGTGTCAATACTTAGCGGTGCCCTATATCTCTTTGTTTGCCAATGCGACGATCGCTTTGCTCGCTGCGTTTAAAGCACTTCATATTGAAGGTGAAGTTATTACGACGCCTTATTCTTTCGTCGCCACTTCGCACGCGCTTCTGTGGAATGGCCTTACGCCAGTTTTTACAGATGTTGATCCGGTGACTTTAAATCTTGATCCTGACAAAATCGAGGCGGCGATTACTGAAAAGACCTCTGCGATCTTAGCTGTGCATTGCTATGGACATCCTTGTGACGTCGAAAAAATTCAGAAAATTGCTGATAAATATAAATTAAAAGTCATTTACGACGCTGCCCATGCATTTGGTGTTGTGGGAGATCATGGCAGTGTTCTGAATGAGGGGGACCTTTCCGTTCTGAGTTTCCATGCAACCAAAGTGTTTAATACATTTGAGGGGGGGGCGATTATTTCAGCCGATCCCGCAATGAAAAATCTGATTGATGATCTGAAAAATTTTGGGTTTGAGGATGAAGTCAGTGTGATTTCTACAGGAATCAACGGCAAGATGAGCGAAATGAACGCTGCGCTTGGCCTGCTGCAATTAAAGTATGTTGATCAGGCAATTGTAAAGCGAGGACAAATTGATGCGCGTTACAGGGAAAAATTAAGTTCAATCAAGGGTGTCAGATGTCTGGATCGTAATGGACAACAACGCTCTAACTATTCATATTTTCCTGTGTTAATCGACGCTCACTTCCCCTTGAGCAGGGATGCACTGTATCTGAAATTGAAGTCTTTTAATATTCACCCTCGACGCTACTTTTATCCATTGATTTCTGAATTTGAGATGTACAGCAAACTGGCTTCCGCAGATAAAGCAGGCTTGCCCATTGCTCACCATGCCTCCGAAATGGTGCTTTGCTTACCTATTTATCCAGATTTATCATTGTCAGATGTCGACAATATTGTCGATATTATTGCTGATGTAACATAAGTTCAGATGATGTATCAATGCACTGCATATTGCTGATGCGCAACATATGCAAGGACAGATGAAGAGCGCCTCCAACTATTGACCAACCTAATTAATTGACAAGTGATTCATCAACATCGTTTTCCCATATTGCTACTGGCTATGGGCGTGGTAATTTCATTTCTGATTCCTTACCATCTACATCCACTTCGTTCTTACGTGAATGATGTGGCAATCATCGTTTCCTTCATTGTGGCGGGTGCCGTATTAGCGAGGGAAAATGCATTTTTCTGGCATGGACATGCAATAACAAAATTGTTTCTGAGCTTTCCTTTATTGATGTTGATTCAATATTTGTTTTTTCAACATCAATCTTGGGCAGATTTATTATTGCCAGTAGCTTATTTTTTTCTTGCTGCTTTAGCCGCTGTGATTGGTACGTCTCTCTCGCAGAGTAGAAAGGAGAGGGATCATTTGGCGCTGATGATGGCGAGTGCATTTTTTATCGCCAGCCTGTTGTCTGTGGTTATTCAAATTCTTCAGGTTTCTGGACTGTCTTTGGCACCTGTCGTAATGTACATGGGGAAAACAATGATTTTTCCTCGTCCTTACGGTAATATTGCGCAGCCTAATCAGCTCGCATTAATACTTTGCTTTGGCTTGGCGGGTATGATTTTTTTATATCGAGTACAGCGGTTATCCAACATACCGAGTGTTATCAGTGCAATCATGTTATTGCTCGGTTTGGTCATGACGCAATCACGCATAGGTTGGATTATCATTCCAGCCTATGCACTCCTCTTATTGCGCAAAGATGAGCATCCTAAGACTATTCCCAGCGCTATTTTGTTGGGCTATGTATGTCTCTATTTTTTTCTCGTATTTTTTGAGTCTCATATAGTTGGATTATTAGGATGGCAGGGGGGGTCTGTGATTGAGCGCATTGGTGGTGCCCGTTCAGAGCGCGCTGCTTTGTGGCAACAAGCGTGGCATATAGCATCGCATCACCCGTGGGTAGGGATTGGATGGTTTGGTTTTGGGGAAGAGCAGGTGCGTATTGCCGCTAATTTCCCCTCATCTACTTATGCTGAACACAGTCATAATGTGGCGTTGAATCTTGCAGCAGAAATGGGCTGGCCGTTCACTATTATTCTATTGGCATTTCTATCTTGGTGGGTATACCAAACATGCGTTTTGAGTGGGCAAAGTTTGGCTGTGCGTTTTGCCAGCTTTTGCTTATTGGCAGTCATGGTGCATAGCATGGTGGAGTTTCCACTTTGGTATGCCTATATTTTGTTACCTGTCGCTATGCTAATGGGTATGCTGCAACAAAATCGCTGGCCGGCAAACGGCGTGGTATTACCTTCAGTGTTGATTATCAGTGGAGCATTGATGACATTGGTGCTTATCGTGGTTTTGAGCTTGGATTATCGTCGAGTAGTGCAGGCATTTGATGTATTAAGATCTGAGGGGGCTAAAAATCAGAAATCGTTACAGCAACCTGCTATCACCATATTTCCCCAGTTTTACGATTATTTTAAATTGATGGGTATCGTTCCCGCAGAAGGGATGAATGACGATGAAATTGCTTTTATAGAGCGAGCTACGTACCGGTTTGGTTTTATGCATAATTTAAACAAACTAGCAGAGGTGTGTGTTCTGAATGGCCGACACGATCAAGCTATTCAGGTAATGCGGACATTACAACGCTTGCATCCAGATGGTTACCCTGAATATTTTGACTACTGGCGTGCTAAAGCAGAATTGGATCCGCGATATATGAATGTGTTTAAAAAAATGCTGCCACGTAACTCCCCATAAATTTTCTATTGACTCAATGCCACCAGAACCAAATGTTCTCTGGATTCATCCGTTACAAGAGACAGAAACTGTGGGCGGTCATTTTTACTGGTATTCACATGATCGTAAAAATGACTTTGACAAAAATGAGTAGCGCAACAGCACGCAGGGGAACGCATACTGAATTAGTTTTCCCCTGCATCATCAATCAGACTGATCCAGTCGCCAGATTTGCCCCCATGCTTCTCCATAACACGTATATCGCTCATTACCATCCCGCGATCAACCGCTTTGCACATATCATAAATGGTGAGTAAGCCTATCTGCGTGGCGGTGAGTGCTTCCATTTCGACGCCGGTTTTCCCGACGGTTTCTACCTGAACAATGCACTGAACCGAAGAGGTCTTTTCTGCAATGTTAAAATCCACATTGACTCTGGTAAGAGCGAGTGGATGGCATAGCGGAATCAGGTCACTGGTTCGTTTTGCTGCCATAATTGCAGCAATGCGCGCAATGCCAAGGACATCGCCTTTTTTTGCTGAGCCTTGTTGAATAATGGCGAGTGTCTCTGGTTTCATTCGTATATTCCCTGCCGCGATGGCAGTACGATGCGTGTCTTTTTTTTCTGCGACGTCGACCATATGTGCCTGACCTGTTTGGTTAAAATGTGTCAGACCAGAATTCGGGGCTTCAGTAGTCATATTTAGGGTGAAAAGTTGAAGATATTCGGAGTGTTTCCATTAACGGATCATGATAGCACCGCGGAATCAAAAAATAACCACATGAAGAAAAAGCTGTTCTGCTACGCTACGCTGACTTTCACTTTGTTAATGCCAGCATCATTTCTATCCGTGTCTGCAGCGCAAAATTTGCCGACCTTGGGCGATACTTCCCGTGAGGAGTTGTCGCCACTCATGGAACGTAAGTTGGGTGAGCAAATCATGAACAGCGTCCGACGTGACCCGGATTTCATGGATGATGGACCTGTTTCTGAATATCTGAACCGCTTAGGTAACAAAATGCTGGATGCGCGGCCTGATGCGAGGGGAGAGACGACCTATGATTTCGAATTTTTCGCAGTACGCGATCCGGTACTGAATGCATTTGCATTTCCAGGTGGATTTATCGGCTTTCACTCTGGCCTGATTTTAGCGGCGCAATCGGAATCCGAGCTTGCTTCAGTCATGGGGCATGAAATAGGGCATGTTGCGCAACGTCATATTGCCCGCATGCTGACCAGCCAGAAATTTGACTCTTATATTCCTTTAGCTGCATTGGCTCTGGCAGTGCTTGCTGCCCGTACCAGCCCTGACGCGGCAATGGCGGTTGCGATGGGCGGGCAGGGGTTGGCAATACAGCGCCAGCTCAATTTCAGTCGTGAAGCGGAACGGGAAGCTGACCGGGTTGGTTTTCAGATTTTAAATGACAGCGGTTTTGACACTGCTGGCATGGTGAGTTTTTTTGGTCGCTTACAAGCGTCTATGCGTAACTACACCGATAACGCACCAGCCTATCTGCGCAGCCATCCCTTAACCAGTGAACGGATCGCCGATATTCAGGCGAGAATGTTGGGGCAGCGCTACAGGCAGCGGGCAGATAGTCTGGAGTTTTACCTGACCAAGGCGCGAATCCGGGTGTTGCAGGATTCGACCATACAAGGCTTGATGGACGCGAAAGTATTCTTCGAAACACAAATCAGATCAGAGAAAGAAGAAGACAAAATTGCCGGCACTTATGGTCTCGCATTTGTTGCCTTTAAACAGCTGGATTTTGCCAAGGCCAGCACCTTGCTGGAACAAGCAAAGGGCAGACTTGAGAAATCGCAGGTCGATAAGACCATACTGAATTCCAGCAGTATGTTTGCCAGTCTGGCGATCGACATTCAACTGGGAAACAAGCAATTTGAACAGGCTGCAGCGAACGCAGAAAAGGCGATACAGCAGTTGCCTTTGTCGCGCGGTCTGGTGTACCAATATGTTGAGGCCTTATTGTCGGCTAAGAAAGATGAGGTTGCCGGTGCATACCTGCGGGATCAGGTTGTGATGTATCGGCAAGATGCAAAATTGCAGAATTTACTGGCAAAGGTCTACGCTGCCCAGGGTAAGCAAGCGCTGCAACATATTGCCCTGGCCGAAGCCTATGCGATTCAGGCGAATTGGAGAGCCGCGATGCAACAGCTGGATATCGCAAGACGTGAAAAGGACGCTCAATATTACGAGCAATCCGTCATTGATGCACGTGAACGAGAATGGTCGGTTTTACATAAAGAAGAACTTGTTGATGAAAAACGAAAAAAGATAGGGATATAAACGTCGTTTACGTTCTTGCTTACCTATGAATCATAATGAGCTAAAAATTACTAGGAGAACAGATGTGAAAGTCGGGATAATGCAGCCATATTTTTTGCCTTATGTCGGTTATTTTCAACTGATTAGCGCTGTCGATATATTTGTTCTTTATGATAATATCAAATACACAAAAAAAGGCTGGATCAACAGGAACCGGATGTTACGCAATAATCAGGAAGTAATTTTTTCTTTGCCACTCAAAAATGCATCTGACCAAACTTACATTGCCGATCGTTTGATCTCTGACGAATTTGATGGGCAAAAACTGTATCGGCAATTTGAGGCTGCATACAAAAAAGCGCCATATTTCTCTGCCGTACAACCTTTACTGCAAGAAATTTTAAGTAGCAAAGAAAAAAAATTATTTCAGTTTCTCTCCGCATCCATAAAAATCATATGCCGCTACTTAGAAATTTCCACACCTATTTTGACTTCTTCAGACTTTGAAAGTCAGCCTCAGCTCAGCAGTCAAGATCGTGTTATATCGATCTGCAAAGACTTACAGGCAACGCAATATATCAATCCTATTGGTGGTATCGCTCTGTACAGCAAAGTTGCATTTATGGAGCAAGGAATTGCACTACATTTTCTTCAATCGCGTTATCCTTCTTATACACAATTCGGTGCCGATTTTCTGCCTTGGTTATCAATAATTGATGTTTTAATGTTTAATTCCAGAGACAGTCTGATGTCTCAATTACCAACAGGGTTTGAGTTGATATAACTATGCTCCAATGGATCAAAAAAGGTAAGATATTTACTCCTCAGCAAGTGATTGGCCTGGATTGGCTGAAGGAGTTTGCGCAAGCACCCTCAACGCTTATTCTGGATGATGTCGTCAGAGTCTATTTTTCTTGTAGGCCATTGCCAGATGTGAACGGGCAGTATGTCAGTCATTCTGCTTTTGTCGATCTGGACAGAAAAAATTTATATAAAATTGTCCGCATTTCGGATCAACCGATACTTCCAATGGGAGATGTCGGTGCTTTTGACGAATTCGGTATCTATCCTGTATCTGTCATAAAAAAAAATCAAGGTTACATGGCCTATTATGCTGGATGGACCCGCTGTGAATCCGTTCCTTTCAATGTGGCGATTGGCTGTGCTGAGAGTGATGACGGAATGCATTTTAAAAAAATAGGATCTGGTCCTGTGTTGGGATATTCCCTTCATGAACCATTTGTCATTAGCGGACCTAAAATCCGCTATTTTAATGGCCGCTGGTATCTATTTTATATTGCTGGAACCAAGTGGAAGATCGTTGCAGGCAGACCCGAGCCAGTCTATAAAATCCGTATGGCAGTGTCTGACGATGGTTTAAATTGGGATAAAAATAATCGAGATCTGATTGAGAGCCGTATTGAGGACGACGAGGCTCAGGCAAGTCCGGATGTGATTTTCTCGAACGGGAAATACCATATGTTTTTTTGTTACAGACATAGTGAAAATTATCGAAGTAAAGAGTTTGGATACCGGATTGGTTATGCATCAAGTGAAAATTTGATTGACTGGACCAGAGATGACGAAAAAGCTGGGATCAATGTTTCCGATCATGGTTGGGATACTGAAATGGTCAGTTACCCACATGTTTTCGAACTAGATGGAAAAATCTATATGTTTTATCTTGGGGACCAGGTCGGAAAATTTGGTTTTGGTATGGCGGAGTTGGATGGAATATTAGGGTGAGACATGAGATGGCGTAAATTAGGAAAAATTTTTGATCCTACGCAACATCATGTTGTTGATAATGGAATCGGATTTGCTCAGTCGCCACAAACTTTGATATTTGACGACTTTGTCAGGATTTATTTTTCAACTCGCGTAGAAGATGCGTCAGGAAAATTTCTCAGCAAGATTGCGTTTGTAGATATGGATAAAACGCTGAGCACTGTTTTGCGTATTTCCAGTGATGATGTGATCGCCCCTGGGAAGCTAGGATGCTTTGATGAACATGGTATTTTCCCGATGAATGTGCTAAGGGTGGGGAAAGAAATTTATGCTTATACCTGCGGTTGGAGTCGGCGAGTGGCTGTTTCCGTCGAAACAGGAATTGGAATTGCTATTAGTCGAGATGATGGTTTAACTTTTCAGCGTGTAGGTGATGGCCCAATTCTGAGCAGTTCATTACACGAGGCTTGTCTGATTGGTGATGGTTTCGTACTAAAAAATAATGATCAGTTCCATATGTGGTACATTTTTGGTCGAAACTGGAAGCGGTACAGTGATAGCGCAGCACCTGAGCGTATATACAAGATTGGACATGCTGTTTCAGATGATGGCATTAACTGGCATAAAGACGGCGGGCACCAGATTATTCCTGATATTTTAGGGGAAGACGAATGCCAGGCATTACCAACAGTTTTGCAAATAGCCTCTCGATATCATATGTTTTTTTGTTATCGTGAGGCAACTGACTTTCGTACTAATAAGGCACGTGGTTACCGTCTCGGTCATGCTTGGTCAGATGATTTACAAACCTGGGAACGAGATGATCAGGCTTGCCCTTTACCAGGTGCTGCTGGAGAGTGGGATAGTGACATGCAATGTTACCCGCATATTTTCCAATGTGATGAAAAAATTTACCTGGCATATAACGGTAACCAATTTGGTAAATTTGGATTTGGAATAGCGCAACTTGAACTCTGACGAGCACTTGCAATTATCTATAAATGGGTCAACAGTTATGCAGGTGTTGGTGCATTTACATGCTTGTGATCGTTGTTTCATACCTCCGTTAAACAACCGGGTTGATTTATTGGAGTATGCGGAAAAAATAGCCTTGCGCGCGACCAGATTTGAGGCGTGGACCGGCGGAGAGTTATCTGCGCTGCTAGCTTGCTATACCAATGATCTTGCTCGTACAAATGCCTTTATTACTAGCGTCAGTGTCATTCCTGCGGCTCAGGGACAAGGGCTGGCTGATGCCTTGCTTACAGCTGCGATCAATTATGTTCGTGATCAGCGATTTGAGACAATTGAGCTGGAAGTCGCTAGTGAGAATGTCGCTGCGAGAAATTTGTATATCAAGGCTGGATTTTTCATGGTAAGCGAGCACAACGGCACTGAGACGATGAGACTAGCATTGCAAGAAAAATTTGAAAATGGCAATTTATGACGAGAAATTACAATCAAGAGACACAGGATGTTCAAGAAAGGCAGTACGCCTATAGCTTTGACTTTGATGTGATGCATCCATTCATGATCCGGACATTTTCCCCTTTTTTTAAAGTTGGGAAAATGCTGGAGTTGGGGAGCTATCAGGGGGCTTTCAGCTTGCGTTTGCTTGAACACTTTTCTTCTCTTACATGCGTGGAGGCGTCAGAAGATGCGATTCACATGGCTGCAAAGCGTCTAGAAGGTCGTGCCAAGATAATTCATTCCACTTTTGAAAGTCTTGTATTACCTGAAAAATTTGAGAATATAGTCATGACACATGTGCTGGAGCATCTCGATGATCCCGTTCGTGTTTTGAAGCGTGTCAATAATGAATGGCTTGCAGATCGTGGGCGCTTTTTATTAGCATGTCCAAATGCCAATGCTCCTTCACGACAAATTGCTGTCAAAATGGGATTGATTTCTCATAATGCCGCGGTCACGCCGGCCGAAGAAGTACATGGACATCGGCGAACGTATTCACTTAACACAATGGAAAGAGATGTTGTTGAGGCAGGCTTTCGAGTTGTTCACCGGACAGGTGTATTTTTTAAAGCTTTGGCTAATTTTCAATGGGATCGCTTATTGGCGACTGATGTAATATCTGCTGAGTATCTTGAGGGATGTTATCAACTCGGGCAACAATATCCAGATTTATGTTCCAGTATTGTTTTGGTTTGTGAGCGTCAATCGGAATGACTTGTGTGATTGCTGAATTCAGTTCTTATTAGTAATAGAAATTTCTTATGGAGTAAAGGTGCTTTCGCGTTCATCAGTAAGTTGAATTTTATTGCGATGTTTTTGCGCCTAGTAAGTTGTTTGTAATTTTAGACATCAGGTCTAGGATGAGCCTGGATACCGCAAAGTTGGCGTAAATTTTGTAGTTTGCCTTTTTTTAAAGGCATATTCAGTTCTTTGTAATGCAACATGAGATCGATCGGATTACTGCATTCATCCAGACAGCTGGTAAGCATTTCGTCATCAGCCGGCTTTGTTCCGCTCCAAATACAAGGTAATACTTCGACTAAATCTCTATCGTCGATTTGCGCCAGCCGATGACCAGACCTGAATACTATATTTCCTTCTTCAACTATATATGCATGGTCAATGTCAGTAAATGCTTCAGACGTTTGTGTCTGCATACCCAGTATGCCTGTACGTAAAATATACGGCGTCGTTTCCAAATCAACATATACTCGTTGAGGCCCATTCTGAAAAAACCAGCAGCCGCGTTCATCAACGGTGTAGTTGCGGTTGATGAAGTTGGTCAACGCAGAATGGCGGATGATGTCGCCCGGCAGATTCAGTGCCTGGCAGCGTGCATCGCGCATGCGCCAGTTACCGCGCGCATCCAATGCCAGCCAGCCATAACAATCGGGCACATCGGGCCACTTTGCCATTGCTGCTTTGACGATGTCATCCATGTGTCGCCTTGTCAAAAAAGTGAAGAATTTTTTGTGGCAGCCAGTCAAGCTGGCCGGGGATTTTTCCATTGACGAAACCGACGTGCCCGCCATGCTCAGGATAGTCGAGCTGCACACAATTCGCCGCATTCAAGGGCAGATACCGGCCTGGAAGAAACGGATCGTTTTTAGCATTCAGTACCAGCGTTGGAATAGTAATGTCGTTCAGCACATGTTTTGCACTGGCCCGGTGCCAGTAATCATCTGTATCCAGATAACCATGCAAGGGGGCGGTGACGACATTATCAAATTCGTATAAATTTTTTGCTTCAAGTAAGCGATTCCTGTCAAACAATCCCGGGAATTGTTCCAGTTTTTTTAAGCATTTGGGTTTCAGTGTTTTTAGAAACATGCGGGTGTACAGCATGTTGATGCCGCTGGATAATGATGCACCGCCTTGGGTCAGATCTAGTGGCGCAGAGACCGCGCAGGCGGCATGAATAATTTCTGCCTGCTGCTGCGACTCACCCAGCCAGCGTAACAGGGCATTGCCGCCCAAGGATACGCCAGCGACGAACAAGGGCGCGGCCGCATTTGTTTTCCGATGCTTTGCATGCAGGCGACGAATGACCCAGTCAAGTTCTTCGGCATCGCCGGAATGATAAAACCGTGGTGCCTGATTCAGTTCACCTGAACAACCGCGAAAGTGCGGAATCGCACCGGACCAGCCTCGTGCCTGAACTGCCGCCATCAGCGCGCGTGCATAGTGGCTATCGCTCGAGCCTTCCAGCCCATGAAACAAGACAACGAATGGTTGTCCCGCTTTGCCATCGATAAAGTCAACGTCGATGAAATCTTCATCTGGCGTCTGCCAGCGTTCACGGCGGAAGCTGACCACTGGTTTGCTGACGCACGTGGCCGGATAAATCGTTTGCAAATGACCGCCGGGTAGCCAGGCTGGAGCCAGATATTTCATCTCAATATTTCAATACAATTTCAATGCAGAACACTGGCTTTAAATAAATCCAGAGGTGCTTTGCCCGCTGCAACTGAGGCGTGATGCATGGTAATGCGCCAGCCGTGCGGTGTTTTGAGATAAACGTTAGTCGCCAGAATGTGAACTTCCGGCATCGCGTCGCTGGTTTTCGTGACTTGTTCAATCACGCTATGTACGGCTGTCGCCATCGTATGCGTGGCATGCAATTGTGTTGGATGAATCTGTACGCTACCCCTTTCAAAGATAGTCTCAAAAGATGTGCGTATCGCTGCATGCCCGATCAGGCGCGGAGCACCGGGGTGAATGCAGACGATTTCTTCGTCATCCGCCCAGAGCGCCATCAGTGCGTCGAGATCGGCGCGGGCGAGGGCGGCATAAAATGCTGCCTCGGCTTCATCTGCACTACCGTTAAATTGCTTTTTGGCTGGCATAGCTGATGGTGCTGATCAATGTCCTTTGAGGACAGTACCAGGCGCTAATTTATATTGCGTACCGCAGTATGAGCAGGTTGCTGAGCCGCTATGCGACAGATCCAGAAAAACGCGTGGATGTGAAGACCAGAGCGGCATCGCAGGGTTAGGGCAATAGGCAGGCAAATCTTTGGCTTGCAGCTCGACTACGTTATTCGCGGTGTTAGATGTGGTCATGATGATTCCATAAAGTTAAAACGCCAGACGAGAATTTTAACGGATTCCTGCCGCTTGCTGTCGCCTGATCAGCGTGCTTTTTGATTCAACGGTAAAATCGCGGACTTTTCTATTGCAAAAAATCTCATGTCATTTGAATCTGATCAAGCTGCGACCAAAGCCGCGCTTAAAGTGGGAGCGCCCACCTGGTTCGGTGTCGGTGCATGGGGGCTGGTGGTCGGTGTCGCCATGATTAAGGCAGGGCTGAGTGTGCCGCAAGCTCTGGGAATGACGCTGATCGTCTTCGCCGGATCGGCGCAATTATCGTCGCTGCCTCTGATTGCGGCGCATGCCCCTTTATGGGTGATTTTTGTGACTGCCTTGGTGGTGAATTTGCGGTTTGTGATTTTTTCAGCGCTCTTGTCTCCGCATTTTTCCCACCTGCCGTGGCGCACCCGTGCGTGGCTCGGGTATTTATCCGGTGATTTTTCTGTCACTTTGTTCATTCAGCGTTTTCCTGAGTTCGCTGATGCAAAAGGGAAGCTAGCCTATCTGAAAGGCCTGATTTTTCCTAACTGGGCTTCCTGGCAAATCGGCTCCGTGATTGGTGTTCTGTTAGGTAGTCAGGTGCCAGCGAGCTGGGGACTGGGATTCGCTGGCACGCTGGCGATTCTCTGCATCATGTTGCCGTTAATGATGAACCATGCCGCGATAGTCGGGGTATTGGTTGCCAGTGTTGTTGCACTACTTGCATTTACTGTGCCGTATAAGCTGGGGTTGTTAATTGCTGTTATTGCAGGCATGGGGACGGCAATGTTGGTCGATGAATGGCGCGAATCACGTCGAGACCGGCAGAATGTAGAGGGCAAGCGATGAGCGCCGTTGATATTTGGATGGTTATTTTTTTATTGTTTCTGGCAACATTTATCGCCAGAAGCAGTTTTTGGCTGGCAGGGAACCGGATTCAATTACCCAAGCGCGTACAGGAAGCCCTGCGCTATGCGCCAGCCTGCGCGCTGGCTGCCATCATCGTTCCGGATTTATTGCTGACTAACGCGCAACTGGATGTCAGTTGGCATAATCCCCGTTTGATTGCCGGCGTACTTGCTACCGTCTTTTTTCTGATTCGTAAAGATATGCTGCAAACCATCATTTTTGGCATGCTGGTATTCACGCTGGCACGGCTTTATCTGTGAATTCGCGCGTACGTCACTGGTATGCATGCAATTAGGCCGGAAAACGCTGTAGCAGGCGCTGGGGCTTTGGTAAAATAGCGGTTTCATCCGCGTCAGCATCGATTCAAACCTGCAACAGTGAAGAAATACCTCGTTGCTGTTGCTTACGCTGGCCGGAACACTGCTTTTTAACCTTGCCACATAGACAACGATGCAATTCAACCGACTCAGCGATCTGATCGCAGCTAATCAGCTTCAAGGCAAACGTGTTTTTATCCGTGCCGATCTCAATGTGCCACAAGACGATAACGGGAATATCACCGAAGATACGCGTATCCGTGCTTCCGTACCTGCTATCGCACAAGCATTGCAAGCGGGGGCGGCTGTCATGGTGACGTCCCATCTCGGACGTCCGACGGAAGGTGAGTTCAAGCCTGAAGATACGCTGGCACCCGTTGCCGTGCGCTTGGCCGAGTTGTTGGGGGTACCTGTAACGCTGAAGCAAAACTGGGTAGACGGCGTTGATGTCGCTCCTGGTCAGGTGGTATTGCTGGAAAACTGCCGCGTCAACAAAGGTGAAAAGAAAAATGACGATGCGCTGGCGCAGAAAATGGCAGCGTTGTGCGATGTGTACGTGAACGATGCGTTTGGTACAGCACATCGCGCTGAAGCGACAACGCACGGCATTGCAAAATTTGCGCCGATTGCCTGCGCTGGTCCTTTGTTGTCCGCAGAATTAGATGCATTGGGCAAAGCACTGGGTCATCCGGCACGCCCACTGGTTGCAATCGTGGCAGGCTCCAAAGTCTCCAGTAAGCTGACTATCCTCAAATCGCTTGCAGATAAAGTTGATAACCTGATTGTCGGCGGCGGTATTGCAAATACCTTTATGCTGGCTTCTGGTCTGAAAATTGGCAAATCTCTGGCAGAAGCGGATCTGGTCGATGAAGCCAAAGCCATTATCGATATGATGGCAAAGCGTGGCGCTTCCGTACCTATTCCGACAGATGTAGTGTGCGCAAAAGAATTTGCTCCGACAGCAGTGGCAACGGTAAAAGCCGTTGCTGATGTCGCCGATGACGACATGATTCTGGATATCGGTCCGGTGACCGCGGCGCTGCTGGCAGAGCAAATCAAAAAAGCTGGCACTATCGTCTGGAACGGTCCGGTCGGCGTGTTTGAATTCGATCAGTTTGGTAACGGTACTAAGGTGCTGGCACAGGCCATTGCGGATTCCGCAGGGTTCTCGATTGCCGGTGGTGGCGATACACTGGCAGCCATTGCAAAATACAACATAGCCGATCGTGTTGGTTATATTTCTACCGGTGGTGGCGCTTTCCTCGAGTTTTTGGAGGGCAAGACTTTGCCAGCGGTTGAGATACTGTTGCAACGCGCGGCGAAATAAGAGTGTTTTGCTGCGAAGCTTGATCATCGTTTAGCTTCATCTTATAAAAAATAATTCAGGAGACCAGATGCTGCGTGCAACCAAGATCGTCGCCACCATAGGCCCCGCGTCTAACGATGTGGCCACTCTCAAACGCATGATTAAGGCGGGCGTAAATGTAGTACGCCTGAATTTTTCTCATGGTAAGGCGCAGGATCATATTGACCGTGCCGCGATGGTACGTCAGGCGGCGGCTGAATGTGGTTGTGAAGTCGCGATCATGGCAGACTTGCAGGGGCCTAAAATCCGTATCGGCAAGTTTGAAAATACGCGCATTGTGGTTGCTGATGGCGATAAATTCATTCTGGATGCCGATTGCAGTATCGGTAATCAGGAACGCGTCGGACTGGACTATAAAGCCTTGCCACGCGATGTGCGTGCAGGCGATATTTTGTTGCTCAACGATGGCCTGATCGTGCTGCAAGTTGAACGGATCGCCGGGAATGAGATTCACACCGTCGTCAAAATTGGCGGTGAGCTGTCGAACAATAAAGGAATTAATCGTCAGGGCGGTGGTCTGACGGCGCCAGCGTTGACGGTGAAAGACATGGAAGACATCAAGACAGCGATGTCCTTTCAGGCTGATTACGTCGCCGTTTCGTTTCCGAAAAATGCGACGGATATGGAAATGGCGCGGCACTTATCGAATATTGCTGGTGAAGCCTATAATCACAAGCCGATGATGATTGCCAAGATCGAGCGTTCAGAGGCGATCCCGGCATTGCAGGAAATTCTCGATGCCTCCGATGGCATCATGGTGGCGCGTGGTGATCTGGCGGTTGAAGTTGGTAATGCCGCTGTGCCTGCGTTGCAAAAGCGCATGATCAAGATGGCGCGCGCATCAAATAAACTGGCGATTACCGCGACCCAGATGATGGAGTCCATGATCGTGAATGCGGTGCCGACGCGTGCTGAAGTGTCCGACGTCGCTAATGCGGTACTGGATGGCACAGACGCAGTGATGGCATCGGCCGAAACGGCTTCAGGTAAATATCCGGTCGAGACGGTGGAAGCCATGTCGGCCATTTGTCTTGATGCCGAGAAATTTCAGGAATCCAAGCTCGATTCTGATTTTATGAATCTGGCGTTTACCCGTATTGATCAGTCGATTGCGTATGGTGCGTTATTTACGGCGCATCATCTGGGTGTTAAAGCGATCGTCGCTTTAACAGAATCTGGCTCCACGGCTTTGTGGATGAGCCGCCACAGCATTAATGTACCTTTGTTTGCGTTGACGCCGAGTATTGTCACCCAGCGTAAAGTCGCGCTGTACCGCAATGTCAGCACATTCAATTCGCCGTACTCAACGGATCGCGATGCCGTGTTGAAAGCAGCAGAAGCTGTTTTGCTGAAAAAAGGTTTCGTCAGTCAGGGCGATAAGATCGTCGTGACCTGGGGCGAACCTATGGGGCAGGTCGGCGGCACCAACGCAATGAAAATAGTGAAAGTCGGCGACAACTGAGTTTGCCAGGTTAAATTTTTTAATAGTACTTCTGGAGTTAATTATGCCTCTCGTATCCATGCGTCAATTGCTGGACCACGCCGCCGAAAACGGCTACGGTTTACCAGCGTTCAACGTCAATAATCTGGAACAAGTTACCGCGATTATGGAAGCCGCCAATGAAGTTGGCGCGCCTGTGATCATGCAAGCGTCTGCCGGTGCCCGTAAGTATGCCGGTGAAGCATTTCTGCGCCACCTGATCGAAGCTGCGGTTGAAGCGTATCCGCATATTCCTGTGGTCATGCATCAGGATCACGGACAATCGCCAGCTGTGTGTATGGCGGCGATTAAATCCGGCTTCACTTCCGTGATGATGGATGGTTCACTGATGGAAGACGGTAAATCGGTTGCCAGCTATGAATACAACGTGGAAGTGTCACGTGAAGTAGTGAAATTTTCCCACTCCATCGGTGTGACAGTCGAAGCCGAACTCGGCGTACTCGGCTCGCTCGAAACCATGATGGGCGACAAGGAAGACGGTCACGGTGCGGATGGCAAAATGACGCGCGAACAATTGCTGACAGACGTGCAGCAAGCCGCTGATTTCGTGAAACAAACTCAATGTGATGCACTCGCGATTGCGATTGGTACATCACACGGTGCGTATAAATTCTCGCGCAAGCCAACTGGCGATATTCTGGCGATTGACCGCATCAAAGAAATCCACGCGCGCATTCCTAATACCCATCTGGTGATGCACGGTTCTTCTTCTGTGCCGCAAGAATTACTCGAAGAAATCCGTCAGTTCGGTGGCGACATGAAAGAAACTTACGGCGTGCCAGTGGAAGAAATCGTGATCGGTATTCAGAATGGCGTGCGTAAAATTAATATCGACACTGACATCCGTCTGGCGATGACAGGTGCGATTCGTCGTCACATGTTTGAAAATCCGGGCAAATTTGATCCACGTGATTACCTGAAACCGGCACGCGAAGCGGCAAAACTGGTATGCAAAGCGCGTTATCTGTCTTTCGGCTGCGAAGGTCAGGCCGCGAAGATCAAGCCTATGCCACTCGAAAAAGTTGCTGAGCAATACAAAAAAGGCGCGTTGTCGCAGATCGTCAACTAAGCTGACGTCATATCTCAGGGCGCAGAGTATGCGCCCTGCGCATTTTTGCTGAATCAAAATTGTTGCGCCGTGAGGTGCTGAAAAAAATCATGACTACCCAAATTAATTCCACTCTTCATTCGCTGCCATTATTAGGTCGTGGCAAAGTTCGTGATAACTACGCTGTCGGCGACGACAAATTGCTGATCGTCACCAGCGATCGTTTATCGGCATTCGATGTCATCATGAATGAACCGATTCCGGATAAAGGCCGCGTCTTGAATCAGATGGCGAATTTCTGGTTTGAAAAGCTCGGTCATATCGTGCCGAATCATCTGACCGGCATCGCGCCTGAGAGCGTGGTGGCTGCCGATGAAGTCGCGCAGGTGCGCGGCCGTTCGGTCGTCGCAAAACGTCTGAAACCGATTATGGTGGAAGCGGTGGTGCGTGGTTATATCATCGGTTCCGGCTGGAAGGATTATCAGGACACTGGCGCGATTTGCGGTATCAGCTTGCCTGCCGGTTTGCCACAAGCTGCCAAACTGCCAGCACCGATTTTTACACCTGCGGCAAAAGCGGAAATGGGCGAGCATGACGAGAACATCAGTTTTGCAAAAACAGAAGAGTTAATCGGTAAAGAACTGGCTGCAAAAATCCGCGATATCAGTATTCAGCTGTACACCGAGGCGGCAGACTACGCGGCAACACGCGGCATTATCATCGCTGACACGAAGTTTGAATTCGGTCTGGATGACAATGGTGTCCTGCACCTGATGGACGAAGTGCTGACGGCGGATTCTTCGCGTTTCTGGCCTGCAGATTCGTACGCGACCGGCATTTCACCGCCATCGTTTGACAAACAATTTGTACGCGATTATCTGGAAACGATCACCAGCTGGAATAAAACCGCACCTGCACCGGCATTACCGGAAGACGTGATCCAGAAGACCGCGGCGAAATACCGTGAAGCGCTGGAGCGCCTGACTGGCGAGACTTTGAAGGCATAACATGACGCAAGCGAATAAAGTCGTAGTGGGCGTCGTGATGGGTTCCTCTTCCGATTGGGACGTGATGCAAAACGCCGTCGCCATTCTGAAGGAATTCGGTATTCCGTTTGAAGCTCAGGTGGTGTCTGCACACCGTATGCCGGATGAAATGTTCAGTTATGCGGAAACAGCGCGCGCACGCGGCATTCGTGCCATTATCGCTGGCGCTGGCGGCGCAGCACATTTGCCCGGCATGATTGCTGCAAAAACCATCGTGCCGGTGTTTGGTGTGCCTGTGCCATCCAAATACCTGCGCGGTGAAGATTCATTGCTGTCTATCGTACAGATGCCAAAAGGCATACCGGTAGCGACATTTGCAATCGGTGAGGCTGGTGCGGCGAATGCGGCGCTGGCGGCGGTGGCAATGCTGGCGACCAGTGATGAGACATTAGCGCAAAAGCTGATCGATTTTCGTGCCAGACAGACGCAAGTCGCACGGGACATGGTGTTGCCAGTCTGAAAATAGAGCAAGCATAGCCATTGCTCATCATCAGAGTTGCCGCGAGGGATGGTTTGTCAGAGATAATTTCTCTCGCGCAGCGTTTTGATCCGGCTATTTTTGCTTCATTTGTAGATAGTCGGCGTAGTAAGTCGCTTAATTCAGGCCATTCAGACTATACAGTCTGATCGGACCATTGAATCAGACTGACCTTAGTCAGCGGTCGCATCAGTCGCTTTATATACTCCGGGGGGGTATTTTTTAACCCCCTTTATTTTTGCCGACATTAGCTGGTTTTTTGCATTTTCAGGGGGGAGTATGTGATTTTCCCCACCTTATTCTCGTAATCGTTGGCGATGCACAGTCATCGCGTCACTTTCAGACAGACATCATGAATATCGACAAACAAGTACGTCCTCGACAAGCCCTGTTACCCAATACAGATAAAAGCTGTCTCGGCATTATGGGCGGCGGTCAGCTGGGTCGCATGTTTGCGCATGCCGCACAGGCCATGGGTTACAAGGTTGCCGTGCTGGAGCCTGAGGCCGGTTGCCCTGCTGCGCAAGTCGCCGAACATCATGTGCAGGCCGACTACGATAGCCCCGAAGGTCTGAAGGCCTTGCTGGCATTGACGAAACATATTTCCACGGAATTTGAAAACGTCCCGGCTGACAGCATGAAGGAACTGGCTTACGACGGTTTCGTGTCTCCTTCCGGCGATTGCGTGTCGATTGCGCAAGACAGGCTGATAGAAAAACGCTTTTTCACCCGTTGCAGTCTGCGCACCGGTATTTTTCCGACGCCGCACTGGGGCATTTCACGTAAGGAAGACGTGATCAGTGCAAAAGACGATTTGTTGCCTGGTATTTTAAAAACGGTGCGTCTTGGTTATGACGGCAAAGGTCAGGCGCGTGTCCGTAATCGCGAAGAACTGGCGGCGGCGCTTGTCAGCATGCGCGGTCAGCCCTGTGTGCTTGAGAAAATGCTGCCACTCGCGTATGAAATTTCGGTTCTGGTCGCACGAGGTGTCGATGGTCAGGCCGTGGTTTACCCTATCGCCGAAAACGTGCACCGCGATGGCATCCTGTTCACGACGCTGGCGCCGAGCCCGAGCGTGTCTGCCGATGTCGCTGGCGCTGCGCAAAAAGCGGCATTGACGATTATTGAAGAGCTTGGTTATGTCGGCGTGCTGTGCATAGAATTTTTTGTGCTGACCGATGGCACACTGGTTGTCAACGAAATGGCACCGCGCCCACATAACAGCGGCCATTATACGATTGATGCCTGCGTCACCAGCCAGTTTGAACAGCAGGTTCGTGCGCTCGCACAGTTACCGTTGGGCGATGTGCGTTTGCATTCCCCTGCAGCGATGCTGAATATTCTTGGTGATGTCTGGTTCAGCGGTAACAGCGACACACCACGCGAACCCGCCTGGGATCAGATACTCGCAATACCGGGCGCGCACTTGCACTTGTATGGTAAGACGGAAGCACGGCGTGCGCGCAAGATGGGACACATCACTTTTGTTGCGCCAACGATGGAACAAGCGCGGGCGGCGTTACATCAGGCCTGCGGCATTTTAGGTCTGGCAGCACCGGAGCAGGCATGAATGTAGTGGCATCAACACCCGACGCCATTGCCACAGCAGCGCTGGCGCTGGAGGCTGGTCGTCTGGTCGCATTTCCGACTGAAACCGTCTACGGGCTCGGGGCCGATGCCGAAAATCCGGCCGCAGTCGCTGATATTTATAAAGCCAAGGGGCGTCCATCGGATCATCCTGTGATCGTGCATGTTGCTCCCGGTGCCGATATCCGTTATTGGGCAAAAAATATTCCGCACGAAGCAGATCAATTGATCGCCGCATTCTGGCCGGGCCCGCTGACGCTGATTTTAAAACGCGCTGATCATATTCCGGATGCGGTTTCCGGTGGACAGGATACGGTCGGCATACGCTGTCCTTCGCATCCTGTGGCGCAACAATTATTGCGTGCTTTTAAAAATGGCAAAGGCGGTGTTGCCGCCCCTTCAGCAAACAAGTTTGGTCATGTCAGCCCGACTCTGGCGCAGCATGTGACCGAGGAATTTATGCAGGAAATTTTACCCGGCGGCCTGATTGCCGCTGTGCTTGACGGTGGTCAGAGCGAGGTCGGAATTGAATCGACGATCGTTGATCTGAGCCGCCTGGCGACGCACGGCCCCGTATTGCTGCGCCCGGGGCAGATCAGTAGCGCGCAGCTAGCCGAAGTGCTGGGCGTGACACCTGCCAGCCCTGATGCCGCTGCGCCGCGCGCTTCCGGCACCCTTGATGCCCATTACGCGCCGCAAACACCGGTGGTGCAGGTGGCGCTTGCTGATTTGGATAATGTTGCTGCGCAATTGCAGGCCAGAGGGAAAACGATCGCTTTGCTGAGTTACCAGTCACATCCCGGAATCGTGGCGCTGGCAATACGGCAGTTACCGGCAGATGCTGCTGGTTACGCCCATGATTTGTATGCCGGTTTGCGTGAACTGGATCATGCCCATGCTGATCTGATTCTGGTAGCAGCGATACCTCAGGATAAGGAATGGCTGGGTGTGAATGACCGCTTGCGACGCGCCGCGTTTGATTCACGTGATGTTTTACAGAAAATACTGCAAGCCTGAGTTGATGGCCTGAGTTGGGCGTTTTTGGTATTGGCGCGATTTATTTATAGATAATTTTCATCACCAGAATAAACATCGCCAGTGCCAGCGTTACTGCATTCGCGATGATGATGGGCCAGGCATGTAATAGTATTCCATAGACCATCCACATCAGCACGCCGCAAACCATGATCAGATACATGCCGGTGGAAACGCCTTCCGCACGTTTATGTTGCCAGGTTAACCAGGCTTGTGGCACAAAGGCACTGGTGGTCAGGCAGGCGGCGATATAGCCGATCATGTCGGATGTCAGTGTCGCCATAGCTGCTTATTTGGCGGATGCGTGGATAAACTGGCCACCGTGGAAAATCAGCGGCGCCTGTTGTGTGAATTCGCAATGTTCAACTTCGCCAACAAAAATGACGTGATCCCCTTCGGGATAGCGGCTGCGGTTATGGCATTCAAACCAGGCAGAGGCGCCTTTCAGGATAGGATGACCGGTACGCGACAGGGTGTATTCGACGCCCTCGAACCTGTCGGTTTTACGACTGGCAAACTGTTCCGCCAGCCACGCCTGTTGGTCGGATAGTACGTTAACCACGTAATGTGAATTGCCACTGAACACAGGCATGCTATTGGCGGCGTTACCGAGGCTCCATAAAACGAGTGGCGGCTCGAGTGAAACAGAATTGAATGAGCTGGCAGTGAGGCCGAGAAACTGTCCGTTTGCCAGCTTGGTGGTAATGACTGTTACGCCGGTCGCAAACTGAGACAGGGCGTGGCGGAAGTGGCGGGTATCAAAATCACGTTTTTCGGCGCGGGGAGAGCGGGTATGCATCAGTCATCCATCAATTTTTGCGACATTATCCCAGATTTTGCTATGGCCGTTGATCTGTGACAGGTATTCCCTCTCGGGGCGGGCGACTGTGGTAAACTTGCGCCCTTGTCAGAATCTGGATTCATACTTTAAGTAATTGATTCTTTTGGTTTTTTTATTTTATCTTAAGACTTGCAAAAAATGGCTCCGGCAGCTTGATCGCTTCGGATTACTCTCAGTGCATAGCCGTCGTCGCTATGCCCAGTCTGCCTAATTTTGCATCGGTCTTATCTTTGAATGAAGTGATAACTATGTTCCTGACTACAATTTGCCATCGCCTCAGTTTATTACTGATCTTGTTCGGTCTGACATGTTCAGTTTTTGCACAAGGCGTGACGCAACGTCAGTTTCCACCGAATACCATGCGTGGTGAACTCGATATGTCCTCGTATCCGGATATCCGTTTGAATGGAAAGCCGCGCTACCTGGCACCGTCCAGCCGCATATACAACGCGGATAATCTGATCGTGCTGGCTTCGACACTGGATGCGCCAAAAATTGTGGTGAATTACACGGAGAATTCTTTCGGTGATATTGATAAGGTCTGGATACTGACATCGGATGAGATGCCGAAACAATTACCCAAGCCAGAAGTCTGGGCACCGATACCATTTAAAAATCCGGAAATTAAGTAAGGTTCCACCAGCTGTCTTCTTGCTGTCAGCAGATGTCGCTTTGTTCGAGAATGCGAATCGGTTTTCCCGCGAGATGAGTTTGTGCATGATCGACTACAGCCGGAATCCGGTTATCGCCTGCGGCGTTGTTCATATTCAGAAAGCAGGCTGTTTTACAGAAAAAAATGATGCAAAAAAAAGTATTTATTAAAACCTTCGGCTGCCAGATGAATGAGTATGACTCAGACAAAATGGCAGACGTGTTGAATGCCGCCGATGGCATGGTAAAAACCGATACGCCTGATGACGCTGATGTGATTCTGCTGAACACCTGCAGCGTGCGTGAGAAAGCGTCCGAGAAAGTGTTTTCGGACTTGGGTCGTTTGCGTGAACTCAAGCGTAAAAGACCTGAGCTGCTGATCGGTGTCGGCGGCTGTGTCGCCTCGCAGGAAGGCGATGCCATCATCAAACGCGCGCCTTATGTTGACGTCGTATTTGGCCCGCAGACGCTGCACCGCTTGCCGCAACTGATCGATGCCCGCCGCTTGTCCGGCCGCTCGCAAGTCGATATCAGTTTTCCAGAAATTGAAAAATTTGATCACGTGCCACCGGCGAAGGTGGAAGGTGCCACGGCCTACGTTTCTATTATGGAAGGCTGCAGCAAATATTGCAGTTACTGCGTGGTGCCGTATACCCGTGGCGAAGAAGTGTCACGTCGTTTTGATGATGTGCTGGCTGAGGTGGCCGGTCTCGCTGCGCAGGGCGTTAAAGAAATTTCCCTGCTGGGTCAGAACGTGAATGCCTACCGTGGCGTGATGGAAGATGGCGAGATTGCTGACTTTGCCTTGCTGATTGAATATGTAGCTGAATTTCCGCAGATAGAACGGATTCGTTTCGTGACCAGCCATCCGAAAGAATTTACTCAGCGACTGATCGATTGCTACGCAAAAGTGCCGAAACTGGTGAACCACTTATACCTTCCTGCACAACACGGATCAGACCGTATTTTGTCAGCGATGAAGCGTGGCTATACCGCAATCGAATATAAATCTGTGCTGCGCCGTTTGAAGCAGGTGCGGCCTGAGATGTCGGTCTCGTCTGATTTTATCGTCGGTTTCCCTGGTGAGACAGATGAGGATTTCAATGCCCTGATGAAGCTGATAGATGATGTCGGTTTCGATAACAGCTTCAGCTTTATTTTCAGCCCGCGCCCGGGTACGCCAGCGGCCAATCTGGCCGATGACACGCCTGCGGAACTGAAGTTACGCCGCTTACAGACTTTGCAGGCGGTAATTGATGCGAATACCAAGAAATACAGTAACGCGATGATAGGTACCGTGCAACGCATTCTGGTGGATGGGCCTTCGGTCAAAGACCCGAACGAGTTGCAAGGGCGCACAGAAAATAATCGGGTAGTCAATTTTGCCGGCGGCAAAGAATTGATCGGCACGCTGGTAAATACGCGCATTACCGAATCCTATAATTATTCCTTGCGTGGTGAATTGATCGACGAGACTGTGACTGCATGATGGCAAAGACTCCGGTGCCTGTTTCTCATTTCATTCCACAACCGCTGGATAACACCCGCCTAGCCCATTTATGCGGCCCGCTGGACGAAAACTTGCGTCAGATTTCAGCTGCGCTGGATGTGACGATTTTCCGTCGCGGTGAAAAATTCATTATCAGCGGACATAACGCTGAACGGGCGTTGGCCTTGTTGGAACAGTTTTATCAAGTGGCGAAAAAGCCGGTATCGGTGGATGAAGTGCAGTTGGCCTTAGTTGAGCAAACGGCGCATCATAACCATAAAACGCCGACGCTGGCAGCGCTGGAAGAATCGCCGGAAGAAATAAACTCTGGTGAACTTGAAAGCCCTGTGCTGAAAACCCGCCGTAGTGATCTGCGTGGCAGAACACCGCACCAGACCCAGTATCTGCGGGCGGTGGTCGAACACGATATTACATTTGGCATTGGCCCTGCCGGTACCGGTAAGACTTATCTCGCCGTTGCATGCGCGGTGGATGCGTTGGAACGCGACGCTGTTAAACGGATTATTCTGACGCGCCCTGCGGTTGAGGCCGGTGAGCGTCTGGGTTTCTTACCGGGTGATCTGGCGCAAAAGGTTGATCCGTATTTGCGCCCTTTGTACGATGCCTTGTACGACTTGTTAGGTTTCGACCGCACTCAAAAAATGTTTGAGAAACAGGCGATAGAAATTGCGCCACTGGCTTATATGCGCGGTCGCACCTTGAATCACGCCTTCATTATTCTCGACGAGGCACAGAACACCACACCGGAACAAATGAAAATGTTCCTGACCCGTATCGGCTTTGGTAGCAAAGCCGTTGTCACCGGTGACGTCACGCAGGTGGATTTGCAGCGTGGTCAGAAAAGTGGCCTGATCGATGCTTGCCAGGTACTGAAAGACGTGCGTGGTATCGCTTTCACACAATTCACCAGCACCGATGTTGTCCGCCATCCTTTGGTCGGGCGTATTGTTGATGCTTACGAAACGGCGAATGCCGGTACCACTGCCCAGAGCGCGGCACTCGGTTTATTAAAAAATACGACTCAATTCAGTTCTGTACATCATGGCCGAAAAAAGTAATTCCAAACATAAACTGAGCTTATCAGTTCAATACGCAGACCCGCGCTTGCAAGCAATATTGCCGCGCCCTTTGTTGCGTAAAACAGTACAGGCTGCTTTATATTTTCCGGCAGAACTGACTTTAAGATTTGTCGATGCGGAGGAAGGGCAGATATTGAATCGCGATTATCGCGGTAAAGATTATGCGACCAACGTGCTGACGTTTGCGTACACCGAAGATGAGGATGCAGAAGTTACTCAGGCCGATATCATTCTGTGTACCGACGTGTTGCAGCGCGAAGCCAGCGAACAGAAAAAATCCGTCGTCGAGCATGCGCAGCATTTGATTGTTCATGGTGTGCTGCATGCACAGGGTTATGATCATGAGACAGATGAAGAAGCCGAAGAGATGGAAGCACTGGAGATCACCATTCTCGCCGGTTTAGGTCTTGCCAATCCTTATCAAGACTGAGCTTCAGTATGAAAATGCCGCGCTCTCACCCGCATCATGGCCGCCGTATCAGTATGGGCGGTCGTGATGTTGTCGCTTTTGGTCTCGACCGACATTATCTGCAGGACATTTATTTTTATGCGATGACATCGAGCTGGACGATGTTTTTTTTCGCTGCGGCAGTGGTGTATCTGATTTTCAATATGGTGTTTGCCGGTTTGTATGCGCTTGGCGATCATCCTGTCGCGAATCTGACCCCGGATAATTTTCTCGGATATTTTTTCTTCAGCGTAGAGACACTGGCGACGGTCGGTTACGGCAATATGCATCCGCAAACAGTGTATGCGCATGTGATTTCGTCTGTGGAAATATTTATCGGCATGGCCAGTGTGGCATTGACGACAGGTGTGATGTTTGCGCGCTTTTCGCGTCCGCGCTCGAATATTATTTTTGCCGATCACCCGGTTTGCCACATGGTTGACGGGCGACGATTGCTGATGATACGGCTGGCGAATGCCCGCATGAATATCATCAGTGAAGCATCAGCAAAGCTGCGTCTGGTCAAAAACCATGCTTCGCCCGAGACTGGCAGCTTCCGTAAAATTCTTGATCTGGAATTGGAGCGCGACCATCATCCTATCTTTAGTCTGGGGTGGACGGTGATACATGTGATCGACGAGTCCAGTCCTTTGTACGGTTATACCAAAGAACAACTGAATGAACTCAATGCGGCATTGGTGCTGAGCATAGAGGGACTGGATGAAATGACGAATCAGAGCCAGAGGGCGCGTCATTATTATCCGTGTTCATCGATACGCTGGAATCATCGCTATGTGGATATCTTAAAGTTTCACGGTGATACGCCGCATTTGCATTATGCAAAATTCCATGAATCCGAGAATCTGGATGACATACGCTGATTTATTGTCGTGTGTTGTCGTATTTTGCCGGCATGTGCAATGCAGACCGGCTTTAATGTAAATCTCGTCAATTGCTATTTGGTGGCTCTTTAGTAGACATTTAATACCCATCGGATAGCCGTCTTTTTGTGAAATAACAATCTGAACGCCTTAACAAAATTTTGGAATCAGGCGTATTTGTTGTATTCTGTAGGATTGAAACAACGGCGTCACGCCTCCTATGCAAGAGCACTCTAGTAAGGTCAGATCAACTGACCTTAAACCCCACAGGTCATTGTTTGAACGATTGACCGCATTCATATCCCCCGAACCTGAAAATCGCGCTGAACTGTTAGAAGTTCTGACCGATGCACAAGAACGCAATCTGATCGATGCTGATGCACTGGCAATGATAGAAGGCGTATTCCAGGTATCTGATCTTTCAGCTCGCGATATCATGGTGCCACGCGCGCAAATGGACGTTGTCGATATTTCCCGCCCGCTGGAAGAATGGATGCCGGAAGTATTGCGTACGGCGCATTCGCGTTTCCCTGCGATTGATGGTGATCCGGAAAAAGTGGTCGGGATTCTGCTGGCGAAGGATTTGCTCCGCTATTACGCAGAAGAAGTGTTTGATGTGCGGGATATGCTGCGCCCCGTTATTTACATACCTGAATCAAAGCGTCTGAATGTCCTGTTGCGCGACTTCCGTGCCAACCATAATCACATGGCGATGGTGGTTGATGAATATGGTGGCGTCGCCGGTGTTATTACGATTGAAGATGTGCTGGAACAAATCGTCGGCGACATTGACGATGAATATGATTTCGATGAAGAAGAAGACAATATTCTGGCGCTGGAAAATAAAGGTAATGGCAAACGCTGGCGCATCAAAGGTCTGACTGAGCTTGAGCAGTTCAACAGTGTTCTCGGTGTGCATATGCCGGGTAATGAGTTGGAAAGTATCGGTGATTTTCTGATACGCCATCTCGGACAAGTACCGCATAAAGGCGATGAGTTTGAAATCGGTAATTTACATTTTGAGGTATTACGTGCCGATGCCGTTGAGGTGCAGATTTTGCAGGTGGAGCAGCGGCCAGCAAACTTGTTGAAAGAATGAGGCTGGTTTGCTGAAACGATTGTCACCAGCGGTTTTGCTTTCCACTTTGTCTTTCCGTTCAGTGCTGCTGGTGATGGCGCTGGCGGGCGTGGTGACCGTTGCGGCCTTTGCCCCATTCGGTTTCTGGCTGGGGCAATTGCTGAGCATGACCTTATTCGCTTCTTTGCTGCTCCGGCCAGGACAGCAGGCATTTTCTATTCGCCAGTCTGCCGTGCTGGCGTGGGTATTCAGCTTCGCCAGCCTGTTTACTGCAACCAGCTGGTTGTTAGTCGCGATGACGCGTTATGGTGGCATGCCAATCTTTCTTGCTGTTATTGCGCTTGCCTTACTGGCATCCTATCTGGCGTTGTTTGCCGCTTTGTGTGCGGCAACGCTAGTCTGGCTGCGGCAACGTTGGCAAGTCAATTCCACAATCTGTGCCGTATTGTTATTTCCTGCTTTATGGTTGCTGAGCGAATGGCTGCGTGGCTACTTGTTCACTGGCTTTCCGTGGGCAATTATCGGCTATGCACATACTGCCAGTCCGCTTGCTGGCTATGCGCCTGTGCTTGGCGTTCTCGGGCTGGGCTGGCTCGTCGCCCTCTGCGCAGGTGGATTAAGTTTGATGATCTTTACGGACAGCAGGCATGTGCGCTTGTTGATTCCTGTCACTGTCATCGTGCTGTTTGGTGGCGGTCAGTATCTGCGCACGATCGCATGGACTCAGCCCCAGGGCCAGCCTCTGACTATCAATCTGATACAGGGCAATGTTGAACAGGATAAAAAATTCGATCAGGATCACCTGAATGATTCTCTGCATTTGTACCATGATCTGATACTGCAATCGAAAGCGGATCTGGTCGTCACACCGGAAACGGCATTGCCGATGTTGTCATCGCAATTGCCGCCGGATTATTTACCCACCATTAATGCGTTTGCACAAAAAAATCAGAGTGCAGTGGTGCTCGGTGTAGCCGCACACGACGGCGGCAGTCGCTATGCGAACAGCGTTTTAGGTTTCTCGCCATCTTATGAGCAGCAAGCCTATCGCTATGACAAACATCATCTGGTGCCTTTCGGTGAATTTATTCCTTTCGGTTTTCGTTGGTTTGTTGATCTCATGCATATTCCTTTAGGTGACTTTACTAAGGGGAATGTGATACAGGCACCGATGCAGGTAAGGGATCAGTTTGTATTGCCGAATATCTGTTATGAAGATCTGTTTGGAGACGAAATCGCAGCACAACTGGCTTCACAAAACAGTTCAGGTAAAAACGTTGCCAGCCTGTTGCTGAATGTCTCGAATATGGCATGGTACGGTGATTCGATTGCGATCCCTCAGCATTTGCAGTTTTCCATGATGCGCGTTCTGGAAACAGGGCGTCCTATGCTGCGGGCGACAAATACTGGTGCGACGGCGGTGATTGACGTTGGTGGGCGGTTGGTAGCGCAACTGCCCTACCTGCAGCAGGGGATATTGCAGGCGACAGTACAGGGGCGGCAAGGCGTGACGCCGTATATACGTTGGGGTAATGCGCTCGTGATGTTGCTGGCACTGTGCGGTCTGATACTTGCAGCTTATTTGACCCGCAGGTCTGCGCGTTTATGTCAGCGAGAGTCCTGACGCCCTGACGCGCTGACGCGCTGTCTGTAAGCACTGTAGATTTTGAAATAAAAAATGCCGCCGATTTGTTAAAACGGGCAGCATTTTTTTGAGTAACTTCATCCTTCTGATACCTTACTGCGTCATTGCAATTTCGCAGCGAATCAGGCTTTCTTGCTGTTGGTTTCTATATCGGCCAGGCATTCTTTACCGCGCTGACTGATTTCATGCAGTCCGGATTCGGGATTGATTTGTATGTGTCCCTTTTTTTCCAGAAATATAGCAACAGGCCCGGACAGCTTGGTTCCAGCGTCATTGGCAATGGCACGCAGACCATCGATACATTGTTTGATGAACAAAACCTGACGACCATTCTCAGTGAGTTCCAGGCTGCCGTCCTTACGGTACGCGACCAGTTTGATGCCGGTCAGACGTTTCGTGTTTCTGCCTATGCAGGCGTTAGGTTTAACGTTTTTAGGCAGTTTGCTGATCTGTTCCAGAGCATCGTATTCATCAATACTTAATTTGTGATTCATTGTGGCTTTCTTTTTCGGGATGTCGCTGAACTGAAGCTGTCAGCGACGATATTTACTGCAATTATTGCCAATATCCCCAGATCAACGGGCATGCGCCGCACCAGTCTGGCAGAGATATTTTCGAATGGGAATATATCATAGCACCACCCACTTTCCCGGTTTTGCCCCGGAATCATGGAATTCAAATTTTTCGGTGTCAGTCCATTGCTGGAGCATGTGCTAAGTCAATTTGCGATAACTTAGCTAAACGAGAAATAAATCGCGGAAAGTAGTTGAACTACATTTGCTAATTTGTTTTTTGTGGAAGAAACGCAACGAGGCAATACCTTATCTACTCTCAGTTTTCTCTTGAATTTGAGAGTTGAAGTAGTTTTTTGTAGTCTCCGTTTGACAAATAATCTAGTTTTAGTACAAAATTGTTTTCGGAACGTTGGGTTCTGAGTGCACTTTGAAACAAAGTATCACTCCTGAGGTGTAGGTCAAATATAAGAGTGAGGGGACATTAAATGAAGCACGCTATGCAGAAGCGCGAGCATGGGCAGGATTTTGCGCGCCCGGGTTTTAAGTTGAGTCCTGTTGCGGCAGGTTGTGCAGTGTTGGTCTTGAGTCTGACCGGTATTGCACATGCGCAGCAGACTGCAGAAAACACTGTCGTTGTTACCGGTATACGCAAAGGTATCGAAGATGCGATCAGTGTGAAAAAAAATTCCAATTCCATCGTCGAAGCGATTTCTGCTGAAGATATCGGCAAATTGCCCGATACCAGCATCGCCGAATCGATTGCCCGCTTGCCAGGTTTATCCGCGCAACGTGTAAATGGTCAGGCACAACAAATCAGTATCCGCGGCACCTCCGGCGATTTGTCGACGGTCACACTGAATGGCCGCGAACAAGCCAGCACCAGCGCCAGTCGTGTGGTTGAATATGACCAGTATCCTTCCGAACTGATTAATGGCGTGACTGTCTATAAAACTGCAGATTCATCTCTGGTCGGACAAGGTTTGTCAGGCACGGTTGATCTGCAGACCGTGAAGCCGCTGGCATTTGGCGGACGCACTATTTCCCTCAATGCACGTGGCGAGAAAAATTCTCTCGGCAGCGAAAGCCCGGGCGCTCCAAGTACCGGCAATCGTTTCAGCGCATCCTACATTGATCAGTTTGCGAACCGTACCATCGGTCTGGCTGTCGGCGTCGCGCACAGCGATAAACCGAACGTCAATAATTTCTTTGAAACCTGGAACTGGGTTGAAGGAAATAACGGCGTTCCTGCAGGCGTTAAAGCACCGCAAGGTGTGAAGGGTCTGGCCATTACAGGTAATTCCAAACGTGATGGCGTGATCGGCGTACTCGAATGGCGGCCATCGAAAAATTTCATTTCGACGCTGGATACTTACTATTCCAAGCTGTCACAAAATGAAATTCGCCGTGGCGTGGAAGTGCCATTGGAAAGCTGGTCCGGTGCGAATTTCTCTAACCTGAATATTGTGAACGGACTCGCCGTTGGCGGTACGATCAACGCCAGCCCTGTGATCCGGAATAACTGGTTCACCAAAGAGAGTGATATCAAAGCATTTGGCTGGAATAATAAATTCACCGTTGATCAATGGACTGCCGTTGCCGATTTCAGCCATTCATCGGCAAACATTCATGAAAAACTCATAGAGATCAACTCTGGTCGCAGCGCAGGGAATATTGCCTACAATTATCTGAATGGACGTGACATTCCTACCTTTACTTTTGCGGATAGTCTTTCTGATCCTTCTGCGATCAGCATAGGCGGCAAATATGGTGATGGTTACGTGAATGTTCCATCGTTGAGTGACAAGCTCAATTCCATCCGTTTCAGCCTGAAGCGCGATTTCACCGATGGCTTTATCTCTAGTGCAGAAGTCGGCGTGAATTATTCCAAACGTGAAAAGACGAAAGAGCATCTGGAAACCGGCTTCGATAAAATCGGCACAGGGTCGTTTTCTCCCAGCGTTTTGTACAACCCTCAGGACCTCAGTTTTATTGGCTTACCAAGCACGCTGAGCTGGGATATTCCGGGCGTTTTGTCTTCTAATTTCGGCCCCTACAAAGCCGCAGTCCTGAATCCATGGGGCGCGACGAAAAACTGGTCACTTACAGAAAAAGTCACGACCGGTTATGCGAAGCTGAATCTGGAAACCATGGTGTCGAATATTCCTTTGTCGGGTAATGTTGGTGCGCAGGTCGTGCGTACTGATCAGTCCTCGACATCGAATGCTTTGTTGTCTTGGCCTATCGCTGCGCTGGTGCCTATCACTGATGGTAAAACTTATACCGACGTTTTACCTAGCGTGAATCTGGCGGCTAATTTGCCTGGTGATCAGGTAATCCGTTTTGGTATCGGTAAATCGATCGCCCGCGCTAAGCTCGATGAGCTGAATGCGGCGCGTGAAGTCGGTTTGTCTAACGGCAAAACCGGAACACCGAGCGGTAACGGTGGTAATGCGCAGCTTGATCCATGGAAGGCAGACTACATCGATCTCTCTTACGAAAAATACTTCGGCAAGAAAGCCTATGTATCTGCAGCAATATTCCATAAAAACCTGAAATCATATATCTACAAGCAAACGACACCTTATGATTTCTCGGCCATGAATATTGCAGGTGCGACGACAAACATTGGTACATTTACCCAGCCTATCAATGGTCAGGGCGGTAAGCTCGAAGGTCTGGAACTAGCGGCATCTCTGCCATTGGATTTGTTGACTCCGGTATTAGATGGCTTTGGATTGACAGCCAATCTGTCGTTGACGAACAGCGCTATCTCTATCAAAGACAGCCGTTTCGGTAGTCAGAGCGTGCCTTTGCCAGGCCTGTCGAAGAGCGTTGCAAATATTACGGCCTACTATGAAAAGAACGGCTACTCTGCACGTATCAGCCAGCGCCGCCGTAGCGATTTCGTTGGCGAAATCGGTGGTCCCGGTGGACAGAACGAGTTGACCTTTGTGAAGGCGGATAATGTCGTCGATCTGCAACTTGGCTATGATTTCTCCAGTGGATTTGCGAAAGGTGCATCGTTGCTGTTCCAGGTGAATAATCTGACCGATACCGCGTTCCAGACGTATTCCGGTTCGCCTGATCGTCCACGCGGCTACCAGAAGTATGGTCGCCAGATGTTTGTCGGTATCAATTACAAAATGTAATTGCCCCGGAAATTCAACACTGTAGTGAATCTGACCCTTCTCTGACGCATGCCGGAGAAGGGTTTTTCAGCATGGTTGTTATCGTTGCCATCGTCTGAAAAACATTCAAGCATAAAATGTGAAGACTTTGCGATCGCCATGCCAGATTTCATCCGGCCTCACACATAATACGGGGACACCAAGATGCCTAGTTTGACCAATAAACCCCTGCTGTCTTTCTGGCAGCTGTGGAATATGAGTTTCGGTTTTTTTGGAATTCAATTCGGGTTTGCATTACAGAACGCCAATACCAGCCGCATATTTTCAACTCTGGGAGCCAGCCCTGATGATCTTCCCTTATTCTGGCTGGCGGCACCCGTCACCGGTTTGCTGGTGCAACCAGTGATAGGTTATCTCAGCGATCACACTTGGCATCCTACATGGGGACGTCGGCGGCCATTCTTTTTTATCGGCGCACTTCTAGCCTCGCTGGCCTTGTTTCTGATGCCGAATTCTTCTGCGTTATGGATGGCCGTCCTGGTGCTGTGGCTGATGGATGCGGCGATCAATGTGTCGATGGAGCCGTTTCGCGCCTTCGTTGGCGACAAGCTGAATCCGGAACAGCAGACAGCAGGATTTGCGATGCAGACTTTTTTCATCGGTTGCGGCGCGGTCATTGCATCATTGCTGCCAACCCTGTTTTCAGACGTGTGTGGTTTCAGTAATGAATCAATGAACGGTACGATCCCTGAAACTGTCCGCTATTCATTCTATGCTGGTGGTGCTATCTATTTTATCGCAGTGATGTGGACGGTATTTTTCAGTCACGAATTGCCACCGGCAGATCTGCAGGCGTTTCAGGCGGCGCGGCAGAAAAAGGTTGGGATTGCTAATGTACTCAAAGAGATCATGGCCGGTTTTCGCCAGATGCCGCAGACCATGGTGCAACTGGCGATCGTGCAGTTTTTTACCTGGATTGCTTTGTTTTCGATGTGGATTTACACCACGTCTGCCGTGGCCGACAACGTATTCGGTACGACGGATTCTCATTCCGTATTTTTTCAGGATGCCGGAAACTGGGTAGGAACGATGTTTGCCGTCTACAACGGCGTCTCGGCACTGGCAGCATTTTTGCTACCGGTTTTCGCCCGCCTGACCAGTAAAAAAACGGTGCATCTGACTTGTCTCGTGCTCGGTGGCATGGGCTTGATGAGTATGTTCCTGATCACCCAGAAAGAATGGCTGCTGCTGCCTATGATCGGGGTCGGTGTTGCATGGGCCAGTATTCTGACTATGCCATATTCGATACTTGCGTCAGCACTGCCTGCCGAAAAGATGGGCTACTACATGGGCGTGTTCAACTTCTTTATTGTGATCCCACAAATTGTCAGCGGCTTATTGTTAGGCTTTGTGACGAAGACTTTCTTTCATGGACATACCATGCAAACGCTGGTGCTTGGTGGCGCATGCATGATATTGGCGGGTTTGCTGACGCTGATCGTGAAAGATGAGTCGCACAGATAAACACCGATACTGGTCTGAAAAAATTACCTTTGTTCTCGTCTGATTTTTGATTGTATTACGCTGATTTGAATTCAGGTTGCGGTGTCTCCAATCTCCTCTGGCGCAACCTGATACTTTTCTTTCGTCTGCGCCCCGATTCCGCATTGACCGGTAAGAGCTACGCCATGAAAAAAAATTTCCTGTTTTGTATTCCCATTTTGTTTCTGTGTTTTAGCAGTGTATGTGTATCGCCTTCAGCCTGCGCAGAGAGTGCGGACAATGACGTTCGCCTGAACACCAAAAGCCACCACAGCGACAGAAGCCAAAAAAATAAAATGGCTTCATCTGAGAATCCCTTCTTTACCTGGAACAATGCGACCATCTATTTTTTACTGACCGACCGTTTTTACAATGCAAATCCAGCCAATGATCTTGCGTACGGCAGAAAAAAAGACGCCGCACCATTACGTGGTTATATGGGCGGCGATCTGGCCGGTATTACGGCAAAAATAAAAGAAGGCTATTTCAATCAGCTGGGTGTGGACGCGATCTGGCTGACGCCGCCAGTCGAACAGGTTCATGGCGCGGCAGACGAAGGCAGCGGAAAATCATACGGCTTTCATGGTTACTGGGCACGTGATTTCACCAGCGTTGATGCCAACCTCGGTACCGACGCCGATATGCGCGAACTGGTCGATACCGCGCATGCACATGGCATACGCGTCTTGCTCGATATCGTCATGAATCACGTTGGCCCGCAGACTGAGCAAGATACTGCCTGGCCGGAAAGCTGGGTGCGCGATGCGCCTGTCTGTACTTACAAAGATGTGGCAAGCACAGTCAGTTGCACATTGGTGCAAGGTTTGCCGGATATCCGCACCGACCGTCATGAGCCAACGCCATTGCCGCCGTTTCTGATCGATAAGTGGAAAGCCGAAGGCCGTTATGCCAAAGAAATCAGCGAGCTGGATCAGTTTTTTAAACGTACCGGCTATCCGCGTGCGCCCAGGTATTACCTGATGAAATGGCATACCGACTGGATCAGGAAATACGGTGTCGATGGTTTTCGCGCCGATACCGTCAAGCACGTTGAGCCGGGTGTCTGGAAAGAACTGAAGCAACTCGCCAGCAGTGCTTATGAAGAGTGGAAAACTGCGAACCCACAAAAAAAAGTCGGAGACACGCCTTTTTTTATGACCGCCGAAGTTTACGGTTATTCGATTGCTGAAGGCCAGAAGTTTACGATGGATGGTGGCAGCCAGATTAATTTTTACCAAAACGGTTTTGATAATCTGATTAATTTTGGTTTCAAGTCTGATGCGAAGAAAGATCGCGAACAGCTCTTCAGCACGTATTCAGCGCGACTGCACGGTGATCTGCAAGGCTACTCGGTTCTCAATTACATCAGCTCTCATGACGACAGTGCACCTTTTGATCTGCAACGGCACCAGCCTTTTGAGGCGGCGACGCGACTCTTGCTGAGCCCGGGCGCAGCGCAGATTTATTACGGCGACGAAACCGCGCGTGATATTGATGTGAAAGAAGCGCAGGGCGATGCCAGACTGCGTTCCCTCATGAATTGGGATGCGCTGAAGGCGAATGCAATACAGCAGGATTACCGGATTGCCGATGTGTTCGCACACTGGAAAAAACTTGCGTCGTTCCGCAGACTACATCCTGCGGTTGGCGCCGGAATACATCAGAAAATCAATGATCGTCCTTATACATTCAAGCGCACATACGACAATCACGGTCAGCATGACAAAGTGGTGGTGGCACTGGATTTACCTGCACATCAGGAAAACCGTATTTCAGTTGCGGGCATATTTTCTGACGGCCAGAGATTACGTGATCATTATTCAGGAAAGACGGCAATCGTGGTGAAAGGTAGCGTGACTTTCGCGAGCCAGTTTCCGATTGCTCTGATTGCACAGGACGCACCATGAAACAGAAAACGCATTTCAAACGCATCTCATGTCTGGCAACGCTGGCGCTGTTGATGCAGTTCTGTGCGGGTAATCTCGCTGCGCAAAATGCCAGCCGCAGCATACAGCGCGTTTCTGTCCAGCCTGCTTATCTCGAAGTGGTAACGAATGATGGCCGCTATATATTTAAGCCGTATACAAAAAATATTATCGAGACGAGTTTTATTCCGGCAGGCGAACATGTGCAGCAAGCCTCGCATGCCGTGGTGTTGAGACCGGAAAAAATCAAAGCACAGCTTCACAGCGATAAGCAGCATCTCAGCTATGTCGCAGGCAACATGACGGTTCATATCAATCGTGTGCTATTCCAAATCAGTTATACCTATAAAGATAAAGCCCTGATTGCAGAGGATCAGGGTTATCAGCGATCGGCACAGGGGCGAAGCCTGGGCTTCCGGCTGGATCAGGATGAAGCCTTATATGGCGCTGGTGCCCGTGCCCTTGGTATGAACCGGCGTGGCTATCGCTTGCCTTTGTATAACAAGGCGCATTACGGTTACGAAGAACATTCCGAGCAAATGAATTTTTCTATGCCTCTGGTTTTTTCTTCCAAAATGTACGGCATACATTTCGATAATCCGACGACAGGGTTTCTCGATCTCGACAGCAAAAAAAATAATGTGCTCGCCTATGAAAGCCTGAGCGGACGTCAGACTTATCAACTGATTGCGGGTGACAGCTGGGAAGATATTATTTCTGCGTACACGCAACTGACAGGACGGCAGCCATTGCCACCACGTTGGGCCTTCGGTAATTTCGCCAGCCGCTTTGGTTATCATTCAGAATCCGAGGCGCGTTCTGTGCTGGCGAAATATCAGGAAGAGCAGATTCCTGTGGATGCGATTATTTTCGACCTGTACTGGTTCGGAAAAGACATCAAAGGCACGATGGGAAATCTGGCTTTTGACAAAGATCATTTTCCGCAACCTCAAAAAATGATTGCCGACTTTGCGCAGCAGGGCGTCAAAACCATACTGATTACCGAACCATTTATCCTGACCAGCTCGGCCAGATGGAAAGAAGCTGTGGCAGAAAATATTCTGGCAAAAGATCAGCAAGGCCAGCCTTTTACCTATGATTTTTATTTCGGTCACACCGGCCTGATTGATCTGTTCGATGCGCATGCACAACAATGGTTCTGGAATATCTACAAGAATCTGAAAGCGCAAGGCGTGGCCGGATGGTGGGGCGACCTGGGTGAGCCGGAAGTGCATCCAGCCGGTCTGCAGCATCAAACCGGATCGGCAGATCAGGTTCATAATATTTACGGGCATCAATGGGCGAAACTGATTGCCGAAGGCTACCGCAAAGACTACCCGCAAGAGCGGCCTTTCATACTGATGCGCGCAGGTTATTCCGGCTCACAGCGTTTCGGTATGATTCCGTGGTCAGGTGACGTGAACCGGACCTGGGGTGGTTTGCGTTCACAACCTGAAATTGCACTGCAAATGGGTATGCAGGGAATGGCGTATATGCATTCCGATCTTGGTGGCTTTGCCGGCGCCAATCTGGACGATGAGCTCTATACACGCTGGTTGCAATATGGCGTATTTCAGCCGGTATTTCGTCCGCATGCACAGGAAGAAGTCGCTTCAGAACCGGTGTTTCGTGAGCCTGCAACGCGGGCGCTTGCCAAGGCGGCTATCGAGTTACGTTACCGCCTGCTGCCATACAACTATACGCTGGCATTTGAGAATAACCAGCATGGCTGGCCGCTGATGCGCCCACTGTTTTTTGCCGAACCAATGAACCCGGCCTTAAGCGCGGCATCCGACAGTTATCTGTGGGGACATGATTTGCTGGTGCATCCGGTGCTGAAGGCAGGCCAGAAAAAAGCGGATATATATTTCCCCGCCAGCAGTAACTGGTTTGATTTTTATACAGGGCAGACTTATGCCGCAGGCAGCCGCCTGAGCGTCGATCTCGTGCGTGAACATATCCCGGTTTTTGTTCGCGGCGGTGCTTTCATTCCTATGGCAAAACCAGTGCAAAATACCGGGCAATATTCAACGCGGGCGTTTGACTTACATTACTACTATGATCCTGCGGTTGCGGCTTCTCAGGGGCAGTTATACGATGATGACGGCGTAACGGCCAAAGCCTTTGAACAAGGCGCATACACATTGATGAAGTTTCGCAGCGAGCACCGGCAACAGGAATTGGTGCTGACGCTGGATGCGGTGAATGGTGCAAATACGCGTAAAAATTTTAGTAAAACGCATGTCTCACAAGCTGCTGCCAGCGACAGACGTGTACAGGTAGTCATTCACAATATCACCGCTGCACCGAAAAAAATTCTGCTGCAAAATCAGCCGGTGGCGTTTGCCTGGGATGCATCCAGCAGGCAAGTGACGCTGGATGTCGTATGGAAGGCGGATACTACGGCGACATTAGTTGTGCAAATGAGGGATTGAGCGCGACAGAATATGCGGCAACCAGCAGGGGCTGTGGTAAATTGTATAGTTTTTCTCACCACAGACAGCGAGACAAATATTGGATCATGATGTGATGAAATCCCGGAAATCAATTAAATAAAAAAACATGGCAGAACACACGTTGGCAGGACAGGACACATACCCGGAACATCACGGTGCCGGTTTTTCTGGTGGTCCGCGTTTACTGGCAGATATCGGCGCGACCCATGCCCGCTTTACGCTGGAAACAGCACCCGGAGTTTTTTCCGCGGTGCGTGTATTGAAATGTGATGATTACAGCGGCATTGTGCCTTTGATCCGCGCCTATCTGCATGATCATCAGGGCAATCGCATTCAGCATGCGGCGTTTGCGATTGCCAATCCGGTGGATGGTGATGATGTACGCATGACGAACCGTGACTGGGCGTTTTCTATCGAAGCGGTACGGCGCGAATTTGGTTTGTACACCTTGCTGATCGTGAACGACTTTACGGCGCTCGCCATGTCCTTACCGGGCTTGCAGGCCAGTGATGTGATGCAGGTCGGTGGTGGTACTGCCGTCGAAAAATCTGTGATCGGTGTGCTCGGCCCGGGCACTGGTCTGGGGGTTTCCGGACTGATACCGACCTCTGACGGTTTCGTTACCCTCGGTTCGGAAGGTGGGCACGTCAACTTTGCACCGTGTGATGAACGTGAATATGCGATTTTGCAATTCGCCTGGAAAGAATGGCCGCACGTCTCGACTGAGCGCCTGATTTCTGGCCCCGGTTTAGAGCTGATTTATCGTGCGCTGGCGGCGCGGCATCAGCAGCAAGTGCGTGCTTTATCGGCGCAGGAAATTATGCATGCAGCCTTGCATGAAGCCGAGCCGCTCAGCCTCGAAACCTTGGAATGTTTTTGCGCGATGCTGGGAAGTTTTGCTGCGAATCTGGCGGTGACGCTGGGTGCTTTCGGCGGTATCTATATCGGCGGAGGCATCGTGCCACTCATGGGTGAACATTTTACCGCGTCGCCGTTTCGTAGTCGCTTCGAAGCGAAAGGGCGCTTTAGTAGCTATCTGGCGCAAATTCCAACGTATGTGATTACCACGCCGAATCCGGCGTTTTACGGTGTTTCCGCGATCTTGTCTGAGCATTTGCGCGGGCGCAGCGGCGACAGTTCTTTGCTGGACCGCATACAGCAGATACAGCTGGAACTGACTCCGGCAGAGCGTCGCGTTGCGGCGCTGATACTGGAGAATCCGCGTACCGTATTGAATGAAGCAATTGCCGAAATATCGCGTCTGGCCGATGTCAGCCAGCCGACCGTGATACGTTTTTGCCGCTCGCTGGGCTTTACCGGGCTTGCTGATTTCAAGCTGAAATTTGCCAGCAGTCTGACCGGAACGATTCCTGTACGTCACAGTCAGGTCCGGCGCAATGACAGCACTCACGATCTGAGTGCCAAAGTAATCGATAACACCGTGTCGGCGATTTTAAATTTTCGTGACCAGCTCGAAGTGCATGCGATTGATCAGGCGATTGCCTTATTACGCAAGGCAAACAAGGTCGAATTTTATGCGATGGGCAATTCGCGTGCAGTCGCGCTGGATGGTCAGCACAAATTTTTCCGTTTCCGCATTCCGACCGCAAATTACGGCGATGCGCATTTGTTCACGATGGCGGCCGAATTACTCAATCCCGGTGATGTGGTGATTGTGGTGTCTAATTCCGGTAAGTTGCCAGAACTGCTGAATGCGGTGGACGTTGCATTGAATGCCGGTGCCGATGTGATTGCGATTGCACCGCATCAGTCGCCGCTAGCGAAAAAAGCCAGCGTCTGTCTGGCAGTGAATCACAGTGAAGATAACGCTACTTTTTTATCGATGATTTCGCGCATATTGCAGTTATTGCTGATCGACATTCTGGCCGTCGGCTTATCGGTCGACGCGCCGCACAGCGCAGACTCGCGTGAGAAAGAAGCGACACGTCTGAGCCATCTGCTGATTTCACATCTGGACAGCTGATATCGCGCGCGCTGCGGCGCTTGTTTGCAGTGTAAGAATTTATTGCACTGCTGCTCAGCAGCGACGTAAAAAAGTACAATGTTGGTTTAGCGTCGCCTGCAATCGCGCTTCCTTTGCTTTCTGATCGTACTTTATGTCGCTGCTTCAATCTCTCAAAAATTTCACAAATAAATTCAGCTCCGGCGCGCATGCAGCGGCCTCCGTCACGTCGCCAGTGCTGACGCCGCAGATGCAGAGCGATCCGCTGTTGACGGAAGTGCTCGCTGTGGCACTCAGCGATGCCGGAATTGCATTTGAACGCTTGCCGTCGTGCATACAACTGGCGGAAGGGCTGGCGCTGGCTGTGCAGCCGGTGACAACGAATGTGGTTGGTGAAGGGCGGGTTCGTACCTGCACCCGCATACACGCCTGGCATCCGCAGTATTTTCCGCAAGGGATCGCTGAATATCAGCATGCGCTTGGTGCTGACGAGGCAGCTGCCATCGCGGAGGGCTTTGCGCAATGGATCAAAATGGATCTGGTCGTTTTGCTGGATGCGACGCGCGATGTGCCACGTGATTGCACCGTGATAGAAATGAATGTGGCTAATGGTGCAGAAACTACTGAAGCATCTGAACATGCCGGATTGTCTCGGTTCCGTCAGGTGATTTTAGGGCCGGTCGCGCATCTGGCGAGCAATCCGCCACCAAAGAATAAAGAAGCGCATCCGTTTTGCCCGTGTTGTTTGTTTACCGAGAGCATGGAGGCGTTTCACGATGTCTTGCAGACGGATCAGTTTCTGGGCGTGCGCCTGTTCGCGTCGCGTGATCAGCTCGGTGTGGCGGCTGCGGATTGTCGCGTCAACGGCGAGGATTTTCCGGCCGCATTGCCAGCGCTGACTGCTTATGTAGAAAAATGGCCGCAACGCGGACTGGAATTTCGCAAACAATATGTGGTGATCCGCACCGTGAGCCGGGTAGTGGATGCCAGCGCCGTTCCTGTGAATAGTGCTGATGTGAGCAACTGAGTTCGTGCAAGAATAACGATGCCGATTGCGAAGGAAGATGAGAATGAACGTATTGCTTAAACTGATCGCCTTGCTGATTGCGCTGGCGATGACGGCGGTGCTGGTGCTGGCGCCATCGGTGTTTGTCAGCTATGTGCTGCCATTAGTGGATGTCTGGTTCTTTGCGCAATCAGAAGAGCATCAACGGCTGATCTTGCTCGGGGTGAAATGGGTTGCCCCCGCGATCGCTTTACTGTGTCTGTTATTTTTATTGATTGCACTGGCGCTCAAAACGATACGGCAGAAAGACCGCAACCAGCCGGAGTCTGCTGGTTTCACTCCACCTTCTGCTGCGAGCGCTGCTGATGTTGCTAATGCGGGTTCTGCGGATGTTGTTGCTGCTGACATTGCGCCCGGAGCTGCAAGCGATACGACGGCTGATACTACAACTGATACTGCCACTGAAAAAGAGTCGCAGTAAGATGTGCAACGGCAGCGGTTTTGCCCTGGATTTCATATACTCCCCCCTGTTTTTATGAAAATACCCTTCATGTCCTTATGAAATAAATACATTTTAAGATACTGGGGGGAGTATATTTATTGCTCTACAGGCCAATCTGCAAGCAGTCAGCGGCAGAAAGCAAAAAAGGCAGGGAATCCCTGCCTTTTTTTATGTACCGCGTTGCGACGGTATTTTGTGATTCCGTTTGCGGCTGAATTACTTCAAGAACTGCTCATTGCCGACCATACCGATCTTGGTCACACCAAGACGCTGAGCCGAGGCCATCACCGCCGCCACCGATTTGTACGGTACCACAGCATTCGGACGCAGATGCACTTCCGGTTGATTTGGCTGTGCCGCCACTTCACCCAGCTTCGCTTCGAGTTCGTTACGGCTCGCGACCGCCACACCGTTCCACAATACCGTACCGTCAAAGTCAACGTCGATATTGATCACCACCGGTGGTTCCGTTGGCTTACTCGGGGTGTTGGTCGGCATGTTCAGATTCACGGAGTGATTCTGAATCGGGATCGTGATGATGAGCATGATGATCAGCACCAACATGACGTCGATCAACGGCGTCATGTTCATTTCTATCATCACTTCAGGATCGGCGGAGGAGCTGCCTGAGCCTATTTGCATTCCCATATCTGGTCCTTTTCCTTAATTCCGTGGTGGCGGTTCGATCACGAACCCGACCTTGGTGATCCCGGCGCGCTGGGCGGTCAGGATGGTTTTGCCAACGAATTCGTAACGCACATTCTGGTCGCCACGAATATGGACTTCCGGTTGCGGTACTTTGACGGCTTCAACTTTGAGTTTGTCAAACAAACCTTCGGTGCCGCCTGGCAGGGGTTTCATGCCGCCATTCCAGTAGACGTCACCATCTTTACTGATCGATACGGTGATGTTTTCTGGTTTGGTTTTGTAAATCTGGTTGCGTTCTGCCGGGAGCTTGAGTTTGACCGTGTCAGTAATCACCGGGGTGGTGATGAGGAAGATGATCAATAAGACCAGCATGACGTCGACCAGCGGGGTGGTGTTGATGGTGCTGTTGACTTCGTCTTCGCCATCACCATCGTTGCCGATTGCCATTGCCATAGTGTGTTCTCTTTCAGATTGCACGCCGGTGCACTGGGCAACCGGCGTTGTGACTTGAGTCGTTAGTGCCTGTGACTGTGTGTCTGGTGTGCCGTCTTATTTCTTGGCAACTTTGTTCATGCTGCCAGACAGAACGACGGAGTGCAGATCACCTGCGAAGGAGCGGACTTCTTCCATCGCGCTCTTGTTGCGGCGAACCAGGAAGTTGTAGCCCAGAACCGCTGGAACCGCAACGGCCAGACCAATCGCCGTCATGATCAGCGCTTCACCCACAGGACCGGCTACTTTGTCGATGGACGCCTGACCGGACATACCGATCGCTGTCAACGCATGGTAAATACCCCAGACTGTACCGAACAGACCAACGAATGGAGCAGTAGAACCAACGGTTGCCAGGAAGGCCAGACCATCTTGCAGACGGCTTTGTACTTTATCGACAGCGCGTTGGATAGACATGGACACCCAGGTGTTCAGGTCGATTTGTTCCAGCAGGGCGCCTTCATGGTGTTCTGTGGCTTTGATACCAGAGTCAGCGATGAAGCGGAATGGGCTGCCTTCTTTGAGTGCAGCGGAACCAGCTTGTACGGAAGCAGCTTTCCAGAATTTGCCAGCTTCTTTGGCCTGACCAGAGAGTTTGACCTGGTCGATGATTTTAGTGATCAGGATGTACCAGCTACCCATGGACATGATGACCATGATGATCAGTGTGCCTTTGGCAACGAAGTCACCTGTTTTCCAGAGTGCGTCTAAGCCGTATGGGTTTTCAATCACTTCTTTCGCAGGTGCAGCAGCGATGTCACCGGCAGGTGCGGCAGCAGGTGCAGCAGCGTCAGCCGCTGGTGCGGAAGCAGCAGGTGCTGCAGTGGAGGCAGCGGCGGAAGCTTCTTGTGCGGAAGCTGGAGCGACGGCAACAGCGGCAGTCAATGCCAGGAGAGCTGCAGCCAGAAATGCGGAGAAACGGGTTTTCATTATGGTGCTTCCTTTAATAACAAATATAGAAGGTTGGTATTGCTTACGACTGTTTTTGTTGTCACTTCGTTCAGGTTGTTTGTGTCCTGCACGAGGGTGACGTTTTTAATTCATGCTGTTTTCTGGGTAAAGCAGGAAGTCAGGCACAGGGTGTTGCGTGTGTTGACTTCTTGCTTTTGCCTGACATCCGGATTAATCCAGTTTCCACACGTACTGTACTTTCGTCCAGGTTGGTTGTGGTTTGCCATCGACGGTACCTGGTTTGTTTTTGCAGGAACCAGACAGCAATT
>NZ_JAGSPK010000002.1 GCF_018139565.1 Cognatundibacterium rivi
TCCCGAACAGGACCGTGAAACGACTCTGCGCCAATGATAGTGCTGCAACCAGTGTGAAAGTAGGTTATCGTCAGGCTTGTATTCTGCTAACCCCCCGTTACCTACCGTAACCGGGGGTTTTGCTTTTGGTGATCTCTTTTTATGTTTGGGCTGTGATCTTCTTTATCTGTTGCTGTCAACATGTTGCATGCTTTTGCGTTATTAGCAGATGCGATCTTTTTTGGAGTCAGACATGCGAACTAAAATACTGGTAACGACATTAGTGATCACCGCAGTTTCCGGCTGTGCAAATCAACGCTATACCGAAAATTACCCACAGCAATATCCGAATCAATATCCGCATCAGCATTCCCGGCAATATCCTGATCGCCAGACGAACACATATCCGCAGTATCAGAATCAATACCAGAACCAGTATCAGAATCAGCAAAATTACGGTGAACTGGCGACCATCATCGGTATGCGCAATGTCGCTGTTGACGGCAATGTATCGGGTGCCGGAACCGTTGTTGGTGCGCTGGTTGGTGGTGTGCTCGGCCATCAGGTCGGCAAGGGCAATGGTAATGATTTGGCGACGATTGGTGGTGCAATTGCTGGCGGCATCGTTGGCAATCAGATGGAGCGCGGTTCGGCAGGGCAGAAACTGCGCACCGAACTGACGGTACAATTTCCTAACGGTGAAACACGCACTATGCTGATCGATAACCACGCCGGTTACCGTATTGGTGATCGGATACGGGTAACAACGCAAAACGGTCAGCTCGTTCCTATGCAGTAATGCCGAGAAGTCGTATCCCCCGAAGGTAGCAGTGTGTCATTGCTGCCTTCGGGATACAATGCAGGAATACGTACTTCATCATTCCTGAGCATTTGATATGACCGAAAAAAAATCTATGTTGAGCGTCGATCAGGCGCTCAAATTTTTATTGTCAGCGGTACGCCCGCTGACTGACACTAATCTCATTCCGACGATCGATGCGCATGGCCGCGTGCTGGCACAGGCGCAGTCCTCACTGTTGCATGTGCCACCGATGGATAACACGCAAATGGACGGCTACGCGGTGCGGGCAGCCGATTGTGCCAGCGGCCAAGCCCGTCTGCGGGTCGCCCAGCGGATTCCGGCCGGACATATAGGCGCACCATTGGAAGCCGGAACGGCCGCCCGAATTTTTACGGGAGCGATGATCCCAGCCGGAGCCGATGCCGTGGTCATGCAAGAGCAATGCGTGGTTGATGGTGACGATGTTGTGATCCGTCATCAACCGCAAACAGGCGAATGGATACGCCGTCAGGGTGAAGATATCGCCGCTGGTGCGACCATATTGCAGCCGGGAACCCGCTTGCGTGCGCAGGAACTCGGACTGGCAGCGTCGGTTGGTCTGGCGCAATTACCCGTCATTCGCAAACCACGCGTTGCGGTATTTTTTACCGGTGATGAACTGGCGATGCCGGGTGAAGCGCTGAAGCCGGGGGCGATCTATAACTCCAATCGTTTCACGCTGACTGGCCTGCTGCAGGACATGGGCTGTGACATTACCGACTACGGCATCGTACCGGATACACTGGCGGCGACACGCGACACCTTGCGTCAAGCGGCGCAGGAACACGATTTAATTATTACCTCCGGCGGTGTTTCCGTCGGTGAAGAGGATCACATCAAGCCCGCGGTGGAAGCCGAAGGGCGTCTGAATATGTGGCAGATCGCTGTGAAGCCGGGTAAACCGCTCGCCTTTGGTGAAGTCGGGCAGGCATTTTTCCTTGGCTTGCCGGGAAATCCAGTGTCGAGTTACGTGACCTTCTTGTTGTTTGTGCGACCGTTTCTGTTACGCATGCAAGGTGTTGAACAGGTGGCGCCGCAATCTTATGTCATGCGTGCCGATTTCAACTGGCCGAAACCTGACCGGCGTAATGAATTTTTACGTGCCCGCATCAATTCGCAAGGTGGGCTGGATTTGTTCCCGAATCAGAGTTCAGGCGTGCTGACATCCACCGTGTGGGGAGATGGCCTGATTGACGTGGCACCGGGGCAGGTCATTCAGGCTGGCGACCAGGTGCGCTTTTTGCCGTTTACATCATTTTAGATTTCTGTGCCTTACCGATAAAATTGCATCATGAAAATTCAATTACGTTTTTTTGCCAGCGTTCGTGAAAAACTCGGCTTATCTGAAGAAACGCTCACTTTGCCGGCTGAAATCACTACCGTCGGCGGTGTGCGCGCTTATCTGCAGTCGCGCGGTGGCCTCTGGGCGGAAGTGCTGGCCGATGACCGCGCGTTGCGTATGGCGTTTGCACATGTGATGTGCGACGCGGAAACACCCATCAGCGAGGGCGGCGAAGTGGCATTTTTCCCACCTGTGACCGGAGGTTAAATCATGACTGTGCGCGTACAGACAGCAGATTTTGATCTGAGTAGCGAAGTCGCCAAGCTGCGCAAAAACAATACCGCGATTGGTGCCATCGTCAGTTTTGTCGGCGTTGTGCGTGATCTGAATGATGGTCAGAATGTGTCGGCGATGGAGCTGGAACATTATCCCGTGATGACGGAAAAAGCGCTAGCCGACATCGTTGCACAGGCGAATGCGCGCTGGGCGCTGCTCGATACGCTGGTGATTCACCGCGTCGGTGCTTTAATGCCTGCCGATCAGATTGTGCTCGTGGTGACGGCATCGAAACACCGAGGCGAAGCATTTGCGGCCTGCGAATTCATCATGGATTATCTGAAAACGCAGGCACCGTTCTGGAAAAAAGAGCAGACACCGGAAGGCGCACGCTGGGTTGATGCGCGTGAAGCCGATGATCAGGCGCTCGGCAAATGGGGTATTTCTGTCAACAATGCCGCGACAGATTCCGCCTCACCTGACGGAGCGTCAGCATGAACTGGCTGGGCTGGCTCGCAGTTGGCAGCGGTGCTGCGATAGGAGCGTGGGCACGCTGGGGATTGGGGGTGTGGCTCAATGGTGTACTGACGCAATTGCCGGTGGGAACGCTGGCCGCGAATCTGGGCGGTGGTTATATCATCGGGCTGGCAGTGGCTTTTTTTACGGCTTACCCTGATTTATCCCCGGCGTGGCGATTATTTCTGGTGACCGGCTTTCTCGGTGGCCTGACCACGTTTTCCACGTTTTCTGCCGAATCCATGACCTTGCTGCAAAGGGGCGAGTTTGGCTGGGCGCTGGCACATATCAGCGTGCATTTGCTGGGCTCGATTCTGTGCTGCTTTGCCGGCTTTGCCAGTTACCGTGCCATCGCTGGCTGAATTAGCAAAAAAAGGGGAGTATATGTTGTTTTTGCCTTATTCTCAGCGAAAACAAAGGGCTTTAAAATATACTCGGGGGGAGTATATTTTGCTCTGAAAAGGCTGTTTTTTCTGGTTTTGGGCTTGTCGCAACTATGTCGCCGTGCCGAGCCGGGTGGTGCTGCACATCCTTGCTCTTCCGTAAATCACAGTAAACCACATCATCTGACTGAGCTGACATCATGACAAGCAACACCATGCGCACTGTTTTTCCTGAAATTGAACCCTACCGTACCGGCACGCTGGCGGTGGACGAATTACATACGCTGTACTGGGAAGAGTGCGGTAATCCTGAAGGGCAGCCTGTGCTGTTCCTGCACGGTGGCCCCGGTGCCGGTACCTCGCCGTCACACCGTCGTTTTTTTGATCCAGCGCATTACCGCATCGTGTTGTTCGATCAGCGCGGCGCCGGTAAATCCACCCCGCTGGGAGAATATCGCAACAACACCACAGCGTTGCTGATTGAAGATATAGAAAAAATCCGTGTCATGCTCGGCATACAGCAATGGCTGGTGTTTGGTGGCTCGTGGGGTTCCACGCTGGCACTGGCGTATGGCGAAGCGCATCCTGAACGCTGCCTCGGCTTTATCCTGCGTGGCATTTTCCTGTGTACCAAGGCCGAGGTCGATTGGTTCGTCAACGGCATGGGATATTTTTATCCTGAAATTCACCAGCGCTTTGCTGAAGCGATTCCTGTTGAGGAGCGCGGTGATCTGCTGCAGGCGTATGTGAAACGCCTGTTTTGCGATGATCCTGCGATCTACATGGAAGCAGCGCGTAACTGGAGTCGTTATGAAGGTTCCTGCCTGTTTCTGAAGCCACAAGCCGAGGCAATTGCGAGTTTTGAGTCGGATGAGGTCAGCCTCGGCATCGGTCGCCTGGAAGCGCATTACATGCTGCACGGCGCTTTCATGGAAGACGATGCTTTAATCCGCAATATCGCCAGGATCCGCCATCTGCCGGCCGTGATCGTGCAAGGCCGTTACGATGTGATTTGCCCGCCGGTATCCGCTTATCGCCTGCATCGGGCGTGGCCGGAAGCCGCTTATCATGTGATTGGTGACGCCGGTCATGCCGCGATGGAGCCGGGGATTGCCTCTGCGCTGGTGCAGGCCACCGAAGATTTTAAAACGCAGCGCCGGTTTTCCTGAGTCCGGCCAGATCAGTTGTATTCGCTCATCGATTGCCTCTGAGCTGTTCTTCTGAACAGCTCAGATTGTTTCTGGCTTGCCGAAATTTGCGCTGCCAGAAAGTGCCGCCGGAAAAGCCTGATATGGCGCAAACAAAGCGTAATTCAAGGCATAGATTTCTCATTTTTATTTGCCGAAAAATAAGGCAGGCAGTATCGTTGAGAATGCTTGAAATCAGCATAGCCGTCCCAAATTGTAGCGATAATTCATCATACAGGAGCAGCAAATGCGTCTCGATAAACTCACTACCAAGTTACAGGAAGCACTGGCTGACGCGCAAAGTCAGGCAGTCGGTAACGACAATCAATATATAGAGCCAGTACATGTGCTGCTGGCCTTAATCAATCAGGATGACGGCGGCAGCCGTTCACTGCTGCAACGCGCAGGTGTGAACGTCAATGCGCTTGTGAATGTGCTGAAAAGTGCGGTCGAACGCCTGCCGAAAGTCACAGGTAACGATGGTCAGGTGCAGATCGGCCGTGAATTAACGGGCTTACTGAATCTGGCTGACAAAGAATCGCAAAAACGCGGCGACGAGTTTCTAGCCAGCGAAATGGTGTTGCTGGCACTGTCCGATGACAAATCGGAAGCAGGCAAACTGGCGCGTGAAAACGGCCTGACCCGTAAATCCTTAGAGGCGGCCATTTCAGCGGTACGCGGTGGCGGTAACGTCAATTCGCAAGATGCTGAAGGGCAGCGTGAAGCACTGAAAAAATACACGCTCGATCTGACCGAGCGGGCACGTCTGGGCAAGCTCGATCCTGTGATTGGGCGCGATGATGAAATTCGCCGCGCGATCCAGATTTTGCAACGCCGCAGTAAAAATAATCCAGTGCTGATCGGTGAACCAGGCGTTGGTAAAACTGCGATTGTGGAAGGCTTGGCGCAACGTATCGTCAATGGCGAAGTACCGGATAGTCTGAAGTCGAAACGCGTGTTGTCGCTGGACATGGCCGCATTGCTGGCGGGGGCGAAATTCCGTGGTGAGTTTGAAGAGCGCCTGAAAGCAGTACTGAAAGAAATCGCGCTCGACGAAGGGCAAACCATCGTCTTTATCGACGAGTTGCATACCATGGTTGGTGCTGGTAAAGCAGAAGGTGCGATGGATGCGGGCAATATGTTGAAACCGGCACTGGCACGCGGCGAGTTGCATTGCGTCGGTGCGACCACATTGGATGAATACCGCAAATACATCGAGAAAGATGCCGCGCTGGAACGTCGTTTCCAGAAAATTATTGTCGATGAACCCAGTGTTGAAGCAACGATCGCGATCCTGCGCGGTTTGCAGGAAAAATACGAAGTGCATCATGGCGTTGACATTACCGATCCGGCAATTGTGGCGGCTGCAGAGCTCTCGCATCGCTATATCACCGACCGCTTTTTGCCCGACAAGGCGATTGATCTGATTGATGAAGCTGCATCGAAAATCAAGATCGAGATCGACTCCAAACCAGAGGTAATGGATAAGCTGGACCGCCGCCTGATTCAGTTGAAGATCGAACGTGAAGCGGTGAAACGTGAGAAGGATGAAGCATCGCATAAACGTCTCGCGCTGATCGAGGAAGAAATCGACAAACTGTCACGCGAATATGCTGATCTGGAGGAAGTCTGGAAGGCAGAAAAATCGATGGTGCAGGGCAGTACGCACATCAAGGAAGAGATAGAGAAAATCCGCGTGCAGATGGATGAGGCCAAACGCAAGGGTGACTGGCAAACCATGTCTGAATTGCAGTACGGACGTTTGCCTGAGCTGGAAGCGCAGCTGAAACAAGCTGATGCTGCGAATGCAGGACAGGACGATGTGCCTAAAAACAAGCTGTTGCGCACGCAGGTGGGTGCCGAAGAAATTGCAGAAATCGTGTCACGTGCTACCGGTATCCCGGTTTCCCGCATGATGCAGGGCGAGCGCGAAAAATTGCTGCACATGGAAGATGCGTTGCATGAACGCGTAGTTGGTCAGCACGAGGCGATCGTTGCCGTTTCCGATGCGATCCGCCGTTCGCGTGCCGGTCTGGGGGATCCTGGCCGTCCGTACGGTTCTTTCCTGTTCCTTGGGCCGACCGGTGTTGGTAAAACAGAGCTGTGTAAAGCGTTGGCTAATTTCATGTTCGATACTGAAGAGTCATTGATTCGTATCGATATGAGTGAGTTCATGGAAAAACACAGCGTGGCTCGTCTGATCGGCGCACCACCGGGTTATGTTGGCTATGAAGAGGGCGGTTATCTGACCGAAGCGGTGCGCCGCAAACCGTACAGCGTGATCTTGCTTGATGAGGTGGAAAAGGCGCATCACGATGTGTTTAACGTCTTGTTGCAGGTGCTGGACGATGGTCGTATGACCGACGGACAAGGCCGTACTGTGGACTTTAAAAACACCGTGATCGTGATGACATCGAATCTGGGCTCGCATCAGATACAGGCGATGGAAGGCAGCGACCCTGAGGTAGTGAAAATGGCAGTGATGGGCGAAGTCAAAACCCATTTCCGGCCTGAATTCATCAACCGTATTGATGAGATCGTGGTATTCCATGCGCTGGACGCCAAAAACATCGGTGCGATTGCGAAGATACAGCTCAAAACGCTGGAGCAACGTTTGTCGCAAATGGAGATGGGCTTGCAAGTCAGTGATGCAGCCTTGCTGAAGATTGCCGAAGCCGGTTTCGATCCTGTGTATGGCGCGCGTCCTTTGAAACGTGCGATACAGCAGGAAATCGAAAATGTTTTGTCTAAGCAAATTTTGCAAGGAAAATTCGGGCCGAAAGACCTTATTTCTATTGATGCGAAAGATGGTGAACTTGTTTTCGGTAAAGTGTGATTAAATAGCCGGGAGCAAGTTACGGCGGTGCAAATGCACCGCCTTTTTTTTGACTGAATTGGGTTGTTATTTTTTTCTGCTAAGCGGTTTTCTATCAAAGAACAGAGTTGGAGTTGTACCCAGCGTTTTTTTGAACATCGCAGAAAAAGCAGACTGGCTGGTATAGCCGAGCTCTGTTGCAACTTGTGATAATGGCATGCCTGATGCGATGAGCGGTGTTGCCATCGCAAGACGCATTTGCTGACGCCAGTGACTGAAACTCATGCTTAGCTCTTTGTGAAATAAACGGCTCAGAGTTCGCGCTGATGCGCCACTATGTTTTGCCAACAGATCCAGACTTTCCTGATTGGCAGGGTTGCTGAGCAGACGTTCGCACAGGTTTTTGAGCCTTTTGTCTTGAGGCATTGGTAAGTGAATGGGCAGCGGTCTGGCTGCCCGCAATTCGTCAAAGATCACTTCAAACAGGTGGGTTTCACGACTGCATCCCCGCTCAAATTGTGCCATTGCCGCGATCAGCTCGCGTAACAGGCCAGATACGTCGATGATTACGCAACTGTCGGTGGGAAATGGATTGAAATCCTTGTGTATTTGTAGCACGCGTAACTGCGAATTTGCGAGGGTGCGTACTTCATGCACCATGTCTGGTGGGATCCATACTGCACGCATTGGTGGTACAAACCAGATATTGCCATCAGCAAGTACCTGCAGCATTCCTTGAGGGGTATAGGTGAGTTGTCCCCATGCGTGCTGATGTGCTTCCAGATTTCTGGCATGTTTCATATCCCTGGAATTGAGCCGTATCGGACGCATTGGTGTCGGATGTCTTTCCGGCGGATGTGGTTGATAGCGCGTCAGTTGGCGAGTACGCATAATTAAAATATGGCAGTTTTGAGATAAATAATGTCATGTTATCTTAAATCTGCCTGATAGAAATTCCTTAGACTGATGCTGTTTTCTTCAAATTCCGGAGTTTTTATGTCTGCAGCAGAAATTGTGCCCGGCTCACCAGTGCCGCCTACTCAGGTAAAACAAGATGCGATGGTGATAGGTCTGGTGGGATTTGCCCATGCGATTTCACATTTCTTCCACATGATTCTGGCGCCTTTGTTCCCCTGGATTAAAGAAGCTTTCAGTTTGTCGTATGCCGAACTGGGATTGTTGATGACGGTGTTCTTTGTTATCTCAGGTATAGGGCAGGCTTTGTCCGGATTTGTGGTCGATAAACTCGGTGCGCGTACGGTCTTATTTTTTGGTATCAGTTGCCTGGGATTTGCTGCGCTGGTGCTGTCATCGGCACAAAATTATGCGATGTTGCTGATGGGGGCGATGCTGGCCGGTGTTGGTAACAGTGTGTTCCATCCTTCTGACTATACTTTGCTGAATAAACGGGTGTCACCGGCACGGCTGGGATATGCGTTTTCTGTGCATGGCATCAGCGGTAATCTGGGCTGGGCTGCTGCGCCTGTGTTTCTGGTCACGATTGCCCAATTTACGACCTGGCGCACAGCCTTATTTTGTGCGGCGTTTCTGCCTTTCATGGTGCTGACGTTATTGTTCATTTATCGCGATTTATTGCATACCGACATTGTTCCCGCCACACATCCACATGCCAGTGCCCATGCGAAAGAGGGTGTGCTCGATTTCCTGAAACTTCCCGCAATCTGGATGTGCTTCGGTTTCTTTTTTATGTCAGCCATGGCGCTGGGCGGCATACAAAGTTTTTCTGCCGCGGGTTTGCGTGATTTGTACGGCATGTCCTTAAATGCGGCAACCACGGCTTACACCATGTTCATGCTGGCGTCGGCATGCGGTATGTTGCTGGGCGGCTTTCTTGCGGCCAGAGCCAGTCACCACGACAGAATTATTACGCTTGCTTTCAGTCTGGCCGGTGTGTTTTCACTGTTGCTGGCAACCGGTTGGTCGAATACGCCGATGGCGATTGTGCTGATGGCGGGAATCGGCTTTGGTTCTGGCATCGCCGGACCATCCCGTGATTTGTTGATTCGCTCTGCAACGCCGAAAAATGCGACTGGTCGTGTGTATGGCATTGTGTATTCCGGTCTCGATTCAGGGCTGGCGGTCGCACCGTTACTGTTTGGTGCCATCATGGATGGCCGTCATTCTTCATGGGTATTTATCTGTGTTGGTGTATTTCAGGTGCTGACGATACTGACTGCAGTCAATGTCGGTGGTCGTACCCGGGCATTGGCTGCTGTATAGTCTCAGGCTAAAATGAGTTGGCCTGCCACTTTTGGCAGACCTGAATCATAAGAAAGAGGACGACTCATGAGCTTTGCAAGCTGCGACATCTGTGATGCGAACGAAGATAAACTGGTCAGCGGAGAGCTGGCGGCACTGCCACCGGTATTTCAGAGTTATGGTGCGCAGACAAAATTCAGCGGACCCGCCACGACGCTGAAAGCGTTTGAAGATAATGGCATGGTGCGCACCGTGCTGGAGACGCCGGGCAATGGTCATGTACTCGTGATTGATGGCGGTGGTAGTCTGCGTTGTGCTTTGGTGGGCGGTAATCTGGCCGTACTGGCAGAGAAAAATGGCTGGGCCGGTATCGTCGTTCATGGTTGCATTCGCGATGTCGACGAAATCAACGCGTGTAACATCGGGGTTCGCGCGTTGGCTGCAATGCCTGTCAAAAGCATTAAACGGGGCGGCGGCGAGCAGAATCTGCGCATTACTATTGCTGGTGTTGCGGTTTCTCCGGGTGACTGGATTTATGCCGATGCAGACGGCGTGCTGGTTGCCAGACAACAATTACACTGACCTGCAAACGCTGATATACCGTCAAAACTCAGAGTAAAAACTCAAAGCAAAAACTCAAGGAAAGTTATCTGCATGTGGATAGACACGCACTGCCATCTTGATGCCTCCGAATTTGCAGGGGCATCCCTTGCTCTGGCGGAGAGGGCGGCGAAATCAGGTGTGTCTGCAATCGTGATTCCTGCCGTGCATAAAAATAATTTCGCAGCCGTTGAAGCTTTATCGCAACAACGTGAGGACTGTTTTTACGCGCTCGGTATTCATCCTATGTATGTGCCGACGTCCGATGAGAAAGATCTTTTGTGGCTGCGTGAAAAAGTCGCGACACTGATGAGTCAGGATCAGACGCAGGATGAGGGGACGGGTCAGCCGAAACACGCACCAGGAAATCGCTTTGTCGCCATCGGGGAAATCGGTCTCGATTTTTTTGTCCCTGCATTGAAAGAAATGCCTTTGCGGGAAAAGCAGGAATTTTTTTTTAGTGAACAACTGAAAATTGCGCGTGAGTTTGAACTTCCGGTACTGCTGCATGTGCGACGTTCGCAGGATACGGTACTCAAGTATCTACGGCGTATCCGCGTGCCGGGTGGCATTGCTCATGCGTTTAACGGCAGCCATCAGCAGGCGCAGACCTATATCGATCTTGGTTTTAAACTGGGATTCGGCGGCGCGATGACCTATACGCGTGCCTTGCAAATCCGGCGGCTGGCGACAGAGTTGCCTCTGACTTCACTGGTGTTGGAAACAGATGCTCCGGATATGTCGCCCAGCTGGATTCCGCACACGATCAATACCCCCGCTGAGTTGCCCGCCATCGCTGCGGTGCTTGCCGGGTTGCGCGCCGTGACCCCGGCCGACATCGGCGTGGTAACGACCGCCAACGCACAGGCGGTGCTGCCGCGCATGCGCAGAGTCTGATATGCAGGCACTTTGCATCGGCCTGGCGATCGGTGTCACTTTGTTGCAGCAGCAGGCTGCCTTGCCGGAGGTGCATTTTCTTTTCCTGATGTTGTTTGCTGCAGTCTTGCTGATGTTGGCAGGCTATCGTTTTTCTTTATATCAGAGGCTGCATGGTGTCGTAAAACTGCTGTGGCAGATGCTGTTTGCTGGCATTGTCGGTTTTGTCTGGGCTAGTCTGTTTGCCCATTTTTATCTGACGACATCTTTGCCGACAAAGTACGAAGGCAAAGATCTGGTTGTGGTGGGAACGATAGATAGTCTGCCCGCTTATTTTGATCAGGGTGAACGTTTTAATTTTGCTGTGGAGCGCGTCATCAGTCCCGATTTATCGATTGATGAACGGCAGTATTTTCCTGAAAAACTCGCTTTGTCGGCGTATCAAGGCACGGAAGATTTGCATGTGCAGCCGGGTGAACGCTGGCAATTCAATTTACGTTTAAAACGTCCCCATGGTTCTGCGAATCAGCATGGTTTTGATTACGAAGTCTGGTTGCTGGAGCAGGGGATACGTGCAACGGGAACCATCAGGCCTGCTTCGGCCGCTTATCCGAATCAACGTCTGCAAGAATTTGTCTGGAGTATTTCTAATGTCGTTGAACGTTGTCGTGGCATTCTGCGCGATCGTATTCATGCTGCGTTGCCAGGGAAAACCTACGCGGGAGTGATTATTGCGCTGGTGATTGGCGACCAGCGCGAAATTTCGCAATCGGACTGGACAGTGTTCAATCGCGTGGGAATAGGTCACTTAATAAGTATCTCAGGATTACACATCACAATGATCGCCGGTTTGTTTGCCGGGCTGGTTTCTTTTCTCTGGCGACATTCATTTTTCCTCAATTTGTCGCTGCCGTTGTTGGTGCCTGCACAAAAAATAGCAGCGCTTGCCGGAGCGCTTATTGCGTTTTTGTATGTGGCATTAGCGGGATTTGGAGTGCCTGCCCAGCGCACCTTATACATGTTGTGCGTCGTTGCGCTCGCTGTCTGGAATGGTAGGATGACGAGTTTTTCATCGGTGTTGTGTCTGGCACTGGGACTGGTTGTAGTACTTGATCCGTGGGCCGTGTTGTCGCCCGGGTTCTGGCTTTCTTTTGGTGCGGTCGCGGTGATTTTATTTGCTGCAGCGGCTAAAGAGGATGGTGCCGCTACAACCTGGAGGCAGAAATTGACATCGTCTTTGCGTACGGCGACGCGAACGCAATATGCAGTGACCGTGGGACTGGTTCCTCTGACGATGTTTTTGTTCGGGCAGTTTTCCCTGATCAGCCCACTCGCTAACGCCATCGCGATTCCTTTGATCAGTTTTATCGTGACGCCGCTCGCTTTACTGGGAAGTGCGTTGCCTGCAGACGCGTCTGCTTTTGTGTTGTCGCTGGCGCATGAGACTGTGCAAATGCTGGCGACCGTTCTGAGCTGGCTGAGTGCTTTCCCGGCAGCCGTATGGACTGCGGCTTATCCACCGTTCTGGGTGTTTGCGCTGGCGCTGGCAGGCGTTGTCTGGATGTTGTTGCCAAAAGCCTGGCCTATGCGCTGGTTGGGAGTATGTTGCTGCCTGCCTTTAATTTCTTTTCAGCCTGCGCCGGTCGCTGAGGGGCAACTGAGAGTGACGGCGCTGGATGTCGGGCAGGGCATGGCTTTACTCATTGAAACCAGTGCTCATCGTCTGCTGTACGACACAGGTCCCGCCTATTCTGCCGATTCGGACAGTGGCAGCAGAATTATTTTGCCCTACCTGAAAGCGCAGGGCATTAACACGCTTGACGCGATGATTGTGTCGCATAACGACAGCGATCATTCGGGCGGTGCACTGAGCATACTGAAGCAAATGTCGGTCAGTCTGGTGCTGAGCTCATTAAGTTCGGATAGTGCGATTGTGGCTGAATCGCGACAGCACCGGCGCTGTCAATCCGGCCAGGTATGGCACTGGGATGGCGTCACGTTTGAGATATTGCAGCCGGTTGCCGCGAGCTATGACAGCATGAAGTGGAAGCCGAATGCGCGCAGTTGTGTATTGAAATTGTCGACCAGCAATTACGCCATGTTACTGCCGGGCGATATTGAGGCGGTGCAGGAAGATGAGTTGGTGAATAGTGTCCCGGATAAGCTCAGAGCGGATGTGTTGCTGGCACCGCATCACGGCAGCGGTACATCGTCCACGCCTGCGTTTCTGCAAGCCGTGCGGCCAGAGCTTGCTATTTTTCAGCTGGGCTATCTGAATCGTTATCGTCATCCTAAAACGGAAGTCTGGAATCGTTACGCTGATTTTGGAATAAAACGTCTAAGAACCGATGAATCAGGTGCAATCACATTACAATTCAGTACATCATTGCAGTTTTCTCAATTCAGACAGGAGCATGCGCGTTATTGGTACGCACAATAATGCGGTATTCATTATGGTGGAACAAACCGCTAAGCCAGTCCTTCATTTTGTTCACGGGAACAGTTTTCCCTCCGGTACTTACAGGCTTTTTCTTGAGCAGTTGCGCGATGCCTATGATGTGCATTCCACGGATATGGTTGGGCATGACCCCGCTTATCCCGTAACCGACGGCTGGCCTTGCCTCGTGCAGGAATTGATAGTCACTCTGCTTGAACGCTATACGCAGCCAGTGGTGCTGGTAGGGCATTCGCTGGGTGGTATTCTCTGTTTGCTTGCTGCCTCTGAACGTCCGGATTTGGTGCGGGGTGTGGTTGTTCTGGATTCGCCGATCGTTGCTGGCTGGCGTGCTTTCTTGTTACGTATATTTAAAGCGTTTAATCTGGATAAAAAAGTATCGCCCGCCCGTTTCGCTGAAAAACGCAAACATCTCTGGAAAGATAAAGAGGCTGCGTACCAGCATTTCGCAGCGAAAGAATTATTCGCGATCTGGCCTCCTGAGGTATTGTGGGATTACATACACGCAGGACTGAAGCCTGATCCTGAGGGTGTAACTTTGCGATTCACGCGCGAAGTGGAAACCGCAATCTACCGGACGCTGCCGCATACTCTGGGGCGTTTGCTAAGGCATCCACCGCAGGTGCCGATTGGTTTTGTCGGTGGAACTGAGTCTGTTGAGTGTCGTCAGGCGGGAGATTTCTACACGAAAAAACTGATGGGTAAGCACTACACGCTGATACAGGGCGGGCACCTGATTCCGATGGAAGTCCCCTTGCAAACTGCGGCTGCAGTCAGGCAGATGCTGACTGAATTAAATTTATATCCGAAATAAAAATGATGAGATCAAAAAAATTAGTTTTATCTTTATCGGCGCTGACGATGTTGGGTCTGTGCCGTTTCGCTGTTGCCGATGACAACCTTATCTTGCCATCCTGGTCTGAGTTTGTTCAGGTCAGGGAATCTGGAAAGGCCATATGGCAACTGGAAATTGAGAACGATAGTTTGTTGATGAATAAGGATGATCGTTTCTATACCGCCGGTAATCATTTGCAGCAAAGCTTTGTCCGTCAGACTGCCGAACAATCAACCGAGTACGGATGGCGTGTTGGGCAGGATTTATATACATCGTCCGACATTAAATTATTGCCGTCGCAGCTGGCGCGAAATGATCATCCCTATGCTGGCTGGTTATATGCCGGCGTGTTCGGTCAGAAAACACAAATGACAGGACGTAGCTGGCGCTGGAGTGTGGATGTCGGATGTCTGGGACCTTGCGCTGGCGGTGAGTGGACGCAAAATCATCTGCATCGTATTTTGCAGCAGGCGCAGCCTCAAGCATGGAGCACCCAACTGCGTAACGAGTGGGGTCTGGTTTTGGGTGGGGAAATGTCTCCGGGACGTTTATTGCCGTTTGAGGGAGTGGATATTTCGCCACGTTTCAAAGCACGTTTCGGCAATATATTTACGGATGCCAGCGCGCAACTGGAGTTGCGTGCCGGCACTTTAAATCGTTTGCCGCACCAGCCCGCAAGTTATGCGTTTGCCAGAGCAGAGGCAAAAGTTGTGGGCTATAACGCGACGATACAAGGAGGCTATTTCAATAACGAGCCGGGCAAACTGACGCCGAAACGATCCGGTGGTGAAATAGAGCTTGGTTATCTATGGCAGGCGGACAAATATGCGGTCAGTGCATCCCTGTTGCGCAGAGCCAATGAAATCAAGGAAATATCAGACGCAACTGGTGCGCAGAATTTTGTCAGATTGCAATTTTCCTATGCAATGTAAGACAAAATAAGTTGTCAGTGCAAAGGGGGAATTCGCTTACATGTCCGAGAGTGATGTATAATTCGAATTTCCCGCTTGTGCCGTTCGGCACCTTCTGCAATGACTAAGTTTGTATTCGTTACGGGGGGCGTAGTCTCCTCATTGGGTAAAGGCATCGCTGCCGCCTCTCTCGCCGCCATCCTTGAATCGCGCGGTCTCAAAGTTACCATGCTCAAACTGGATCCGTACATTAACGTTGATCCGGGTACCATGAGTCCATTCCAGCACGGTGAAGTATTCGTTACCGACGACGGTGCTGAAACTGATCTGGATCTGGGACACTATGAGCGTTTTATTTCTTCAAAAATGAAGAAAGTAAACAACTTCACGACTGGTCAGATTTATGAATCCGTGATCCGCAAGGAACGTCGCGGCGAATATCTCGGTAAGACCGTGCAAGTGATTCCGCATATCACCAATGAAATTCAGGAATTTATTCACCGTGGTGCTGAAGGCGCAGATGTGGCGCTGGTTGAAATTGGCGGTACTGTCGGCGATATCGAATCATTGCCATTCCTCGAAGCCGCACGTCAGTTGAGTCTGCGCGCAGGGCGTAATGCTGCTGCCTTCGTACACCTGACGCTGGTGCCTTATGTTGCTGCTGCCGGTGAATTGAAAACTAAACCGACTCAGCACAGTGTGCAAAAGTTGCGTGAAATCGGTATCTTCCCTGATGCCTTGTTGTGCCGCGCTGACCGTCGTATTCCTGATGATGAACGGGCAAAAATTTCTTTGTTCGCCAACGTGGCTGAAGATGCTGTGATTTCGGTATGGGATGCCGACACCATCTACAAAATTCCTCAGATGTTGCACGATCAGGGGTTGGATAAAATCGTCTGCGACAAACTGGCTTTGTCACCGAAACCAGCAGATTTGTCCATGTGGGACAAACTGATCTATGCACTGGAAAATCCAAAAGAAGAAGTTACGATTGGCATGGTTGGTAAGTATGTCGATCTGACAGAGTCATACAAATCATTGACAGAAGCCTTGCGTCACGCCGGTATTCATACCGAAAGCCGCGTGAATATCGAATACGTGGATTCCGAAGAAATCGAAGCACATGGTACTAAAGCGCTGGAAAAATATGATGCGATTCTGGTACCAGGCGGATTCGGTAAACGCGGTGTCGAAGGTAAGATTCTTGCCGCACGTTATGCCCGTGAAAACAAAATTCCTTACCTCGGCATCTGCCTCGGTATGCAGGTCGCACTGATTGAATATGCCCGCAATAAAGCTGGTCTGACGCTGGCAAATTCCACAGAGTTTGATCCTGAGACAGAACAGCCAGTGGTTGCCCTGATCAATGAATGGCAGAACCATGATGGCAAAGTTGAGAGCCGCGATGAAAATTCGGATCTCGGCGGTACCATGCGTCTCGGTGCGCAGACTTGCGACATTAAACCTGGTACGCTGGCGGCTGAAATCTACGGTAACTCAGTGACTGAGCGTCACCGTCATCGCTACGAAGCGAATAACCATTACCTTGATCGCGTTGAAGCGGCTGGTCTGGTGGTCTCTTCCCGTACGGCGACAGAAGGCCTGTGCGAGATCATGGAATTGCCACGTGATGTACATCCTTGGTACATGGGCGTGCAATACCATCCAGAGTTCAAATCAACGCCACGCGATGGTCACCCATTGTTCATTTCTTTCGCCAAAGCTGCACTTGCCCATAAAAAGGCTCAAGGAAAATAAGCATGAAATTATGCGGATTTGATGTTGGTCTCGACCAGCCATTCTTTTTGATCGCAGGTCCTTGCGTGATTGAATCTCAGCAAATGGCGTTTGATACTGCCGGTCAGTTGAAAGAGATCACGCAGGCGTTGGGGATTCCGTTTATCTACAAATCCTCTTTTGATAAAGCGAATCGTTCCTCCGGCACTTCTTTCCGCGGCCTCGGCATGGAAAAAGGTCTGGACATTCTGGCTGAAGTTAAAAAGCAAATCGGCGTTCCAGTGCTGACGGACATACATGCGATTGATGAAATCACCCCGGTTGCAGCGGTGGTCGATGTGCTGCAAACGCCTGCTTTTCTGTGTCGCCAGACAGACTTTATCGAAGCTTGCGGTCGTTCCGGTAAGCCTGTGAATATCAAGAAGGGCCAGTTTCTGGCACCGCATGATATGGTCAACGTGATTGCCAAAGCGCGCGCGGCAGCGAAAGCGGCTGGCCTGAATGAAGATAATTTCATGGCGTGCGAACGCGGTGCTTCGTTCGGCTACAACAATCTGGTGTCAGACATGCGCTCGCTGGCGATTATGCGTGAAACCAATTGCCCGGTCGTTTTCGATGCAACGCATTCTGTGCAATTACCCGGTGGGCAAGGTACAACGTCCGGTGGGCAGCGTGAGTTCGTGCCTGTACTGGCGCGTGCAGCGGTTGCGGTTGGTGTGGCTGGCTTGTTCATGGAAACACATCCGAATCCGGCGGTGGCAATGTCTGATGGCCCGAATGCAGTACCTTTGGGACGCATGAAAGAATTATTATCCACGCTGATTGATCTGGATCGTGTGGTTAAAAAGAACGGATTCCTCGAATCCAGCTTCGCATAAATTGACATCTGCATGATGCGCCGCTGTTGTCAGTCAATGGCAAGCGGCGAAAGATAAAGCGACGTTTTCTCCGCGATGTCCGGCTCTGTGATGAGTGGGGCGTCGCGATCGTTTTATCTGCAGCTTAGTTTTTTGCTGTGTGCGGAGTCAGAACAGGTTTTACTTTGTTATCTATATTGATCGTTGAGGAGAATTAAATGAGTGCCATCGTTGATATTATCGGCCGTGAGGTGATCGATTCACGCGGTAACCCAACAGTTGAATGTGATGTTTTGCTGGAATCCGGCGTGATGGGACGTGCTGCAGTGCCATCCGGTGCCTCGACAGGTTCGCGCGAAGCGATTGAATTGCGCGATGGCGACAAATCCCGTTACCTCGGTAAGGGCGTGTTGAAAGCCTGCGAACACATCAATACTGAAATCGCTGAAGCGATCATGGGTCTGGATGCAAACGAGCAAGCTTTTCTTGACCGCACATTGATCGATCTCGATGGTACAGAAAACAAAGGCCGTCTTGGCGCCAATGCGATTCTGGCGGTATCGATGGCGGTGGCAAAAGCCGCGGCAGAAGAAGCTGGTTTGCCTTTGTATCGTTATTTCGGCGGTTCAGGTGCAATGCAATTGCCTGTACCTATGATGAACGTGATCAACGGTGGTGCGCACGCAGACAATAATCTGGATATTCAGGAATTCATGATTATCCCGGTTGGCGCGCCAACTTTCCGCGAAGCGATTCGCTATGGTGCGGAAGTATTCCACGCTCTGAAAAAAATTCTGCACGACAAAGGTCTGACAACGGCCGTTGGTGATGAAGGTGGTTTTGCGCCTTCCGTGGATAATCATGAGTCTGCGATCAAAATGATCATTCAGGCGATTGAAGCGGCAGGTTACGAGCCAGGTACACAGATCGCTCTGGGTCTGGATTGCGCTGCATCTGAATTTTACAAAGATGGTAAATATCACCTCGAAGGTGAAGGCCTGACTTTGTCTTCCACTGATTTCACTAATCTGCTGGCGACCTGGGTTGACAAATATCCTATCATCTCGATTGAAGATGCGATGGCAGAAGGCGATTGGGAAGGTTGGGCAATCCTGACTGAAAAACTGGGCAAAAAAGTACAGTTGGTCGGTGATGATCTGTTCGTCACGAACACCAAGATCCTGAAAGAAGGCATACAGAAAAATATCGCCAATTCTATCCTGATCAAAATCAACCAGATCGGTACGCTGACAGAAACTTTCGCTGCGATTGAAATGGCGAAACGTGCTGGTTATACCGCTGTGATTTCTCATCGTTCCGGTGAAACAGAAGACAGCACGATTGCTGATATCGCGGTCGGTATGAATGCGTTGCAGATCAAAACCGGCTCTATGTCGCGTTCTGATCGCATGGCAAAATACAACCAGTTACTGCGTATTGAAGAAGATTTGGGTGAAATTGCGAGCTATCCAGGTCGTGATGCATTCTACAATCTGAAGTGATCTGGTAACATGGTGCAAAAAAAGGGGAACGCTGTTCCCCTTTTTACTATTTTTATTCTGATGTGAGTTTTTGTGCGACTGATTGCTGTTTCCTTCGTTATTTTGCTGGCGCTGATCCAATATCCTTTGTGGTTGGGGAAGGGCGGCTGGTTGCGCGTGTGGGAATTTGAACGTCAGGTCGCTCAGGCGCAAAGTCAGAATGAAAAACTCAAAGAACGTAATGCCAAACTGGAATCGGAAGTCGCCGATCTGAAAACCGGTACCGACTCTGTCGAAGAGCGCGCCCGCTTTGAATTAGGTATGATCAAAAAAGATGAGATTTTTGTGCAGATTCTGGATAAAAATGCGCCATCTCCTGCTTCTATCTCCAGCACCTCTCCCGCCGAAAAGTCGCAAGCCGCGATTAATCACTGATCCATCCCCGATGTGACGCTGATGCAACGCCGATGTTGTTGCCATTTTTTTTCTGTTTTTGTTTCTTCGTTTTTTCTTTGCTTGATCAACGTGAAGTTGCCACGTCTCGCGTTATCATAAGAAAACAGTTAAAAAATATCCAATGATGTCAGTCTTTCTGCTTGCCTGAATTCTGCATGATGCAAACGGGCAAACAGCTTGAGTCTAATGATGCAGGAGTCGTGAATATGATAAGAGTAGTCGCTGTCGTTGGTGCTGGTGCGATGGGGCGCGGCATTGCGCAGATCAGTGCTCAGGCTGGCTTGCAGGTATTGTTATTCGACACCAATGCGGCGGTCTTAGAGAAAGCCCGGGCTGATATTTTTGCGCAGTGGGATAAGCTGCAGCAAAAAGAAAAAATCACCCCTCATCAATGTGCTGTCGCTAAAACAAAACTCCATATCGTCGATGAGTTGCAGGCGCTGGCTGCCAGCGATCTGGTGATCGAAGCCATCGTCGAAAATCTTGACATCAAACGCGACCTGTTCCGCCAGCTTGATCAGATTGTCCGTGACGATTGCATACTGGCGACGAATACCTCTTCTCTTTCTGTGACGGCGATTGCTGCGTCTGGCAAGCTGCCACAACGCGTGGCGGGTCTGCATTTTTTTAATCCCGTGCCGCTGATGAAAGTGGTTGAAGTCATTGACGGTTTGCTGACCGATGCAACGATTGCGCCACGGCTGATGAATTTTGTCGGCGAACTTGGTCATACTCCCGTGCGGGCAAAAGATACCCCCGGCTTTATCGTGAATCATGCCGGGCGCGCTTACGTGACGGAGGCGTTGTGCTTGCTGCAGGAAAACGTCGCTGACTTTTCACAGATCGACCAGATCATGCGCGAAGCAGCCGGATTCAGGCTGGGCCCGTTTGAATTGATGGATCTGACTGGCCTCGATGTCTCGCATCCGGTGATGGAAGCGATCTATCACCAATATTATGAAGAACCACGCTATCGCCCCAGCGTGATTGCCGCACAACGCGTGCAGGCCGGCATACTAGGGCGCAAGACAGGGCGCGGGTTTTACACGTATCCGGCAGAGCCTGTCGTGCCGCGCCTGCCTGATAGCGCGGCCTGGACAGGTAAGGTCTGGCTCAGTCATGAAAACAGGCTGGCATCCGATGCCCTGACAGATTTATTTGTCCGTTGTGATCTCGTGATCGATGAGAGTCTGACGCCATTACCAGAATCAATTTGCATCGTCAGCCCCGATGGTGGAGACGTCAGCACCTGCGTTGCGCGACTGGGTCTCGACGCTCGCCGCACCTTTGGAATCGATTGTCTGACCGGTGCTCACGGTCACCTAACCCTGATGTTGAATCCTGCATCTGATCCGGCGCTGGCACAAGGTCTGGCGCTGAGTTTAGGCAAATACGGGCAGTCTGTCAGCCTGATACAAGATAGCTACGGCTTTGTCGTGCAGCGTATGCTGGCAAGCATCGTCAATGTCGCCTGCGATATTGTGCAGCAGGGCATTTGTACGCCGCAGGATCTCGATAAAGCGGTCGTCGCTGGCCTCGCTTATCCACTCGGGCCGCTCGCGTGGGGCGACAAACTGGGTGCTTTACGTATACTATTGATACTAAGAAATTTGTTGAACAGCACAGGTGATCCCCGTTATCGCCCCAGTCCGTGGCTGGTGCGCCGGGCGCAACTGGGTTTATCGTTGTTGCATGTATCACCGTCAGAAGGAATTCCGCTCAATTAAGTGATTCCGTTACGGTAGCCCGATGCATGGAAAACAAATTTCAAGAGACATCATTCAGAGTGGAAAGCAGTGCATGAATCTGGACATATCATTGGTGTATGAAGGCATATCAAAATACCTTACCAGCGTCATCAGTCCGATCTGTCGCGGTTTATGTGCTTGCGGCACTCAGATGAATAAAATTTAAAAATCATTCAGGAGAATTTAATGGCCAAGGCAGTATTCAGTTGGGAAGACCCTTTATTGTTGTCCTCGCAGTTAACGGATGAAGAGCGCATGGTGCAGGAAGCGGCGCGCGCGTATTGCGAAGAAAAGCTGGCACCGCGCGTGCTGGAGGCTTTCCGTCACGAGCGCACTGATCCATCGATTTTCCGCGAAATGGGGGCGCTGGGTTTGCTTGGTTCCATGATTCCTGCCCAATATGGCGGTGCGGGTCTGAATTACGTTTGTTATGGCCTCGTTGCGCGTGAAGTTGAACGCATTGACTCAGGCTATCGCTCTATGATGAGCGTGCAAAGTTCGCTGGTGATGGTGCCTATTAATGAATTCGGCAGCGAAGCGCAAAAGCAGAAATATCTGCCGAAACTGGCGTCGGGTGAATACATAGGATGCTTCGGCCTGACCGAGCCGGATCATGGTTCCGACCCTGGCAGCATGGTCACTCGCGCCAAAACCGTACCGGGCGGCTATTTGCTGACCGGTGCCAAAATGTGGATTACGAATAGCCCAATTGCGGATATTTTTGTGGTCTGGGCAAAAACTGACGATGGCCGTATCCGTGGTTTTATTCTGGAAAAAGGTTGGGAAGGTCTGACTGCACCGGCGATTCATGGCAAGGTCGGCTTGCGTGCATCGATTACCGGTGAAATTGTGATGGATGAGGTTTTTGTTCCCGAAGAAAACCTGTTGCCGCATGTCGAAGGCTTGAAAGGGCCATTCACCTGTCTGAATTCGGCGCGTTACGGTATTGCCTGGGGTGCGCTGGGTGCCGCAGAATTTTGCTGGCATACGGCACGCCAGTACACGCTCGACCGTCTGCAGTTTGGCCGTCCGCTGGCGGCAAATCAGCTCGTACAGAAAAAACTGGCGGATATGCAGACCGAAATCACACTCGCGCTGCAAGGTTGCCTGCGCCTCGGACGTATGAAAGACGAAGGCACTGCCGCTGTCGAAATTACCTCGATCATGAAGCGCAATTCTTGCGGCAAATCGCTGGAAATTGCCCGTACTGCACGCGACATGCTGGGCGGAAATGGTATTTCAGATGAGTACGGCATTGCGCGCCATCTGGTGAATCTGGAAGTCGTGAATACCTACGAAGGTACACATGATATTCACGCCCTGATTCTGGGGCGTGCACAAACCGGCATCGCCGCCTTCTGATTGCGTCGCCAATCAAAAAAACCGCAGTGTTCGCTGCGGTTTTTTTATTTCCGTATGTTGCCAGCAACAGCGTCGCATCGCCCGGGGGGGCACGCATATCCGCTTTCCAGACCCAATAAAATAGCAATTTCAGGGGAGTATATTGCATTTTAGGCTTATTCTCAGCGTTAATGCTGGGCTTTAAAATATACTAGGGGGGAGTATATTTTCCCTGTTTTTAGCTGTTTTCATCTGTTTTTGCCTGCCTGTGGCGAGCTGTGAGTAAAGCTGGCATCAGTGATCTGCCAGTTTTGGACAGTCAGCCTTGAAGAAAAAAATGGCGGCGACATGCGTATTCCAGTAAAAACCAACCATCCATTCCAGTTCAAAAACAGCCAACCATTCTCGTTCAATGGCGGCCAGTGATTCCGATCTGCAGTAGTCCATTGATTACAGTCGATACCGACACGGCAGAAGTGATCATGTAAATTTGGACTGATGATTTTATATGACCGACGGCTTTCGCCCCAAAGCGGACGGTCAAACCTACTCCAACTCCGACTCATAAATTTCGGCCTCGTACAAGCTGTTGCCTGATTCAGTGAAATACGCCAACACCATCGGCAACCCAGCCGGACCAATGAACCCCTGGTCTAGGACGACCAAGTCCCCGATACGCGGAACTCGACCTTCCGGTGAGAGCACCCTATAGCGCTATGCGGGCAACTCCACTAGTAGTTTGGCACGAGAGGCGGATTCATTCGAGAACATAGTACGCGCAAGTTCAGAAAATTTATGTGTGTTGAGTAGAGGACGGTTTCTGGCCGAACTTGGCTCACCTTATAAGCCGGCTTATAGTGGGTCTAGGTCAGTTGGAAATTGGCTGGCACGTTGCCAGCCATCATCATCCAGGTCGTCAACTACATCTCGTCTGTGCCAAGCTCGATTCAAGTGTGAAAACACATGAGCAAGGTCTATGCGAAAGTTGACCTCATCATAATCGGGTTCGCTGCTCATCTTCGAAATCAGCGAGGTCAAGTGTTCTTGGGCATCTTCCAGCTCGTACATCAGCATAGCCCAGCCAACCGAGGTCTTTTCATTACTAATCATGCGACAGCCTTAGTTTGTTTTCAATATGTCGTGAACTTCCGCTCCTGGCCGATCTCTGCAATTGAATTCACTTTCACTCTCGATTTACCTGCGCATCAAGAATCACGAAGATTGAACACCCTGCTACCGACTCAATTGAACATGGCTTATCTGTGTTGGCACAAACCAGACTTCTGCCATGCTCATCTATCCACTCTCGCTCGATTACACAAACAATGAAACCGGGCTGCGGATATTGGCTCTCACTCGAAAGGGGGGCCTGACTTACGACTGGCCCTTTTTCTACAAATCGATGCTCAACACCAGTTGCATCAACGAGGCGACATTCGACGAAGCCTGGGAATTGCTCGTCAACTAACTGTGTAATTTCAACTGCGATGGAAGCCATATTTATTCAAATTCCGAACAGCCGCTTTCAGAAACATTTTCGAGTGACCGCTTGTGGCCGAACTCGGCCTGTGTCCGTAAGGATAGCATCTTGCTTAGCTGAAAAATACGTGGAATATCACAACTTCGAACGGCGATGCCGACAATTCCACGAACACTAGCCAAGCTTTAAGTTATCCGTCGAATGGACGGCATTGGGCCGGAACGAGTGGCATGGTTTGAGCGAGAACAGCTGGCGGAAATAGATGAGAATACGCAGCGAAATAAAAAAAGCTGCCAGAGTGTGGCAGCCTTCTTTGAAAAAAATACGGCAGATCAGTGCTTGCTGTCGCCTGCGGGCAGGATGCCTTCTGCCAGTGTTTTTGCAACGAATAACTGGGCGCAATCTACCGGGTCGAAGCCATAATGTTTGCCGCAAAAATCGCAGTTGATATCGAGTTTGCCGAATTCAGCAATCGCGCTTTCGACTTCATCTATCCCCAGCATTTTCAGCATATCGCCGACTTTTTCGCGGGTGCAGCTGCAATGAAAACTTGGGTGCAGCGGGTCGAATACGCGCAGCGTCTGTTCCCAGAATAAGCGGTGCATCAGCGTGGCAATATCGTGATTCAGCATTTCGTCTTTTTTCAGGGTGTCGCCCAGCATCACCGCATGGTTCCATGCTTCAGCTTCGTCTTCTACCTGCGACTCGCTGCCGCCGACTTTCGGCAACTTTTGCAGCAACATGCCGCGCGTGACTTTATCGTTTGCCGCCAGCCAGAGTTTGGTGTCGAGCTGTTCTGAGCGCTGCATATAGTTTTCAATGACCGTCGCAATACTGTCGCCATCCAGCGGAACGATGCCCTGATACGCCTGTTGTCCCGGCAGCTTGTCATTCGGGTCCAGCGTAATCACAAAGCGTCCATGTCCATGTGCATGCACCAGATCTTTGAGGGTTTCATGGTCTTCAATGACGGCGTCGTCGGCCAGTTTTGCGGTGGCACGCAGACGCAGTTCTGAGTCGCATTCAACCACCATCAGTTTGACCGGGCCATCACCGTGAATCTGCATGATCATCGTGCCGTTGAACTTCAGATTGGCAGAGAGCAGGGCAGCGGCGGCCATCAGTTCGCCCAGCATGGTTTGCACCGCTGGCGGATAGGTTTGGTGCGACTGCATTTGTTGCCAGGCGCTTTCCATTTCGACCAGCTCGCCGCGTACGCCAGCGTGTTCGAACATAAATTTTTGTAAGGTGTCTGTCATGGTGATTCTGTTTTTCTGATACGGGTAAAAATTTACAGGATGCTGCTAATACAAGCCAGCGTCCTTTCATTTTTAATCAAGATTAATCAATACTAATCAATACGTTTAAGTTGGGTTTTATAAGCCTGACCACGGCTGGCATAGTTTTCAGCGTTGTAGCGCATGCCCAGAATGTCTTGTTCTGTCAGTTGGCGTACGGCTTTGGCCGGGGTGCCGATAATCAGCGAATTATCGGGAAATTCTTTGCCTTCAGTGACTAGCGCACCGGCACCGACCAGACAATTTTTACCGATTTTCGCGCCGTTCAATATCACCGCCTGTATGCCGACCAGTGAGCCGTCGCCGATGGTGCAGCCATGCAGCATCGCCTGATGGCCTATCGTGACGTTTTTACCCACAGTCAGTGGATAGCCAGGGTCGGTATGCAGGATGCAGCCCTCCTGCACATTGCTTTTTTCGCTGATCGTGATCAGTTCATTGTCGCCGCGTATCGTGACATCAAACCAGATGCTGGCTTGCGCTTCGATTTTCACTTTACCGATGATTTTTGCGGTATCGGTGATGTAAGCAGAGGCATCGATTTCCGGCGCGATATCGCCTAATTGGTAGATGGGCATGATAATTCCGTAAAATAGCGGCTGATAAAACTTTGTTTGCGGTCGCTCACACAAGCAAGGGAATAGTTGTGTGACGATAGTAACAAAGACTGCATTCTGAACTGGTATCGATGCCGCATGGCCGTGTCTCGGATGAAGCTGCGGGCTGGCCTTACTGATGCATCGACAAGTATTTAACCCGTTATTTTAACGCTCCGCGCCCGATGATGCCGGAGTAATCAAGAAGAAGAGTATTTTGCAAACACATTCACCTATGGAATTACGTGCTGCGGCACTTTCCGCTCTGCTGTCCAGCGACACCGGCGTTAAATGCGCGATCTTGCGGGCGATACCAGATGACGTGCCCATCGATACGCAACAGCAGTTTGCCATTCCCGACGGCATCCCCGGGCGTCCGGAGAAGCCAGAGCTGATTCCACCCGGTCAGGTCGGGCGCAGGTCTATGCAGACGCTGGAGGGCCGACGCATACTGATCCACGCACTCGCGCATATCGAGATGAATGCGATTAATCTGGCTGCAGATATTTTGTGGCGTTTCGCCGGAATGCCGGAGCAGTTTTATCGCGACTGGCTGAAAGTGGCGAAAGAAGAGGCATATCACTTTCAATTACTGGAAGCGCATTTGCAGGCTATGGATAGTTATTACGGCGCGTATCCTGCCCACAATAGTTTGTGGGAAATGGCAGAAAAAACCCGTGACGATTTGCTGGCAAGGCTGGCGCTGGTGCCGCGCACACTTGAAGCACGCGGGCTGGATGTGACACCTGGCGTTTCCGCGAAACTGGCGCAGGCAGGGGATAAAGCCGGGGCAGATATTCTGATGATTATTTATCGCGATGAAATCGGCCATGTCGCGATTGGCAATGCCTGGTACAAGCGTTTGTGCGATGAGCAGGGGTTGGATGTGATCGCGACCTATGCGCGTCTGGCGGAGCAATACGCAGCACCGAAATTACGCGGGCCTTTCAATCTGGAAGCCAGACGCAGCGCCGGTTTCAATGAAGATGAGCTGAATGAGTTGACAGCATTGCATCAGGCATAGCCTATGTTTCTGCTTTTCTGCGTTTGATTTTCCGGATATCGTGCAAGTGGGATTAAGGCAAAAAAAATCCCCGGAAGGCTGCCTTCCGGGGTAACACCTTCTTGCTCTTACGCTTGCTTGCGGCGCTGAAAGGATCAAGCGCCGCGTATGCTTCATCTGACTCCGCTTTGCACTGAATCTACACTCAGTCGCCCGCCTTGATGCTGCCTATGCCTTCGACCGATTTACTCAGGCTGCGCGGATTACCGTAATACGTCAGACTGCCTATGCCTTGCACCGAAGCATTCAGCCTGTCACGCGCATACACAGAAACGGCACCCACGCCCTCGATGTTGGCATCAACACGCTCGGCCAGTAATTCTTTGGTATCGACTAAACCGATACCGCGTGCTGCGAGATGCAGCGAGCGGGCTTTGCCACTCGCCACCAGTTTGCCAGCACCTTCATAAGAAATGGAAAAATCATTGGCATTGATATTTTTCAGGCGAGTCACACCTGCGCCTTCCATTTTGAAACTGTTTAATTCCGGCACCGTGATGATGACTTGCGCATCATCGGCAATCCGCACCGAATTTTTTTCTTTATACGAGATCAGCAGTTCATTGCCGAATACTTCCGTCACCACCTTACCGGTAAATTTGTCATTGCCACGGATAGTGATGGACTGCGCTTTGCCAACTTCGACCGTGACATTAAACGCACTGCGGCTGCGGATGGTATTGAAGGCAGGCACATCGCGGCTGACATCTTCTGCTGACGCCATGCAAGACATGAACAGTAAAGGCAAAATCAACATATAGCGCATGAGGCTCTCCGGTAAAGTTGAAACGGTGATGATCCAGTAGGAATTCTTGCATCAACGATGCGTGACCGCTGAGTGATGGGGCAGAGTATGTGCCGCGAAAAATGGAAAGCCCAGCGATTTGCGATGGAATGCAAAATCCGTGGTTTAGGCTGCGTAATCGTCGTTCTGCACGGCGGGGCGGGGTGATGAACGTTTTCTAATTGCGTTGTTTGAATACGCTAAAAATGACGTGTGTTGATCGTGCGTTTACCATGAGATCACTGTTAACGGAAGCGTAGGCGAAAATTAATAGTAACAAGCGTATTGCGGATGTTGAAAAATTGTTACCATAATTGCATTGATATGTTAGCGTCGTTAGGCATTCAACTAATTTCTGCTTTAACCACGAAGGAGATGCAGCCATGAAAATTTGTACAGTTTGGGGTGACATGTCCTCTGATAAGTCAAGCGAAAACTACCCCACAGACTTGTTCTGCGATGAATGCTTCAGCGAAATGAGAGCAGATGAAGAGGACTCTAGGGTCGTCTCTTCTCAAGAAGATGATGGCTCTTATGGAGATACCTGCTCGAATTGTGGAAAAACCGCAGCAGAAGAGATTGAAGAGCAAAGTACATAACATTCGCTCTAAAGGAGGGGGCTGTTCAACAGAGTGCTTTCTCCACTTTCGGGTAGCCTTCAAGCGAAACGTTGGTGTCATAATCAGGGACTTTTATGAGCAATGAAATAAAAAAAATTGATTTAATCAAAAACATGGCGGTCTTTAGGGACTTCAGGTGGTCGTCATCTGTTAGGGATGGCGGCAATAACATCGCTGAGTTTAAAAAGATCAATATTTTTTATGGCCGGAACTACTCCGGAAAAACAACGCTCTCGCGAATTTTAAGAGCTCTCGAAACCGGTTCGATATCTGACAAATATCGTTCACCTGAGTTTCAATTATCGTTTGACGGCGGCAGCAATGCCACGCAAAGCTCATTAAGCAATCACGGCCAAGTCGTTCGAGTCTTCAACGAAGACTTTGTCAAGGACAACCTGCGTTTCATTGTTGATGACGAGCAGACCATTAATTCATTCGCCATCTTGGGTGAAGACAATACTAAGCTTGAGGAAGAAATTGAAAAGCATGAAGCCGAACTTGGCAGTGAGGAGGATAAGTCAGGACTGCTGGGGGAACTCTTCGGTGCGGAGGAAAAGTTTAAAGAGTCTCGAAAAGCTTATGACGAAAAATCGTCAGAATTGGAGAAAAAACTAAGTGATAAAGCCAATAAATCAGGCACTGGAATTAAGCATAATAAATTTTTTGGTGACGCCACCTACAATGTTCCAAAAATAAAAAAAGATATCGCGGTTGTTACTGAAGATACCTATTCTCCGCTTTCTACGGAGCAGGTGGGTAAATTTCATGACCTCCTCAGAGAAGAACCCAAACCGAATATCCCTGAATCATCATTATTTAATCTTCAATACACTGCTATCGCTACAAAGGCTAATGAACTAATTGGAAAAAAGATTCAGGCATCTGATCCAATTCAGGAATTGCTAAACGATGCGGCTCTCGCAGCATGGGTGAGGACTGGTCGGAGCCACCATCATGGGAAAAAAGACAAGTGCGCGTTTTGTGGCAGTGATCTTCCTCAAGATTTGTGGGAGAAGCTGGACAAACATTTTAATCAGGATTCCGAAGAGCTTCGTCAGGCGTTGGAAGCCCTGCTTGGGTCGATTGAGCGGGAGCGGTCCCGAGTTCCTAATTTACTAAAAATCAAAAACTCGGATTTCTACTCTAGCTTTACGGCCGACTTAGATTCGTTGACAGATCAACTGTCAACTTTATCAAAATCTTACAGCGAGAGTCTGGTCTCTATAAAAGAACAGATCGAAAAACGAAGAGATGACATTTTTACGCCTCTTGAATTTAAAACCACGGATTCTGTTGAGAAAGATTTGAATGCTATCAGGGATTCATACGAGGAACTCAGAAACGGATCTAACGAATTTACAGCTTCATTAAGCGCCAGTCAATCTGATGCTCGCGCGGCTCTCCGTCTCTATGAAGTCTATACATTCGTAACCAACATTAAGTATGAAGACGAGTTTGCTGCCATTGAGGCTTTGCATAAAGTTATTTTTAACGCGGAAGAAGTTAGAAATGCCGCAAAAGAAAAAGTTGACGTAAAACGAGAAAAGATTGCTGAACTGAAGGCTCAGTTAAAAGATGAAAGTAAGGGAGCTGATCGGGTAAATGATTACCTAAACAATTTTTTTGGCCACCAATCGCTCTCTCTAGAAGCCATTGAAGAAACCCCAGGGAACGCATCATCTGGATACCGGTTTGAGGTAACTCGAAACGACGAAAAAGCATTCCATCTTAGTGAGGGAGAATGCAGTTTGATAGCTTTTTGTTACTTTATGGCTAAGCTTGAAGACATAGAGACAAAAGGTAACCAGCCGATCATTTGGATAGATGATCCCATTTGTAGCTTGGATGCAAATCATATCTTTTTTGTGTACAGCCTTATTAATGCTGAAATTGTAAAGCCTGAGCAGTATGAAGATGGCGGTGAAATAAAAGAACGTGACCGTTTTAAGCAATTGTTTATTTCGACTCACAACTTAGACTTTTTGAAATACTTGAAGCGACTTCCGGGAGCTTTAAATAAAAACAAATCTCAATACTTTATCCTCACAAGAACGGATCAAGAAAGCAACATCACTTTGATGCCACGATACCTGAAGGAATACGTCACAGAGTTCAATTTTCTGTTCCATCAGATTTATAAATGCGCCAATGCAAACATCGAATCATGTGAGAACTACGACTACTACTATAACTTCGGCAACAATGCTAGGAAGTTTCTTGAGGCATTCTTATACTACAAGTATCCAAATGCAGTAGAAAAGGATGATAAACTTGCGCGCTTTTTCGGAGGTGATGCGCTAGCTGTATCATTAACAGATCGCATCAATAATGAATATTCGCACTTAGAGGGGATATTTGAGCGGAGCGTTCAGCCAATAGATGTTCCAGAAATGAGAACAGTCGCAAAATTTATCCTACGAAAAATTCAAGAGAAAGACCCGGATCAATACACTGCATTGCTCCAGAGTGTCGATGAACCGGACGCCCTGACGGACATTGGTGATCTTTGACGTCAGGCTTGTTTGCAAAACACGCAAAACAATACTCTTCTGAAACTCTCAGATAATCGCAAACTCGCTCGCATGTTTTTCATAATGCAGCAAATCCATCCAGACACCGTGACGCAATACGGCCTGCCGTGAGTGGCCGTATTGTTGGAATCCGCATTTGCGCATCACGGCCTGTGACGGCAGATTATCGGCTATCACCACGGCTTCGATGCGCCACAGATTGAGTGAGCGGAATGCTTCTTCGACCACATGATTGACCGCCTGACTGGCGTAGCCTTTGCCGCCGTGACGTGCGCTGAAGCGATAGCCGAGCGAGGCTTTGAAATAATGTTCGCGTTCTGCGCCGCGCAGAGTCACGCGGCCGACGATGGCATCGTTGACCCAGGCCAGATAGTGATATTCCTTTTGCGCATTCCTCGCCCATTGCGCCTGTTGCAGGCTGCTGCGAACGGCTGCGGGAGTATAAAAACTATCGCCGCGACTGGCGATCCACTGTTCAAAATGCGTGCGATTTTCAAGTTCAAACGCGAGCAGGGCATCGGTGTGCTCTGGCATGGCGAGTGTGATGCTTAAGTGGTGGTCCATGTGCGTGTCAGATCGTGGTTTCAGTGATGCTTGAGTTATGCTTGAGTTATGCGATATTCAGGCGGCATTTGCGTTCGGATTTATCAGCAGAAGCGCATCATCCGTTTCTGTTGGCAGTTTATCTGAATCCGGCGGGCTGCTATGATGAAACGGTATTTAAACGGCATTCAACCTGAGAGAAAATCATGCGCGTTCATCGATTGGCGGTCATTCACTATTTTTTGCTTGCTCTTGCGTGCGTCATGCCTTTGACGATGCATGCGCAGACGTCTGAGCTATCGCCAGAAGGTGCTCGGAGTATTTTGTTGACGGGGTTTGCCGTGAACAAGCAGGCGCAACTCAAAGACATCGATAATATCGCGCAAGGCTTGCCAAGGGAAATCGGGCATCGCCTTGAAAAGCAGTTATGGAAAGTGAAAACGACGCCGGATTTATTATCGACGGAATGGCGTTTGTCTCCGCCGAGCCCGCAACTGCTGGGGCAAATCGCCCGTTTATACGATGTGCGTTATGTGGTGGCGGGTGAAGTCCGCGATGCAGGTATCAATACACAGTCGATGTTGTGGGGATTGCGGGAAAAGCAGAGTCGCGTGATTGATGTTGAGATCAGGGTTTATGATGCGCGCGCTGGCAGCCTGCTGGGGCGTTTTGATTTCAGCGGCAAGGCCAGTGGCGATGTGCTGATCGGGGCGGAGCATGTCTTCGCTGGTGATGCTTTTCGTGCAACCGCGTATGGCAAGGCAATTGATGAAGTGATAGAGCAGGCGACGCAGGCACTGAGCGCCACCTTGCTGAGTCAGGCGCAATAAGCGACAGCTTATCTGCTGCGCCTTCACGGCTCAATCGCCGTTTTTATTCGCACGTTCCAGCTCCTGCAAACGTAATACCCGCCTTTGCACTTTGCCTGTCGTCGTCATCGGCAGGGCCGCGATAAATTCAATTTCTTTCGGATATTCATACGGCGCGAGTTTGCCGCGCACATGCGCTTGCAATTCCTTAGTCAGTTTGTCATTCGCTTTAATGCCGGGGCTTAATACGACGTAGGCTTTGACCAGATTGCCGCGCTCTTTGTCTGGCTTGGGTACGACTGCCACGTTGGCAACTGCCGGATGTTTGATCAGGCAGTTTTCTATTTCAGACGGGCCGATTCGGTACCCGGCTGCTTTAAACATATCGTCCGCACGCCCCTGATACCAGAGATAACCATCTTCGTCGCGCAGAGCCAGATCGCCAGTGCGGCACCAGTCACCGGTAAATTTATTGCGGGTCGCTTCATCGTTTTTCCAGTAGCCGAGGAAAAATACCGGGTCGGGGTGACCGTGAATATCGTAGCGATTCACGGCGACTTCGCCGGTTTCACCTGTGCTGACTTCTTTGCCATCGTCGTCGATGACAGCGACCTGGTGGCCTGGATAAGGGCGACCCATGCTGCCGGGCTTTGCTGGCCATTGCTGATGGCTATTGCCGACGATGTAATTCATCTCGGTTTGCCCGAACATTTCATTCGGTGTGACTTTCAGCGCTGTTTCACACCAGTGAAATACGGTATCACCAACCGCTTCGCCCGCGCTCATAATCGCGCGCAATTTCAGCCTGTATTTGTCGTGTGGCGCAGGGACGGCCTTCATCATCATTTTGAGGGCAGTCGGAAACAAAAACGTATTGGTGACCTTGTATTTGTTGAGCAGGTAAAACGCAGTTTCAGCGGTAAATCTGCCCCGATAACCAACGATAGGTTTGCCAAAATACAGCGCCGGTAACAACGCATCCATCAGGCCGCCTGTCCATGCCCAGTCTGCCGGTGACCAGAACACATCATGCTTTTTCGGAAACCAGTTTTGTGAAGCAACAAAGCCACTGAGATTGCCTATCATCGCCGAATGCGGAATCAGCGCGCCTTTCGGTGCGCCGGTGGTGCCGCTGGTGTAAATCAGGATTGCCGGGTCAGTCGCCCGTGTTTTTTCGCAAGTGAACTCAGCAGGCATGTTGGCAACATAAGCTTCCCATTCCATAGGATGAAAATCGGCAGGCGCATTGGGACAATCGACCGTGATCACGGTCTTCAGGTGCGGGCATTGGTTTGCAATCGACAGGTAAGCATCAAGGCCACTAGCATCAAGTACCAGCGCAACGGCTTCGCTGTGTTGTAAGCGGTATTCCAATGCTTCCGGGCCAAACAAAAAAGACAGCGGCATCGCAATCGCCCCCAGTTGCAGGCAGGCCATCAGCGTAACGGCAGTTTCTGGCCGTTGCGGCATGATGCTGGCGACGACATCGCCGCGATCTACGCCTTGCAGGCGGAGTAAATTAGCGAGCTGGTTTGCCTGTTTTTGCAGTTCGGCATAGGTCAGGCGACCGCTGATTCCTTCACTGTTTTCATGAAAAATCGCAACCCGTTTCGGATCATCGGCCCAGCGATGGCAGCAGACCTCGGCGATATTGAAGTGTTCGGGAACGTTCCAGCGGAAGTCTTGGTACAGTTGCGGATAGTGATCTGCGGGTGTTGATTTTTTCTTTGTGGATGTTGTTTTCAGCGGCTTCATTCTGTCTCCGTTATAATTATCGAACGGTCGTTCTATTGTTGTTATTTTGACGTCCTACATTTGCATCCTACTGCATATCTCTGCGTCTGAAGATGGATAGCGCAGAGTTTCTTGATGAAAAAAATTAATTTGCCATGACAATTGCCCGTAATGCCTCGCGCTCTGAATTCATCCCTATCCGTGGTTTGCAATACCATATCCGCCACTGGGGGAATGAAGACGCGCCAAAAATCTTTATGCTGCATGGCTGGATGGATGTGTCGGCCTCGTTTCAGTTTGTGGTTGATCATTTGCAGCAGGACTGGCATGTGATTGCGCCTGATTTGCGCGGCTTTGGTCTGACGGAAGCGCCGGGCAGCGACACATACTGGTTCCCCGATTATCTGGGTGATCTGGATGCGATTTTGTTGCATTACGCACCGGAAGGCGCGATCAATCTGCTGGGGCACAGTATGGGCGCGAACGTGGTTGGCTTGTATGCCGGTGTGCGCCCTGAGCGCGTGCGCCGTCTGGTGAATCTGGAAGGTTTCGGTTTGCCGACAACGTTCCCGACACAGGCACCGGGGCGTTACGTGAAATGGCTGAATGAATTGCGCCAGCCGCCGGTATTGCGCACTTATGCATCACAAGCAGAGGTGGCGGCACGTCTGCAAAAAACCAATCCACGCTTATCAGATGAGCGTGCCCACTTTTTATCGGCATTCTGGTCGAAACAGAATGCCGACGAGCGCTGGGAAATTCTCGGTGATCCTGCGCATAAACAAACCAGCCCTTTGCTGTTTCAGGTAGAAGAGGTGATGGAGTGCTGGAAAAAAATCAGTGCGCCTGTGCTCTGGATGCAGGCTGACGACACCGATGTCTGGCACTGGATGGGGCCAAGAGAGCAGGCGCAGATAGAAATTGATCGTCGCCTGGCGCACATTCCTGATCTGCAAAAAGAAATGATTGCCGATGCGGGCCACATGTTGCATCACGATCAGCCTGAATTACTGGCACAATTGATCGAAGCGTTTCTCTTAAAATAAAGCATAGTCCGACGCGCGGCACACAGCGTGATCGCGGTGTTCGGCGTATCAGTGCTGCGGTAAAAAAAAGCGTTGCAAAGGATGTGTTTTGCCGGATCAGAATTTAGTCTCATCTATTGAAGAAAAACAGTCAGCGCGCGTGCTTGACGGTGCGCAGTTTCAGCGTTGTCTGGTCATGGCAGGCGGTGGCTTTCGCTTTGGCTATTATCTGGGCATGTATCGCGCATGTCAGTTGCAGGGGAAAACGCCCGATGTGATCGTTGCCAGTTGCGGTGCGGCGATTGCCGGTGCACTGATTCGCCATCTGCCGGAAGACGAACAACGTCTGGCGTGGATCAGTTCACCGCAGATGCATGCATTCTGGCGCGGTCTGCAAGCGAATCCTGATACAAGTTTATGGCGTGCAATCCGGGCCTTAGCCGGGCGTGCTTTGTTTGCCAACGATGCCAGACGTATTCCTGATTTGTTTCAGGATTATCTGTTCGATATTCCTCCTGATTTACCCGTGCCACCGGAACGCAGTTATCCCGGCGCGCCTGCGCTGGCAATCGTTGCGGGACGCATGTTATTCGGGCAGAACGAAGTAGGCACACTCCGCGGCGAAAAAAAATTATTTGCTGAAACCATTTTTACCGAGCCGCGTGTTGCCGCGATGTTAGCCGGCATGCCTTCACCGATTGCCAGCAACGCCCACAAAAACAGTGTGGTTGCGCCGCAGATAGAATTTGAAACGCAGATTGCGGTTGCCGATGCAGTGCGTGCCTCGATTGCGGATATGTATTATTTCCGTTGTCACCGGATTGGTGAGCATCATTATTCGGGTGGTGTGATTGATCTGTTTCCGATAGAGATTGCGCGTCGTCTGGCAAAAGAAGTCATGATGGAACGCAAAGGATGGTATGGCCGGCATATAGAATTGCCTGCCTTGCGCATGGTGTTGGGTATCAACGGCAACCATCGTTTGCGCCAAGTGTTGCAGCAAGAAGCGGATGTCTGGATCGACACGGCTGATATGGAAACGGCACTGGTGCAGCATCAGATCAGCAAACAAATTCTATGGCTGCGCAATCGTATTGTTTTGCGGGTGCCTGAGCGTTACGACGACTTCGTTGCGATGGTCAGACTGCAATGGGAATACGGCTATCAACGCGCCTCGCAGGCGCTGGCACAAGATACCGGCTGCAGGTGATGGCGCTGCTTGCTGATGTCAGCGCAGGTTTTGTCACCGTTTATTTTCTCTGCCGGGACGTATTTTTCACCGCATTGAGCCGGATACGTGTTTGCCCGCTCGGTCGCAGGCGGTCATCTGGAGTACACTGACAGTATTCCTGTTAGCAGCAACCTTGCGTATTTCTGATCATGAACGAAAAAAATTCCTACGGTTTTACTACGACTATTCTACATAGCGATAGACAAAAAAACATTGAACACGGCTCTGTTCATAAACCTGTCCATACTTCCGTTTTATTTGGATATAAGGACGCGCGCGATTTAGCCGCCGTCTTTCAGGGGAAGCAATCCGGTTATCGTTACGGACGTCAGGGTAATCCCACGGTGTCTGCGCTCGAAGATAAAATAACCAGCATGGAAGCGGGTGTTTCTACGATCACCTTTGCGACTGGCATGGCCGCGATTGGCGCGGTGTTTCAGGCTTTGCTGCGCGCAGGCGATCACATCGTTTCATCGAAATTTTTATTCGGAAACACGAATAGTCTGTGGCAAACAGCGAGTGGGCAGGGGCTGGATGTCTCTTTGGTTGATGCGACTGCCGTTGTCAATGTTGAAGCCGCGCTGACGCCGGCGACCCGCATGGTGTTTGTGGAGACTATTGCTAATCCACGCACGCAGATCGCCGATCTCAAGCGCATCGGTCGTTTATGTCAGGAACGCGGGATTTTATTTGTCGTAGATAACACCATTACTTCGCCGTATTTATTTCAGCCTAAAACCGTGGGCGCCAGCCTGGTCGTGAATTCGCTGACCAAATATATCGCCGGACATGGCAATGTACTGGGCGGGGCATTGACCGACACGGGTCTGTTTGACTGGGCTGCGTATCCGAATATTGCCGATAATTTCCGTAAGCAGGCACCGGCGCAGCAAGGCATGGCGCAGGTGCGTGCCAAAGCTTTGCGCGATTTCGGCGCGACCTTATCGCCGGAAGCTGCCCATCAGATCGCGGTTGGCGCTGAAACCATGGCGCTGCGGATGGAGCGCGAATGTGCAAATGCGATGGCGATTGCGACGATGCTGGCAGCAGATTCCCGCGTGGCGGCAGTACATTATCCGGGGCTGGCATCGCATCCGCAACATGCGCTGGCGAATGAATTGTTTCTCGCCTATGGCGCTTTGTTCAGTTTTGAGCTGAAACCAGAAATCGATTGTTTTGATTATCTGAACCGTTTGAATCTGGCGATTAGTGCGACCCATCTTGGTGATACGCGTACGCTGGTGATACCGGTGGCGCATACCATTTTCTTTGAAATGGGCGCTGAACGCCGTGCCGAAATGGGGATAGCGGATTCTCTGATCCGCGTTTCTGTCGGCATCGAAGATACGCAGGATTTGCTGGACGATTTCAGTCAGGCGTTAAATTTCTGAGTATCTGCGTTTGCGCTGAACGCTGTCGGGCGTCTGTCTATGTTCAGAAAACGTTCAGAAGGCAAAAATATACTGGGGGGAGTATGTTAAAACGTGCATCTATCCCCATTTAGCTATGTAGGGAGTAATTGATTTCTGGTCGATACTCCCTATTTTTTACTCATGTCAGCGGTGTGGTAAGACTTTTGACGCTATCTTTTTGCGCAGCGAACTGCCTGGTATGTGGAGACGGTTGTTACCCTGATGTAGTCGATGTTGATCTTTCTGGCAAAGGTAGGCGAATGATATTTGGTTTATCCTGGCGTATGACCATGCGCGACTGGCGTGCGGGTGAGTTGCGGTTTCTGATCATTGCATTAATGGTTGCAGTGGCATCGTTATCATCGGTCGGATTTTTTACTGACAGGCTGCGCAGCGGTCTGAATCGTGACGCGCATCAGTTGCTGGGGGCGGATTTACTCGTCAGTGCAGACCAGCCGGTGAGGCAGGAATGGCGCGCCGAGGCAGAACGGCGCGGCTTGCGTATCGCAGAAACGGTCGTTTTTCCGAGCATGGCGATTGCCGGTGAGGGCGATCAGGCGCAAGCGAAACTGGTGTCTCTGAAAGCGGTCAGTCATGCCTATCCTCTACGCGGCAATCTCAAATTACATCAGCCTGGCGGTGCGCAAAACAAGTCTGGGGTGGCTGAAGTTCTGACGCGGGATATTCCGGCTTCGCGCACGGTCTGGCTTGATCCTGCTTTGCAACTGGCGCTGAACCTGAATGTTGGCGATAAACTGAAGCTGGGTGATCTGGAATTCAGTTTTACGCAGACGATTGCGAACGAACCTGATCGTGGTGCAGGTTTTATGAACTTTGCGCCACGCGCGATGATTTCATTAGACGATTTAGCCGCGACCGGACTGATACAGGACGGCTCACGCGTGACTTATCGCCTGCTGATGGCAGGAGATGCGAAAGCGATTGCGGCTTATCAGACGCAACTCAAGCAAACAATAGAACGAGAACAACTGAAAGGCGTACGTCTGGAATCGCTGGATTCCGGCCGCCCTGAAATGCGCGCAACGCTGGATCGTGCCGAGCAGTTTTTATCGCTGGTGAGCCTGTTGTCGGCAATGCTGGCGGCGGTCGCGATTGCGATGGCTGCGCGGCGTTTCATGCTGCGTCATCTGGATGCTTGTGCGATGTTGCGTTGTCTGGGGCTGACGCAGAATCAGGTCAGCGCCATGTATCTGATCGAATTTCTGATGCTGGGGCTGGTCGGCAGCGTGGCGGGCGTCGTGCTTGGTTATGCAGGACATTATGTGTTGCTGGAATGGCTGGGCGCGCTGGTGGCCAAAGATCTGCCGCTGGCAGGCTGGTTGCCTGCAGCGCAGGGTGTTGCGACGGGCTTGTTGCTGCTGGTGGGTTTCGCGTTACCGCCGGTGCTGCAATTGCGCAATGTGCCGCACAACCGCGTCATCCGTCGCGAACAGGATGCGCCGCAGCCGTTGACACTGGCAACCTATGCGCTGGGTCTGGCGATGTTTCTTGGTTTGCTGTTATGGCAGACCGGCGATATCAAGCTCGGCATGCTGACTGCGGTGGGCTTCCTCGGCGGCATGTTGTTGTTTGCATTGATTGCGTGGGCTGGCGTGTTGTCGCTCAAACGTATGCGGAATCTGTTCCACTTTTCTGCGTGGCGTTTTGCCGTCACCGCATTACAGCGGCGCCCGGGTGCCACGGTGATACAAGTGGTTTCGCTGGCACTGGGTCTGATGGCCTTGCTGTTGCTGACCGTGGTGCGCGGTGATCTTATTACGGCATGGAAAAAATCGACCCCACCGGATGCCCCTAACCAGTTCATCATCAATATCCAACCTGATCAGAAAGAGGAAATTGCGCAGCGCCTCGCGAGTTTTGGGCAGCCGCGCATGTATCCGATGATACGTGGTCGTCTGATCGCGGTGAACAGTAATGCGATTGGTCCTGATACCTATGCGGAGGATCAGGCGCGGCGCATGGTGGACAGAGAGTTTAATCTCTCGACGATGACAGAATTACCGGAGATGAATAAGCTGCTTGCCGGAAAATGGTATGACGATGCAAACGCGACGGCACCTGAAGCATCAGTAGAAGAGGGGATTGCCAAAACGCTGAAACTCAAACTTGGCGATCAGTTGACGTTTGATATTGCCGGGCAACAGACCACGGCGAAAATCACCAGCTTGCGTAAGCTGGATTGGGGTTCTATGCGGGTGAATTTTTTTGTGGTGATCAACCCCAAGGCCATGGTTGATATGCCACAAACCTGGATTACGGCATTTCGTGTCCCGCCAACGCAAATGGCATTCATTAACCAGTTAACGTTGGATTATCCGAATCTGACAGTAGTGGACGTCGGCGCAATGATTAAGCAACTGCAGGATGTGTTGGAGCAGGTCATTACGGCGGTGGAGTTTTTATTCATGTTCACACTGGCTTCAGGCGTACTGGTGTTGTATGCGGCGCTGGCTGGCTCGCAGGATGTGCGTATGCGTGAAGCCGCGTTGCTCAGAGCTTTAGGCGCGACCCGTGCGCAATTATCCCGCGCGCAGTGGGTAGAGTTTTTACTGATCGGTGGCCTTGCCGGATTACTCGCTGCCAGCGGCGCTTCGGCGATAGGCTGGGCATTGGCGAAATTCAGTTTCAATTTTGAATGGACGTTTTCACCGCTGGTCTGGATTGCAGGTTTGTTTGTCGGCGCTGTCTGCGCGATGATCGGTGGCTGGCTGGGCTTGCGCAATGTGCTGAATCAACCGCCATTGCTGAGTCTGCGTGAGGCGTAAATTAAAAGCGATCAGCAAGCGATCACAAAAAATATATCAGGCAGAATTTCGCCGAACAAGAAAGGAATGAGCATGAATCAGAATACTAAAGACACGATACGTTTGTACGTTGACGCAAAGTACACCAGCCCGTATGCGATGTCGGCCTATGTCGCGCTGCTCGAAAAGGGCGTGCAATTTGAGCTGGTGACGGTTGATCTGGCGGCGAAAATCAATTACCAGAACGAATACACCAGCATTTCATTAACCCAGCGCGTACCGACGCTGCAGCGCGGGGATTTTCAGCTTTCCGAATCTTCGGCGATCACCGAATATATTGATGAAGTTTTTCCGGGTACTGCTTTGTATCCGAAGTCGCCAGAATTGCGCGCCCGCGCGCGTCAGGTGCAGGCATGGCTGCGCAGCGATCTGATGCCGATTCGCGTAGAGCGCAGCACACTGGTGAATTTTTACGGACAAAAGTATCCTCCTTTGTCGGCGGAGGCTAAAGCTGCGGCAGACAGCCTGATATTTTTTGCTGAATCTTTATTACCACCCGGAGCAGAAAATTTATTTGGTGAATGGAGTATTGCCGATACCGATCTGGCATTGATGCTGAATCGTCTGGCGATGCACGGTGATGAAGTTCCTGCTCGTTTGTGTGACTATGCGCGGCATCAATGGCAGCGTGCATCGGTACAAAGCTGGGTTCATCAGGAACGTCCGGCTTTATAACAAAACTATCGCAGACGCGTTTCTGACGGCGGACAGATAACATCACAGTGAAACAGTGACTTACACGTTTAGTAGCAAAGAGTGAACCATGAATCAAGACGAGCAAACAGCAAACGCAGCAGCGACAACAACAACGACAAGCATTGACACTGAAGAAGAAAAATCCAATCTGTATGAACTGATCGGTGGCGCGGATAAATTACGCGAAATGGTCGATCGTTTTTATGACCTGATGGAGCTGGAGCCGGAGTTTGCCGGTGTAAGGGCGATGCATCCGACGCCGCTAGATAGTTCGCGTGACAAGCTGTTCTGGTTTTTATCCGGCTGGATGGGCGGGCCGGATTTATATATCAGTCAGTTCGGTCATCCGCGTTTGCGGGCGCGTCATTTGCCGTATGCAATAGCCAGTGATGAGCGCGATCAATGGCTGCGTTGCATGGCGTGGGCGATGCAGGATGTCGGCATTGCCGAACCCTTGCAGCAGCATCTGATGCAGTCGTTTTATCAGACCGCTGACTGGATGCGCAACACGCCGGGATAAGCGCTAACGCGGTTCAGGCAGAAAAGCCGCCTGATGTTAGGTGTCTCTTGTTTTTTTGTAGTCGATATTTTTCATCCATGACTTTATTTGAAATCCTGATTCTGCTTGCATTGGCGGTTCTGATCGTCTTAACAGCGATCATCTTGCTGCGTCATCGTTCCGGGCAGAATGACGTGCCGACATTGGATTTGCTGGCGCTGCAAAATTTTTTACAGCAGGCGCAGCAACAGCAAATGCTGAGTCAGGAGCGCACTGAACGTTCGTTACGTGAACAAGTACAGTCAACCGCTCTGGCAACCCGTCAGGAATTAGGCGCCAATTTCAGCCGGTTTCAGCAGGGGCTGGCAACACAATTAACCAGTGTCGCAACCTTACAGAAAAATCAGATCGATAGTTTTTCCCAGCAATTAGTCAAGCTCAGCGAAAGCAATGCCCAGCAGCTGGAACAGATGCGTCTGGCCTTGATACAACAAAGCCAGAATGCGCGTGAAGAGCAGGGCGTCAGTCTGAAAGCATTTGCGGACACGCTGAATCAGACTTTGACCAGTCTGACCGAATCCAACGCCCAGCGCATGGGGGAAATCCGTGCGACGCTGGAACAAAAAATACAGCAACTGCAAGCGGAAAATGCCAGCAAGCTCGAAGAAATGCGCAAGACCGTGGATGAAAAACTCCACGCAACGCTGGAACAGCGTTTAGGCGAATCATTTAAGCTGGTGTCTGATCGTCTCGAAAAAGTGCATCAGGGACTCGGTGAGATGCAGCAACTGGCGATCGGTGTCGGCGATCTGAAACGTGTGCTCACCAATGTGAAAACCCGTGGCACCTGGGGTGAAGTGCAGTTGGAAATGGTGCTGGAGCAAATGCTGACACCGGATCAATACGCAAAGAATGTTGAAACGATACCGGGCACAGGCGAGCGGGTCGAGTTCGCGATTAAATTGCCGGGTAAGGAAGATGACAAAGCACCGGTCTGGATGCCGATCGATGCGAAGTTTCCGAAAGAGCAGTATGAGCGTTTGCTCGATGCTGCTGAGCGTGCCGATGCCGAAGGTGTGGCGACGGCCGGTAAAGAACTGGAGCGTGCCATACGTGGCGAAGCAAAAACAATTTCCGAAAAATATCTGTCACCACCATTGACGACTGACTTTGCGATTCTGTTTTTGCCGACCGAAGGTTTGTATGCGGAAGTCATGCGTCGTCCCGGCCTGGCAGATGAATTGCAACGTTCCTGCCGCGTTTCTATTGCCGGGCCTTCCACGTTATCGGCCTTGTTGAATAGTCTGCAAATGGGATTCCGTACGCTGGTACTGGAAAAGCGCTCATCTGAAGTCTGGCAGGTGCTGGGTGCCGTGAAAACGGAATTCGGCAAGTTTGGAGATGTGCTGGCAGCGACTAAACTGACACTGGAGCGGGCAGCAAAAAATATCGACAATGCCGAAGTCCGGACCCGTCAGATGACGCGCAAACTCAAGCAAGTAGAGGCGTTGCCGACCGATGTTGCGCAAAGCTTGCTCGGTGTTGCGGAAGATGATTTAAGTTCAGAATAGCGACCTGGTCGCATCGCTGTTTTTATTCTGTTGCTGCACTTTGAATTGCCCGCGCTCAGATAGATTGTGCCTGATCCGGGCTGGATTCGTATCTGGCAATCGCATACGCGCTGCGACCACTTTGTTTCGCTTCATACATGGCCAGATCCGTTTCTGCGAGTAATTTTTCCGCCGAAAAAATGCCCCCGGACGCATAGTTGATACCGATGCTGGCACCTGTACTTGCGCTGATTCCATGGCCGACATCGATAGGGCGACATGCTTCGGTAATGATCTTGCCGGCGATTTCTATCGCTTTCTCCTGATCCGTCATATCGCATAACAAGACGACAAATTCATCACCACCAAGGCGGGCAATGAAGTCGGTTTTTCTTAAAATATTTGTCAAGACGGTGCTGAAATGGATCAGCACCAAGTCACCCGCTTTATGACCATAAGTGTCGTTGACTTCCTTAAATTTATCCAGGTCGATCAATAACAGAAAAAATGGAGAGGGATGTCCGTGTGCGTTTTCTTTCATCAGATAAGCGAGTTTTCGTTCCAGACCCAAGCGATTGTTCAGACCGGTTAAATGATCGGTGATCGCCAGTTGCTGGGCTGCTTCTTCTTTGTACTTGCGCTCGGTAATGTCGTTGATTAGGCCTTGCAATAAATCATTTTCAGCCGCATGCAACACAATATTGATCCACTTTTTCTCTTTCAGTCTGCCTGGCTCTATGCAAAAATCTTCCGATACCACCCGGGATTCATTTAAGGCCGCGTCGATCATCAGATGCAGACGTAATTCCTGCCCGCTGATCAGATCAAGCAGCGCCGCGGAAGGAGAGCCGTTGTCAGTTGCAATGCTGAGCATGCGTGTCAGGGCCTGATTGTAAGAGAGCAGTTCACCCTTACCATTCATTTTGAAAATACCTGTTTCAGCATTTTCAAAAAAGGTTTGAAATTTTCTTTCTTCCAGCGCATGTTGAAGCCGCAAATTTTTTTCTTCATCGAGCGACGAAACCAGATCTGCAATAATTTGATTCACATCGTTAACTAAACGCCCCAATTCATTTTCCTTATTGTTTTCAGGGTGCTTCAGTAATTCACCTTTTTGTGGTGACAGGGCATGTAATCGGTCAGAAATGATTTTGATCGGGCGTGTAAAAAATACGAAGACGATCAACGATAAAACAGATGCGATCAGCAGATTCTGAAACAACAGCAATTCAACAATAAACAGGGCTTTCTCCGTACTGTTTTTATTAACGGTTGCCTGATTGATTTCCATGTTCACCGTACAGACTTTTTCTCTGGGATTGAACGGCGAGAAAATTTCTCTGCTGATGAAATCCGGATAGTGTTTGAAGAAAAACGGCAATTCAAATGAGGTGGGAATCGAAGTTTTTTGTGAGACGGCCAGCATTGTTTTACCGCTATGAATCGTAACTTTGCTGACGACATTATTTTTGCTGATGCCGTTGACGACTTCATTGGCAAGATTTTTGTCAGACAGATAGCAGGCAATGCTGGCGGTATTTTCTGCCGAATTCAGCAGATCCTGCATGGTGCTGATGGTGTGCTTTTGTTCGTCATCAAAAAAATAAACATAGCTGGCCAATGAAAAAAAGATGCCGATAATTAAGCTGACTCCCAGCAAGGCGAGGGAGCTGCGTATCGCAATATTATTTCGAATCAGTTGGCGCATGCAGAAGGGGAATCAGTTGCTCAGAAGGAGTATGAGTTTAACTCTTTTGTCGATCTTCTTGCTGTCAATATAGGCAATTGCCCCTTTATTCTCACTGACCAGATTGATTGCGTCTTCCATACTGTTGACTTGTAATGGCGGTTGCCCGAGTCCGGAGAAACGTAATCTGGCCCAATACGAGTTGATCTCTGCCAGCTCTTTACCCACCAACAGAGAGTAAAACTGCATTTTTTCATGATTGGTATTACTCAGATCAATCGGCATGCCAGTTAAACCATTCGGTAACTTTCTGGTTCTTCCCATATAAATGTTGATGACTTCGTCTTTGCTGAGTTTTTCTATACCGCTATTGGGATTCGCAATCACGGCAAGCTCTGCTGACGCATTGCCGCAGATAAGCAGCAACGCCAGACATAAAAAATTGATCAGATATGGCATGCAGATTCAGAATACAAAGTTGTAGGCAACACTCAGCAGGTTCGCATGGCCATCCCATCCTTCTTGCGGATTGCGAACCAGGAAATGTTTCTGACTACGGATATGATCGAATTGCACTTTGATATTGGCGTTGTCGCCCAGATCGTAACGGATCCCTGCGGTAAAAGTCTGCTGACCGTTTGGCGTCAGCTGTTTGTTGATTCCGGAGATTGTATTTTTCAGCCGCGGTGATAGCGCCGGGTCTGTCGTTATTTGTTTATCGGCGCCTTGCTGGCGGGAAGCGGAAACGGTAGCGTAGGGTGTCCATTTTTTTATGCGGTAACTCATCGTCAGATACGCTGCATCTGAGTTTTGCAACAGCACTGAATCGGACTCGATGCGGCCTAGCATGAGTTGCGCCTGAAGCGACCCGTGATCAAGCACGGCACCAATCGACGTATATTTTAATTTTTTTCCATGCGTAGTCAGCTGATCTGCGATACCCAACGAGGCCGGAACACTTGCCGTAATTGACGGGGATGTTAACTCAGCCACGATGGGATCAAACTGGCTGTAGTCGTCGGCGAGTTTCAGTTCAGAATAGCCCGCTCTGATTGTCCAGTTTTTTTGCTGGTATTCAAGATGACCGCCACTTAACGCCGAATGATTCAGCGAGTAGTGTTTGTTCGCTGACCCGAGGTAAATTTTTTCACGTGCCAATCCATAAAAAAACTTCGCCTTGAGATGACCATTGCCCAGAGGATGGGATAGCACTGTGTCAGCTCCGTCAAAATAAGACACAATAAGTCTGCCGAAAAAGTCGATCGGCGGCCGTACCCACGTGTAGGAGTAGCCGATATTTCTCGAATCTGCCAGCATATAGACGTCAAATCCTAAACGTCCGGCGCGTAATTGAAATTTGTCATCGGGGCTGTAGCTGGCGTATGCCCAGGTTACAGTGGGGGCGAAGTTATCTGCGCTTTTCCGGCTGACGACCTGGATTGCTGCATCAAAATTGTCGCTGAAACTGCGGTTGATTTGCAGCCCCAGATTACTGTCGATACCAGCGTCGGTCTGTCGCGTGTAGCCAACCCCAGAATCTTGCGATAAATCACGCACAATGTCTGCCTGACGGGTATCGCTGTGTGATATGCCGAGGGTACCAAAACCTGTAATTGAATAGTCTTTTTCGCCAGCAGCGGCAGTGTTTTGTGTGCTGAGTACGACAAGCGCCAGGATGGAAAGTTTTAATGACCAAGCAGACATAGATACATTTTTATATTGCGCTACCCGTTGTGTTTAGCAGCGGGTAGCGGATTCCGGCAGCGTCGAATAATGCTCTGATTCTTGTCTGAACAAAGGGCTTATTTCTTTTCAGCTGGTTTTTGTTTGGCGATGATCAGATCTTTGATGCCGTTGTACACGTCTTTAGTCAGTATCTTTTTCGTCAACAATTCATCTTTGCCTTTGTAAGGGCGACCTTTGATGATGGCATCGGAACGGACATCGCCAATTTTTGGCAGGGTTGCTAATTCTTCTTTGCTGGCGTTGTTAATATCGAGCAGTTCAGTTTTTGCACTTGCGGACGCAGAGGCCGCCGCTGGCGCTTTCTTTGCCTCATCTTTAGCATGAACGACACCAGTTGCGAGCAAAGTAAAACCCGCGCATATCAACAATTTCTTTAACGTATTCTTCATATGAACTCCCATACCAGAGGTTGAATAATTAAGGCCGTGTTGTACGTGATGCGTACCTGATTTGATTGATGATTTAATCGTCGATTTGTCGACGAAATGCGATTGGTATGGATAGCATACAGCAGCTATCCATACTTGCGCATCTTATTGCGTTTGCGTTGCTGAAGTAATGAAGACCGGAGTCACAGGAACGTTACTCAAACCTCCTTGTGTTGATACCGGTACCACGCGGATCAGATCAACCACATCCAGACCTGCAACGACTTTGCCGAACACCGCATAACCGGCATTCGTGCTGCTGTAATCAAAAGCAGTGTTATCGACAGTGTTGAAATAGAACTGGGATGTTGCAGAATCGGCGACGCTGGTACGTGCCATACCAATGGTGCCGCGGGTATTGCTCAGACCATTACTTGACTCCAGTTTAATTGCCGCAGAGGTTGGTGCCAGTTGCAGATCTGCTGTGTAACCACCACCCTGAACCACAAGATTGGCTTCAACACGATGGAAGATTTTGCTTGGATAAAAACCGCTCTCAACATAGTTGAGGAAATTGTCAACGGTGACAGGTGCTTTGGCCGGATTCAATTCAATGACGATATTTCCTTTGCTGGTACCCATTGTGACTTGTGGCTGCGCGCTCAGTGAGGATGTCAGTGAAGCCTGATACAAACTGCCGCCGCTGGCGTTAGTGATGGTTGCTACGCCTGTACCAACACCGACGATTTTGCACGTGAACGTACGTTTTGTGGCAGAACCGCCTGCGACTTCCGTCAGACTAAGGCAGAGTGGATTGACAACAGTAATTCCCTTATCCAGATTCTGGCCGTTGATCGTCATCGTGTATGTTTTGCGATAAGCAATCTGGGAATTTTCGACGCTGCTGACCGTGGCGAGCACGGTCGTCGTCTCTTTAGATCCACCGCAGCCGCTCAGTAAAACGAGGGATGTACATGTACCCAGTAACCATGTTGAAGCTTTCACTCTGATCTCCGTCTAAATAGAAAAATGAATTGTACTTTGTCTCATGCCAGAATAGCTGGAAATGATGGTTTTATAGCATTCCGTCGAACAGCAAAACGGTGACTTTGTCGCCAGCGGACACCTGATCCTGATCGTGCTGCAAAACGATCATGCAATTGGCTTCGGACATCGAACGAAGAATACCGGAACCTTGCGAGCCGGTCACGCTGACTTCTAATTCGCCACTCGCGTTCGTCGTGAGAATGCCGCGTTGGTATTCAGTGCGTCCGGGACGCTTGCGTATCGCGGTTTTACTGATGACCGGAATCAATGGCAGCGGTGCTGCATTCGCACCCATCATGTGTAGCAAAGCCTGGCGTGCAAAGAAATAAAACGTCACCATCACAGCAACCGGATTACCCGGTAAGCCGAACAGGTAGGCGCTTTTTCCTTGTGAGTGAATTTTGCCGAAGGCCATAGGTCGCCCGGGGCGCATACCTATCGTCCAGAATGCAACGTCGCCCAGCTTGCCCATGATTTGCTTGGTGTAGTCGGCGGCACCAACGGATACGCCGCCCGAGGTAATGATGGCATCGGCATTTTCGCAGGCGGAGCGGAAGGCGGCTTCCAGCTCTGCTGGATCATCCTTGATGACACCCATGTCTACGATGTCGCAGCCAAGACGGCTCAGCATGCCATACAAAGTGTAGCGGTTGCTGTCGTAAACGCAGCCTTCATCGAGTGGTTCGCCAAGTGAACGCAATTCATCGCCGGTTGAAAAAAACGCGACGCGCAGCCGACGCTGTACCGGCACTTCGGCAACGCCGAGCGAGGCTAGCAGACCAAGATCTGCCGGGCGCAAAATTTTGCCGCGTTGCAGAGCTGTTTTGCCGTTCGCCAGGTCTTCACCTTTCAGACGCCGGTTGTCTCCGGTACGTACTTTGCCGGCGGGAATACCGACCTGCGCCTCGCTGGCATTGGTAGTAAATTCTTGTGGGATCACGGTGTCGCACGAAGCTGGCATGACCGCACCTGTCATGATGCGTACACATTCTCCGGCACCGACGTCGCCGTGATAAGCCCGCCCGGCAAAGGCGGTACCGACTATGTTGAAATCGCGGATGCCGGTCGCTGGCAGGTCGCTGCCATTGAGCGCATAACCGTCCATCGCCGAATTATCGTGCGCCGGAACGTCAATACCGGAAACGATATCCGTCGCCAGCACGCGGCCTAATGCCTGACGGATCGCCAGCTTTTCGATTGCCTGAACAGGTGCGATGAATTGCGCGATGATGTCTTGCGCCTTGGCGACGGGAAGTGCATGCGGATCGTAATCCGACATACAACTGACGATGTCGTGCAAGCTGGATGTGCTGGAAGCGTGAGTCATATCAGGTCTCGAATTGTCTTAGTTCTTGCAGAGTATTAATGTTGCGAAAGCCAGTATTGTCCTCGAAAACGACTTCAGCAATACGTAAATGTTGGAACCATGCGTCAACTTTGCGGCCACCCTGCGTCAGAAAAGCGGTCAGGTCGTCCAGCAGCGAGGCTTTCATCAGAGAAAATACCGGATGAGACTGACGGCGGGCAACGCCATCTTCATATTCTGTGGTAACCGCGACCGCCAGATCGGCATCATTGCTGAGCAGGCCCAGCGATAAACGCTCTGCCAGATCGGCAGGTAATAGAGGTGAGTCGCACGGCACTGTCAGCATATACGGTGTTTCGCAATGGACCAGACCGGTCTGTACTCCCGCCAGCGGGCCGGCGTAACCCTCAATCTGATCGGGCCAGACCTGGGTGCCGAAACTTTCATAGACCGCCAGATTCTGATTCGCGTTAATGATCATTTCGCCGACCTGCGGTGACAGCCGCATCAGGGCATGCAACGCCATTGGCGCACCGCGAAAACTCTGCAAGCCCTTATCGACTTGCCCCATGCGGGTACCACGTCCACCAGCCAGAATCAGGCCGGTGATCAGTTGTTTGTCTATGCCTGTCATGTTGTTTGTCTTTACTCTGAAGTGTTGGTTTATTGTGGCGCTGATTTCTTTGGAGTGATCTGCTGCATTGCTGCATTGCTGCATTTCAGGCAGAACCGTTGCCGGTCAGCCACCGATGTATGACATTTCTATCTTTTTACGCTGCTCCTGATCGGTAGCCGTTTGCTGGCTGCGCAGTTCAGAATAACGATCACTTCTTGATTGCCAGATACTGGCGACAACATTGGCGATTGCCAGGTCGGAATGCTTGGCCGGATCGCGCAATAATGCCCGCAAATCATGGCCGTGGGTGGCAAACAGGCAGGTGTATAACTTGCCTTCGGTGGATAAGCGTGCGCGGCTGCAATCGTGACAGAAAGCGTGAGTGACGCTGGAAATGACGCCAATTTCACTCTGGCTTCCCAGATGCTGCCAGCGTTCTGCCGTTTCTCCGACATAGTTTGCAGTCATCGCTTTGAGCGGCATGCCCGCATCCTGAATGCGCTGAACGATCTGTGCCGATGGAATAACTTCATCCAGTTTCCAGCCGTTGGAGGCGCCGACATCCATGTATTCGATGAAGCGCAAGATATGCGGTGTGTCTTTGAAATAGCGCGCCATGGCCGCTACTTCGTGATCGTTGACGCCAGCTTTGACCACCATGTTGATTTTGATCGGGCCCAGTCCCGCCGCCTGCGCCGCATCGATGCCATCGAGTACTTGCGCGACAGAAAAATCGACATCGTTCATGCGTTTGAAAATGACGTCATCCAGCGAGTCGAGCGACACCGTTACGCGATTTAATCCGGCATCTTTCAGGCTTTGCGCTTTTTTTGTGAGTAGCGAGCCATTCGTCGTCAGGGTCAGATCGGGTGGATTGCCATCGGCTGTGCGCAGACTGGCCAGCATCTCAACCAGTTTTTCTATATTTTTTCTGAGCAGGGGTTCGCCACCGGTCAGGCGGATTTTTTTGACGCCATGTGCAATGAAAATACGCGCAATGCGGGTGATTTCTTCGAAACTCAGTAATGAGGTGTGCGGCAGATATTGATAGTCTTTATCGAAGACTTCTTTTGGCATGCAGTAAACGCAACGAAAGTTGCAGCGATCTGTGACCGATATGCGTAAATCGTGCAAAGGCCGCGCCAGCGTATCACTGAGAAATCCGTCCGGCTCGATCAGCCGGGGCGGTATTTTCAGTTGTGATAACTGCTGTCTCAGGTCGGTCAGGGGGATAAATTTTTCCGTCATTGAAGTGCTAACTCAGACTGTTTTTTGCATAAGCCGAGACAATACCATGAGAACGAAAAGAAGATTTTTCCCCGCTTGTTTCAGCTAGATTCAGATCAATTTTTGACACAACAAACCGAGTGCGCCAAATATTGCCAGCAAAGTTATTGTGCCGGGTTTGAAGCGAAATACAAGGATGCAGGCGAGCATCGTTAAGGCGATGGCGGGCAGATCCCATTGCTGTTGCTCGGTATAAAAAACGTGGCTCGCAAAAAATACGGCCAGACTGACGATGACGCCGACCACCGCGGCTGAAATCGCACTCAGCGGCGCGGTGAAGCGCAGTTGGTTGCGGGTCGATTCGACCAGTGGGCCGCCTGCCAGAATAAAAATAAACGATGGCAGAAAGGTGAAGAAAAAAGCGATGCAGGCACCCAGCAATCCAGCCAATAACTGGCTGTCTGCGCCCAATGGCAGTTGATTCCAGCCGCTGACAAAACCGACAAAGGCCACCACCATAATCAGCGGTCCGGGTGTGGTTTCACCGAGTGCCAGACCATCCATCATCTGCGCCGCGCTCAGCCATTGAAAATGATCGACTGCAGACTGAAAAACATACGGCAGCACGGCGTAGGCGCCGCCGAAACTCAATAAGGCTGTTTTGGTAAATAACCATGCCATTTCGCTCAATGGATTGTGCCAGCCCGTCGCATAAGCAATCAGGCTCCAGCCGCCAGCGCACAATACCAGGCCAGCGAGAGCAACCAGTATCAGATGGCGCAGTGAAAAGCGTGCATGCGGCGGCGTTGGCGTGTCATCGTCGATCAGCGCGTGCGGATGTGTTCTTTGTCCGCTGTCTGCATCAGGGTGTGCGGTTGGCAATTGACAATGCTGTCTGAACAAGGCACCAGCGCACGCGGCGAACAGAACGATGGCGGGGAAGGGTAGTTTAAATACAGTGATGGCAAGGAGGGCGCAGGCAGCAATTCCCTTCAGAAAATGCGTGCGCAGGCTACGGCTGCCGATACGCCAGGCGGCAGCCAGCACAATCGCGACGATGGCCGGTTTGATGCCATACAGTACGCCGGAAACGAGATGGTGTTTGCCGAACACCATATACGCCCACGACAGACCAATCAGAATAAACAGGCTGGGCAGGATAAACAAAATGCCCGCCATCAGCCCGCCTATCGTTCTGTGCATCAGCCAGCCAATGTACACCGCGAGTTGCGTCGCTTCCGGCCCTGGCAGCAGCATGCAGTAGTTCAACGCATGTAAAAAACGCCGCTCGGAAATCCAGCGCCGCTGATCGACGAGTTCGGCATGCATCATCGCAATTTGTCCGGCCGGACCGCCGAAGCTGATAAAACCTAATTTCAGCCAGTACCAGAAAGCCGTTTTGAGAGAAATAGCCTGATCAGGATGCGTCGTTGTTTCCATGGCGTTGATATTGATATTGGCTGGTGAGGATTGAATGGAGCGAGGAGTTGCGCTTCAGCATGCCGTTGTCGCAACGCACGATGCAAAAATGCCTGATTATCGGGGTAAATATACTCCCGGGGAGTATATTTTCTAGCCCTTTAAATATGCTGAGGATAGCCCGATTTATCTCAATAATGGGGGGAGTATCCAATAAAAGTAAAAAAGTCGGCAAACTTTTTGAGTTTGCCGACTTTGTGTAACGCTGCATGTCAGCGTTGAACGATCGCCTCGGATTACCGACGAGTTTCAACCAGAACCAGCGGCTCAGTCGATGCCGGCGGCAATGGCTTGCGCTCGCGTGGCACACGTGCCGGTGCTGTCGTCTGGCTGACGCTATCCTGTGCTGCACGCAGCTTTTCAGGATTGGTCACTGCCAGTTCCAGACCTGCGGCGTTCAGCATTTGCTTCAGTTCCTCAACAGGCATGCTGGCTGCAGCAGGCTTGGTGCGAACTGGCGCAGGCGTTGGCACCGGTGTCGCCGGTACTTCTGCTACTTCTGCTGCTTTTGCTGTTTCAGCTGCTTCTGTTGCGACAACTGCGACCGGCTCAATCACGCTGACAACGATGGCTGGTGCTGGTTCAGCCGCAACTGCTACCGATTCAGTCTGCGTTGCTGCTGGTGCGGTTACTACCGGTTCCACAACTTCCGCTGGTGCAGAAACAGGGGCATTTTTTACTTCGGCAACTTCAACCGGCGCTGCAACAACATCGACAGCATTGATGACCGCTGGCGCAACTGGTGCGCTGTTGACTTCTGTTGCTGGCGCTGAAACCTCAGCAGGTGCAGGTTGCGTCGCGACAGCGATCACTGGTGCAACCGGAGCTACTGAGATGACAGGCGTTTCCTGCGCAGGCTGCACAACTGGTGTTGCTGTAATGCTTGCTGCAACAGTTGCGGCGACAGGTGCCATTGCCTCAATAACAGGCGCTGGCGTCACTATCGTTACCGGTGCTGCCCCACTGCTTGCATCAGTCGCAACGGGGACAAAGGCTTCGGTACCAGATTCCGCGATGACTTCGCCTTGCTCATTCAATTCACCTGGTTCGCGATCGCGGCGGTTACGGTTGCGGCCACCACGACGACGACGACGACGACGCTCTTCGCTTTGCTCCGTATTCTCGTTGTCCGCAACAGGCTCAACACCGTTGACTGGCAAAGTTTCCGGAACGACTTGTACCGGCACCGGATCAAGATGCTTCTGAATCTGCTCGTCGGCCTTTGCATCGGCTGTCATTGCTTCTTTGCGTTCATCGCGTTGACGTTGCTGACGTTCGCGGCGATTTTCCTGACCTTCTTTTGGCTCACGTGGCTCGCGTGGTTCACGGGCTTGCTTCGCTTGCTTTGGGGGACGTGCTGATTCTTGTGTTACCGCCGGTTTGTCGGTATCCGGTTTTTCCGTTTTTTCAGCTTTGTCGTTACGGCCATTTGCGTTGGTCGGGCGATCTTCACGCTCGTCGCGGTCACGATTGCGACGGTTGCGATTGCGTGGATTGTTGCGTGAGTTGCGGCCATTACGATCGCGTTCAGCCGATTTATCGTCGCTGACGACAGGTGTTTCGACAGTGGCAGGCGCTTCTGATTTGCCGAACAGGAAGCCCATTACCTTGCTGAAGAAGCCCGGCGCAGGCGCTGCAACTGCAACCGGAGTCGCTACCTCTTTGCGTTCGACGATAGGTGCCTGATCAGGCGTGATGCTTTTCACGACAGCTTCCTGACGTGGTTTGATATCTTCTTTCTGGCGTTTGCTATAGCCGATATCCGTATCCGCTTGCTCAGCCATGGCGTAGCTGGCGTGATGTTCTTCCAGACGTGGATCATCCGTTTTCAGACGATCAAGTTTGTAATGCGGCGTTTCGAGATGTGTGTTCGGAATCAGAATCACCGTCACGCGATGACGCGTTTCGATCTTCAGAATTTCGCCACGTTTTTCATTCAGCAGGAACGCAGCAACATCGACCGGAACCTGCGCATGAATCGCGGCAGAGTTTTCCTTCATTGCTTCTTCCTGGATGATACGCAGGACTTGTAATGCAGAAGATTCGGTGTCGCGGATGTGGCCAGTGCCATTGCAGCGTGGGCACGTGACGTGGCTGCCTTCGGACAGGGAAGGGCGCAAGCGCTGGCGTGATAATTCCATCAGGCCAAAGCGGGAAATTTTACCCATCTGTACGCGGGCGCGGTCATAGCGCAGCGCATCTTTCAGGCGTTGTTCGACTTCGCGTTGGTTCTTGGCGTTTTCCATGTCGATAAAATCGATCACGATCAGACCGCCTAAGTCACGCAAACGCAGTTGACGGGCAACTTCCTCTGCAGCTTCCAGATTGGTGTTGAACGCCGTGGTTTCAATGTCGCCACCGCGGGTAGAGCGTGCTGAGTTGACGTCAACAGAGACCAAAGCTTCAGTATGATCGATGACGATTGCGCCACCGGATGGCAATGGTACTGTGCGGCTGTAAGCAGTCTCGATCTGATGTTCGATCTGGAAACGCGAGAACAGCGGCACGTCGTCGCTGTAACGCTTCACACGATGCACCATGTCGGGCATCACGTGGCTCATAAACTGCTGTGCCTGTTCGTAAATTTCGTCGGTATCGATCAGGATTTCGCCGATATCCGGCTGGAAGTAATCACGAATCGCACGAATGACGAGTGAGGATTCCTGGTAAATCAGGAAGGCACCCGGTGTGGATTTGCCAGCGCCTTCAATCGCACGCCAGAGTTGCATCAGGTAGTTCAGATCCCATTGCAATTCATCGACATTACGGCCGATGCCTGCAGTGCGGGCAATTACGGACATGCCAGTCGGCAGATCCAGCTTATCCATTGTGTCGCGCAATTCCTGACGGTCTTCGCCTTCCACCCGGCGCGATACACCGCCGCCACGTGGGTTGTTTGGCATCAGCACCAGATAGCGACCTGCCAGTGAAATGAAGGAAGTCAGTGCGGCACCTTTGTTGCCGCGTTCTTCTTTTTCCACCTGCACCATGATTTCCTGGCCTTCGCGCAGGGCTTCTTTGATGGAGGTGTTGCGGACGTCGATACCTTCTTTGAAATAAGAGCGGGCGACTTCTTTAAATGGAAGGAAACCGTGACGTTCTTCGCCGTAGTTGACGAAGCAGGCTTCGAGAGAAGGTTCGATGCGGGTGATAACACCCTTGTAGATATTGGACTTGCGTAATTCGCGACCGGCGGTCTCGATATCAATGTCGATGAGTTTTTGCCCATTGACGATAGCAACACGCAGTTCTTCTTGCTGTGTTGCGTTGAACAGCATACGTTTCATGTTTTTACTCCGTGACCTGTTGGTCATCTTTTGTCACACATTCATCGCTGAGCATGTGACTGTACTGATATGGGGATGTATGCCAGGACGGAGCGTCTGAAGGAGGGGGAAATGCCTGTGGCGCAGCAGGATAATATCGCTGTCAGTGATGAAACTGCTTTGCGACGAAAATTAATTTCAATTTTTATTCTGCTTCGCGCCGGGCGCGTCTGATTCGGGTACGAAGTCGAGTGCACATGTCCCCCGCGTTGTCTGAACTTGCTAAATTTGTGCAATAGCGAAGTACAACGCCAGGCGATGAGCAACTTTGGTGTCAGACCATCTTATTGTGTTGTGTCTGACGGAATCGCCTTTACTACCAGAATCATCATAGGCAAGCATGCTTATTCATCAATAAACCAGCACCTCTTGCCTAACTTATCCTTACTATTCAAACTCTCTGATCCAACCTCGTTTCACTGAAGTCCGACAGCAACAGTTGGTTGCCACCTTGACCCGTCAACGACGTCGCATACACATCTTTTCCATCATATTTGCAAACTGGCGAGGCTGATGGACTGACCCCTGTGTAAAATAGCTGTTTATTTCTATTACACTGCTAAAGCGTAATTGCTGAAGCGAAAATGATTATATATTCAAAATGAAGGACTTAGCGATAATTAATGGGGGAAGGCATCAAAAACAGATGCAAACAACGCCTCCGCAAGAGCCTTCAGCTTCTGCGCCCCGGGTACAGCTCCTGACAATCTCTGAAGAAGAGGCAGGTCAGCGCATCGACAATTTTCTTTTACGTATATGTAAAGGCGTGCCGAAAAGTCACGTTTACCGTGTGTTGCGCTCTGGGGAAGTGCGGGTGAATAAAGGGCGTATAGATCAGTTATACAGACTGGTGGAGGGGGATGTTGTCCGCGTTCCTCCTATACGTATGGCTGAGCAATCGACGCAAGTCGTTCCTAAACTTGAGTTCCCGATTTTGTTTGAGGATAACTATCTGCTGATCATCGATAAGCCTGCCGGAGTTGCGGTGCATGGTGGTTCGGGTGTCAGTTATGGCGTGATTGAGCAATTACGGGCGTCGCGCCCGGATGCCAAGTTTCTGGAGCTGGTGCATAGGCTTGACCGCGAAACATCCGGCATTCTGCTGATCGCAAAAAAACGGACAGCCTTAACAAATTTGCATGAGCAGATGCGCGATGGCCTGACCGATAAGCGTTATTACACACTGGTCTCTGGCGATTGGAAAAATGCCCGTCAACACGTGAAATTGCCGTTGCATAAGTACACCACAGGCGATGGCGAGCGGCGAGTGCGGGTGCAAGCGGATGGCATGGCGTCGCACACGATCTTTACACTCAAGAAGAAGTTTAAAGAATTTGCTTTGTTAGAGGCAGAATTAAAAACTGGGCGTACGCACCAGATTCGTGTGCATTTGTCTGCCAGTGGGTTTGCGATTGCCGGCGATGATAAATATGGGGATTTTCCCTTAAATAAAGCATTGCAGAAAGCAACGGCAACACGCGGTGCTCTCAAGCGTATGTTCTTGCATGCGCATCAGATTACTTTCACGCATCCTGAGAGCGGCAAACCGATGACAGTCAATGCCCGGCTTCCGGAAGAGTGCGAACACTTTCTGCGCAGCCTGGAGGCGTAGCGGAAAAACTTGAACGTTTATTAATGGTATGATCGAGGTACTCACAAGCAACATCAGTCCCCGTCTGAAATGGCGGGGAATTCATTCTTAATATGGCAAAAAAGCAATTTGATTTTATCGTGTTTGACTGGGATGGCACCCTCATGGACAGTACTGCCACCATCGTCAAATGTATTCAGGCGGCAGCAAAAGATCTGGGTTTGCCCATACCTGGCGATCATTCGGCAGCGTATGTGATTGGCTTATCACTTCTTGAGGCAATGAAAGCTGCGGTGCCCGATGTTGACCCGAAATACTATCCGCGCATGGTGGAGCGTTATCGTTATCACTATTTGTTAAAAGACCATGAGTTGCCATTGTTTGATGGTGTGCGCGATATGCTCAATGAATTATCTCAGGATGGTTATTTTTTGGCTGTTGCAACCGGCAAAAGCCGTGTTGGCCTGAGCCGGGCATTGCATACGGCAGAGCTGACATCTTTGTTTGATGCGACACGCTGTTCAGATGAAACGTTCTCCAAGCCACACCCGGCGATGCTGCAAGAGCTGACCAGAGAATTAGGGCAGGATATGCAGCGGACATTGATGGTCGGTGATACAACCCATGATTTGCAAATGGCAAATAACGCCGGTGCGGCCGCTGTCGCCGTCGAGTATGGCGCACACGACGCGCATTTGCTGTCTGGTTTCAATCCTCTGTATTCAGCAAAGACCGTAGCGGAGTTGCATCAATGGCTCAGAGAAAATGCCTGAGTGGAGTCGCGCTGAATGAAATCTATCGCAATCTGTAAATCTGAAGAACTGATCAACGGTGGAAAAGGGGTGCGTTTTCCGCTGACAGCCGGCAGTGACGATGCCGTTGGTTTTGTCATTCGCTACGCCAATGAAGTACATGCTTACCTGAACCGTTGTGCTCATGTGCCGGTTGAGCTGGATTGGAATCCGGGTGAGTTTATTGAATCCAGTGGCTTATTCATTATGTGTGCAACGCATGGAGCAATTTATCAGCCGGAAACAGGATATTGCTCTGGCGGGCCTTGCCGTGGAAGTCGGCTCAGAAAAATTGAGGTCAGCGAGTCGGACGGAACGGTTTACTGGCATCCGGATGATTATATTCAGGCAGTAATTGCCTGAAAGAATACAAAGGTAAGATGATGAACGACCCGTTGTTTGAAAAAAAGCCCGCTGACAGTGTAGAAAATACATCTTCATCCTGGGATAGGGCAGTTTTAGAGAAGCTGCTGTTCGAGTCGCTGCGTGAGCAACGATTGCGCCGTCGTTGGGGGATATTTTTTAAATTCACCTTTCTTCTGCTTATTCTTGGTGGCTTTTACTATTTTTCCGGTTTCTCCGATGCTCAGACGGAAAATCTGGGGCATCACACCGCCCTGGTCGAAATTGATGGTGAAATTGATGCTGGTGGCAGTGCCAGTGCTAAAGATGTGATTCCTGCATTAAATCGCGCATTTGCTGATGCCGGATCAGTGAGCGTGATATTACGTATTAACAGTCCCGGTGGCAGCCCGGTTCAGGCTGGTATGATCAATGATGAGATTGTCCGCTTGCGCTCGCATTATCCCGACAAAAAACTGTATGTGGTAGTGGATGAGATTTGCGCGTCTGGAGGTTATTACATCGCTGCAGCCGCTGACAAAATTTATGTCAATAAAGCCAGTGTTCTTGGTTCCATCGGTGTCTTAATGGATGGCTTTGGTTTTACGGGATTGATGAATAAGGTCGGTGTTGAGCGCCGCCTGATGACGGCAGGTGAAAATAAAGGTTTTATGGATCCTTATTCACCGCAGACCGAAAAACAAAAAGAATTATCTCAAGCCATGCTGAACGAAATTCATGCGCAATTTATTGACGTAGTTCGCAAAGGTCGAGGTAAGCGCTTGAAGGAAACACCGGAAACTTTTTCTGGCTTATTCTGGATCGGCAGCAAAGCTGTTGAGATGGGCTTGGCGGATGACTTTGGTACAGTGGAGTCTGTTTCACGCGATGTGATCAAGGCAGAAGATATCGTTGATTACACACAGAAAGAGGGCTTGCCTGAACGTGTTCTGAAAAAATTTGGTGCTTCATTTGGAAGCAGCGCAGTCAGTTCTCTGCTAAAGAGCAATAGTTTATCAATACGCTGATCTAATTTGATCTATTTTGTTTAGTTGTTTTTTTAAATCTGTCTTCCGGCATACATAGTTTTAATTTTCTTTTCTATCTTTTCCTCTTCATTTATATTGGACACGTAGCTGGTTCAAAACAGGAGGTCGATATAGACAATATTTCGTTTCCATGTTCGTTGTTCTATGAGATCCGGACTTCATCGTTGTACCGGTTTTGTGCGAAGTAGAAGGATGACAATTTGAATTGCTATTTCCATCTTAGACATGGATCAGAGGTTTCTAGGAATCCTCACCTTTCAGGGCTTACACTTAAAAGACGGTAGTGCAATGCTGCCGTCTTTTTTAATTTGTAAGTCGGCAGCGTGTCTTTCTTCAGTATCCGTGCTTCAGTCCCTTTCTGCGTTGCGTCAAATCAATCGGTAATATGCCATTTAATGTAAGATAGCTCGTAATACCGCTTTGTATTCTAATTTCCCATGGCAATAACCTTCAGTCACTTATTAGCTCTGTTTTCTTCGGCGCAGAACAGCGCTGAGAAGATTGATTGCTATCATTGCGGTGAGAAAATGCGTAAGAACAAAGCTCTTTACGTCAAATTCAATGGGAAAGAGCAACCGGTTTGTTGTCACGGTTGCCTGGCTATTCTGCGGACTGTTGAGCAGAACAATATGATTTCAGAATATTTAAAAGCGAAGTCCGTTCAAACGGAAACTTAATCACATTCATGTCTGGTGTTAACCCATCCCCCGCGTTCGCTGCAGAGTCTGCAGAAAGCAATCAGTTGCAGCATGAAAAACTCAGTTTGTCCGGTATGCGTTGTGCCGCATGCATGCAACTGATCGAATTTCGTGTCCGTCAGCTTCCTGGCGTCACTGCATTCAAGATTAATGCCGCGAGTCACCGCGCCGAATTGGCATGGCAGGCGGATAAGAATAATCTAAAAAATATCATTAATTCGATTGTCCAGCTTGGTTACGGTGCGTTGCCGGTCAGTTACGACACAGATGAAGCTGAAAAGAAAGAAAATAAATTAGCGATCTGGCGTTTATTCGTTGCTGGTTTCGCGATGATGCAGATCATGATGTATGCGTTTCCTGCTTACCTTGTTCCGGTGCCGCAAGTGGATGGAGATCTGACGCCTGATCTGGATAAATTACTGAAAATTGCGAGCATGCTGATCGCGGTGCCAGTGATAGGCTTTTCTTCGATGCCATTTTTCAAATCCGCCTGGCGCGATATACGCAACCGGCATATCGGGATGGATGTGCCGGTATCGTTAGGAATCTTGTTGACGTTTTTCGCAAGCGTCTGGGCGACTTTTAAAGGCGGGGCTGTTTATTATGACTCGGCCATCATGTTTGTTTTTCTGTTGCTTGGCGCGAGGTTAATTGAAAGCCTGGTGCAAAAGAAAACGACGGCAGCCTTGCGCGTGCTGACGCAACTGACAGAAGTAGCAGCACAAAAAATGATGAATTACCCGCATAGCAGGCAAACCCAGACTGTGAATGCGTCAGACTTGCAGGTGGGGGATTATCTGTTAGTTGCTCCCGGAGAGCAAATTCCCGCCGATGGCGTTGTGCTGGAAGGACGTAGTGAATGTGATGAGGCGTTGATGACGGGAGAGTCTCATCCTGTCGTTAAGGTCGTCGGCGATCAGTTAATTGCAGGAGCGATTAATCTGACGGGCGCTCTGACAATGCAGGCATCAAAAGTTGGTAGCGATACGCAATTATCGACGCTGATCAGCCTGATGGAAAATGCGGCAACGGAAAAACCTCCTATCGTTTTACTGGCAGATAAACACGCCAGTCGGTTTTTAACAATTATTCTGATCATTGCTGCTTTCACGGCGATCGGATGGTTTTATATAGACTCGTCAAGGGCACTATGGATAGCCGTGAGTGTGATTGTGGTGACTTGTCCTTGTGCCTTATCTTTAGCGACGCCAGGGGTTATGTCCGCTGCAATCGGGTTGCTGGCAAAAAATGGCGTGCTGATCAGAAATGGCAAGGCGATACAGGCAATGGCGGAAGCGACACACTTTGTCTTTGATAAAACCGGTACGCTCACAGTCGGTAAGCTGCGCGTATCCGATACGATGGCTCTGCGGGAGCATGTACAGGCAGAGGCTATTGCATTTGTTATGGCTTCCGGCTCAACACATCCTGCAGCAAAGGCCATTGCAGACAGTTTAGCTGCACAACATGCGCAGTCGTCAGGCATGAACCCAGCGATGTTACAAGAAATCGCTGGCGGCGGCGTGGAGGCGCAGATCGACGGCAGACTCTATCGACTCGGCAATGCGGATTTCGTTTCTGAGCTCACACATACCGATTTTGTTGCACCTGCTGCTTGTGCGAATAAAACCCTGTCAATGTTGGCAGATAAAGACGGGGTAATTTTGTTGTTTGCCATGGCAGATGTCTTGCGCGATGATGCGGTAGATGCAATACAAAAACTAAAAGCCGCAGGGAAAAAAATAGTGCTGTTGTCAGGCGACAGAGACGATGTGGTGATGGCGGTTGCGCAGCAATGTGGAATCACTGAAGCCCATTCTGGTTTGAGTCCGCGTGACAAATTCAACGTAGTACAAATGCTTCAGGCAGAAGGGGCAAAGGTTGTGATGGTAGGTGACGGGATGAACGACGGACCAGTTCTGGCGATTGCAGATGTCGCTGTCGCAATGGGGCAAGGCGCACCGATTTCTCAGACCAGAAGCGATTTGTTACTCATGTCAAACCGGTTAAATGATCTGACCTTTGGGTTTGTTGTTGGGAACAAGGCATTCCGCTTAATCCGGGAAAATCTGGCTTGGGCAGTTCTTTATAATCTGATTGCGATTCCTGCTGCTATCATTGGCTGGCTGGAGCCTTGGCATGCGGCATTAGGTATGTCCTTGAGCTCGCTGTTAGTCGTTTTAAATGCGCTGCGTTTATATCTTTTACCTCAGCCAGAATTTGTGATGACGGAGACCTTGAATTAATTATGGATATTTTGTATTTGCTGATACCTGTGAGTCTGGTAGCTGTCTTTGCGATTGGCGCCTTATTCTGGTGGGCTGTGAATCATCGTCAGTTTGACGAACTGGATCAGGAAGGGCAGCGCATTCTGGATGATGTCGAAGGTTGATCTGATCATTTTTCAGCGACGATATTTCTGATTGCGTCTTGCATACTCTTGACATCAATTCCGGGCAGGTGAATTTCCTGTGCTGCCAGAAATTGAGAAAAATTTTTGTTGATTGATTTGTGATACGCAGGGTCGTAGTGTTCCTCCAGTAATGCCCGCACCAGAGCCTGAATGTTCTGTTGAGATGCGAGGGTTTTCCATTGAGTGATTTTTTCTTTGCCGTGGAGTGAGGTTAAAAAATCTAACTGCTGCCCCAGATGGTCAGCGTTATCAATAAAGTGCGCATAATCTTCCATCAGTAAATTGACCCGCTCCCGGATGTCGAGTTTCAGTGAAATGCATGCTGCAGCTCTGATTCCTTCCATAATAGAATCCGGCACCCGCAGGTTTCCAACTTTCTTGCTTTCGGCTTCGACGTATACGTACTGGGTTTTATTAATCTTGCGTAAAGTTTCCCAGATGCGACTTTCAAAATGTTTTTGTGAGGGTTGCTTTTCATTCGGAATATCACCCAGTACTGATCCTCGGTGACAAGCAAATTTTTCCAGATCCAACACTTGTTGCCCAACGTTATCCAGTGCCTCCAATAGCCGGCTTTTAGCACTACCGGTTGGTCCGCATAAAACCTTCCAGTTGATTCCTTGCGCTAGAAGCGGAATGTTTTCGTTAACATGCTGGCGGTATGCTTTGTAGCCTCCATGTAGTTGTGCTGCGGGCCAGCCGATTCTGGAAAAAATGTGCGCCATTGAACCACTACGATTACCTCCGCGCCAGCAGTAAATCAGAGGGCGCCATTCTTTTGGCTTATCCTGAAATAACTGTGTCAGATGGTTTCCTATATTGATCGCCACCAACGCTGCGCCAAGGCGTTTGGCTTCAAATGCGCCGACTTGCTTGTACATGGTGCCGACACGGATTCTTTCCTCGTCGTTGAGGACAGGGCAATTAATGGCGCCAGGAATGTGATCTTCAGCAAACTCGGATGGGCTACGGACATCAATGATGCAATCGAACTGATGTAAGTCCGGGACGATGTCATCAAAAAAACAGACCTCAGGATATTTCATAAATTATTTTCTGAGTAATGGGTAAAGGTGTGGCCAGACATTATTGAGAATAACAGGGTGTGCTTTCGCTACAGGATGGATTCTGTCCGCCTGAAAAAAATCATTTGAATCGGCGATACCTTGTAGCAGGAAGGGCACCAGTACGATTTTCTGTTCGGTGGCCAGCATTGAATATAAAGAGAAAAATTTCTGCGCGTATTCCTTCCCGTAATTTGGCGGTATTTGCATACCGGTAAGGATCACCTGTGCCTTTTCTTTTTTTGCGAAGGTAATCATGGCGCGAAAGTTATCTTCGGATGCTTTCAATGATAAGCCGCGCAAGGCATCATTGCCGCCGAGTTCGATGATCACAATGTCCGGATGGTGTTTTTCCATTAAAGACGGGAGTCGGGTTTTTCCACCGACAGTAGTTTCTCCGCTGATACTTGCATTGATAACCTGCGCACTTATTTTCTTTTCAGCCAGTTGTTTTTCCATCAGGCTGACCCAACCTTCTCCTCTTGCCAGTCCATATTCGGCTGACAGGCTATCGCCGAGCACAAGTATGGTTTTTGATGCAGAATGAGCGTGCACAGTCGTCATTCCCAAACTGACAACGAACACTATTTTTAGCGGTTCAGATAAAAATTGGTACACAGATCGAAAAGACAGCATGACACATCCTAAAGAATCAGCAAAAGTAGCAATTGAAGTAAAAAATATTGTTAAGCAGGTCGATGATGCGACTGGCCATTTAACGATACTCAACGGTATTGATTTTACCGCGCATGCAGGGGAGACGCTTGCGATAGTTGGTGCATCTGGTTCTGGTAAGTCTACCTTGCTTGGTATTATCGCCGGGTTGGATGTGCCGAGTTCGGGTCAGGTGTTGTTAGATGGTGTTGATCTGTTTTCCTTAAGTGAGGATGAGCGTGCCGGGTTTCGTAAAGAAAAATTGGGCTTTGTTTTCCAGTCTTTTCAGTTACTCGCGCATCTGACTGCGCTTGAAAATGTGATGTTGCCGTTAGAATTACGTGGCGATAAACAAGCCAAAGAAAAAGCAGAGGCGATGCTTGATAGAGTCGGGCTTGCTGCACGCCTGCGGCATTATCCAAAGTATTTGTCCGGAGGCGAACAGCAGCGTGTGGCGCTGGCACGCGCTTTTGTGACGGAGCCGCCGCTCTTGTTTGCAGATGAGCCAACCGGTAGTCTGGATGCGCAGACGGGAGAATCGATTATTCAATTGATGTTCACGCTGAATCGTGAACGACATTCAACTCTGGTCTTAGTTACGCATGATTTGTCGATTGCGGCGAGATGCGGCCGAACACTGAAGATTTCAGCCGGGCATTTGGTGTCTGAATAGTCCTTTGGTCAGGAAATAACAGTTCCTTATATTTCCTGACCGTTGAGATCCGATAGGATTATTTTTCCGTCGTCAAAGATGCCAAGCCAACCACCTCTGTGTTTGTTGGTATCGATATCCCAGTCAGGCAGTACATAACGATATTTGCCCTTTTCTGTGTGTCTGGCGGGTCTGTGCGTGTGGCCATGAATCATGATGTCGGACGCTGATACTTCGAACAGCTTTGCAATGGCGTCACTATTGACGTCCATAATGTTGCTGTCTTTTTGCGCTTGTTCACTCTTGCTGTTCATGCGCATGCTCTGAACAATCAATTTTCGCTCAGATAACGGTCTGTTCAGAAATTGTCTTTGCCACTCAGGATTACGCACCATGGTCCGGAATTTTATATAGTCAGTATCGTCGGTGCATTGAGCATCACCATGACAAATAACGATATGAAGCCCGGCAATGCTCACTGTGCTGGGATCTGGGAGGAGTTTGGCTCCAGTCGTTTCCGCAAAAATGCTACCGACTAAAAAATCCCTGTTTCCGGCGATCCAGAATAGCTCGACTCCTGATTTGGTCAGGGCATTCAGTGTAGACACGATCTCTTGATTGTAGTCATCAGTGATGTCATCATCGCCGACCCAGTATTCAAATAAATCACCAAGAATATAGAGTTGTTTTGCTTGCGTCGCTTTTTGCCTCAGAAAAGTCAGAAAGGCACTGGTTGTCTTTGGCAGGGCGGGAGACAGGTGGATATCGGAAACAAACAGCGCAACCAATTCTGGTTGCGCTAGTTCCTGTGAATGCTGAGAGTTCACTGTGTTGCGAAGCTTTTATTTAGACCACTTCTGCTTTTTCGATGATCACGTCTTCAACTGGTACATCTTGGAACATACCTGAACGTGACGTTTTTACGCTTTTGATTTTATCAACGATGTCCGTACCCTCTGTTACTGTTCCGAAAACGCAATAGCCCCAACCATCCTGACCTGGATAGTCTAAAAAACTGTTGTTAGCTGTATTGATAAAAAACTGAGCGGACGCAGAATGCGGTGCGCCGGTACGCGCCATCGCGATTGAGTAACGCTGGTTTTTGAGGCCGTTGTTAGCTTCATTCTCGATTGGTGCTTGCGTTTCTTTTTGTTTCATGCCTGGCTCGAAACCGCCGCCTTGAATCATAAAGCCATCGATGACGCGATGAAAAATAGTGCCTGCGTAGTGACCGGATTCAACATACGCAATGAAATTAGCAACGGTCTTCGGTGCTTTTTCTGCATCCAGTTCGATTTTGATAGCACCTAAATTTGTAGTCAGAATGACGGCCATGATATTCCTTGGTAATGAAGTGAAGATAAAAGAAAATTATTTAACTATGCTTGCAGATTCGATGATGATGTTTTGCTTAGGCACATTTTGCATCATGTGTGCATCGCTGGTCTCTACGGCTTTGATTTTGTCGACAATATCCATCCCTTTGATGACTTTGCCGAACGGTGTGTAACCAGCAGTCGCGAGCAAGGCTTTGTTTCTTGGTGCTTTTACCATACTGCCACGGTAGTTGAATTCTACGGGATCACCATCTGGCAATATCTGGTGATTTAAAAATTCGTTATTTTTTACATTAATAAAAAATTGTGCAGTCGCAGAGTTTGGATCTTCGGTTCTCGCCATAGCAATGGTACCAAGCTCATTTTTCAGGCCCTTATCCAAGGCGCGACGTGCTTCCAGAGGAATAGGTTTGCGCGTTTGCTTTTCCTTCATATTTTTATCGTAGCCACCACCCTGGATCATGAAGTCATTGATCACACGATGAAAAATCGTTGCTTTGTAGTGTCCGGCTTTAACATACTTCAGAAAATTGTCTACAGTATTGGGGGCAGCATCAGGGTAAAGTTCCACCACGATTTCTCCAACGCTTGTTTTTATGGAGACTTTGGGTAACTCTTCCGCCATTAAAAGCTGTGAACTGAATAAAGTTACACCAGCAAAAATAAAACCTGAAATTTTTTTGTACAAGGATGTCATTTTTTTCGCCTGTTATACGTTTGCTTCATACACAATTCGCCATTTGGCTGCTTCTTTCCTCCAGTATTGCCTTTTTCTGGTAGTGGTCCTGGCTTTTCCTGAAGTAACTTCTTGTGTGAAGGTGCTGACTATCATTTCATCCTTACCTGGATAAATAAAATGAGTCACGTCTTTCACTTTAATAATGGGAGTAACCCAGTTATCCCATGTCTGTCTCTGCTTGGAAAACCATGAGTTTAAATCTTCCCCTTGGTTTGCTCTGAAATTTCTCGAGTAATTTGCAAAAATCCGGTTGGCATTCTGGCTTTCAAGATCAAGGCGCCATTCTTCCAGTAACTTTGCCGCAAACTGTTTATCAAGACTCCATTTTGCTTGATTAACGAATTCAATGTGCTCACTGATGATGACCGGAGTTCTGCCTATATCGACTGATGCAGCGATTTTTAAAAAATCTGGATTTGTCAGTACGACGCAGCCATCTGACGCTAAGGGCGGTCGACTGAAACTACTGGAGGGCATGCCATGTAGCCAGATACCGGAACCACTGCGGCCGTTAATTTTATCCCATTCATTAGGATAATTCAGTGGAAGTGCTCCCGGGCCGTAAAAATCGGGAAGCTTGCTTCCGGATAAACGACTGGTAATGTAATAGACTCCGAGCGGGGTCTTTTGATCCCCCTCCTTAAATTTATTTGTACCAAATTTACCCTGACTGATGTAATGATCGCTGATAAGCCGGAGTTGCCCTGCAATGTTTTCGTAGAGATATAAGCGAGATTTTTTTGCGTCGACGAGAATTACTTGTTTTTGATCTTCACGTAGCTGAATAACTGGTCTCGGAAGCAAATTTGGAGCCGGGCGTTCCCGAAAAGATCTGATTCTCGCTGCAGCTTCATCGCGTAGTTCTTTTAATTTTTCACCCTGAACATTCGCTCCCGCACCAAAACTGGCTACCGGACGTGTGTGCATGAGTAACAAGTCCCCCCTGATCAGGTGCGCTAATTGAAAGTGAGGATAGGCTTCGATTAACTCATCAATTTTAACTTGAGCGTTTTGAAGCTTATTTTCTGCAAGATTTTTATAAACTTCAATTAAAAGCTGATCAGGATTCGCTGTACTTGAAATTTGTTCAGCAGGCATTTTTTGCGGGCGCGTTCTGGCCTTAGCATCAAACGTAGCGATGCAGATTGAAATACAGTAGATAAGGAGGGCGCAAAAAACCCGCTTCGCGGCGATGTTGACGATCGAAGCATTTCTATTGACAGCGAAAAACATCAGCTACCCGCGCGCTCCTGCTTAATTTGCCATTTACCATCTTGCTTCGTCATGTTGATGGTTTTGCGGCTGTTGGCGGTCAGTCGGTCAGAGGTGTATATCTGGCGGAATTTAACGGTTGCATTGTTGCCGTCGATGTTGACTTTGGCACTTTCAATTTTTACGCTGATGCGACCTTTGCCCTCAATTCTCTCGCGCCTTTCTTCTGCCCAAGCTTTTCGCGACTCGCCTTTAGGTGTCTGGAAGTCTTTGGCATAGTGTGCCAGATAGGCGTTGGTATCTTTGTTGCTCCATGCTTTCGCCCAATTTTCAATAGCTTTCATGACGTCATCTTCGTCCTTATCCTGGATCTGTGACGCTTTTGATTTACTGCTTGTTTCGGCTTTAACTGGTTCTGGTTCGGCCTTTACTGGCGCAGTGACTTGCTTTGTTGGAGTCGGCGCAACTGACGCCTTGGGAGACGCCGCCTGTGCAATTTGTATTGCTGGCGATGGGCTTGTTTTAGGATTTGTTCCACCGGTGGTATTGCCAACCAGATTACGAACTAAGGTCAGTTTTAACTTGGCAGTGGTATTTCCCGAATCAAGTTGCAGCGCCTTGTCGTACGCTTGGCTGGCTAACTTCGCATAGACATCGCCTAAATTTTCGTGCGCCGTGCCATACGTCGGATTTGTTCTGATTGCCATTTCCAAAGATGCCCGGGCTTTATCATATTGTCCTGACGCCGCATATAAAACAGCAAGATTATTATAGGGCTCAGGTAATTCCGGATAGTCGTCAGTTAACTTGGTGAAAATATTAATCGCTTCAGCGCTTTTGTTTTGTTCCGTAAGAATCAATCCTTTTAAAAAACGCATTTGAGCGTCTTTAGGGCGAACAGCCAGCGCACTGTCTACTTTTTGAAGTGCTTCAGATATTTGGCCTGCGCGAAGCAATTTTCCTACATCGGCTGCATCGTCAGCGAACGAGGGGGCGGAGAATAACGCGAACGATAAATTTGATATGACGAAAACACTTTTTAAGATTTGGCGCATGGCGTTCTGGCTTGGATTTATCTGAGATTGACTGAACATAAGAGCGGCAATGTTATACTAAAGCTATACGTAAGCGTCATCTTATCAAATAAGTGTGCTCATTGGGCTTTTGCTCAAGTAAACATCAGAGATTCGTGAATTCATCTTTATTTTTGGACACAATGAAATACCTTATGTTTTGAATATTCAGTCCATTTTGAATAAGGCTGAATTTTATCGATAGGGAAATGGCTGCAGATAAAAGATGAAGGCAGTATTTATCTGTTGATTTGGTTTGAGAGCGAACGGATGCTGGACAGAATGGGCAATTTTGATATTTAATCTGCGTCGTTCGAATATTTACAGCATTTCTTTGAGAAATCTCTGATTATTTATTTGTAAAGTTGTTCCATCAACTGATTTTGTATTTTGGGGTTGCGGCCAATTGAAGTTATTGCGCACGAGGGCTTCAGCGCGGCAAGCAATCTATGCAGGTGAACTATATATATATTGACTTTGTCAATTCGTAAGAATTTTCTCAACTCGTGTGGATTTAAGGAGGCACGATGACTAAAACGACATTCCTGAGTTTTGAGCAGTCAATAGCTGAGCTCGAAACTAAAATTGAAGAGTTGCGCTTCGTACAGGATGACTCTGCTGTAGATATCTCTGAAGAGATCGACAGGCTTTCCAAAAAAAGTCAGATGCTGACAAAAGATATTTATGCAAAGTTGACACCATGGCAGGTGTCGCAGATATCTCGTCACCCTCAGCGTCCATATACGATGGACTATGTCAATAACGTATTTACCGATTTTCATGAGCTACACGGTGACCGTAGCTTCGCTGATGATCAGTCGATTGTTGGTGGTCTAGCTCGTTTTAATGGGCAGTCCTGCATGGTCATCGGCCATCAAAAAGGACGCGATACGAAAGAGCGGGCCATGCGTAATTTTGGTATGCCGAAACCCGAAGGCTACCGTAAAGCCATGCGCTTGATGAAGCTGGCAGAGAAATTTGATATTCCCGTTTTCACTTTTGTTGATACTACCGGTGCGTGGCCCGGGATTGATGCGGAAGAGCGTGGGCAATCGGAAGCGATTGGACATAATTTATATGTGATGGCTGAACTGAAAGTACCGCTGATCACAACAATTATTGGTGAGGGCGGTTCTGGTGGTGCTTTGGCTTTAGCCGTTGGCGATGCGGTATTGATGTTGCAGTATGCGACCTATTCCGTGATTTCACCTGAAGGATGTGCCTCTATTTTATGGAAAACATCGGACCGGGCATCTGATGCTGCAGAGGCGTTGGGGTTGACGGCTCATCGTTTAAAAGCAATGGGATTGATTGATAAGATTATCAACGAGCCGCTTGGTGGTGCGCACAGAGATCCTAAACAGATGTGTTCTCTGGTTAAGCGTGCGCTGGCTGATACACTGCGCCAGTTCCAGGGTGTTAAAACTAAAGATTTGCTTAGTGCTCGCCATGAAAAACTGATGAGTTATGGTAAGTTCAAGGAAACAAAGATTTCTGAATGAATCAACGTGGTAACAGCGGTGCTTTACAGCACCGCTTTTCTGAAGTACTGGACTCCTACTTTGCAGAGTTAGGGGTTGAGTCAGTCCCCGGGATGGCTATTGCATATAGTGGCGGGCTTGATTCTTCTGCTCTCCTTATGCTGGCAATTGAGTATTGTCGTCTTCGTAAAATTTCCCTAGTCGCAATTCATATACATCATGGACTCAGCACAAATGCTGATTCATGGCTTGAGCATTGTCGATCGGTATGTCTTGCACATAGCGTAACTTTTTTATATGAAAAAATTACGCTCGATGTTACTAAAACGGAGGGAATAGAGGGCAGCGCACGAAGTGCTCGGTATCTGGCTCTTGGGCGAATTTGCCAAGAGCACCAGATCAATTTTTGCCTGACCGCTCATCATCAGGATGATCAGGCCGAAACTCTTTTAATGCAGATGTTGAGGGGGTCTGGTGTTGCTGGATTGTCAGGGATGGATCGATTTAATACTGCTGAGAGCTTGCTTGGTGTTGGCACCTTGATGTTGATGCGTCCTTTGTTGCAGGAAACCAGGGGAGACTTAGAGAAATTTGTTGATTCGCGTAACATTTTGCACGTACACGACGAGTCAAATGATGACGCACGATTTCTGAGAAACGCGTTAAGACATAAAGTGATGCCCATGCTGGAAGAGGTGTCACCAGGGTTTTCTAAACGTATAGCAAGAACAGCAACGCACATGCGATCCACACGTATATTGTTGGAGGATCTAGCTGGGCATGATTTACGTACTTGCTCGGATGACGATGGTTTAAGTTTGCAATCTATTCGTTCGCTGTCGCCTGAGCGTGTTAATAATTTATTGCGACTGTGGTTTGTTAAGCTTCGATCAAAAATGCCAACTACCTCAAGGCTGACGGAGATACTCAAGCAATTGTTCGATGCGCGTGATGATGCCCGCGTTACAGTTTTCCATGATAATTTGGCGATACATCGATACCGAGACAGAATCTATGCAACTTCCAGACTGGAGGAGCAGGATAGATCGGAAAAGTCTGAGATCTTTAAATGGTCAGGGGAAGATAAGTTAGAGTTCCCGGGCATGGGCGGTACTTTGTATTTTCAATATTCAGATTTTGGTGTTGATTGTGAATGGCTAAAAGAGCGATCACTTGAGCTTCATTTTCGCCGAGGTGGCGAGCGCCTGAAGTTGGCAGAAAATCGATCTACCCGTGATATGAAAAGTCACTATCAATCCTTAAAAATCCCGTTTTGGGTAAGGCAGCAGCTCCCTTTCGTATCAATTGGTGATCAACTTATATTCGCTGCAGGCGTGGGGATGCAGTCCAGTTTTTGTTCGCAAGGGAGTGGAAACAGGATTTTATTAAAGTGGGTTGCTGATCAATCGAATAAGGTATCCATGTAATGGAAAAGAATTTAAGGCAAATTGTTTTAGATACTGAAACAACCGGTTTAAGCGCGCGTGACGGCAATAGAATTATTGAGATTGGCTGCGTTGAGTTAATTAACCGGAAATTATCCGGTAATAATTATCATCAATATATTAATCCTGAGCGTGACTCTGAAGAAGGCGCGCTTGCAGTGCATGGATTGACCACAGAATTTCTCAGTGATAAGCCAAAATTTTCTGAAGTGGTCAATCAGTTTTGCGAATATATTAAAGGCGCTGAAATTGTTATTCACAACGCGCCTTTTGATATCTCTTTTCTGAACGCTGAGTTTGCCAGAGTTGGTCTGGGGCTGTTTACTGATTATGTTGAAATCGTTACCGATACGTTGGTTCAGGCTAAAGAGCTGCACCCGGGGAAGAGAAATTCTCTTGACGCTTTATGTGATCGTTACGAAATATCTAATTCGCACAGAAAGTTGCATGGAGCGTTGCTTGATGCGGAGCTTTTGGCTGACGTATTTTTGGCAATGTCCCGAGGGCAGAATAGTTTTGAAATTGATTTGCCTGTTGAAGAAAAGCCGGTAATTGAAGAGGTTGTGTTTGTTGATACTCCTATCGACGAAGTTATTCTTAAGACGGCGTCATCCGACGAGTTACGTGAGCACGAAGCACTGTTGTCTGGTTTGGATAAGCAGTTAAAGCAGAGTTGTGTGTGGCGAAGTCCACCTACATAGATTTGAATATAAATAAGTCGTTGCTGTTTCGTTATATTTGTTTTGTATTTTTACCTTCTTTTTCGTGGGTTCTCCACATCAAATCTAGGCAGTTTGTTGCGACATTGCACAAAAACAGAAAAAACTTTAAAAAAATCCAAAAAAAATTAAAGTTTTTTCTGATGCTGCCGTTAAGAAATTAACCGGAAAATATTTTTAAATTTATTTTCTAATTACCCTAAAGTTTTAAAAAATGCTGCCGTTAATGGTATTAAGTCCAATTGATATTGGGTATTAATATATCTAAGTATTTGATTTTTATAGAATTTTAATTTTTGAGCTTACTTTAGCTTTCTTGAAATAAAAAAATAAAAAATCAGCGTACATTCAAAAATAAAGCTTGTAAGAATTTGTCTTACAAGCTTGTTCTGTTTTTCCTTCATCTAAATACCTGTTTTTTCCTATACACCCGGATTTTGTGGTCACTCACAATGTATCTCAACGGCAAGATACTTCGCCTTTGAACATGTATTGGAGGGTAGGAAAATGACACAGAACGACATGATGGCTGAAATACGTGATGCAAACTTGAGTTACTTAATGCTTGCTCAGCAAATGATTCGTGCTGATAAGGCAACTGCCATTTTTCGCCTCGGAATAGGTAAGGAAATTGCTGACTTAATTGAGGGTTTGAATAATTCACAAATCCTCAAGCTGGCTGGCTCCAATATGATGCTGGCAAGATTTCGTTTTGAAGACAGCTCGATTCTTTGCATGCTTACTAACTACAATAAAGAGCGTTCTCTTGCTCATTCTCACGCAGCGATTTTAATGGCAGGACAACCTGTTGAAGAAATTCATTAAAACTGTGTGTTGAGTATCTTTTAAGTAATGAAGAGAGGTTGATATGGCTAGCAAAAGTGTTTTGAATGAAGCGTCAGAGATTCAATTGGCGATAGATTTAGTGAATCTTGGTGCTCGCTTGCAATTGTTGGAGTCTGAAACATCACTCTCACGCGAGAGGCTCTTGAAAATTTATAAAGAGCTGAAAGGTGTGTCTCCCCCTAAAGGAATGCTTCCATTTTCAACGGATTGGTTTACGACCTGGCAACCAAACATCCACTCATCGCTATTTATGAATATCTATAAATACTTGAATGAGCATGCTGAAGTTTCTGGTATCGAAGCAGTTGTTAAGTCTTATCGGCTTTATCTTGAGCAGGTTGGTTGTGTATCGCCTGATGAAGCGGTGCTGTCTTTGACGAGAGCGTGGACTTTGGTTCGGTTTTTCGAAGGGAAAATGCTAACATTTGCAAAATGTTCTGAATGCGGCGGTCATTTTGTTGCACATTCATTGGATTTGAATAATCATTATAAGTGTGGGCTTTGCCACGTGCCTTCCCGCGCAGGTAAAACTAAAAAAACGAGAGAGGCTGACATTCCTTTGGCGATGGTGGCTTAATAATTAATTAAATAGGAGTTGCTTTGGAGGCATTGCGTGTTAGTCACAAAAGCCTTAGTCCTTCAAGCGTTCAGGCCAAATATCCCTTATTAAAGGCTCTACTGGTTCAGGTTTTATCATTTGTCGTTTGTTTTGCTTTTGCTGTCATTGCCAAAAAATTTTACGGATACGTATTTATTCCGTTCACATTTCTTCTCCTTCTTTTATTTCATTCATTTCTATCTCTCCTAATTTCACTTCTGCTTAAATCTGAGTGGTGGTGGAATGTTATTGCATTCATCTTTCCCATTTTTGTCTCCCTTGGTTTGTATTTGCAGATTTCGTCCGCGCTTAGCTTGGTTATATTTCTTTTTCTTTTTTTTGTCTTCGGTACCACTCTCACTACAAGGGTGCCATATTTCCCCTCTCATTCGTCGTTGTCGGAACGGCTTTTAGAATTTTTCTCTGATAAAGAAAAGTTGCAGCTACTTGATGCGGGAAGTGGTTTGGGTGGCTTGATTATCGATTTGTCTAAAGCCAGACCGGATTGGAAGTTAACTGGTGTTGAAATTTCCTCATTTCCCTGGTTGTTTAGTTTTCTAAGGTCAAAAATCTTACGTCGTCAAAACGTCAAATTTCAACTTGGGAGTTACGAATATTTAAATTTTGAAAAATTTGATGTTGTTTTTGCTTATTTGTCGCCAGTAGTGATGTCAGAAATTTGGAAAAAGGTGCAATATGAAATGGTGCCTGGAAGTATTTTTATGAGTTACGAATTTCCTGTTGATGGTGAGCCTCCTAGTTTCGAAATTCAAGTGAGTGAAAAAGGGGCGATATTGTATGTGTGGCAAATGTGATCTCCATCGTAAATTCTTTGAAAGAAACATCATTTCCGCATAGATTTACATCAATTTCTGATGATTCCTATCAATCGTGCTGATATGATTGACGTAAGATATTTGAGCGTAATTTTCCAGTCAGGGAGTAATTTTCCGTGTTAGTTATTGTTGGCTATATTGTAATTTTAGGGTCTGTGTTTGGTGGCTATGCGCTAGCAGGTGGGCACCTTGCTGTTTTATTTCAGCCATTAGAGTTGCTCATGATCGGTGGCGCTGCTCTTGGTGCTTCTTTTGTGGGAAATAACGCTAAGAATTTAAAAGCAACAATTAAGACTCTGCCAAACGTTTTCAAGGGATCCAAATACTCAAAAGCTCTGTATATGGAACTGATGACCATGCTGTTCGATGTGCTTACAAAAGTTCGGAAAGAAGGGTTGATGTCGATTGAGGGTGATATTGAAAAGCCAGAAGAAAGTCCGTTGTTCAGTAAATACCCATCAATTGTCCATGATCATCACATGATGGAGTTTATCTGTGATTATTTAAGATTGATGGTGTCAGGAAATATGGATGCTTTTCAGATTGAAAATCTTATGGATAATGAATTGGAAACGCATCACCACGAAGGAGCAATGCCTTTTCATTTTATCGCTAGATTGGGAGATGGCTTGCCGGCCTTTGGTATTGTTGCTGCGGTAATGGGCGTGGTGCATACAATGGAATCTGTTGGTATTCCTCCTGCTGAATTAGGGATTTTAATTGCGCACGCTTTGGTTGGGACTTTTTTGGGTATTTTGATTGCTTATGGATTCGTGGCACCTCTGGCAAGTTTGCTGGAGCAGCAATTGGAGGAGTCATCAAAAACTTTTCAATGCATAAAAGTAACTTTGCTTGCCAGTTTAAATGGTTACGCCCCCGCATTGGCAGTTGAGTTTGGGCGCAAAGTTTTATATTCAACTGAGCGACCAACTTTCAGTGAGTTGGAAGAGCATATAAAACAATCGAAGTCAAAATAGTGAGTCTAGCAAGGTTTTCCAATGGCAAATGAAGAGCTGCGGCCGATAATAGTAAAGCGGATTAAAAAATCTGGTGGTGGTCACCATGGCGGCGCGTGGAAGATTGCCTATGCTGATTTTGTGACCGCAATGATGGCATTTTTTCTTCTTATGTGGCTTCTTGGTTCTACGGCGAAAGGAAATTTGCAAGGTATTGCTGAATATTTTCAGACTCCGCTAAAAGTCGCAATGGCCGGCGGTGATGGTAGCGGTGATAGCTCGAGCGTGATTAAAGGTGGTGGGAAGGATCTTAGTTTGCGTGAGGGGCAGAACCGCAAGGGAGATATCGAGTCGCAGAAACGCTCCTATAACCTTCAGGCTGCTGAGGCTGCGTTAGCAAAAGCTGATGCAGATAGGCTTAAAGCTTTGAAGGGGAAAATCGAAGCGGCAATTGAGTCCAATTCCACGCTGAAAATGTATAAAAAGCAGTTGCTGCTGGATATAACAACTGAGGGTTTGCGTATCCAGATGGTTGACGAGCAGAATCGCCCAATGTTTGCGTTGGCAAAGGCTGAATTGCAACCTTATACAAAAGAGATTTTGCATGAGATTGGCAAAGCATTAAATGAGGTTCCGAATAAAATCAGTTTGTCTGGGCATACTGACTCGGCTCCTTATGGTTTGGGGGAAAAGGGATACAGCAATTGGGAGTTATCTGCGGACCGGGCGAATGCATCCAGGCGTGAATTGATTTTTGGCGGAATGGACGAGTCTAAGGTTTTACGGGTTGTGGGTCTATCCTCATCTGTTTTATTTGACAAGCAAGACCCGCTCAATCCGATTAATCGGCGTATTAGTATTATCGTGATGAATAAGAAAGCGGAAGAATCTGCATCGCAGGATGGTGGTGCGGTTGAGGTAGTAAATCAGGCAGATTCAAGCGCTGAAGTTTCTGTTAAGTCTGCAAAGTAACTTTTAATTGCACTTAGCCATTGAAAAATTATGCAGAGAGGATGCTTAAGATGTCCGAAAAGAAACTGTTGAGTTCTCAGGTAAAGCAGTTGTTAACGGGAGTGTCAGATCATGGAAACGCCCATCTTTCTGAGGTTGAAACCGACTTGGCGCAAACAGCAATTTTGCTCGGTGAGGCCATTGAAAAACTTAGTGCCAGTTTTTTTGCGCTTCACTCTGCGATTTTGAGGGAGCAAGAAGAAATTCAACTGATCATTAATTCCGGTGTGATTCCTGAGGCAACAAGCGATAAATTGAAAACAATTCAAATTGAAATTGCTACCCATGTTAACGCCGCAGTAACTGGTTTGCAGTTTCAGGATATGACGAGTCAGTTACTTTCCCGCACGATGCAACGCTGCGAGGGGCTCCGAGAAGTGTTAACAACATTAGGCTTATTCGGGGGGGATGTCACACTGGATATTGACAGTGACGATATCGCTTGTCTTTTGAAAGAAACCACCTCACGACTCGAAAAACAGAGCGCTGATCTGCAGAATTTGTTGAGAAAGGTAGTTCATCAGAAACATTTGGAAAGCGGAGATGTTGAGCTGTTTTAAGTTGCACTTCAGGCTTTCAGGTATGTTGCATTTAATTCGAAAAATGGAGTAATTATGGCCAAAACGATTTTAGCGGTAGATGACTCTGGTTCATTGAGACAGATGGTTGCATTTAGTTTAAAGGCTGCCGGGTATCAGGTAATTGAAGCGGTTGATGGGCAAGATGGCCTTGAGAAAGCGAGGAATCAAGTAGTGGATCTCGTTTTAACTGATCAGAATATGCCAAGAATGGATGGGTTGACTTTAATTAAATCGTTAAGAGGATTGGCTACTTACCAAAGAGTGCCAATTCTGATGTTGACCACCGAGTCTAGCGATGACATGAAATCTAAAGGACGTGCAGCTGGCGCAAATGGTTGGTTAGTAAAACCTTTTGATCCGCAAAAGCTCACAGAAGTCGTTAAAAAAGTAATAGGCTGATTTCCAGTTTATTAATGTATATCCCGGAGTTTAATAATGACGATTGACATGAGTCAGTTTTTTCAAGTCTTTTTTGACGAGGCGGATGAACTTCTTGCCGAAATGGAAAAGCTGCTGCTTGCCGTCGATGTTTTGTCCCCTGAACCAGAGGACTTAAATGCTATTTTTCGTACAGCTCACTCAATAAAGGGAGGAGCATCTACTTTTGGACTTAATGACATGAGTGAAGTGACTCATGTTTTAGAATCCCTGTTAGATAAAATCAGAAAAGGTGAAATGGCGTTGACTGCTGAGCACGTTGATGCGTTTCTTATCGCAAAAGATATTCTGAAAATGCAAGTGAACGGTCATCGGCTTGGCACCCCGGTGGATCAGGATGCCGTTGGTGATGCCAGAATGCTGTTGCAATCTTTTTCAAATGAGGCCGCGCCAGTTGTCGCTCCGCCGCCACCAACTCCTGTTATTGAGTTGGATAATACTGAATATAAATCTGCATTCAAAATTGAAATGGCGGGTTTGAGTGAGAATGATGCGAAGGCGTTGCAAGTTGAGCTGGAGTTGCTTGGATCGATTTATAAGATTGAATCTGAATCAGATAAAACCATTTTTTATCTGAGTACAAACGAAGCTGCTGACGATATCGTTTCTATTTGCTTATTTATTCTGAATCCAGATTGCTTTACCGTTACAGAAGTGCCAGTTTCTGCGCAAGCTGCCGAGCAAAGTAAGGAAAAAACTGAAGATGAATTGGGGTACGGCTTTTTTGAGCCACTTGATTCTATGTTCCCTCCTTTAGAGTCTGCTTCGGATTCAGATAAATCCACTGAACTAACAATGCAAGCTAACAGTGTTGCTTCGCCTGCGAATCATGTAGAGAAGAAGAGTTCAGTAAAGAAAGACGCGGAAAAGCATATTGCCTCCCAAGAAACTTCAACAATCCGTGTAGGAATAGAAAAAGTCGATCAACTCATTAATTTAATCGGCGAGCTTGTCATTACTCAGGCGATGCTCGAGCAGCGAACACAGGAATTAGATCCTATCGTTCACGAGCGCATATTGGGGAGTGTCGCGCACTTGACGCGGAATACACGTGATCTGCAAGAGGCCGTCATGTCAATTCGCATGATGCCGATGGATTATGTTTTTTCTCGTTTCCCACGCATGGTGAGAGACCTTGCGACAAAGTTAGGTAAAAAAGTCGATTTCATTACCCACGGAGCATCGACTGAGCTGGATAAGGGGTTGATCGAGAGAATCGTTGATCCTCTGACGCATTTGGTGCGAAATAGTATCGATCACGGGATAGAAATACCAGCAATCAGAACGCAAAGCGGTAAAAGTGAAATTGGGAAATTATCTCTGTCGGCCGTTCATCAAGGTGGAAATATTGTCATAGAAGTGAGTGATGACGGTGGCGGACTGAATCGGGAAAGAATACTTTCAAAGGCTCGTGAAAATGGCTTAGTGGCGCCAGATTCGATGTCAGATTCTGATGTTTGGCAACTTATTTTTGCCCCAGGGTTTTCAACGGCAGAAATTGTGACGGATGTTTCAGGACGTGGTGTGGGTATGGATGTCGTCAAGAGAAACATCTCTGCGATGGGAGGTGTTGTTGATATTCGTTCTGCAATGGGGTTGGGTACTACCATAACGATTTCGTTACCGTTGACATTAGCGATTTTGGATGGGATGTCAATTAAGCTCGGTGATGAAATATACATATTGCCACTTGGTTTTGTAGTCGAATCTCTGCAACCAGCCGCAGTAGATGTTAAAGAGGTCAGTGGCAAAGGAACCGTTGTTAAGGTCAGAGATGAATACTTACCCTTAGTTCCTCTTTATCAGCGCTTTAATTTAACACCTAAATTTCTTAATCCGTCCGAAGGTATTCTCGTCATTGTTGAAGTGGATGGAAAAAAAGCAGCTTTATTTGTTGATGATTTAGTGGGACAACAACAAGTCGTTGTTAAAAATATTGAATCAAATTATAAAAAAGTGCCGGGAATTTCTGGGGCGACAATTTTGGGCGATGGAGGCGTTGCTCTTATTCTGGATGTTTCTGCATTGCTCCGGTCAAACAGATAGTCATAGTTAGAAACGTAAATAAAGGATTGAAAATGTCACAACCGACACAATTAGCCAACGAAACTAAAACTTCCGCTCACGAAGGAAATTCTGATGTCGCGGGCAATGAGTTTCTTGCGTTTACACTGGGAAATGAGGAATACGGCATCGATATTTTAAAAGTCCAGGAAATTCGTGGGTACGAAGCCGTTACCAGGATTGCAAATGCGCCCGACTTTTTGAAGGGTGTGATTAATCTGCGAGGAATTATTGTTCCGGTTGTAGACATGAGAATTAAGTTTAATCTCGGAAGTCCGACTTACGATCAGTTTACAGTTGTCATCATCTTAAACATTGAAGGCAGAATTGTTGGGATGGTGGTAGACAGTGTGTCAGATGTCACAACCTTGTTGCCTAGTCAGGTCAGGCCCGCGCCGGAAATGGGAACGACCTTCAGCACTGATTTTCTGATTGGTTTAGGAACGTTAGAAGATCGTATGCTGATTCTGGTCGATATAGATAAATTGATGTCTAGCCCAGAAATGGGGCTCGTCGATCAGTTAGCTTAAGTAGTAAATTTTTCTTTAAGATCATAATAAAAACAGAATAACTGTTTATCAGGGAGATAGTTGTGAATTTACGTAATTTGAAAATTGGTACTCGTTTAGCTTTAGGATTCGCCCTTATTCTTGGCGGTATTGTCGCGGTGATGTTGCTGGTCAATGCGTTGAATGCGTCGAATCGTAAAGATATGTCAGAAAGCCTGCGCTTGGCGAACCAAAAGCAGGCATTGGCTAATCTGATGAAAAGCTCTCTTTATGAAAGTGGTATTGCGATGCGTAATATCGGTATCCAATCGGATGTCGGTGAGATGCAAAAAGAAGAAGGACGAGTCAAGGTTCAGCGTAAGTTATACGATGATTCAAAAGAAAAAATTTCAGCCTTAGGATTAAGTGACGACGAAAAAAAGATCGTTGACGAGATAGCTAAACTAGATAAAGAGGCCTCAGGTCCTTTTAAAGATGCGGTTGGTCAGGCTTTGGCTTTTAACGCTGAGGGTGCCGTAAAAATAATTGCAACGGTTTTAGACCCAATTAGTAATAAACAAATTATTGAAATCAATAAGTTGGTTGAGTTACAAGCCGTCGCCGCTACTCAGGCTTTTGATCATGCAGATTCTGCAGCTAAAAAGTTGTCTTACATTCTTTATGTGATACTGTTTTTTGCGCTCTGTATAGGGGCATTGATTGCCTGGATACTGACTAACAGCATCACCAAACCACTATCTGAAGCGCTTGGTTTGGCTGAAACAGTTGCCAGTGGTGATTTGTGTAGTGATGTTGTTGTTGCCGGTAATGATGAAGTATCTTCGCTATTGCTCGCGCTCAAAAATATGAACAGCAGCTTGGCTGCAACCGTTGGCAAAGTAAGGGAAGGAACCGAAACAATTACTTTTGCAGCTCAGGAAATTGCGTCAGGAAATGCGGATCTTTCCCAGCGTACCGAATCTCAAGCGAGTTCTTTAGAAGAAACTGCCAGTTCTATCGAAGAGTTGACAAGTACAGTGAAGCAAAATGCAGATAATGCGCGACAGGCAAATCAGTTGGTCGTATCTGCGACCGGCGTTGCAGTTAAAGGGGGAGCGGTTGTCGGTCAGGTTGTGAATACCATGGGATCAATTAAAGACAGTTCGAGAAAAATTGTCGATATTATTGGTGTTATTGATGGGATCGCTTTTCAAACGAATATTCTCGCGTTGAATGCTGCGGTTGAAGCCGCCAGAGCCGGGGAGCAGGGACGAGGCTTTGCAGTTGTCGCCGCCGAAGTGAGAAATTTAGCTCAACGCAGTGCCGGCGCAGCAAAAGAAATTAAATCTTTGATTGACGACTCGGTTGATAAGGTTGATCAAGGAAGTAAGCTGGTTGATGAGGCTGGTAAAACGATGGATGAAATCGTCACTAGCGTTCAACATGTTGCCGATATCATGAGTGAAATAGCCGCTGCAAGTCAGGAGCAAAGTGCTGGAATTGAGCAAGTCAATCTGGCAATTACTCAGATGGATGAAATGACTCAGCAAAATGCTGCGTTAGTTGAGCAGGCCGCAGCTGCAGCTGAAAGTATGGAAGAGCAAGCTGTCGAATTGGCCAGAGCGGTGAGTGTATTTAAATTGTCTAATTCACTGCGGCCAGTGGCGAGGCCTGTCGCGCAATATCGTGAACCATCAGCCAAACCAAATCACACTAAGCCAGCGGCATTGCCTGCGGCATCAAAAAATACCGAATCTTCCAATGTTAAGAAGGTTGCTGCAGATGACTCATGGGAAGAGTTTTGATTTTTAATGAATGCGTGTTCGTATGTGGATTCGGGTGTTCTTTGGTGCTTAATAAGTTCTGAGTTTAGTTTTGAAAGTCTTTGATGAGAAATACTGGCGCAAAAGAAAGATCAGAAAATTCAAAGGAGTTTGAATTTAACTCTCGTGACTTTGATCGTGTGAGAGAAATGATTTACAAGCGGGCAGGCATATCTCTCGCCGATAGCAAGCAAGAGATGGTTTATAGTCGTCTCGCAAGGCGCTTACGGGCGACAGGAATAAATTCATTCTCGGATTATCTTAACAGTTTGGAGAGAGAGCACGACAGTTTGGAGTGGGAGGCGTTTACGAATGCCTTAACCACAAATTTGACTTCCTTTTTTCGGGAAGAACATCATTTTCCTATTCTTGCGGATTTTGTAAAACATCGTAAGCAACCGATTCAAATCTGGTGTTCCGCCAGTTCGACCGGAGAGGAACCTTATTCGATCGCCATGACTCTTTGTGAGGCCTTTGGTACTTTGCGTCCCCCTGCGCACATTGTGGCTACGGATATTGATACTAACGTTTTGAATACTGCGTCAAAAGGTGTGTATAACATCGATAGGGTAGAAAAATTATCTCCAGACCGGGTGAAAAAATTTTTCCTTAAAGGAAAAGGTAACCAAGATGGACTTGTCAGAGTAAGGCAAGAGCTAATCGATATGATTACCTTCAAACAGCTTAATTTGCTTGCTGATAGTTGGCCGCTGTCAGGGGAGTTTGACGCGATTTTTTGTCGAAACGTGATGATCTATTTTGATAAGCCTACTCAGGGCAAAATTCTCAGGAAATTTGTTCCATTAATGAAGCACGATGCATTATTGTTCGCTGGGCATTCAGAGAATTTTTTATACGTGTCGGATGATTTTAAGTTGAAGGGGAAAACCGTGTACGAGCTTTCTTCTGGTAATGCTGCCAATGGACGAGTTTCAACAAATCATTTGCACAAAGGTAGCTTATGAGTAAGTTGAGTGAAGAGCATTTTGCAACGAACGTATATTTTGATAGGACGTTTGATTGTGACGCTGCAAAAATTTTACCTGGAGAGTTTTATTTCACGAACAAAGATATGTTGATCGTGACGGTTCTCGGCTCTTGTGTTTCTGCTTGCATTCGTGATCGTGTGACTGGCGTAGGGGGAATGAATCACTTCATGCTTCCGGATACTGGTGGGGATGCTGACAATCCTGTTTCTGCCTCTATGCGTTACGGTACCTATGCAATGGAAGTGCTTATTAATGAGTTACTGAAAGCCGGAGCGAAGCGAGAAAACATGGAAGCAAAAGTTTTTGGCGGTGGAAATGTTTTGCGTGGTTTTACAGCTATCAACGTGGGCGAGAGAAACGCAAAGTTTGTCCTGGATTATTTAAAGGCGGAGCGCATGCGCGTGATTGCGGAGGATCTGAATGATATTTATCCTCGCAAAGTATATTTTTTCCCAAAAACCGGTAAGGTTCTCGTCAAAAAATTAAAAGTAGAACACAATGACACACTGAGAAAACGTGAGCAGGATTATGCAAGTCGCTTAAAAACGACCTCTGTGGGTGGGGAAGTCGATTTGTTTTAATTTTGACCTGAATTTTTTGTAAGCTTCAGGCGAATATGGAATTTTTCCAGATGAAAATAAAAGTATTAATTGTTGATGATTCGGCGCTCATTCGTAGCGTCATGAGTGAAATTATTCGTAGCCAACCGGATATGGAAGTTGTTGGCGTCGCGCCTGATCCGCTGGTTGCCAGAGAACTGATTAAACAGACGAACCCAGATGTTTTGACTTTAGACGTCGAAATGCCAAAAATGGATGGTTTGGATTTTCTTGAACGCCTGATGCGTTTGAGGCCGATGCCGGTGATTATGGTGTCTTCACTGACTGAACGAGGGTCGGAGATCACGATGAAGGCACTGGAATTAGGGGCGGTTGATTTTGTCTCAAAGCCAAAAATGTCGATTCAGAGTGGCATGCTTGATTATGCTGAGTTAATCGCCGATAAAATCCGCATTGCATCAAAAGCAAAAATCCGACCAAGAGTGCTTTCTGCTGTCGATCATACGAAAGATACACCGGGTGCTTTGCCATTGGTACGGAATCCTTTAACCAGTAGTGAGAAACTGATTATTATTGGCGCTTCGACCGGGGGTACCGAAGCGATAAAGAATTTTCTTGTGCAAATGCCGTCAGATTGTCCGGGTATCTTAATTACTCAACACATGCCAGAAGGTTTTACCCGCTCTTTTGCAAAGCGACTTGACGGTTTGTGTAAAATTTCTGTATCTGAGGCCGTGGGGGGCGAGCGTGTTTTGCCAGGGCATGCGTATATTGCACCAGGACATTCGCATTTACTCCTTGCCCGTAGTGGCGCTAATTATGTAACCCAACTCGATACCGGCGAGCCTGTAAATCGGCATCGCCCATCAGTTGATGTCCTGTTCCGTTCAGCCGCTGTTTATGCCGGTAAAAATGCCGTTGGTGTTATATTGACAGGTATGGGGAAAGATGGTGCAGCTGGTATGTTAGAAATGAAGAATGCCGGTGCTTATAATTTTGCGCAAGATGAAGCAACTTGTGTAGTATTTGGAATGCCTCGGGAAGCAATTGCAATTGGTGCGACACATGAAGTTGCACCCTTAAATGAATTGCCAACAAAGGTATTACATTATTTAGCAACACATGGAAGCCGTGCACTTAGGGTCTGACGGAGCGAGGAGACATGCTTTAATGCAATTTAACCCACCTCTTATTCTTAAATTGACCGATAATATTAGTAATTGTATTCAAAGAAATAATGGAGTAATTCATGGCCGATCAAAACCTGAAATTTTTAGTTGTGGACGATTTTTCTACTATGCGTCGCATTGTAAGAAATTTGCTTAAAGAGTTAGGCTACTCCAATGTGGACGAGGCTGAGGACGGAGCGATGGGGCTTGCGAAGTTGAAAAACGGTGATTTCGACTTTATTATTTCTGACTGGAATATGCCTAATATGGATGGCCTCACTATGCTGCAACATATTCGTGCTGATCCTGCACTTTCTAAAATTCCAGTTTTGATGGTGACAGCAGAGGCGAAGAAAGAAAATATTATTGCTGCCGCACAAGCGGGCGCCAATGGCTATGTTGTTAAGCCGTTCACTGCCGCAACCTTGGATGAAAAGCTTTCAAAAATTTTTGAGAAATTGGGTAAGAGCGCCTGATTTAAGCTGCTGCTAAATGTGAATGCATCTGGGTGGTTGGTTTATCGTCAGACTTTCTATTTGACCGTAGTCTTAGTTTTGTCGGTACTCTGTGACAGAGTACCTGCCAAATAGTCTTAAATGAGATGCTTGTCTTAGTCGGATGACTTTGAAAAAGTGACTGACGTTTTTAAATTGTCCGCAAAAACCTCGAGACAAAAAATGTTTTTGCCCATCAGTGAAATCAAATGACCTGTTGAATGAATTCTGTTCCTGATGACTTTGTCTTTGTGGTTAAATAAATAATAAATTCTATATGATTGAAGATAATTTCATCTTAAGAGAACCGTTGCTTGATCCTAAACAGCGTGTTATTGGTTTTCAGTTTTCATGGCAACAAGCGGATTCCAACGCTCAGGTAGATAGCCAAAATCTCGATTATTTATTGGAATTTGTTGCTGGTCATCTGAATGATGATGACGGTTTTTTACTTGCGGACAGCTTGGTGTTTCTTGAAGCATTGCCTGAATTATTGCATGCTGATGGACTCAAATCGTTTCCACCAAAAAATACAGTCTTGATTCTGCATAAGAAGTATTTTGCGGATGAATCTACACTGGCAGCAGTAAAGGAGCTGCGGGCTTTGGGCTTTGGCATTTGCCTTCGTGGGGCTGAAGTTACAACGTTGGAACGTTCATTTTTTGCGTTTGTCTCTCATATTGAAGTGCAGTTAAATGCGGCTAACTTTGCGTCTCAGGCAAAAGTATATGCATCGCTGAAGCAATCCTCGGTAAAGATGGTGGCGCGTAATGTGTCTACTTGGCAGGATTTTGATGCTTGCGCAGCTTTGGGCTTGGATAGTTTTGTTGGAAAGTTGCATTTGATTCCAAGACCAAGTTCCGCACCAAAAAGCTTGAATCCAGCGCAGACTACGATATTGCAGTTGATGGAAATGGTCAGAAAGAATGCGGATGTCCAGCAACTGGAGTTGGTTGTTAAACGTGATGCTACGCTGGCATACAAGTTGTTGCGTTATATTAACTCTGCTGGTTTTGGCCTGCGCACAGAAATTCAGTCGTTGAAGCATGCGGTGCAAATGTTGGGGTACAGTCCGCTATACAGATGGTTAACTGTTTTACTTGCAACAGCTAGTACGAGCGGATATTCACCAGTGTTGCTGGAAACAGCAATTGTCAGGGGGCGCTTTGCAGAGTTACTCGGTCAAATGAAAATGCCGAAGTCTGAAGCTGAGAATCTTTTTGTCGCAGGGATGTTTTCCTTGCTGGATCGCTTACTTGGTTTGCCTATGGAGGATGTACTCTCGACGATACAGTTGCCTGAAGTCGTTACAGAGGCATTGATTTCCAGGGGAGGGGTTTTTGGCCCTTACCTTGCCTTGGCAGAGGCATGTGAGTTGAATAGTATGCTGGTTGGTTCTTTGGCTGAGTCGTTAAAGATTTCGGCCGAGGACGTTAATACAGCTCATTTGGCTGCTTTAGTGTGGGCGAAAAATGTAGCGACAGCTGCATAACGATATTGATTGGCAAAAACGGCAAGCCTTCATGCTTGCCGTTTTTTTTATTCATTGATTTGATACAAAATTACTGATGAAGCGCGAGCATAACATTCAATTTCCAGAAATACCTCTTTGGTTGGTATGGGGTATTGTTTGTTATTTTGTGAGCTTTAAGTTGGGTAGCTATCCGATTCTGGATAACAACGAAGGATTGTACGCAGAAATTCCTCGTGAGATGTTACGTTCCGGTGATTGGCACCAGTGGATTATTCCTCATCTGAACGGACTACCGTACATGGAGAAGCCACCTCTTTTGTATTGGTTGACTGCCGTTTTTTTTGCAGTATTTGGTGAGTCAGAGTGGGTTGCCAGGTTGGTTCCTGTGTCCTCTGGTATTGGATGTGTGGGGCTGATTTTGTGGTTCACAAAATCGATAGGGCGAGAGTACGCTGGCAGGTTAGCAGCTATTGTGTTTATCAGCAGTCTCGGTGTTACCGCGATGTCCCGTATCCTGATGTTTGATATGTTGCTGACGGTATTGCTGACGGCGGCAGTGATGTCGGGATATCTGTTCTGCGTACGAAAACAACGTAAATTACTTTACGTCTGTATGGCCATGCTGGCACTTGCTTTGCTGGCGAAGGGATTTGTTGCGCTGATTTTATTTTTCGCGGTGATGGGCTCTTATCTCGCGTTAAGCTCGTCAACGTTGAAAAATTTCCTGTCGCGTTTATATGAATGTTTGCACTGGAAGGGTTTGTTGGTTTTTTTCCTCATTGCGACTCCGTGGCATATCGCTGCAATGCTGGTTGAGCCTATCTTCCCGTGGTTTTATTTCATTAACGAGCACATCTTAAGATTCCTGGGTAAGAGGGAGCCTCATGATTACTATGCAGGTGCCTGGTGGTATTACCTTCCACGGGCGTTGCTGTTTCTATTCCCATGGTCATTTTTTCTTCCGGTCTTAGCATTGGCCCGAACGAATATTGCGCGTCACCGGGATATACATTTGTTCTTGTGCATTGCCTGGCTGATACCTATGGTATTTTTTTCTGTGTCCAGTGCGAAGGCAAATTATTACCTCGTCATTGTGATGCCATTTGTGGCTATTCAACTGGCTATCATGTTGGAGGATGCGAAGTTTGGTGGTCAGTGGGGACTGGTAATTCCGGGTGTGCTGTTGTCAATTTTATTTTTTGCGCTGACCTGGTGGTTTTTGAATGGAAAAAACGAGGCCCTGAATGGCCTGTTTATTAAGGGGATTTTTACCCGGTATTTTGCGGAAATTTTGTTGATCACATCAATCCTGGTGACATTTTTCTCATTTCGCATACGTAAACTGGGAGTGTTGTTATACGTTTTGGTTCCGATGATGAGTTTGCCGGCCATGTTGCAAGTGATCGACGTGAGGCAAAATTATATTTCCACAAAAGCAGTTGCTGCATGGTTGAGGACAGATTTTCCTCAGTCTGAGGTTGTCTTATACCGTGTTTTTGAGCATCAATCTTCATTGCCATTCTATTTGAAATCTCCCGTTCGAATCGTTGATAGCCGAAGTAGTGATTTATTTTGGGGCAACAAGCTTCAAAAAAATAATATCGTGCTAAGTGATATGCAGTTTCAGAATCTGCTTGATAAGCAAAAGATTGCATTGATGGTTCTGAAAGAAGATTTACCTGATTTCAGACAAAAGAAGTATTTTTCTGAATTTAAACTAACAAGAGAATCTGGTAATACTCTGATTTTTACCAATTAATTCAGATATTTACTGAATTTAAAACCGACGCCTTCTGGAGCCTGTAAGGGCATCAAGGTATAATCACGGTTTTCTCATCCAACCTGCGATAGTTAGAGAGAAACTGTCTCCTGCTATTGCCTCAACTACTCCTCTAGCCATGTTGATATTGCCAGGCTCCAATGCCCTGTCTGTTTTCCGTACATCCAATCTTCTGAATCGTTTGCAGGAAGTCGATGCAAATATTATCGGCGTCACTGCAAGATACCAACATTTTGTTGATGTCAGCGTTGAATTGCAAAAGAATGATATTGAACGCCTTGAAGCCTTATTAGTTTATGGCGACCATTTCAATGGATCTCAGGACGGCGAAACTTTTATCGTGATCCCTCGTATCGGCACAATTTCTCCGTGGGCAAGTAAAGCAACTGATATTGCGCGCAATTGTGGTATGCATCAGGTGCATCGCATAGAGCGTGGTATCAGCTACTTTGTGCAAATGAAAACAGGATTTTTTGGTGGAACCAAAGAAGTGAAGCAGTCGTCGCGAGAAGCCATCGCTGCTTTATTGCATGATCGTATGACGGAAATGGTGTTGACGAATCTTGGTGATGCTGCTGCGCTGTTTTCCGAGTTGCAAGCAAAGCCTCTGGAATCTGTTGATATTCTGAGTGGTGGTAAAAATGCCTTACTGAATGCCAATACCGAGTTAGGTCTCGCCTTATCCGATGATGAAATCGATTATCTGGTAGACGCTTTTAATTCCGTCAACCGTAATCCGACAGATGTTGAATTAATGATGTTTGCACAGGCAAACAGCGAGCATTGCCGTCATAAAATATTTAATGCAGATTGGACCATTGACGGCGTTGAGCAAGATAAGTCTTTGTTTCAGATGATTAAAAACACCCACGAGCTGCATCCGCAGGGAACTGTCGTTGCTTACAGCGATAATTCTTCAATTATCGAAGGTGCAAAGGTTCAGCGTTTTTATCCTCGTGACAGTAAAACGGGTATTTATGCGTTGTCGGAAGAATTAACCCATATTCTAATGAAGGTGGAGACGCACAACCATCCGACCGCAATTTCACCATTTCCTGGCGCATCTACGGGAGCAGGCGGCGAAATTCGAGATGAAGGTGCGACTGGCAGAGGGGCAAAACCGAAAGCAGGTTTGACGGGATTTACGGTTTCTAATCTGTCACTGCCTGGCATGACTCAGCCTTGGGAAAACGCGACGGATTGTGATGGCGGCGCAAAAACAAAATCTGCGTACGGAAAACCCGACCGCATCGCTTCGCCGTTGCAAATCATGATTGATGGCCCCTTAGGCGGCGCGGCATTTAACAATGAGTTTGGTCGTCCTAATTTGGGCGGCTATTTCCGTACTTACGAGCAAAATGTTGCTGGTACTGTGTACGGCTATCATAAACCCATCATGATCGCTGGTGGTATTGGCAGTATTTCCGCCCAACACACCAAGAAAAATGATTTGCCGGTAGGCAGCTTGTTGATACAACTTGGTGGGCCTGGTATGCGTATCGGGATGGGGGGCAGCGCTGCTTCTTCTATGGCGACAGGAACCAACACAGCAGATCTTGATTTCGATTCAGTTCAGCGCGGAAATCCTGAAATGGAGCGGCGCGCGCAGGAGGTGATCAATTCTTGCTGGCAAATGGCTGACGCGAATCCAATTTTGTCTATTCATGATGTTGGTGCCGGTGGTTTGTCGAATGCGTTTCCTGAAATAACCAATGACGCAAAGCGTGGTGCCATATTTGATTTACGCAAAGTGCATTTGGAAGAAAGTGGTATGGCTCCAAAAGAAATCTGGAGTAACGAATCACAAGAACGTTATGTGCTCGCAATCGCTCCTGAGAGCCTGGAACTTTTCCGTGGATTTTGTGAGCGCGAGCGTTGTCCATTTGCTGTAGTCGGTACTGCGACAGAAGAGCGTCAACTGAAAGTGATCGATCCAGAACATAGCAATACACCTGTCGATATGCCGATGAATGTATTGTTGGGCAAACCGCCTAAGATGCACAGAAACGTTGAGCGCCTGCAGGCATCATATAAGCCTTTGGATTTGACGGGTATCAGTCTTGATGATGCGGCGGAGCGCGTTTTAAGTTTACCTACAGTTGCGGATAAATCGTTTCTGATTACGATCGGCGACAGAACAGTTGGTGCCACGACCGTACGTGATCAGATGGTCGGGCCATGGCAGGTACCTGTGGCTGATTGTGCCGTGACAACAATGAGTTTTGAGGGCTTTTTGGGTGAAGCAATGGCGATGGGGGAGCGTACTCCACTCGCGGTCATTAATGCGCCTGCTTCGGGTCGTATGGCCGTTGGTGAGGCGATTACGAATATTGCTGCGGCACCGATCAAAGATATCTCAGATATCAAATTGTCTGCAAACTGGATGGCGGCTTGCGGTCAGCCCGGTCAGGATGCAGCCTTGTTTGATACAGTGAAAGCCGTAGGGATGGATTTGTGTCCGGCGCTTGGCATCAGTATTCCTGTCGGTAAAGATTCGCTTTCCATGCGTACTACGTGGAAAGATAGTGGCGACAATAAGTCTGTCACGTCACCAGTGTCATTGATCATATCGGGTTTCTCACCTGTCTACGATGTGCGTAAGACACTGACACCGCAAATACGCTTGGATAAAGGTGATACAAGCCTGATTCTGATCGATCTTGGTCGTGGACGAAATCGCCTCGGCGCTTCGGCTTTTGCACAAGTGATGCAAGTGATTGGCAATGAGGTACCTGATGTTGACAGCGCCGCTGACCTCAAGGCTTTCTTCGCTGCTATTCAACAATTGAACAGTGAAGATAAATTGCTGGCTTACCATGATCGATCTGACGGTGGTTTGTTTGCGACTTTGTGTGAGATGGCGTTTGCTGGTCGCGCAGGGTTGGCGATTAATCTCGATATCCTGACGATGGAAACTGAGCATGCTGCTGATCAGGGCGATGCCAAAAATTGGGCTGGTCAAGTAGCGGAAAGAAGAAATGATCTGACATTGCGGGCGCTATTCAATGAAGAATTGGGCGCTGTGATTCAGGTGCGCACGGAACAACGCTCTGAAGTCATGGATGTTTTGCGCTCACATAATCTCGGTGCCTGTAGCCACATTATTGGTAAGCCGAATGCCAGTGACTCTATTGAGTTTTACCGTGACGTAAAACAGATATTCAAAAAACTCAGATCAGAACTTCATCAGACATGGAGCAAAACCAGTTGGCAGATTGCACGCCTGCGTGATAATCCGGCTTGCGCTGATGCAGAGTATGCCCGCATCAGTGATGTGCAAGACCCAGGGATGCAGCCTAAGTTGAGTTTTGATATCAATGATGATGTTGCTGCGCCCTTTATCGCTACCGGTGTTCGTCCTAAGGTGGCAATCTTGCGCGAACAGGGTGTGAATTCTCACATTGAAACTGCGTATGTTATGCATAAGGCGGGATTCGAATCTGTTGACGTGCACATGAGCGATTTGATTGCTGGTCGAGCGAATCTGAGTCATTTTAAAGGCCTGATCGCTGTCGGTGGCTTCTCTTACGGAGACGTATTGGGGGCAGGTGAGGGCTGGGCAAAAACCATATTATTTAATTCCATGCTGTCGCAGCAGTTCTCAGAATTTTTCCACAGAACTGACACGTTTGGTTTGGGTATTTGTAATGGTTGTCAGATGATGAGTAATCTGAAATCGATTATTCCCGGGGCGGAAGCGTGGCCGAAATTTACAAAGAATAAATCTGAACAATTCGAAGCACGTTTTTCCATGGTGGAAGTGTTGGATTCTGCTTCTGTCTTTTTCAGTGGCATGGCGGGGACGCAAACCCCAATCGCGGTCGCTCACGGCGAAGGTTTTGCTGACTTTTCCACGACCGGCGATATCGCTAAAGCACAAGTGGCAATGCGATTCGTTAACAATAGCGGCGATGTTACTGAAAGTTATCCGTACAATCCGAATGGTTCACCGCAGGGCATTACTTCTGTAACGAATCAGGACGGGCGTTTTACAGTGATGATGCCGCACGCCGAACGTGTATTCCGTACAGCGATTCATTCCTGGCATCCAGATGATTGGAGCGATGATTCCCCTTGGATGCGCATGTTCCGTAATGCAAGGAAATGGGTAGCTTGATTTGTGGTTGAATTAAGAAAGGGGGCTTTTGCCCCCTTTCTTATTTTTGTGACTTTGCTGATTTTATTTAACTGCGTAGAAAATAAAAAAGAGGCGTATTAAACGCCTCTTTTTTAACTGAATCAGCTTGCAATTACTGGATTTTCGCTTTTTTCACCAACGCTTGTTGATAAGCTTGCACTTTTTGTTGCTGCAGTCCATCAACGATCTGTGGTTTTACTTCTTCCAGAGTCGGGAATTTTGCAGTACGGATGTCATCTAATTTGATGATGTGAAAGCCAAATTCAGTTTTCACCGGTGTTTCGGTAAACTGACCTTTTTGCAAAGCAGTCATTGCTTGAGAGAATGCAGGAACAAATGTTGCTGGTGTTGCCCAGTCCAGATCGCCGCCTTTTGCTGCGGATCCTGTGTCTTTAGACTGTTTAGCTAATTCTTCAAATTTAGCGCCAGCTTTCAATTTCAAGATGATCGCTTTAGCATCATCTTCTTTTTCTACCAGAATATGATAGGCGTGATATTCCTTGTCGCCAGCTTGTGCTTTTGCCTTGTCGTATTCAGCTTGAACTTCTGCATCGGAAACCGGATTTTTCTTTACATAATCAATCATCAGGGCGCGGATCAGTAAGGATTGGCGAGCGATTTCCAGTTGATTTTTTACTTCTGCATTTGAAGCGAGGCCAGATTTTTCAGCTTCCTGCATTAATACTTCACGATTAATCAGCTCTTGCTTCACCATTGCGCGCAACTGCGGGCTGTCTTGCTGACCTTGCGATGCCAGTTGTTTGACCATGGCATCTACGCGAGAAGAAGGAATTGCTTTGCCATTGACTACAGCGAGATTTTGAGCCATTGCAGGCACCGCTGCTGCAAGAAGTACTACCAGCAAATGAGCAGGTTTAAAAGTCATTGTCTGTTCCTAAAATAACAAAATAAAAAACGGATTATAAGTAAACTGCTTAGGTTAGGTCGGTATCTCTGACGGAGCAAGTGCACTGATAGCCAGTGCATGAATTTCCGTGTGCATCATATCGCCAATGGCATCATACACCAGACGATGGCGGGAAATGCGATTTAAGCCCTCAAATTGAGGACAAATTATTTTCAAACTGTAATGGCTTCCGCCGGATGCGGCGCCTGCATGTCCTGCATGTGCATGGGAGTCATCTTGAAGTTCACACAGCACAGGGTGCAAATTTTCTGTCAGGCGTATGCGTAGTTTTTCAAAACGGGTCATGACTCAGTTTCTTCCATGTATTTTGTTAAAAATAAGCTTTGAATAATAACGAATGCGGGCATGATCCCTATCATCGATATCAGCTTGAAATTCGCCCAGGCTGACGTCGTGAAATTGTAGGCGACCAGCAGATTCGCGATTCCCATTACTAAAAAAAAGCAGATCCACGCAAGACTGAGACGAGACCAGATTAGCTCCGGAAGTTTCACCTGCGATTCCATTGCGGTGCGGATCAGATTTTTCTTAAAACCAAACTGTGCCAACATAAACGCGACGGCATAACACCAGTAAAGAACGGTCGGTTTCCATTTAATAAATGCTTCGCTGTGGAAATAAATAGTTGCGCTGCCGAATACCATGATAACGATGAATGAAATCCAGAGCATTGCATCGACTTTTTTTCTACGTAAAAGCAGATAGGCAATCTGGCACACAGATGCAACTAGTGTCACAGCCGTGGCAAGCAGAATTGGAGCAACCTCCTGGGCGCTGCCGCCACCGGACACAAGTCCGGAAAGAAATTCGGTTACATACGCCTGTGCAGCACCAGGGTGGCTCTCTCCCCATTTGAACGTCACAAAAAACAGAATGACAGGGAAAATATCAAATAAAAATTTCATTAAAAAGTTACTCAGGCAAAGGTTCAAATTTCAAGGACGCAGAATTAATACAATAACGTAGTCCTGTCGGCGGTGGGCCATCAGGGAAGACGTGCCCAAGGTGAGCGTCGCAGATATTACACACAATTTCGGTACGAGTCATGCCGTGAGATGTGTCCACTTTCTCCAGAACATTTGCTGGGTTGAGTGAACGAAAATAACTGGGCCATCCACAGCCAGAGTCAAATTTTGCGTCGGATGCAAAGAGGGGCGTGTTGCAACAGACGCAAGTGTAGATGCCGATATCGTGATGATCCCAGTATTGTCCGGTAAATGCCCTTTCCGTTGCTGCATGTCGGGTTACCTGATATTCAATCGGATCAAGTTGAGCGCGCCATTCAGCATCGGTCTTTTGTATTTTATTCATATCTTCTTTCGTTTACGATGAACAACTGATTTCGAGATGTTGTGCCCATGTCGGTGGTTCGCCTGCGTATAGATGATGCTCGGGCTGCTCATCAAAAGGGTGTTCGAGAATTGTCAGCAGTTTTTGTACTTCACTGAAATCCTTATTCTGCGCTTTTTCAATCGCAATTTGCGCAAGATAGTTTCTCAGCACATATTTAGGATTGCTCGCTTGCATACGGCCTTGTCTTTCTTCGGCTTGACTGCCTTCAGAGACCAGCCGCGCCCGGTAAAGTTCCAGCCAATTACTCGCGGCTTGAGCGTTGCTGAATAAACTGACAAAATCGTCGTCTTTTGAGCTGGTGTGATTGTCGAGATAACTCAGATATCTGAAGGTGTGTGTGAAATCAGCATGGTCTTCCTGCATGATATTAAACAGCTGATCAGTCAGTTCCTTATCGTCGTTTTGAATGGTCAATAATCCAAGTTTTTTACGTAGCAGCGCTTCCCACTTATTCGTAAAAGAAGACGAGTAACAATCCAGTGCCTGTTGCGTCTCTTCGACGCTGCCTATCAGTGGCAGTAGTGCCTGACCTAGTGCGTGTGTGTTCCAATGCCCAATTGTTGGCTGCATACGGTAGGAGTATCGGCCTTGTTGATCTGTATGATTGCAAATGTGCCTTTCATCATACTTTTCCATAAATCCAAACGGACCATAGTCCAGCGTTAAGCCCAGAATGGACATGTTGTCCGTGTTCATAACCCCGTGCATGAATCCGACTGACTGCCAGCAGGCGATTAATTCTGCTGTTTTTTTCGTTACTGTACTGAGGAGTGCCTGATAGGGATTAGGCTGTCCCAGTGATTCAGGATAGTGATGCCGGATCACAAAATCCGCCAGAATTTTTAATTCGTCAGGGCGGTTGTTGTAGTACCAGTGCTCAAATGATCCAAAACGAATAAAGCTGGGGGCGAGTCGGGTAACAACGGCGCTGGTTTCTACCGTTTCTCGCATTACGCCCTGATCAGAGCCCGTGATTGCCAGCGCTCTGGACGTCGGTATTCCCAATGCCTGCATTGCTTCAGAGCACAAGAGTTCACGGATCGACGATCTTAGTACGGCGCGGCCATCGCCAGAGCGGGAATAGGGGGTCGGGCCTGCACCTTTTAATTGCACTTCAAACCGTTGCTGGTGTTTGTCGATAGCATCGCCTAAAAGAATTGCCCGGCCATCACCGAGTTGTCCGGCCCATGAGCCAAATTGATGACCAGAATAAACACTGGCTAGTGGATTCGCTCCGAGGATATCTATGTTACCTGTGAAGGCATTAACGTACCTTGGCGTCAGCAGTGATGCTGGATCCAGATTAAATTGCTGCGCAACCGGTGTGCTTACAGCGACGATGTAGGGCTGTGGCAGAGGTGTCGGCTGCAAGTAGGTAAAGAAATTAGCTGGCAGGCTTGAATATGTGCTGGGTTGTAAAAAATCGTCCAGATCAAGTGCTTGCTTTGTTAAGGATGGTGTAGGCATTCCGCAAAAGTATGAATATCAATGCCGTTATTCTGACAGAGTGCAGGGAAGTCTGTTTTTGTCGTGCTGAAAGAGCCGAGTGGGAGTAAAAAGAGAGGGAAAAAAAACCTAAGGGCTTCAATCCAATCGGAGTGAAGCCCTTAGATTTAATTAAATGACGTGTAAGAAAAATTACGCCGTCATCATCTCGCGTACTTTGCAGCCGTCAATGAGGAAAGATAAACTAGTAACCAGAACGAGTTCACCTTCAGCCGAGCGAGCAGTACCGGTAATGCCTGGGGTGCTGATGCAGGTTAGCGGTTTAATCACCAGATCTGCAGTTCCATCGACCGAATCTACCGACAAGATATAAGGGTTTGGTGCAGCGATAACAATGCCGACCCGTTCTGAGGATGGCATGTAACCGAGTACTTTACCCAGAGATTTAACCGGCAATGGGCGACCCAGATCACGAAGCACAGGCTGACCGCCGACACTTTCGAATGTCTCAGGCAATTCCACAACACGTTGCACTGTCGCCATAGGAAGCGCCAAGGATGCGCCATCGGTACGTACCAGCATCGTTGGGACGATCGAAAGCTCAATTGGTAAGCGAATTAAAAACGTTGTCCCTTTGCCCAGTTCGGATGAAATGCGGATCGCGCCGCGATGACGTTCCACGGCTGTTTTTACAACGTCCATGCCGACGCCGCGACCTGAAACGCTGGAGGCCACTTCTTTGGTGGAAAAGCCAGGTAAAAACACCAGCTGGAAAGCCTCATCATCAGTTCGTGCATCGTGTGCGTTGATCAGACCTTTTGATATGGCTTTATCCCGGAGTCGTTGCGCGTCCATGCCTTTGCCGTCATCAGACACTTCAATCATGACGCTGCTGGCCTCTTGCCATGCCTTCAGGGAAATGGTTGATCTCGCTGTTTTATTGCTTGCCAAACGTTCTTCTGCAGTTTCGATACCATGATCGAGCGCATTGCGCAGCATATGCACCAATGGATCGTACAGACTATCAACAACAACGCGGTCAACTTCTGTTTCTGCTCCCTCTATATTTAAATCCACCTCTTTGCCCAAGTCTCTTGCCAGTTCGCGGACAAGGCGAGGGAATTTCTGAAACAGGCGCCCGACAGGTTGCATGCGGGTGGCTAATGTTGCGCGTTGCAGTTCCGTTGAATAACGAGATGCGCGGGTCAGCGTCTCTGTCAGCGCTGCCATCAGAGGCGCAGCCTGGCCATCGAACTTGAATTGCGATAATTTTTCCAGCAACACCGCAGCCTGATTTGCGGCTTGTACAGATTCGCCTGCCACCTCAAGCAGAACGTTCAGCTTGACGGCATCTATTCGTATGCTTTCTTCTTTGGCTGGAGCTGTATGCTTGACGTCTGTGCTGGACAACGACGATTTAACTGCTTCGTGTTCTTCTTTTGCCGAAGGCGCTTTGGGAGTCGTTGCTACGGCAACGGCGACTGGTTCTGGTAATGTGCCGACCGGCGTCACTGCTTTGTAATATGCTTCCCAATCGACGCCATCAGTATTGTTGGCCGATGGCGATGATGTGCTAACCGCAACCGGTTCAGGCGCTGTTGCCGTTGCTTGAGGTGCAGCTGGTACTGCGGCTTTTTTGCTGACTCCCTTGCTTTCAATTGCATCTGTCAACATTGCTTCCAACGCTTTCGGCATCGTTGACAGTTGCTCAGGAGGGATGCCGTTGTTCAGAGCGGTGAGTTGATCTGCGACAAAACCGCTGGCTTCCAACGCTGCCTCGATTGCTTCTGGTGTGACCGCGACCTGACCGGTTCTCAATGCATCAAACAGGTTTTCTGTTAAATGGCATGCAGAAACCATTGCAGACAGGTTCATAAAACCTGCCCCACCTTTGATCGTATGGAAGGATCGGAAGACGGCATTCAGTGTGTTCATATCTCCCGGATTACGTTCGAGAGATAACAGGTGTTCTTCTACGTTTGTCGCGAGATCGAGTGCCTCAACGACAAATTCTTTGAGCATATCATCCATCAGAAACCCAGGCTATCAAGAAGATTATCTACGTCATCCTGTTCCAGTGCGGCGTTCGGTACGGATGGCCCCTCCATCAATTCGACTGCTTTCTCTTTCAGTTCTGTCGGCGCATTATCAAGAAGTATCTGAGCCAATTCGTGCTCTACCGCTTTATTAATTGCAACGACTTTCTTGATTAACTGACCGGTGAGATCCTGAAAATCTTGCGCCATCATGATATCGAGAAGGCGAGCTTTCTCAGCATCAGTCGCTGTCAGAACCGCATTGGCAAAAGCTTTGGAGTCTGATGCCAGCGCCTTGAATTCTTCTACGCTGAGTTTGCCTTCAAACAAATCGGTCCAACGCACATCCATGCTCTTCGCTTTTTTGGCCAGCTCATCTTGCTCTGGCATTCCGAGGTCAGTTGCGTTGAGTACTTTGTTTGCCGCTTGTTCTGTCAATGTTGCGACATACTCGAGTCTGTCCTGCGCGTCTGCAACCTGAATCGCCACATCGGAGAGAGATCGATCGTAGCCCAGCTGTCGCATTGAATCATGCAGCATGCGGACAACATTACCTAAACGATCAAAAATGGGCTTTGTAGACTCAATGTCCGTATTGCGTGGATTCAGTTTCGGAGGTTGTTCACCAACCTGCATTAACGCGCTGTTTGTCGTTGCTGAAGCAGTGTCCGTTCCTGCGGAGGGTGACGTTTCTGTTTCCTGGCGCTGACTTGCCATCTCTTCAAACAATGCATCAAGATCATCTGCTGAATCAGTCATAATTCTTCACTCTCCATAATCGCTGTGACTTTTGTGCAATTTTTCCACAAATATCATGGGTTATTGTTAATTTTAGGCAAAAATGAGTGTTTTTTTGTACTCAATAGTGCGTTATCTGTCTATTTAATTCATCGTGCAATTTTATTTTCAGCAATCTTTTTATTTCTGCCCGTAAATTGCATTTCAAGTCTCTGCAACATAGTAGCAGTACTTTATCGCAGAATGATCTATGGGAATAAAATTTATCATTGTTTTACTTGATTGTCGTTGGTTTTGCTGTTTTCCTGAGTCCATGCAATTAAAAATTGCTCAGGTGTCTCTATAGAAAAGAGACCGGCTTTGCGTATTTTTCTTGCCAACTTAAGTAGCGCTTTGTCTTTTGTGACGAGAGTTGTTGCGGAACTGTCTCTGGCGATCTCAAGAAATTTCTGATCATCTTTGTCGCTACAAACCGGTAACCGTATATCCGTTTTTAATGGTGGTGCAACACACTCGATAAATAGATCGAATTGCTGGCAAATATTTGGCAGATTGTCCTGAGTCACCGGCAGGTGTGGATACTTCAGAACTGCCAGCCATTCTTCTCTGCAGTCGGCGCGGGTAATGGCTTTTAACTGTTCATTTTTTAATCCGTGAAGAATGTCTAGCCAGCGCGGATCATTGAAAACGAATAAATCCAGACAGACATTTGTGTCAATGACGATGTGCTTGGGTATGATTGCGGTCATTATGTTTAATCTCGTTAATTTTTATGCTCATTGTATTATCTCCAGCCAAAAGTCTTGATTTCCAAACCCCGATTTCTACAAATATTTCTACGATACCTGAGCTTTTGAACGAGGCGGAAGAATTGGTATCCATTTCAAGAGGACTATCTGAGCTTGATTTAATCAAGCTGATGGAAATTTCACCGGCCTTGGCTCGTTTAAATGTGGATCGTTTTCAGCAATGGACTAAAACACCAGACTCTAATCAGAGCAGGCAAGCCATTTTTGCATTTAATGGGGATGTTTACGAAGGGTTGAATGCGACCAGTCTGCAAGCGCGTCACTTAAATTATTTGCAGAAGCATGTCCGGATTTTATCTGGTTTGTATGGCGTGCTGAGACCTATGGATCAATTGCAGGCGTACAGGCTGGAGATGGGGACTTCTTTAATCACTCCACACGGCAAGAATCTGTATCAATTTTGGGGGCAAAAAGTAACAGACGTGTTGAACGGGCAATTGCGCTCTTTAAACAAAAAAGTATTAATTAATCTGGCATCGGAAGAGTATTTTAAAGTTGTTAAACCGACCTCATTGAATGCGGACATTATTAATCCGGTTTTCCAGGACTGGAAAAATGGACGGTACAAAATTATTTCGTTTTATGCCAAGCGCGCGCGCGGCTTGATGGCGCGTTATTGCGCTGAAAATGCGATTGCAGATCCGGAATTATTGAAAAACTTCAACGTTGATGGTTATTTATACGACGAGGAGGCTTCTGAGAATGGACGTTGGGTTTTCAGGCGAAGAATAGAGGAGATTTAAGCGTAGACAAAAAAGCCGGTCATAGACCGGCTTTGCTATTTAAAGTTTTTCTACTTCAGGACCAGAACTTCCACCATGCGGATTTGTTTTTCGCGGTACCCGTCAGGTAAGCGCTGTTAGGAAAGTTTTTCAGAAATACGCGGTTTGCGTCGTCACGTAATTCAGTCATTCCCATTGCATCGTAAGATTTCACCAGTAAAAACATCGCTTCTTCAATTGCTGGCGCATCAGGATATTCGGTAATCGCAGCCTGAGCGCGGTTGGCTGCAGCAAGGTACGCGCCACGGCGGACATAGTAACGTGCAACGTGAACATCGTATTGCGCCAGCGCATTCACCAGGTATTTCATGCGCGAGATTGCATCTGGCGTGTACTGACTATCCGGAAACTGAGTAGCCAGTTGTTTGAACGCATCGAAAGCATCGCGAGAGGCTTTCGGATCGCGCTCTGTAATGTCTTGATTTGCCAGGAAATTGAGTAAGCCTAATTGATCGTTAAAATTAATCAGACCACGCAGGTAATACATGTAATCGACATGACTGTGATTCGGATGCAATTTAATGAAACGCTCTACTGCAGCCAGTGCCTGCACCTGATCACCTTGTTTATAGTAAGCATAAGCGGTATCCATCTGTGCTTGCTGGGCGTATGTACCAAAGGGAAAGCGAGATTCCAGCTTTTCGAAGTACTGAATTGCTTTTTCATATCCGCCATTCGCCATTTCGTCTTTTGCTTCAGCGTATAATTTTGATGCGGACCATGTTCTGGTCTCGTCGCCCTTGTCACCAAAAGCCCCGCAGCCGCTTAAAGTCAACGACGCGGCCATAGCCAGAACCAGCAATTTCAAAGATTTAATGTGCATAGATTTGTGCGTGAGCATGAAAACAATTTACGGATTATAGCCGATGACGAAAAATGTGAAACCAACTACAACAGTGATTTTGTCAGATTCTGATGTTGACGTCGATTTAGACCTGGCAGTTGACGATACAGAAGTGGACGAAGACTTCTCGTCAACAGCTGAAAATATAGAATTAAAACTGACCTCCGCTGCATGCGGCGAGCGCTTGGATAAGACCATCTCAAAATTGGTTCCGGAATATTCCCGCAGCCGCATTCAGCAATGGATAGAGGATGGCTTCGTGACGGTTGACGGTAAGCCAGGCCGGACCAAAATGACGATGCTTGGCGATGAAAAAATTATTATTGAGCCGCAGGCAGCTCCCGATGAAGGTGCTTTTGCGCCAGAAGACATTCCGCTGGATATCGTTTATGAAGATGACGCCGTTATCGTTGTGAACAAACCGGCCGGACTGGTGGTGCATCCCGCCGCGGGCAATTGGTCGGGAACTTTGTTGAATGGCTTATTGTTTCGCTGGCCAGCGCTGTTAGGCGTCCCGCGAGCTGGCATTGTTCACCGTTTAGATAAAGATACATCGGGATTAATGGTTGTTGCCAAAACCCTGATAGCGCACACGGATTTGGTGCGTCAGCTGCAAGACCGTAGCGTGAAACGCGAATACTATGCGTTGGTATGGGGAACGCCTAACGTTTCGGGCACCGTTGATGCCCCGATGGCAAGACATCCGCGTGATCGTATCAAGATGGCTGTTTCGCGCAGTATTTCTGCCAAGCCTGCCGTCACGCATTTTCAACGTATCGCGACGGGAATGTTAGAGAAATTTCCTGTCAGTCTAGTGGCATGTCAGTTGGAAACTGGTCGTACCCACCAGATTCGCGTTCACATGCATTCTCTGGGATTTCCTTTGGTGGGGGATCCTTTGTACGGCAAACAGCATCTCGCACGTTTTTTCCCCCGACAAGCATTGCAAGCGAGGAAGCTGGGATTAATTCATCCGCAGACGGGGGAACATGTGGGGTGGGAAGTGGCTGTTGCCGATGATTTTCTTCAGTTGCTGAACGAGGCTGGAATTTCCTTGCCATGAGTCGTAGGCCGCTAGATACCTTACCGTTTCCCGTAATTCAACCTGACTGGTGCGGCATTCATTCTTCAGTAAAGGCATTTTCAACGTTACGTAGTGGCGGAGTGAGTTCCGGAGTGTATGGGGATGCTTTCGGCGTGCATGGAATGAATCTCGGGTTGCATGTTCAGGAACATCCTGCGGCAGTTCTTGAGAATCGCGCAAAAATAAATGCATGCCTGCCTTCCGATGTCATCTTGCCATCACAAGTTCACGGTAATATTGTCGTGGATGTTGGCGTCCTTGAGTCTGGAATAGAGGCTGACGCCGTCGTCAGTTCGGTCAGCGGGAAGGTGTGCGCAATCCTGACCGCCGATTGTCTGCCAGTTTTGTTTTGTGATGAAAGTGGAAAAGTTGTTGCTGCCGCACATGCGGGTTGGCGTGGGTTGGCGAGTGGGATATTGCAGAATACGGTGGCCGAAATGCATGCTCGGGGAGCTGGCCGGATTTTTGCGTGGATGGGTGCAGCAATAGGCCCGGACGCATTTGAGGTTGGTCAAGATGTAGTTGATATTTTTACATCTACGGGTAAAAATTTTGTACACTGCTTCAGCAAAAAAACGTCTTCGCTTGATACTACGGAAAAGTATTTTGCTGATATCTATCAGTTAGCGAGAGAAATTTTATTGCATGAAGGGGTCAATGATATTTTTGGCGGCAGTTTTTGTACCTTTAGCGATAAAGAAAAATTTTACTCGTATCGGCGCGATGGTGTGACCGGGCGCATGATCAGTCTGATTTGGTTTGACGCCGCAGATGAATAAGTGTCTTCGGCTTATGTTTCTGAATGCGCTTTATCAGAGACGGATTGTTGCGGTGCAGCTTGATTTTCTGCTTGCTTATGCTTGCGTTGAGGGGCGCGCATCAGGTATAAAACAATAGACAAAGGAAAAACACAGTACATGATAAAAGTCATGCATCCTGTGATAAATGAAGGTTCAGTCATTGCCATCAGTAAAACAACATAGATCCAGGCGATTGCGACAATGTACATAAAATTTCTTTCTAAAATCAGTCTGTCCGGCGAGGCAATGAAATATCAGAATGGCAGGACGTTCAATTATTAATGTGAAACGATACGCGAAAATCAGGAGACTCGCATGAAGACTTTCGATCCTCAAGCTATGTACTCCGAATGGATGTCACAGTTGGGAAGTCAGGCGCCTTGGCAGGATTGGATTCAGCCAGTAAAGGCTATGGCGGAAATGCCGGTATCAGATGTGTTAAAAGATATTGGGGCGACGATAGACCAGGCGGTGCTGGCACGCTTGCAGAACGAATACATGCAGGAGTTTGGGCGTTTATGGCAGGATTTCGCTTTATCGAAATTGCCGGAATTGAACGATAAGCGTTTCTCCGCCACTGACTGGCATAATCATGCGATGCACTCTTATAGCGCTGCCAGCTATTTGCTGAATGCACGGTTTCTGATGGCAATTGCTGAGGCAGTTGAAGCGCCGCAAAAAATTAAACAAAAAATCAGTTTTGCGGTGCAGCAAATGATTGATGCGATGTCGCCAGCCAATTTTCTGGTCACAAACCCCGAGGCGCAGTCAAAGCTCATAGAAAGCAAAGGGGAAAGTCTGGCCAGAGGTATCAGTCAGATGCTCGCTGATATGCAAAAAGGACGCATTTCGCAGACGGATGAGTCAGCATTTGAAGTGGGTAAAAACGTAGCGACAACAGAAGGTAAAGTGGTTTTTGAAAACCATTTATTTCAGTTGATTCAATATACCCCCCTGACGAAAACAGTTCATCAGCGCCCGTTGCTGATGATTCCGCCTTGCATTAATAAATATTACATTCTTGATCTGCAGCCGGAGAACTCGCTGGTGCGCTATGCCGTTGAGCAAGGGCATATGGTATTTCTCGTTTCTTGGGCCAACCCCGATGAGTCTATGTCTGAAGTGACATGGGACGACTACATTGAAGACGGTGCAATCAAAGCTTTTGAGGTCGTACGCACAATCAGTAAACAGGAAAAGGTGAACGCCTTTGGTTTTTGCGTCGGTGGCACGATTATTTCGACGGCTTTAGCGGTGTTGGCGGCACGTGGAATTCATCCCGCAAGCAGCCTCACACTGTTGACCACCTTGCTGGACTTTTCAGACACAGGTGTGCTGGACGTGTTTGTAGATGAAGTGCAGGTTGCATTGCGTGAGCAAAGTATCGGACGAAAAGGCATCATGCCGGGCCGTGATCTGGCCAGCACTTTTTCAAGCTTACGTGCAAATGATCTGGTGTGGAGCTATGTGCAATCGAATTATCTGAAAGGAGAGGCACCACCGCCGTTCGACCTTTTATATTGGAATGCCGACAGCACTAATTTACCGGGGCCTATGTTTTGCTGGTATCTGAGAAATACTTACCTGGAAAATAAATTACGACAAACCAGCGAGTTGACCGTTGCAGGTAATCAGGTTTCTCTGGGCGCGATTGATGCGCCTGTATTTGTGTACGGTTCCCGCGAGGATCACATCGTGCCCTGGAAGGCCGCTTTTGCATCGCTGAAAATATTGAATCCGGAGCACAAGGAGCGAAATATGTTTGTGCTCGGTGCTTCAGGTCATATCGCTGGCGTTATCAATCCTCCGGCAAAGAAAAAACGTAGCTATTGGTTTAATCCGGTTGCAACGGAGAGCGCTGATGCCTGGTTTTCCGGCGCAGTTGAACATCAAGGTAGCTGGTGGCCGGTATGGTCAGAATTTCTGGCAAAACATGGCGGGAAAATGGTGAAGGCACCTGCGAAACCGGGAAATGCAGAATATGCGGAAATCGAAGCGGCCCCCGGACGCTACGTCAAAGTCAGAGCAAATTAGGGTAATGGTAGATATTTCTGCAGTTTAAATTTAAAACAGGAGAAAAAGTATGGCGAAACGTGTTGCGTACGTAACTGGTGGTATGGGTGGAATCGGGACTCCAATTTGCAGACGTTTGTGCAAAGAAGGCTATACCGTCATTGCAGGTTGCGGCCCGAACTCTCCTCGTAAGGATAAATGGTTGGCCGATATGCGTGCCGAGGGACTGGATATTCACGCTTCTGAGGGGAATGTTTCAGACTGGGAATCGACCAAAGCTGCTTTTGATAAAGTTAAGGCAGAAGTTGGTGAAATTGATGTGTTGGTGAATAACGCCGGCATTACCCGTGATGGTCAGTTCCGGAAAATGAGCAAGGCCGATTGGGATGCTGTGATGGATACCAATTTGAACTCTTTGTTTAACGTCACTAAGCAAGTTATTGAAGGCATGGTTGATCGTGGCTGGGGGCGGATTATTAATATCTCTTCAGTCAATGGGCAGAAGGGGCAATTTGGTCAGACTAATTATTCCACTGCGAAAGCTGGTATTCATGGATTTACGATGGCGCTGGCACAGGAAGTTGCGACCAAAGGTGTGACGGTTAACACGGTCTCTCCAGGTTATGTCGGTACGGATATGGTGAAAGCGATTCGCCCAGATGTGCTTGAAAAAATCGTTTCCGGCATCCCGGTAAAACGTCTGGCAGAACCTGAAGAAATCGCTTCTATTGTCGCCTGGATCGCATCGGATGAAGGTGGATATGCAACAGGGTCCGACTTCTCGATTAATGGCGGTTTGCATATGGGATAACAGTGATGCCAGTGGTCACGGTTGTTTGTTGTTCGATGTCAATTTAAACAAGTTTGCTACTGTTTTTTTACTGCAATGCGGTAGAATATGCTCACCAAAGTAAGGATTTTGGTGGGCATATTTTTTTGCCGATTTAAAAACAACGTTAAAAATAGCGATAAAAAAAGGGGACAATCAAATTGCTGTACTCAGTCACGTCGGAGTGCAAGCGTTTGTTTGAGTGAGTCTTGGTTTTATTTAGTCGAAATTTGATTTCGCGATGAAGCCAGATGTGTAAGTTATCAATTGAGATTTCAATGAATAGCGCAAAAAAATCAACACAGCATCTGATTAAAAAATATCCGAATCGCCGTCTCTACGATACGCAAACGAGTAGTTACATTACCTTGGTGGATGTAAAGCAGTTTGTGCTTGAAAACGACGATTTCGCCGTGGTTGATGCTAAAACAGGTGAAGATCTGACGCGTAGTATTTTGCTGCAGATTATTCTCGAAGAAGAGGCCGGTGGCTCACCTATGTTTTCCAGCGTTGTGTTATCCCAAATCATTCGTTACTACGGCCATGCTATGCAAGGGATGATGGGTAATTACCTTGAGAAAAACGTACAGGCATTCATTGATATCCAGAATAAACTGGCTGAAAATTCCAAAGGAATCTACGAAGGTAAGCCGTTCAGCCCTGAAATGTGGACGCAATTCATGAATGTTCAGGGGCCGATGATGCAGGGCATGATGGGTAATTACATCGATCAAAGTAAAAATCTGTTCGTACAAATGCAGGAGCAGATGCAAAATCAGGCTAAAAATATATTCAATGTTTTTCCGTTTAACCCGGAAGATGTGAATAAAAAGTAAGCAAGCATTTTAATTGCAGCAGCTTAAGCCTCTGATTTTTCAGGAATTTTCATCCTGAGCTGGGCAAAAAAAGGTGGTAAAGGGTACAATGGCGGATTCGCTTTTGTACCCTTTTTGTTATCTACGCACCGTTATGTCCATTACTGAAATACGCCGCACCGAAGCCACGAACTCTCCTAAAGTTGGATTTGTATCCCTTGGATGCCCGAAGGCACTGGTTGACTCTGAACAAATCCTGACCCAGCTTCGTGCTGAAGGATATGAAACTGCGAAATCTTATGACGGTGCCGATCTGGTCATCGTCAATACCTGCGGATTTATTGATGCGGCGGTTCAGGAGTCTCTTGATGCCATCGGCGAAGCTTTGGCTGAAAACGGCAAGGTGATTGTGACTGGTTGCCTTGGTGCGAAGAAGGATGCAGATGGCAACGACATGATTCAGTCTATTCATCCCAAAGTTCTGGAAGTGACCGGGCCACACGCTCTCGGTGAAGTAATGAATGCTGTTCATAAGCATTTGCCTAAGCCGCACGAACCTTTCATTGATCTGGTGCCAGCGCAGGGCGTGAAGCTGACACCTAAGCATTTTGCTTATCTCAAAATTTCTGAAGGTTGTAATCATCGCTGCAGTTTCTGTATTATTCCTTCTATGCGCGGCGATCTGGTGTCGCGTCCAATCGCGGACGTGATGCTGGAAGCGGAAAACCTGTTCAAAGCTGGAGTGAAAGAGTTGCTGGTTATTTCGCAGGATACCAGTGCCTATGGCGTGGACGTGAAGTTCCGCACTGGCTTCTGGAACGGCAAACCAGTTAAGACACACATGACGCAACTGGTTGAAGCGCTCGGTGAACTCGCGAAGCAATACGATGCATGGGTGCGTCTGCATTATGTCTATCCGTATCCGCACGTGGATCAGATTATTCCATTCATGAACAACGGCCATGTTTTACCTTATCTGGATGTGCCACTGCAACATGCGCACCCCGATGTGCTGAAACGGATGAAGCGCCCAGCCAGTGGCGAAAAAAATATAGAACGTATCAAGGCCTGGCGCGAGATGTGCCCGGAAATCACGATACGCTCGACCTTTATCGCCGGTTTCCCTGGTGAGACAGAAGAAGAATTTGAATACCTTCTGGATTTCCTGAAAGAAGCAGAAATCGACCGACTTGGTTGTTTTGCGTATTCACCGGTGGAAGGCGCAACAGCGAACGAATTAGCTAATCAATTACCGGATGATGTTCGCGAAGATCGCCGTCGTCGTGTAATGGAGTTGCAGGAAGAAATTTCTAAAAAACGTTTGCAAGCGAAAATCGGTAAAACGGTACGCGTGTTGATCGATTCTCTCGACCGTAGTGGCGGCGTTGGCCGCTCGTCTGCGGATGCACCGGAAATTGATGGTGTTGTTTATGTCAAACCCCCATTTGAACCGCATCGCAAGTTGAAGGTGGGAGAATTCGTTAACGTCACCATTACCGCGGCAGATGCGCATGATTTGTGGGGTGAGGCTGTTTGATGAAGTTGATGTTATCAGTCGGACTATCGCTGCTAGCTTGCCTGTGTATAGGGACAGTCCAGGCGCAGGAGCTGCAAACTGCTGGCGCGATGTCAAATCCCGTGTTTACCAGAGCCATAGAATTGCGTGGTCACTTGGGTACTAAGCAGGTGCGTATGCATTTGCAACCGAAAACCGAAGATCGCGACAGTGTTGAAGGCAATTATGTCGTTATCGCAGGTGCGCAGCAAAGTCAGAAAATTTTGCTGGCCGGGGAAGTGACCGCAGACAGGCTGAGTATGGAAGAATCGGTGGATGGTACGGATGTTTCCGGTCAATGGGATGGTGATCTTCAAGGTCAAACTGTGCGTGGTATCTGGTTATCCGCTGATGGCAATATCCGGCAGGATTTTACGTTAGAGATAGTGAATACTGAACCACAGAAAACGAAGAAGCTACGTAGCAAGAAATAAAAAAAGGCGCATATAGCGCCTTTTTTTATACGAATAGTATCCGCAAACCTGAGTGGCAAATACGACGTATGCTCATGCTATTTGACGGGAACATACCAAAGTTTTGCATCGTTCACTGGTGTATTTTTCGGAAGCAGCGGGTTGCTCAGGCGTATAAGGTTTCGTCCTTTTAAATTCAGCTTTTCGATTGCATCTTGATGGTATTTATTGAAGATCGCATCGAAGCTGCCATCTTTTTGCATGATACGTAAACCGGCTTCCACTCTGTCCCGTATCGCGGTGTCTTGTTTGTTAAAGAAAAAGTAGTAGGGGAACGGGTAGTAAATCAGCAGATTCTTTTCTATGGTCAGTTCTGGATTGCGTTCTTTGTTTTTTTCGTACTCGCTCAGGATTTCGCCAATGCCACGCGGGAATCCATCGAAACGATTGGCGGTCAGCATTTTGAAAAGCTGGGAATATTTTCCCTGTATAACCCTGATGCCGTAATTCTCATAGATTGCATTGTCATTCCAGGCAACACCCTGACCCAGACTCACTTTTTTCAGGTCTTCCGGCGTCTTTATCTGGTCAAATTTCTGTTGATTTTCTTTGTTGATCAAAAGAACGCGATAACCGAGCAAGCCTTTGCGCAAAGGAAAGCGTATCGTCGCAAAGCGTTGTTCCAACTCGATCGAGGTTGGATTCCACGTGACATTAATGTTATGTTCGGATTTTTCCAGTTCTTGTAATACCCGTTTTTTCGGCATGATTTGCGCGTCTGGCAGACACTCATAATCACCGTATCGTGAGCGGGTTTTTTCCAGTGCAGTACACAGAATTTCAATCACGTCATTAAAGCGCGTTTCATTCTGAACTTCACCGGCTGAATAGATGACCCGGGTGACTGCTGCCTGGGTGAAGACTGGAATCAGAATCAGATAGACGAGTAAGCTACTGCGGAGTATTAAAAGGAGGGCATTCATCTCATTGCAAATACGGGGGTGTACTTTCGTTTTAGTCGTGGTGTAGTCAATGATTGATATGGCCGCATTTTTCCTTCTGCTGGTCGGACTGAGACAAGGGTGAAAAATAGCGATGTCCTCTTGGATACAAAGGTGTCATTCTAATCGACTTTTATTACAGGAAATTTATGTTGGTCCTCAGTCATACTGGTTTTTGCTGCGTTGAAACGATGTTTTACAAAATGACGATGATGTTCTGTTTTTGATGGCGGGAATAATTGGCGCCGATCTGTTTCCGTTACGCTAATGAGATAGGTGATTTATCTGGGAAAATCTGGTTTTGATGGATACTCCCCCATTTTTTTGAGTAAATGTATGAAATCTCCTTGTCGAATATGGGTCTCTCAATATACTGGGGGGAGTATATTCTTTGCTCAGATGTGTGCTGGAATGTTTTGATATTACTGAATCAATCAAGGTGTTATATGACAAAAAAAGAAGCTCAGATATCTGGTGTTGCTACCCGTGCGATTCATAGTGCTTATACAGCGCCGGATGGTTTTGGTGCGTTTCCGGTCGCGATTCATCACGCGTCGACAGTGTTGTTTGACAGTGTCGCGGCGATGCGATCACGCAGTTGGCAGGATAAATCCTCATATACCTATGGCTTGCATGGCACGCCAACCAGTTTTACCCTCGAGGCGCGTTTAGCAGAAATAGAGCAGGGTGATCATTGCCTGTTGGTGCCGAGTGGTCTGGCGGCGATTACGCTGATCAATCTGGCGTTGTTGAAAAGTGGAGATGATGTCCTGATTCCGGATAACGTCTATAACCCGAATCGAGATCTGGCGAATTGGCTGAGTCAGAATTATGCTGTCAGCGCACGTTTTTATGACCCGTTGATTGGTGCAGATATTGCTGGTTTGATTCAGGAAAATACCCGCCTGATCTGGACTGAAGCACCGGGCTCGGTATCGATGGAAGTGCCGGATATCCCGGCCATTTGCGCTGCTGCACATGCCCGGGGAGTGTTGGTAGCGCTTGATAACACCTGGTCTGCAGGCATCGCATTTCCAGCATTTGAACATGGCGTCGATATCATTATGCAGGCCCTGACGAAATACCAGAGTGGTGGCTCGGATGTCTTAATGGGGGCAGTGATTACCAAAGACAAAGCAATACATACCCGTTTGCAGCTTGCACACATGCGTCTGGGGTTTGGTGTGGGCATGGATGATGTGTATCTGGTATTGCGTAACTTACCGAGCCTGAAATTACGTTTTGAGGCGCATGACCGCAGTGCGCGTGAAGTTGCTGCCTGGCTGGCGCAGCGGCCGGAGATCAGTACCGTGCTGCATCCCGCATTGCCCGATTGTCCCGGACATGAGATCTGGAAACGTGATTTCAGCGGTGCCGGAGGCTTGTTTTCTGTGCTGTTTGATGAGCGTTATACAGAGCAGCAAACGGATCGTTTTGTCGATAGTCTGAACTTATTCAAGATTGGTTTCAGCTGGGGTGGTGCGCACAGCTTGTGTCTGCCTTATCGCATAGAGCAGATGCGGGATCGCTGGCAGGCACGTGGTATTTTGGTGCGCTTTAATATTGGTCTGGAAGAGCCGGCAGATTTGATTGCCGACATTGAGCAGGCGCTGGCAGAAATGAAAAAAGCTGCCTGAAATAAGGCAGCTTTTTTTACTCACTAATCAATGCGGAAAATTAATGGATTGATGCAGAGAAGAGCGACTAAATTATTTGCTGCCGGTAGCGGCATCGCTGGCTGGAGCAGGCGCGGCAACCGGTGTTGGTGTTGCTGCTTCGGCGCTGGCGGACGCTGAATGAACTTCGGTTGGATTGTGACCAGCCGCTTCGCCTTGCATGTCAACTTTGTCGCCAGCTTTGAAAATTAAAAACAAAGCTGCAGCGGCAAAAATAATAAAGCCGACGAGAATTTTCCACATAATTGTCTCCTGAAAGAATTTGAAACTGTTTTAGTAGCTGATTGTTTGAATGCCGTCTGCGACACGGCAGATGTAATTCAGGCATAGCGTTACATTAAACGGGCTGGCTTACAACTTCCTTGCAATCACACACAAGCTTATGGATTATCAGGCAAAAAAATGGGGTGCATTCCAGAAGGAGTGCACCCCATTTTTATTTCACAATGCCGCTGTTTTGACAGCGGCATTGATGCATTACGCTGCCGACAATAATTGACGCAAGACGAATGGCAGGATACCGCCATGTTTGTAGTAATCAACTTCGATAGGCGTATCAATGCGCAACAGCACTTTCACTTCCTGAGTTTCACCGTTAGCACGGTGGATGACCAGAGTAACTTCCTGTTGAGGTTTGATGTCGTTTTCGATACCTTTCAGATCGAAAGACTCATTGCCTGTAATGCCTAAGGAATCAACACTGTCGCTGCCCAGGAATTGCAATGGCAATACACCCATACCAACCAGATTGGAGCGGTGAATACGTTCGAAAGAGCGAGCGATAACTGCTTTCACGCCCAGCAATTGCGTACCTTTCGCAGCCCAGTCACGGGAGGAGCCTGTACCATATTCTTCGCCGCCGAAGATCATGGTTGGTGTGCCTTCAGCAACGTATTTCATCGCTGCATCGTAGATTGACATCTGTTCACCTGTTGGCTGGAACAATGTTTCGCCACCTTCAACGCGGGAGCCATCTTCTTTCGCAGGGATCATCAGATTTTTGATACGTACATTGGCAAACGTACCGCGCATCATGATTTCGTGGTTACCGCGACGTGAACCGTAGGAGTTGAAGTCAGCCTTCAATACGCCATTTTCTTTCAGCCATTTACCTGCTGGGCTGGATTCTTTGATAGAGCCAGCTGGAGAGATATGGTCAGTCGTGATGGAGTCACCAAATACGCCCAGTGCGCGTGCACCAGTGATGCCAGTCGCAGCAGCTTTTGGCTCCATAGCGAAGTCAGCAAAGAATGGTGGTTCAGCAATGTAAGTGGAAGCAGGCCAGTTGTAGACTTCGCCTTCTGCCACACCCTTGATGTTTTCCCACAATTTGCCTGGCGCGCCTTTCACGTCAGCATAGTTGTCTTTGAATGTTTTTGCATTCATCGCAAACTTCATCAGTTTTTGAATTTCTGCGCTGGTTGGCCAGATGTCACCCAGGAAAATGTCTTTACCTTTAACGCGACCAACTGGTTCTGTCATCAAATCTTTCGTCATGTTGCCAGCAATAGCGTAAGCAACGACGAGTGGAGGGGATGCCAGGAAGTTAGAGCGGATATTCGGATGGATACGCGCTTCAAAGTTACGGTTACCGGACAATACTGCTGCGGCAACCACATCGTTGGCGACAATCGCTTCGTTCATTGCTGGTGTCAGATCACCGGCGTTACCGATACAGGTGGTGCAACCGTATGCAGTTACGCCGAAACCCAGTTTTTCCAGGTAAGGCAACAGACCAGCGGCTTCCAGATATTTAGTCACAACGCGGGAGCCAGGCGCCAGCGATGTTTTGATATGTGGAGCTACTTTCAAGCCAGCTTCAACTGCTTTTTTCGCCAGCAAGCCAGCTGCCAGCAATACGCTAGGATTGGATGTGTTAGTGCAAGATGTAATCGCCGCGATCAGAACGTCACCGTTTTTCACTTTGACGCCATCTGCGTTGGTGTACTCTTTACTCAGATCGTCAGCGTTCTTGTTGAAGCCGTTTTCTGCAACAGGCTTGGAGAACAGGTCAGCAAAAGTCGATTTGACGTTGCCGATTTCAATACGATCCTGTGGACGTTTAGGACCAGCCAGGGAAGGAGCTACGGTGGACAGATCGAGGTTCAGTTCGGTGGTGTAGTCAATGTCGCCTTTTTTCGGAATACCGAACATTTTTTGCGCTTTGAAATAGCCTTCGAATGCATCGATTTCTGCTTTAGTACGGCCAGTGCCTTTGAAGTAGTCGATGGTTGCTTCATCAACTGGGAAGAAGCCCATCGTTGCGCCGTATTCCGGTGCCATGTTGGCGATGGTTGCGCGATCTGTCAGAGACAATGTGCGTGTGCCTTCACCGAAGAATTCAACGAATTTTCCAACAACTTTTGCTTTACGCAGCAACTCAGTGATTGTCAGTACCAGATCGGTTGCAGTGCAGCCTTCGCGCAATGCGCCTGTCAGATTTACACCAACAACGTCAGGAGTCAGGAAGTAGACCGGTTGACCCAGCATACCGGCTTCCGCTTCGATACCACCAACACCCCAGCCGACCACGCCGATACCGTTGATCATGGTGGTGTGAGAATCAGTACCTACCAATGTGTCCGGATAGTAAACTTCGTTTTTCTTCGCGTCTTTAACTTTGTGTACGCCACGTGCCAGGTATTCCAGATTCACTTGGTGAACGATACCGAAGCCAGGAGGAACCACGCCGAATGTATCAAACGCTTGCATACCCCATTTCATGAACTGATAACGCTCGTTGTTGCGTGAGAATTCCAGTTTCATGTTCAGATCCAGCGCTTTCTTTTCGCGGAAATGATCGATTTGTACAGAGTGATCCACGACCAGATCAACTGGTACCAGTGGTTCGATATTTTTTGGATTTTTGCCTTGTTTTGCGGCGACGTTACGCATCGCTGCCAGATCGGCCAGCAAAGGAACGCCGGTGAAATCTTGCAATACTACGCGGGAAACCACGAAAGGAATTTCGTCTACGCGGGCTGCAGTCGCACCCCAGTTAGCTAATTGCTTGACGTGTTCTTCCGTAACTTTTTTGCCGTCGCAATTACGCAGAACAGATTCCAGAACCACGCGAATGGAAACTGGCAGACGGGAAATTTTAACGTCCAGGGTTTTTTCCAGTGCAGGCAAAGAGAAGAACTTGCCTTTCTTCGTGTCTGAAATTTTAAAATCTTTCAGGGTTTTGAATGCATCTTGATACGCATTTTGGCTCATGGCTGTTCCTTATTTACAAAAATCAAAGATCAAATAACATGTTTACTACTATCCCACGCCACCCGATGCATACACAGATGTGTGTGCACATTGGGTGAAGTGGGCTTGAACTTAAAAAGCTTGAAAACTATTTTGTTTGTACAGCACTGTCGGTGCCTGCTGACGATTCGGCTAATACCTGCTGCTGGGTCTTGCATTCGTTTGCAAGTTGCAGACCTTTGCGAGAGTCAAGCAGTAGTCCTTTCGCAGGAATGCCGATCCAGATAAAGCCAGCCTTCGTATTTTCGAAGCGATTGGCACCGGTCGTCGTTTCTACGCGTGACATACGGTACAGGCGCTTTTTCCAACGCATGGCGATATGTTGCGGATCCTCTGCATTGCTGTACATCGTGAGGGAATTACCCAGTTCGCATTTGTAATCAGCGCTGGCATGTAATTGCACATCCGGTTCAGCTTCTTCCTCGTCCTTGACGGCATGCGCCGTGGTCTTGCTTGCTTTGGATGACACTTTTGCTTTGTTCTTTGCGATTTCAGCGTGTGCTGTCATCGGCGAAAAAATAAAGCTGCCGGCAAACACCAAGCCTGCAATGCGGAGTGACAAGGTATTCATAGTTAGTCTCCTTTAAGTAAATCTTGCGCCATTGCTGGCAAGTCAGTTGCACCTGATTCGGCGCGTTTCAAGATAGTCCAGTAGTAACGGTAACTGGCCCTGTCATGCAATTTTCCCTGAAATTGAATCGGGGCCCATTGTTTTTCTTGTGCGGCCACCAGTATAGCGGTTGCTTCAGCCACTTCATCATATTTGGGGGCCATTGCGTTGATGATCGTTTGAATCTGATCCGGATGAATACTCCACATGCGTGTGTAACCTAAATCATTTTTCGCTCGCTTCGCATCATTGGCGATGATACTGGAGTCCTTGATCTCTGTTGTTACATTGTGTGATGGTACTTTTCCGTAGCGATGGCAAGCTGCCGCTATTTCCAGTTTTGCGCGAACGACTAAGGGATGTTCAAATTGTCCCGGCGAACGCATTGCAGAAGCAGGAATTGCGCCAAAATGAGCTGAGACAAAATCCATAACGCCAAATGACAGGCATTCAACTTGTGGGAGCGCTGCGATCGCCATCACATTCGCGATTGCTTCGTGCGATTCAATCAGAACATGAACGGGTAAATGCTTTCTGCCAGCGGCTTCCGCATGCAAATTTATTCTTTTTATCGCATCTGCAACCTGTGGTGCTGAGTCAACTTTGGGTAATACGACATAAGCCAGTTTATGTGCTGCGGCTGGCAATATGATGGATAAATCCTGTTCAAACGCCGCGTGATGGATGTCGTGTACTCTGACACCGATGCGGTTGTGATGATTTTCCTGACTATTCAGCAGATCTACTACCAGCCTGGCGTGCTCAGTTTCATTGCCAGTCGCGGCACCATCCTCACAGTCAAACGTGATGTCAAATATGGCGCCAAGCTGCTGCTGAAGCGCCATAGACTTACGCATTAACTTTTCTGAACCTGCATAGTGATCGCAAACCGGTAAAAATACCGGTGTTAGCTGATCCTGAAATAAGGCTTGAGAAGGATGCATCAGGCTATGGCAATAAATGCTGACAGGCAGAGCTCACATTTGCATGAATTCTGCCTTTATTAAAATCAGCCAACCAGATGTTTTACACCATCACGCTCTTCTTGCAATTCGTTGAGTGTGATGTTGATGCGTTCACGGGAGAATTCGTCGATTTCCAGACCCTGAACGATTTTGTATTCGCCATTTTCTGTTGTTACGGGGAAGCCGAACATCGTGCCTTCAGGGATGCCATAAGAGCCATCGGAAGGAATGCCCATGGTTGTCCATTTACCGTTTGTGCCCAAAACCCAGTCACGCACGTGGTCAATTGCGGCATTCGCTGCAGACGCTGCAGAAGACAGGCCACGGGCTTCAATAATTGCTGCGCCGCGTTTGCCGACTGTTGGCAGGAATACGTCTTTGTTCCAGACTTGATCGTTGATCAGATCTTTAACGGAAGCGCCATCTGCAGTCGCAAAACGATAGTCAGCATACATTGTTGGGGAGTGATTGCCCCATACGCAGAGTTTTTCGATTGCAGCAACTGGCTTGCCAATTTTTGCAGCGACTTGAGACAGGGCGCGGTTGTGATCCAGGCGCAGCATCGCAGTGAAGTTTTTCGCAGGCAGATTAGGTGCCGATTTCATTGCGATGTAAGCGTTCGTGTTAGCTGGATTACCAACCACCAGAACTTTGACATTGCGTGATGCAACTGCATCTAAGGCTTTACCTTGAACTGTGAAAATCTGCGCATTGGCTTCGAGCAGATCTTTACGTTCCATGCCTGGGCCACGTGGACGTGCACCAACTAACAAAGCAACGTCGATATCTTTGAATGCTGTCATTGGATCGCTGTGTGCTGTCATGCCAGCCAGCAATGGGAACGCGCAATCGTCGATTTCCATCATCACGCCTTTCAGCGCTTTTTGAGCTTTTTCGTCTGGGATTTCCAGTAATTGCAGAATGACTGGCTGATCTTTACCAAGCATATCGCCATTAGCAATACGGAACAGAAGGGAATAACCGATTTGACCAGCAGCGCCGGTAACAGCTACGCGCATAGGTGATTTAGCCATGATGCATCTCCGAAAAGTGGTATGAAAAATGATGTTCAAACATGTTGCGACGATACTTGCCCGCAACGGAAAATACTCAATGATACCGCTGAAATTGTCTGCTGGTCAGCCAAAATACATGTTTCCATGTGCTTTTCGCTTTACATTGCAGATATTTAAACTATATTGCCTGATAGTTGTTTGCTGCATTTACGCCTTTGCTGCTATCAGTGTTAATCGCTCGGACGCGAGTGTAGGCTCTAAGTTTTACCATGTCAATCACTATCTTATGTCTTATATAAGACATATAAGTCGGAAGTTATTTCTGGACGTGACGGGTGTTTTTGTGGTGAAATTGCGGACTATGACTTCTATCACACCAAATGCCAATATTTATCCGGGGAGCTCGATGAGTTCCGGCGCTGGCGTTGCAGGTTCGGTTGCCGGTGCGGCGCCAACCTTTAGTCCTCTTTATCAGCAAATCAAAGCATTGATTACTCAGGGTTTGCAATCCGGAGAGTGGAAGCCGGGCGAGCTCATTCCCAGCGAGATGGAGTTGGCGAGTCGCTTTAAAGTTAGTCAAGGTACGGTGCGCAAAGCAATCGACGAATTGTCTGCTGAAAATCTGGTGGTACGCCGCCAGGGGAAGGGGACTTTCGTTGCGACTCATCACGAGGCCAGAGCGCAGTTCCGTTTTCTCAGATTGGCGCCGGATGAAGGTGTGCCACATTATCCCGAAAATCAAATTATTGAGGTTCGCCGTTTGCGGGCGCCGGCTGAGGTTGCGCGTTTGCTTGAAATTAAGTCCGGTGATTCCGTAGTCTTTATTCGTCGGGTTCAGTCATTTTCAGGTGTGCCGACAATTCTTGATGATCTGTGGTTGCCGGGCTCTATTTTTAAGGGGTTGACGGCTGAACGGCTGAATGAATATAAAGGGCCGATGTACGGTTTGTTTGAGACCGAGTTCGGTACGCATATGATTCGTGCTTCCGAGCAGATCAGAGCGGTTTGTGCTGACGATGTTGCCGCGCATTTGCTGCATGTGAATATGGGAACGCCGCTGCTGAATGTTGAGCGTGTTTCCTTTACTTATGGTGATAAGCCGGTGGAGTTGCGACGGGGTTTGTATTTGACGACCAGTCATCATTACCGGAATGAATTGAGCTAGTGAATTGGGCTGGTTTTTGCGCGATTTTAGCCGGAGTCAGCTCAGCGCATAATTGTATTTAGTATTAAGATAGAGAAGTTTTGCAGAATGAGGTCATTTTTGTTGGTGCAATGCACCAAAATGAGCGAAAATTGCAGGGTTTTTGTACAGACTAGTTAATGGGGAGATTATTTATGTCTGAAGTAGTGAAAAACAGGCCGCGCTATGGAGTGATGCGCCTGGTAGATGCAACTGGATACCGCTTGCCGCTGGCGGGTGTGGTTTCTATTTTGCACCGCATTAGTGGAATGTTGATGTTCTTGTTGTTGCCTTTCATTCTGTATTTGTTGGACAAGAGCGTTACTTCTGAGGTGTCGTTCGCGGAGTTGCAGCGTTTTACTTCCGGCGTATTTGTTAAGTTGGTTATTCTCGCACTCGTCTGGGCCTATCTGCATCACTTTTGTGCAGGTGTACGCCATCTGATTATGGATCTGCACTACGGTCTTGATAAGCATACAGCGCGTAAATCTGCTTTAAGCGTGTTGATCGTCAGTGTTTCTTTGGCTGCCTTGATCGGCTTGAAATTGTTTGGAGTATTTTAAATGGCAAATAACAACATTGGCCCTAAGCGCCTCGTTGTAGGTGCACATTACGGTGTGCGTGATTGGCTGGCACAACGTGTTACGGCGATTGTCATGGCATCGTACACAGTTATTTTGCTGGCGATGTTTTTGACGGGCAGTAACTTTACTTACGAAGGTTGGGCCGGGATTTTTGCTCACCAATGGTTTAAGTTGGCGACGTTTTCTGTAGTTATCTGCTTGTTGTATCACGCTTGGGTTGGTATGCGTGATGTCTGGATGGATTATGTGACACACAATGTGTTTGTCCGTCTGGTATTTCAGGTTGCCACTATTTTGTGGCTGGTTGCTAGTGCTGGTTATGCAGCACAGATTTTGTGGAGAGTATAAAAGTGGCTGCAATTAAATCCGCAATTCCTACCCGTCGTTTTGATGCGGTTATCGTCGGTGCTGGTGGTTCAGGCATGCGTGCTTCGTTGCAATTGGCTGAAGCTGGTCTGAATGTCGCGGTGCTCTCTAAGGTTTTTCCAACGCGTTCTCACACGGTTGCAGCACAAGGTGGTATCGGTGCTTCTTTAGGGAATATGTCTGAGGATAACTGGTTCTGGCACATGTTTGATACGGTCAAGGGTGGTGATTACCTTGGCGATCAGGACGCAATTGAATTTATGTGTCGCGAAGCACCAAAAGTGGTCTATGAGCTGGAGCACTTTGGTATGCCATTTGACCGCAATGCTGATGGTACGATTTATCAACGTCCATTTGGCGGTCACACTGCGAATTTTGGTGAAAAGCCAGTTCAGCGCGCTTGCGCGGCAGCTGATCGTACCGGTCACGCGTTGTTGCATACGCTGTATCAGCGTAACGTTCGCGCCCGTACACACTTCTTTGTTGAGTGGATGGCGATTGACCTGATTCGTGATGCTGAAGGCGATGTTGTTGGTGTCGTTGCGCTGGAAATGGAAACTGGCGAAGTGATGATGCTGGAAGCGAAGCAAACGATTTTTGCTACCGGCGGCGCTGGTCGTATCTGGGCTGCTTCTACTAACGCATTTATCAATACCGGCGACGGTATGGGTATGGCGGCACGGGCTGGTTTGCCTTTGCAGGATATGGAATTCTGGCAGTTCCACCCGACTGGTGTTGCTGGTGCGGGTGTTTTGATCACTGAAGGTGTGCGCGGTGAGGGCGGTATTCTGGTGAATAGCCAGGGTGAGCGTTTCATGGAACGCTACGCGCCAACGCTGAAGGATCTGGCTCCACGTGATTTCGTTTCCCGTTCTATGGATCAGGAAATTAAAGAAGGTCGCGGCTGTGGTCCGAATAAAGATCACGTTATGCTCGATTTGCGTCACATTGGTGCTGACACAATTCAGAAGCGTCTGCCATCCATTCTCGAAATCGCACATAAATTCGCGAACGTGGATGCAACTAAAGAGCCTATTCCTGTCGTTCCAACAATCCACTACCAGATGGGCGGTATTCCGACCAATATTCACGGTCAGGTTGTTACGACTAAAAACGGCAGCAATGAAATTGTAAACGGCTTGTATGCGATCGGCGAATGTGCCTGCGTATCCGTGCATGGTGCAAATCGTCTGGGTACAAATTCTTTACTTGATCTGTTGGTGTTTGGACGTGCTGCGGGTAATCATATCGTTGCAAGTAACCTCAAAGCACGCAGCAATAAAGAGTTGCCTGCTGACGCGGCTGATGTTGCCCTGGAGCGTTTATCACGCATTGAAAACTCTACTGGTTCAGAGCGCGTTCAGGATGTGGCAAATGCGATCCGGAAAACGATGCAGCAGCATTGCGGCGTATTCCGTACAGACGAGTTACTGCAAGAAGGCTACAAAGAAATTATGGAGCTTGATGAGCGCCGTAAGCATGTTTCGTTTAAAGATAAATCCAAAGTGTTTAACACAGCCCGTGTTGAAGCGCTGGAGTTGGATAACCTGATTGAAACAGCGAAAGCGACCATCACATCGGCGAATGCACGTAAAGAATCTCGTGGTGCGCATGCTCACCGCGATTACGAAAAACGTGATGACGATAACTGGATGAAGCATACCCTCTGGTATTCCGAAGGCAATCGCCTCGACTACAAACCAGTTGTGACTAAGCCTCTGACTGTTGAAACCTTCAAGCCAAAAGCTCGTACATTCTAAAGAGATAACACTATGGCACGTACACTGAAATTTAAAATTTATCGCTATGATCCTGATAAGGATGCAAAGCCTTACATGCAGGATCTCACCGTCGAATTGCAAGATACCGACAAAATGTTACTCGATGCATTGCAGCGCATCAAAGCTGACGTTGATGATTCGTTGGCCTTGCGTCGTTCATGCCGTGAAGGTGTGTGCGGTTCTGATGCGATGAATATCAATGGTAAGAACGGTCTGGCTTGTACTACTAATCTGAATGAATTGTCTGAGCCTATCGTTTTGCGTCCATTGCCAGGTTTGCCTGTGATTCGCGATCTGATCGTGGATATGACGCAATTCTTCAAGCAATACAATTCCATTAAGCCTTACCTGATGAATGACTCTATTCCTCCGGAAAAAGAGCGTCTGCAATCACCTGAAGAGCGTGAAGAGTTAGATGGCTTGTACGAATGTATTCTTTGCGCATGCTGCTCAACCTCATGCCCATCGTTCTGGTGGAATCCTGATAAATTCGTAGGTCCTGCCGGTCTGTTGCAGGCATATCGTTTTATCGCTGATTCACGCGATGAAGCAACTGCGCAGCGTCTGGATAATCTGGAAGATCCATATCGTCTGTTCCGTTGCCACTCAATCATGAACTGTGTTGATGTTTGCCCTAAAGGTCTGAATCCGACCCGGGCAATCGGCAAAATCAAAGAATTAATGGTTCGTCGCGCAGTCTGATCAATTTGAAGTGGCGCTGTCAGGCGCCACTTCTATTTCATGCAGTTTTTTTTGAAGAGCTGCATGAAATGGAAGCATTAAAAGAGAAAGTAACTATGTCTGAGCTTGCAGGAAATTCTCATCAAAGTGATCCGGTGAAGCGTGCTCGTCTTCGCTGGCGTGCACGACGCGGATTATTGGAAAACGATCTGATACTGACGCGATTTCTGGATATCAATGAAGAGTCATTAAGTGATGAAGAGGTGGATGCCTTCAGTCGCCTGATGGAATTGTCAGACAGTGTCCTGATGGACTTGATAATGGCGAAGAAAGAGCCGGAAGCAGAAGTGGATTTGCCACATGTTCACGCTTTGCTCTCTCGTCTGCGGATTGCCTGACTGGAAATGATTTTTTTTGTGTTTTTTTGATTAACGACTCACCTCTTATCTGAAGGAAGAGCCATGACTAATTCTGAAACAAAAGCAACCCTCTCATTCTCTGATGGCTCGCCATCATTGGATATGCCGATTTACAAGGGATCGATTGGTCCTGATGTTATAGACATCCGTAAGTTGTATGGCTCTACCGGCATGTTCACATATGATCCAGGTTTCATGTCGACTGCGGCATGTAATTCTTCGATCACCTATATTGATGGCGACAAAGGTGAGTTGCTGTACCGCGGCTATCCGATTGAGCAATTGGCGGTCAACGGCGGTGATTTTCTTGAGACTTGCTATTTGCTGTTGAATGGTGAATTGCCTACAGCAGAAGAAAAAGCAAAATTTGTTGCGACCGTGACTAATCACACGATGGTTCACGAACAGATGCAATTTTTCTTCCGTGGCTTCCGCCGTGATGCGCATCCGATGTCTGTGCTGGTTGGTACGGTTGGTGCCTTGTCCTCGTTCTATCACGATTCTCTGGATATTAACGATCCTCATCATCGTGAAGTATCAGCGATTCGTCTGATCGCAAAAATGCCGACGCTGGTAGCTATGGCATATAAATATTCTATTGGTCAGCCTTTCGTTTACCCACGTAACGATTTGTCTTACAGCGCGAACTTCATGCATATGATGTTCTCGACACCATGCGCAGAATACAAAGTCAATGAAGTTCTGGTTCGTGCTTTGGATCGCATCCTGATTTTGCACGCAGATCACGAGCAAAACGCATCGACATCGACAGTGCGTCTGGCTGGTTCTTCTGGCGCGAATCCATTTGCATGTATTGCTGCTGGTATCGCTTGCTTGTGGGGGCCTGCTCACGGCGGTGCAAATGAGGCTGCACTGAGCATGCTGGAAGAAATCGGCAGTGTCGATAATATTCCTAACTTCATCGCCCAAGTCAAAGACAAAAACTCTGGCGTCAAGCTGATGGGCTTTGGCCATCGCGTTTATAAAAACTATGATCCACGTGCAAAACTGATGCGCGAAACTTGCTATGAAGTATTGCAAGAACTGGGTCTGCAAGATGATCCATTGTTTAAACTGGCAATGGCTCTGGAAAAAATCGCGTTGGAAGACGAATACTTCGTGAGCCGTAAGCTGTACCCGAACGTTGACTTCTACTCCGGCATCGTACAACGTGCACTGGGTATCCCAACTGCTTTGTTTACTGGTATTTTCGCGTTGGCGCGTACAGTTGGTTGGATCGCTCAATGGAAAGAAATGATTTCTGATCCTGAGCAAAAAATTGGCCGCCCACGTCAATTGTTCGTCGGCGCCGCAAAGCGCGACGTTCCTGCGATCGATAAGCGTTAATTCTGTCAGTCAGCTACCGCGCTGCAACATCGAAAAAAGCGAGTCTTTGAGGCTCGCTTTTTTTTTATTCGTTAAATATGCTATGCTTCGGCTCGAATGTAAATTTTAGATGTTTTTTCGTTTTGGAATCAAAAAATATATTGTGATTGATGTGCGTTTTGACTCCGATACGAGAATAGTTTGAAACAAGCCCTTCCCCACAACTTGATGTGCAATCCGCTAACCGGTCAGGCCGTGTCGCGGAAGGTTAGACTAACCCGCTAATCTCGCGAAACGCGAAGAAAGGTGAGCAAGATGATGCAACAATATAACGCTAATTCGTATTTGTTCGGCGGCAATGCGCCGTATGTAGAAGAACTTTACGAAGCGTATCTGAATAATCCCGGTTCTGTTCCTGAAAACTGGCGTGCGTATTTCGACGCCATGCAACATGTGCCAGCAGTTGACGGCTCCAGTAAGCCCGACGTCGCTCACGCACCAGTGATTGCTTCTTTTGCAGAACGTGCAAAACAAGGTCCTATCCGTGCCGTCAGCGCGAACGCCGATGCCGATATGGGTCGTAAGCGTGTTTTCGCACAGCAACTGATTGCAGCTTATCGTTTCCTGGGTAGCCACTGGGCTAACCTTGATCCTTTGCAGCGTCAGGAGCGTCCAGGCATCCCTGAGCTGGATCCTAGCTTTTACGGATTCACCGATGCCGACATGGACATCAAATTCAATATCTCAAATACTTATTTCGGACCTGAATTAGCTTCTTTACGTGATCTGATTAATTTTTTACGTGATACTTACTGCCGTTCTATCGGTGCTGAGTTCATGTATATCAGCGATCCGGCTGAAAAACGCTGGATACAGCAAAAACTTGAATCCATCCGTTCTACACCTTCCTTTTCTCCAGAGAAGAAAAAACACATTCTCGACCGTTTGACGGCTGCAGAAGGATTGGAACGCTATCTTCATACTAAATATGTTGGTCAGAAACGTTTCTCTCTCGAAGGTGGTGAAAGTTTCATCGCATCGATCGATGAAACAATTCAGCGCGCAGGTGAGCGCGGTGTTGAGGAAATCGTTATCGGTATGGCTCATCGTGGCCGTCTGAATGTTCTGGTCAATACTCTGGGTAAAATGCCACAGGATTTGTTTGCTGAATTTGAAGGCAAACACGGTGACGACTTGCCAGCAGGTGACGTTAAATACCACCAAGGCTTCTCATCCGACATTTCTACTCCAGGCGGTCCGGTTCACCTGTCTCTGGCATTCAATCCTTCCCATCTGGAAATCGTTAACCCTGTGGTTGAAGGCTCTGTCAAAGCGCGCATGGATCGTCGCGGTGACAAAGATGGCTCACAAGTGTTGCCTATTCTGGTACATGGCGATGCCGCTTTTGCAGGGCAGGGCGTTGTGATGGAAACCCTGAATCTGGCGCAGACACGTGGCTACGGCACCGGTGGTACAGTGCACATCGTGATTAATAATCAGATCGGTTTCACGACATCTGATCCACGCGATTCCCGTTCCACATTGTATTGCTCTGACGTCGTTAAGATGATTGAAGCACCGGTATTACACGTGAATGCGGACGATCCGGAAGCCGTTGTTCTGGCGACGCAAATTGCTCTTGACTACCGTATGGAATTCAAGAAAGACATCGTTGTCGACATCATCTGCTACCGTAAATTGGGTCACAACGAACAAGATACACCAGCATTGACGCAACCGCTGATGTACAAAAAAATCGGACAACATCCGGGCACACGTAAATTGTATGCGGACAAGCTGGCTGCACAAGGTACGATTCCTGCCGATGGTGGCGATCAGATGGTGAAAGCGTATCGCGATGCGATGGATGCAGGTAAGCATACCCATGACCCTGTTATCTCTAACTTTAAAAATAAATTTGCGGTTGACTGGATTCCATTCCTGAACCGTAAATGGACCGATGCGGCCGATACAGCTGTTCCATTGACTGAACTCAAGCGTCTGGCTGAGCGTATCACCGTCGTGCCTGAAGGCTTCAAACCGCATAGTCTGGTAGAAAAAGTTCTCGGCGACCGCGCTACGATGGGTCGTGGCGAAATGAATCTGGACTGGGGTATGGGCGAACACCTCGCTTACGCTTCTCTGGTTTCCTCCGGTTATGCCATTCGCCTGACAGGTCAGGATGCTGGTCGTGGTACCTTCGTTCATCGTCACGCTGTTCTGCATGATCAGAAACGTGAACGCTGGGATGCCGGTACGTACATTCCTCTGCAAAATATCTCTGATAAACAGGCACCATTTACTGTTATCGATTCCGTTTTGTCAGAAGAAGCCGTACTGGGCTTTGAATATGGCTATTCCACAGCGGAACCAAACACACTGACCATCTGGGAAGCGCAGTTCGGCGATTTCGCTAACGGTGCACAGGTCGTGATCGATCAGTTCATCAGTTCCGGTGAAGTGAAATGGGGTCGTGCCTGCGGTCTGGTGATGATGCTGCCACACGGTTACGAAGGTCAGGGCCCTGAGCATTCATCCGCTCGTCCTGAACGTTTCCTGCAATTGTGCGCAGATAACAATATGCAAGTGGTTCAGCCGACAACTGCGGCACAGATTTTCCATCTGTTGCGCCGTCAGATGATTCGTCAGTTCCGCAAGCCACTCGTGATCATGACGCCGAAATCCTTGTTGCGTAACAAAGATGCTGGCTCTCCATTGTCTGACTTGGCAAAAGGCAGCTTCCATACCGTGATTGGTGAAGTTGACGAAACGATCGATGCGAAGAAAGTTAAACGCGTTATCGCTTGCTCCGGCAAGGTGTACTACGATCTGGTCAATGCACGTAAAGAACGTGCGCAAACAGATACTGCGATCATCCGTGTTGAGCAGTTGTATCCATTCCCACATAAGAGCTTCGCTGCGGAATTGAAAAAATTCCCTAATTTGGCAGAGCTGGTATGGGCGCAGGATGAACCGCAAAATCAAGGTCCATGGTTCCAGATTCAGCACAATATTTTTGAAAGTCTGGAAGAAGGCCAGAAACTTGCTTACGCAGGTCGTCCAGCGAGTGCATCGCCAGCTGTCGGTTACTACGACAAGCACTATGCGCAGCAAAAAGCATTGCTGGAAACGGCATTTTCCAAACTCAAGGGCTTTGTCCTGACTAAATAATGACGCGGCACTGCACCAGAAACTGGTGCAGTGTTTGGCTACCCGAATCGGAGAGTAAAAAATGGCAATTATCGAAGTTAAAGTTCCTCAGTTATCTGAGTCCGTCGCTGAAGCGACTTTGCTGACATGGCATAAAAAAGTAGGTGAATCCGTCGCTCGTGACGAGAACCTGATCGACGTTGAAACAGATAAAGTTGTGCTGGAATTGCCAGCACCTGACGCTGGTGTGATCACACAAATCATTAAGGGTGATGGCAGCACAGTTGTTGCCGGCGAAGTCATCGCTATTCTTGATACAGCAGCGACCGCCGCAGTTGCAGCACCTGCTGCAACTGCGGCGGTCGCCGCAGCACCGGCAGTTGCTGCCTCTGCTGATGCAAAATCGTCGGCTGGCGTTGCGATGCCAGCAGCTGCAAAAATTCTGGCTGAAAACGGTTTGTCTGCTGGTCAGGTTGATGGCTCAGGTAAAGATGGCCGTGTAACGAAAGGCGATGCATTGGCTGCTGTTGCCGGCAAAGCTGCTCCGGCAGTAGCGCCTCTGGCTGCACCTGTGGCAACGAAACCAGCATTGCAACAGGTGAATGCACCTGCTGCTGTGAATCTGGGTGATCGCCCTGAAGAGCGCGTACCTATGAGCCGTTTGCGTGCACGTATCGCTGAACGTCTGGTGCAATCGCAATCCACTAACGCGATTTTGACGACATTCAACGAAGTCAACATGGCGCCAGTCATGGAATTGCGCAATAAATACAAAGACAAATTTGAAAAAGAACACGGCGTGAAACTGGGTTTTATGTCTTTCTTCGTCAAAGCAGCCGTTGCTGCGCTGAAAAAATATCCTATCGTCAATGCATCTGTTGATGGTAACGACATCGTCTATCACGGTTACTTTGATATCGGTATCGCAGTGGGTTCTCCACGCGGTCTGGTGGTGCCTATTCTGCGTAATGCCGATCAGATGTCGATCGCTGAAATCGAAAAGAAAATCGGCGAATTCGGTGCCAAAGCGAAAGATGGTAAATTGACGCTGGACGATCTGACTGGCGGTACATTCTCCATCTCTAATGGCGGTACTTTCGGTTCTATGTTGTCCACACCGATCATCAACCCACCACAATCTGCGATTCTGGGTGTGCATGCAACCAAAGACCGTGCAGTAGTTGAAAATGGTCAGATCGTTGTTCGTCCAATGAACTATCTGGCGATGTCTTACGATCACCGTATCATCGATGGTCGTGAAGCAGTATTGGCTCTGGTTGCGATGAAAGACGCACTGGAAGATCCATCACGCCTGTTGCTGGATCTGTAAGAGGCAAACGTCGTGAACATCGCTGACGACATCAAACGTCTGCATGAACTGCATCAGGCAGGAGCCCTGACTGATGCAGAGTTCGCGCAAGCAAAGGCGAAGCTCTTGTCTTCCGTTGGAAGCGGAGCTTCTTCTCAAAACGCAAATAGCAATTCTTTTTCCGGTATCGATGATTCTCTGAACCAGTTGAACCGCTTCCGTCGTTCAAATACTGATCGGTGGCTGGGCGGTATTTGCGGTGGTTTAGGCAAGTTCACCGGCCTGGAATCCTGGATATGGCGTTTGTTATTTGTCTTTTTCACTTGTTATTTCGGTGCCGGTCTGGTCGCTTATGTCTTAGCGTGGATTTTTGTGCCGGAAGAAGAGTGAATCCGCCTGTTCACCGTATGTCTTTTCCTCACGCGTAATCAGAAACATTCAGAAATCAGGATAAATCCATGAGCAAACAATTTGATGTCGTCGTAATCGGCGGCGGCCCTGGCGGCTATATCGCAGCAATCCGTGCTGCACAACTCGGTTTTTCTACTGCCTGTATCGATGCCTGGAGCAACGACAAAGGTGGCCCGGCACCGGGTGGTACCTGCACCAACGTTGGTTGCATTCCATCTAAAGCCTTGCTGCAATCATCCGAACACTTTGAACATGCGGGTCATGCATTTGCTGACCACGGTATTTCCGTGTCCGGTCTGGGTATGGACGTCGCAAAAATGCTGGGTCGTAAAAACACCATCGTTAAACAAAATAACGACGGTATTCTGTTCCTGTTCAAAAAGAATAAAGTCACTTTCTTCCACGGTCATGGTTCCTTCGTCAAAGCCGATGCGGCTGGTTACGAAATCAAGGTGGCCGGTAAAACAGAAGAAAGCATCACTGGTAAGCACATCATCGTTGCAACTGGTTCCAATGCCCGCGCATTGCCAGCCGCACCGTTCGATGAAAAGACGATTTTGTCTAACGAAGGCGCATTGAATATCGCTGAAGTACCGAAAAAACTCGGCGTGATCGGCGCTGGCGTAATCGGTCTGGAAATGGGCAGCGTTTGGCGTCGTCTCGGTGCTGAAGTCACCGTACTCGAAGCTTTGCCAGCCTTCCTCGGTGCTGTGGACGAACAAATCGCGAAAGAAGCGAAAAAACTGTTCGACAAACAAGGCCTGAAAATTAACCTCGGCGTGAAAATCGGCGAGATCGTCAACAGTGGTAAAGACGTGACCGTCAATTACACGGATGACAAAGGCGCGGAACACAAAGCCGTATTCGACAAGCTGATCATTTCTATCGGCCGTACACCAAACACCAACGGCCTGAACGCCGAAGGCGTTGGCCTGGTACTCGACGAACGCGGTTTCATCGCGGTGGATGGCGATTGCAAAACGAATCTGCCTAACGTCTGGGCGGTTGGTGACGTGGTACGCGGCCCTATGCTCGCGCACAAAGCAGAAGAAGAAGGCGTTGCCGTTGCAGAGCGTATCGCTGGTCAGCACGGTCACGTGAACTTCAACACGATTCCTTGGGTGATTTACACTTCCCCTGAAATCGCGTGGGTAGGTCGTACCGAACAGCAATTGAAAGCCGATGGCGTTGCATACAAAGCCGGTACTTTCCCATTCATGGCGAATGGCCGCGCACGCGCGCTGGGAGATACTTCCGGCATGGTGAAATTCCTCGCCGATGCAACGACCGATGAAATCCTCGGTGTGCACATCGTTGGTCCTATGGCTTCAGAATTGATTTCTGAAGCGGTGGTGGCAATGGAATTCCGTGCTTCTTCTGAAGATATCGCCCGTATTTGCCACGCCCATCCTTCGTTGTCGGAAGCGACGAAAGAAGCTGCGTTGGCAGTAGATAAACGTTCGCTCAATTTCTGATCGATACCTTATCTGCGCCACGATAAAAATGGACGAGTCGGATACTCGTCCATTTTTATTATTGCCGTAGCTGTTGCAGCAACGGTCAACGACCAGCCAGACTGGTCCCGTATTTTTCTGACTGGCAGACGCAGTAAGTGCGATTGCCGGTCTGGATCAGTGCCAACAAAGACGACGCTGTCGATGCGCAGAGCGCACAGTACGTGAGGAAACAGCTTGAAAAAACAGACTATGGATGTACAACAGTTTTACGACGAAGCGCTGACCCAGCGTGGATTTAAAGCCGATGAAGCGCAGAAACGCGCCGTTGATCGCCTGCAGCAAGCCTATGAAGAATGGGTGCTGTACAAAGGCAAGCGTGCCAACAAGCTGACCCGCATTATCACGCGTCCTGAAGTGCCGCGCGGCGTTTATATGTGGGGCGGAGTGGGGCGCGGCAAATCGTTCTTGATGGACAGCTTTTATTCCGTTGTGCCTGTCGTGCGTAAAACCCGTCTGCATTTCCACGAATTCATGCGCGCCGTGCATCGTCAGTTAGACGAACTCAAAGGCGTCGCTGATCCACTCGATGAAGTGGCGAAACGCATCGCCAAAAAATACCGCCTGATCTGTTTTGATGAGTTCCATGTGTCCGACGTTGCTGATGCAATGCTGCTGTATAACCTGCTCAAGGCCTTGTTTGATAACGGCGTGTCGTTTGTGATGACATCCAATTACCAGCCCGATCTGCTGTACCCCGATGGTCTGCATCGCGATCGCATGCTGCCGACAATCGCCTTGCTCAAAGAAAAACTCGATGTGATGAACGTCGATTCAGGTAACGATTATCGCAAACGTGCGTTGGAACAAGTGCAGGCGTATCTGACGCCGCTGTCAGCCGCGACCGATAAAGCGCTGCGCGATACGTTTTCGCGTATTGCCGACACCAAAGACGAAGACCCGCATGTCGATATCGAAGGCCGCACACTGAAAGCACTGCGTCGTGCCGGTGGTGTGATCTGGTTTGATTTTCATACCTTGTGTGGTGGCCCACGTTCGCAGAACGATTATCTTGAAATTGCCAGCCGCTTTCATACTGTGATTTTGTCCGCTATTCCGTGCATGTCCGCTGCCATGTCATCCGAGGCGCGGCGTTTTACCTGGCTGATCGACGTGTTTTACGATAACAAGGTCAAGCTGATTATGTCTGCCGAAGTTGCGCCCGAAGAGCTGTATACTAACGGCACACTCTCGAACGAGTTTCACCGCACGGTTTCACGTATCGTTGAAATGCAATCGAAAGAATACATGGAAGCCGATCAACGCCAACTTGCCGATAACCTAGCCTGATGAAATTTCTCTCACACTTATTTATTTCCAGCCTGCTGCTGACTGGCATCAGCGCGGCGCATGCTGATACCGTGGCTGATCAGGGAAAAGCAGAACTCGCCAGCATCGCCCAGCTCGTGCAAGATATGGATGGACGCTATCCGGTCAACAGCATACAAACCAACGAAGTTGCCGATGCCGTTATTGCCGAAAGCGAGGCGCTGCAACGTCGCCTGCAAACCTGGTATCAGGCATCAGAGCGCCATTGCTATGACATTTTCTTTGTTAACGACTGCCTGCAAGACATCAAAGTCCAGCGCCGCCGTTACCTGCCGACGCTGCAACGCATGTCTATCGAAGCCAAAGCCGTGCAGCGCCAGATCCGCGTGATCGAAAAAGACCGCGAACAAGCCCGCAAACAAGTCGATTAATTCTCGCTTAATCCTCGCTTAATCCTCGCTTATTCCTCACTTATTCCTCACCCCACCGCCCGTCGCCACAGCCTGTGGCGACACTCCCCAGATCGTTTTTTGAACCGTAAAAAGTGATAAAAAAGGGGAGTATGTGGCATTTTCACCTTATTCTCAGCGTAAATACTGGGCTTTAAAATATACTCCCCCCAGTATTTTTAGCCTCATTTGGCAGGCTATCAGGCTCCAAAATCGTGTTTTTCAGTCTGAATCCAGCTACTTAGTCGGAACAGTCGGATGCGAGAACGTAGCGACCATTCGTTTTGCGGGGATTTGGATATTGTTGTTGCATTTATAAATGCATGCTAATTTCGGTTTTTTTATACAAGTCATGACTTATGGAACATCTCAATCCAACGCAAGAAATTATTGGCAGCAGCGGCAAAAGTGGTTTGAGTCAAAAGTTTTTGCACATGAAGAATGGGGAAGTTACCTCATTGGAGAGCAGGCGTCCGCTTTGACCGTAGAGGTTCAGGCGTGCTACTGCGTTGGTGCGTGGGTTGCTGCAACCGCTTTGGCCTTTAGTGTCGTAGAAGCCCACTTGGTTGACTTAGCAAATGGAACTGCTCCGCCAAACGCAAAGCAATTGCTTGAACAAACTAGTTTAGGGGAGGAATATCAAACTCTGAGGTTGAGGAGGAACCGATTGCTACATCTGCGCTTAGAAGAACCAGGGATTACTGTAGATCAGCAGTGGGGAAATAGGGAGGAGTTGCAAGCGGAAGCAGAACATGCAATTGAATTAATGCTTGCCGTACTTTACTCCAATCCAGGCGTGTAATCGCTGCCACGACGCGCTGAATAGGAATGATGCGAGTAAGTTGCATTTCACACCCTCAGAATACGGTATAGTGCCGACCATCTTTCAGTAAAGCATAGTCATGTCATTTTCCAGCCTGGGTCTCACGCCCGCACTTTTGAGCGCTTTGCGCGACCGTAGTTATACCGATGCGACAGCCGTTCAGGCTGCCGCGATTCCTGTGATCTTACAAGGCAAGGATGTGATTGCCGAGGCGCAGACCGGCTCCGGCAAAACCATCGCCTTCTGTGCGCCGCTCTTGCAAAATCTGGTGCTGACGGCGGCGCGTCCGCGGGCGGTGCAGGTGTTGATTCTGGTGCCGACCCGTGAGCTTGCCGCGCAAGTGGGCACGACGCTGAGCAGTCTGTGTAAATCGGTCGCGCCTGCTGCCAAACTGGCGGTGGTGTTTGGCGGTGTCTCGATTAATCCGCAAATGCTGCATTTACGCGGCGGTGCCGACATCGTGATCGCGACGCCGGGACGTTTGCTGGATCTGATCGATCACAATGCCTTGTCCTTGGCGTGCGTGACTACGCTGGTGCTGGATGAGGCCGATCGTTTGCTGGAGCTGGGATTTGCCGATGAGTTAAACCGCATTGTGGCGATGTTGCCTGCACAGCGTCAGAATTTATTATTCTCCGCGACGTTTGCACCGGAAGTGGAAAGCCTGGCGGCGCGTATCAGCCCGCAACCGCAACGCATTCGTATCGAAGTCACCGACGCCGGTAAGCCGGATATCACGCAACGAGCCATTCGTGTTGATGCTGCGCGTCGTACCCAATTATTGCGACATCTGCTGAGCACTGAAAAATGGCCGCGGGTGCTGGTGTTTGTCGCGACCAAGTATGCGGCGGAGTTGGTGGCGGTGAAATTGCGTCGTGCGCATATTGCAGCAGAACCATTTCATGGCGAGTTGACGCAAGGCAAGCGCGAACAGGTGCTGGCTGATTTCAAGGCATCGCGCCTGAAAGTGGTGGTGGCAACCGATGTCGCTGCGCGTGGGATTGATATTGCCCAGTTGCCGGTGGTGGTCAATTATGATTTGCCGCGTTCCAGCGATGATTATATTCATCGCATAGGCCGTACCGGCCGTGCTGGTCTCAGCGGACTAGCGTACAACTTTGTGACGCCGGAATCCGCCGCCCATTTTGCGCTGATCGCGCGTAAGCAAGGTTTGCGTTTAGAGTTGGAATCGATCCCGGGTTTTGAGGCAAGTGCTTTACCAGTGCCTGTCAGCGAGCGTGTGCCTGATGTCAATGGTGGCGTAAAAGGGAAACGTCCGAGTAAAAAAGACAAATTACGCGCCCTGGCGGCGCAGCAAGCGGCAGCGGCGAAAGACGATAATTAAAAAATGTCGCCGCAATCTTGCTGCTGATCTGCCGTTATTGTTCAAGCTTACAGCGCAGCCAGCCTGGCGATCGCCGTTTCCAGTGTCGCGTCCTGTTTCGCAAAACAAAAGCGCACCACGCCGGATTCTTTCGCCTGCTGATAAAAAGCTGACACGGGAATCGCGGCAACGCCAATTTCGCTGGTCAGCCAGCGCGCAAAATCGAGTTCCGGTAAATCTGAAATCGCGCTGTAATCCACACTTTGAAAATACGTGCCCGCACACGGCAACAGTCGGAAACGGGAATGCGCGAGGCCATCGCGGAACAGGTCGCGCTTACGTTGGTAAAACGCGGGCAATTCCAGATAGGGTGCGGGATTTTGCATGTAGTGCGCGAGCCCAACCTGCATAGGCGTATTCACGGTGAAGACGTTGAATTGGTGCACCTTGCGGAATTCTGCCATCAGCGCCGCCGGGGCGACGACATAGCCGACTTTCCATCCAGTGACATGATAGGTTTTGCCAAAACTCGAAATAATATAGCTGCGCTGCGCCAGTTCCGGGTGGCGCGCGATTGATTCATGGCGTTGCCCGTCATAGACCATGTGTTCATATACCTCATCTGAGGCAATGAGGATGCGGGTGTCACGCACAATATCGGTCAGCGCGGCGATATCGCTGGCAGTCAGGACAGAGCCAGTCGGATTATGCGGCGAATTGAGCATGATCAGCCGGGTTTTGTCCGTGATGCTGGCGCGAACCTGATCCCACGGTATGCTGTAACCGTGTTCGCCTAATTCCATGCTGACGAACACCGGCACGCCGCCTGCGAGCCTGATTGAGGGCACATAGCTGTCATACGCAGGTTCGATCACAATCACTTCATCGCCCGCATGTACGCAGGCCAGCAAGATGGTCAGTATGCCTTGCGTGGCTCCGGCGGTAACTGTGATTTCGCTGGCGGGATCATATTGGTAACCGTAAATCGCCGCGATTTTAGCCGCGATCTGCTCTCTGAATACGGCAACACCCGGCATCGGCGGATACTGATTGTGCCCGTCAGCCATGGCGCGGGCGACTGCTGCTGGCAGCGCCGGGTCACAATCGAAATCCGGAAATCCTTGTCCCAGATTCACGGCTTTTTTCTCAGTGGCAAGTGCAGACATCACTGAAAAAATTGTGGTGCCGACTTCAGGTAATTTGGAAGCTGGAATGAAACTGGCGGTCGTTGTCATATTCGGTGCAGGGAAATAGATACGTTATTCTGAAAACAGAAACAAAAAAGCCCCGGCGCTGTCAGGCTGCCGGGGCGATTCGCTTGAATTTATTTGGTGCCGAACAGGCGGTCACCGGCATCGCCCAAGCCCGGGACGATATAACCATGATCGTTCAGACATTGATCGATGGAAGCCGTAATCACTGGCACGTCAGGATGCGCATTTTGCATGACCTTGATGCCTTCCGGTGCGGCCAGCAGGCAGACGAATTTAATCGACTTCGCGCCGCCTTGCTTCAGGCGGGTGATTGCGGCAGCGGCAGAGTTACCGGTGGCCAGCATAGGATCAACCACGATCACCAGGCGGTCGGCGATATCTTCCGGCACTTTGTAGTAATACTCGACCGGTTCCAGCGTTGCCGGGTCGCGGTACAGACCGATATGACCAACACGCGCATTCGGCAACAGATCCAGCATGCCATCCAAAATACCGTTACCGGCACGCAGGACGGAGATCACGCAGAGCTTCTTACCACTGATCGTCGGCGCATCGATGACCTGAATAGGGGTTTCGATACGGGTGAATTCGATAGGCAGATCGCGTGTGACTTCGTACGCCAGCATCTGGCTGATTTCGCGCAGCAGACGGCGGAAATTATCCGTCGGGGTGTCTTTGCTACGCATCAGCGACAGTTTGTGCTGCACTAACGGATGTTTGATTTCAGTCACTAATTCGTTCAAGGTCATTCTCCTGCTGATTTTGGTGTGACCGCTATTTTACGTCCCCGCGCCGCTTTAGGGGAGACGTGCATTCACGAATAATTGGGAATAGAGGGGTTTTTCTGGCTTTACTCCGGCGATTGTTTGTTTTTTCTTCATTGATAATTCAGGGTAAGAAGTTCCGGAGCCGCCAGGCCAGCGACTTTAGGGAACGACTACTATCTCAGGAGTGAAGAATGGACAGCAATCAGTCATTATTAAATAAATTTTCTTTAGGGAATTTCTCCCTTGATCAGCGTATGGATCAGAAAGAAGATTTTTTATCTTCTCCTGATGATCTGGAGTCGAATTCCCGTATCGACGTCAAAGGCATACGCGAAGCGATTGCCCGTGTTGAGGCGGAAGCCCGCGCCACCGTTGCCTCTGAAACCCGTCTGAAAGCAGAGGCGCAGGCGCGTGCGATGGCAGAGGCACGCGCTCAGGCAGAAGCTGAAGCAGCTGAGCTGGCGCAGAGAAAGCTGCAGCTGGAACAGGAAGCCGCAGAAAGCAGCCGCGCCAGATTGCTCGCTGAAAAGCAATCGCAGGCTGCCGCCGCAGCCAGAATTGCAGCGAATGAACAGGAAGCACGTGAATTACAAGAGCGTGCACAGATGGAAAGCCGGGCCCGCGCTCAATCCGAACAACGCCAAAAGATAGAGCAGGAAGCCAAAGCCCGCGCCGAAATGCAGTTGAAGGCCGAATCGGAAATTACTGCTAAAGCACAGGCAACAGTCAGCCAGTTAAGCAAGCAAACTGAAGTAGCCAAAAACTGGGCGGCTGAACGTTTTGCTGCATCCGAAAGTGCGCGTCAGCAAGCTGTTGAGCGTGCTCGTGCGGATGCGCGTATTGCTGAATTGGCGCGTGAACGTGAAAAACGTGAACGCGAAGCGCGTGAAACGGCAGAGCTGCTGGTTAAGGTACGCAGCGAAACACTGCAGGCAAGTAAAGAGCGCGATCATGCCGAAGCGATGGCGCTGGAATTTGCGATCAACCGCGCCCCGGTGGAAGCCCGTGCGCGTGAAGATGCACTGGCACGTGTGGCGATTGAGCAGGAGCAGGAAGCGATTGCGCAGGCACGCATGGAATCCGAACGTCGCGCTGCCGAAGCAATCCAGATGCGTATGCAGGCGGAACAAGAGCTGTATGCCGCCGCCTCAAAACGCGAACAGGCGGAAGTGATCGCGACGGCGACGGCACAAGCCCGCCGCGAAGCAGAAGACAAAATCCGTCAGGTGACGGAATCCCGTATCCGTGCCGAGCGCGAATTGCAATCGACGGCGATGCATCGCATAGAGAATGAACAACAGGCAGATTCACAGGCGCGTGCCCGCTTGCAGGCTGAGGCGGAAGCGTCTGAAGAGGCACGTCAACGCCGCATCGCTGAACAGGAAGCAACTGAAACAGCACGTCAGCGTGCAGCCGAAGAACAGCGCGCAGCTAAGCTCGCCAAAGAACGCATTGAGATTGAGCGGGTCGCAGTGCAGGCGGCACGCGAGCAGGCAAATGCTGAACAACAAGCCCTGAGCGCCAGCGCCTATCAGGCAGATTTGCTCAAACGTGCCAGTGCTGCGGCAGAGTTGAAAGCGAAAAAGGCGGAAGAATTACTCGCAGCCGAAAAACGCCGCGCTGAAGCTGAGCAAAAAGCAGCTAATGCGCTTGACGCAAAACTGCAGGCAGAACGTCAGAAAGCGGAAGAAGCGGAAGCCCGTGCCAAAGCAGATGAAGCACATGCTGAATTATTACGCATGCAGGAAGCGGCAGATCGTGCAGCACGTGTGGCGCAAGAAACTGAATATATTGCCGAAAAAATTGCACTGCAAAAAGCGATAGAACAAGCTGAGTTGCAGCAAAAAATGGCAGAAGCAACAGTGAAAAAGAGTAGGGATGTCAGCGAACTGCTGCGTGTTCAGCAGCAATGTGCTCAAGATGAGGCGAAAGCAATGGAACTACTCGATGAAAAACTGGATGTAGAACGTCGTCGCGCTGAGGCTGTTCAGCAAATGCTGAAAACCGCAGAAGAAAAGCTGGCGCTGGAGCAGGCAGCACAACTGGAACTCGAAGCAAAACAGCGCGCTGAAGAGGAAATGAAAGCGATTGCTGCAGCAAAAGAGCAGGCAGAGCGTGAGCAAAGACTGGCGCAGGAAGCGGCTAATCAGGCAGAACTGACAGCGCTGGAACAGGCGGAAATTCAAAAAGAAGTGCAACGCAAAGCGGCAGCGTTGGCATTGTTGAAATCGCAGCAGGCGGTTGAGTTGACCCGCGCTGAGCAGGTTCGCACCGAAGCGGAAAAGCAGGCAGTGTGCGCGGCGCAGGATAAGCTGGAAGCAGAAAAAGCCACGGCAGAACAAGTGATCGCCCGCGCCCATGCTGATCGTCAGCACGTCAATGTATTGCAGGCGCGTCAGCAGCAGGAATCGGAAGCTCGCGCTGCACGCCAGGCATTGATTCAGGCGGAGCAAGCCCGTCTGCAAAAAATGCAGGAACATGCTGAGTTGCAAAAGCAAGCCGCCAGTGCAGCACAGGCGAAAGCCGCGGAAGCCGAAGAGTTAGGTAAAACCTTGCGCTTGCGTGCAGAGTCCGAACAAAAAGCGCTCGGGCTGGTGCAGGAAAAATTACAGGCAGAAAAAAAATTAACGGCAGAATTGCAGGCGAAAGCAAAAGTCGAGCAGGAAGAGCGTGATCAGCATCTGGCCAGACTGGAAGCAGAGCAGGCATTGCGTACTGCCACAGAATTAAAACTCGCTGAAGAAAAGAAACTGTTCGAGCAAAATGCAGCGCAGGCGCAGGCGGAACAGCAGGCAGCGCAGGCTGCAGCGGCACGTGTTAAAGCGGCAGCGCAGATCACGCGTCTGGAGCAGGAAAAGGCGCAGTCGCAGCAACAGGCAGCAGCAGCGCTGGAGCAACAGGCGAAACTGGAACAAGAACGTACTGATGCTGAAAAAGCCATCGCTAAAGCCGCCGCAGAAAAACTGACAGCAGAAAAAATCGCCCATACCGTAGCGCAGGCAAAGGCGATTGCAGAGCAAGAGCAAGCCGTTGCGGCAGCAGAGCGTGCGCGTGCCGAGCAAGAGGCAAGCCAGATGGCCGAGGCGAAACTGCAGGCAGAAAAAGCCTTGCAATTACAAGCGCAGGCGTATGCGGCCAGCCAGCAAAAAGCGCATCAGTTGGTGGTTGAAAAAAATCGTCGCATCGCAGAGTTGGAACAAGTGGTACAGCAACGTTCTGCTGATGAAGCGGTTTTGCTGGCAACAACAACAGCAAAATTGCAGGCAGAGCAAAGCGCTCAGCAAGACGTACAAACCCGTCTGGTCAGCGAAAAACAGGCCAATGAATTTGCCCAGGCCAATGCATACGCACAACAGGTGGCACGTCTGGCAGGCGAAGCAACGCTTGCTGCAGAGCAGGCTTTACATCAGGAATTGGCTGCGCATGCCGATGCGCAAAAGCTGATGGCAGAAATCGCACAACAGCGTTTGCAGCAAGAACAGCAATTGCTGAAGGCGCAACAAGAACGCATCGAAGCGGAACAGGCGCTGGTGGCAATGCTGACAGCAAAGCAAGAGGCTGAAGTTGCTGCGGCAGCGGAAGTGCAGGCGCGTCTGAATGCCGAAGCGGAGCAAGTGGAATTGCTGGCAGCGCGCAAAAATAGCGACGAAGAAGCGCGCCTGGCAATAGAAAATCTGAATACGAAAGAAAAAGAATGGCTGGCGCAAGCGGCTGAAGAGGCATTGATCAAGCGTCAGACCGCAGCTGCACTCGAAGAAAAAACCTCTTTGTTGCTGGAATCTAGCCGTGCAGAGCAACAACGCCTGGCGACCGAGCAACAACTGAGTGAAGAGTTGCAGGCAAAATTATTGGCAGAGCAACAGCAACAGCAAGCCCTGCAACGACGTTTGCAGGCAGAGCAGGAAGCGGCACAGATCGCTGCCTCGCGCTTTGAGCAAGAGCAGGCGGCTGCTCAGGCCTCACAATTGCAACTGGAAACCGAGCAAGCCATGTTTGCTCAATCGGTACAACATGCTGAGGCGCAACGTGCAGCGGCAGAGGCGATGGAAGCCAAATTGCGTGAGGCAGAAACCCTGGCGTTGATGGAAAACCGCCGTGCAGCCGCTGAGCTTGAAGAGTTGGCCGCTATCGAACAAAAGATGCTGGCAGAACAAAAGGCGCTGGCGGAAGCTGAACAACGTCAGCAAGCCGAGCAAGCGTATCTGCAATTATCTGAGATTCGTGCTCAGGCTGAGCAAGATGCGAACGTGGCGATGCAAATGAAACTGAGCGCAGAGAAAGAGGCGACAGAATTAGCGCAAATGCACGCAGCCGCAGAAAAAGAAGCCGCTGAACTCGCGCAGATTCGCGCGGATGAGCTGTTAGCTTTGCAGCAGATGGAAGCGCAAAAGGCTGAGCTGGCTCAGCGTGAAATTCAGGCGATACAACTGCAGAAGCAACGTGAGCAGGATGAGTTGCAATTGAAGCAGCAGGCATTGACGGCGATCAGCCAGAAAATGGAAGCGGAGGCATTGATACTCAAAGCCTCGGAAGACAGATTGCAAGTTGAGGCGGAATTGGCGAAGCATAGCCAGTTGCGTGCACAAAAAGCAGCCGAGGCCAATGCGGCGGAACAGGAAAAAGTCGCGGCAGAACAAGCATTGATCGCGGCATCGGAAGCGCTGGCAGAGCAAGCCAGAATGGCGGCAGTTGAGATGAACGCCCGACTCGAACAACAACAGCAACTGGCAGAAATTGAAGCGCAAAGAATTGCAGCTGAGAACAAGCTGGCGCAAGACATTGCCGCACGTTTGCAAGCAGAACAGGCTTTGCTGGCAGACTTGCAGCAACAGGAAGAGCAAGAGGCTGCGTTGGCAGATCTGATGTTGCAACGTCGCGCCGAACTTGCGGCAGCAAAAGCCGCATTGGAACAGGCAAAGAAAAATGCTCTGGCATTATCTGCGGAAGAAACAGAGCTGGCGGAATTACAGCAACAGTTTGCGGAACAACAACAGGCAATTGAACAACAAAAACAACAGCGTCAGGAGCAGGCTGACTTGCTGAAAGCGCAGTTGGCTGAGATGCAGGCTGCATTGAAAGCAGAAGCCGAGCAAGAAAATCTGAGTCTGGTCGCGGAACATGCACAGGCAGAAAATCTGGCGCAGGAATTGATCTCCAAGTTGCGCAACAACCAACAGCAAAGTGCTGAATGGCGTTTGCAGGCACAGCAAATGTTGTCGAGTGCGCCAGTGGAAATTACTTACGACATCGGGCAGCAAGCGGAAAAGGATGCACAGGAACGCTTCCGTCTGCGCCTGCGTCCTTCCGTGCTGGCTGGTTTGATGTTGTGTGCTGGCGTTGCTGGCGCGGGTTTCGCTAATTTCTCTACACCGATGTCTGTTGCCAACGCGATGGCAGCCAAGGCTGCACCAGTCGTTGGCAGCCCTGCGAATGTCGCCGCACCGTCTGTAAAACTGAACAGTGGTATGCAATTGAGCTATGAACTGACAACATCAGCAACACAGATGAAAAAATCTGCGGCAAACGGCATTGCGCAACAAACTGAACCGGTGAAAGCAGAAGAAAAGGCGGCCTTGCAATTAGCTATGGCGGCAAAGTAATAGCAGCAGATAAGAGCGGCAGAAAACAACGCTTGTGTAGTAAATAAATAAAAAATCCCGGCGATTATTTGTAATATAGCCGGGATTTTTTATTTGAACTTCATTTCTGGAAATATCATGACGGCAACAAAGCCTTTGTGCTCATGATTATAAATCCGTAATCTGCCACGATGGCGGCGGACTATGCGATCGACAATCGCCAGACCGAGACCTGAGCCGTTTGCCTGACTGCGTGAGACATCGGCGCGAGTAAAGGGTTTCAGCAGACGTCCGATATCATCGTCGCTCGGGGCGCCTTCACCGTAATCCCGGAAACTGATCAATACACCTTGTTTTTTCCCTTTAGTTTTGTAGCTGCATTGAATTTCTACAACGGTGTTGAGTTTGTCGGGATTTTTGCCGTAACGGCAGGAGTTTTCAATCAGGTTGCTGAACAGTCGCCTGAGTTCTGTCGCATTTCCCGAAATATACATGTCTGTTGCAATCGCTGAATGCAGGTGAAGGTAGTTCACCCGCGAATACTCCTGAATCACTTGTTTCAGGAGTTCACTGATATTTACTTTATCAAAACGAAGACTGTCGATTGGTTTCGCATAATCAAGGAATTGATTGATGATTGCGTCCATTTGCGACAGATCTGATTGCATGCCGGATCGCGCCTGCTCGTCCAGATCTGCCATTTCCACTTCGAGTTGCATACGCGCGAGCGGTGTACGCAAATCATGTGAAATCCCGGCCAGAATGATGGTGCGGTCGGCATCGATTCTGGCCAGATCCGCCACCATGTTATTAAAGCTGGCATTGGTTTCGCGAATTTCTTTCGGTCCACGTTCAGGTAGGGCCGGTGCCTGCTTACCCTGGGCGAGTAAGCGTGCCGCATTACTCAGGCGGGAAAGTGGATCGTTAATGAATTTAGAAATCACTGCTGCACCCAGCAGTGTAATCAACAAGGTGGCGGTGATCCAGCTGAGTACTGGTAAGGTTGTTGGTGGCTCCAGCCGGTCTTCATCCAGCCGCAGCCAGTAATGGTCGCCCTCGATCTCCAGACTGATCCAGAATCCGCTGTTACCATTCACCGAGCGGGCGAAACGGGTTTCTTTGCCCAGCTGTGTTTTCATCATTTCACTGAATTCGGTCAGAAAAACGGTGGGCTCAAGTTTCTCCAGGGTGTCGGCATCATTCCGTAGATAAATCCGTATTCCCTCGCTATGCGCCAGATCGAGCAAAAGCTCTTTGCGTTTTTCAGGCGCAGAATGTGTCAGTGCAGCGCGCGTAATCGTGACGATGGAAGTGATTTGTGCCGTCAGTTGCTGAGCGCGCGGTGTTCGTTCAAGGGTCTTGAAACTGACGAACCATATCATCATACTGGCCATCACAAGGATGGCCAGTAAAAAAAATGTACGCCAGAAAAGACCGCTGCGCAGCCATTCGAGACTATTCAAATATGAGCGCATACGTCTTCAGCGGGAACGCTATTCCTTGCTTGCTTCCGGAATGAAGACGTAACCGAGTCCCCATACAGTCTGGATGTATAAAGGGTTGGATGGATCTGGTTCTATCAGTTTTCTCAGACGTGAAATCTGTACATCCAGGCTGCGGTCAAATACTTCATATTCGCGGCCACGTGCCAGTTCCATCAGTTTTTCACGAGATAATGGTTGGCGTGCATGACGGGCAAAGACTTTGAGTACGGAGAATTCGCCAGTCGTCAGTGAAATGGCTTCGTTGTTTTTTCTCAGTGTGCGAGTGCCGAGATCCAGAACAAAATCGCCGAAAGCAAATGTCTGCGGTCCATCGGAAGGTGCTCCTGGCAATTCATCCGGGACTTTGCGACGTAACACGGCATTGATGCGGGCAACCAGTTCACGTGGATTGAATGGCTTCGGCAGATAGTCGTCGGCTCCCATTTCCAGGCCGATAATCCTGTCCACTTCCTCACTTTTCGCCGTCAGCATGATGATAGGCGTTTTGTCGCCTGCACCGCGCAGCCGACGGCAAATGGCGAGACCGTCTTCGCCCGGCAGCATTAAATCCAGTACCAGCATGTCGTAGCGTTCACGCATCCAAAGTTTATTCATGGTCTGCGCATTCTCTGCGCCGACAACATGAAAACCTTGTTCGGTCAGGTAACGCCGCAACAGTTCGCGGAGTCGTAAGTCGTCATCCACAACCAGAATTTTTGCTTTCGGAGCGTTGTTGGCGGGAGTCGGAGTGTTCTCTGTAGGTGTTTGAAGGTTTGTCATGTCTGTAATGGTACTGGCATCGTTACCGCCTGGGAACAGTCAGGCAGAGAGGATTACAAAGAGTTACATACTTTACTTCTACGGGAGAGGAATAACAATGTAATTAAATTAAACTGCGATGACAATCTGATCATTGGTCATGCGTTTTCTGTTTTTTGCCGTCGTTAGAGTTGACTGGAGCAAGCGCCTGATACGAAAAATGGTGGTATCTATAAAATTCTATGCTGCAAAAACTGAAAACAGTGAATGAATAAAGCTCTCGCTATATTTTTTGCCACCTTGCTGGTGCTGATGTCGATAGGCTCCGTGGTTGCAATACCTTCGCCTGGTTCCGGAGTTGCAAATCCGACTTCTGGATTTGCCGCTGGAAAGCATACACAAGCCAGTGTTGCAGATGTTTCTTTATCTGCGACGACGGACAAACACAAAAACTGCGGCCATAAAAAAGTGTCCGCGACGTCCTCCTGTGAAAGTCCTTTGGCTGATGTAAAGAAAAACAAGCTCAGCGTGGACGAACGAAAGGTACTGCGCAGCCAAATCCGTGACGTTGAACAAGAATTTGATGCCGCCAAATAACAAGTAAGAAAAAATCTTGTGCCGATATTAACGGCGGTGTTGTTTCATTATCTTTTGCTGTTCACGCTGCCAGTCTTTTTCTTTTTCTGATTCTCGCTTGTCGTGTTGTTTTTTACCTTTGGCAAGCCCGATCTGACATTTGATTCTGCCATTGCTAAAGTGCATGTTGAGCGGCACCATCGTATAGCCAGAACGTTCGACCTTGCCGATGAGTTTGCTGATCTCTGCTTTGTTCAGCAGCAATTTGCGTGTCCGCACCGAGTCGGGATGTATGTGAGTTGAGGCGGTTGGCAGTGCACCGATATGTGCGCCAAACAGAAAAATCTCACCATTACGCACAATCACGTATGCTTCTTTTAATTGAAGACGTCCGGCGCGGATTGCTTTGACTTCCCAGCCCTGCAACACCACACCTGCTTCGAATTGTTCCTCGATAAAGTAATCGTGGAAGGCTTTTTTGTTATCAGCAATACTCATGTAATAAGGAAATTGGTTATCTTGCCGTTTCAAAATTTCTTATGATAATTTCGATACGGTGGCGACTCGGTTAAAATGCGAACCTGTGATTCTACCAAATGGTTTCTTTAGATGGCAGTCGTACATAAAACAGTTTTTATCGGATACAGCGCCGCTCAGATGTTTGCGCTGGTAGAGCAGGTTGAAAAATACCCTGAATTTTTGCCCTGGTGTGGCGGAGTTAAGGTGGCGGAGAGATCAGAAACGAATCTGATTGCAACCCTTGCTATTAACTTTCATGGCATCAAGCAAAGCTTTACGACGAAAAACATTAATCAACCGCCGCATTCTATGCAGATGAATCTAGTTGATGGTCCGTTTAAGCAACTGACTGGCGGCTGGAAGTTTACTGAATTGCGCCCTGATGCCTGCAAGATCGAGTTTGACCTCAATTATGATTTTTCCAGTAAGTTGCTGGAACATTTGATTGGTCCGGTATTCAGCAAGATTGCAAATAGTTTTGTTGATTCATTTTGCTCCAGAGCAGAGGCGATTTATGCCTGATGAAAAAAAAATTCAGGTGCAGGTTTGCTATTCATCCGGTGATGCTGTCAGTTTGCTGGATGTCAGTGTACCGCTTGGCGCCAGTGTTCGTCAGGCGATTGATTCCAGTGGTATTTTGGAACTACATCCTGAACTGAATCTGAATCTGAATACCCTCAAATTAGGGGTCTACGGCAAACTAAAAGATGAAAGTGCGGTTCTGCATGCGGGCGACAGGGTGGAAATCTATCGCCCCTTGCTTGCCGATCCTATGGAGGCAAGGCGGCGGCGCGCGCAGAAACAGCAAAAATTGGCGGTGTAACGCTATTACTAAAATTACTGGCAGCCAGCCAGCGCTTTTTTGACATCCGCAGATTCTTTTTCCCGCTGTGAATCTGACAGGTAATTGCGCTCACCGTTTTTATCGGTAGTCGCTACCCGTTGTCCCGATTCCAGAACTTTCTGATACGACCTTGCGCGCTCACAATTTTTCTGTTTATCAGCATTAGCCTGTTGATCCTCACTTGCTTTCTTGTCTTTTTCAGCTTGTTCAGCACGGCGTTTATTAAAATCTTCGTTTCTCGCTGATGTTGTCATCGGTTTTTGCTGTGCATTTGCAGCGTCTTTTGATGCGCTCGCAACGTCGCTGGATTCTGTTGGTTTTGCTGCTGACAGCCCAGGTGATTTGATGATACGGTTTTTTGGGGTTGATGCCGGAGGCGGTGTGTCAGAAAACTGTTTATTGCCCTTTTCATCCACCCATATATATTGAGCAAAAGCGCTTGCGCAGGTGAGCGTGGCAATGATAAATCCACTGGTAAGCTTGAGTTTTAACATGAAATCGTTCTTTCAAAGAGGGCAAAAGATGCAAGAGTTTTACACGTAGCGAGACTACTTCGCAAGTTTTCTGTATAATTCGCTTTTGCGCCTATAGGAAATAGTATGCGTTTACTTCAAAAAGCACTCACGTTCGATGACGTGCTCCTCGTTCCGGCATATTCGGACATTCTCCCGAAAGATACCTCTCTTGCGACTAAATTGACGCGTAATATTCATTTGAATATACCGTTGGTTTCTGCTGCGATGGATACCGTTACTGAAGCCAGACTGGCAATTGCCATGGCGCAGGAGGGCGGTATTGGTATCATCCATAAAAACCTGACCGCCAAAGAGCAAGCGCGTGAAGTGGCGAAGGTGAAACGTTTTGAGTCCGGTGTATTGCGTGACCCGATCACGATTCCGCCTGGTATGAAAATCCGAGAAGTGATTGCCCTGTCTCAGCAACACGGTATCAGTGGCTTTCCTGTCGTTGAAGGTAAAGTTGTCGTTGGTATTATCACTAACCGCGATCTGCGTTTTGAACAGGAGTTGGATGCGGAAGCTCGCACCAAAATGACTCCGCGTGAAAAGCTCGTGTACGTCAATGAGACGGCTGACCTGGCGGAAGCAAAACGTTTGATGAATAAACATCGCCTCGAACGCGTTTTAGTTGTGAATGACGCTTTCGAGTTGCGTGGCCTGATTACCGTTAAAGACATTCAGAAGTCGACAGAACATCCATTTGCATCGAAAGATGAGCATGGAAAATTGCGCGTGGGCGCAGCGGTTGGCGTTGGGGTTGATAACGAAGAACGCATCGATCTGCTGGCTAAAGCTGGTGTGGATGTGATTGTGGTCGATACGGCACACGGTCATTCTAAAGGTGTGCTGGATCGTGTTCGCTGGGTGAAAGACAATTACCCGCATATTGAAGTTATCGGTGGCAATATCGCAACGGCTGCTGCAGCGCTGGCGCTGGTTGAACACGGTGCCGATGCGGTTAAAGTGGGTATAGGCCCTGGCTCTATTTGCACAACGCGTATCGTTGCTGGTGTTGGTGTGCCACAAATTACAGCGATTGCGAATGTGGCAAATGCACTCAAAGGAACAGGCGTGCCCTGTATCGCAGACGGTGGTGTTCGCTTCTCTGGCGATGTATCCAAAGCATTGGCGGCAGGTGCGTCAACCGTGATGATGGGTAGTATGTTCGCTGGTACAGAAGAGGCACCGGGTGAAGTGATTCTGTTTCAGGGGCGTAGCTATAAATCTTATCGTGGCATGGGCAGTCTGGGCGCGATGGCGGATGGCTCTGCTGATCGGTATTTCCAGGATGCGGCAAATAATGCAGATAAACTGGTGCCGGAAGGTATTGAAGGACGTGTTGCTTATAAAGGCAGTGTGCTGGCGATTTTGTATCAACTGGTCGGTGGTGTTCGTTCGTCGATGGGATATTGCGGTTGCGCGACGATTGAAGACCTTCGGACGAAAGCTGAGTTTGTTGAAATCACTTCTGCCGGTATGCGTGAGTCGCATGTGCATGACGTGCAGATTACGAAAGAAGCTCCGAATTATCGCGCCGATTAATATCTGAACGATACGCCTGGGGTGTTGCATGTCTTTGAATTCGACAGATTTTGGTTTGACAACGCTTCAGGTTAATTCTGGTTTCAGCAAAATATTAGCTGAAAAATTTGAAGCAAAAATTGCCCGCTTTGAGCGTGTGGGCATGGGGCTGTTTGGTGTTGCCAATTGTTTTGTGACATTTGGCCGCGTTGTTGGTCGTTCCGGTCTGACTGAGCGCTCGATCACTGAAATGGAAGCTGCGTTTTCTGACGAGTTTCCATTAAGCGACGAAGTGTTGGTTTTGTCTGACCTTAGTGCTGATGCCGAATTCGGGCAACACCGCTTTGTCGCTGGCCCACCAATGATCCGTTTTTTTGCTTCGTTTCCTGTCTACGGTCAGGATGGCAAACTGGTGGCGTGTTTGCGTTTACTGGATTATCAGTCACACGTTTTTAATGACGAGCAGCGCTTGTTGTTGGCTGATCTCGCGATTATGGTCGAGCGGGAATTGGCGTTGAGCGCGGTTTGCCAGAATCAGCTTGAACTGATGAAGCAGAACCGGCGCTTAAAGCGGGATACCTTAGTTGATCCCTTGCTTGGCACCTGGAACAAGCCTGCCATCGTAAGATCATTGCGTCTTGAGATGGAACGCTGTGCTAAGGCTGGTAAACCAATGTCCTTGTTGTTTTTGCTTCCGGATCAGATTGCTGAATTACGGGTAAAGCATGGCATGGTTCTGACTGATCAGATATTGGTACGAATGGTGAGCCGTATTCGTTCTTGTATCCGTCCATTTGATGCTTTAGGGCGGTTTGATAATGACCAATTCCTGATAGTGTTGCCTGGCGCATCGCGTTTGGTCGTGATGGCAGTTGCGGAAAGAATCAGACTGTCAGTCATGATGCATTCTGAATGGATAGAAAACGCAGAAGTTGCATTGACAGTTTGCGTTGGATTGGCATCGACAGATGTGTACCCTGATGCGGATCCGGAAATATTAATCAGCTTAGCTGAAAAAGCCCTGCTCTCTGCAAAGAGGGTGGGAAACAATACTGTTGTACAGGCTATGCCCGGGCAACCTGACATGATGATTTGATTTATGCACTCAAAAATTCTTATTCTCGACTTTGGCTCCCAAGTCACTCAATTGATCGCCCGCCGTGTTCGTGATGCCGGTGTATTTTCTGAAGTTCACCCTTACGATGTCAGTGATGAATTTATCCGCAATTACGGCGCTGCTGGCATCATTTTGTCGGGCGGACCGAGCAGTGTGACCGAAGGCGATACGCCACGCGCGCCGATGGCAGTATTCGACGCGGGTGTACCAGTACTGGGTATTTGCTACGGTATGCAGACCATGGCAGAGCAACTTGGCGGCAAAGTAGAAAATGGTCTCGTGCGTGAATTTGGCTATGCTGAAGTCCGTGCCCGCAGCCATACAGCATTGTTAAATGGCATCAATGATTTCGTGACGCCTGAAGGCCACGGCATGCTGAAGGTTTGGATGAGTCACGGCGATAAAGTCAATGAAATGCCACCGGGCTTCAAACTGATGGCATCCACCGATAATTGCCCGATTGCGGCGATGGCGGATGAAGAGCGCCGTTTCTACGCCGTCCAGTTCCATCCGGAAGTCACCCACACGGTGCAAGGTGAGGCAATCATTGGCCGTTTTGTACATGAGATCTGCGGCTGTAAATCTGACTGGAATATGCCGGATTACATCGCCGAAGCTGTGGCTGCAATCCGTGCACAGGTTGGCAGCGATGAAGTTATTCTCGGCTTGTCCGGTGGTGTAGACAGCAGCGTTGCTGCTGCATTGATCCATCGCGCAATCGGTGATCAGCTGACTTGCGTGTTTGTCGATCACGGCCTGCTGCGTCTCGATGAAGGCAAAATGGTGATGGATATGTTCGCCAAAAACCTTGGCGTCAAAGTGATTCACGTCGATGCAACTGCCCAATTTATGGGGCATTTGAATGGCGTTACTGATCCTGAAGCAAAACGCAAAATTATTGGTCGTGAATTCGTTGAGGTGTTCCAGGCAGAATCAGCCAAACTGAGCAATGCCAAATGGCTGGCGCAAGGCACGATTTATCCTGATGTCATCGAAAGCGCCGGTAAAGGTAAAAAGGGTTCACATACCATCAAGAGCCACCATAACGTCGGCGGTTTGCCAGATACACTGAACCTGAAATTGCTGGAGCCACTGCGCGAACTGTTCAAAGACGAAGTCCGTAAGCTTGGTGTGGCACTGGGTCTGCCGCATGGCATGGTCTATCGTCATCCATTCCCAGGGCCTGGTCTTGGTGTGCGTATTCTTGGAGAAGTTAAAAAAGAATTTGCCGATTTACTGCGTAAAGCCGACGCTATTTTTATCGAGGAATTGCGCACGAACTTCGTTGATCCAAACGCTGAAAAACCAGTCAGTTGGTATGACGCGACTAGCCAGGCATTCGCGGTTTTCCTGCCGGTAAAATCCGTAGGCGTGATGGGCGATGGCCGCACTTACGATTACGTGGTCGCGCTACGTGCAGTACAGACTCAGGATTTCATGACGGCACACTGGGCACATCTGCCACATGAGTTATTGGGCAAGGTTTCTAACCGGATTATTAATGAAGTGCGTGGCATCAACCGCGTGGTTTACGATATTTCCGGTAAACCACCAGCAACAATTGAGTGGGAATAAGACGTGACCTATAGCGTCAAAGAGATCTTTTATACGCTGCAGGGCGAAGGCAATCATGCCGGTCGCCCAGCAGTGTTTTGCCGTTTTTCCGGTTGCAATTTATGGACGGGCAGGGAAGAAGATCGCGCATCAGCGGTTTGTCAGTTTTGCGATACGGATTTTGTCGGCATTGACGGCGAAGGTGGCGGCAAGTTCAAAACTGCACAGGAGCTGGCGCAAGCGATCAACACCTTGTGGCCGCTGTCTTACCCTGATAATAAATACGTGGTCTTCACTGGCGGCGAACCTTTATTGCAACTGGATACAGAACTGATCGCTGCGATGCACGCGGTTGGCTTTGAAATCGCGATTGAAACAAATGGCACTTTACCTGTGCCAGCTGGTGTTGACTGGGTTTGCGTGAGCCCTAAAATGGGATCTGAACTGGTGGTTCGTCAGGGCAATGAAATCAAGGTCGTGATTCCGCAAATCGGGCAAGACATGACGACATACGCCAATCTTGATTTTGAACATTACTTCGTGCAAGCAATGGATGGCCCGTTAAGAGACGATAATCTGCGTCGCGCGATAGATTTCTGCAAGCAGCATCCGCAGTGGAAGCTGAGTTTGCAGACACATAAACTCCTACAAATTCCTTAAGTTTTACATGTTAACGATTACCCGAAAAATGGAATTCGATGCAGGTCATCGTATTCCCGATCACAGCAGCCAGTGTCGTAATTTGCACGGTCACCGCTATACTTTGCAAATCACGCTGACTGGCGATGTGGTGCAACAGGACGGTGAGTCCGATAACGGCATGATTATGGATTTTGGCGATATCAAGGCACTGGCAAATCAGCACCTGGTGGGCCTGTGGGATCATTCCTTTATCGTTTATGAAAACGATCACGTGATTAAGAATTTTCTTGCGCAGCTTCCCGATCATAAAACAGTCGTGATTGATCGCGTTCCTACCGTTGAAAACCTCGCGAAGATTGCTTTTGATATTCTCAAAGATGTCTACCATGATCGTTATGGTCGCAGTCTGAAACTGACCAAAGTGACTCTGTACGAAACGCCTAATTGCTGGGCAGAGATAGACGGCTGATTGTGACGGATGCGTTGACGACCATGCAAGCCGAGTCGGATATTGCATTTATGCGTCTGGCTTACGAGCAGGCGAAGCTCGCATGGGCGGCGGGAGAAGTCCCGGTTGGAGCGGTGGTGGTAAAAGAGGGCGTGGTGATCGCGACCGGCTACAATCGTCCGATTGTGGATCACGACCCGACCGCGCATGCTGAAATTATGGCTCTGCGCGCTGCCGCAGAGGCACTTGGCAATTACCGCTTGCCCGGATGCGAGCTATACGTCACTTTGGAGCCTTGCGTGATGTGTGCTGGTGCGATGATGCATGCGAGATTATCGCGCGTGATTTTTGCCGCGCCGGATCCTAAAACCGGTGTCGCTGGGTCTTTATTGAATATTTTTGATCAGACGCAGTTAAACCATCACACGCAAGTGACGCCCGGCGTGCTCGCTGACGAATGTGCGGCACTGTTGAAGGATTTTTTTGCCAGTCGCCGTCAGGCCGCAGCCGCTCAGAAATTACAGGCAAGGGCGGCCGTTTCATCCTCACTCCCTGAATAACGGATTTCCATGCAAATCTCACTCCCTGCATTAAAAACACCTGTTGGTATTGCGATCGTTGCACCGAGTGGTGCGCCACTCGATGAGGCGGCAGTTGTCCGTGGGATCGACATTTTGCGGCAACAAGGTTTTGCGGTGCAGAGTTATTACCAGCCAGAACAACGATTTCAACGGTTCGGTGCCAGTAATGAACAGCGTGTCGCCCAGTTGCACGCGGCGGCAAGCAATCCTGATGTCAGTATCGTGATGGCGTTGCGTGGCAGCTATGGTTTTTCACGGCTGTTGCCGCATCTGGACTTCGATTTGCTGGCGAATAGCGGCAAGGTGTTTGTCGGTTACAGCGATTTCACCTTAATGCATCAGGCTATGCTGGCGCGTGGAAGACTCAGTATTGCCGGGCCTATGCTGTATGGCGATTTCACCAGTGACACGCTGTCGGAATATACCTTATCGCAATTCATCCACTGCATTTCTCATCAACATCATCAAGTCGAATTTTCTTGTGCAGAGACGACGGCAATGGAAGTGCAGGGGCGTTTGTGGGGTGGGAATCTGGCGATGCTAACGCATATTATAGGGACGCCATACTGGACAGCACTGGAAGATGGAATATTGTTCCTCGAAGATATAGGCGAACATCCATACCGGGTAGAGCGCATGCTATTACAAATGCATTTTGCAGGTATTCTTGAAAAGCAAAAAGCCATTGTATTAGGTAATTTTTCCGGCTACCAACTGGCAGCACATGATCGTGGTTATGATTTTTCCGAGATGCTCAATTATGTGCGTAGCGTCGTCGATGTACCTATCATTACAGGCTTACCTTTCGGCCATATTCCTGATCGCGCAAGTCTGGTTGTCGGCAGTGCTGCGACATTAAAAACGGCTGATCAGCAGGCGCAACTCATGATGGATTATCAGTTTTAATTTTTTGTGCGAGTGCTGCGTGCTACCAGAATAAGCCGCGACCGAATAAAAAAGCCGCCCAGATTATTGGGCGGCTTTCTCTTTTTACCGGTAGGTTATCGCGCAATTACTTGCCCGTTTTGAGACTTAATCGTCAGCGTAAATATCGTTATCTTTGGTTTCCTTGATGAACAAGGCTCCAATGACAAACGTCATCAATGCAATCACGATCGGGTACCAGAGACCATAGTAAATATCGCCTTTGAATGCCACCAGTGCAAACGCAGTTGTTGGCAGCAAACCACCAAACCAGCCGTTACCGATATGGTAAGGCAAGGACATGGATGTGTAGCGGATGCGAGTTGGGAACATTTCTACCAGCATCGCTGCGATAGGGCCATAGACCATCGTCACATAGATCACCAGGATGACCAGCAATACCAAGACCATAGGCTTATCGATTTGTTTTGGATCAGCTTTTGCTGGGTAGCCAGCAGCTTTGATCGCATCAGCCAGTTCTTTCGAGAATGCTTTGTCTTTTGCTGCTGCTTCTTCTTTTGGCAAACTTGTTGCATTGAAAGAAGTGATGACTTTATCGCCGACTTTAACGGATGCAACTGTGCCAGCTGGCGCAACTTCATTCGAGTAGTTGACCGATGCTGCAGCCAATTTTGCTTTCACGATGTCGCAGGAAGAAGTGAATTTCTTCGTGCCTGTCGGGTTGAACTGGAATTGGCAATCAGCAGGATCAGCAGTCACAACCACTGGCGCATTTTTCAATGCAGATTCCAATGCTGGATTTGCATAGTGTGTCAGTGCGTTGAAAATCGGGAAGTAAGTTACTGCAGCAATCAGGCAACCAGCAAGAATGATAGGCTTGCGGCCAATTTTATCGGACAGTGAACCGAACACGATAAAGAACGGTGTACCGATCACGAGCGATGCGGCGATCAGCAGATTCGCTGTAGCACCATCGACCTTCAATGTTTGTTGCAGGAAGAACAGTGCATAGAACTGACCTGTGTACCAGACCACTGCCTGACCCGCTGTCAGACCAACCAGAGCCAGAATAACGATTTTCAGGTTTTTCCATTGGCCGAAAGATTCTGTCAGTGGTGCTTTTGATGTTTTGCCTTCAGCCTTCATTTTCGCGAATGCTGGTGACTCGTTCATAGACAAGCGAATCCAGACGGAAATCGCCAGCAGGAACACAGATACCAGGAACGGAACGCGCCAGCCCCAGGATGAGAATTCTTCTTCGCCGATTGCCTGACGAGTACCGAGAATCACCATCAATGACAAAAACAAGCCCAGTGTTGCAGTGGTTTGTATCCATGCAGTGTAAGCACCGCGCTTGTCATGCGGAGCATGTTCTGCAACGTAGGTTGCCGCACCGCCGTATTCACCACCGAGAGCCAGACCTTGCAGAATACGCAAAGAGACCAGAATAATCGGTGAAACAATGCCCCAACTCGCGTAGCCTGGCAGCAGACCGACGCAGAAAGTGGAACCGCCCATGATCAGAATCGTGACCAGGAAAGTGTATTTACGGCCGATCATGTCGCCGAGGCGACCGAATACCAACGCGCCGAAAGGGCGGACGATGAAGCCAGCAGCAAATGCCAGCAAGGCAAAAATGAACGCAGTGTTAGGATCGGTGCCAGCAAAGAATTGCTTAGCAATGATGGCTGCCAGTGAGCCATACAGATAAAAGTCATACCATTCAAAAACGGTCCCCAGAGAAGATGCAAAAATTACTTTGCGCTCTTCCGCTGTCATTCCGCTTGACGTTGCAATAGGTGCTGTCGCCATGCTTGTCTCCTGATTTATGTTTTATATATATAAAGTATGTCGGCAAAGCCTGTCATTGGTGGAAATAGAACTTCTGACATTTTTTGCACAACTTGAGTGTGCAAGCTGAAACTTACGGCATGCTTTCTTCAAACTTACAGAAACTTACAAGAGTGAAAATTTTTTTGCTAAATTTTCCCCGGTAAAAGAGGAATAAAATAAGCTGAAATTTTTGCGAACGGTCGTACTAAATTATGCTATTCTGCTTCGCAAGCAATCTGTTTCGCTTCCGTTTTTCTCTGCATTGCTGCATCTTCATGTGCGAGATGTGCACAGAGATAAATGTGGTAACGAGGCGGCATTGGCAGGTGCATTACCTGCTCAGGTTGTGCAGATCAGTTTTTCAGTAGTCAGTTTTTAGTAGTACCAAGAATTACTTAAAATTCAACTCACAGGAGACACCCCATGAATGATGCAGTTATTGTTTCTACCGCCCGCACTGGTTTAGCTAAGTCCTGGAAAGGCGCATTTAATATGACGCATGGCGCCACTCTCGGTGGTCATGTGTTGGCCGCAGCGATATCTCGTGCTGGTATCGATTCAGCTGAAGTGGAAGATGTCGTCATGGGGTGTGCGACACCTGAAGGTGCGACCGGTAGCAATATCGCCCGTCAGATCGCATTGCGTGCTGGATGCCCGGTAACGACCAGCGGCATGACTGTGAATCGTTTTTGCTCGTCCGGTTTGCAAACGATCGCGATGGCAGCGCAGCGCATTATTGCCGGTGAAGGTGATATTTATGCAGCGGGCGGTGTTGAGTCTATTTCCTGCGTACAAAACGAAGCGAACACGCACATGCTGGTCGAACCCTGGTTGAAACAGCACAAGCCAGAAGTTTACTGGCCGATGTTGCAGACCGCAGAAACAGTCGCCAAGCGTTACAACATTTCTCGCGAACGTCAGGATGAATACGGCGTGCAAAGTCAATTACGCGCAGCTGCAGCGCAAGCCGCAGGCTTGTTCAACGCTGAAATCGTACCGATGACGACCACGATGGGTGTCGCAGATAAAGCAACCGGCATGCTGGTGACACGTGAAGTCACGATTGCGGCGGATGAAGGTATTCGCGCAGATACGACGCTGGAAGCGGTATCAAAAATCCGTTCTGCGGTTCCTGGTGGTGTGATCTCTGCTGGTAATGCGAGTCAGTTTTCCGATGGCGCTTCCGTCGCTATCGTCATGAACAGTAAAGTCGCTGAGGCGAAAGGCTTGCAACCGCTGGGTATTTTCCGTGGTTTCGCTGTCGCTGGTTGCGAACCGGATGAAATGGGTATCGGTCCAGTGTTTGCGATTCCTAAGCTGTTAAAGAAAGCCGGATTAAAAGTCGAAGACATCGGTCTGTGGGAATTGAATGAAGCGTTCGCGGTACAAGTTTTGTATTGCGCTGATAAGCTTGGCATTCCTATGGACAGACTGAATGTGAACGGTGGTGCGATTGCGGTTGGCCATCCTTACGGTGTGTCCGGCGCGCGTCTGACAGGCCATGCCCTGATCGAAGGCAAACGCCGTGGTGTGAAGTATGTCGTGGTGACGATGTGTATCGGCGGCGGTCAAGGCGCAGCCGGCTTATTTGAAGTCGTCTGATAAAGTCTGGTCTTGGTAGTTCATGTGAGCCCGTGTCGTTGACACCGGCTTGCATGAACTGTCTTATGGTCTTACTAACTGTCTGATTCAAGGTCTGATCACCATTTTCCGAAACTTCACCGGAACTGCCATGTCATCCAAAATTCTCTCCCGCCGCGATCTCGATTTCTTGCTGTATGAATGGCTGAATGTCGAATCCCTCAATCAACGCCCCCGTTTTGCTGAACACAGCCGCGAAACTTTCAGCGCAGCGCTAGATACCTGCGAACAAATCGCGACCGACTTATTTGCCACCCACAACAAGAAAAGCGACCAGAATGAGCCGCATTTCGATGGCGAAAAAGTGCACATGATTCCCGAAGTCAAAACTGCCCTGAACGCGTTTCGCGATGCGGGCTTGCTGGCCGCAGGTCAGGACTTTGATTTCGGCGGTATGCAATTGCCGTGCGTGGTTGAAAAAGCGGGCTTTGCGTATTTCAAAGGCGCCAATGTCGGTACCGCATCTTATCCATTTTTAACGATAGGCAATGCGAATACTTTGCTGAAATGCGGCACGCCGGAACAAATCGAGTTGTATGTCAAACCTATGCTGGAAGGGCGTTTCTTCGGCACCATGTGTCTGTCTGAACCGCAGGCCGGTTCCAGCTTGTCCGATATCGTTACCCGTGCAGAGCCGCAGGCTGATGGCAGCTTCCGACTGACCGGTAACAAGATGTGGATCTCTGCCGGTGAACATGAGTTATCAGAAAATATTGTGCATCTGGTGCTGGCAAAAGTGCCGGATGAAAACGGCAAGCTGATTCCGGGTGTCAAAGGTATTTCTTTATTTATCGTTCCAAAATTTGTGCTCGACGAGCAAGGCAATCCGGGTGAACGAAATGACGTGGTGCTGGCTGGTCTGAATCACAAAATGGGTTACCGTGGCACCACGAATTGTCTGCTGAATTTTGGTGAAGGCAAGTTCAAGCCGCAAGGCAAAGCCGGGGCGATTGGCTTCCTGGTTGGCACTTTGCATCGTGGGCTCGCGAACATGTTCCACATGATGAACGAGGCTCGTATCGGCGTCGGTCTTGGCGCGGTGATGCTGGGTTATACCGGCTACCTGCATGCGCTTGATTACGCCCGCAATCGTCCGCAGGGACGTGCGCCGTTGAACAAAGATCCAGCCGCACCGCAACTGCCTATCATTCAGCATACCGATGTGAAACGCATGTTGCTGGCGCAAAAATCGTATGTCGAAGGTGGTCTTGCATTGACCTTGTATTGCGCGCGTTTGGTTGATGAAGAGCGCACAGGAACCACGGCGGAAGCGCGGAAAAACGCCAGTCTGTTGCTGGAAATCCTGACCCCGATTGCTAAATCCTGGCCTTCACAATGGTGTCTGGAAGCGAATAATTTGGCGATACAAGTGCATGGTGGTTATGGCTATACCCGTGAATACAATGTCGAACAGTTTTACCGCGACAACCGTCTGAATCCGATTCATGAGGGAACGCACGGTATTCAGGGACTGGATTTGCTGGGTCGCAAAGTGGTGATGCAGGATGGCGCGGCGTTGGAAGCGTTGGGTACCGAGATACATAAAACTCTGTTGAAAGCCGCTGCACATCCTGAGCTGGCGGTTTATGACAAAGCCCTGGCGCGGGTGCTGCAGCGTCTCGCGCAGGTGACGCAGCAATTGCATGCCTGTGGCGACACCAATAAAACACTGGCAAATGCATCCGCCTATCTGGAAGCTTTTGGTCACACCGTGCTGGCGTGGATATGGCTGGAGCAGGCATTGCTGAGTCTGCATAAAGAGGATGCGCACGATGCCGACTTTTATGCCGGTAAGCTGCAGGCGTGTAAATATTTCTTCCAGTGGGAATTGCCGAAGGTCCATCCACAGCTGGATTTACTCGCCAGTATCGATACAACGACCTACGACATGCAAGATAACTGGTTTTAATACTCCCTGGGAGTATATTTTAAAGCCTAATGAATATAAGGAGATAAAGGGGATTTTGAAGGATACTCCCCATTTATCCTCTTTTTATCTCATTTTTCAGAACAAATTTCGGCATAAGTTCGATATAAATCCGACATAAATGGAGACGACCGATGAGCACAGCACGTACAGTTCAGCAATTATTTAATCTGAGTGGCAAAACCGCATTGATCACAGGTGGTTCCCGTGGTCTGGGTTTGCAAATGGCCGAAGCGCTGGGTGAGCAGGGTGCCAGCATTGTTTTGTCGTCGCGCAAGCAATCCGATCTGGATGAAGCCGTTGTGCATTTGCAAAGCCGTGGCATTCAGGCCAGCGCCATCGCTGCCGATTTATCTAAAGAAGAAGCAGTGACACCGATGGTGGATGAGGCATTAAAACGTCTTGGGCATATCGATATTCTGATCAATAACGCTGGCGCCACCTGGGGCGCACCGGCCGAAGATTATCCGGTGGATGCCTGGGATAAAGTCATGAATCTGAATATCCGCAGTATTTTTTTACTGTCGCAGGCGGTCGGTAAACGTTCCATGATTCCACGTAAATCAGGGCGGATTATCAACGTTGCTTCGATTGCCGGTCTGGCAGGGAATGCGCCGGGAACAATGCAGACGATTGCCTACAACACTTCGAAAGCGGCGGTAATTAATTTCACCCGCACGCTGGCCGGTGAATGGGGTGTCCACGGCATTACCGTGAATGCGATTGCACCGGGATTTTTCCCATCCAAAATGACCAAGGGTTTACTCGAACATCTGGGCGAAGAAAAAATCGCCAAAGAAGCGCCTTTGCAACGTATTGGTGATGACGAAGATCTGAAAGGCGTTGCGCTGTTGTTTGCGACGGATGCCGGCAAACATATCACCGGGCAGACGCTGGCGGTCGATGGCGGTGTGTCGGCGGTGTAAGCATGAGCAGCGAAACTTCAACAGCGCAGCCATTGCAGCAGCCCAGCCAGACCTTAAATCCTTTTTTGCATGATCTGGGTGTCGAGTTTCTGGAAATGGAAGACGGACATGCGCGGCTGTCGCTCGATCTGACGGAACTCCACATGAACAGCTGGCGGATCACCCACGGCGGCGTCATCATGACCATGCTGGACGTGGTGATGGCGATGGCCGGGCGCTCATTGCATGAGGATCTGAAAGGGGTCGTCACAGTAGAAATGAAAACCAGTTTTCTGCAACCGGGCGGCGTTGCTGGTGGCCGTATCGAGGCACGTGGTAAAGCGTTTCATCAATCGACGACGATGTGTTTTTGCGAAGGCGAAGTCTGGAATGGCGACCGCCTCGTTGCGAAGGCGATGGGAACGTTCAAATATCTGCGACGTCTTAAATCAGGTGAAAACATGAAGAAGTTATATGGCAGCGATTAACACATTGTCTGACTGAGTCAGAGAGACATTGTGAGCATCACGATACAGGGCAAAGAAACCTGATCGCATACGGCTCGCAGAATTTCAGTCAATACCCAAAGTAAAAGCAGTGCTTGCAAGTCCAACTAAAAAAACAGGAGACAACATGCAGCAGACTTTCACCACCACCGCGCTGGCAACGATACTGGGCGGGCTCTGTATCAGCAGCGCCATCGCCCAGAGCAGCTTACCTGATCCAGTTGCCACCGACCCGCAAAAACTGGGCTGGATGCAGGGCTTCCCGCCCGCGCCGGACAAACTCGTTCAGTTTGCGAATGGCAGCAGCTATCAATTCCCGCGTACACGCTGGTCGTTCTCACATGCGCGTGAGCTGGGGCCAACCACGAATGTCTGGCATGGTGCCGGGCATGTTTCAGTGTTACCGCAGGCATTGCAGCCGCTTGATGATCTGCGTTTTAAAGGCGAAAAAAATACCGAAATCCGCTGGGCGGATATGCTTGCCAATACCTACACCGATAGCGTGTTGGTCATGCATAAAGGCAAGGTGATCTACGAAAAATATTTCGGCATCAGCAAACCATATTTGCCGCATATTGCGATGTCAGTCACCAAATCTTTTGTCGGTACTTTAGCGGCCACGCTGGCAGCCGAAGGCAAAATCAATCCGGCTGATCCGGTGACGAAATATATTCCTGAACTCAAGGATAGTGCGTATGCCGATGCAACAGTACGCCAGGTCATGGATATGACGATCGGTGTGCAGTATTCAGAAAATTACGCAGACCCGAAAGCCGAGATATGGGATTACGCACGCGCCGGTGGTTTGCTGCCGACAGCACCGGGTTACAGCGGGCCTAAGAATTTTTATGATTTTCTGACCAAACTGAAAAAAGAAGGCGAACACGATCAGGCCTTTGCTTACAAGACCGTGAATGCAGAAGTGCTGGCGTGGATAGTTCGCCGCGCGTCCGGTCAGTCTTTAGCTGAACTGATGTCGGAACGTCTGTGGCAAAAACTGGGCACAGAAAACGATGCCTATTTTGCGGTTGATAGTCTGGGTACAGAGCAGGGTGGTGGCGGCCTGAATCTGACCCTGCGCGATATGGCGCGTTTCGGTGAAATGATGCGCAACGGCGGTCAGTTTAACGGCCAGCAGATTATTCCTAAGGAAGTGGTGGCCGATATTCGCAAAGGCGGTGATCCGGCAAAGTTTGCGCTGGCTGGCTACAAGACGCTGCCCGGTTATTCTTACCGGAATATGTGGTGGGTAGGACACAATACCCATCAGACCTTTGAAGCGCGCGGCATTCATGGCCAGCGTATTTATATTGATCCGATGGCTGAAATGGTCATCGTCAAGTTTTCATCCCATCCCATCGCTGCGAATGGCGCGAGTGACCCTGTCACTTACCGTGCGTTTCAGGCGCTGGCTAATCATTTAATGAAGTGAGATTTATTTATGTCTTCTACTTATCAACGTATCGTTTTAGCTTCCCGTCCACAAGGTAACGTCAGGGCAGACAATTTCCGTCTTGAGACCTTGCCGCTGCCAGAAATTAAGGATGGCGAGGTATTAGTCCGCAATCATTTCTTATCGCTCGATCCGTATATGCGTGGTCGTATGGAGGAAACGAAAAGTTACGCTGCACCACAGCCTTTAAATGAAACCATGATCGGTGGCACGGTCGGCGAGATCATCGCCAGCAAAAATCCGCGCTTCGCTGTTGGTGACAAAGTGCTGGGCATGTTGGGCTGGACAGAAGTGGCGGTATCCGATGGTGCATTATTGCGCCGGCTCGATGCCGCGTCGCCGATACCTTTATCGGCTTACCTGGGTGCGGTGGGTATGCCGGGCCTGACCGCGTGGTATGGACTGACGCAAATCATGCAGCCGAAAGCCGGGGAAACGGTGGTCGTTTCTGCTGCCAGTGGTGCGGTTGGCAGCGTGGTCGGGCAATTGGCGAAACAAATGGGCTGCCGCGTGGTTGGCATAGCCGGTGGCGCTGAAAAATGTGCTTACGTGGTGAACGAACTGGGTTTTGATGCTTGCGTTGACTATAAAGCGGGCAAGCTGGACGCTGATCTGGCAGCCGCAACGCCGGATGGGATTGACGCTGTATTTGAAAACGTCGGCGGCGACGTGTTTGATGCGAGTCTGGCGCGTATGAACCCGTTTGGCCGTATCGCCATGTGCGGCATGATTTCTGGCTACAACGGTGAGCCGATTGCCATTAAAAATGCGCGTGCATTTCTGACGATGCGTTTGACGATGCGTGGTTTTATTGTGTCGGAGCACATGGATTTATGGCCGCAGGGTTTGAAAGAACTGGGGACGCTGGTGGCAACCGGAAAATTGAAATTCCGCGAATCCATCGCTGAAGGTATTGCGCAAGCGCCGGATGCATTTATCGGTCTGCTGAAAGGCCAGAACTTTGGTAAACAGCTTGTTAAGCTGAGTTAAAACGTAGTCAAAAAATAGATTCAAAAATAAATTCATAAATCATTCCAACAATTGTGTGATCAGGAAATGAACTTCCTGTTTCATTCGTAAAAATCAGGAGACAAAATGAAAGTATTGAAAGACCGAGTCGCCGTCATTACCGGTGCTGCCAGCGGTTTTGGCCGTGAATTTGCATTGATCGGTGCCCGTCTGGGCATGAAGCTGGTACTGGCGGATGTACAGCAAGATGCATTGGAGAAGACAAAGGCTGAGATGGAGCAGCTTGGTGCGCAGGTGATCGCCATGCGTTGTGATGTCCGTCATGCCGAACAGGTGCAGGCGCTGGCGGATGCTGCGATGGAAAAATTCGGTGCAGTTCATCTGGTCTTTAATAATGCCGGTGTCGGCTCTGGCGGCCTGGTCTGGGAAAATACCCAGGCCGACTGGGAATGGGTATTGGGCGTGAATTTGTGGGGCGTGATACATGGTGTTCGTATCTTTACCAATCTGATGCTGGAGTGTGCAAAAAAAGATCCGGAATACGAAGGACATATCGTCAATACAGCATCGATGGCCGGTATGCTGAATGCGCCGACCATGGGTGTTTATAATGTTTCCAAGCATGCAGTTGTGTCGCTGACTGAATCGCTGTATCAGGATCTGAAGCTGGTTGCTGCACCGATAGGCGCTTCCGTACTTTGCCCTTATTTTGTACCGACCGGTATTTCGCAATCACACAGAAATCGTCCGGAAGACGTTCCCGGTGCAGCGCCAACGGCCAGTCAGCGTGCCGCACAAGCGATGTCGGATAAGGCAGTCAGCTCAGGCAAAGTGACGGCGCAGGAAGTGGCGGAAAATACGTTTAAAGCGATCAGCGAAGAACAGTTCTACGTGTTCTCGCATCCGGGGGCTTTAAGTAATGTGCAGGAACGCATGGAAGATATCGTCTTGCAACGCAATCCGGGTGACCCGTACAAGGCAGCACCGCATATCCGCGATATGCTCAGAGAAAAGCTGAAGGTATCAATCAGTTAAAAAAACAGAGCAGAACAATCCTTCAGCAAAATGAGTTGGGGCAGGTCGCTGTGAGCACGAAGAGCGCAGACTCAGGTGCTGATAGTGCCTCCCTTGACGCTACCATTTTCAGATAATCCGGAGACACGATGACCGTAACGATAAAGGCAAATCAATTTGCCACTGTAGATAATGGTACCCGCCTGCATTACGCCAGCGCTGGTCAGCAGGGGCAACCGCTGATCTTATTTGTACATGGCTTTCCTGAATTTTGGTACGAATGGGCTGCGCAGTTACCCGAATTTGGTCGGGATTATTTTGCAGTTGCACCGGATTTGCGTGGTTTTAATTTATCCGATATGCCCGCCGATCTGAGCGCTTACAAAGCAAAGCATATCGTCGATGATTTGCGCTTGCTGATACAGCATCTGGGTTATCAGAAAGCGATTGTGGTCGCGCATGACTGGGGTGGTGCGGTGTGCTGGAATATGGCCATCGCCTTACCGGCGATGATAGAAAAACTGATCATTATTAATTCCCCGCATCCTTATCTGTTTATGCAGGCGCTGGCGAATGATCCGGCACAAAAGGCTGCCAGCGAATACATGAACTGGTTGCGCAAGCCTGACTCTGAAGTCGCTCTGGCAAAAGATGATTTTGCGTTGATGGATGGTTTTTTTAACGGTATGGGGCAGGCACCAGCGATCTGGTTTGACGACGCAACCCGTGCGCAGTATCACGATTGCTGGCGCAAGGGCTTGTCAGGCGGCGTGAATTATTACCGCGCTTCGCCGCTGCACCCGCCTACCGCTGAAAATCAGGGGCCTTTGCAATTACATCTGAATCCGGATGATTTCAAGGTCAACGTACCGACCCGCATTATCTGGGGCGAGAACGATAAAGCCTTGCCGAAAACCCTGTTGGATGGGATCGAGGATTTCGTTGCCGATGTTCGCGTTGAACGCATCGCTGAAGGTTCGCATTGGATTATTCATGAGCAGCCTGAACGCATCAATCAACTGATACGGCGGTTTCTTACTGAATAAGTGTGTGCATCCGCTGCATCAGCTGATGCGGTGACAATGATGCAGCGTAGTGATTTTTAGCAGGGATTCATGATGGCAAGATCTGATTTTTCTTTTTTTCATGCCTTACGAGTACGCTGGTCGGAAGTCGATATGCAGGCGATCGTCTTTAACGGCCATTACCTGACTTATTTTGATGTCGCCTTTACCGAATACTGGCGCGCCACAGGTTTGCCCAGCGCAATCACCCAGGCCAAAGAAGGCAAAGAATTGTTTGCCCGCAAGGCCGGCATAGAATATCTGGCGTCCGCCAGGTTTGATGATGTGCTGGACATAGGGGTGCGTTGTCATGCAATTGGGCGCTCGTCCGTCCAGTTTGTGATTGAAATTTTCCGGGGTGAAGAACATCTGATTTCCGGTGAATTAACTTATGTGTACGCCGATACCACACTGCGCAAGGGAGTTGCATTTCCGGCAGATTGGCGTGCGATAATCACCAGCTTTGAAAAATTGAAACCAGTAGAGTGACTTGTGATGATGACTCCCGCACGCATTGTTTTAGGTGATTGGACTACCTTGCAAAAAGACGCACAGGCAGTACGTTATTCCGTTTTTGTGATTGAGCAGCATATTCCCGTCGAGTTGGAATGGGATGTAATGGATGCCCAGTGTCTGCATGCTGTTGCTTACGATGAACAGAATCAGGCGATAGGCACAGGTCGTTTGCTGCCTGACGGTCATATTGGTCGCATGGCTGTGTTGGAATCCGCCCGTAATTCCGGTGTCGGTGCGCAGATACTGCGTATCCTGATGGAGCAGGCAAAACTGCGCGGAGATACCGGTGTGCGATTGAATGCGCAGCAGACAGCTGAAAATTTCTACGTGAAAGAGGGATTTTCGCGTGATGGTGAGGTCTTTATGGAAGCTGGCATTCCACACGTGTCGATGTCTCATCCCTTGTGAACTGACGAGGTAATGAATGGCAGCTTGGGGGACTCCCTTGCCTGACCCTGCAGAAAGCACGCCTTTGTAAAAACCGATGGCATCCTTAAAAAGCGCACTGTGTAGACGGTGCGCTTTTTTATTTGTGTCACGCACCCTTCATAAATCTGATGCCGGACGGAGACAGCATCCTGGCAAAAATATTTTCGTACGGCGTATTTTCATATTTAAATTGACAAATATTAATATGTTATTAAATATGGTGTTAGATTTATAAGTATTAATAAATTACATTAACGTATATAGGCAGTAGACGACAGTAGACGATAAAAAAAACGATTCAGATAGTGAGCTACACCGTATCAGACATTGAGTATTTCAGTATTCATTTCATTATCGGGAGACACAAATCATGAGAATTGAAGACACCAAAGTATCAAGTCGCTTAATCGCCGGATTTGGTCTGGTATTGAGTTGTTTGTTAATCGTGCTCGTGCTGGGTATCAGCTATCTGCATCAGATGAACAAGCGGATGGAGCAAATCGTTCACTTTAACGATGAGGAAATACGGTTGGCGCAGAGTATGTATCTGACGGTCACTGAGAGAGCATTGGCACTGCGGAATTTGCTACTGCTGACTGAACAAAAAGAGATACAGATAGAAGTGGACCGTATTGCTGCCCAGAATAAAAAATACCATGAGGCAGAGGATAAATTAGAGCAACTCATGAAGCGGGATAGCGAAACTAATGATGCACAACTTAGTTTGTTAAATAAAATCCGTGAACAGGCAACATTATCTGAGCCTTTCATTGCTAAAAGTCTGCAATTAATTCAGCAGGGTAATAAAGATGATTCTTATAAGCTACTGCGCTATGAATATCGTCCGGTACAAAAGAAATGGTGGGAACTGATCAATGATTTTGTCGTAGATCAGGAAAAAGAGAATAAAGAAGCCGTCATTAAAGCAGAATCAGATTATCGTGACGCACGAAAAATGCTGATCATATTGGGGTTGCTGGCGATCCTGGTTGGTGTTGTTGCTTCGTGGCTGATTATACGTAGCCTGCTGAGGCAGTTAGGTGGCGAGCCACGTTATGCAGTAAAAATTGCCGAAAAAATAGCCGCAGGGGATCTGAGTGTCGATATACAACTGGCCGCTGGCGACGAGCATAGCCTTATGCACGCAATGCGTGTCATGCGTGATGGCCTCGCTGATATTGTCGGTATGGTGCGTGCAGGTACCGAAACGATAGCGTCAGCCTCAAAACAGATTGCTTCTGGAAATCTGGATTTATCTTCCCGTTCAGAACAACAGGCCAGTTCGCTGGAAGAAACGGCTTCTTCAATGGAAGAGCTGACGTCAACCGTGAAGCAGAATACCGATAGTGCGCGTCAGGCCAATCAACTTGCGGTGTCCGCTTCAGATGTTGCTGTTAAAGGCGGTACCGTTGTTGCCGAGGTCGTCCAGACGATGGGCTCGATCAACGAATCGTCGCGCAAGATTGTCGACATCATCGGGGTTATTGATGGCATCGCTTTTCAGACCAATATCCTCGCGCTGAACGCCGCCGTTGAGGCTGCCCGCGCAGGTGAACAGGGGCGTGGTTTTGCCGTGGTTGCGACAGAGGTAAGAAGTCTTGCGCAGCGTTCGGCTGAAGCTGCCAGAGAGATTAAAAAGTTGATTGATGATTCGGTCAGTAAGGTGGAAATTGGTGCGAAACTGGTTGATCAGGCGGGATCGACCATGGTCGAAATCGTCAATAGTATTCAGCGCGTGACCAGCATCATGAGTGAAATTATGATGGCGACGCAAGAGCAAACCGCAGGCATAGAACAAATCAATGAAGCCATCGTTCAGATGGATGATGTGACGCAGCAAAATGCTGCATTGGTGGAGCAAGCCGCAGCTTCAGCCTCGGCTTTGCAGAATGAGGCAGATCATCTCAGCCAGCTTGTCAGTACATTTCAGCTCGCGAATATGACGTCGATGACAGCGATGACAGCGATCCCGCTTGCTGGCGCTGAACCGGTCACAAAGCGTGCAACCACGACTTTGCCTGGTAAAAAAGCGGCTGTGGCGAGGGCGCAGACCTCAAGTATTAAAAGACTGAGACAGGTGAATGATGCTGCTCCCGAAAAAAAAGCAGCGTCAGATGCCTGGGAAGAGTTTTGATGATTGGAAATCCGTTAAGATCAATTTAAATCGATTTAAATTGATGTCGGGTAAAAAGGGAGAGACTATTCTCCCTTTTTTCAAACGGTGGCAACCAGTGTGGCAGCACACAGTACTAATCCACCTGCGATGCGCTCCGTGATTAAGGCATATTTTTCTTGTGTCGCCCAATGGCTGGCTTTGCTTGCCAACACGCCATATCCCAGCAAAATAAAAAATTCAGGAATGATGGAGCAGAGCGCCAGAATCAGCATTTGCAAACCGACTGTTTCATGCTGATCGATAAACTGCGGCAGGATGGCAACAAAAGTCAGCAAGATCTTGGGATTGGTCAATTGCAGGCTAAGAGCGCTGAAAAAGATGCGGCTGCCTTTTTGTGGCGGCCCGTCCAGTCTGGAAATGCTGATGGGAGAAGGCTTCCCAAGTATTGCCGATAAACCCAGATAGACCAGATAAGCCGCGCCAAGATATTTGATTCCCATGAACAGTATCGGCGATGTCAGCAGCAAGCTGCCGATACCGGTCGCCGAGAGCGCAAAGTAAATCGCATTTGCAGTCAGAATCCCTAGCGTGACAAACAAGGATGTCCTCCAGCCGCGGGCAATGCCAACCGCAACAACCATCATGACAGCCGGACCGGGTGAGAGTGACATTGCCGCTTCTGTCGCGGTGAATAAGGCCCAGCTTTCAAGATTCATCGCCACCCTCAGCTACCCCGCACGAAATCGAATAAGGTGTCGAGCACCGCATCAGCCTGTTCTGCCATCAGGTCGTGTCCGCAATTGTCTATCACGGAAGTTTTGCTTTGAGAAATCAGACTACGCAGGCCAGCGATGGCTTTCGGCGGGGTCATCTGATCTTTTTTGCCGAGCAGGAATAAGGTTGGACACCTGACGGATTGCGCAGCGATTTCGCCGTTGCTGTAGGCGTTACAGGCGAAAAAATCCGTGTAAAAAACCAGCTCAGGGTTGATCGCAGAAATACGTTGCATCAGTCGTTTACTGCCACCAAGGACGGAAAATCCAGGCCCTGGACAGGACGGCTTATGCGCAATGCTGCTGTGTGACCAGATGTTCACCATATCAATTGCAGCCTGCTCGTCGTCGCGAGCGGCATTCAACAACAGGTCTGATACTCTCATCGGGTAGGCAGTCCCTATCATGGCCAGATGGCTGACTCTGGCAGGCGCCTGATAACAGGCTTCCAGGGCAATCAGCGAGCCCATGCTATGTCCAGCCAGAGCGGCGCGCTCGATACCGGCAGCATCAAGCAAAGCGATCAGCCAGGTCGCCATCTGCTCTACGCTATTCAGCGCCTGACCTTTGCTGCGGCCATGCCCCGGTAAATCGACAGCGAGCACGTTGTAGCCATGATGGGCGAAATAGCGGGACTGTAAAGCCCAGACGGAATGATCATTCTGCGCGCCATGAATAAACACGATGCTTGGCAGCGCAGGATTGAATGTTTTGCCGCCGGTGTAGCAATAAGCATCTTTGCATTGAATCTGAAACAGCATCTCAGGCTCCTTTCTGAGCAGCTTTCAAGCCGCGTGTCAGGTCTTCAATCAGGTCTTCAACATTTTCCAGACCCACAGATAAGCGCAGTGTTCCTTCCGTGATGCCGGAGGCCTGCAACTGTTCTGCCGGAACACGGAAATGCGTAGTTGAGGCCGGGTGTATCACCAGCGATTTCGCATCGCCGACATTCGCCAGATGTGAAAACACATTCAGCGCTTCAACGAAACGCTGGCCAGCGGCGCGATCACCTTTCAGGTTGAATGAGAAGACAGCGCCGCAACCTTTGGGCAGCAGGGTTTTGGCCAATTCATAGTCGGGATGGGTTTCTAATTCCGGATACGAAACGGCAGCAACAGTCGGATGTTTCACCAGGAAATCAACGATTTTACGGGTATTGGCAACATGTCTGTCCATGCGCAAGCCCAGTGTTTCTATGCCTTGCAGGATGGCGAATGCATTATGCGGGCTCATGCAGGCACCGAAGTCGCGCAATCCTTCGCGTCGTGCTCGCAAAGAAAATGCACCGACAGTCGACTCTTCGGAAAACACCATGCCGTGAAAGCCATCATAGGGTTCGCAAAGCTCGGCAAAACGTCCGGTTCTGTCATGCGCTTTCTGCCAGTCGAATGTGCCGCCATCGACCAGTAAGCCACCAATAGCGGTACCGTGACCGCATAAAAATTTAGTTGCAGAGTGAAAAACCAGATCAGCACCGTGATCAAACGGGCGCAATAAATACGGCGTGGTGAATGTTGAATCCAGCATCAGCGGTAAATCGTGTGCGTGGGCAATGTCTGCGATCAAAGGTATATTCAGCACATCCAATCCGGGATTGCCGAGAGTTTCAGCAAACAAGGTTTTAGTATTTGGTCGTATTGCTGCCCGCCAAGCGTCTGGGTCACGCGGATCAACGAAGGTGGTTTCTATCCCAAAGCGTTTTAAGGTGTATGCGAGAAGGTTATGTGACCCACCATACAAAGCGCGAGAAGCAACAATATGTGAGCCAGCGCCAGCGATGGTTGTTAAGCCCAGATGCAATGCGGCTTGTCCGCTGGCGACGGCAATCCCGGCAACGCCGCCTTCGAGTGCCGCAATCCGTTCTTCGAGTACGGCATTCGTCGGATTCGAGATGCGTGAATAGACATGTCCGGCCCGCTCCATATTAAACAGCGATGCGGCGTGATCCGAATCTTTAAACGCAAACGAGGATGTCAGGTAGATAGGCGTCGCACGTGCGCCTGTTGTTGGGTCGGGTGTCGCACCGGCATGTAAAGAAAGTGTGTCGAATCCGGGATAATGGGGGGCACTCATAAACTCTGGTCTCCGTATTGTGATCAGTCAATGCTACCATTAAGACTGCAAAATGAAATGCCGTTTTCATGTTGAACTTGCTGGATTTTTTGCATGGCTTGCGATACATTGAAAACTGTTTTTAAAAAACAGAATACACAGGAGGGGAGCCCCATGAAAGTTTCGGAAATTCTTCAGGTAAAAGGCAACATCCTTTTCACTATCACACCTGATACGCCGATTGCAGATGCGATCAGTGTCATGGAAGAAAAAGACATCGGTTCTCTGGTTGTGATGGAATACGGTGATCTGGTCGGTATCCTGACCTTCCGCGAAGTTATTCGCGCGATTCATACGAATAATGGTTCTCTCGGAGGTGGTACTGTCCGTAAATATATGGACGACCATCCTATGACGGTCACGCCGGAAACCGAGGTCAACGAAGTACGTCGCATGATGCTGGAAAAACATTCTCGCTATCTGCCTGTCATGGATGCAAAAACGCTGATGGGTGTGATTTCGTTTTATGACGTAGCGCGTGCAGTGCTCGAAGCGCAGAGTTTCGAAAATAAAATGCTGAAAGCGTATATTCGCGATTGGCCCGTTGCTGAAAATGAAGAATAGGTAACCGCCTGATGCCGGTTTGATTCGAAATAACGCCCGCAAATAATCAGATGCGGGCGTTTTTTATTGTCTGGAAAAGGGGAAATTATGCATATCGCCATCGTAGGTGCCGGATTATCCGGACTCACCGCAGCCCGTCAATTGCAATCGCAGGGACATCATGTCACCGTGTACGAAAAAAGCCTGGGTGTCAGCGGGCGCATGAGTACACGACAAACTGAGGTTGGCGGTTTTGATCACGGCGCTCAGTATTTCACCGCGACGTCTGACCGCTTTAAAAAAGAAGTCGCTGATTGGAAAAAACTGGGCTGGGTTGCCGCCTGGGATGCACGTCTGGCAACCTTGGACGCGGGACAAGCTAAGCCTGCGGGACGTAGCTCGACACGCTATGTTGCCGTGCCTGGTATGAATGCACTTGGTAAGCAACTGGCACATGGTCTGGATGTGCGGAAAGAGCAACAAGTGCTGGCGCTGGAGCAGCATGATAAACAATGGCTACTCAAAATTCAGTCAAATACGGTGGCGATTCCAGCGACGGCAGGGCCATTTGACGCGGTCGTACTAGCAATTCCAGCTGATCAGGCGGCGCCTTTACTTGCAGTCGTGCCTAAATTTGCTAAACAAGCGGAACAGGCAAAGCTGGCGCCTTGCTGGACGATGATGCTGGGATTTCAGAATTCTCTGGAACTGCCTTACGATGGTGCCTGGATCAATCAGTCGCGTCTTGGCTGGATCGCCAGAGATACCTCCAAGCCAGAACACCGCGTAGGCGAACGCTGGGTTGCGCACGCAACCCCGGCATGGAGTCTGGAGCATCTTGAGGAAGATCCCGAACGCGCCAAAGAAAAACTATTAAAAGCTTTTCATGAAGCTACCGGATCCTGGGTGCAGCCCATTTATGCGGTTGTTCATCGCTGGCGCTTTGCACAGGCAGAGCATCCATTGGCGCAGGATTGTTTATGGGATGGCAAACTGGGAATCGGCGTCTGTGGCGATTGGTTTGCGGGCGAGCTCGAAGGTAACGGCAGAGTAGAGCACGCTTTCCTCAGCGCACTCGCGCTGGCAAAGACCATTTCCTGATGCGCTGAGAGTGCTGACAACCCCAATTGCAAGGGTTGTCAGCACCGCCAGTCAATTTAATTATTGTTGCAGATAAAAAGTCTGCTGACTCCGAATATTGCGCGCATTTATCACGCGAAAAAATTAAATTTAAGCAGACAGCATTACGTGGCAGATTGCGTTTGACCTTGTGCGCGTTCGCCTGTTTGCAGACGCCATAACGCTGCGTAGCCAGCATTTAATTTCAGTAAATCGTCATGGGTGCCACTTTCGACAATTCGGCCTGCTTCCAGTAAATAAATGCAATCGGCTTGTCGCACTGTTGAGAGCCTGTGTGCGATGACGATGGTGGTGCGGTCACGACTGACAACATCCAGACTGCGCTGTATTGCGGCCTCGGTTTCATTGTCAACTGCGCTGGTCGCTTCATCAAGAATCAGGACCGGTGGATTTTTTAAGATGGCCCGTGCCAGCGCCAGCCGTTGACGCTGACCGCCGGAAAGTTTCTGACCGCGCTCACCGATACGGGTGGCAAAACCCAGCGGCAGCTTACTGATAAATTCAGTGGCTTCCGCGGCCTGAGCGGCAGCGGCAATTGCTGTTTCCGACACGTTGTTTGAGCCGTAGGCAATATTCTCAGCGATGGTGCCATCCGTTAAAAAACTATCTTGTGCAACATAGCCGATCTGACGACGTAAGTCTTGCAGATTGACGCTATCGGTTGCAACGTCATCGATAAAAATTTTTCCGCTTTGAGGAGTGTAGAAGCGCAATAACAGTTTGACCAGCGTTGACTTTCCGGAGCCGGTAGAACCAACGAAGGCGATCGTTTTGCCTGCCGGTATATCGAGACTGATATTGTGTAAGGTTTGTTGCTCGCCATAGGCAAAACCGACGCTGTCGAAACGGATATGTCCCTTTACATCGGTTGCCGGTAAGTGTTGCCCTTCGTAGGCGATGTTGATTTTCGTGTCGAGCAAATTCATGGCGCGGTCAATCGCTGACATTGAGCGTTGATACATGTCTGCGACTTCCGCCAGGCTGGTCATCGGCCATAACAGGCGTTGCGTCAGATAGACCAGTACTGAATATGCGCCGACCGCCAACTCATCATGCAGCGTCAGCCAGCCGCCGTACACCAGTGTTGCGGTAAAGCCGGCCAGAATCGCCATGCGGATCACCGGGGTAATGGCAGCGCTGACCGCAATTGCCCGCGCATTGGCTTCGCGATAAGTATTACTGGCTTCGGCAATATGCTTTTTTTCAAAATCTTCGGTGGCAAACGCTTTGATCGTGGCCAGCCCGAGCAGATTATTGTTCAGACGGGCGCTGACATCGCCAGCGGCCTCGCGGACTTCGGCATAACGCGGCGCCAGCCGTTTCTGGAACCAGAATGCGCCGAACAAAATTGCCGGTACCGGCAACAGAGAAATGATTGCTAACGAAGGTTGCAGCACAAAGAAGACAGCACTGACCATCACGGAAGAGCAGATCACCTGAATGATCTGATTCGCGCCACCGTTCAGAAAACGTTCCATCTGATTGATGTCTTCGTTCAGCACCGACATCAGATTGCCGGTACGCTGATTTTCAAAATACGCCATCTCCAGTTTTTGTACGTGATCGTAAGTGTCCAGTCGTAAATCATGTTGCAGGTTCTGCGCCAGCTTGCGCCATTTCAGCGACAGTAAATATTCAAACCACGATTCGCCCATCCATATAAACGCATTGACGACACCGAGAAACACCAACTGATGCCAGGTTTCCGTAATGCCGAATCCGCCCAGCACACGTTTGGCGAGAAAGCTTTTTTCGCCATTAACAACGATATCGACTGCCACGCCGATCAGTACTTCCGGCAGCACATCAAAAAATTTGTTCAGTATCGAATACAGTGTCGCCAGCCGCAGATCAGTTTTATAAGCACTGGCATAGTGCAGTAATTTTTTAAGAGGATGTATGGCTGACATGATGTTGGACTCAATCAGATTGTAAAAAAAAGGGACTGCATCATACAGTCCCTTCTCGATATGTGACGTTTCGCTATGGCGTCGGAGATCAGTCTTCGCGGCGCAGATGTGGGAACAAAATCACGTCACGGATATTTGGCGAATCGGTGATCAGCATCATCAGACGGTCAATGCCGATACCGCAACCACCGGTTGGTGGCAGGCCGTATTCGAGTGCGCGGATGTAATCAGCGTCGTAGTACATCGCCTCTTCATCGCCCGCATCTTTTGCTGCAACCTGCGCCTGGAAGCGTGCAGCCTGATCTTCGGCATCGTTTAATTCTGAGAAACCGTTCGCAATTTCACGACCCGTCATGAATAACTCGAAACGTTCAGTGATGCCGGGAACGGTGTCAGAAGCACGTGCCAGTGGCGACACTTCAACAGGGTAGTCGATGATATAGGTCGGATTCCATAATTGTGCTTCGGCAGTTTCTTCAAACAGTGCCAGTTGCAAGGCACCAAGTCCGGCAGTAGCAAACGGTTTGACGCCGAACTTCAGTAATTCAGCTTTAATGAATTCAGCATCATGCAATTGTTCTTGCGTGTATTGCGGTGCGTATTTATTGATTGCGCCGACGATAGTCAGGCGTTCAAACGGTTTTGACAGATCAAGTTCTTTGCCCTGATAAGTCAGCACTGCAGTGCCGTGCGCATCTTCAGCCGCTTTACGGATGACTTGTTCAGTGAAGTCCATCAGCCATTTGTAATCAACATAGGCTGCGTAGAATTCCATCATTGTGAATTCAGGGTTGTGGCGTGGCGATACACCTTCGTTACGGAAATTGCGATTGACCTCGAAAACACGATTGAAGCCGCCGACGACCAGGCGCTTCAGATACAGTTCAGGCGCAATACGCAGGTACATTTCCATGTCCAGCGCATTGTGATGCGTGATGAAAGGTTTTGCTGCCGCACCACCTGGAATCACATGCAGCATTGGCGTTTCGACTTCCATGAATTCATGGCTGGCCATGAAGTTGCGGATCGATGTCATTGCTGCAGTACGCGCTTTAAAAGTGCGGCGCGTATCTTCACTCATAATCAGGTCAACATAGCGCTGACGGTATTTGGTTTCCTGATTCGCCAGACCGTGGAATTTATCTGGCAGAGGGCGCAGCGATTTAGTCAACAAGCGCAATGTTGTGACTTTAACAGTCAGTTCATCTGTTTTGGTTTTGAACAGTACGCCTTCAACGCCAAGGATGTCGCCCAGATCGTAATGGCGGAAGGCTTCCATCGCTTCCTCACCGGTTTTATCCAGTGTCACATACAACTGAATGCGGCCATCTGCCTTGATGCCGGACGCGTCTTGCAAGGTCGCGAATGCTGCCTTTTTACCTGCTTCACGCTTGAGCATCATACGGCCAGCAACGCTGACTTCGACATTCATCGCTTCCAGTTCTTCACGGCCTATTGTGCCGTACTGTTCTTGTAAGCTGGCGGCTTTATGTTGCGGACGGAAGTCGTTAGGGAAGGCGATGCCTTTGGTACGGATCGCGTCAAGCTTGGCACGGCGTTCCGCGATGATGGAGTTTTCATCGACCGGTAATTCGCTGGCGGCGGTTTGATTATTCAGTTCTGACATAAGATTTCTCTCGAATTTCTCTCAGTTGTCCGGGCAGTGTTTCTGCCCGTTAGGAGTGTCGGCGCAACTTCGCATGCAGGAAGTTGCGCCATTGTACTTGCTTGTTATGCTCGATTTTTAAACGCCTTGCTTCAGCGAAGCAGCGATGAATTCATCGATATCGCCATCGAGTACGGCTTTGGTGTTACCCGTCTCAAAACCGGTACGCAGGTCTTTGATGCGAGACTGATCGAGCACGTAAGAACGAATCTGATGACCCCAGCCGACGTCGGTTTTGGAATCTTCCAGATTTTGTTTTTCGCTCATACGCTTGCGCAATTCGAGTTCAAACAATTTCGCTTTCAGCATTTCCCAGGCTTCCGCACGGTTGCGATGCTGGCTGCGATCGTTCTGGCATTGAACAACGATACCTGATGGACCGTGCGTCAGACGAACGGCGGAATCCGTTTTATTAATATGCTGACCACCGGCACCCGAGGCGCGATACGTATCGGTGCGCACATCGGCCGGGTTGATGTCGATCTCAAATGAATCGTCGACTTCAGGGTAAACGAATAAGCTTGAGAATGAAGTGTGACGTCCGTTATTTGAGTCAAACGGCGATTTTCGTACCAGACGATGCACGCCTGTTTCGGTGCGCAGGAAACCATACGCATAGTCGCCTTCGACTTTCAGGGTAGCTGTCTTGATACCAGCAACATCACCATCGGATTGTTCAAGAATTTCGACCTTGAAGCCTTTGCGTTCGCAATAACGCAGATACTGACGTAACAACATTGATGCCCAATCCTGAGCCTCGGTACCACCGGCACCCGCCTGGATGTCGATGAAGCAGTTGTTCGGGTCCATAGGGTTGTTGAACATGCGGCGGAATTCCATGCCTTCGACCAGCTCGCGCAAATGCTGTGCGTCGGTTTCGATGGATTCCAGCGTATCGTCGTCGTTTTCCTCTTTCGCCATAGCGAACAGGTCGTTCGCATCGCGCAGGCCGGATTCTGCTTCGGTCAGCGTGTTGACAACAGCTTCAAGGGATTTTTTTTCTTTGCCCAGATCCTGTGCGCGCTTAGGATCATTCCAGACCGTCGGGTCTTCTAATTCGGCGTTAACTTGTTCGAGTTTCTCTGACTTGATATCGAAGTCAAAGATACCTCCGAAGTTCGGCTTCACGGACCGTCAGGTCGGCAAGCAGGGATGACAGACTATTGAGGCGTTCGGCTTCCATGATATTAGCTTTTCTTATGCAATCAAACCTTGCATTATACCTTGTACCGCGCCAAGAATACTGAATTTGCCTGCCTGCGGATGTTTATCTGATGTGCTTGCGCATTGTTGCGTTACCAGACGGAAGTTGTGGTCGTTGGTTTTGCGTGGCGATGACTTTCAAACCATTTTGCCAGATGGTCTTTAAAGCAGCTTGGGCAAATATGATATTGAGTGAGTTTCGACTGGCCGCCGTTCGGAAATGATTCTTCTTCTTCCATAGAAATCGTGGTGTTAATTTTCTCGTATTCTTTTGTGCCCCAGTTTTCATCCCACAGAGATTCTGCGCCACAGACATCGCAGGTAAGCTTGTCAAAAACTTCTTCAGTGTGTTCAAGAATCAGAACCGTTTTCATGTGTTTCATATTTCCTCCGTTGGATGATGTTGGAATCGAAGCAGCGATGAATTGATTCTACCTCAGCCAATTGTGGTGAAGTGTCAGAAAAAGAAAAAAGCTGCAGAGCGGTGATGCTCGCAGCTTTGAAATGCCCCTTTGCCAGCTTGTGCAGAATTATGGCCGTCTGCCCGATTTCGCTGGGCTGGCTTTCGGTTTTGCTGATTTGTAAGCCAATGGTGGGCGTGCAGTTGTTGATGGGGTCGCCCGAGGTGTGGTCGTGGCATTGCTACGCGCAACTGGCTTTTTGCCGTAGGTATTGATTTTGGGTGCAGCTACGCGTCGCCCGTTGGCTACACCGCTTTCATCGACAGTGACAGGGATTGCAGGCTGACGAGGCGGTATCAGATGACGCGGGCTGCTGCCAATCAGATCGCGCCGCCCCATGCGTACCAGGGCTTCGTGGATGATTTCCCAATTTTCCGGCGCATGATAGCGCAGGAGAGCTTTATGCAGTTTCCGGATTTTCCCTGAACGCGCTGTTTCCACGACTTCAGAATCTGCCGTGATTTTTTTGAGCGGATTTTTGCGGGTGTGATACATCGTTGTCGCCAGTGCCATCGGCGTTGGCATAAACGTCTGCACCTGATCAAGTTTGAAATCGTTTTTCTTGAGCCAGATCGCGAGATTTACCATGTCTTCATCGGTGGAGCCCGGATGTGCGGCAATGAAATAAGGAATCAGATATTGTTCCTTATTCGCTTCGCGCGAATATTTTTCAAACATCTGCTTGAATTCATCGTAGCTGCCGATGCCAGGCTTCATCATTTTCGATAAAGTATCCGCCTCAGTATGTTCAGGTGCGATTTTTAATAAACCGCCGACGTGATGCGTCACCAGTTCTTTCACATATTCCGGGGAACGTACAGCGAGGTCGTAGCGCAGCCCGGAACTGATCAGAATTTTTTTCACGCCCGGTATCGCGCGTGCCTTGCGATAAATCGAGATTAATTTGCTGTGATCGGTACCGAGATTTGTACAAATGGACGGATAAACGCAAGAAAGCCGACGACAGGATTCTTCGATTTTTTTATCTTTGCAGGCAAGGCGATACATATTCGCAGTTGGGCCGCCCAGATCAGAGATGGTGCCGGTAAAGCCTTTAACTTTGTCGCGAATTTCTTCGATTTCACGAAGAATAGAAGGTTCTGAGCGGCTTTGTATGATGCGACCTTCGTGCTCGGTAATGGAGCAGAATGTGCAACCGCCAAAACAGCCGCGCATGATGTTGATGGAAAATCGTATCATTTCCCAGGCTGGAATGCGGGCTTTACCATAGGACGGATGCGGCGCACGTGCATAGGCGCGATCGTAGACTCCGTCCATTTCATCCATTGCCAGCGGCAGCGGTGGCGGATTCAGCCATACATCGCGTTCACCATAGCCTTGTCGCAGCGCTTTGGCATTGCCAGGATTCGCTTCCAGATGAAATACGCGCGATGCATGCGCGTACATTATCGGATCATCCTTGACTTCATCGAACGATGGCAGGCGTATCACCGATTTGTGCTGCTTGTTCTTCAGCATTAACTGACGTTCTTCACGGCTCATCATACGCACTGCCTGTTGCTTAACGACGTCCGTCTTCACTTCCGTTGCCACCGCAGTTTGTGCAAGATTGGCGTCCGTTGTGCTGTCACTTTCACCAGTAGCACATTTCGCGCCTTCTTGCGGTGTCATCGCATACGGGTCTGTGTGCGCATCGATTTTGCCCGGTGTATCGACTTTAACGGAATTGATTTCCACCCATTCTTCATCTGGCAACCAGCCACGCGGCACCATAAATGCCGTTCCGCGCAAATCACGAATTTCTTTAATCGGTTCACCTGCTGCCAATCTGTGCGTCAGGTCGATCAGTGCCCGTTCGGCGTTACCGAATAACAGTATGTCTGCCTTCGAGTCTGGCAAAACAGAGCGCCGCACTTTATCTGACCAGTAATCGTAATGCGCGATCCGGCGCAGACTGGCTTCAATACTGCCGATGACAACGTTGGCATCCGGAAAAGCTTCGCGGGCGCGCTGTGCATACACGACCAGCGCGCGGTCAGGGCGTTTGCTACGATCACCATCGGGTGTGTAGGCATCTTCAGAACGGATTTTTCTGTCGGCGGTATAGCGATTGACCATGGAATCCATATTGCCGGCGGTGACGCCGAAATACAGATTCGGCTTGCCAAGAGCGCGGAAAGCATCTGCAGAATGCCAGTCTGGCTGGCTGATGATGCCGACACGAAAACCCTGATGTTCGAGTACGCGACCGATCAGCGCCATACCGAAGCTTGGGTGGTCGATATAGGCGTCACCGGTGACCAGAATGACGTCACAACTGTCCCAGCCAAGCGCATCCATTTCAGCGCGTGACATAGGAAGAAAAGGTGCAGCGTTATCACCACCGACTTCAGGGCGGAAACGTGGGCGTGAGAAGAGATTTTTAGGCAAAGGATTCATGGGCGCGATTGTACCGGAAAGCCTGCAAGCTTGCCTGTAGAGCGCCGAATTTATGCTGAAGAATCAAACGCTTGCGTATTTTAAATGGCGCCTTAGGTAGGCTTTGGATTCGTTTCAGGTGCGTAAAAGTCGGTCTGTTTCGGTATTTTTGTGTCTTGGCACCCATTTCAATTGCAATTGGGGTAAAGACTGCATCAGTTCTTGCGCTTGATAGCGATAAGTGGATAGCAGCTTGGATGCCTTCGCCTCGCTGGCCAGAACATCGTTAATGACAACCTGGCTGTCGCCACGCAGCAGTATCGTTTGTGTTTCTGGTTGCGTCACATGTTGTGCCAGCAGCGTCAAGGCGGCGATCAGCGCCTGATATTCGGCGTCGCTGCTGTCGCCGTGGCCAATGTTGGCAGTGTGTTGTGTGACTTCGCCATCAGGACTATGCAGTATGCAGGCGATTTTGCAGTTGCCGGGATTCGGTTTCGCTGAACCGTCAAACCAAGCCAGCCAGTCGGCTTCGCGGGAATTTTTCAGAGCAGAAGATGGAAGCATAAAAGGGCGCTTGAATAGCGTTAAAAGGCAGCTCAATTGCCCATTATATTCTGCGATCAGCGCATGCTGACCAGATTGCGCCATTGCTGGCGTGTCGCTGTATGATCCTGCATTATTAAAAATCAAAAGAAGCACCATACAATGAAACCAGATCACCTCAGGATGCCGATTCCTTTTGTCGCTGCATCTGATTATGCACAGACCGATGCCTGGGTGCAGGCGTTACAGCAGGCGATGCCTGACGAACGCATCGTTGCGTTTGATCGACTATCCGACAATGAAAAGCAAAGTGTGACTGTCGCAATTGTGGCGAACCCCGATCCGGCGAATTTACAGCAACTGCCGGAGCTGAAATGGGTGCATAGCGTCTGGGCTGGCGTAGAAAGGCTGGTCGCCGATCTTGGTCAGAGCAAATTAAAGATCGTGCGTTTAGTCGATCCGCAGTTGGCAGAAACGATGGCAGAAGCAGTGCTCGCCTGGACTTTATATCTGCACAGGGATATGCCGGCTTATGCGCAACAACAAAAAAACAGCCAGTGGCAGCCACGGGAATATATCCGGCCACAAGCAAAAACGATCAGCTTGCTTGGGCTGGGAGCGCTGGGCGAGGCGGCGGCGAAACGCTTGCTGGCAGCAGGTTTTCAGGTGTGCGGATGGAGCCGTAGTCAGAAAAATATCGCCGGGGTTGATTGTTTTTCAGGCGAATCAGGATTGTCGGCGATGTTCGCCAGAACCAGTATTCTGGTTTGCCTGTTGCCACTGACACCGGACACCAAAGGCTTGTTGAATGCCGCGCGGATGGCGCAGTTACCTAAGGGGGCGTCACTAGTGAATTTTGCCCGAGGTGCGATTGTGCAGGATGCAGATTTGCAGGCGGCACTGGATTCTCGTCATCTGCAGCATGTGGTGTTGGATGTGTTTGAAGCAGAACCGTTACCCGCAGCAAGCTGGCATTGGCAGCACCCACAGGTCACAGTGTTACCGCATATCTCTGCCCCCACAGACAAGCAAACCGCCTCGGCGATTGTGGCTGGCAATATTCGCCGTTATCGTGATGATGGCAGTTTGCCAGTATTAGTGGATGTGGCTAAGGGGTATTAAAAAGATTGGGGTGCAAGACTGGCGTACGCAAATTCTCGCTGCGTCACTCAGTGCAAATCGCCTGTGCAACCGCGATGCAACAAGATTGAAACAGCTTTGCGGGTTTCACGCATGATTGTTGTGAAATGCATTGCGTAAAAATATTGAGATAATGTAAAGTCTTCCTCTTTGTTTTCCGCTGCTTGTTGTCATTGTTGGCGGTTGATTGATTTTCGTTTGCGTATTTTGTCTCCGAACCTAGCATGAGTTACCTGTCGCCCGAATTTGCTGTTTGTTTTTTGTTGTTTCTATTGCTTTACTGGGCGCTGGCACGTTGGAGTTCTGCACAAAAAGTTGCTTTGCTGCTCGCTTCCTACACCATATATGCATCGCTGGACTGGCGTTTCAGCGCTACACTGGCATGCTATACGGCATCGCTATTACTGTTGCTTGCTGCGGCAAAACGCTGGTCGCAGCACAGAAAAAAACTGACTGTTGTTGGTGTTGCCGCGTCGGTGATTAATCTGGCGGTTTTTAAATATTTTGATTTTTTTCGCGAGGGCTTTCAGCTCGCCGCCGGTGCGTTACAGTCAGATTGGGTGATTCCTGCACTGGATATTATTCTGCCAGTCGGCATTTCGTTTTATACGTTTCAAGCCATTGCCTATATCGTCGCTGTTGGTCGTAACGAACGCGACCCTGCCAGTCCGCTCGATAGCGCTTTGTATCTCGCATTTTTTCCGACTCTGATGGCGGGCCCTATCTGCCGCCCGGATACGCTGCTGGCGCAGATTGAACAAAAATCTGTACGTCAGATTCGGCAGCCTGATCGTATTTTCTGGTTATTACTTTCTGCATTGATTAAAAAAGTCTGGCTGGCAAGCTGGATCGCTTCAACCTGGGTCAATCCTTTGTTTGCGAATCCCGATGCGTACCAAGGCATAGAGCTGTTGTTAGGTATGTACGCGTTTGCGATTCAGATTTATTTTGACTTCAGTGGCTATTCCGATCTGGTCATTGCGATGGCGATGCTGCTCGGATACAAATTAAATCAGAATTTTAATTTACCGTATCTGGCGGTTAACCTGCGTGAATTCTGGCGGCGCTGGCATATCTCACTTTCTACCTGGATACGGGATTACGTCTATATCCCTATGGGTGGAAATCGCGGCGGCTGGTGGGCGACGCAACTGACTATTCTCACTTCTATGCTGATCAGCGGCATATGGCATGGCGCTGCTATTAAATACCTGATCTGGGGGGCATTGCACGGGCTGGGCATGGTTGCGCAAAACGTGTTGGAAAAAATCACGGGGCGCAAAGCGGACGGCTTTCTCAGTGGTGTGATTACATTCCATTTTGTCTGCGTTGCCTGGATATTTTTCCGTGCCGATGGCTGGCAGGAAGCGCTGAATTATCTATCCGGCTTTACTCGTCACGGCGGCGCGATTGAACTCAATGTGCTTGGCGGATGTGCTTTGTTATTGTTATTTTTCTGGGGGTCATATTACTTTGAGCAGGTGCGCGACTGCAGTCTGGGCTTATTAGAAAAAACACCTTTGATATTAAAACCTGTGCTACTTGCTTTTCTGGTGTTACTGATTAATTTGCTAGGACCATCAGGGGTGCCAGCGTTTTTATATTATTCCTATTAAGAGCTTGCATGATGGCGAAGGTCAAAACAAGAGTAAAACCGAAAACCAGTACAGCGTTAAGCGCAACGAAAGCCGATACTGGTTCGATGCCGACATTGGCGGTCATCGCGCTCACGCTGGGTTTATTGTTCTGGTTGCGGCAAGATGCGCTGGATATTTACTGGCAGCAGACGCGGCACGGAGAATTAGGGCTGACGCATTTGTCGGATGCTGAGTTATGGCACAGCGGAACGGACGTCTCCAAAGCAGTATCGCGGACTTTGAATCAGCAAATTGAGGCTTGGACAGAGACTCAGGAGCGCCTGATGCTTGCGACCAATGTCTTGTGGCTGGGTAAATCTGCGCTGGTACAAAAGGATGAGCCAGCACTGGCCGCCGCACAAAAAACACATACGACAAACGGCCTGTCATTGAAGGCGCACGCGGATGGGATTGGCGCCAGTGTATCGACGTCGCCCGTTGCCAGTAAAAAAGCGAATAAAGAGAGTAGCAGTGACGCCGGGCAAAGTCAGAAAGAATCAGATAAGGTCGCCAGCGTAAGCGTTGATACGCAACCGCATACATCTGAAGCTGTGACTGAAACGGAAGAAGCCCGGGCAGTGCCATTGACGCAGTTTGCGTCACTCAATGAAGACGGGCGTATCGTGCTCAGCCCCAGCGACAAAGTCTTGCTGGTCGGTGACTCCATGATGCAGGGCGTGGCGCCGCATGTCGCACGGGCACTGCAAAATGGGAATGTGAAGTCGCTGGATCTGAGTCGTCAGAGTACCGGGCTGACTTATCCCGGTTATTTTGACTGGCCAACAACGATTAAGAACACGATCAGTAAAGAGCGTATTTCGGTGCTGGTGGTATTTCTTGGTGCGAACGATACCTGGGATATGGTGTTCGGCAACAAATATGAACGCTTCGGCAGCGAGAAATGGCAATCGACCTATGCGTCCAGAGTGGAAAGTATCGTCAGATATGCCCATGCGCAGCATATCCGCGTGATCTGGCTGGGCGCACCGAATATGGGGCGGGAAAATATCAATCGTGGTGTGAAGGTCTTGAATCAGTTGTTTTCTGCGGCGATCAAAGATAGCGCTTCGCGTTATTTATCGACCCGTGAACTATTGAGCGATAATGCCGAGACCTATCAGAAAGTGATTACGAGGGAGGACGGAAAAAGTGTGACTGTCCGCAATGAAGACGGCATCCATTTCACCCGTGCCGGACAGAAAATTCTGAGCGATCTGATTTTACGTCAGTTTGCTTTACCAACAGTGAGTAAGCCTTTGTGATCCATCCTTTTTTGTTCGGGCGTCTGGCGTCTGCTCTGCTGACGTTCTGTCTTTTTTCATCCGCCGCAGAGGCGACTGTATTGCAGGATTATGGCGATCCGAATGCAGCGCGGCTCTGGCGTCAACTGGCGGCGCTCGAGCGTGGCGAGAGTAAGGATGTCATTCATATTCTGCAATTAGGTGACTCTCATACCGGTGGCGATTATTTTACCCAGGCGTATCGCGAGCGCATGCAGCAGCGTTTCGGCAATGCAGGCATAGGCTGGATTACTCCGGGTTATGTGAAAAACCAGCGTTCTGCCCAGGTATTGATGAAAATGGCGGGGCAGTGGAATACCCGTATCAGCCGTGCGAATCCGGAAAATTTTCCGCTTGGCGGTGTCGCCAGTATGCCGTCGTCAGGCGCTTACATGGAAATTGTACCGAAGCAGCCTTTGAACGGTGTTTACCGTGTCAGCATATGGTCGCGCAAAGTGTCTGATCAGGCTGCAGGCGGCTGGAAACTGGCTTTTCCCGATGGCGATATCCGCGATTTGGCACCGCCAGTGGGTAATGATTGGCAGGTCAGCTATGTGATCGGCAGTGGCGCGGAGCTGAATAGTTTGTTTCTGCGTTCCGAGGGTAATTCAACAGAGCTGGGCGGTATTGCGATTGATGCGATTGCGCCCGGTGTCAGTGTTGACGCGCTGGGCATCGTCGGCGCGACACAACGGGTAATCAGCCGCTGGCAGCCAGAGGCGGTGCGCGATCAGTTGCGCTGGCGTCGTCCGCAGTTGCTGATTTTGTCGTATGGAACCAACGAGGCGTTTGATAGCAAACCTGACTTTGATGCTTACCGATTGGATTTACAAACAACGATACGACAATTGCGCAGCGCGGCGCCTGAGGCGGCGATTTTGTTGATAGGTGCGCCGAATTCAGCGAAAAAGACCGGGCCTGGCGAGAGTGCAGGGTGTCGCTACAAATTGCCGATGGCATTGCGCACCGTACAGACCATACAGCGTGAAACGGCGGCTGCTGAAAAATTATTGTACTGGGATTGGGCTGCGGCGATGGGCGGTGATTGCGCGATACAACGCTATGCTGAAGCCAACCCGCCATTGGCGCGACCAGATCTCGTGCACTTTACGGAAGATGGTTACGCGCGCAGCGGTAATGCTTTGTATGAAGCGCTGATGCAGAAATATCAGCAGCAGCGTGCTGCCAGATAAATGCGCTGACTGCGGCCAGATGACTGTTTTCCAACCCCGTAAATGACTGAAAACAGGGGAGTATCTGCCAATTTTGCCTTAATGTCCCAGTAAATAAAGGGGCTTGAAATATACTCCCCCCAGTATTTTTTGCTTCTGGACGATGAAAATCCGGCTTGATTCAGTCGCGCCATTGGCCGGTGGCGATTCTGTGTTTTGCTTCGCGGATGACTTCTTCATCCGCTTGCGGCTCGGTCTGACAGATCATATCCAGCTCCAGTACGCCGCCTTCTTCCCCGGTCAATAAATTCCTGATCGTGGCATAGGGGGCGATGGCCGCGGTGTCCTGAATGTCATGCTCAAAGGTGATCTCGAAATTTCCGGTTTTAAACGTTCTCAAGATGGTTTCCTTTCAGGTGTTAAAGCCTGCCGGCCTTGTCTTCAGGATTGCTGAACCCAGCCGATTTCGATATCCGCGCTGTGCAGATAATAACCTTCGCTCTCTATACCCGCGATTGCTGCTGTGATATCCAGAGCGACAGGTTTGACCAGTCCCAATGTGTCGAAGCCGCGCTGTATCAACCGGACATCGGCATAGTCAGGATCTTCCAGATTTAATAGCTTGATGTCGGTATTGGCAGCGACAGACAGGTGTTTTTTGGGCTGCGCGACACTCTGATAAATATCAATTTGCATATTTCCCTCAAAAAATGATGAATGACTGCTCCCATTCTGAAATAGCGCATCTGACCAGTGTTGATCCTTTTGCAGACATGAAATCATGCAATAAAATCCTCACTTCGGTAAATTAGCATCTTTGTCAGTGCTCTGTGAATTTTTATTGTCGTTGTTGATTTTTTCTCACACGTTTGCGGCGTCGACGTATGAAAGTCTGCTGAATCGCAGAGCCGTAATGTGGCGCGTGCTTCGGTTTCCTTATGCTAGATTTCTATTGGCCCCTATTCATTCTGATTTGTTGCGGCCTGAAGCAAATAGAGTAACGGTGTACGATTCGTCTGTGTGCCGCTATTTCTTTTAGTGACTTTGCTTGGTAGTTTCGGTTGCTAATGCCAGAACCGATTCGATATTCTCAGATGAAGATGAAAAAACTCAAAATGAACGTTTTTGCCAGACTTGCTTCGATCAGTCTGCTGGCTGTTTTAAGCGCATGTGCCAGTTGGTCTTCCGTAGATATTGCAGCGCTGCAAACGGAAACTGACGTGCTTGCCAAGCTGGGCAATCCTACCCATGTGTATCAGGATGGGCAAACCCATTTACTTGAGTACATGCGTGGTCGCAGGGCACAGGCGACGCACATGGTCAGGGTTGCTGCCGACGGCAAAGTGCTTTCGTATGAACAAGTGCTGACCGATCAGAAATTTGCCGAAATCAAACCGGGCGTATCGGATAAGGCGGCTGTGTTGAGGATACTGGGTGCGCCGTATGAAAATGTGTATTACTCCAGAGTCGAGCTGGAAGCTTGGTCGTATCCATACAAGGAAAGTGGCGTCTGGAATTCACTGATGGCGGTGTATTTCGACCACGCTGGCATTGTGCGCAAACTGGAAAATGGCCCTGATCCTGTGTTCGAGCCGCGTGAGCGCCGACGTTTCTGATGGTATTTCATCAGCGACAGTATTGACTGCGAGCCGCATCGTCCGGATGCGGCTCGACTTTAATCGACTGTAAGCGTGGCGGATCGTTCGGTAAGCAAACGGTGTAGTTCGTTGACCGGTAACGGATGGCTGAGTAAGTAGCCTTGTACTTCATCACATCCATATTCGTTCAGACATGCCAGTTGTTCTTTGGTTTCAACACCCTCGGCGATGACGGTCAGTTGCAGGTTGTGTCCAAGCTGAATGATGGTCTTGACGATGGCCGCGCCATCGGCACTGGTCAGCATGTCGCGCACAAACGACTGATCAATTTTCAGCTTATCGACGGCCAACTGTTTCAGGTACGACAGACTGGAATAGCCAGTTCCAAAGTCATCGATCGATAATTTGACGCCCAGATTTTTTAATCCGTGCAGGATGTTTATTGTCGCGCCGACGTCTTGCAATAAAATCGATTCTGTCAGTTCCAGTTCCAGTTGATGCGGCGGCAAGCCAGACTGTGTGAGTGCGTTGGCAACCACATCCAGAATTTTGCCGCGTTTGAACTGTAATGCCGACAGATTGACTGCGACGACCGGGGCATCAGGATAGTCGCGCAACCAGCTGGCAGCCTGACGGCAGGCTTCGTTCAGTACCCATTCGCCGATAGGCACGATGTGACCACTGCGCTCTGCCAGGCTGATGAATTTGCCTGGTGAAATTAAGCCATCCACCGGATGTTGCCAGCGCAGCAGCGCTTCTGCGCCGATGATTTTTCCGCTGTGAATGTCGGACTGGGGCTGATAATGGATGCGGAATTCCTGATTGCGTAATGCGTGCGCCAAACCACCGGTCAATCTGATCTGTTCTGTCAGACCAGAATTCATCTCATGCGAGAAAAAGCAATAGGTGTTACGTCCGGCTTCTTTCGCACTGTCGACAGCAGCATGGGTATGTTTGAGCAGTGTGTCGAAATCTTTCCCATCCTCAGGATATAAGCCGATACCAATAGAGCACGAAATATTCAGCGTATTGCCGTCGATATCAACAGGGTCGATAAAAATATCACTGATGGTATTCGCCATTCCGGCTACGCCGATTGCATCGCGTTTGCCAGTCAGAAGAACGACGAATTCATCGCCGCTCAGTCTGCTGATGGTGGCGGTCTCGGGTATGCACTGACGCAGACGCTCGACGACTTTAATCAATACGCGATCTCCGGTCGCATAACCGAGGCTGTCGTTGATGTGTTTAAAGTGATCAAGATCGAGATAAAGCAGCGAAACCATTGTGTTTTCGCTGTCAGCAATCATCGCTGCATGTTCAAAACGGTCTTGCAGCAGCGTCCGGTTTGGCAGGTGTGTCAAGGAGTCGAAGTTGGCCAGGAAATCCAGTTTCAACTTGGCTTCGGCGTGCGCGGCGCGGGTACGTAAGTTGATAATGCCAAACGCGAGATCGTTAGCGAGTTCCATCAGCAGCCTGATTTCTTCTGCATCGAAAGCGTTTGCTTCACTGGAGTAAAGGGTGAGGGCGCCAATAGTATGTTCGTTATGAATCAGCGGTAAACCTATGCTTGAGCGGTAGCCGCGTTGTATCGCCGCCGTGCGCCATGGCCGCATTCTTTCGTCGGTTAATACATTTTGAATTGTCGTCGGTTCACCGGTTCTGATCGCAGAACCGACCGGCCCGCTACCGAGTGCGTTGCCGCCCCAAGAAATATTGATGCCATCGAGATAGCCATTCTCGTAACCAGACAGTGCGACAGGCTTGACAGTCCGTGCATCGTCATACTCTGCATATCCGACCCACGCCATCAGATAGCCGCCACTTTCGACGCACAAGCGACTGATTTCATTGAGCAAGGTATGCTCGTCTTCAGCCCGCACGAGCGCCATGTTACAGTCGCTGAGCAAGCGTAAATCGCGATTGAGCCGTTTCAATGCCAATTCGCTGAGTTTGCTGGTGGTGACGTCCTGCACCGTGCCGATTAAGTGCAGAACATGCCCGTCTTCCTGATAGATAGGTTTACCGCGCTCGTTGATGTATTTTATTCGCCCGTCTTTTAATAACAAACGACGGGTAATTTCATACGCGGTCTTGTTCTCAATGGCGTCGTTGTAACTGCGACTGAGCAAGAGCCGGTCGTCGGGGTGAGTTGCGTCGACGAAAGAATGAGCTGTAGGCGTAAAAGTGTCGGGAGTCACTTCGTAAATACGGTACACCTCGTCGGACCAGATCGCTTCACCGGTGTTTCGGTTGATATCCCAGTTACCGATCTGCGCAAGTTGCTGGGCGATTTTCAGATTCACCTCGCTCTGACGCAATTCTGTCTGCGCTGATTGATGCTGATCCGTGATTTGTTTTAATTTACTTTGCATCTCTGCCAGCCGGGCGAGCACGGAACCTGGCAGGCTTTCAGTGACAGGCAATGGTTTGCTGAAGTCTCCGTTGCCAATACGTGTAATCTCTGCGTGGACCTCGCTGACCGAGCCACCCATAATGATCCTGAGTGCGCGTGAGGTGCGGTAGAGCATCAGTAGTGATAGCAGCGCCAGACCAATAAAGAGAAACCGGATTAACAATGCACGATGTTCTGCGCTGCTGACTGCGTTATTGGTTCGTGCCGTCATCAAACCATAAAAATCATCGATGGGCTTCATGATCGCTGCTTTGGCGTTCAGGTACGCCAAGTCGTGCAACATTTGGCTTGCTTTTTCTTTGCCGTTCTCTGATTGGCGCAATTGCATTGCTTCCCGTTCAGTCTGTGTCAAACGGTCTGAAAAAACCTTCGCTTTTGACAACACACTGAGTTCTTGCTCGGTAAAGCCTGCTTCCCGCATCAATTCCAGAAGTGGCTTCGTCTGTTTGCTTTCCGCTGTCGGTAGCGTTCCTGTCGCAAGCACCAGATCCCAATAGATGCCTCTGTAGTTCACTGGCCTTGGTTTTTTACCGTCGCGGATATCCAGTATGTCTTGATAGTACTGCAACATCCGGCGATCACCGGAAACAACATACAGTTGCGCCATGCGAGTCAGGTCATCGGAAGACTGGCGCAACTCATCGGCCAGAAGAAATGAGTTCAGTCGCTGTTCGTTCGCTGCATCGATTGTTTTTTCTGCGATGACGGACAAGGTGAACGTGCAGACCAGGATGACCAGTAATGACAGTGTGTACCAGATGTGGCGTTTAAACGAATTTGAATTGACAGTGGACGGCATGGGCAATCAGTTGATGTCGATTCGATAAAAAACTCAGGATTCGATGAAAATTTGATACCGGGAGCTTGTCGTAAATTTACTTTAAGTAGGAATAGTAGTGGAATCAGAGGGTAAAAAACCTCATGTACGGATATTTTTTTCTGGACGACAGAGTAATGATCAATGATGGAAGTCAGAATCATTAATATTAATTTAATAATTTCAACCTAGCCTAATCCCGGGGTTTTCTATTTATTTCAGGGATGATGTAGTTGTGAAGTTGTTTTGCAAGAAATGTGCAGGAACTTCATTTCTGATGTGCGATTGCGGAGGGACGGTGGACAAAAAAGACGGCGGACAAAAAAAATAGCCCGCATTAGCGGGCTTAAATCCAAACCTTGACGGTGTTGGAGGAGACAGGTGTAACTATACTGCAGTGCAATAAATACGTAAAATCAAATATTTAGATAATAATCATTCATGAAATGCATAACTCATCTGCTTCACTTTACTTTCTGAGTGTTATGACAATCAAATGCGTTCGTTTGCCAGGATGAAAGTGGGCTGGCGGTACTGCTAAGCGAAGGCAATGAGTAATTCATTCTGATCAACGCTGTCAAACATGACCAGAATCGTTTGTTTGCCTGCAAACAAAGAAATAAAGAAATGCTTGATTGCAAGTCAGGTTTTCTCTTACTGTATAAAGCAAGACTATCATTTGGCGTATTTGCTTAACTTAAGGATTGATCATGCTCGGTGTTACTGATTACGGCTCGTTTGTCATCGCATTTATTGTGTTACTGATTATTCCCGGGCCTGGTAACCTGGCTTTGATCACCTCGACCAGCAAAGGTGGTATCAAAGGTGGTCTGGCAGCAACGTTTGGCGTGATATTCGGCGATCAGGTCTTGCTCTGGATGGCAGTGGCTGGTGTTGCTGCGGTGCTGCATTCGTATCCTGCTGCGTTTCAGGCCGTGCAGTGGTTGGGTGCAGCGTATTTGATCTGGCTGGGATGCAAGATGTTGCTGGCCAAACCGGGTGTTGCGCCGGTGTTAAACATCAAACCGCATCATTACATGCAGCAGGCGCTGACGATTACTTTGCTGAATCCGAAAGCCATCGTGTTTTATATGGCTTTTTTCCCCTTATTTGTCGATCCGGTGCGCCATCAGGGGCTTATCACGTTTGGGTTTATGGCAACGACTATCGCTATTCTGACATTCATTTATGGTTTGATTGCGGTGTTGCTGACACATTTTCTGGCGGAGCGCCTGCGCGCTAATCCGACAGCGACCCGCGTATTGGAGAAACTCGCAGGTTTATCACTGATCGGTTTTGGCCTGAAACTTGTTTCTTCGCGTTAGACTTTTGTGTCTGCGTAAAAAAAAGCCTGCGAGATGCGGGCTTTTTTACGGAAAATTTAGCTGCCTTTACTGAAATTTATTCCAGCGCAACATGCGTTCATCAGCGGCCTCTTTCAGCAAGTGACGAGCGCTCAGTTTATCTGGGTCTTGGTGCTTGGTATCACCTTCCAGTTCCATCGCAAGAGCCTGTATTGCTGGTGGAAAATCGCCTTCCGCTGAGCGTTCCAGCCATGTTCTGGCTTGTACGGGATCTTTGGCGATGCCGTCGCCATCAGCGTAGGCATTTGAGAGTAAGAACATTGCCTGGGCATTGCCCTGATCGCTGGCAACTTTTAACCAGTGCACCGATTTTTGCAGATCAAGCGGCGTGCCTTCGCCGTATTTCGCCATGCGTGCCAGCATGAAGCTCGCCTTGGCATTGTTTTTCGCTGCCGCCTCGTACCATTTCCACGCAACCGTCAGGTTTTGAGTGAGTCCAAGTTTAGCTTTGTAGTTAGCTTCAGCAAATGCGAATTGGGCCTCTGTGTCGCCAGCTTTGGCTGCTTTTTCCATCCATTGCGCGGCTTCTGTCTGTTTATCCTGTTGTACGGCAAGGGCAAAGCTGAGTTCTCTTTGTGCCGTCACTATCCCCTGATTGGCCCATACTCTGAGAGTTTTGATGGCATCAGGATGTTGTGCTTGTATCGCGCGCATGCCTGTCGATTCAATTTCCGCGGTGCCAGGATGGTTGTTGATGCCAGGTGTGCATGCAACGAAAAGGCTGGCGGTGCAGGCGAGGGCAGCACGGGTGATGATGTTTTTCATGGTCTTCATATTATAAAAACCTGCCCCTGTTGCCAGGAGCAGGTTTAGCGCTGAAATGACTACTTACAACTTTCAACTGTTTAATGCGGATTGCCTTACGATTATTTGCTCAGGTCAATCGCATATTTGGCGAAACCATTGGCATCGAGTGCGCCTTCGGATTTCACCAGGCTCAAGCCAGAATTATTGGCGATGGCCAATTTGCCAGGTGCTGAGCGCAGAATGACAGGACCAGCAGTGGCGGCTTTAACGAAACTCCAGCTTTTGCCCGAGCCATTTTTTGCCAGTGTCAGTTTGCCTTGTTTTTTCACGTAATCGCTGACCACCGCCTGATTTGCATCAGGTGATTTGATGATGGTTTTGCTGCCGTCAATGCCTGGGACATTACCACCGCCTGCAGCACGATAGTCGTTGGTGGCAACGATGAAATCATCGGTGTCGGCAATAGGCTTACCTGCGTATGTCAGGTTCACGATGCGGCTACCAGCGGCTTTCGTCACATCAATCTGATAGGTCAGCGCATTGTTTTCAGCGTAGAACACATCGTAGTTATAGATGGTTCCATACGATGGCACCAGATCTTGCTCTGTGGTCAAAGCTGGATTGATTTGCGCGAACTGTTTTGCGACGGTTTCCAACCAGGCTTTCAGATCCGAACCTTTGATCTTGACTGCCTGGATATTATTGTTGCCGTACAAATACAGGTCGCCAGGATTTCGTACTTGCAGACCGACTGGTGCTGTCGATGTCGCTGTTGGTGCGACATCGGTAAAGTCCGTTGCACCGTTGCGGCCAGCCTTAAATGGCGCGCTGCAGGAAATAACTGGGATCGTTTTGTAACTGGCGATGGTCGCATCCGTCGAGTTGGTAATGAAATTTTTGACGTAATCGATTTGTGCCTGATTCACGATTTGAATCGCGCTGACATCGCCGACCAACGCAAAATAGGCAGACATTTCAAAGTCAGTTGTCGTTCCCAGCGGCTGAGTTGCGTAAGACAGTGCTGCTTTATGCTCAGTATCGACCAGCGGCGCAACAGAGGCATCGGCATCAACAATTGTTGTGCCATCTTTGTATTTAAAGCCGCGTGCTTCGACGTTGGTCTGATCTTTTTGTACTACCCATTTACCACCCTGGTATTTCAATACCATCTGGATGATACCGAGGCGACGCCCCCAGCTTTGCGCCATGACGGTAGGAACACCATTCACCAGACCTTTGACAGTATCCACCTGGCTTGCTGGCAGCGCAGCTAAGGATGCGTCTATCGCAGGGCCGTTGGCTTCTTTGGCTTTCGGGAAGATCAGATGAGAGTGGCCTACCATCAAAGCATCAATACCAGTATTGGTCAGATGCAGACTGGCATTTTCCATTTTCGGGCTATAGGCTGAAGCATCCAGACCGCCGTGAGACAAGGCAACGACCAGATCCGCACCTTTTGTGCGCATTTCCGGAATGTATTTATTCGCTGTTTCGACCGCACCATTCACCATGACTTTGCCCGCCAGGTATTTTTGATCCCAATCCATAATCTGCGGTGGGACAAAGCCCATGATACCGACATTCAGCGTAACGCTCAGCGGTGATCCGTCTGGTGTCGTCGCATTGAATTTTTTAGGAATGATGGAGTAAGGATTGAAGATCGGTTTTTGGCTACTGATACCAACCACGTTGGCGAGAACCACTGGGAACTTAGGTGCGCCGCAGTTGACTGGTTTTGTGACGTCGCTCAGACCAAAATCAGTGTTGGTGATTTGGCTGAGGAAATTCAGGCCATAGTTGAATTCGTGATTGCCAACACCGGCACCGTCATATTGCAGCGCGTTCATCACTTTATGGATGGCCATCGTGCCACTGCAAGTAACTGGCGAGGCTACCGCTTGATAATCGCCGAGCAATGTACCTTGAATGACGTCGCCATCATCCAGCAATACGGTATTTGGATTTTCTGCACGTGCCGATTTGATCAGCGCAGCAGTGCGCTCAAGGCCGAGGCTGGTATCCGCTTTTAAGCCGTAGTAGTCATAACTCAGAATGTTTTGATGTAAATCGGTCGTTTCAAGTAACGCGACTTTTAAAACAGTTCCCTCAGGAATCACGCTGACAGTATTTGAGCTGGTGCCGCAGGCTGTTAAAGCTAATGCTGTAAGCGGCGGTAGCCAATGGATTGTTTTCATGTTGTCTTTCTCAATTTTAGGTTCAGAAACGGTTGCCAGCGATTGCGCAATCGATTGCTAATTTCATTAAAAAATATGAATTTTTATTCTTTGTCTTCATTCCCAGCAGACCTGAGGATTATCAGTGGTGAATATGTCAATGATATGACAGTACAATATTTTCTTTTTATTAATGCACAGTTGTTTCTGAAAATGAAGTAAAAATTCGTTCTGATTTCTCGCCATCCAGACGTGAGCCGGTGTTTGGAAATATAATTCTGTCCTGCAAACAAGATGTTGTTAAAGCGTTTTGCTTTAATGGCGTTGTCTTGAAGCAATTCTCTATTCAGTTTCTGACCAATCACATGCCAACCTTCTTCGTGTTTTCTATTACCACACTTAAATTACGTTTTTCAAAATTCAAAAAATACACAGCGTTCTTTGCCTCGGTGTCCGCATTGAGCCTGATGAGTGCTTGTATGAGCACGCAGCCATCGGTCGTGCCGACGCCAGTAACGGCGATTCCTGTTGCCAAGGCGAACCGGCCAGTCAAGATAGGTCTGGCGTTAGGTGGTGGCGCGGCGCGCGGTTTTGCCCATATTGGCGTTATTAAAGCACTGGAGTCGCAGGGAATACAGGCTGATATCGTGGTTGGTACCAGCGCTGGCAGCGTTGTCGGGGCGATGTACGCTGCGGGTAACAATGGCTTTGCGCTGCAGAAGATGGCGCTGGAAATGGATGAGGCAACGATTTCTGACTGGTCTTTACCCTTGTTTGCCAAATCCAGTGGTGTGCTGAAAGGGGATGCTTTGCAAGCGTACGTCAATCGTATGGTGCATCAGACGCCGATTGAAAAACTTAAAAAGCCGTTTGGTGCAGTGGCAACCGATCTGTCCAGCGGGCAAGCTGTTTTATTTCAACGCGGTAATACTGGTACGGCGGTACGCGCATCGTCTGCGGTGCCCGCAGTTTTTCAGCCAGTACGGATCAATGACCGTCAGTATGTCGATGGTGGTTTAGTGGCTCCTGTACCGGTACGTTTCGCCAGAGATATGGGGGCCGATCTGGTGATTGCCGTCAATATCTCTCAGCAACCCGAAGCGCAAAATGGCAATAGTACGATCGATATTTTGTTGCAGACAGTGACAATCATGGGGCAGAGCATTAATCACTTCGAGCTGAAACAGGCGGATGTGGTGATTCGCCCTGAATTGCCAAGCATGAAGGGCAGTGATTTTGCGGGGCGTAATTTGGCGATACTGGCGGGTGAGCGCGCGGCGATGGCGGCGATGCCTGAATTGAAGCAGAAATTAAAGGCGATGCAGGAGCGCTGATTGTAAAGTCATTGACCGGTAAATATACTCCCGGGGAGTATTTTACAAAGCCTGGTGTTGACGCTGACGCCAGGCTTTTTTATTTGAAAATCAGGGGGAGTATATGCGGAGAGTTGAAATGCTAACTATTGCTTGGTGTCGTTGTCGTTAATGCGGCGGGCGCCGTTGAACCGATTTTTCCAGTAGGCAATATCCATGCTTTCTATCCGCACCTGACCACCAGCGGAAGGAGAGTGAATAAATTTATTATCCCCGAGGTAAATGCCAACGTGTGAAAAGCCGCGTCGCAATGTGTTGTAAAACACCAGATCGCCGGGTTGAAGATCTTTCTGATCGATATTTTCGCCAACGCGACTGATTTCTGCTGCGGTACGGGGCAGGTTGGCACCTAACGCATCTTTAAATACTAGGCGTACAAACCCGCTGCAGTCGAGGCCGTTTTCCGGCGTGCTACCGCCACGTTTGTAGCGTATGCCCATGAAGTCCATCGCTTTCATGGTCAGATCAGAGGCACGTTGTTTGATTTCTTGCAGTTTGCTGAACGCAGTGGAGGATTCAGGGAAGGGGTTGTCGCTTGCCTGAGCCTGATAGCAGACGGATAGTTGCAATGCTGCTGCGACGAGCACTAATGTGGCATTTCTTTTTAGTCTGGAAACGTTTATTAGCATCTTGGCACTTATTGAAGAAAACGGGTCAACTTTAAGCGAAGTCTTCAATAATGTAAACCTTTAGGGTCTCATTTCATGGATCGCCCCTTTTAAAGGTAAAAATTGAAAAACACTTTTTACTCCAATGAAATTCGGCATCGCGTACAATCCCCGCTCTACTAAATACGGAGCTGACTATGCAAACCAAACCTATCCTGACGCTGGACGATGTCAAAAAAATCGCTGCAGCAGCCGAGGCGGAAGCGAAAGCCAACAATTGGGCGGTGGTGATCGCGATTGTTGATGATGGTGGGCATCTGATGTGGTTGCAACGACTGGATGGCGTGGCGCCTGTGTCTGCGCATATTGCACCAGCGAAGGCAACGACGGCTGCCTTAGGTAAGCGTGAGTCTAAGATTTATGAAGATCTGATTAATAACGGGCGCTATTCATTCCTCAGCGCGCCGCTGATTGAGGGAATGCTCGAAGGGGGTGTTCCTATTTTTGTTGATGGCCATTGTGTTGGCGCTGTTGGCGTTTCGGGAGTGAAATCTCAAGAAGATGCGCAAATTGCCAAAGCAGGGATTGCCGCCTTAGGTTTGTAATTGCTGATCTTCCCGCGTTTTTATTCAAGGACGCGTAGTGGCTAAGTTGAAACGCGGGAATTCAGGGATTTGTAAGGGTTTATGATTTGCCTGAGAGGTGGTTTTGAGCTATAATTCGAGGGTTTAACTAATTCGAAATCTCGCCGTAGCGCCTACCCAAATTCTCATCGCTCCATTCTTATTGACAGGCCGCTCGTTTATCGTTCGGCCTGAGATAACGCAACTTGGGGCGTCGCAGCGGCGGTAACAATACAGGAGTTGCCCTTGCTGCCCATTCCGCAGTCCCTTCTTCGTTCCGGTCAGGACACCGCCATACTTGCTCTTGCCGATGGAACTATTTTCACTGGATATTCTATTGGCGCTGCCGGTCATACTCTTGGTGAAGTTGTTTTCAACACTTCCATGACTGGCTATCAGGAAATCCTCACCGACCCCAGTTACAGTTCTCAAATTGTCACCCTGACGTATCCGCATATTGGTAACACTGGTGTTAATTCTGAAGACGTTGAATCTGACAAAATTCACGCCGCTGGCCTGATTATTAAAGATTTACCGCAACTGGTTTCCAATTTCCGCTCCGAACAATCCCTCTCTGCTTACCTCCAGTCCCAAAACATCGTTGCTATTGCCGGTATTGATACCCGCAAGCTGACGCGTATCTTGCGTGAAAAAGGTGCGCAAGGTGGTGCGATTCTGGTTGGTGCTGATGCTGAAAAAGCGATCGCGCTGGCGAAATCATTCCCAGGCCTGTCCGGTATGGATCTGGCGAAAGTTGTTTCTGCCAAGCAGGCTTATGAGTGGACTGAATCTGAGTGGGTGCTGGGTCAGGGTTATGGTCAGTTGAAAGATCCAATGTTCCATGTGGTTGCTTTCGACTTCGGCGTCAAGCGCAATATTTTGCGCATGCTGGCTGAGCGGGGTTGCAAGGTCACCGTATTACCAGCGCAATCTACGGCTGCCGAAGTGCTGGCGCTGAATCCTGATGGCGTGTTTTTATCGAATGGTCCTGGCGACCCTGAGCCTTGCGATTACGCAATTACTGCTGCCAAAGAGTTGATCGAGAAGGGTATTCCGACCTTTGGTATTTGCCTTGGTCATCAAATCATGGCGCTCGCATCTGGTGCGAAGACTCTGAAAATGAAATTCGGTCATCACGGTGCCAACCACCCGGTACAGGATCTGGATACCAAACAGGTATTGATCACGTCACAGAATCATGGTTTTGCGGTTGATGCGACTTCCTTGCCAGCAAATTGCCGTGTTACGCACGTGTCTTTGTTTGATGGCTCCCTGCAAGGTTTTGCGCGTACTGACAAGCCAGCTTTCTGCTTCCAGGGGCATCCTGAAGCGTCTCCGGGACCGCATGATATTGCCTACCTGTTTGATCGCTTTATCACATTGATGACCACGGCAAAGACAGGAGAATAATAAAAATGCCAAAACGTAACGACATAAAAAGTATTTTAATTATCGGCGCTGGCCCTATCATCATCGGTCAGGCTTGCGAATTTGATTATTCCGGCGCACAGGCTTGTAAGGCTTTGCGCGAAGAGGGTTACAAAGTCATTCTGGTGAACAGTAATCCTGCCACCATCATGACCGACCCGGAAATGGCCGATGTGACTTACATCGAACCGATTACCTGGCAAGTGGTTGAACGCATCATCGCTAAAGAAAAACCGGATGCGATCCTGCCTACCATGGGTGGCCAGACTGCGCTGAATTGCGCGCTGGACTTATGGCGCAATGGCGTGCTTGATAAATATAAAGTCGAACTGATCGGTGCAACGCCTGAGGCGATTGATAAAGCGGAAGATCGACTGAAATTTAAGAATGCGATGACCAAGATTGGTCTTGGTTCCGCCCGCTCCGGTGTTGCGCACTCGATGGATGAAGCGTGGACGGTGCAAAAGGAAGTGGGCTTCCCGGTCATCATTCGTCCGTCGTTCACGATGGGCGGAACGGGTGGCGGTATTGCTTACAACCCTGAAGAATTCGAAACCATCTGCAAACGCGGTCTGGAAGCGTCACCAACCAACGAATTGCTGATTGAAGAATCGCTGATAGGCTGGAAAGAATATGAGATGGAAGTCGTGCGCGACAAGGCCGACAACTGCATCATCGTCTGCTCCATCGAAAACCTGGATCCTATGGGCGTCCACACCGGTGACTCCATTACGGTTGCTCCGGCGCAAACGTTGACGGATAAAGAGTATCAGATCATGCGTAACGCCTCGCTGGCGGTACTGCGTGAAATTGGTGTGGATACCGGTGGTTCTAACGTGCAGTTCTCGGTTAATCCGGCGGATGGTCGCATGATCGTCATTGAGATGAATCCGCGTGTGTCCCGTTCATCTGCGTTGGCATCGAAAGCGACTGGTTTTCCTATTGCTAAGATTGCTGCGAAGCTGGCTGTCGGCTTCACACTCGATGAATTGCGTAATGAAATTACAGGTGGTGCAACACCAGCTTCTTTCGAGCCTTCGATTGATTACGTCGTCACCAAGATTCCACGTTTCGCATTTGAAAAATTCCCGCAAGCAGATAATCGCCTGACGACACAGATGAAATCTGTCGGTGAAGTGATGGCGATCGGCCGCACATTCCAGGAATCGTTCCAGAAAGCGTTGCGCGGTCTCGAAGTTGGCGTTGATGGCATGAATGAAAAAACCCAGGACCGCGAAACCCTGGAAAAGGAACTTGGTGAGCCTGGCCCGGACCGTATCTGGTATGTAGGCGATGCGTTTGCCCAGGGCTTTACCATGGAAGAAGTGCATCAACTGACGCATATCGACCCATGGTTCCTGGTGCAGATCAAAGATATCGTGGATATTGAGTTGTGGCTCGATGAGCAGTCGCTCGACAGCGTGGATAAAGCGCTGATGCTGCAATTGAAGCAAAAAGGTTTCTCTGACCGTCGCCTGGCAAAGTTGTTGAAGACGACTGACACAGCGATTCGTGAAAAACGCCGTACTCTGGGTGTGCGCCCAGTGTATAAACGCGTTGATACTTGCGCCGGTGAGTTCGCCACGAACACCGCCTACATGTATTCGACTTATGAAGAAGAATGCGAATCTTATCCTACCGATAAGAAAAAGATCATGGTGCTGGGTGGCGGCCCTAACCGCATCGGTCAGGGTATTGAATTCGATTATTGCTGCGTACACGCCGCATTTGCAATGCGCGAAGATGGTTATGAAACCATCATGGTCAACTGCAATCCTGAAACTGTGTCGACAGACTACGACACTTCTGACCGTCTGTATTTTGAGCCGCTGACGCTGGAAGATGTACTGGAAATCGTCGATAAAGAAAAACCAGTTGGTGTAATCGTGCAATACGGTGGGCAGACGCCTTTGAAACTGGCACTGGATCTGGAAGCGAATGGTGTTCCTATCGTTGGAACTTCGCCTGACATGATTGATGCTGCTGAAGATCGCGAACGCTTCCAGAAAATGTTGCAGGAATTGGGCTTGCGTCAGCCGCCTAATCGTACCGCGCGTACTGAGGCGGATGCGCTGGCACTGGCACAGGAAATTGGTTACCCATTGGTTGTGCGTCCATCGTATGTGTTGGGTGGTCGTGCGATGGAAATCGTCCATGAACAACGCGATCTTGAGCGTTACATGCGCGAAGCCGTCAAGGTGTCGCATGACTCTCCAGTCTTGCTGGATCGCTTCCTGAATGATGCGATTGAAGTTGACGTTGATTGCTTATCTGATGGACGGCGTACGTTCATCGGTGGCGTGATGGAACATATTGAGCAGGCGGGTGTGCACTCCGGTGACTCTGCATGTTCATTGCCACCATATTCTTTGTCGCAAGAGACTATTGCTGAACTCAAGCGCCAGACTGCGCTGATGGCCAAGGGCTTGAATGTCGTTGGTTTGATGAATGTGCAGTTCGCGATTCAAAAACAAGACGGTAAGGATGTTGTTTTCGTTCTTGAGGTAAATCCACGCGCTTCCCGCACGGTGCCTTATGTGTCTAAATCAACGGGCTTGCAACTGGCGAAAATCGCTGCGCGTTGCATGGTCGGTCAGTCGCTGGATTCGCAGGGAATTGGCGCTGAAGTTGTACCGCCATACTTCAGCGTTAAAGAGGCAGTCTTCCCGTTTGTGAAGTTCCCTGGTGTCGATACAATTCTTGGCCCAGAAATGAAGTCAACCGGCGAAGTCATGGGGGTTGGTAAAACCTTTGGCGAAGCTTTCGTGAAATCGCAACTGGGTGCGGGCGTAAAATTGCCGACTTCTGGTAAGGTTTTCCTCAGCGTGAAAAATAGTGATAAGCCACGCGCGGTAAAAGTAGCAAAAGACCTGGTGGAGCTTGGTTTTTCTGTTGTTGCCACACGTGGCACAGCTGCTGCGATTGCTGCTGAGGGGGTTGCTGTTTCCATCGTTAATAAAGTGGTTGAAGGGCGGCCGCATGTTGTTGATATGATCAAAAACAATGAAATTGCGATGGTCATCAACACAGTTGAAGAAAAGCGGAATGCGATTACTGATTCACGTGCAATTCGTACCTCAGCACTGATTGCGCGTGCGACGACTTTCACAACGATTGCAGGTGCTGAAGCTGCAGTCGAAGGTATGCATCATTTGAATGAATTGCATGTTTATGATTTACAAGGTTTGCATAAGACCTTAAACTGATAAAAATTACAGTATTGGTACTCTGAGTTCCAATACTGCATCTTCGATACAGAGGTCACAAAAGACATCACTTACGCTGATGTCGGATGTGGCCTCTGTATTTTTACTTTTAAAAGTGTGAACGATATGAGTACAGTACCTATTACCAAGTTCGGTGCAGAGTTGTTGAAGCAAGAGTTGCACAACCTGAAGACAAAAGAGCGCCCAGACGTGATCAACGCAATTGCGGAAGCGCGCGCGCAAGGAGACTTGTCTGAAAATGCTGAGTACGATGCTGCCAAAGAACGTCAGGCTTTTATTGAGGGGCGGATTGCTGAGTTAGAGGGGAAGCTGGGATCGGCGCAAATTATTGACCCGTCTACTTTGGATGCCGAGGGGCGTGTCGTGTTTGGTGCGACCGTGCATCTGGAAGATCTGGAAACGGAACAGAAGGTTAGTTATCAGATCGTCGGAGAAGATGAAGCCGATATTAAATTAAGCAAAGTATCAATTACATCACCGATAGCCCGTGCTTTGATTGGTAAATATTCTGGTGATGTTGTTGGAGTGCAGGCGCCAGCAGGTGTTCGTGAGTACGAAATTTTAGAAGTCAGTTATATTTGATGACTTCGGTTTGATGGCGTTACCCGGCCATCAAAGATGGCCGGGTCATTTTTGTCGGATGAAAAGTTCACCCGACGCCAACACTTACTTAATGAATTAATGACTTAATGCTGATTTTTTTGCACTGGCTTGACGTGGTTTTGCGCGCTTGACATTGCCACCTTGGGTAACGCGCTCATTGCCTTTTACCATTACTTTTGAAACCGTTGGTTTTTTTGTGCCGCTTGGGCTTGGTTTGACAATAGTCACTTCGCGCAAACCTCTGCCTTTTTTAACCAGCTTGGTCTCTTTTACACCTTCTAATTTAGGGCGGTAAATAACCAGTAATTTCCCTATGTGTTGTATAGGTGCGGCATTCAGTTCTGCGCAAATCGTATCGTACATCGCGCTACGGGCTTCGCGATCATCGCCGAAAACACGTACTTTAATTAAGCCATGTGCATTTAGTCCTGCATCAATTTCTTTCAGAACTGCTGGTGACAGACCGGCATCGCCGATCAAGACGATAGGTTTTAGCCCATGAGCTTCGGATCGGAGTTCGCTTCTTTCGGCGGGAGTAAGTTTTAACATAAATTTTCCTTGTGCATTTTATTTTTGGTGCACGATAAATACATCGCCTGGCTCAGCCAGGCTAAACACAGTTTCTTTTAAAAGCAGTATTTTACGCGAATGGCAAAGAATAAATTCAATCAAAATTGGGTTCACGATCATATTAATGATCCTTATGTGAAACTTGCACAAAAAGAGGGCTATCGCGCGCGTGCCGTTTATAAGCTAAAAGAAATAGATGAGGCTGAAAAACTGATCCGTTCTGGTCAGGTTGTCGTCGACTTAGGCGCGACTCCGGGAAGTTGGTCGCAATATGTGAGAAATAAACTTGCCGGAAAAGATGGTGGCGGCATTAATGGGGAAATCTTCGCGCTTGATCTGCTGCCGATGGAGCCTATCGCTGATGTCCAGTTCATACAAGGCGACTTCCGGGAGGATGACGTGCTGGATCAGTTGGAGAGCAGGTTGGTTGGCAGGAAGGTTGATTTGGTTTTATCGGATATGGCACCAAATTTATCTGGTAATTCAACAGTGGACGCCGCCAGAGTTGAGTACATCATCGAATTAGCGGTCGCTTTCGCTAAGGCACATCTGAAGCCCGGCGGTTCTTTGCTGGTCAAGTGCTTTCACGGACCCAGCTACAATAATATTGTGAATATATTCAAGGATGAGTTTAAAGTTGTCATTAATAAAAAACCGAAGGCAAGTAAAGATAAATCGTCTGAAATTTTCTTATTGGGAAAAGGCTTGAAGAATCCTGATTGAGTATTTTCCTCTTGATAATCCTCAATATCGCCAGCATATGCTGGCTAGCAAGCTCTACCTATTGAGGGTAGAATGACCGATTACAGTATCAAATGGCGTATGTTACGTCCAAGGAGTTCTCGTGAATAATATGTTTTCAAAAGCAGCTATATGGGTTGTAGTAGCCTTAGTGCTTTTCACACTTTTCAAGCAGTTTGAAGGGAAGAGTATTGGTGCTGGTGCAACTCCAATGGCTTATTCCGAATTTCTAGACGAAGTCAAATCCAAGCACATCAAAGACGCGACGATCGATGAGGCGAATCGTTCAATCGTTGCGACGACGAATGACGGTAAAAAAGTTAAATCACAAATAACCGTGCTGGATAAAGGCCTGATTCGCGATTTGGTTGATAATTCAGTCAAATTCGATGTCAAACAGCCAGAAGAGCAATCGTTCCTGTCGCAAGTATTTATTTCCTGGTTCCCTATGCTTTTGCTGATCGGCGTATGGATTTTCTTCATGCGTCAGATGCAAGGTGGAGGCAAAGGAGGTGCGTTTTCCTTTGGTAAGTCAAAAGCCCGCATGCTTGACGACACAAATAACAATGTGACGTTCAGTGATGTTGCTGGCTGTGATGAAGCAAAAGAAGAAGTCACTGAAGTTGTTGATTTCTTGCGTGATCCCACAAAATTTCAGAAATTAGGTGGACGTATTCCGCGCGGTATTCTGATGGTCGGTCCTCCAGGTACTGGTAAAACTTTATTGGCTCGTGCGATTGCGGGCGAAGCTAAGGTGCCATTTTTCACTATTTCTGGTTCTGATTTCGTTGAAATGTTTGTCGGTGTTGGTGCATCACGTGTTCGCGACATGTTTGAAAATGCGAAAAAACATGCACCTTGTATTATCTTTATTGACGAAATCGACGCTGTTGGTCGTCATCGCGGTGCTGGCATGGGTGGTGGTAATGATGAGCGTGAACAGACCCTGAACCAGATGCTGGTCGAGATGGATGGCTTTGAAGCGAATTCCGGTGTGATTGTGATTGCTGCAACTAACCGCGCTGACGTACTCGACAAGGCTTTATTGCGTCCGGGACGTTTTGATCGTCAGGTTTCTGTTGGCTTGCCGGATATTCGCGGTCGCGAACAAATTTTGAATGTACACATGCGCAAGGTGCCTATCAGTAGTGATGTAAAGGCAGATATCCTTGCTCGTGGTACCCCGGGTATGTCCGGTGCTGATCTTGCCAATCTGGTTAATGAAGCGGCGTTGTTTGCTGCGCGCCGGAATAAGCGTCTGGTTGAAATGATCGACTTTGAAGATGCAAAAGATAAGATTTTCATGGGACCAGAGCGTAAGTCTATGGTGATGCGTGAAGATGAACGCCGGAACACCGCTTATCATGAGTCCGGACATGCAGTTGTTGCTAAGCTCATGCCGAAAGCGGATCCTGTTCATAAAGTAACGATTATGCCGCGTGGTTTTGCATTGGGGTTGACCTGGCAGTTGCCGGAGCACGACCAGATCAGCGGCTATAAAGATAAGATGCTGGAAGAAATCTCTATTTTGTTTGGTGGACGTATTGCTGAAGAGATTTTTGTCGGTCAGATGTCGACTGGTGCTTCTAACGATTTTTCACGTGCGACTAAGCTGGCTCGTTCTATGGTGACGCGTTTTGGTATGTCTGACAGCATGGGTGTGATGGTCTACGAGGATAGTCAGCAGGAGGGGTATTTTGGCGGCTCGTCGAAAACTATTTCTGAAGCGACCCAACAAAAAGTAGATGCCGAAATTCGCTCTATTCTGGATAGACAATACGCACTGGCGCGTAAGTTATTAGAGGAAAACAGAGAAAAGGTTGAAATGATGACCAAAGCTTTGCTGGACTGGGAAACGATTGATGCAGATCAGGTGAATGACATCATGAATGGTCTTGAGCCTCGCCCACCTAAGATCGGTCAGTCTGCTGGTCGTTCGTCTTCGGATAACACATCGGGAGGAGTTTCTCCTAACGCGGCGGCACCTGCCTGACCTATTGAGTTTTAACGCTATCCAATTAAAAAGGTGAGGAGAAATCCTCGCCTTTATTTTTATGAACAATTTCTTTCAGTGTGGACGTTATCGTTTTTCGCTTCAGGGCAACAAAGTAAAGCCGTTGGTGATGGGGATATTGAATATCACTCCCGACTCGTTCTCTGATGGCGGACGCTATTTATCCTTAGACGGTGCGCTTTCGCGTGCGGAACAGATGATCAATGATGGTGTAGATATTATTGATATCGGAGGTGAATCAAGCCGTCCGGGTTCGGCTCCTCTTTCTTTGGACGAAGAGTTAAGCAGAGTGATGCCCGCCATTTTTGCATTACGCGATTGTGGTAAGCCTTTATCCATTGATACGTATAAACCTGAAGTGATGCGTGAAGCATTGCTCGCCGGTGCTGACATGATCAATGACATCAGGGGCTTTAATTCACACGATGCTATCAACGCAGTTGCTGGTACGGATGCAGGTTTATGCGTGATGCACATGCAGAATTTACCGGCCAATATGCAAAGCCGACCTGATTATCAAGACGTAGTCACGGATGTAGAAGGTTTTTTAAGGCATCGTGTCGATGCATTATTGAGTGCTGGAATAAAGTCAGAAAATATCTGTATTGATCCGGGTTTTGGTTTTGGTAAAACGCTGGAACATAATAGGTCATTGTTCCGGAGTATCGACGAAATACAGACCAGGCTGGGTTTACCTATGTTGGTTGGCATATCACGTAAAACGGTGATCGGAGAAATTACCGGAAAGCCAGTTGAACGCCGCCTGGCTGGTAGTCTTGCTGCAGCAATCGCTGCGGCAGATCGCGGTGCAAAAATTGTCCGTGTTCATGATGTTCAGGAAACAGTTGATGCTTTCAATGTGTGGCAGGTATTAGGTAATTAAAAACATGTCAGATATCCTGTTCGGATATTTTTGAGTAATTCCTGCAAATAAAATAAATAAAATGACTAGAAAATTCTTTGGTACGGATGGCATACGTGGCAAAGTCGGTGTCGCACCGATTACGCCTGATTTTGTGATGCGTCTTGGTTATGCGGCGGGTAAGGTGCTTGCGCAAAGTGGTTCTGATTCACGACCGACGGTTTTGATCGGCAAAGATACGCGTATTTCCGGATATATGCTGGAAGCCTCCCTCGAAGCTGGATTTGCGGCGGCGGGTGTGGATGTCATGCTTTCTGGTCCTATGCCTACACCGGCTATCGCTTATCTGACAAGGGCTTTGCGTTTGTCGGCGGGGGTGGTTATTTCGGCTTCACATAATCCTTTTGACGATAATGGCATTAAATTTTTCTCTGCCGAGGGAAACAAGTTGCCCGACGATGTTGAATTGGCGATCGAAGCCGAGCTTGAAAAGCCAATGCAAAGCGTCAGTTCTGAATACCTTGGTAAGGCACGACGCTTACGCGATGCAAATGGTCGTTATATTGAGTTTTGTAAAAGTACGTTTCCATCAGAACTCGATTTGCGCGGATTGAAGATCGTTGTGGATTGTGCCCATGGTGCGGCGTATGACATTGCACCCCATGTGTTTCACGAATTGGGGGCGGAAGTTCTCGCTATTGGTAACGCGCCGAATGGTTTGAATATCAATGATAAAGTAGGAGCGACTGCGCCTGAGGCGCTGGCTATTGCTGTCAGAGCAAATCATGCCGATCTGGGGATTGCTCTTGATGGCGATGCGGATCGTCTGGTCATGGTGGACAGACAAGGAGTAATTTACGATGGTGATCAGTTATTGTATTTAATGGTACTGGACAGGCTGGCGGTTGGTCCTGTTGCTGGTGCTGTCGGCACATTAATGACTAACATGGCGGTGGAGATTGCTTTCAAAGAGCTGGGGGTTGGTTTCACCAGAGCAAAGGTCGGAGATCGCTATGTGCTTGAGCAAATGCGGGAACGTGGCTGGATACTTGGTGGTGAAGGGTCCGGACATTTGCTGTGTCTGGATAAACATTCAACAGGCGATGGTATTGTGTCTGCATTGCAGGTGTTATCAGCATTGCGTCGTACCGGAAAAAATCTGGACCAATGTTTTGATCAACTGAAATTATTTCCGCAGGTATTGTTGAATGTCCGTGTCAGTCGCGGATTCGACTGGCAAAAAAATTCAGCACTGGTTGAGGAAAAAACAAAAGTGGAAGCGGAGTTGGCCGGGCGTGGACGTGTATTGATTCGTGCTTCCGGTACTGAGCCGGTTATACGTGTCATGGTAGAGGCGGATGACAATGAATTGGCCACTGCTTGCGCACGCCGCTTGGCGGCTTGTGTAGATAAAATCTGAATGAATTTTGATTTTAGTTGAGTAAGCATTCTTGAAACTGCGGCTGATACCATGTAGTATTCAGCCTTCAGTTTTTATCTCTTCTGATGAAGACATAAGTAAGGCTGTCCATAGCTCAGTTGGATAGAGCACGAGCCTTCTAAGCTCGGGGTCGCAGGTTCGATTCCTGCTGGGCAGGCCAAAAACTCCCGCATATTCCTACTTTAGTAATTCTTTCCCACGTATAGACCTCCGTTTGATTGCTGGCGGAAGCCATCTTCATTTGTGAAAATTCGTTTCGGAATTCGTAATTTATTTGCTGATCGTGCCACAACGACATCAGTAGAATATATCGTCGATGATAAACAAAGACCTCGAATCACAGACCGTCAGTTCTTCAGGCCACCAGTCCGCTGCCTTTGAGTAGCATACTCACCGCAACTAATAGTACAAGCCATGCAAATAACAGTTGTATTGTTGCCTGATTGAGGCGTGTGACGATTTGCAGTCCACCCAATAAACCAAATGTGCTGCCTATCGTGAATGGCAATGCGATTGCCCACGGCAGACTGCCATGAAGTGCGGCCGAAGACACACCGCTGATGGAGACAAGCGTGATGACCGCCAATGAGGTTGCCTGAATACTGCGTATATCGAGATGAGAGTGCCGTATCAGTGAGGGGATGATGATAAATCCACCGCCGACCCCGACTAAACCGCTCAGATATCCAGAAATAAGGCCAGTTCCTGCGATCGCTCTTGCGCAACGCATGGTCCAGTGAAAACGTTGATTATCTGCATTTAAACTGCATGCAACATCTTGTTCATTACGTGAGATTTTTTTACGGCGGAATGATCGGAAAGCGATCAGCAATAAAATACATGCAAAGAGAATCAGCAGCGGTTGATTCGGTATTCGTTGTGCTGAAAAAACACCGACCGGGGCTGCCAGCATGCCGGAAATACCCATTAACACCGCAGCACGGTAGCGGACTATGCCCTTGCGTAAGCCAGTGATACTGCCAAGAGCCGCTGCAAAGCCAACTGCCATCAACCCTACAGGTGCTGCTTGTTGTACCGATAAATGGAGGCCGTAAACAAGCAGTGGAATAGAGAGCATGCCACCGCCAGCACCTGTCAGCGCCAAAACAAAACCGACGATGGTACCGAGGATGATGGTGAGAAAACTCAATTCCATAGTTGCTGTTGTTGCGCTTCACAACGCATTGATTGGTAACTTCAGATAACTGACACCGTTACTTTCAACGGGCGGTAATTGCCCGGCACGTATATTGACCTGCACGGAAGGCAAAATCAGGTTGGGCATATCCAAGGTTTTATCACGGGCTTCACGCATAGTGATAAACGTGAGCTGTGAAATGCCGTCGTGAACATGAATATTGTTTTTGCGCTCTGCCTCTACTGTCGTTACCCACATTGAAGAGCGGTTTTCTGGTGGATAGTCGTGGCAAAGATGCAGGCGGGTATCAGCCGGAAGTTGAAAAATCTTTTGTATCGACTGATAAAGTATTGCCGCATCTCCACCGGGAAAATCGCAGCGGGCAGTGCCATAGCCCGGCATAAATAATGTGTCACCGATAAAAGCATCTTTCCCGGTCAGGTACGTCACGCAAGCCGGAGTATGTCCCGGCGTATGTATGACGCGCACGGTTAATTCTCCGATCTGAAATTCCTCGCCGTCGTGAAACAGATGGTCAAATTCCTTTCCTTGCGCACTGATGTCCTCAGCATTGAATATTTTTTTGAAAACACGCTGGACATCGCAAATGTGAGCACCGATGGCGATTTTTCCTCCCAGTTTCTTTTTCAGATAGGGAGCCGCTGATAAATGGTCCGCATGCGCATGTGTTTCTAGCAACCATTCAATAGTTACCCCCGCTGCTTTTGCGTGCTGAATCAATTTATCTGCGTTATGGGTAGAAGTTCGTCCTGATTTAGCATCAAAATCTAAGACACTGTCGACGATTGCTGCTTTTTTTGTCAGTGGATCTGTGATGATATGCGTGACCGTACTCGTCGCTGCATCAAAAAAGGAATCAATGATCGCTTCGTTCATATATTTTCTTTAACGGCAAATCGTTACTCAAAGGTCGGTAGTGCAGGGGAAACAATGCTTTTGCCTGATTGTATCCAGGCATCAAAACCGCCGGCAATCGATTTCACTTGTAAGTAGCCCATCTCATGTAAAGTGCTCGCTGCTAAAGCTGCGCGTCCGCTGGTTTTACAATAGACAACAATATTCAGATTGCGTGCGGATAGTTCAGGGCTACCGCTCAATTTAAACTCAAGTAAGCCGCGCGGAATATTGACTGCACCTTGCAAATGACTGGCTGCGTATTCATCCGGCTCGCGTACGTCGAGCAGAATATCGGCTTCTTTTATTGCATCTTCAGCCTCCGCAATGGATATTTCCTGTATCTGAGATTTTGCTGCGGCAACGAGGTCATGTGCTGTTTTCATAGGTTTTTTCATTCAAGAATGATTAATAGTGTCAACATGTCAGGCTTATTTCATCGAGTCTGAATGCGCTATTCTGGATAAAAGCAGGCCATACATCACGAGTCTTCGCATCACTACAATTGCTAGCAAGGGTAGTGATGGGCGGTCGAAATCTTGTAATGGCCTGATATCACATCATCAATGCAATTATTTTGTTTTGCAGGTACTGATACCAAATGGTAAGTATGCCGGGCAAATGCGGAAAATGCCTGTCATTAATGGAACAACACCCAGCCATCCCCATGCACCGATATAACCGGCAAAGTGTGCACCTAATAAAAGTGCGCCAACAAGAATTCTGACTACCCGGTCTGCGGATCCTACGTTTATTTTCAACATGACTTACTCCTTATTTGTTTTTTAAAAAAACCAGAAACACTATAGAACTATTTCAACTATCGCGAATGAACAATAAAATAATTGTTGCTTCACATTGATCTATCTAAACAGCTTAGGTCAATTCGACTTACCTGCCAGCGCCGCCGCTAGCCCGGACAACTGAGAAGCAACGTTATGGCACACCAGATCGCATAGTGCGTAGATGGAAGGATCTGCGATCTTGTAGTACACAGAAGTTTTACGGCTTTCTCTTGTAATAATCCCATGGTTTGCTAAGTTTGAAAGGTGACGGGAAACATTCGCCTGAGAACAAGAACAAATCATTGCCAGTTCTCCTACATTTCTTTCACACTCTCTCAACGCATTCAGTATTCGTAAGCGGGTTGGTTCTGCAAGCACAGCAAAATACTGCGCAATTTGCATTAGTGCCTGATCCGGTAACTCCTTCAACAAGGAGCATATTTTTTCATTATTGCTCATCACCGTGCTCATTTTAAATAAATAGCTAATATTTAAAACTGTATTTGCGCAACTACGCAAATAAGTATATGATTAATTCACGCTTAATGCAATTATTAATATTTTTTGAATGAGGAAATTGAATCATGACGGGGAAATCATGGATTTATGCTTCCGTTTTGCTTGCTCTGACAGGTGTGTCCGCACCGCTCCAGGTCGTTGCAGGGAGTCTCACGACAGTGCCAGTACGCTCAACGAATGATGCAGTCGGTTTTGTTGCCGATGGTGTGGTGGAGGCCGTCAGACAAACTGGTGTTGCTGCGCAAATCTCTGGTGCTATTGTTGATCTTCCTGTCAAAGCTGGTGATGCCGTGAAAGCGGGGCAGGTGCTCGTTCGCATGGATGCAAGAGCCGCGAATCAGGAGGTGAAGGCGAGCCGGGCGCAAGTCGATGCGGCGCGCGCCAGTTTAGTTGTTGCACAAAAAGACTATGAACGGCAAAAACAACTCTTTACTAAAAATTACATTAGTCAGGCACAGTTAGATCGCGCCGAATCTCAATTTCAGACCGCCAGTGCACAGGCCAATGCTCAGATTGCACAGGCTGGTGCTTTACAAACGCAGTCCGGATTTTATGTATTGGCCGCACCGTACGCGGGGGTTATTTCTGATGTTCCCGTGATGCTGGGGGATATGGCTATGCCTGGTCGCTTGTTGATGACTGTTTACGATCCCGTCGCGATGCGTGTTACAGCAACGGTGCCACAGGAACGTGTTGCAGAGATCGCGGCTGAACAAAAAGTGATTGTTGAAATTCCCGGTATGCCTGCTTCTCAGCGTTTGATTCCCGCAAACAAAGTAACCGTCTTGCCGATGGTGGATGCAGCGACGCACACGGTACAGATCAGACTGGAATTACCGCAAAAAATAGCGGGCTTAAGTCCGGGGATGTTTGCCCGCGTCAGCCTGAAAAGTAAGTCTGTCAGCAGTGATGCGAATCGCTTATATGTCCCCGTCAAGTCCGTGTTTCGCCGCGCTGAGCTTAGCGCTGTCTATGTCGTCAACGCGCAAGGAAAACCCATATTACGGCAGGTAAAGTTAGGCCCGGTAACGGGATCTGAGCAAGAGATACTCAGTGGTGTGTCAGCAGGTGAACAAGTCGCAGCTGATCCGCTTGCTGCAGCGCGTATTGCAGCCTCCCGCTAAGGAGTTTCAGATGAATAAAACCTTAGGAATATCCGGGCGCATCGCAGCGTTTTTTCAAACCGCGCAGATCACGCCTTTACTGGCTTTAGTGGCGTTTCTGCTGGGTTTGTTTGCCGTAATGGTGACGCCGCGGGAAGAAGAGCCGCAAATTAACGTGACGATGGCGAATGTGCTGATTCCATTCTCGGGCGCATCCGTCAAAGATGTTGAGCAGATGGTGGCTATCCCGGCGGAGCAAGTGTTAAGCCAGATCGAAAATGTTGAGCACGTGACATCGGTCTCGCGTCCTGGTTTGGCGATTATGACTGTCCAGTTTGAGGTCGGTGTGCCGCGTACAGATGCCTTAGTACGCTTGTATAACACGGTACACAGCAACCATGATTGGTTGCCTGCCAATCTGGGCACATCTGATCCATTGATCAAACCTAAAGGTATAGATGATGTTCCTATCGTTTCCCTGACCTTGTGGAGTAAAAATCAGCAAACCGCTGCTTTTGACATTGAACGTATTGCGCATAGTATCGAAGCGGATTTAAAGCGGGTGAAAGGAACGCGGGAAGTCGTGACCATTGGCGGACCCGGGCGGGCGATCAATGTAGAACTGGATCCTGCAAAACTTTCTGCCAACAGTTTAACCGTCGCTGATTTGCGCAACAGCTTACAGGCTGCCAATTCAGCTGTGCCCGGTGGTGATCTGGTTGCCGGTAATCGCACGATTCAAGTGGACGCCGGGGAATTTTTACATGATGCAAAGAGCGTCGGTGAACTGGTGGTTGGCGTCAAGGCTGGTAAGCCGGTGTATTTGCAAGATGTCGCCAAAATTGAAGACGGCGCTTTACCTGCTGCAAAATTTGTATGGCACGGCGTCGCTGGGAAAGATGCGGCTGAATACCCGGCTGTCACAATTGCGATCACAAAAAAGCCAGGCCAAAATGCGGTCGATGTCGCTACTGCCGTGATTGCGCGAGCCGAAATCTTGCGTAATACCATTATCCCTGCGGACGTTGAAATGACGACCACGCGGAATTATGGTCAGACCGCAGATGATAAAGCAAAAAAATTAATCCAAAAATTACTGTTTGCGACTGCATCTGTCGTTGCTCTGGTATTTCTGGCTCTGGGACGTCGTGAGGCGGCGATCGTCGGTACGGCAGTCATTCTGACGCTGACGGTAACCTTGTTCGCCTCCTGGGCATGGGGATTCACTCTGAACAGGGTATCGTTGTTTGCTCTGATTTTCTCTATCGGGATACTGGTGGACGACGCGATTGTAGTCGTCGAAAACATCCATCGTCATCAGGCCTTATTCCCCGGAAAGACGCTGCCGGAAATTATTCCTGGCGCGGTCGATGAAGTGGGCGGGCCGACCATTCTGGCGACGCTGACAGTGATTGCTGCGCTGTTACCAATGGCTTTTGTCAGTGGCTTGATGGGTCCTTACATGAGTCCGATACCGATCAATGCGAGTATGGGGATGTTGCTGTCTCTGGCGATCGCCTTTGTCGTCACGCCCTGGCTGGCAAGATTATGGATGAAAGAGGGACATCACGGGGGCAATGGTATTGCGGCAAAACTGGCGCCGCTATTCAGTAAAGCCTTCCGGCCGTTTCTGGAGCAAAAAACTGGTGCAAGTAACCGACGTAAATTAGGTGTTGGCGTTGCGATTCTGATTGCTCTTTCTGTGCTGCTGCCGGTACTGGGTTTAGTGCAATTAAAGATGCTGCCTTTTGATAATAAATCTGAATTTCAGGTTGTAGTGGATATGCCGGCAGGCACGCCCGTTGAAAAAACGGCGGCAGTATTGCATGAGCTTGGGGCTTATTTACAAACCGTGCCGGAAGTCACCGATTATCAAGCTTATGCAGGTACTGCTGCACCAATCAATTTCAATGGCTTAGTACGTCAATACTATCTACGTTCTGCCGCTGAGTTTGGTGATATTCAGGTTAATCTCGCCGATAGACATCATCGTTCTGAAAAAAGTCATGTCATCGCAACACGCGTCAGACCGGCGTTGCAAGAAATTGGCAAGCGCTATTCTGCGAACGTGAAAATAATCGAAGTACCGCCGGGCCCACCCGTGCTGGCGCCAATTGTTGCTGAGATTTACGGCCCCAGTGACGACGGACGCAGGCAAGTTGCGAAGTCTGTTCGTGCGATCTTTGAACAAACGAAAGGTGTGGTTGATGTTGATGACACGAGTATTGTTGATGCACCACGAAAAATCATTCTGATCGACAAACGCAAGGCTTCACAGCTGGGTGTTTCGCAAATGGCGATCGTGACCACGTTGCGTGCTGGTCTTGCTGGTGATGCCGCAAGCTATCTTCATGATGAAAGTAAATATCCGGCATCAGTCAATCTGCATTTGCCTGTCAGCGATCAGGGCAATATTGATCAGTTGCTCTCCTTAGGTGTGAAAAATGTACAAGGCAATATTGTTCCTGTACGCGAACTGGTGACGATCTCCGATACGGTAAGAGAGCAGCCGATCTATCATAAAGATGGCGCTGCTGTGAATTATGTGACCGGCGACATGGCCGGTGCCATCGATAGTCCGCTCTATGGCATGTTCGCAATGCGTTCTGAGATTGCTAAAGTGCAGACCCCTGGCGGTGCTGCGATAGACGAGTACTTCATCAGTACGCCCGCAGACACCTATCGCGGTTTCAGTCTGAAGTGGGATGGTGAATGGCAGGTAACTTACGAGACGTTCCGTGATATGGGCGCGGCTTATGCGGTCGGACTGATACTGATTTACTTACTGGTCGTTGCGCAATTCGGCTCTTATCTGACACCGCTGATTATCATGGCGCCAATTCCTCTCACCATCATCGGCGTGATGCCTGGGCACGCTCTGCTTGGTGCGCAATATACGGCAACCAGCATGATAGGCATGATCGCGCTGGCGGGCATCATTGTGCGCAATTCCATCCTGCTGGTTGATTTTATTCACGTTCAGGTAGCGGCGGGAATGGCGTTTAAAGATGCGGTGGTGAGTTCTGCCATCACCCGCGCTCAGCCGATTGCGCTGACTGGGTTAGCGGCCATGATGGGGGCATTTTTTATTCTTGATGATCCCATTTTTAACGGGCTCGCCATCTCTCTGATCTTCGGTATTTTTGTTTCCACATTGCTGACCCTTGTGATCATTCCATTGCTGTATTTCACGGCGTATCAGCATCAATATTCATCGCAAACTCAATCTCACTAAGGAGCTTCTTATGAACAGTTGGCAAGTAGTACGCGTTATTGCAGGTTTTTTCATCCTGTTAAGTCTGGCACTGGGCATTCCCGGTAGCCCCGTTTTCGTCAATCAGTGGTGGCTGGCTTTTACAGCATTTGTCGGTATTAACTTATTTCAGAGCGGCCTGACTAAATGGTGTCTGATGGAGAGCATTCTCCGCAAACTTGGCGTCAAAGCAGGTAACTGAACACGCGTTCACATCATTCAGATAAGGAGATTGTTATGCACCTGGTTTGCCCTGTATGCGGAGCTACGAATCGTGTCGCAGATGAACGCTTATCTCAGCATCCAGTCTGTGGCAAGTGTGGTGCTGATCTGATGGCGACTGAGCCTGTGCCAATCAGTGAACAGGCCTTGGTGAAGTTCATCGAAAAGACGGAGTTACCGGTATTGATTGATTTCTGGGCAAAGTGGTGTGATCCCTGCCGGGCGATGGCGCCGCAATTTGCTGAGGCTGCGAAAAATGCGCCAGATATTCGTTTTATAAAAGTTGATAGCGATGCGGCACCGATGGCCAGTCAACGCTATGACATTCGTAGTATTCCGACTTTGCTTCTGATGTATCAGGGGCGGGAAATCGGACGGCAGAGCGGAGTGATGCCCGCTTCGCAAATAGTTGCATGGGTGCGCAGCATATTACCAAAGAAGTAATCAGCGCAAATCGATGAATGATACACAGGAGGAGACAGCATGGCACATATCGTTATATTGGGAGCGGGCACCGGTGGTATGCCAGCCGCTTATGAGTTGCGCGAAAAACTGGATACGTCGCATCGCATTACCGTGATTAATGCAGTTGATTATTTCCAGTTCGTACCTTCAAATCCCTGGGTGGCTGTTGGCTGGCGTCAGCGAGAGGCGATTACATTTCAAATTCGTCCCTATCTTGAAAAGAAAGGCATAGAATTTATTGCACAAGCTGTTGTACGTATTGATCCTGAAAAAAACTCACTGATCGTCAATGATGGCACTGTTGTTGAGTATGATTTCTTAGTCATTACCACAGGGCCTAAGCTAGCATTTGATGAAGTGCCAGGCGCAGGTCCAGTGAATGGATTTACGCAGTCTATTTGTTCTGTCGATCACGCAGAACATGCTTACCATGCATATCAGAAATTTTTAGAAGATCCCGGGCACGCGATTATTGGGGCGATGCCGGGTGCATCGTGTTTCGGTCCTGCTTATGAATTTGCATTTATTTTCAATAAAGATCTGAAGAAGCGCAAATTGCGCAATAAAGTTCCAATGACCTACGTGACAAGTGAACCTTATATCGGCCATCTCGGACTTGGTGGTGTGGGTGACTCCAAGTCGATGTTGGAAAGCGAGTTCCGTAATCATGATATTAAGTGGATTTGTAATGCGAAGACTACCCGTGTTGAAGATGGAAAAATGTTTGTCAGCGAGATGGACGACATGGGTAATCTCAAAAAAGAGCATGAACTACCGTTTAAATACAGCATGATGTTGCCAGCGTTTCGAGGTGTTGATCCCGTTGCTGCCGTTGACGGTTTATGCAATCCGCGTGGTTTTGTCATCATCGATGAAAATCAGCGAAGTAAAAAATACCGGAATATTTTCTCTGCAGGCGTGTGTGTTGCGATTCCACCGGTAGAAGTGACGCCGGTGGCCACGGGCGCACCGAAAACGGGGTACATGATAGAGAGCATGATTACCGCGATTGTCCATAACATCGAGGCTGATCTGGTGGGCACACCGGCGACTGCGAAGGGGTCATGGAATGCGATCTGTCTTGCGGATATGGGCGATACCGGAGCGGCTTTCGTTGCTTTACCACAGATACCGCCCCGGAATGTCGCCTGGTTTAAAAAGGGGCAGTGGGTACATCTGGCCAAAATCGCTTTTGAAAAATATTTTCTGCATAAAATGAAAGCAGGAACCTCAGAGCCGATTTATGAAAAGTATGTCCTGAAGCTTTTAGGCATAGAACGTTTAGATAAATAAAATAGGTAAAACAATGAGTTTGTTAGGAAAAATAATCGGAGCATGTGCCGGTACAGAACAGGACTTACCGGCACATGCGATATTGATCGACGTCCGTTCATCGGGGGAATATCAATCTGGATACATCGCTGGTGCTGTTTCTTTGCCATTGGGCGAGGTTGGTGACCGTATTCACAGCGTCGTGCCAGACAAGGATGTACCCATCATCGTCTATTGCCAGTCGGGTGCCCGTTCCGCATCCGCAAAAAATATTCTGACGAACATGGGATATACCAATGTCGCCAATGGCGGCGGGGTTGGCAGTCTGGCGCTTCGTTTGCAAAAACAAATTTGCCGTTTGTAATCCATCATGACAGCACCAATAACCGCGTCACGATTCAGTCATCCCGAGGAAACCTGGAGTAAACGGTTTTCTTGTGATGAATATATTTTTGGAACTGAAGCCAATTATTTCCTGATTCGCTGCCAAGATGTGCTCCATCCCGGCATGCGTGCTTTGGTTGTCGCAGATGGGGAAGGGCGTAATAGCGTCTGGCTTGCCGGGCAAGGTTTAATCACAACGGCGTTTGATATTTCGCCTGTCGGAGTGGATAAAGCGAGGAAGCTTGCTCAGCAGAGAAATGTTGACGTGAATTTTGTTGTTGCTGACTGTGATCGCTTTAATTGGACGCCAGCGCAGTACGATGCAGTCGTCGCGATTTTTATCCAGTTCGCTGATCCGGAAATGAGAGCACGTCTGTTTTCGAATATGATGCGCGCACTGAAACCGGGTGGTGTTCTGATTCTTCAGGGGTACAGCCCAGCGCAGCTTGAGTATAAAACTGGCGGCCCTCAAGATATTGCTCACCTTTACACAGAAGAATTACTGCGTGATTTTTTTTCTTCACTGGATATTCGCGAATTGCGTTTTTACGAAGAAGTCTTGAAGGAAGGAACGCAACATGCCGGTAGATCGGCTTTGGTTGGTATGCTGGCTTATAAACCTGAATAAAACAGACTGTTTAAGCGGTTGTTGATTGAGGCAGAGAATCCAGTAATGAACCGCAGAAAACTATCACTGTGGCTCTGGCAAGTTTCCGCTGAAGAAGCCGGAAACTTGCAAATTCAGACGAACTTACGCTTTTTTCGCCCAGGCTGCGCACCAGCCCTTGCCATTCACCAGCTTGTTACCCATGGCGCCGCAGGCACCCCAGCTGTCAGTTGCTTTACCTTGATACAGCATGCAGTTAGAGCAGGTTTTTCCTGCTGCATAGGCAGGGAATTTTTTAGCATCGACTTTCGTCGCATCGTTTTTATAGCCCAATGCGGTTGCCGCTGCATCCGTTTCTGCGATTTTTTGTGCTTGCGCCTGCGTGAGTCCGCTGGCTGAAATCGTGAGGGCGACGACTGGGATAGTTTTGAAAATGAATTGGCGACGTGACGTCATGGCAATGTCCTTTGGCTGGTTCATAGAAAATAAAATTGAAACTACTTTTCTAAGTCTATGCTTCCTATCAAAGTCAGATGTGAGTTGTATCAATAAAAGAGTGAAATTTGTTTTTCTTAGGCGTTCATTTTTAACTTTTTATCTGAAACATGGTGTCCGCCAAGCCAATCTTTACGCCAATTTCAGGTCATCAGTTTTTAACTTTTTCTTTAAAAATCCCGACAGCAGGCTCACCTGTATGGCGTAAAACGATATGACTGAATTTCGCTGGGACAATTAATGTCTTGCCTTCAGAATCAAAGTTAAATTTTGATTCTGCGCCGGATGAATCAATGGAAAATATTTCTGGTGTCACGGTAGCAGTTTTCAATTTTATCAAGATATCTTCGTTGACTTGACTGACTTCGACAGGATACAGATTGCTATTAGTATTCCCTTCAATTTTGTAGATGAAGTTTTCATGTTCTCTGACTGCTTTCTGACATGCCGTAGTACAAGCCAGCAGGCAAGCCAAAGCAATAATTTTCAGTATTTTCTTCAATTGTTTACTCCGCTATCCGTCGTTTGAATGTTACTACTCTAATCCATCGTGCCGAAGCAGATGAAATTTGAACTCGTTTTATTTTTCCTGAAGAATCTGAATAAATGCCGAAATTTTCCCTTCACTACATTTTTCCGGGATTATTTCAATTTCATCTCCTGCTTTAATCTCGGTATCTTTAGGAACTACAACGATCGTCGTGATGAATTTCCGTATGTGGCGATAATGAACTTTAACGAAGCGCCGATTTTTAATGTCGTCGTCGGTTAAAGAATCAAGACATGGCAGTATGGCGTCTTCGGGAGATTTTGTGTTGATAATTGACAGTACCCAGGCACGACGTGCACCTTGATCCCAATGTATATCCGTTGCAAGTGCAGAGCTGAATATTCCAGCCATACAGAAAAAGAAAACGAATAGTTGGCGGCTTATGTATTTATTCATGATCGATTTTTACCAGATGCAGCTGGGCTAACAACTGTTGAGTCTCGGATTGACTTATCGTTGAAATATGTTCATTCCTTTGATTGAAGTAAATGCCGAGATTCACTTTGTAAAAATAGGCTACTCCGGCTTTGAAATCCCGTTCTATCTGATTACCGCCGAATGTCGCAGAACCTAACTGATGTATGCCAGGTGAAACTTCCAATGCGATGAAGGTATCTGGAGCAAGAGTTGCAATGTGTTTCTGATCCAGACTGACCCTGGTAGGCAATTGTGCAGCGACAAATCCTGAGCGAACGAGATACAGTTTTGCCTTTTCTGCTGTCGGTGTATGCAGTTCTTTGGCTAGCTTTTCGTCGACATCGTCGGCCATAGGAGCCGAGATGCATTCGCGCCACGAACCGAATATCTTGCACGGGGCGGTTTTATTTGCGCTATGTGCCGGCAAGATGGATGCACAATACAGGCAGATAAAAACACTGAAAGAATGGAGCGCAGATATCTTCATTTACTTTACTCTTCCTCCCGTGCTTTATCTTTGAAGAGGGAATAGCTCAGCGGCAACAGCAGTAAAGTGAAAATGGTTGCAGTAATAATTCCTCCCACAATCACTACCGCAAATGGCCGCTGTGTTTCTGATCCGATTCCATGAGATAGTGCGGCAGGCAATAATCCCAGTCCTGCCATCAAGGCTGTCATCAGAATGGGGCGCAAACGGGCAACAGCACCTTCAATCGCGCTAGGGAAATTCATATCGTTCTTTCTTTCGAAATCAAGAATTTGTTCCAGCATGATGACGCCGTTTTGCACAGAAATACCTGCAACGGCGATGAAGCCGACCGCAGCAGATACTGAAAAATGCAGACCTTCGACGGCGAGACCGGCGATGCCACCGACCATAGTAAATGGCACCATGACCAGTACAAGTAACGCCATTCTGATCGATCTGAATGCCCAGAATAGCAAGGCGAAAATCAGGAAAATAGTCACTGGAACAATGATCGCCAGACGCTTCACTGCACGCTGTTGATTTTCAAACTGACCGCCCCAGGTCATAAAATAACCCGGTGGTAAATTCACTTGTTCACTGACTTTCTTTTGTGCTTCGGCGACAAAACTACCCTGATCTCTGCCCAGTAAGTTTGCTTTCACAGAGGCATTACGACCACCGGCTTCACGGCTGATGCGACCGGCACCTTGTTTCAGAAATATTCTGGCAATGTCAGCCAGATCGATGGTTCCGGCTCCGTTCGGTAAATTGACTTGCAGCGCACCTATGCTGTCAATGGAGTTGCGATAAGCTGCTTTCAAACGAACGGTAATATCAAATCGCTTGTCACCTTCGAAAAAAGTATTTACAGGATAATCCGCGAGCGCAGTCTGGATAGCGCTATTGACGTCGGCCACATTAATACCTAATCGCGCAATTTTTTCGCGATCGATCACGATGTTGAGTTCAGTTTGCCCACCGATTTTGACTGCATCGACATCAGCCGCGCCTTCTATGCCGCGTAAAATGTTGGCAATCTGTTCGCTTTTCTGCGTCAGAACATCCAGATCCGGACCGAAGATTTTGATCGCGATTTCTCCTTTGACGCCGGATAAAGACTCTTCAACACTATCCTGAATGACCTGTGAGAAATTGGTCGGAACGCCAGGTAAGACGCCGATTTTTGCAGTCATATTAGAGATCAGACTTTCTTTGTCTTTAAATTTCCATTCACTGTGCGGTTTCAGCTCGGCCAGAATTTCCATGTTGTTCGGGCCTTTGGGGTCTGTGCCATCATCTGGTCTGCCTACGTGAGCTACAACGGATTTCACTTCCGGATAGCTGAGTAAAATCGAACGCACCTGACGCTCAATATCTTTGGTTTTTTCTAAAGCAGTGGATGGCGGCAGGCTGATGGTCAGCCAGATATTTCCCTCATCCAGTTTAGGAAGAAATTCGCTGCCCAACTGGGGCGCGAGACCCAATGTAAGGATAAGAATCAATGTCGAGACAAAAATAACGCCACGTTTTTTCTTTGTCGCTGACTGCAGCAATTCCCGGTAAAACTGTTGCGTATTTTCCATCCACTGACTATGGCGCTCAGCAAGACTGTGCTTTTTCATTGTCAGAGTCAACAAAGTAGGAATCAGGGTGATCGTCAGAATCAAGGCCCCGAGCATGGCAAAACTTAAGGTCAGCGCGACTGGTGAGAATATTTTTCCCTCTACCCGTTGAAACGTGAAAATGGGAATAAACGCCAGAATAATGATGGCTTTGGCGAACAGGATGGGATGGCCCATTTCAACGACGGTATCTTTAAGAACATGTTTTCGCCATAGAAACAGGTTGCCATGTTCTTCATTATGTTTGAGTGCCAGCCTCACCATTAATGCTTCGACCAATACGACAGCGCTGTCGATAATGATGCCGAAATCAACTGCGCCCAGTGAGATCAGATTGGCTGGAATCCCTCGCAGATCAAGCATGATAAAGGCACACATCAGGGATAAGGGAATCACCGTGACGACAATTAATGCAGCGCGCCAGTTGCGCAGAAATACAATCAGGATTGCGACAACCAACACAGCACCGACGACCAGATTCTCAAAGACAGTCATGATCGTGTGATGCAATAAATCCGTGCGATCATAAATCGGGCGTATTTTCACGCCCCGCGGTAACTTGGCATTGACCAGATCTATTTTTTTCTTTAATTCTTCAATGATTTTCGCTGCATTTCCGCCTTTGGTCATCTGTACGATACCCAGTACATAGCTGTCGCCCTGGTTATACGAGACGATTCCTGAGCGTGGGTGATGCGTAATTTCTACGTTCGCCACATCAGACACTAAAACCGTTTTTCCGTTTTTTGCATTGATAATGACGCGACCGATATCTTCTTTCTTTTCAAACAGACCCTGGCCACGGACGACCAGTGCTTCATCGCCACGGCGGAGTGTGCCGCCGCCGACATTGCTGCTATTGTTGGTCAGTGCCTGGCTGACCTGATCGAGTGTGACTCCATAACGTTTTAAGGCATTCGGATCGACCTGCACCTGATATTCTTTGACCGTCCCACCAAAACTGACGACATCGGCAACGCCGGATACAATGCGTAATTCCGGACGTATCGTCCAGTCTTGCAAACTGCGCGCATCGTTTTCAGACATATCCTTAGGAACTTCCAGTACATACCGGTAAATTTCACCGACGGCTGTCGTCAGCGGTGCGATTGTTGCCTGTACGCCTGTGGGCAGTGTGACACCTTGCAGTCTTTCGAGCACTTGTTGGCGCGCGAAATAATCATCTGTTCCATCTTTAAATGTGATGGTGACCACCGACAATCCTGTAATCGAAACGGAGCGCAACTGTGTCTGCCCGGGCACACCACTCATTTCGCGTTCTATCGGCAACGTCACCGCACGTTCAACTTCTTCGGCTGCCTGCCCTTGAAATTGCGTAACAATCTGTACTTGCACATCCTGCACATCTGGAAACGCTTCAATCGGCAAATTGCTCATCGCGCGATAGCCGAAGAAAATTAAGGCGACCGTCAGAACTAAAACAAAAACGCGCTGGGTCAGAACAAAATCAACAAATTTATTGAGCATGTGATGCAACCTCGGCGTTGAGTAACAGCGCGCCTTCTTCAACGATGCGTTGTTTGTTATTCAGTTCAGCGTTCGATGCCACATCGGCGTAACTGACGTCACGGTCTTTGCGCACAATATTGATTTTTTGTTTTTGAAATTCACCTGGGCGCTTCTCCAGGAAAACATAGTTATACAAACCTTCAACGATCAGTGCTGCATTCGGTATACGGAACGCTTTCTTATCGCCATCAGCTAAAAATGACACGCGGGCAAACATTTCCGGACGGAGTTTCCCGTCTTTGTTATTTAATATCCCCCGGATTTGTATACGCCGTGTCATCGGATCGAGCGCTAAACCAACACGATCAACAAGTGCATCAAAAATCTGATCGGGATAGGCGTCAAATTCCAGCTGTATCTTTTGTCCGTTCTTGATATTGCTGATATACCGTTCCGGCACATCAACGAGCACCCACAATCTGTTGAGATCTGTGATCGTCAACAACGGTGTCGCTGCATCTGGGCGTACTTCCAGGCCTGGGTTAATTTGCTTATCTGTGATCAGCCCGCTGATCGGGGCTTTCAGAACGAATTGCCCATTTTCGCTACCATGTGCATTCAGGTTACGCATGCGCAAGCCGGCGCGTTTTGTTTCTGCTGCCGCCTGCAGATAATCCGCTTCGGCAGACTCAACATCCTTACGCGCAATCACTTCTTGCTCGAGTAATTTTTGCGCCCGATCCAGATTTAATTTTTTACGCTGTTGATCTGCTTTCGCTTTTGCGAAGTCGGCGTCTGCCGTTGCCATATCCGGTGAGTCCAGTATCAGCAACGGGCTATCTTTCTTAACGTAATCTCCAATCTCGACGGAGGAGCGGATGACGCGTCCCGCAACAGGCGAGCTGACACGGCTCGTCACATTTTCATCGTAAGCGAGCTTGCCATTCATTGTGTCAGCGATGGGTAAGCTGACTTCGCTGATTGTTGCTAATTTGATTGAAGCAAGTTGCGGTGCGTTTGCCGGATAGTTTATTTTTCCGATTTCCGCTTTTGCTGTCTGCGTAGCGTCTGTCTTTTTCTCCGTCGCGGTGACCCGTTTTGCAGAATAGATGACAGCGACACCAGCAAAAATGAGCGCGATAAGTACAACAGGGGTTTGACGTAATTTCATTTGTGTTCCAATTATTCCAGACTGATACGCAGTGTCATGCTGGCTTTCGCCAGATCAGCTTTAGCGTTGATCGTGTCTAACTCGATTGCTCTGTAAGTGCGGCGTGCATCCAATACATCCATGACGGGGACTGCGCCATTTTTAAAAGCGAATTCAGTTGCCTCTGCTGATTTACGAGCCGCCGGAAGTAATTCATTTTGAAAGCGCGCCAGCAGAGTTTTTGATGTTTGCAGTGATTCAGACTGGAGGCTCAATTCGTTGCGTGCGGCATCGATTGTTTTTGCCAAATTTTCCTGCGCTGCATCGACGGCGACTTCCGCAGCGCGGATTTCTCCCTGAAATTCGTAGCGGCTGAACAAAGGGATTTGTATAGAAACGCCATAGCTATTGCCGGAACCCAGTTGATTGGCGGGGTTGGTTGGATAATGCTCGAACTGAAGGCCAACAGTGACATCGCGTGTCCTTGCTGCGACGGCTAATTTACGTGCCGCCAGCGCAGCATCCAATCGGGCTTTCGCCGCCGCAACGTCCGTGCGTTTCTGAATTAATTCGTCGGACAGAACGCTTGCTGGCAACGCATCTTCAGTGTGCCAATCATCGATGACCTGTAGCGACATGAACGGTGCTTTGATTCCTATGAGTAAGGCCAGAGCACTTTGAGCGCGTTTAAGTTCACTGGCTGACTGCAGCAGATCATTTTCTGCGCGCAACGCATCCACACGTACCCGGGCAACATCGGCACCGGCAATATCCCCTGATTTTTTTCGCTTATCCGCCGCATTTAAGGTCGCCTGATAAGAATCAGAATTTTCTTTACTGATACGTAATTTGTGTTGTGCTGCCGCCAGATCAAAATAAGCAGCACCGATCATTTGTTTTAATTGACGCTCGGTGTCGTTAAAGTCCAGCCGACTGGCCTTTTCAAGATGCGTCGCAGCTTCAAGCCGTAATTCACGCTTGCCACCGCGTTCGACAAGCTGATCAATTCTGAGGGTGCTATCGACGGTTTTATTTTTCAGCGAACCTGGACCTATACCTAGTCTGGGATTGATCCCGCTGGTTTGAATTGTCAGATTTGGGTTGGGGGCTGCGCCAGCGATTGTCGTTGCCGCCTCTGCATTGGCGACATTGGTTTTTCCAAGCTTCAAATCATGGTTGTATTGACGCGCTAACTGAATTGCACGTTCCAGACTGAGTGGCGATAAGGCCGCTTCCGGAATGTTTCCGGAAATGTCGATATTGTTATGTGCCTTGTTTGATTGGTACTGAACTGGTTCAATGAGTGACTGAGCATAGCTATGTATTGCTGAGCTACATGCTGCGGCAATGGCTATCCTGACGACCCAATTAAACTTTGCCAGTGTAGGGCAAGGTTTAGTCATTTTTATCCTGCATGATGGGAGTAATACGTTGCCCCATTATGCAAATGCAAACTGTCAAAAACATGACAGTAAGCTGACAAAATCCTGACAACTAAAAATATAAACGTTATTCTTTAACCGTCATTCATTATCGCGAATTGCCGGAAAGTGAACCGAAAAAATGGTGCCTCCTGCTTCGGCGTCACTGATCGTGATTTGCGCATTATGATCTTTGACAATGTCGGCAACGATTGCCAGTCCGATACCATTCCCTTTGACACGTTCACCTGTTCCTTCGTAGATGCGATAGTGACGGTGAAAAATCAATTCTCTCTCTGCCTCAGGTATGCCCGGGCCGTTATCTTCAACGGAAAAAATTACTTGTTCGCCTTCGGTAAAGGTGTTGACCGTGACGACCCCACCCTCTGGGGTATAACTGATCGCGTTATCGATCAGATTTTCTATCAGATCGCGCAGTAAGAAAGCATCGCCGGAAATACGCGTCGGAGCAAGCTCAAAACCTAAGTCGATATTTTTTTTATCAGCCGTGCCCAGAAAATGAGGAATGCAATCAGTCACGATCATATCGAGCGATACGGGCTCTAGTCGTTTTCGTTCAAATTTACTTGGTTCTGCTCTTGCGAGTGAAAGCAACTGATTTGTTTGCCGTATCATCCGTTCGGTTGAAATCATCATTAACGAGATGGATCTGGCTGTTGTTGTCTCGCTCGCATATTTGTCCTGTAGCCATTCGATTTGCGCTTTTAATCCAGCTAAAGGCGTGCGTAACTGATGCGCAATATTGGCCAGAAACTCTTGTTGGGCATTGGACCCGATTTCTATTTTTTTGAGCAAACGGTTAATGGCCGTTACCACAGCACCAAGTTCCAGCGCGTTCTCTTCAACCGGGATCGCTGACAACGCATCAAAATCGCGTTGATTCAGATCCGCCTGTATTTTCTTCAGCGGTAACAAACCTTTTGTTACCGCGATCCACACCACGCCCAGAAGTAAAAAGGTTAAAGCTCCTTCGATAAATATTAACGCTGTCAATATTCTGGTACGGATCGCATTACGCTTTTTTAGCGTTTCGCCAGCATAAATGACGACATCCTGATCGCCGGCTGAAAATTTAATATTAATGATACGGATCTCTTCTCCACGCATTTTGCCGTTTGAAAAATGAGGTTCGTCGAGATTCTCCGGCTGAGCCAGAGTCGGAAAGTCGGAATCGCCAGCCAGCGTCTGATTTTTTTGATTGCGGATCGCAAAATAGATGGTGTTGATATGATCAACCCTTAGTACCTGCTCTACAGAAGAGGGCAGATCTACGCTGATGCCAGCTTCTGTTTTATTTAACCGGGTCGCCAGTGCCCAGCATGTATCAGCCAGACTTTGGTCAAACGCAAGTTGAGCCGGCTCCCATGCAAGCCAGTACACAAGACCGCCGCCGATGAAATTCACTAATAAAAGGGGAATGATTAACCATCCTAATAGACTGCGACGAATGCTTGGCTGTCCGGAACTCATCAGTTTCACTTTTCCTCTTCCAGCATATAGCCAAAGCCACGAATTGTGCGGATCATCACCTTAGCGTTGTTGAGCTTTAAGCGTATCCGTGAGACATAGACTTCAATTGCGTTGAGCGAAATATCTCCGTCGTGCAGCAAGATGGCATCGATGATCTGCTGTTTGGACACGACACGGTTTTCATTTTTAAGCAGATATTCAAGTATTGTCCATTCACGTGCAGATAAATCGATGACCTGACCATCAACTGCAGCCCGCTTCGTTTGTGAGTCAAGATGAAGCAGACCAAGCCTGATTCCGACCGAAGCAGGGGATGATCGTCGGACCAAGGCCTTTAAACGTGCGACTAATTCCAACGTCGAAAAAGGTTTGACGAGATAATCATCTGCTCCCATTTCAAAGCCTTTGACGCGATCCAGGATCGCATCTCTTGCAGTTAACATCAGGACGGGAAAATTATTCCGCTGAATTTTCCGTATGTGATGTAGTACATCAAAACCATCCATATCTGGCAAGCCGATATCCAAAATCATGACCGAAATTTTTTGTTCCTGAGAGATAAAACAGGCGTCTTTACCATTGCGGGCGACATCCACCAACATGCCATGCTCGCGCAACATCTGAGAGATGCCTTCTGCCAGCACCGGATCGTCTTCGACTAAAAGAATATGCATAAATGAAAAGGAAGAATGATTGGCGATTGAGGACGCTTACTGTTTCGGGACATTATTGCATGAGCGTTGACACAGAGACGCTCTTAAATACGCATCATGCTACGAAGATGGAAGCGCAGCATCGTCGTAGTATTGTTTTGTCGCGCGGACGATGAACTGAGTGATAAGCTGAGTTATAAAATGCGTTATGTTGAATTATAATACTGACATGAAACTTGGAATAATCAATCGACACTGGTATGAAAAGAGCATCTGGATCGCATGTATTGCGATCTTTTTGAATGCGCTGCTACCGTCATTGGATTATGCCGTTTCGAAAATGATCTCTCCACAAGAGATGGTAGAAATATGCTCTGCTGCCGGAACAAAATTTCTTCCGGCCGAGCAAGTTCTGCTCAGTAAGTCTTCTCCCGATACTACGCATCACCAGTTTAAACAATGTTCATTTTGTGCGACGCATGCCGGAACATTTGCGTTGCCGGTTGATCTGTCTGTGCGGTGGATGGTGCCTGTTGGTCACGCCTTGCTGCCTTTCCTGTTTTACCATTCCCCTAAGCTATTATTTTCCTGGTTGCATGCGCATCCGCGCGCTCCTCCTGCTATCGGCTGATTGATTGGCTGATTGTCTTCGCGACTATTATTGAATTTTTTGTGATTCGAGCAGATATCATTCTGTTTCGATCCGTTTGCACATTCATTCATGTCGCCATGACACCTCAGCATTGTTTGTACGCTGCTGATTGTGATGCTGAATGCATCCCGGCGTACATCTTTCTACCTGATACGCAATTTACGACAGACAGCCGAATTTATTTGCGCTGAAGCGGGCAACATCTGCTGTATTCGTAAGTTAAAACCCGTCTTACTTTTTCAGGTCAACGGGTGAGCACTATTGTGACCAAGGATCTTTATGTTTTTCTGTACATCATCTGCTAACCGTGTAATTCATCAAGCTCATTCAGAGCGATTTTCCCTTCCTGTTTTAAGAACTTGTGCGCTTGTTATTGCAAGTTTATTTGCTCCTGTCGGTATTAACTCCGCCTCAGCAGAAACTGTCGCCAATAGTGGCGGCGGGCTCAATGATTCAGCAATGGAAATTGGTAAAGTCGAAATCAGCGGCCAAAAAAATGGCCCGATAGCGGCAAAAAGTGTCCTCAGTTCCGTCGATATTCTTGGTTCCGATCTGATACAGACCCAGCAGGTAGTGAATACGTGGGAGCTCTTCAGCAAAGCACCTGGTGTGATGATGACCCAGTTCAGGCAAGGGAGTGAATCAGGTAAGCTGTCTTTCCGTGGCTTCAATGGTGAAGGTGAAGTGAACGCGGTCAAGCTGCTGATCGATGGTGTGCCGAGTAATGATAATGGCGGCGGCATGCAACTGCTGGACATGTTATTCCCATTAGAAATCAGATCGATTGAGGTCGTACGTGGAACGAATGATCCACGTTATGGACTGCACAATATCGCCGGAAATGCGAACATCGTTACTCGTAGCGGTGGCAACTACAACGATGCGCGGGTGACTTACGGCAGCTTTGATACAAAAGAGGTTCAGCTCGCAAAAGGATGGGAAAGCAATAACTGGTCGCAGAATTATTTTGCCGGTTATCTGAAATCAGCCGGATATCGTGATAACGCGACCTTTGAAAAATCCACCGTGGGTGGCAAATGGTTTTACACCACTGATGATGCTCGTATGCGATTTGGCATCATTGCGCGTCATACAGAAAGTAATGGAGATGAAGCCGGCTACCTGACGGCAGCAGATGCTTATACTCGTCCGACGATGTCGTATCCTTATGCCCAGTCGGAAGGTGGTAATCGTCAGATGAATCAATTAAGTGTGCATATTGATGCTGATCCTACAGATAAAACATCGCTAGCGACAAAGGTGTATCTGAATCAGATAAAAGATCAGCGCTGGTTACGCTATTCCAGTACAACATCGCAACAGGAACGTGTTATCGATGAAACGCATGTCGGTATTCTGAATTCTGTGACGTATCGCCCAAGTCTTGCATTAACAGATTGGTTGAAAGATCTGGCGATTGAGGCGGGCGTCAATGCCGAACATCAGGATGATAAAAGTCCGCGTTACAGTACGTCGAACAAGGTAAGGGTGACGACGACCCGAGATCAAAAATTTACGCTGAATAATTACGGGGCATATATTCAGGCCGCCATTCAGGCAACGGATACCTTAAAAATTATTCCTGCGTATCGCGTGGATAAATTTGATGGCAGTTTTACTGACGTATCCAAAAATGTGCACTACGGTATTCAGGATTATGGGGTGATCGGTCAGCCCAAACTGAGCGTCGTGTACTCGCCATTAAAGTCAACCAGCGTATATGGCAATTGGGGGCGAACATTCCAGATTGGAGCGGGCGCTGCAGCGTACAAATCGAACAAAAATGATCTGCGGCCGTCGATTAATGATGGTTGGGAAACAGGTGTCAAACTAGCACCAGCCAGCTGGATAAATGGTCGCTTTTCTGTGTGGGAACAAAGTGCATCGGATGAAGTAAAACGCCGTTTGAATGATCCCTCCGGCGATTCTGAAAACGTCGGCAGTACCAGGCGCAGCGGTATAGACCTGCAGGTCAATATCCGTCCTGACCAATATAGCAGCGCATGGATTTCCTATTCACGCCAACGTTCAAAAATTGTCGTGCCAGACCCAACTGCACCGATCACAGCGGGTAAGGAAATTGACCACGTACCCGGATATATATTTTCCGCTGGCTATGATGTTCAGGTCACGCCGGCATTGCAGTTATCAGTATCAGGTAACGGGCAGGGCGACTATTATCTGACCACCGCGAACACCGGCAGTAAATATGGTGCTTACGCGTTGTTTAATGTCGGTGCTAAATATAAATTCACTCCATCGGTGGAACTGGAATTCCAGGTGAAAAATCTGGCTAATCGTTACTACGAATATGTGTGGATTAACGATCAGACGCGTCATTCTCCTGGTGATGGCCGGGCGTTCTATCTTTCTGCCAATATGAAGTTTTAAGTGAAATGGTCTGCCTGATTATTGTTTTTCTATGCGGTGATCAGGCAGACCTGATGGCCGCTAACTCATTTTAATAGATACCGCATGAGTACTTTTTTTTCTACAACGCGATCTGTCGATGTTTACCGGGCGGCATGGCGTTGGCATTTTTATGCAGGCTTACTGGTGCTGCCGTTCATGCTGATATTGGCAGTAACGGGAGCGATCTATTTATTCCACAACGAGATTGATGATTATATTTATCGCGATATCAAGACCGTTACAGCGATGAGCGGATCGCCGCATTCACATAACAGTATTGTGCAGGCAGCGTTAGCGGTCTATCCCGGCAAGGCCTTGCGCTATGTTCCTCCTGCGAGTAAATCTGGCTCTGCTGAGGTGGATATCAAAGGTGCTGGTGGTGATGTGATGGCGATCTATGTTGATCCTTATCGCGGCACGGTGTTGGGGAGTATGCCGAATCGGGGCACCGTGTCGTGGACAATACGGCGACTGCACAGTCTGGCGTATTTTGGTCCCATCGCGAATGGCATGATTGAAGTGGCCGCAGGATGGTGCATTTTGCTGGTGATCACTGGTACCTATTTATGGTGGCCGCGGCAAAAAACATTATCATTGGAAGGCGTACTCAAGGTTCGTGGTGTGTCGTCTCAGCGCGTGTTCTGGCGTGATGTGCATGCCGTTACCGGAATCGTCGCCGGGGTATTGATTCTATTCCTCGCCGTAACTGGCATGCCGTGGTCGATAGTGTGGGGCGATAAAGTGAATCAGTGGGCGAATGGCAGCAACTTTGGATATCCTGCTGGTGTACGCGTCAGCGTACCCATGTCGGATGAACATATCAATCATGTTGCCCCTGTTGCCTGGTCACTGGAGCAGGCGAAAACGCCTGTGTCTGCTATGCATGTTCATGCTGCCAGCGATGCAGCGATGCCTATGCAGATCAGCCTGGATAAAGCGGTTTCTATTTTTGATCAACTGGGTCTTGCGAAAACCTATGCGATCAATTTGCCTGTCACCGCGACCGGGGTATTTACCGGGGCTGTCTATCCGAATGATCTGACAAAGCAAAGAGTCGTTCATCTTGACCAGTTTTCAGGGCAGGTGTTACTTGATATGAGTTTTGCCGATTATGGCCCGATTGGTAAAGGGCTGGAGTGGGGCATCAATGTTCATCTGGGGCAGGAATTTGGTCTGGCGAATCAACTGCTGATGCTGGCGGTTTGTTGCGCAATTGTGCTGATCTGTATTTCGTCTGCTGTTATGTGGTGGAAGCGGCGTCCCACAGGAATGATAGGAATTCCGCCGTTGCCTGCCAATCGTCACGCGTTAAAAGTCGTTTTTATATTGCTGATGGTGGGTGGCATCATCTTCCCTCTGGTCGGGATTTCTATGTTGCTGATGTTGGTGCTGGATTACGTATTCGTTATCCGACGTAATAGCGCAGATTGATTTCTTCTGATTTGCTGAATGACTGTATGCGCCAGATCAAATAATCCTTCATTTGAGCGCGTACACTATCCTGTGGACTTACTTTTTATTTCATTTGTTATGCGAAATCGTCGACGCACTAAGGGTTTTAGCTGGATCGCCATTTTGGCGATTCTGTTGAATTCCCTGATGCCGCTGGCTTCGCAGGCTATCAATCATTCTTCTGCCAAAAGCACTATTCAAGCGGGTGAATGGAAAGAAATCTGTTCTACGAATGGATTGAGCTGGGTTTTGTTTTCCCCTGCCGGGGCCGTACTCGAAAAAACGAATGTCAAGCCCGCCAATGTCTCTGAGACTATGCATTTCGAGCATTGTGCTTATTGTCTGACGAATGCAGCCTCATTCGCTTTACCTCCTGTTCCTGAATTTACTTTCTCTGTCACGATCAGTGAAAGTCAGTTTTTCTCTTTTCAAACGCTGGCTGTTGCAAAAAAAATTGCATGGCTGGTACCTTCCGTTCGCGCGCCTCCGGTCTCTCTCTGATTTCAGATGACGTTGTGTGTTGCCACATCATTTTCTGATGTGCTGGCGCAGCACCGTCCTCTTCAGACAGAAGTAATGCTCTCAGATGCGCTCATGACGTAGTCGCTCTCAATATTGGTGCATGTCGTGATCCGCGCTGGCAGTTTACTTCCGATTTTTATCTCATTTCCGGAGATAGCTTATGTCTGTGCAAAATGTAGCAGGGGTATCAGCGACTGATATCCCTGAGGCTCCGCATCGCTCGCCGCAATTCAAACTAAAGCGGGAAATTATCCTGGTGTTGCTGTTAAAGCTGGTACTGCTCTTTTCAATCAAAGCTGCATTTTTCCCGCAACGTTTACCTGCAGACGCAGCGGCGCACGGCATGGAAGAACGCATGCTGCCAGCAACAAAAGATCAGCAAAGCAGCACAGGCGATCTCAGTGGAAATGAAACAGATGCAAAGGAAAAGCAATGATTTCAGAATCTTTGGTGGATTTGTCGCGGCTACAGTTCGCGGCGACCGCCTTATACCATTTTTTATTTGTTCCCCTGACACTGGGTTTGTCCCTGTTACTGGCAATTATGGAGACCGTTTATGTCATGACGGGCAAAACAATTTATCGTGATATGACCAAATTCTGGGGGAAATTATTTGGCATTAATTTCGCGCTTGGCGTGACCACCGGGTTGACGATGGAATTTCAATTCGGCACCAATTGGGCGTATTACTCGCATTACGTCGGTGATATTTTTGGTGCACCGTTGGCAATAGAAGGTTTGCTGGCTTTCTTTCTGGAATCTACCTTCGTCGGACTGTTCTTTTTTGGTTGGGACAGATTGAGTAAGGTTGGCCATCTCAGCGTGACTTATCTGACGGCGATCGGCTCCAATTTGTCTGCATTACTGATATTGATTGCGAATGGCTGGATGCAGAATCCCGTCGGTGCTGAATTTAATCCTGTGACCTTACGCATGGAATTAAGCAGTTTTACTGACGTGATTTTTAATCCCGTAGCGCAGGCAAAATTTGTGCATACCATCAGCGCCGGTTATGTCACAGGTTCGATCTTCGTTTTGTCCGTCAGCAGTTGGTATTTGCTGAAAAAAAGAGATACCGGATTCGCCTTGCGTTCGTTTCGCATCGCTGCGGCCTTTGGTCTGGCATCGGTCTTATCCGTCATTGTGCTGGGGGATGAGTCCGGGTACACCGCTGCCGAAACACAGGAAACAAAAATGGCAGCGATGGAGGGTATGTGGAAAACGGAAGCCGCCCCAGCGGGTCTGACGCTGTTTGCGATCCCTGATGAAGTCAATAAAACCAACCATGCAGAGATACGCATACCCTATGTTCTGGGGCTGATAGGCACTCGCAGCGTCGACAAGGTCATTCCCGGTATTGATGCCTTGGAGGTGAAGATTGCGAGTCGCATCGAGCGTGGCATCGTCGCTGTTACCGCGTTGGAGACTTTGCGCAAAGATCCCAAAAATGCTGAGAAGTTGGCTTACTTTAAAACGGTGCAGGCAGATCTGGGTTATGGCTTATTGTTGAAAAAATATATCTCTGACGTACGTCTGGCAACTCCGGACATGAAAGCCCTGGCCTTGCGCGATGCTTTTCCTAAAGTGACGCCGATGTTCTGGACTTTCCGCATTATGGTTGCTGTCGCTTTTGCCATGCTGGCTCTGATTGTGGTGGCTTTCTGGTCGGCGGCACGCAATCGCATAGAGTCACGCCCGTGGTTGTTGAAATGGGCCGTATGGAGTATGCCGTTGCCTTGGATTGCCTGCGAAATGGGGTGGTTTGTTGCTGAGTACGGGCGCCAGCCGTGGACAGTACAGGGGATGTTGCCGACGCATTTGTCGACCTCGGCATTAAGTGGAAACGATGTGTTGTTTTCACTTGGCGGCTTCTTGCTGTTTTACACCCTGCTGCTGATCGCCGAGGTGTATCTGATGCTGAAATATGTGCGCCTTGGTCCTTCAAGTCTCGGTACCGGGAAATATGCTCTGGAATTAGCCAATCCTGACGCCAGTCTCACTGGTGTGAATGCGCCCGTCTATGCGGCGGCTTTGTCTTCAAAAGGGGTCTGACATGCTTGACTACACATTACTGAAATTGATCTGGTGGTTGCTGGTGTGCGTCCTGTTGATCGGTTTTGCCATTATGGACGGACACGACATGGGCGTTGGCACACTGCTGCCTTTCATTGGTCGTAATGATGATGAACGCCGCGTCATTATCAATACGGTAGGTCCACATTGGGATGGTAATCAGGTCTGGTTTATTACCGCTGGCGGCGCGATCTTTGCCGCATGGCCACTGGTTTATGCAACCGCATTTTCCGGATTTTATTTTGCCCTGATGGCTGTGTTATGGGCCATGTTTTTTCGTCCAGTTGGTTTCGACTATCGCAGCAAGGTGGCTGATCCACGATGGCGCACCGCCTGGGACTGGGGCTTGTTTGTTGGTGGTGCAGTGCCTTCGCTGGTATTTGGGGTAGCGATTGGGAACGTCATTAAAGGTGTTCCTTTTCACTTTGAAGACAATATGCTTCCCGTTTATACCGGTAGTTTCTGGGCATTGTTCACGCCATTCACATTACTGTGCGGCGTTTCCAGTCTGACGCTGCTCATATTTCATGGCGCGAACTATCTGCAATTACGCACCGAACAACAGATAGCACAGCGCGCCCGCAGTGTCAGTATGGTCAGCGGCTTAGTGCTGGCGTTGGTGTTGACGGTGGCAGGTGTCATGGTTTCCGGGATGGAAGGGTATCGGATTACCTCAGACATACTCGTTGGCGCAGGTATTTCACCGCTGACAAAAACGGTGGTGCATCAGGCTGGCGCATGGTGGAGTAACTATGAACGTTATCCGCTGATTTTTTTGCTGGTTGGCCTTGCGTATGCGGGAATTGCACTTGGATTGATCGCAACGCTGGCGCGCCGTGGTGGCATCGCCTTTATCGGCAGTGGCATTGCTTGTGCGGGCATTATTCTGATGGCTGGCTCCGCGATTTTTCCATTTGTCCTGCCATCCAGCTCGCATCCTGATCATAGTCTGACGGTTTGGGATTGTGTCTCCAGTCAGCGCACACTGAACATTATGTTTTGGGTTGCCCTGGTGATGACGCCAATCGTCGTCGGTTACACCAGCTGGGCCTACCGCATCATGCGAGGAAAAGTCACGGTCGCCAATATTCAGGCGAATAGTAAATCGCTGTATTAAGCGCACTCAGAAAGGAATCATTATGTGGTATTTCAGTTGGATGTTGGGCACGTCGATGGCGGTATTGCTGGCAGTTGTTAATGCTTTGTGGTTCGAGGCGCAAAGCGCCACGAATTACAAAGACGACGATAAATAATTCGAGCAAATACATCCTTTGTTAATTTTACGGAGATCTTATGCAATCCAGCGTAATGAACAGATCTGAGCGGTATTTGCTGCCGCGTCAGGTCTTAACAATGAACGAGTTAAGCGCCTTGTGGCGTATAGAGTCTGGCACGGTACGTATCAATAGTGTGGATGAGTCAGACGAAAGCAAAATCAGTTTTGTACGCTTGGCGTTACCCGGTGATTTGCTCGGTGTCGAGTGTTTTTCAGGGTTGAGCGAAACATTGCAAGTCAGGGCAATTACGCCGGTGAAATTGCAGCCGGTCGATGTGGCTGATGATAAGGCAATGACGGCCTTACTGATGAAAACGATTGCGACTAATCATATTCGCTGCCGTCAGGTTGTCAGCCTGAGAACCGGTACGGTGGATGAACGTGTCAAACGCTTGCTGCATATGCTCAAGCCGGATACCGCTCAGGTGTTCAGCGAATTTACCTCGGATACGTTGCCCAGTTTGGGGAATATGGCGGAGATTGTGCATTCAACCCGCGAAACAGTTTGCCGGGTTCTGACCAGCTTACGCGAGGCGAATGCTCTGAACAATGAGAGTCGCAAGCAAATGAAACGAGCCGGATCCGCGCATCGTCTTCGTCGCATGGCAGGGGAGCTTGCGCTGTCGCATTAAGAGCCATTTATAACGCTACTGAGCCTGGTCTGTAAAGATCAGGCTTTTTTTTCTTTGACACTGTTTATAAAAGCTTAGATTTAAATGGAATCGCAGCGGTCTGATTACTATGCGTTTCTCGTCAGCTTGGGTACGCTAGTTTCTGTCACAGACAGGGTTGCTAATTTTGTCGGTTTCCCGAAGAAATAGCCTTGTAATTCGTCAACGCCAAGTGCCAGTAATTTTTCACGTTGCTGCGCAGTTTCTACGCCTTCTGCGATGACTTTCAATCCAAATTTTTTGGCAATCAGAAGAGCTCCTTCAACAACCGCCAGAGATTTTTCATCTGCGGACATGACGAAACTCTTATCGATTTTAATCGCATCCATCGGGAACTCATGTAAGCGTGACAGCGACGAATAGCCAGTGCCAAAATCATCCAGATGTATTTCTACTCCCATCTCATGCAAAGCAAGCAGGCTGATCAGTGCCTGCTGCATATTCTGTTCATCGAACACGCTTTCCGTCACCTCAATTACCAGATGATCGGCGGCAAGCCCTGTATTTTTCAGGATAACTTGTACCTCGTCGGCAAACGATGCTTGTATCAATTGCCGGATCGATGTGTTCACTGCGACTTTTGGGGCGATGTGATCATCGTTTGTGTCTTGCCAGGTTTTTGCTGCAGAACATGCTTGCTGAAGTACCCATTTGCCGATGTTGATAATATGATCGGACTCCTCCGCCAGAGGAATAAACTCATCGGGAGAAACGGGGCCGATCTCAGCACAAGTCCAGCGCAGCAATGCTTCCAGTGCGACGACTTCTGTTGATGCTGCCGCGACGATAGGTTGAAAAAACAGTTTCAAGGAACCGTCTTTGTGCGCATTGGCTAGCGCAATCGACAGCGCCAGTCGGCGTCGCTGAATATCTGCCAGCACCTCAGAATAAAATACTATACGGCCACGACCTAAACGTTTGGCTTCTGACGCAGCCATATCTGCACAACTCACCGCTTCAGCAATATCGGTCAGTTTTTCAGCGCATTTTTCAAACACGCCGATACTGGCGCCGATATGTAACTGGCGGCCATTGATCTGGTAAGGTTGCGACAGCATCACTTGCAGATAATGGCAAGCAGGGTGGATGTCATTGACCGGGATCGCTTCGCAGATAAAATGGATGGCAAACTCGTCACCACCCCAGCGACAAACAGAGTGATGCCATGCGCCGCACTCCGTTGCCAGCTCATCCACCAGTTCGGTTAGGCGTTGTGCTACCGCTTGTAACAACAAATCCCCCCAATCATGGCCTAATCCGTCGTTAATATGTTTGAAACGGTCAAGGTCGATGAACAGAAATAACTGATGATGTAACACTGCTGGCGGGCGATAAGCTTGTTCCGCTAATCCTCGCCGGTTTAACAGCGACGTCAGTGGATCGTGATTAGCCAGATATTGTAATTGCTTGGTTCTGTCTTCAACGGTTTGTTCCAGCTCTGAATTAATATTGCAGATTTCTGTATTTTTGACGGATAGCTGAGAGATCAGATCTTCATTGCTTCTTGCCAGATGCAAGGAACGCTCAAGTAGCCTGAAATTATTCTGATGGCTGCTCATCATGACCCATGCAAAAATAAATCCCAATATTGCAAGAACGGATAAGCTAGTGTCATCCATCAACAACATTCGTAAGGATGCTGGGATAATCAGCAACGCGATATAAATTTTGCCTGTGATTTTTAACGATGCCAGCGTGCCGGTCGCCCCTCCTGCAAGGGCGGAGATAATAATCAGGATGGCGAATTTATCCTTTGCCTGAAATTCAGGAATACCTATCCAGGCAACGATCATCCAGTTGATAGCAGCGCTTAAAATTGATAAATGAAGCAGGATAAACTGATGTCTTGGTATGGCTTGCGTTGAGTACTGCTTGATGGAATGGCAGCAATACACATAAATTCCGTACCGCACAGCGGAAACACCCAGAGAAATCACAACCCAGAGCCAGAACCAGCGCGAATGCGTATGGCCGACAATTAAAGTGGCGCCGAGAATCGCAGCGGTGTTAACAACCAGACCTCGTGGGTGATTACGCAGAGTTTCATGCCATATCTGAGTCCTGTGTTGCAACATAGTCTTCCATTACACGGCCGGGTAATCTTCCATGATATTAAAAGGCCTTTGCTTGCACTGTTACTTTTTGTTAATGCTTAACGGTGTTTGACAGTTAGGATGGCGTTCAGAAGAGTCCCTTATCACCTGCTATAAAAGACCTCGTCTATGTCAATGGCAGGATTAGCGTACTCCGCCATAGTTTAGCTACCGTTCATTTCCATCCAGTCCGTATTTTTTTATCTTGTCGTGCAGTGTTGTTTTAGCGACGCCCAGTGCTTCTGCCGTGCGGGCGAGGCTGCGGTGGCGGTGCAGGGCATCGGCGATCAGCGCTCGTTCGAAGGCATCCACGGTTTCTGCAAGTGGTATTGCGCCTTCTGTTTGTGGCTGGCCAAAAGGTGGTGAGCCGCTCTCTATCCCGAGAACGCAGCGATCCGCAACGTTCCTCAGCTCGCGGATGTTTCCCGGCCAGTTGTAACCGACTAATTGTCGAATGCGGTTGGCTGTTGTTTCTGGCACCGCGCGTTGATGGCGTGCGGCACCCAGCAGCAGGAAATGTTCGAAAAGCAGCGGTATATCTTCACGTCGCTCGCGTAGTGGCGGCAGATCCAGTGTAGCGACGCTGAGCCGGTAATACAGATCGTTACGGAACGCACCTGTGGCGGCCAGTTCGACTAAGTCTGTTTTGGTTGCGGCAATAACGCGGCAGTCAATCGCAATCGGTGTGTTCGAACCCAGACGTTCCAGGGTACGTTCCTGCAATACGCGAAGCAATTTGATCTGCATGGCAAGCGGCATGCTCTCGATTTCATCGAGAAACAGCGTGCCGCCGCTGGCGTGCTCAATTTTGCCGATGCGTTTTTTGGCGGCACCGGTATACGCACCAGCTTCGTGGCCGAAAATTTCGCTGTCAAACAAGGTTTCCGGCAGCCCGCCACAGTTGATGGCGACGAAGTTACCATGTCGGCGCGAGCTGGCTTCATGCAGACAGCGGGCGACGAGTTCTTTACCTGTGCCGGTTTCGCCGTGAATCAGCACATCAGCGGCGCTGTTGGCGAGGCGGGCAACCATGTCGCGGATTTTTTGCATCGACGGTGCACGGCCTATCATCTTGCCTTCGAGCAGGTCGCGTTGGTCGAGTTGACGCCGCAGATCGCGCACTTCCAGTACAAGGCGACGTTTTTCCAGCGCACGGCGCACCACTTCAACCAGATATTCCGGAGCGAAAGGCTTCTGAATGAAATCGTGCGCGCCATCTTTCATCGCCTGCACGGCCATCAAAATATCACCATGCCCGGTGATCAACACCACGGGCAATTCCGGGTCAATGTTGAGCGTCTCACGCAGGAAGCTCATGCCATCCATCTTCGGTAACCGGATGTCGCTGACAACGACGCCGCGAAAGTCACGGCTCAGCCGCCGGCGTGCCTGCTCGGCGCTGCTGACGCATTCGACAGCAATGCCTTCGAGTTGCAACGCTTGTTCACAACCGAGGGCGACATCTGGGTCGTCTTCAATGATCAGTACTTTCAGAACTTCACTCATGTTGCTCAGCCTCGTGAATGAGAGGGATTTCTAACGTGAACAAGGCACCGCCCTCGGGATGATTAGTGCCAGTCAGGGTGCCACCGAAATCACGAATAATGTCGGCAGAGATCGTCAACCCCAGACCCAGTCCGCCACCGGCTTGTTTCGTGGTGAAAAACGCTTCAAACAAATGGCTCAGGGCTGTGTCATCCAGCCCCGGACCATGGTCGCGCACCGTCAGTCGGGCTTGTTCGCCAATTGATTCGCAGCCAAGCTCAATCAGTGGCGAGGGTTGACCTTCCATGGCGTCAAGTGCGTTACCGATCAGGTTGATTAATACTTGCTCCAGTCGGTTGACATCGCAGAGCGCGACTGGCTCGGGGAGAGGACAGTAACGGCGAACCTCAGCATTGGCATGAATCAGGCGCTGCTCCAGCAGTGCCAACGAATTGTCTAGGGCATTACATAGCGGAACCGCCTGTAACTGGCCGCTGGACTTGCGGGCAAAGGTACGCAGTTGGCCGGTAATCAATCCCATGCGATCCGTCAGTTGGGCAATTCTTTCGAGATTAGTGCGAACCGTGTTGAGATCGCCGCGATCCAAAAAACGCACGCCGTTGCCCGAGAGTGTACGGAGGGCAGCCAGTGGTTGATTAAGTTCATGTGCGATACCGGTCGATAGCTGACCGATCACCGCCAATTTGCCAGCCTGCACCAGTTCATCCTGTGCTGCACGCAATGTGCGTTCGGCGCGGATACGTTCCGTAATTTCCTCCTGCAACTGGGTATTGGTTGCAGACAGGTCGGCGGTGCGTTCATTCACCTTACGCTCCAGCTCGTCATGCGCTTGTTGCAGCGCTTCGCGAGCCGCTAGCCTATCCTTCAGATGACGACGCCGGTCGTTGGCCATCAGACCAAACATAAACAGCAGCGCTGTGATGACCACGACAACTGCGGCACGGCTTTGTGCAATATCATCGACTTGTTTCAGATGCGAAAGGACGGTCAGCGTCCAGGGCGTGCCGGGCAATGGTCGTGATTGCGCCAGAAAACGTCCCGCCACTGGATAGACCGAGGCGATTTCGGGGGTATCTTTCGCAATGCTGACCAGTCGTGCGCCGTGATCGAGTTCGCGCAACTCTTTCAAGCCCAATGGTTTAAGGGCGCGTCGGTTGTATTGCTGTGTCTGATCGAAGGCTGTGCGGGTCTTTTCTTCTAAAGGGCGCAGAGTCGTGAATTTCCAGTTGGCGACCGAGCCGAGGATGACAACGCCATTTTCATCGCTGACCATGGCAGGGGTTTCAACGGTAGTCCACGATTTTTCAAGTTGTTCCAGACTGACTTTGATAACGGCAACGCCCAACGTCTCGTTATCGTCTGTCAGCTTTGAGGCCAGGTAATAACCGGGCTCGCCACGGGTTGTGCCGATACCAAAGAAGCGGCCATGACCATTCTCCATCGCCTCACGGAAATACGGACGAAACGCGAGTTCTTCACCAACGAAACTGTCGGCACGACGCCAATTGCTGGAGGCTACGACATGGCCGTTGGTATCGATCAGATAGATAGAAAGCGTCCCGGCACGCTCATTCAGCTGCTCTAGGTAGGCGTTGACCTGCGGCACCAGCTTAAGCGACTTTTCATGGTTGCTCTTTCCCAGCAAGGCCAGAACGTCACGTTCCAGACCAAGCGTGCCGGGAAGAAACGCATATTTGCCTATTTCACGTTCCAGGCTGGCAGTGTACAGATCAAGACGATGCAAACCCGTGGTTTGCAGGTCAGCCAGACCTAGTTGCTGGGCAATGCGGTACGAGGCAAATCCGCTCATGACCATCAGGATAATGAGCAATATCAGAAGTAACAGGTAACGTAGTGGACGATGACTGGACATGGTGGCGGGGTGGTTCAGCGGCCTATTATAGAGGAATTTGCGACCATGTTTGACAAACCGGAGGCGCTCTTTGGTCGTTGTTAGCGCTGTGATTAGCGCTATGGCGGAAACTAAAAAACGGCGCCATTTTTCCTGACGCTAGTCAGGCAGCGGAGCATGTCGCCGTCGAAGCTGACGAAAGAAAGAAGCAATAACGTATCGTCGTTGATTGCCTAAAAACGGGTATCGCAGGAATGATCGGGTGTTGCTCTATGGTTCAGTCCAAAGGCCGTACTGAACCATAGAGCACGTAAAAATCAGGATGCTTTAGTCATCACCAGATCATCAGCGATAGGTAATGCTTCATCTGCTTCAGCGAGAGAATTGTCGACCTTATCTATCGCATTTTCCCACTTGGCGACGACGGCAGTGGCAATTGCATTGCCAAGCACGTTGGTGGCAGTACGTCCCATGTCAAGAAAGTGATCAATGCCGAGAACCAGCAGCAAACCCGCTTCCGGCAGATTGAACATCGGCAATACTGCGGCGACTACAACCAGCGAGGCGCGCGGTACACCAGCAATGCCTTTGCTGGAGATCATCAGTACCAACAGCATAGCGATCTGTGTGGTGATACTCAGTTCGATACCGTAAGCCTGGGCGACAAACAGTGCCGCGAAGGTGGTATAGATCATCGATCCATCAAGGTTAAACGAGTAACCGAGTGGCAATACGAAACCGGTGATGCGGTCGCGGATACCGAATTTTTCAAGCTGCTCCATCAATTTTGGATAGGCCGATTCGCTGCTGGCGGTAGAAAATCCTAACAGCATCGGGCTGCGAATCAGTTTGATCAAACGGAAAACTTCCTTACCCAGTACGAAGTAACCAGCCAGAATCAGCACCAGCCAAAGCGCGCCCAGCGTGACATAGAAACTGATCAGCAGCTTTCCGAAAACCATCAACATGCCAAGACCTTGCGTCGTGATAATGCCTGCAACAGCACCGAAGACGCCGACGGGGGCAAAACGCATCACGTAATCCGTGACCTTGAGCATGACATGGCCGACTTCTTCCAGTGTTTTGACCAGACTACGGGCAGACTGGTTATGAATATGACCGAGCGCCACACCGAAGAACACCGCAAAGACCAGGATTTGCAGAATTTCATTCGCAGCCATTGCCTCGAAAATATTTTTCGGGAAAACATGCGTGATGAAATCTTTCAGATTCAGCGCGCTGGTCTTCAAACCAACAGAACTGCCGACCTCTGGTAAAGGAATGCCGAGATTCAGACCGGGATGTAATAAATTAGCGAACACCAGACCCAACGCCAGCGAACACAGCGATGCACCGACGAACCAGCCCAATGCTTTGGCTCCAATACGGCCAACGGCATTTGTATCACCCATCCCAGCCAGACCTGAAACTAGCGTGGCGAAAATCAGCGGAGCAATGATCATCTTGATCAGGCGCAGAAAAATATCGGTCAGTATGCTGAAGTAAGAGGCTATTTCCTTGGCTTGAGCCGGGCTGGTTGCGAAGGTGTTGCATGCATAGCCGACAATGATGCCGAGTACCATGGCAACCATGATCAGCGTCGTTAATTTGTTCAATTTCATAATGGCTTCCTATTGTGTTGACGTGAAGTGGGACTTCAGGCGGTCATATTCGGGATCATTGGTGGCGTGAGCAGCACTTCGGGGCGATGAATTTCAGCATGTTGCCCAAGGCTCATCATTTTGTGTTTGAGCACGACTTCTCCAGTACGACGAACATCGACGACAGTGAAGCCGTGTTTTGCCATTGCACGCGGCCGTTGGATGTCGTAGTCGTTGATAAGGGTTTTGCTGTTACCGGACTGGCCGTGCTCCATGTGAGTTCTTACTGCACTCATGGGTTTGTCTCCGTTATTTATTTGTTGGCCGCGCGAGTGCGAGGCTGGTGTTTCTATCGCACAGATCATGCCACTACCAAATAATCTATAAGCTTTTGATTGCTATAGATAATTTAATGCTGTAGATGCGCGGGAAGATCGGTTTTCCGGAAAATGATTGCTATCAGTGTTCGGATTTCCGAATGGATTTCACTAAGGGGAATAGGGTTTGGTACGTTTGCAGTTACTTTTTTAAGTCACATCGCGTTCTTGCAGTTTGTTCACGTTGGCGATTGATCTCATGAATAAACACTGGGGAGCAAACTATTGTATGAACGCAATGAGAGATATTCCGGCAGGATGTCCTCGTTGTCTGCTGCATGCGCAAACTGCAAATAGCGTGGCTCGACGAGTGAGGCCAATCGCGGGAACCAGATCGGTAATTTCTTCTTATACGTTTTTTAACTGAGACATTTTGTCTCAAGGTATAAAAATTGTTTTGAAGTAGTATGTTTCAGGATGTGCAGCACCTCATCCTTGTATGGCAGTTGTTGATGTTTTCTCTTCTCACATTTGCAGTTGGAAAATTACTCCACTGGATACCGGTCTTATTTCATCGGTAGATGCAATGAAAGACGCAAGCAGGATGCCAGAGACGGTGGTTTGAACAAAAAATGAAGCTACTGAAGCCGTGTTCTAAGGTAGTGTTCCTCACAATAGCTAGTGGCAAGTAATGGCCGGAAAGTACTCAAATGATGGATTGGACCCCAATAGTTTTCGTGATCTTTAAACTTCTCGTGCTCGGCACAGGCATGTTTTTCGCCATCAAATGGCATTACGATCAAGGGAACAAGGAAAAGGATAGGGGAATGGAGATGCGCGCAGTGCTGCGCACGAGCGGCAAGGTGATCGTAGTGTTCACGCTGTTGTTACTGGGCTTGGGCCTGATTACCTTCGTCCTTAGCAGCCTGAGCGGTTTGGATATGACCTTCCCATGATGGCAAAAAATAGTTGGCCAATAGCGATTAATGTGCCAGCGTCTTCCGTATGAAATTATTGAACTAACGGAAGCCTTAGCTAGCTTCATTTCTTCAGAAAAAAAAAGAGAGAAAAATCTGCTGGGGAAATGTTGAGGTAAATTCCTCGGAAAGAAAAAAGGCCAATCGCATGATTGGCCTGAATCCTTGATTTTATTGGTCGGGACGGTGTGATTCGAACACACGACCCCGTGCACCCCATGCACGTACGCTACCAGGCTGCGCTACGCCCCGACGCTAAGCGAAAGATTATAGTGCATGAATGGCGTTTTTACCATGCTTGCCAGTGTCGTTTTGCAGAAAATCCCCGAAAGAATTTAACAATTTATTTTGAATATTTGACTAAAATATTTTCATATTTCCTGAAAAGCTGTAAAAATACAGTCACACAGGTCGCATGCGTGAATTCCTGATGTTATTGACGTGAATTGGCGCTGCGGTGGGGAATAAAACTACACAACATACATATTTATGACCATAAAAATCAGTCAGAATTTCGACGCGGGAGCGATCGAAGTGGTGAAGGCGGACGAGGCAGATGCAATCGAACTGAAGTTGCGTAAAGATTCACATGCCGATATCTGGCAATGGTTTCATTTCCGTTTGCAAGGTGCGCGTCATCAGGAAACAGTGATGCGTATTCTGAATGCCGGCGAGGCGACTTATGCCAAGGGCTGGGAAAATTATCGTGCGGTGGCTAGTTATGACCGTGAAACCTGGTTCCGCGTTGATACGGAGTTTGATGGCAAGGTGATGACGATACGTCATACGCCCGAATACGACAGTGTATATTACGCGTATTTCGAGCCGTACAGCTGGGAACGTCACCTCGATTTGCTGAGCAGTGTTCAACATTCACCGTTGGTCGAAGTGGTGGATCTGGGTAATACCGTTGATGGCCGCGATCTGAATATGGTTGTCGTCGGTGATCCGGCTGCTGAGAAAAAGGTCTGGATAATTGCACGTCAGCATCCGGGCGAGACGATGGCAGAATGGCTGGTCGAAGGTACTTTGGGTGCTTTGCTTGATCCGTCCAATCCAATTGCACGCAGTATTCTGCAGAAGGCAGTGCTGTATATCGTGCCGAATATGAATCCTGATGGCGCTGCGCGCGGCAATCTGCGCACGAACGCGGCTGGTGCCAATCTGAACCGTGAATGGATGACGCCGACTCTGGCAACGAGCCCGGAAGTATTCCATGTAAAAAACAAGATTCACGAAACCGGTTGCGATCTGTTCCTCGATATTCATGGCGACGAGGCTTTGCCGTATGTATTTGTGGCAGGCAGTGAAATGATCGAAGGCTTCACTGAGAAGCAGGCAAAAGAGCAGCAAGTGTTTGTCGATAGCTTCTGCGCTGCCAGCCCTGATTTCCAGACCAAGTTTGGTTACGAGGCGTCGAAATACAATGAAGACATGTTGAAGTTGGCTTCCAAGTATATTGGTCACACCTTTAAATGTGTGTCGCTGACACTGGAATTACCGTTCAAGGATAATGCGAATTTGCCGGATGCAGAAACCGGATGGGATGGCGCCCGCAGTATCAAACTGGGTGAGGCGATGTTGCAACCGATTCTGGCTTCCTTGAATAGCTGAAACGGTTAATCAATAAAGAAAAAGACACCAGCGGTATTTGCACGGTGTCTTTTTTTTTGCGCGCTGGTTCAGCGTACATTACTTTATGCTGCATTGAATTCACAAGGATGCGTACAAATGAAAAAAATTATATTCGTTTTAGCTTTTTGTATTTCAGTAAGTAGCTATTCAAAAGATCAAGAAAATAATAATGAATGCAAAATAGACGCGATTTCAGAAAGTGAAATTTTAAATTTACCGTTGGATGTTTTTGACTCGGAGGAAAAAGGATGGCGTAGGTTTTCTCTAATGGGTTGCTATGCAGAGGCGGTTAAAATCATTGATAAATATAATGATAAAAATGGAGCTACTTATCGTACTAATTTCCATCAAGCCCAACTTCAACTCTACCTTGAGCATTATCCAGAAGCGAAGGCATTACTCTACAAATCATTGAGAGCAGACCTGCCTATCGATCCAACATTTAAGTGGAATGAATATGTACTTGGTCATGTTGCTTTTATTGATAAAGATAAACCATCCTTAGATTTTTACATTTCAAAGCTTCAGCAATATAACGCTGATATCAGGAATCAGATGAATATAAAACTCTTGATTAAGATGTCCAACAAATTGGATAGCCCATATCCATCAATTTTCTCATTCCCAAAAAAATAGATGGAAACTTTGGATTTCAACGTAGTACGTAAGACGTACATTAACAATGCATGTTGACTAGTAGTTTTGTCTGTACATAAGAATTGATTGATAAACTGTACCATATTGAAAATTGATTTCCTACGATGCAAAGCAATAAGGTGAAAAGGACATGGGGATAGAAATAGAACGTAAGTTTCTCGTCGTTGGCGATGAGTGGAGGCAGCAGGGCGTGGCAACTTATTTGCTTCAGGGCTATATCAGTGCTGAACCCGGGCGTATCGTGCGCGTACGGATTGACGGTGATGCTGCGATGCTGACGATTAAAGGCTTGTCGACTGGCATTGCTTGCGGTGAGTGGGAATATGCGATTCCGGTGGCGGATGCGCAGGCCTTACTTGATCAGGTGTGCCAGCAACCATTGATAGAGAAAAAACGTTACCGCATTGCTGCCGGTGATCTGGTCTGGGAAGTCGATGAATTTTTTGGTGACAACGCTGGCTTGGTTGTCGCGGAAGTGGAATTGCAATCAGAAGATCAGGTGTTTGAACGACCTTCGTGGCTGGGAGAAGAAGTCAGCCATGATCGTCGCTATGCAAATGCAAATTTGCTGAAGCAGCCCTACAGTTCGTGGGCGAAGTAATGTCTCGGTTTGAATGATGGAGATGGGAAATGGCAAATCATGAACGCTGATTTGCCATTTTTTGAGCTCGAAATTTTCCTGATCAATAACAACGCGCAATCGACTCCGCAACGCAGACAGGTTTGTCGCTGCCTTCACGTTCTATGCTGACTTCCCAGGCCATTTGCGCACCGTCTTTAATGTCATCGACCTGCAGCAATGTCAGGTGCGCGCGCAAACGGCTGCCGACCGGCACCGGTGCCGGAAAGCGGACTTTATTCAGTCCATAATTCACGCCCATTTTGACGTAACTTAGGTGCAGCGCGTCTGCCATCAGCATGGGTAGCAAAGAGAGGGTCAGGAAACCGTGCGCAATCGGACCACCAAACGGGGATTCTTTTTTTGCCCGTTCCACGTCGATGTGTATCCATTGATGATCGCCAGTGGCATCGGCAAAGGTGTTCACTCTTTCTTGAGATATGCTGATCCAGTCTGAGCTTGCCACCTGCGTGCCAACCAGCGATTTGAGTTCTGCGAGGGATTTGATTTCACGCATATCATGCTCCTGATGCTTGCGGGCGACGGCCAAACATGCCCATGCCATTGATGGTGCAGACGAGTTGACCATCCTGATTGACTGCTTTCCAGACCGTATTAACGACACCCCGGTCTGGTTTAGATGTAGACGGTTTGACTGAAACAGTTTCGGCGCTGACGGTCAGTGTATCGCCGGGGCGCACAGGCAATATCCAGCGCACTTCGTCCACGCCGGGCGACCCCATGCTCGACGAATCGGCAATGAAACCATCGACCACCATGCGCATGATCATGCTGCAGGTGTGCCACCCGCTGGCGATGACGCCGCCGAAGATCGAGGCTTTAGCAGCGTCTTTATCGACGTGAAAAGATTGCGGATCGAATTGCTGCGCAAAGTGGATGATTTCTTCTTCAGTAACGGTGCGTTGTCCCAGCGGAATCACGCTGCCGGGAATGAAATCTTCAAAATACCAGGTGAATTGCTTGGTCGTCATACGGTCTCCTTGATGACATTATTTTTATCAGGTTTTATCTGATTTTTACGTTTTTTTAGCTTTCTCTGAGTATTCATGCGCTTCTCAGCCCATTTTTGCTCTGACAGGCGCATGAATATTCAGGTGTTGTTCTTACTATCGCCGCTTAAACGACATTTGCCACTATGGTGTGACAGGCATAGAAAAAAGTCCCGAACAGGGTCGGGACTTTTTTTATTACGCAGCGTTTTTAAAACCAGGCTGAGCAACGAAGCGGGCCAGATGATGATCGGTATCACCAAGCGACAGCTCTATCATGGTCAGTCGTTTGAACATGTGCGCGACCGGCAATTCATTGGTTACCCCCATGCCGCCGTGTAATTGCACTGCCTGCTGGCCAATATATTTCGCGGCCTGACCGACACGTGCTTTGGCAGCTGACAAGGTGCGTCGACGTTCCTCTGCATTGTCGGACGACACTTTGACCGCCGCCAGTGTTGCCATTGAGCGAGCCTGTTCCATTTCCATGAACATGTCTGCCATCCGGTGTTGCAGTACCTGGAATTTACCGATAGGGACGCCAAATTGCTGACGTGTTTTCAGATACTCCAGTGTCGCCGAGGTGATCGCTTCCATAATGCCGATCGCTTCGGAACACAGCAAAGAAACGCCATAGTCAGACACTGCATCGAGTAATTCCCAACCGCCATCTTCGCGGCCGAGCAAGGCAATCGCAGGCACCTGAACGTTGGTAAAACTGATGTCAGCAGCACGGTAACCATCGATGGTGCGGTAATCCTGACGTGTTACACCTGCGGCATTGGTATCGACAATGAACAACTGTATGCCATTCTTGTCGCGTGCGGCACCGCTGGTGCGGGCTGAAACGATCAATTTATCGGCCTGCGCACCATGTAATACCACGGTTTTTTTACCGTTCAGCGTATAGCCATCAGCAGATTTTGTTGCTGTCGTCGCGATATCGCTTAAATCGTGACGTGATTGTTTCTCATGCAGAGCGACGGCGAGTTTGATTTCTCCGCCAGCAACCTGTTCCAGCACATCGAAATGCGCTTTTGCTTGCTTCAGAAACTCAGCCGCAAACACGGTAGCGAAATACGGTTCGATGACCAAGCCGCGTCCAAGTTCTTGCATCACGACCATCATGTCGATCGCGCTGCCACTGAAGCCCCCCTGATCTTCAGGGACAGGCAGGGCTGTCGCGCCGAGTTCTGCCAGTGCTGACCAGGCTTCTGCTGAGATACCTTCGGCAGAAGCGATAATGTGTTTGCGTTGTTCAAAGCCGTAGTCTTTTTCTACCCAACGACGAACTGCTTCGGCAAATTGTGTCTGTTCCTGTGTTAATGCGAAATCCATGGTGCTCTCCTCACAGTCCTAAAATCATTTGGGTAATGATATTTTTTTGAATTTCGTTAGAGCCACCATAAATGGAGGTCTTACGGAAGTTGAAGTAGTAAGCGGCGAGGGCAGCAGCGTCGTCGTCGTTCATGACACTGTGTTCAGTTTCGCCTTCCAGGAAAGCCGGATCAAACGGCTGCGCATATGGGCCGACTGCTTCGACCATTAATTCAGTCAGACGCTGCTGTATTTCTGTGCCTTTAATTTTCAGCAGCGAAGCTTCTGGTCCCGGACGACCGCTATCCTGAGAGATCACTCGCATCACTGTAATTTCCAGCGCCATGATTTCGATTTCCAGACTGGCGACTTTATTCGCATATACAGGATCATCGATCAGCGACTGGCCATTTTTATGATGTTCTGCGGCGACGCGCTTCAGGAATTGCAGTTCGCGTTTTGCCCGACCCACTGCAGCGATATTCGTGCGCTCATGACCGAGCAGGTATTTGGCGTAAGTCCAGCCTTTGTTTTCTTCGCCGATCAGGTTTTGTACCGGCACTTTGACGTTGTCGAAGAACACTTCATTCACTTCGTGATCTTCATCGAGCATGATGATAGGGCGTACGGTGATACCCTGCGTTTTCATGTCGATCAGCAGGAAAGAAATACCTTCTTGTTTGCGACCGTTAGGTTCTGTGCGTACCAGACAGAAAATCATATCGGCATGCTGCGCCAGCGTGGTCCAGGTTTTCTGACCATTGACGATGTAATGATCGCCGACACGTTCAGCACGGGTTTTCAGGGATGCGAGATCTGAGCCGGAGCCTGGCTCTGAGTAACCCTGACACCACCAGTCATCGCAATTCAGTATGCGCGGCAGGTAATAGTCTTTTTGCGCCTGATTACCAAATGCCATGATGACCGGCGCCACCATGTTCACGCCGAATGGCAGGATAGCCGGAGTGCCTGCACGCGCGCATTCTTCCTCGAAAATATGACGTTGCGTCGGCGTCCAGCCCGTACCGCCGTATTCTTTTGGCCAGCCTGTGGCAACCCAGCCTTGTTTCGCCAGGATCTTGTGCCAGCGGACAAAATCTTCTCTGGATAAGCGTTTGTGATTCAATACTTTTTGCTGCAGGTCGGTCGGAAGGTTTGCTTCCAGATAGCTGCGCACCTGATCCCGGAAGGCGAGATCTTCCGGTGTGTAATTCAAATCCATGTTGTCTCCTGAGGTTGAATGCCTGGATGATTGACGGTCTGTTTTTGCTGCGCGTGTGCGTTTCTATTTCTTTCTGATTTCCTTCGACAAAACTGATAACAGTTTCAGATTGAAATAAAAAAGCACGACCGTTCAAAACTTATTGTACAACGGATTTAAATTTAGGTGACTGCAAATGTGCTTGCCTGAAAAAATATCATTTCAGACGAAGCCTGGCCGAAGATTTGGCGAAGTCAACAGGCGAAATCTGCGACATAAGCGGGATAAAGATCTGATCAGCAAATGGATTGCTGATCAGATGAATGTCGGGATGGGTCAGTGGAAGTGTGCCGTGCCGGGCGACGGAGTATCGTCCGGCATTTCAGGGTGTACCAGTTCGGCATCGCGATCCGCGAATAACGGTGTGCCGCAATCGTCGCAAAATTCCATCGCAAAAATTTCGTCTAACTGGAGAATATTGCGAATGCCGCAATCATTCAGTATGTCTGGGATATCGCCAGTCAACTTTCCACTTTCGTCGAGGCTGACGGCAGCGAGCTGATCTTCGGCCTGATATAGCGGCCAGACCACGCCATAAATCACCTCCGGCGCATCGGCCAAGCAAAAGCTGATTCTGAACTCGTCAATCTGACCCGGTGTGTCCTGTACCCCACAAGAGGCAATCACGACGCTGAGTTGCGACGCTTCTTTGTTCAACGTCTGGGTCAGATAAAATATCGCTGAGCGTATCGATGCCGGTCGAATTTTGACATCAGCTTCACGGCAAGCGGTGTAAAACGCCTCTGGTAACAGGAGTTCAATGCCACACCCCGGCAACAGGTGTTTGACGGCGGGGGTAGCTTGCTCCTGCCAGGCGAGCAGCGCATTACTTTTTGCTGTTGCGCAATCATAGGGGGCTTCTAATGCCTGCCACTGAAAAATCGGCGCATCGGCTGGTGCCACCAGCACCCCAAGCACGTAGCGTATATCCGCCAGAAATGGGACGGTTTGTGCGTGTTCAGTCTCAACCGGATAACTGCTGTCTTTCAGTACCGCCAGCGCGTGACGTTCCAGTAAAGCATAAGTCTCGCAGTGATTGCGTGGCAACTGATCGATTGAATATAAATGCGGTAGCAGACGCAGCTTTGTGGTCGGCATCAGCATATTGTTCATCAGTTTTCCGGAGAGTCGCGACAGTATGTCTGCCGGAATTGCCCCTGAGGCGATTTCAAAACGGGTCCAGGCCAGCACTGGCGCTGCGATGAGTAGCGTAGTGAATTTTTTTCCTTGTATCTCAACACTGGAGCAGGTGCTGACCGTTTCCAGTGTTTCAACGAGGACTTCGTAACCGTTGGGATGGGATGCAAATAAATTCTCTGCCGCCGCATCAACGATTTCCTGATGATGCTGGTGCAGATTTTTAGAGACGTAGAAATCAAGCTTTTCCTGCCAGGTCAAATCTTCGATGCGACTCGCTGATTGTGCGACTGCCAGCGACAAATTGACCAGTCGTTGGCTTTCTGCGGCGAGCTTGATTCTATTTCGTTTTACAGGTCGGCGCATATATATCCTGGTAAGAAACGGGCGGATTATTATCTTCGCCGCGCTTCCGTCTGTGAGTGGTTAAAATTATTTTTTTGCGTACTGGGTTTTGCCAAATAAGATGTCTTTTGATTTATCAGTTTCTAATGGTTTGCGTAAATTGGCGAGAACCTGCACACCTCTCTGAACCGCAGGGCGGGCGCTGATGACATCAAACCAGCGTTTTGCATCGGGGAAATCGGCCCAGTCGATTCCCTGATTGGCAAAGGAGCGCGCCCAGGCAAAAACGGCAATATCAGCGATCGTGTATTCCTCGCCAGCGAGATACTCAGAGCTTGCCAGTTTTTTGTCGATGACGCCGTACAGGCGTCTTGCTTCATTTGTATATCGATCAATTGCGTAATCAATTTTTTCCGGTGCGTAAATGCGAAAATGATGCGCCTGACCCAGCATAGGACCAAAGCCGCCCATTTGAAACATCAGCCATTGCAGAGTGTCATATTTTTCTCTGTCAGTATTGCCGAGAAATTTGCCTGTTTTCCCAGCGAGATAAAGCAGAATGGCGCCGGATTCAAATAAAGAAATCGGCTGCCCGTCAGGGCCGTCGGCATCGACAATCGCCGGAATTTTATTGTTCGGAGAAATCGCGAGAAATTCAGGCTTAAACTGGTCGCCAGCACTGATATCAATCGGAATCGCGCGGTATGCCAGACCACATTCTTCCAGCATGATATGGATTTTGTGACCGTTCGGAGTAGGCCAGGAATAAACGTCTATCATCGTGTGCTCCCATTATGAATTTGTCGGACAGGTGTTAAATACTGATCGGATCGCTTTCTAATGCTTATTATGCAGAGGTTTGTCAATTTGCGCACAGAATCCTCTTTTTGATTGTCGTAGGATTTCTGTCTTACCAGATGCAGGGAATGATGGCATCATGCGACATCCTTGTCTTGCTTGTGTGTACAGATTGATGAAAAACAGTTCGGTTGTGCCTTATGTCGCTTTGCATTTTGCGATATTTTTATTTGGTAGTGCAGGTGTGTTGAGTAAACTGCTGGCAGTGTCGTCACTATTGTTGGTGTTCGGGCGGACCTTGTTTGCCAGCCTCAGTCTGATTCCTTTGTTGCTGATTCAGCGTGAGTTTTCTTTTCGTGCGGTGCCAAAAACGGTAATCCTGTGCGGCGCTTTACTGGCGGTACATTGGTTAAGTTTTTTTGCCGCGATGAAGGTGGCACCTGTCACCTATGGATTAATGGGGTTTGCCAGTTTTCCGTTGTTCGTGACGTGGCTGGAGCCATGGCTCTTCAAGGAAAAGAGGGATGGTAAGGACTGGTACGCGGCGTTTGCAGTGGTGATCGGTATGGCCGTGATGGTCAGCGATACTGGTAGCGGCAATATCGCGAATGCGGCAGCACAATCGCCAGTGACCGGTTTATTGCTGGGTATTTTTTCCGGGCTGACTTTTGCGTTACTGGTGCTGGCAAATCGCTGGCAGGGTGGTCATATTGCGCCATTCCGGCTGGCATTTCTGCAAAATAGCGTCGCCACTATTACCTTGCTGCCATTTGTGTTGGTGAATGGCGGGCTGAGTCAGATTTCTGCTAACGAATGGTGGGGGCTGGCACTGATGGGCGTGGTGTTTACGGCGATCTCACACGGCTTGTTCATGTATAGCCTGCGCTATGTTTCGACCCGATTCGCGAGTCTGATGACCTCGCTGGAACCCGTTTATGGCATCGCCATCGCTTATCTCGTATTACACGAAACCCCAAATCTGCGTGCCTTGATCGGCTGCGCCATCGTGATTTCAGCGACGGTGGCGGTATCGTATTGGCACGGGAAGGCACACTGATACTGCACGAAAAACGCTGGGGTTGATGGGGTGCAGAATAAAAAAGGCGAAGTTTATCTTCGCCTTTTTTATTTGAATCGAGCAAGATGAGATTGCTCTTGAGTTCAATCAGGAACGGGTGATCGGCAAGCCCAAATCTTCTTTCAGATCGATATGTTTTGCCAGTTCCAGTTTCGCAATCGCATTGCGGTGAACTTCATCCGGGCCATCCGCCAGACGCAGGGTACGGTTGCCCGCCCATTGTGCCGCCAGTGGGAAATCGCCAGAAACGCCGCCTGCACCGTGTGCCTGTATCGCCCAATCCAGTACTTGCTGCGTGACATTCGGTGCCAGCACTTTGATCATCGCAATCTCAGCCTGTGCATGTTTGTTGCCGACTGTATCCATCAGATACGCTGCCTTCATCGTCAACAAACGTGCTGTATCAATCTGTATGCGGGATTCAGCAATGCGCTCACGCCAGATGCTTTGTTCAGAAATTTTCTTGCCGAATGCGGTGCGGCTGTTCAGACGTTTGCACATTAATTCCAGCGCACGTTCTGCCACGCCAATCGCACGCATGCAGTGATGGATACGACCAGGGCCAAGGCGACCTTGAGCGATTTCAAAACCACGGCCTTCGCCGAGCAGAATATTCGACGCAGGGACACGCACATTTTCAAACAGAATTTCACAATGACCATGCGGTGCATCGTCATAGCCGAATACAGGAAGAGGGCGTTTCACCGTGATGCCCGGTGTTTTTGCATCGACCAGTATCATCGATTGCTGCGCATGGCGGGCGGCGTTGAAATCGGTTTTACCCATCAAAATGTAGACGGCGCAACGCGGATCGCCAGCACCGGATATCCACCATTTATGGCCGTTGATTACATAATGATCGCCATCGCGCTCAATGCGGGTTTCCACATTGGTGGCATCGGATGAAGCAACACCAGGCTCCGTCATCGCAAAAGCCGAGCGGATTTCGCCCCGCAGCAATGGCTCCAGCCATTGCTTTTTATGATCTTCGGTGCCGTAGCGTTCGATAGTTTCCATATTGCCGGTGTCCGGCGCGGAACAGTTGAACACTTCCGGTGCCCAACCGACGCGACCCATGATTTCGCACAAAGGCGCGTAATCCAGATTCGACAAACCCTCAGGTGCACGCGCTGATTTAGGCAGGAACAGATTCCATAAGCCTTCTGCGCGGGCTTTCGGTTTCAAGTCTTCAATGATTTGCGTTGCTATCCAGCGGTTGCCTTTTTCCAGACCATTGCGGTCGATTTCTTCTTTGTAGGCTTGTTCGTTCGGATAAATATGCTCATCCATGAAGCGCAATAATTTACCTTGCAGTTCTTTACAGCGATCTGAGTATTCGAATTCCATTTTGTCTCCGGTTTTTGTTTTCACGATGAAAATGAATTGCCTGCTGCTTGTGTTCTTAATCAACGTTAAGAACGATAAAAACCATTATGCTTGTTTCTGTACGTAGCTCCAGCCCAGTTCCGCCATTGGTCTTGCCGCTTCGCCAGATTTTTTCGCCTGCGCGCTGGATGCGGTACCGTCGACATAACGTTTCATGATGCCTTGCAAAATGCCCGCCATGCGGAACAGATTGTAAGCAAGGTAGAAATTGAAATCTTCCGGGCGTATGGTTTTACCAGTACGTTCGCAATACTTGGCGATGTATTCCTGCTCAGAAGGAATGCCGAGTGCCTTGTGATCAAGACCGGCAATGCCGCGGAACTGCCCCGGCGTCACATGCCAGCTCATGCAATGATATGAAAAATCAGCCAGCGGATGTCCGAGTGTGGAGAGTTCCCAATCCAGTATCGCCAGAATCCGTGGCTCCGTCGGGTGAAACATCATATTGTCGAGGCGATAGTCGCCATGCACGATGCTGGTGTCATCGCCGGCGGGGATATTGTGCGGCAGCCATTCGATCAGCTTATCCATGGCTTCGATTTTTTCGGTTTCCGACGCCCTGTATTGTTTCGTCCAGCGATCAATCTGACGCGCAAAGTAATTACCCGGTTTGCCATAATCAGCCAGACCGATCGCCGCGTAGTCTATGGTGTGCAGTTGGGCGATGACGCGGTTCATTTCATCGTAAATTTCACCGCGTTGCGCAGGTGTCATACCAGGCAGCGATTGATCCCATAATACCCGCCCATCGACAAATTCCATGATGTAAAACGCACGGCCAATCACGTCTTCATCGGCGCACAAAGCGTATTGTCTGGCAGCCGGAAAGCCCGCTTTATTTAAGGCATTCATGACCTTGAATTCACGTTCGATTGCGTGGGCGGATGGCAGTAACTTGGCAACTGGCCCCGGTTTGGCGCGCATTACATAACGTTGATTGCCGGCAGTTAGTTTGAAAGTCGGATTAGACTGGCCGCCTTTGAATTGTTCGACCACCAGTTGATCGGTTAGTGAGGCATCGAAGCCTTCGACATGTTGTCGCATATAGTCGGCAAGTGCGCCGATATCGAATTTCTGACGATCAGCAACCGGCATGGTGCCCATGAATTCTTCAAACATCAATGTCTCCTGGCGGATATAAATTGTTATGTGATCTTAACCCCGGATGCACTTCGGAGCAGATGGTCAAAACTATTTTAACTCAAGTAATCGAACGTTCGTACTATTTTTATTTTGTAAGAAAACAAGTATTCAAAGTACGCTCTCAGTGTGTCTAAGAATGTTGAAGGGCTTCAAACTTACGTCTGAAGCCCTTCAACGGAATGGTGCGGAAAAATGAAATGGAAAAAATTTTATAGCGAGGCCAAAAAAACGGCTCAGAATAAATTCAATACACCATCCAGCCCGACAAAGTTCAATGCGACATCGGCTTGTGCGCGGACCACGGGTTTGGCGCGAAAGGCGACGGACATGCCGGAAATTTTCATCATTTTCAGATCGTTAGCGCCGTCGCCCATCACGATGGCTTGATCTGGCGTGATGCCCATTTCTGCGCAAACGCGCTCGACGGTTCTTTTCTTTTCATCTGCATCAACGATGCCACCGACCACTTTGCCAGTCAGTTTGCCATTCTCGATTTCGAGTACATTGGCATGGGTGTGATCGAGCTGCAGGCGAGATTTCATGCGGTCGGTAAAAAATGTAAAACCGCCAGAGACCAGCAGGGTTTTCAATCCAGCTTGTTGCACCGCTTTCAGCATCTTCTCTGCACCAAGTGATAGTTGCAAACGTTCATCATAGACGCGTTGTAGCGCAGACGCATCCAGTCCTTTGAGCAGCGCAACCCGGCGCGTCAGGCTTTCGCAGAACTCGAGTTCACCGCGCATGGCAGCTTCGGTGATTTCTGCCACTTGCGGTTTCAAACCTTGCATGTCCGCGATTTCATCGATGCATTCGATGGTGATCAGGGTTGAATCCATATCCATCGCGACCAGTTTGAAGTCACTGAGGGCGCGTGCCTGCGCCTGCGCTGTGACATCCAGCGCAGCATCGAAGCATTGCTGCTGTATCCGCGCCCATGCCGCATCGTCAAGGCTGACGCCGTTGAGACGCAGCGCGTAGTCATTCAAGTGCTTCGATGTCTTCGCCTTGCTGTGTTCAATAATTTCTTGCAGTAAAGCCTGATGCGTCCCGTGAATGGGATGCACGCCTTGTATGGTCAATTGTGTGATGGTCATGAACGGATCAATAAGTAAGGAAATCTCAGTGACAAATCAATGCAGCGCTTTGAGCGTGGTTTTGATTTGAGCAACCCGGCTCGCGAGGTCAGGCATGTTGGCAGTAATGCGCAATTTGTCCTGACCATTCAGACGGATGTGTTTGTTCTTTTGTACCAGCTCGATGATGCGCATTGCATCGATCGGTGGCTGCGGTTCAAATTGTAAAGTCGCCGCTTCGTTATGAGCATCAATCTTAATGATGCCCAGCGGTTTGGCGGCGACCCGCAGCCTATGGGTTTCCAGCAAAGACTTCACCTGTTCCGGCAGTTTGCCGAAACGATCAATCATTTCTTCCTGCATATCATCGATCGCACTGGCTTTGCTGCAATTCGCGAGGCGTTTGTATATCGACAGCCGTTCGTGAACATCGCCGCAGAAGTCGTTTGGCAATAAGGCCGGGATATGCAGATTGATTTCGGTGGTGGATGATAAAGGTGCGGCAAGGTCAGGTTCTTTGCCATTCTTCAACGCACGTACCGCTTCATTGAGCATGTCGGAATACATCTGGAAGCCGATCTCATGCATTTCGCCTGATTGATTATCTCCCAGCACTTCACCGGCACCGCGGATTTCCAGATCGTGCATCGCCAGATAAAAGCCACTGCCAAGTTCTTCCATTTGCTGAATCGCCTCCAGCCGGCGATTGGCCTGTTTGGTCAGGCCTTGTACATCATGTACCAGCAAATATGCATAGGCCTGGTGATGCGAGCGCCCAACCCGACCGCGTAACTGGTGTAATTGCGCGAGGCCGAATTTATCGGCGCGGTGCATGATGATGGTGTTCGCAGTCGGTACGTCGATACCGGTTTCGATAATTGTCGTACACAGCAGGATGTTATGCCGTTGCGCAACGAAATCACGCATGACTTTTTCCAGATCACGTTCATGCATCTGACCATGCGCCACCACCACGCGCGCTTCCGGTAAAAGCGCCTCTAACATGGCCTTACGGTTTTCTATCGTTTCTACCTCGTTATGCAGGAAGTAAACCTGACCACCGCGTTTTAATTCGCGCAAACAGGCTTCGCGGATCACGGAATCATTTTCACTGCGAACGAAAGTTTTGATCGCCAGACGTTTTTGCGGCGCTGTCGCAATGATGGAAAAATCGCGCAAGCCTTCGAGTGCCATGCCCAGCGTCCGCGGAATCGGCGTTGCAGTCAGCGTCAGTACATCGACTTCGGAGCGCAATGATTTCAGTGCTTCTTTCTGGCGAACGCCGAACCTGTGCTCTTCGTCAATAATCACCAGGCCAAGTCGGGAAAATTTTACGTCGTCCGACAATAGCTTATGCGTACCGATCACGATATCGACCGTGCCATCGCCCATCCCTTTGATTGCCTGATTGATTTCCTTGCCGGAACGGAAGCGCGATAATTCAGCGATTTTGACCGGCCAGTTAGCAAAGCGATCGGCAAAGGTCTGGGCATGCTGTTCGGCAAGCAGGGTCGTTGGTGCCAGAATCGCGACCTGTTTGCCGCCCATCACTGCAACAAAAGCTGCGCGCAGCGCGACTTCAGTCTTACCAAAGCCGACGTCACCGCAGATCAGGCGATCCATAGGTTTGCCCGACGTCATATCGCCGATCACGGCGTTGATGGCTGCCGCCTGATCCGGGGTTTCATCGAAGCCGAAACTCTCAGCGAACGCTTCATAGTCTTTGGCTGAATATTCAAATGCATGGCCGTGACGGGCAGCGCGGCGTGCGTACAGGTTCAGCAGCTCTGCGGCGGTATCACGGATTTGTTGTGCGGCTTTTTTCTTCGCTTTTTCCCACTGCCCGGAACCCAGCGTGTGCAACGGTGCATCGTCCGGCGACGCGCCGGAATAACGCGAGATCACGTGCAACTGCGACACTGGCACATACAGCTTGGTTTCTTTGGCGTATTCCAGATGCAGGAATTCAGTGTCACCTTCGCCCAGATCCATGCTGATCAGCCCCATGTAACGCCCGATACCATGATTGCTGTGAACGACTGGGTCACCGATTTTAAGTTCGGATAAATCGCGCACCATGTGCTCGACTTGCGTTGTGGCTTCCTGTTTTTTGCGGCCTATGCGTTTGCCGCTGCCTGCATACAGTTCAGCTTCGGTAATGAAGGCCAGATCTTCTGCCAGCACGAAACCGGCATGTAAGGGCGCAACGCCCAGCATCAGCTTGGCATTGGCCGTCGCAAAATCAGCATAGCCTTCGCACAGACTGAGCTGGATATTGTATTCATTGAAGTACTGCTGCAAGGTCTCGCGACGACCGGCAGTTTCGGCGCAAATCATTACGCGTTTATCCGTCTGCAGCAGGAAAGAACGTAAATTCGTCAGCGGATCATCCGCACGGCGATTGACTGCGATATCTGGCAGAAAGCTCGATACTTCCGATGCGGCAGCGTTTTTTTCGGTGTCACTGATGACCCAGCGCGCCTGTGTTTTCAGGGCTGCAAAAAAATCTTCGTCACGCAGGAAAACAGATTCAGGTGGCAACACCGGGCGCTCACGATCCGATTTCAGGAATTGATAACGTGAGCGGGTATCGGTCCAGAAACGTTGTATCGTCTCGTCGATATTGCCGACCAGCGCGAAATGCGGTGCTTCGGGCAGATAATCGAACAGAGTTGAAGTTTGCTCAAAAAACAGCGGCAGATAGTATTCAATACCGGCAGACGCAATGCCATTGCCCATATCTTTGTATATCGATGAGCGCGACGGATCGCCTTCGAATGTTTCGCGCCAGCGGCTGCGAAATGCTACCCGTGCCGGTTCATCCATAGGGAATTCGCGCCCTGGCAGCAGTCGAACTTCCGGCACCGGATACAAAGAACGCTGGGTATCAGCATCAAAGGTGCGGATGGTCTCTATCGTATCGCCAAATAAATCAAGGCGATACGGCAGGGCGGAGCCCATAGGGAATAAGTCGATCAGCCCGCCACGCACCGAATATTCACCGGGCGACATCACCTGGCTGACATGGCTGTAACCGGCCAGTGTCAGCTGTGTTTTCAGTTTTGCTTCATCCAGCGTGTCGCCTTTTTTGAAAAAGAAGGTGTAGGCGGCAAGGAAGGACGGCGGTGCCATGCGCAGCAGGGCAGTGGTCGCCGGAGCAAGCAAGACATCGCAATTGCCGTTTTGAATTTCGTACAGACTGGCAAGGCGCTCAGAAACCAGATCCTGATGTGGCGAAAAAGCGTCATACGGCAAGGTTTCCCAATCCGGCAGCAAATGGCAGCGCAATTCAGCGTTGAACCACGGTATTTCGTCCAGCAGCCGCTGGGCATCGCCGGGATTAGCGACGAACACGGTCAGCATGCGCTTTTCTGACCTCAGCGCCGTGGCGGCTTGCGCCAGTGCATACGCATCAGAAGAACCATGCAGATTGGGGAGCGCCAGACGATGGCTGGGTTTTGCTAAGGATTTACTGAAATCAAATGACATTGCGGCTAGACAGGAAGATGCCGTAAAACGATCTTACGGAACAAGATACGCGGTTAAAATGAGCGTTCAATTATAAACGAAGGGGCAGTCAGGCATTCAAACGCCACTGATCTGATTATGTCTGAAGAATTAATACAACAGCAAGGCCAATCGCCACGTTATGTTGCCCTGATTCCGGCAGCAGGTGTTGGTGCGCGTATGGGCGCGAACTCCCCCAAACAGTATCTGACCATCGCTGGTAAATCCATACTGCAACACACCGTGAACGCGTTTTTGAATTTTCCGGGCATCAGTCATACTTATGTTGTGGTTAGTGAAGATGACGCTGTGGCAGATACATCTTTGCTTGCCGCCGAGCGCATGACTATTTTGCGTTGCGGGGGTGCGACCCGGCGTGACAGTGTGCGGAATGGTCTCGCGTATCTGGCAGATAAGCTCGATGCCAATGACTGGGTACTGGTGCATGACGCCGCCCGACCAGGGCTGACCTCTGCGTTACTGCAGAAATTGATCGACCAGGTGGGCTCAGATGCAGTCGGTGGCTTACTTGCTTTGCCAGTTGTGGATACCGTCAAACGTATTCAGGATGGAAAAGTAGAAACCGTTTCCCGCGAAGGTTTATGGCTAGCCCAGACACCGCAGATGTTCCGTTATGCTTTGCTCTGCAAGGCGCTGGATCAGGCTGAGCAGGTTACCGATGAATCGAGTGCGCTTGAATTAATGGGATATTCACCCGTATTGGTCGAAGGTCACGCCTGTAATCTGAAAGTGACATTGCCCGCAGATCTGATGATGGCGGCGCAATATCTGCAAAGAAATAAATAAATTTGGCAAAGCAGTAAACAGTAAAAACAGTAAAGAGTAGAGAATCAATAAATTGAGGTTGTTTGATGAAAAATAAGATGCGTCCTTTCCGCATAGGGCAAGGTTATGACTGTCATGCGCTGGTATCTGAACGGCGGTTGATCATTGGCGGTGTGGATATTCCGCACACGAAGGGCTTGCTTGGTCATTCGGATGCTGATGTGTTACTGCATGCGATTACCGATGCGATTTTCGGTTCCGTGGCGCTGGGGGATATCGGACGACATTTTCCCGATACCGATTTGCGTTTTAAAGGTGCCGATTCGCGTGTGTTATTACGTGAGGCAGTACAGCGTTTGCATGCGACTGGTTATGTCATCGGTAATCTGGATGCGACCATCATTGCTCAGGCTCCAAAGATGGCGCCGCATATCGCAGCGATGGTCAGAAATATCGCCGAAGACCTGCAGGTGGATGTCAGCCAGGTCAATATCAAAGCCAAGACCAATGAAAAGCTGGGTTACTTAGGACGTGAAGAGGGTATTGCCGCGGAAGCCGTGGTGCTGGTGTTTCATACTGATAGTCAGTAAGCTGTTCGGCTAAAGCTGAAATAGTTGGAATAAAAAAGGAAAACAAAAAATGAAACATGAAAATCTGAAACAACTGCTGGCTGATGCTCATCAACAGTTGGCGGGAACCGAAAAAGTCGATGATGAGTTAAAGGCGTTATTGGAAAACTTAAATCAGGACATTCATCATGTACTGAGTTCCGATCAGGCGCATGATGTTTCCGTGTTTGATACGCTGAGCGAACGCTCTCTGGCGCTGTCGGCAAAATTCGCTGCCGAACATCCTAAACTGGAACCGGTATTGCGTGAATTAGGCTCGATGCTGGCGAAGATCGGCGTTTAAATCCGCTGTCTGCAATAAAAAACAGCCCGCATGTAATAAGCGGGCTGTTTTGATTTAGTTCTCTGGTCTTGTCATGACCCAGTTACCTTTCCTTCCTGTTGTACTGCTCCAGGTTCCACTCAGTTTAATCAGAGATTCTGCTTTTCCTGTAATGCTAATCATCTCAATATTATTTTGTGCTGTGGTTAGTGTAACATTTCCATTGGCGTCAATTTTTCCTTGAAAAACAGGCTTAGGTCTTGTCCCGTTATTCGCAAGAGTGCAACTCATACTGAAGTTGCCATCTGCCGGAATCTGATCCTTTCGCCAGTTTGTTAAATTACTTTGGGGGACAACCATGCAACTCAGGCCTGTTCCACTTGTGTCGCTGAAATCCCAAGGTCCGGCAAATCGCTCCACTGCAGGTGCAGTACTCTTGGATTTAGTTTCATAAGCAATCAACTCCACATTGACGTCATCGTAAGATGGGCTTCCATCCAAAGATGCAGACGATGCGGGTGAGTCATAAAATGTTTCGGTCGTACGAATATTACATTTGACATAAATACCTGTACTTACGTCTCGCCAACAGGTGCGTTCCGATAAAACAGAGGGGCGTTCGCCGGTTGATGTGAACATAGTTTCGGCCGTGGTGAAAACTTCTTTCAAGGTCTTGTGCTTACCTGTGTTAAGAGTGATTTCTTCAATCGCAGTAATTTTCCCAGTGCTTTTTTCTTTGTAAATGTCTGCCCGGTAACCTGGTGTAGCGCAGGTCATCGTTGAGTCGACGTTCCATTGCTGCCCGACGAAATAGGGAGACCTTGCACTGCTCATGCCCGGATCGTAACTGCAGGTATTGTAAAACTTAATGTCAGGTAACTGGATGTAGGACAATCGGAAGCGGTTCGCCACAACACCATCTTTATCCAGTACTTCTGTAAAGTGAGTGCTGTAAGGCCCACTGACGTATATCGCCCGGTTTTGCAATCCTTGCGCATTAGGTGCGGAGTAGATTTCACTTCTGTAATAGGTGTCCCAGGTATTTGCGTAGCGGAAACGATGGGAAACTTTGAATGTATACGTGTCCCCCTCTGCAGCTAACGGCCTTACGTATTGAGTAGATGTTGGGGCAGGGTCCGAAATCGCATTGTTGTTAGTACTTGTTGAACTGCTGCTTCCCCCACCCCCGCAGGACGCGAGTAGACCAATCGTGATAGTGCAGATAAGAGTTTGTTTATATTTCATAGAGTAATAGTTTTTAATTTTTAACTAACTTTCTATTATAACTTTGCCACTTTTGTTAGTAAATTGAAAAAACGTCGCAGTTGTTCAGCTAATGACTTTTATCAAAAACGATTGATACCCGCGGGGAAAAGAGGGGGAGGCTTTCGTGGGCATAGCTGTGCTAAGCCTCTCTAGTACAATAATTGCTTTGTTTGTATCAGTGCATTAAGCAAAAATTGAATTGTCAGTAATGGCCATCGCTTGTTCAAATACACTTGATTTCATTTAAACCAAAGATATGCCATGCGAAATAGCAAGAGCGTAGTTAATCAAACCCGTATTCATCAGGTGGCGCTTCACCTGCGAGGGCGCTGGAATTCCATGGTAAACCTTCGCCTTTGCGTACCAGTTCGTCTGCATATTCATATACATTCGGGCAACCAGTTTCGGCGATCAGCGTTTTGACAATGGTCACTTTCCAGGCATCCACACAGGCGGCCTGAAATTGGCAGACCAGATAGCCAGGTTTGTCGCCGTAAAAATCGACCAGTAAGCCCGGCAACTGATCGGCTTCCGCATTAATCAGTCGTTTTGCGCTGCCCGCTTTGTTTTTGCTTGCGCGCGATTTCGCTAACGCCGCCTGAACCCGACGTTTGATCATGGCGTGATCCACCGCTTCTTTTTCATCGAGCGTCCAGATCCGGGCGCGAATCTGCGATTTCGGGCTCCATCCGGCACGTGCCAGAAATTGGCCGGAAGACGAACGGACCAGCGCCGTTGCGCCGGATTTAATTCGCTCGCCAAATTTACCGTCTATGCGTTCGATGGCTGAAAGATAAATCCAGGGTTGCCCCTCCAGCAATGCTTTTTCTTTACCTTGTTTGATCGTGATGATGAGCATAGCGGTTCCGGATGTGGGTGAAATGAAAGGCGCGGAATATACCCTGTTTGAGCTATTCTTGCTGTGTCTTTTGCGTTACTTTAGCTTCGCAAGGTGTTTGTACATAGTCAGCTAGGTGTTATTTCAGTCGGAAAAGCGCTCTCTGCTACAATACAGCCCCTGATCGGGGTAGGTATGACGGATTTTTATTGCAAATGAGCGTAGTATTTTCCTTGCATGTCTTTAAATCCGCGCTTTCGATGCTATCTGTGCAGCACGCTTACAGCGCCGCCCTTGTTCAAAATTTCACCTACATTTACACAATATACGCCATGCAAATTAAAGCCAACTCCGTTGTCAGCCTGAATTACACGATGTTCAATACGAACGGCGACATCATTGATCAGAACCGTGATCCTATTGTTTATCTGCACGGTGATTACGACAATATTCTGCCCGCCGTTGAAGCCGCGTTGGAAGGCAAGAAGGTTGGCGATAAGGTATCTGTGGTGCTGGCACCGGAAGACGGCTTTGGTGAAATCGAATCCGAATTCGTGCGCGAAGAAGATATCAGCGCATTTCCACCGGATATCGAAGTCGGCATGATGTTTGAAACCCGCGATCCGGAAACTGAAGAAACCATGCAGTTCCGCGTCACGAAGATTGATGCCGGTGTTGTGACTGTGGATGGCAATCATCCGCTGGCGGGCATGACGATACGCTTCGACACGGAAGTGCTGGATATTCGTGAAGCGACTGACGAAGAAATCGTCCACGGTCACGTACACGGCGAACACGGTCACCACCATTAATTCTGGCGACGGATCTGTGCCCGGCGATCCTTGTTGAGAGCCGGTGCAGATCACAGCCTGTCGGCGCAGTTTGCCAGTTTACATATACTCCCCCGGGTATATGTAAACACCCTTGAATAATATAAGGGAAATGCCAGTTTTTGCTGCATACTCCCCAAAAACACCTCATTTTTGGCACTCAGGCGGTATTTTTTTAGGATCAGCAGCCGCTGTCATGCGATGAAGTCGCTGGCGCCTGGTTGCCAGTGTCAGCCGCATTCAGGGGAACGTTGATGTAGCGCTGATGGTCTTGTCAGCGTGAATAAAAGCGTGAAAAAAGCGTGAATAAAAAATGGAAGCGAAAAGCATATGAAAGATTATTACGTCATTCTCGGTATTGCGCCGAATGCGTCATTGTCGGATGTGAAAAAAGCCTTCCGCCAGAAAGCGGCAGAGTTCCATCCTGACAGGAATACATCGGAACTGGCACCAGAAAAATTTCATGCGGTCAAAGAAGCCTACGACATTTTGTCTGACGATGCGGCGCGTGCCGCTTATGATGAAAATCGTCGTCGTAACTTGCTCGATTCTCCGCTGGAAACGGCGACTGACATCTGGAAGCATTATTTATCAGGAGTATTGAAGTGAAATTGTCCCGTTTTTTTGAAGATCTGATGGCGGTGTATAACGCCGAAATCGAAGATCTGAAATCAGATTCCGAAGGCAAAAATGTCCTGAAGGCGCGTCTGCGTGAAAAAGGCGAACAACTGCCTTTGTTGTTGCCGATGATGGAATCGAACCCGGAAATGCTGGCATCGGCCTTCCACATGGGATTTATATTCATGAATCCGCTGGCGCTGGAATCACTGTCGACCCGCGAAGAAGCCAAGCTGCCAACGTGGAAAAGTTTATCCGCTGCCGTCAAACTCGAGCCTTGGGCAGAACCATTGAGCAAGATCGTTTTAAAAGAAGCGGCCGGTGAGAAATTTCTGGTGATTGCGGCAGCGCTCGAATATCTGAATCGCGGCCAGCAAACGCGCAAACACAGCGCCACGAATACACTGGAAGCCGACGACGAAGATAAAGAAATCAACGACGCCGATGAAGAATTGAAAGAAAACGGCGACCTCGATGGAAACTACGGTCGCCACGGCCGCGACGACGGCGATGATGGTGACGATTACGACCTTGACGAAGCAGGCGCAGACTGGCTGGCTGAACAAGGTTTTGACCGCAAAGACTAAGGATAAAACATGAGCTTACCTGCATTAATTGAAGCGCAAAACCTGATCATGGCGGGCGATATCGCCGGTGCCGAATTCGCATTGGCTAACATCGCAGAAACAGAAGGCGACAAGGCGCTGGTCGCCGCACTGGATGATTTTCCGGCCAAAGATTTACTGGCGATTATCCGCGAATACGACGCGTCCAAAGAGTCGTTGGTGAATTTGCTGGTGACGCCGGAACAATTCGCACAAGCGGTTGTGCTGGAGCGCCGTTATGGCGATCAGACGCATGAGCAATTACGCGGCATGATCAATTCCGTTATTTTCCGTGAAGGCGCTGATCCTGCAGAATTTTTGTACGAAATCGCCGAAGTCGACGGTGGCTACGATGCGCTGGTTGATTACCTGATGGATCGTGCACCGATGGTCGAGCATTTTTATAAATACGCGACGTTCGATTTATACGAATATGGCGATGGCGCTAAAACCCAGGCGCAGGAAGACGATCTGATGAATCTGGATCGGGATACCGAAAGCCTCGCGTCGCCACTTGATATGGCGAATCTGGAAGATCACGACTGGATGCAGGTCACCTATCTGCTGCGTTACGAGTTGCCGGAAATTTTCCGTGAAGTGCTGATGAAGCTGCGCGCTCGCTATAAAGCGTATCTGGCGAGCCAGCAAAGTGATGAGCTTGAAGGCGGCGAGGGCGAGGCAGAAGAAGATGAGCGTCCTAAAAATAATGATGACGGTGACGACAAGGATGACGAAGAATCCGCGCTGTAATTTGCTGTCGGCATTCTGAATCAATGCAGAGCGCGGCGATCGTGTTCTGCATTTTTTGTTAGTTTCCCTAATTCCGGTAAGTTGCTTGCGCCAATGTGCGTCAGCTGCGAGTAAAAAGCGAGTGAAGATACGATGACAGCCTCTGTTTACGATATTGCCCTGATTGATAACCGGCCATTTTTTGAGTCAGCATTACGCTATGGCGTACAAAAAGCCATCATCGCCAGCAGCAAGATTGCAGCGATCGAAACCGAAGCGCCGAAAGGCATGGTGCAGATTGCGGAAGCGTTTGGTAGTAAATATCTGCGCCCGGAAATTGAATTGGCACGCAAGCGCATCGTCAATCTGGCGAGCCTGTATCTGATCGAGACATCGAAAGGCGATCTCGAACTGGCGGCCAAACTGATTCGTGACAATACTTTCCTGAGCCTGTCGCGTGGCGGCTCCGGCTTGTTGAAAGCCTTATTTGCGATGCCGGAATATGCCTTGCTCGGCCGCGAAACCAAAGGCAAGGTCGAAGATTTTCTGGATGCCTGGTCGCTCAAAGAGAAACCGCAGGAATACCGCAATGCGCTCGAACACCGCCAGCTCAATGCGCTGGAAATTCAGGCTGGATACTGGTTTGGCGAATGGCTGGGGCTGACGCCATCGTATCTGCAGGATGAAGATGTGGAAGCCGTGGGCGTGGTTCGCACCGCCTTGCTGGCACAAATGTTTGGCGGCCCTGATGCCACGATCGAAAATCAGATTCAATTTGCAACCTTGCTGGAAACAATACGTGCGATGACACCGGCAAAACGTAATAAAGCGCTGGCATCAGCTGATTTGTCTGAAGTGCCACCCGCCTTTTTGCCAGTGGTGCAGCGGGTGATCGACGAAATCAAACAACACGATTTACCCTTGCTGCAAAACAAAACAACGCCGCTGGCGCAACTGGTGTTTGCACTGAAAGAGCGTTATTACCTCGGCGATCATGAAATCGAAGATACCTCAGAATACGATGCGTTGGTATCCAAAGAATGGACGCGCCTGACCAAAGGCAAGATAGACGTTGATTCGCTGATGACCCTGTTTTTATGTATCTCAGCCGGTGTTCCGCCCAAAACCACGCTGACAGAAAAAGCCGCAAAAACCATCATCAAACAATTCCGCAACGATGGCTTTGATCACGCGCTGGCGACTGCCTGGATCAAAGAATCGGCACCGCATGAAAAGCAGGAAGGCTTGCTGGAAGACTGGGACAATTTCGTCGAAGAAGCCAATCAATACCTGCTTGATGACTGGGACACCTACCTGACTGGTGCGATCCGTTTCCTGACGATGCACTGCCATATTCAGAAGGCGGGGAAATAAGTTGCTCAAATCTTTGGTAAAAAAGGAATTTGAGCTTTCATCGGAGTGATGATTTATTAGTACTTTTTGGGTTTATGGGTTTAGAGTGTGTTCATTAGCGAAATTTAGTGCGGGATTCAATGTGTGTGGGTAATTTTTACTGTTTCGCGTTGAAATTTATTTTTGCTGAATCTAAAACAAACATTTATGACTTCTAATGCTGACGAAGGTGCTCGTAAATACGGTCATCAATCTGAATTGATTGATGAGTTTGATTTGCTTCTCGGTAGATCCATTCGGACTTTTCAAGGGTTGGAACAAACAATTGAACATAGGCTTCTTCAATTGGCCGCCGCCAGTTCAAAACCCCGCGGTGAAGTGGTCGAGCTTCTGAGAATAGCGATTGCTGAAGCCCCTTTTCGTACCAAACGGCGATTGCTGGAGATGCAGATAAGTTACCTCCCATCAAGACCAGAGTATAAAAAGTGTTGTGAATTGCAAAAAACAAAGGCTGCACTTGAGCTTGAAATGAAACATGCCAATTCAGAAATTAAACGAATTGGACGTCTTGAGGACAGTAGAAATAAATTTGTTCATTCTCACTGGTTTGTTCTCGGTCAGCCTGAAGACAGTACCGATATTATTCCTGTTTTACGATCGAAGACGAAAGCTCACCCCCAAAATCCTCCACACGTACTGGAAGAATTTTCAGCAAAAAATTTTCGTAAATTTCTGTTAGATGTAGAGGGGGTTGATAAACAATTGTCGCAAGCGACGGGAAGGCTCTTAGGCCTATTGGGCTACGACGAAGATAAAAAAATACCGAAAGCTTGAAACAAATTGCTAGCGGGTTATGTTTAGATGCTGCCAGACTCATCTTTACTCATTTAGTAATAGAGACGCGACGCGTAACCTGAGACCCAAAAGGGCGACTTCGACAGTCGCCCATTTTTTTGTTCGAGTTGCTTACAAACTCAATTCCAGCACCTGACGGCTGACATCGAGCGTGACGTCGCGTTTTTCGCCGATGGTCAGCATGCGGTGAGATTCCAGTGCGGCGATGATGGGGGATATATCGTCTGCGCCGAGTTTGTAATCGCTGAGGCGGGTTTTGACGCCCATTTGCTCAAAGTAATCCTGCATGCGGCTGATCGCGCTGTCGACGCGGCTGTCTTCGCTGCCTTCGCGGATATCCCAGACGCGCTCAGCGAATTGCAGCAACTTCGCGCGTTTGCCTTCTTTGCGCACACGCAGCATACTCGGCAAGACGATAGCCAGTGTCTGGGCGTGGTCTATGCCATGCAGGGCAGTCAGTTCGTGGCCTATCATGTGGGTCGCCCAGTCTTGCGGTACGCCGGTAGAAATCAGACCATTCAAGGCCATCGTGGCGCACCACATCAGATTCGCACGCACGTCGTAATCTTCTGGATTAGCGAGGGCTTTCGGGCCTTCTTCGATCAGCGTTTTGAGCAGGCCTTCGGCAAAGCGATCTTGCACCGGCGAGTTGACCGGATAGGTCAGGTACTGTTCCATTACGTGCACAAACGCATCGACCGCGCCGTTGCCGATCTGGCGTACTGGCAGGGTGTAAGTCGTGGTGGGGTCGAGAACCGAAAATTTCGGGAAACAATGACGGCTGCTGAATGCGAGTTTGGCTTTGATCGATTGACGGGTGACGACGCCGCCATCATTCATTTCTGAGCCTGTCGCCGGTAAAGTCAGGATGCTGCCGAACGGCAGGGCTTTGGTCACATTGCGGCCATGTTTTTCCATAATCGCCCACGGATCGCCGCCTTCAAATAAGGCTGCCGCTGCGATGAATTTGGTGCCGTCAATCACTGAGCCGCCGCCGACCGCCAGCAGGAAATCAATATTGCCTTGTTTGATAACGTCGACGGCTTTCATCAGCGTTTCATAACTTGGATTGGGCTCGATGCCCGCAAATTCGGTGATGCTGCGGTTGCCGAGTGCGGCGATGACCTGATCGAACACGCCGTTTTGCTTGATGCTGCCACCACCGTACAGCAACAATACTTTGGCATCTGCCGGTATGGCTTGATGGATGTCGGCAATACGGCCTTTGCCGAACAGGATGTGAGTCGGATTGTAGAAATCGAAATTCAACATGGGCGTCTCCTTGAGAAAGTCTTATCTTAGCGTAAATTCAAAAAATAGATCGGTCGTTCGCAATTAACTGGCAAGGAACAGAAATACCGTCGGTTTTTTATGGAAATCCGGGCTCTGACCAGCGGCGATGCGCTTTTTCCATTCTGCCGCGGTGCGCGTCTGTATCGATTCGGTTGGCAATGTCAGATCGGTGGCAACGCAAATCAGGCTTTGTGCCTGACATTGGTTTGCCAGCGCTTCCAGCATGGCGGCGTTGCGATACGGCGTTTCTATCAACAATTGCGTTTGCCTTTCTTTGCGCGAACGGTCTTCCAGCTCTTTGATACGTTTTGCGCGTAACGTGGCATCGGTTGGCAAGTAGCCGTGAAAGGCGAAGCTCTGACCATTCAAGCCGCTGCCCATCAACGCCAGCAACAAGGATGAGGGGCCGACCAGCGGGCGAACTGTGATGTTGCGCTGATGCGCGAGTCGTACCAGATTCGCGCCAGGATCGGCAACAGCGGGAACGCCAGCCTCAGAAATCAGGCCGACATCATGGCCTTGCAATAAGGGTTGCAGCAGACCTTCGAGTGCCTGCACTGGCGTATTCACGTTGAGTTCGCTGATCTGTATATCCTGCATTGCGAGCTTCAGAGGATGATGCTGACCGAGAAATTTAAGGTAGGCGCGGGTGGTTTTAGCATTCTCCGCAACGAAATGACCGAGCTGCGCGGACATCGCTTGCACGGTATCGGGAATGATTTTCGCCAGCAAACCGTCTTGCTGGCCTTCATTGTAGCCCAGTGTGTTGGGGATGAGGAATAGTGTGCCTGTCATGGGGAAGTCTTTTAATGAAACTAAAAATATCGTTGAAAATGGAGCTGAAAATAGGCCGGTGTGATTAGATTTGAGTCTGAGCAGAACGGTCGTGGTAACGATATAGCGCTTGTTTATACCGTTCTGCCATGGCGACACTTAACTGTGTACTTAACTGCGTACTTAACTAAAACAGGCTTATCGGCGTCATTTTGTGCTTGTAAATACTGGGGGGGAGTATCTTTTTACGCCCTTGTTTTACGCTGACAATAAGGCAAAAAAGGCAGATACTCCCCAAATTTTGCTAAAAACAGGGCATTTTTTGGTGCTTAGCGATAAAACTGAACGCCAGCCTTGCGCAGCATGTCGGTCAACGCAATCAAAGGTAATCCTGTCAGTGCGGTCGGATCATCGCTTTGTATCGACGCTAAGATGCTGATGCCGAGCGCTTCGTTTTTTGCGCTGCCCGCGCAATCGTAGGGTTGCTCTATGCGCAAATAGGCATCGAGTTCTGCATCCGGTAAATCGCGGAAACGTACGACGGTTTGCACGTTGCGCAATTGTACCGCTGGCTGCGCGCCGGAGCGGGTGTCCAGCAGACATAATGCGGTATGGAAAACAACTTCTTTGCCGCGCATCAGTTGCAATTGCTTTAAGGCGCTGGCATGATCGCCGGGCTTGCCGATGTGGATGCCATTCAGTGTCGCTACCTGGTCAGAGCCGATAATGAGCGCATTTTCTGCGAAATCTGCTGCGGACGATGTCAGTTGCTTCGCGATGGCTTCGGCTTTTTGTTGTGCCAGCCGCAGGGCAGTGGCTTCTGGTATTTCGCCATGTCGCGCAGTTTCATCGATATCCGGCACCCTCGACTCGAAGGGGATTTGCAGCCGGGCTAATAATTCGTGGCGATAGACCGAGCTGGATGCGAGAATCAGGCGTGGGTTGGAATTGAAGTGTGGTGAGTCAGGCTGGTGTTTGAGCATATTCAGGGAAATCAGCGGTAAATAACCGGCATAAGTCGTTTTGGCTTAAAAAATGCCTGTAAGCCTTTGACTAACAAGGCCGAGTGCTGTTATTATCGCAGGTTTTCTGGGTTCAAATAATCCTATGCAAGCTTTTGTGATTGACGCTTTCGCGTATTGTCGGCTCGAAGAGCAACGTTCAGGAAGCATTTTAGTCGCAGATTTACCCCGGCTTTCAGGCGAGAGTGCAAACACCGATGGTGCGTTGAACTGGTCTTTGTCTGGCGGTAAAGATGCACTGGGTCATCCACGGCTGGTATTAAGTGTGACTGGCAGCGTGAATCTGATGTGCCAGCGCTGCCTGACACCATTTGCATATGAAATTGACTCTGAATCTGTATTGATACTCGCCAAAAACGAAGAAAATGCTGATGAAATTGACGCATTGCTTGATGATGACGAGGTCGATGTTGTAGTAGGCAGCAAAACATTTGATGTCAATGATTTGATCGAAGATGAAGCGCTGCTCGCAATACCCCAATCGCCCAAACATGCAGTATGCCCGGATGTATCGATGGCTTCAGCAAGTACTACTGCAGCGATGGAAGCAGAAGTCAGTAAAAAAGAATCACCTTTTGCTGTGTTGAAGAAAATTAGTGGGCGTACCTAGTGGCATTATTCTGAAAAAACACTCAGGTCGAAGTATTGTTAGGGATTCTTGGTTGGCGATGTTCGCATTACTATGTGTGCGCATTCTTTAGCCAGGTGTGTAAATTTTTAGAAACATTTTTTGAAGTATTAGGAGTTATCATGGCAGTTCAGCAAAATAAAAAGTCCCCATCCAAGCGTGGCATGCACCGTTCCCACGATTTCCTGACTGCACCACAGTTAGGTATCGAGCCAACAACTGGTGAGACACATATGCGTCACCACATCAGCCCTAACGGCTTTTACCGTGGTCGTAAAGTATTGAAAACTAAGAACGACGAGTAATCTCTGTTCTTGTTAAAGGAAGCGGCGTGACGAGTCTCGTACTTGGCGCCGCTTTTTTTATGCCTGTTTTTCCTGAATTCCGGTGTTCAGAGTTGTCTGTTCCCTGATTTTATAAACACGTTTTCGGATCCAGACTGATTTTCTCTGTTTTTTCTTTTTTTCATTTCTGCGTGAAAATGGAATTGACGGAAATTACCTCTTCGTTTGGTACACTAGTCGTTTCGGATCGAAGTTTAGTAACACTACATGACAATAAAAATTTCCATAGACTGCATGGGTGGCGATCATGGCCCGTCAGTTACAGTGGCGGCGGCGGTTGCTTTCGCTCATCGCGAGCCTGATGTTGAATTTCTGCTGGTCGGACTTGAATCGGTTATCCAGGCTGAACTTAAAAAGAATCATGCTGAACATCATCCACGCATGAAAATTATCCACGCCACCGAAGTGGTGGAAATGGATGACCCTATTGAGATTGCGCTGCGTCGTAAAAAAGATTCTTCGATGCGTGTTGCGGTCACGCAGGTAAAAGACGGACATGCACAAGCCTGCGTTTCAGCTGGCAATACCGGGGCTTTGATGGCGGTGTCGCGCTATGTCCTGAAAACCATGCAGAGCGTGGATCGCCCTGCGATCAGCGGCATGCTGCCAAATCAAAAAAATCTGCCAACTTATATGCTGGATCTCGGCGCGAACGTCGATTGCGAGCCTTTGCATTTGCATCAGTTTGCGATTATGGGATCAGCTTTGGTGTCTGCACTGGAAGGTAAGGAAAGGCCAAGCATTGGCCTGCTGAACGTCGGCGAAGAGGATATCAAGGGTAACGATGTCGTTAAAAAAACCGCGCAATTGCTGCGGGCTGATCATGAGCGTGGTCTGTTGAATTTTTATGGCAACGTCGAGGGTAATGATATATTCAAAGGCACGACCGACATTGTGGTGTGCGATGGTTTCGTCGGTAATGTGACCTTGAAAGCAGCCGAGGGTATGGGGCGCTTTGTGAAAACGACCCTGACAGGCGCGTTTAAGAGTAATCCATTGAACATGTTGGGTGCGCTGATTGCGCGCGGTGCTTTAAAGTCGATTTCGCAGACGATGAACCCTTCCAATTACAATGGCGGTTGTTTACTTGGTTTGCGCGGCCTGGTTTTTAAAAGCCATGGCAGTGCAGATAAATATAGCTATGAGTGGGCAATACAGCGCGCATTTGATGCGGCAAAAAATGATGTCCTGACTCGTATTTCTAATTCGATGGCGAAACTCATGCCAGTGGCAGACCTGGCTTCGCCCGAATATAATAATGACCTGATGGCAAAATAAGCGCATGACAATTTTTAGTAAAATCATAGGTACTGGCAGCTATCTGCCAGCAAAAAAAGTCAGTAACCAGGAATTGGCTGACCAGTTGGCCAAAAAAGGGATAGAAACTTCTGATGAGTGGATCGTTTCCCGCAGCGGCATTTCTTCGCGGCATTATGCTGATGATGGAGAGAAGTCCAGCGATATGGGTGTCGCAGCAGCCAAAAAAGCGCTGGAAGCAGCGAAGCTGACGCCGAACGATATCGACCTGATTATTCTGGCGACCTCGACTCCCGATTTCATTGGTGGATTCCCTAGTACCGCCTGTGTGGTGCAGAATAAACTGGGACTGACTAATGGCGCGCCTGCGATGGATGTGCAGGCCGTTTGCAGTGGCTTCATGTATGGAATGTCGATTGCAGACAGCATGATTAAATCCGGTGCGCATAAAAATGTACTGGTGATCGGTGCTGAAGTGTTTTCCCGTATTCTGAATTTTGATGACCGCACCACTTGTGTGTTGTTTGGTGACGGCGCCGGTGCGGTGGTAATGAGTGCGTCGAATGAGCCCGGGGTGCTGGCGACCAAGTTGCATGCCGATGGCGGATACGCAGATATTTTGTCCGTACCGGGCACGGTGCAGGACGGAGCCATTGCCGGTAGCGGTTATTTGCAGATGGATGGTCAGGCCGTCTTTAAATTGGCGGTATCTGTTTTAGAAAAAGTGGCTAATGAAGCGTTAGCACAGGCTGGCTTGAACGCAGAAGATATCGATTGGTTGATTCCTCATCAGGCGAATCTGCGCATCATGCATAGCACTGCCAAGAAAATGCGCTTGCCTTTGGATAAGTTGGTCGTGACGGTTGATCAGCATGGTAATACATCAGCGGCGTCTGTTCCTTTGGCGCTGGATCAGGCTGTGCGCGATGGCAGAATACAGTCTGGCCACAAAATATTATTAGAAGGTGTCGGTGGCGGATTTACCTGGGGTGCCGCCATTGTGCAGATGTAGCAATCAACATAACCAGAGAGACATAGATAATATGACCCAATTTGCATTTGTATTTCCAGGTCAGGGCTCGCAGGCGATCGGCATGCTGAATGGCTTTGCTGATAATCCTGTGGTTCAGCAAACGATCACTGAGGCATCTGATGCCTTGCAGTTTGATCTGGGGAAGCTGATTTCCGAAGGTCCGAAGGAAACACTTGATTTAACAACGAATACGCAGCCAGTGATGTTAACTGCAGCGGTTGCCTGCTACCGCGCCTGGATTGCTGCTGGTGGTGCTGTGCCTAAATTGGTTGCAGGCCATAGCCTTGGTGAATATTCGGCATTAGTGGCTGCAGGTGTGATTGCATTTAAAGATGCCGTGCCTCTGGTACGGTTTCGTGCGCAGGCAATGCAAGATGCAGTGCCTGTTGGTAAGGGCGGGATGGCAGCGATTCTTGGCTTGAGCGATGAAGATGTCATTGCTGCGTGTCGTGAAGCTGCTGAAGGGGAGGTTGTTGAGGCAGTGAATTTCAACGCACCGGCGCAAGTAGTGATTGCAGGCAGTAAAGCGGCTGTTGAGCGTGCCTGTGAAATTGCTAAAGCGAAAGGTGCCAAGCGCGCTCTGACGCTGCCTGTTTCCGCACCATTTCACTCGTCCTTACTCAAGCCCGCATCCGATAAGCTGCGTGAATACATGGCTGGAATCGCATTTTCTGCGCCAGCAATTCCGCTGATTAATAACGTCGATGTTGCGATCGTGACTGATCCTGCGCTGATTAAGGACGCACTGGTTCGGCAGGCCGCGAGTCCGGTTCGTTGGGTTGAAACCATTCAGGCAGTACATGCAAGTGGTATCCGCAATGTCATTGAATGTGGCCCTGGTAAGGTGCTGGCTGGTTTGACAAAGCGTATTAATGCAGATCTGATCGGTGACGCAATTTACGATCAGGCTACTCTGGAAAAAGTATTGGAATCTTTAAAATGACCCGACAATTAGAAAATCAAGTCGCTTTGGTGACCGGCGCGTCGCGCGGTATTGGTAAGGCAATCGCTATTGCATTGGCACAGGCTGGCGCAAAGGTCATTGGTACTGCAACCACAGAAGCAGGCGCCGAGGCGATTTCTGCATATCTTGCTGATGTTGCTCACGGTGCGGGCAAGGGCGTTGCGTTCAATGTAAATGATGTTGAGCGCTGTACATCGCTGGTGGATGAAATTCAGAAGGAATACGGCAGTTTGTCAATTCTCGTTAATAATGCGGGAATTACCCAGGATCAACTGGCGATGCGTATGAAAGAAGAGGATTGGGATAGCGTCATCACAACCAATCTGAATTCGGTGGCGCGTTTATCCCGTGCAGTGTTGCGCGGCATGATGAAAGCAAAACATGGCCGCATCATTAATATTACGTCTGTGGTTGGTTCGTCCGGCAATCCGGGCCAAATGAACTATGCTGCGGCGAAGGCGGGTGTGGCTGGCATGAGTCGTGCATTGGCGCGTGAGATCGGTAGCCGTAACATTACAGTTAACTGTATTGCTCCCGGATTTATCGATACTGATATGACAAAGGCACTGACGGATGAGCAAAAGGCGGCAATTTTGGTGCAAATCCCGATGGCGAAACTTGGCCGTCCGGAGGATATTGCAGCAGCAACGGTCTTTTTGGCGTCGCCAGATGCGGGTTATATTACTGGTACGACCCTTCACGTTAATGGCGGGATGTACCTTGCATAATTTATTTGACGATAGTTGGCGGTAATTTCTGCGAAAATAACAGGAGTTATTGCTAAAATCGTCAGGCTTGCTTTTTTTGCGTACAAACCTGCTAAAATGCGCGCACTTTCTGTAAGCCCTTATTTTTGATTTTTTCACTGGAGATACACATGTCCGATATCGAACAACGCGTTAAGAAAATCGTCGCTGAACAACTGGGCGTCGCTGAAGCTGACATCAAAATTGAATCCTCTTTCGTTGATGATCTGGGTGCTGATTCCCTTGATACCGTTGAACTGGTGATGGCACTCGAAGACGAATTCGAAATGGAAATCCCTGACGAACAAGCTGAAAAAATCACAACTGTGCAACAAGCGATTGATTACGCTACTGCACACGTTAAGGCCTAATTCTGTTACCACGTTTTTAAATCCAGGAGAAGCGCTTGAGTCGTACGCTTAAACGTCGTGTCGTTGTAACCGGACTTGGATGTATCTCGCCCATAGGCAATTCGATTGCTGCCGCGTGGGATGCTGCAAAGGCCGGCAAATCTGGTATCGCTACGATCACCAAATTTGATGCAACTCCCTTTTCCACGCATTTCGCTGGAGAAGTGAAGGACTTCAATGTCGAGGATTACATCCCGGCAAAAGAAGCTCGTAACATGGACACTTTCATCCATTTCGGCATTGCCGCTGGGATGCAGGCGTTTCAGGACAGCGGAATGGTTGTTACCGAAGAGAATGCCGAGCGTATCGGTGTTATCGTCGGTTCTGGTATCGGTGGCTTGCCGCTGATCGAGGCAACGAAAGAAACCTTGATTGAACGTGGCCCACGCCGTATCAGCCCGTTTTTCGTGCCAGCGTCTATCATCAACATGATTTCGGGTAATTTATCGATCAAATATGGCTTGAAAGGGCCAAATCTGGCGATAGTTACTGCATGTACGACTGGTCTGCATTGTATAGGTCAGGCTGCACGCATGATTGAATACGGTGACGCAGATGCGATGATTGCCGGTGGTGCAGAGTCAACGATTTCTCCGTTAGGTTTGGGCGGCTTTGCGTCAGCGCGGGCGCTTTCTTCCCGTAATGATGATCCGGCAACCGCCTCTCGCCCGTGGGACAAAGACCGTGATGGCTTTGTACTTGGCGAAGGTGCTGGCGTCATGATGCTGGAAGAATATGAGCATGCGAAGGCGCGTGGTGCAAAAATTTATGCGGAAGTGATCGGCTTCGGTATGAGTGGTGATGCATATCACATTACTTCACCTAGCATGGACGGTCCACGTCGCAGCATGATTAACGCAATGAAAAATGCGGGTATTAATGCTGATCAGATTGATTATCTGAATGCACATGGTACGTCGACGCCGTTGGGTGATAAAAACGAGACGGATGCGATTAAGGCCACATTTGCAGACCATGCATATAAATTAACGGTGAATTCCACTAAATCCATGACGGGGCATTTGCTCGGTGGTGCAGGCGGTATTGAATCTGTATTTACGGTATTGGCGCTGCATAATCAGGTGTCGCCGCCGACAATTAATATTTTTAATCAAGATCCTGAGTGTGATCTCGACTATTGTGCAAACGTAGCCAGGGATATGAAAATTGATTATGCAATGAAGAATTCGTTTGGTTTTGGCGGTACCAACGGAACTTTGATTTTCGCAAAAATATAATTCATCAGCACATTAGAAAAAGGCACTTTGTTTCTTTGAAATGAAGTGCCTTTTTTGTTTATATGACGATATCCGTTCGGGTCACCATTAAACCATCAAGGCTGCTGCTATATCTGCTTTGCCTGATGGTCGTACTCGCAAACATAGGCTGGTATTTATTTCTGTTAAATATAGGATTGCCATCTATCTCATTTGTAATTGCGGTAGCTGGTTTTGCAATCGTGTGTGTTCTGTCGCTGATCGTAGCGAGGTCAAGAAGCCGTGTCTCAGATCTTAATGTATTAAAGAGTGGCGATATTTTTCTTCAGATAGCAGGGCAGATTGATTCAGCGAAGCTTGTTAAGTTGCATCGCAGTAGTGTCATTTGGCAGTATGTGATGGCTTTATGTTTTGTTTCCGATGATGGAAAAATTCACCGTATTCTTATCTTGCCGGATTCCGTTAGCCTTACAGCGTTTCATCGATTGCGGGTGGCTCTGCTATGGATACTGATGCATCATGACAAAGCAACTGCAAGGAATGCGAATGGGGCTGGGAACTTTTAACATGGATACTCACTCATACGCATAGACATTGATGCTGAGTGCCGTTGTGCACATTAAACTAAAAATAATATTTATCAAAAACGGGATGATTGAGTGACGACAGAGCGCGAGATAGACCAGATATTGGTTGAGCGCGTGCAGCGTGGAGATAAAAAGGCATTTGAGCTTCTGGTTTCCAAATACCAACGGAAACTAATGCGGCTCGTGTCTCGTCTCATCTATGATCAGGCTGAGGCAGAAGATGTGGTGCAGGAGGCATTTATAAAAGCCTATCGGGCTTTACCTAATTTTCGTGGAGATTCAGCTTTTTATACCTGGCTTTACCGGATAGGCATTAACACTGCAAAAAACTATCTGGTCACACAGGGGCGCAGGGCGCCGACGTCAACCGATGCTGATGTCGATGAAGCTGAAACTTTTGTTGATGCAGACGGACTAAGAGATATCAATACGCCTGAATCTTTATTGGCAAGTAAGCAGATTGCGGAAACCGTTAATGCAGCGATGTCTTCTTTGCCTGAAGAATTAAGGAATGCAATCACTCTACGAGAGATTGAAGGTTTGAGTTACGACGAAATTGCCGACGTGATGTTGTGCCCGATTGGCACTGTACGCAGCAGAATATTTCGTGCCCGCGAGGCGATTGCGGAACGATTGAGGCCGATTTTAGGAACGAATCTGGATCAGCGTTGGTAGTTGATGTCAGATAATGAATTGAACAGGCATGATTTTTGTAGAAATATGATGACCGAAACCAGGAAAAACGAAAACATATCAGCATTGCTTGATAGCGAGATAGACGATGTCGCGCTGGATGCCATACTTGCAGATATGGATTCGACGGAAAGCAAAGATGTTTGGGGGCTCTATCATCACATAGGTGATGTGTTGCACTCAGATGATCTTGCCAGGCCGTTAAGCGCAGATTTTAATCAGCGCTTTGCAGCACGCTTTGCCAGCGAACCAGCTATTTTGATGCCAAAGATGCATGTTAAGAATGAGACGAAAGAGTCGGATAAACCGCAATATCTTCGCTCATACCTGTCCGTTGCGACTGCTGCAGTAGCGGCTTTGTTTGCGTTCGTATTTGTGCCGCAGTTGTTGCAGTTAAATCAAAATCAGGTGCAGACAGTACAGGTATCTGATAGTGGTTCACCAAAATCAGCAAACAGACTACAACTGGCGTCAGCGTCGGTGACGCCTGATTTGTCAACGCAGGAGCCTGCACAAGTTGAGCCGGCAGTGGAATCATCTAAGCAGATGAATGAACGTCAGACTGCACCGATCGAAATGTTGCGTGATCCCAGAATTGATAGCTATCTGATTGCACATCAAAAATTTTCCCCGGCAATTAGTGCTGGTACGCAGTATGTTACCCGGGCGAATGCAGTTTCTGGCCCAGCGGAGAAGTAAGGATTATGTTGTTTTATCGTTTCCGATGGTCAGTTTTACTGATGGGTCTGTGCGTTATCGGTCGCTCAGTTTATGCGGCAGGGCAGGTTGCAGCAGACGATCAGAAGACAGCACAGGAAGTATTAAAGAAAATTCAGACCTCGGCACAAAATCTGAATTATTCAGGTACGTTCGTTTATCAGCAAGCTAGTCAGATCAGAACTTCTAAAATCACGCATTATGTCGATGAGCATGGTGAGTTGGAAAAACTGGAAATTCTGGATGGCAAACCGCGTGAATATATTCGCAAAGGTGATGAGGTATCTTGCTATCTTCCTGAGAGTAAAACGATACAGATCGAAAAAAATGTGACGCAAGAAGTTTTCCCTGCCTTGCTGACTCAGAATGCATCGTCACTGCCAGACAATTACACTATAAAAAAAGCCGACCTGAATCGTGTTGCCGGACTTACATGTCAGACCTATTTGTTGCAGCCGAAAGATGCGTATCGCTACGGCTATCGTCTTTGTGCGGAAAAACAATCCGGACTGCTTTTACGTGCGCAGACAGTGAATGCCAAGAATGACGTTATCGAGCAGATCGCTTTTACAGAGTTGAAGCTGAACGATATTGATAAAAATAAATTGAAACCCAGCTTTCAAAATATCTCGCGCTGGCATATTGAAAACTTAACGGTGCAATCCAATATCAATTCCGGCTGGGTAGTCAGATCGCTGCCAGCCGGGTTTCGTAAAACCAAGGAAATGAAGCGTGTGATTCCTGCTCCTCCGACGTCGGCAGGGAGCAAATCCGGCGCCTCGCACCAGGTCATACAAATGATATTTTCTGATGGTCTGGCCGCTATTTCCGTATTTATAGAACCCGATAGTGAGAGCCGTACTGAAGGTAGTTTGCAGCAAGGCGCAATGACTATTATGGGAAAACGACAAGGTGCTTATTGGCTGACTGTCGTTGGTGAAGTTCCTGCAACAGCGATTCAACAAGTGATGAACTCGATTGAGTTTAAAACCAAGTAACAATCTAAGTAAGTGAGTGACCCCATGAAAACAAAAAAACTTTTTCCTTTAGAAAAATTGATTTCCACGATAGCGATCAGTGCTTGCGTGGGTTTTGTGGCGCCCCTGGCGGTGAATGCTATCCCTGTCGCCCAGGCAGCGTCCGCAGTCACAGGTCTGCCTGATTTTACTGAGTTGGTCGAAAAGACCGGACCGGCCGTTGTCAACATCCGTACTACTGAAAAAATGCAACAGGCTCAGGGAATGAACGGAATGGAAGATGAGCAGATGCAGGAATTCTTCCGCCGCTTCTTCGGAATGCCTATTCCTAAGCAGGCACCAGCACCGAAAGGACGCAAACAGGTACCGCAACAAGAAGAGGAAGTTCCTCGTGGCGTTGGCTCAGGTTTTATCATTTCACAGGATGGTTATGTGTTGACCAATGCACACGTGATTGATGGTGCGACAGATGTCTACGTTAAACTGACAGACAAGCGTGAATTCAAAGCGAAAGTCATAGGCAGTGATAAACGCACAGACGTCGCAGTATTGAAAATTGAGGGCACGAAATTACCGAAATTGACCATAGGTGATTCAGACAAAATCAAGGCTGGCGAATGGGTGATTGCGATTGGCTCACCATTTGATCTGGATAATACTGTGACTGCGGGGATTATTTCTGCCAAGGCACGTGATACAGGTGATTATTTACCTTTAATTCAGACCGACGTTGCGGTGAATCCCGGTAATTCAGGCGGCCCATTAATCAATATGCGGGGCGAGGTTGTTGGTATCAATTCACAAATTTATAGCCGTTCCGGCGGTTATATGGGCATCTCGTTTGCGATTCCGATCGATGAAGCAATGCGTGTTGCTGATCAATTGAAAGGCACGGGCAAGGTAACCCGGGGCCGTATTGGTGTGCAGATCGGCGAAGTCTCTAAAGATGTGGCCGATTCCATTGGCTTACAAAAGGCACAGGGAGCACTCGTTGTCCGAATTGAAGCCGGCACCCCTGCAGAAAAAGCCGGATTGCAGGATGGTGATGTGATTCTGAAATTCAATGGACAAGCGGTTGAAAAATCAACTGATCTGCCACGCATTGTCGGTGCGACCAAACCTGGCTCGAAAGCAACGATGACAGTCTGGAGAAAAGGGGCAATTCGTGAAATGACGATTACTGTCGCTGAAATGGAGCAGGACAAAGTTGCTCAGAAAGCCGAGAAAAAGGCGAAAAAAGAGCAGACTAATTTCCTTGGACTTGCCGTTGGCGATTTGAGCGATGCGCAGAAAAAAGAATTGCCAGCAGGAGGCGTTGTAATTGAGTCTGCTGATGGTGCCGCCGCTGCCGCTGGTTTGATGCAAGGCGATATTATTCTGACATTAAATAATGTTGATGTGAAAGATGCAAAACAATTCACCAGCATGGTTGCAAAACTGGATACGAAGAAAACAGCGGTTGTTCTGGTTCGTCGTGAAAATATCTCCCAGTTTATTCCGATTAAACCGCAAGCTAAATAAATTCAGCCTGTTAAATCCGGCATATAAAAAAGCTGCTCCTTAAAACGGGCAGCTTTTTTTATAAATATTGCTCGCACCTTTATGGATGGCGGTGCTGTGGACTTATAATGCGCTACTTTATTTATGTCGCCTTATTTATGATCGCTTTCACACTGTACTCACGAAGTTATTGCCATCTGTGTGATGACATGCGGGAGCAATTGCAGGCTTACTCTCTACACCATCAGTTTTCTGTTGATGTCATCGATGTCGATGCTGATGCGGAGTTGCTTCATTTGTATGATGAGCTGGTTCCGGTGTTGATTGGTCAAAAGCCCGGTCATCCAGCGCAAGAAATTTGTCATTATTTTTTAGATCAGGATGCTTTAAAGGCATTTTTTCAGGCTTGATATGCAAGAAAATTTAGATTTGTTTGTGTACGATGGCGAGTGGATTTGCGGTGTGGATGAAGCCGGTCGTGGGCCATTGGCTGGACCAGTGATGGCGGCAGCAGTGATTCTTGATCCTGAGCATCCGATTGACGGCTTACGTGATTCTAAAAAACTTAGCGAGGCGCGACGGGACGTGCTGGCAGAGGAAATCAAAAAGTATGCGTTAGCATGGTCAGTGGCTGAATGTTCAGAGCAGGAAATTGATGAGTTGAATATTTTGCAGGCAACCATGCTCGCCATGCGCCGCGCGGTTGAGGGCTTGGCGATCACGCCAACACTCGCGTTAATTGATGGGAATCGTTGTCCGGTGATGTCCATCAGATCAGAAGCGATAGTGAAAGGCGATGATAAGGTGGCGGCAATTTCTGCCGCATCCATTCTTGCGAAAACAGCACGAGATCACGCTCTGTACCAACTGCATCTGACTTATCCGCAATATGCGCTGGATCAGCATAAAGGTTATCCGACCGCCTTACACCTTGAACGATTACGCGAACATGGCGTTGCACCAATTCACCGTAAATCCTACGCGCCTGTGAAGGCTTTATTGAAATGAAACAAATTACTTCGCGCGAGAATTCTTTATACAAAGAATTAAAATTATTAGCGACCAGCTCGCAGGTCAGACGTAAAGCCGGGCGCACTTTACTTGATGGGGTACATTTGTGTGAAGCCTATCAGCAGCATCTTGGCTCCCCTGAGTTATGCATCGTCTCCGATGTCGCGTTAAACGATCCGGAAGTGAGTAAATTACTGGAATTGTGCGAGTCTCAGCATATTCAGTGTATAAGCTTACCGGCCAATCTGTATCAGGCCGTCAGTCAGGTCGAGCATGGTGTAGGTATTATGTTTCTCGTTAATACACCTAGTCCTGTGTTGCCCGAACATGTTTCGGAAAACTCGGTTGCTCTTGACGGTTTGCAAGACCCAGGAAATCTGGGCTCGATTTTACGGAGCGCTGCTGCAGCCGGAATTAAAAACGTTTTTTGCAGTTCCGGCACCGTATTCGCATGGTCTCCTAAAGTCATGCGGGCAGGTATGGGAGCACATTTTTTGCTCAATATTTTTGAAAATGTTGACCTCGACACTGTTTTGCAAAATGCACATGTCCCGGTATTTGCGACGAGCTCACACACACAAACCACGATATATCAGGCAGATCTGGCACAGCCATTGGTCTGGTTATTCGGACATGAAGGACAAGGTGTTTCGGATAAACTGATGGCATTGGCAAACATGACCGTTACCATACCTCAGCAAGCGGCCATTGAATCATTAAACGTCGCCGCAAGTGCGGCAATCTGCTTTTTTGAGCAAGTACGCCAACAATCTTTCCAGTGAAATAAAAATCCCGGCCGTGCGCTGGGATTTCTTCAGACATCTGATCTGACAGCGCGGCAATGCAGCCGCCTATCATTAATACAATTTAGTATCGCCTTTAATTTCTTGCAAAATTGTCGTTGATATTTCCTCAATGGATTTGGTTGTCGAAGATAGCCAGCGTATGCCTTCACGCTTCATCATCGCTTCAGCTTCATTCACTTCATAGCGACAATTTTCTATCGACGCATACTTACTGCCTGGCCGACGCTCATTCCGGATTTCTGACAGCCGTTCCGGTGTGATGCTGAGTCCGAATAACTTATGACGGAATTCCGGTAGTGCACTTGGCATTTTTCCACGCTCGAAATCATCGGGGATCAGTGGGTAATTGGCGGCCTTGATTCCATACTGCATCGCCAGATACAAACTGGTCGGCGTTTTCCCTGAGCGTGAGACACCTACCAGAATGACATCGGCGGCAGCCAGATTTTTATGCGATTGCCCATCGTCATGTGTTAGTGAAAAATTAATCGCCTCTATGCGATTTTTGTATTCTTCTGAGTCTGTGATGTTATGGCTACGGCCTATCGTATGCGTGGATTTAACCCCTAATTCTTGCTCCAAAGGTGAAACAAAGGTTTGAATTAAATCCATATGCAAGCCTTTGGATTTAAATACGATGGTAGCGAGTTCCTTTTTGACCAGCGTGGAAAACACGATGGGTCTATTACCGTCAAGGGCAAATGCATCATTGATGCGGCGTACGGCGTCATGTGCTTTGTCGACACTATCGATAAATGGCAGGCGAATCTGGCGAAATTTGAGGTCAAACTGGGTTAAAACAGAATGCCCGAATGCTTCAGCAGTAATTCCTGTACCGTCAGAAACGAAGTAAACAGTACGGTTTGCCGACGGCAAATTTGGGTTAGAGAAATCAGGCATAAGGTCGATCGTGTAAGTTTAAGTGAAATTGTGGCATATCGATCCAACAAAAAAGTAGGCAATTTCTTTTGCCACATAGCTCAATTTTGCGAGACACAATGTAAAATGCGTTAACAGGATATGAAAAGTCGCTAGCCCCAAGAATAACAAAAATATGCTCTGCGACGAAGCAGTACTTAGCAAAGATTTCTTACCATCAAAAGAGGTTGTTATGTCCAACGCAGCAAATACTGAAGCGACTTATGTCGCTTCGTTTGAGCATTTACGCATGACGGATGTTGAATCCGTCGGCGGAAAAAATGCATCTTTAGGCGAAATGATCAGTCAACTGGCTTCCGCTGGTGTCCGTGTTCCGGGTGGTTTTGCGACCACAGCACAAGCGTTTCGCGATTTCTTGTCCTATTCAGTCGATGGCGGTCTTTCGCTTGCGCAACGCATCGCCGACCGTCTTGAGCATCTGGATATTGATGATGTTAAAGAGCTGGCAAAAGCCGGTGCCGAAATTCGTCAATGGATTACAGAAACACCTTTTCAGCCACGTTTGCAAAAAGAGATTGAAGAATTTTACAACCGCTTGGTTGCAGATTCGACGGCAGAAATGTCGTTTGCGGTGCGCTCTTCCGCCACTGCAGAAGATTTGCCAGATGCATCTTTTGCCGGTCAGCAAGAAACTTTCCTGAATGTGGTTGGTATCGAAAACGTGCTGGAAGCGATGAAACACGTTTTCGCTTCTCTGTACAATGATCGTGCCATTTCCTACCGTGTTCACAAAGGCTTTACTCATGCCGAGGTTGCTTTGTCAGCGGGCGTGCAACGTATGGTTCGTTCTGATCTCGGCGCAGCCGGCGTGATGTTTACGATCGATACCGAATCTGGTTTTGAAGATGTAGTATTCATCACCTCCAGCTATGGCTTGGGCGAAACAGTGGTGCAGGGTGCCGTGAATCCGGATGAATTCTATGTACACAAACCGATGCTGGAACAAGGCAAATTGCCGGTAATCCGTCGCAATATCGGCTCCAAGCTGATTAAAATGGAATTCACCGGCGAAGCAAAAGCCGGCCGCTCGGTCAAGACCGTGGATGTTCCTGTTGAATTGCGCAATCGTTATTCATTGAACGATACTGAAGTCGTTGAACTGGCGAAGTATGCAGTGATCATCGAGAAACATTATGGTCGTCCTATGGATATCGAATGGGGCAAAGATGGTCGTGACGGTAAGCTGTATATCCTGCAAGCACGTCCTGAGACCGTAAAATCTCAGCAAAGTGCGACTGAAGCACAACAGCGTTTCAAACTCAAAGGTACTGGTACTGTGCTGACCTCTGGCCGTGCGATTGGTCAGAAAATCGGTGCAGGTCGCGTGCGCGTGATTCATGATCCATCTGAAATGGAACGTGTACAGCCGGGTGATGTGCTGGTTGCCGATATGACGGATCCTAACTGGGAGCCAGTCATGAAACGTGCTTCCGCGATTGTGACCAACCGTGGTGGTCGTACATGCCACGCAGCGATTATTGCACGCGAACTGGGCGTACCTGCGGTGGTTGGTTGCGGCCATGCGACTGACGTTCTGAAAGATGGAACATTGGTCACCGTATCTTGTGCAGAAGGTGACGAAGGTAAGATCTATGATGGTTTACTGGAAACCGAGGTAACGGAAGAGTTGCGTGGCGACCTGCCTAAACTGCCATTGAAAATCATGCTCAACGTCGGTAATCCACAACTGGCGTTTGATTTCCAGTCGGTGCCAAATGATGGTGTTGGCTTGGCGCGTCTGGAATTCATTATCAACAATAATATCGGCGTCCATCCAAAAGCGATTCTGGAATATCCGAATATTGACGCTGATCTGAAAAAAGCAGTTGAATCTGTGGCGCGTGGTCATGCATCGCCAAGAGCATTTTACGTTGATAAATTAGCCGAAGGCGTCGCGACGATTGCTGCGGCATTCTGGCCTAAGAAAGTCATCGTTCGTTTATCTGACTTCAAATCCAATGAGTACAAAAAGCTGATTGGTGGTTCACGCTACGAACCGGATGAAGAAAATCCAATGTTGGGTTTCCGTGGAGCTGCACGTTACCTTGCCTCCGATTTCCATGAGTCTTTCGAGATGGAATGTCAGGCAATGAAGCGCGTACGTAATGACATGGGTTTGACCAACGTCGAAATCATGGTGCCATTCGTACGGACATTGGGTCAGGCTGAAAAAGTTGTGAATCTGCTGGCAAAAAATGGCTTGAAACGCGGCGAAAATGGTTTGCGCCTGATCATGATGTGCGAGGTTCCTTCTAATGCGATTCTGGCAGAAGAATTCCTCGAATTCTTTGACGGCTTCTCGATTGGTTCGAATGATCTGACGCAACTCACGCTGGGTCTGGATCGTGACTCTGGCCTTGAATTGCTGGCCGCAGATTTCGATGAACGCGACCCTGCGGTGCGTGCTTTGCTTTCTAAAGCGATTGCAGCCTGCCGTAAGCTGAACAAGTATGTCGGTATTTGTGGTCAGGGCCCATCCGATCATCCGGATTTTGCTGAATGGCTGATGAAGGAAGGCATAGAATCGATTTCTCTGAATCCTGATTCCGTGGTGGATACATGGCAAAAACTGGCAGCAGTCGGTAAGTAAGTTTTTCTGATTCCAGCTATTCAAAACGCGGGATGAACAGTGATGTTCTCTCGCGTTTTTTCATTTTATTCCGTTGTTTGGTGTGCACATAGTTAATAAATTGATTGTTATTTTTAAGCGAATGGTTAAACTCTGACGCATTGAGAACGACATAAAAATAAAATCAAAAACATCAACACATTCCGTTAAAAAGCCCTCGCTACCAACTGGTCGCAAGGGCTTTTTTTTATGGGTAAATTATCATATATATTACCGATGTTTCTTTTATTGTATTAAATCACAATGCAATACCTTAACAAGACAGCAATCACCAACGAACAACAAGGAGATAACAAAAAATGAATGCATGGATGATGTGGGCGGTCATTGCCGGGCTGGTCGTCATACTTGAATTATTCACCGGCACTTTTTATTTGCTGATGATTTCGATAGGGCTGGCAGCGGGTGCAATTGCTGCTATTTTCACACTCTCGACATCATCGCAGATGATAATTGCTGCACTGGTCGGCAGCCTGGCGACACTGGCATTACACAACAGCAAATACGGCTGGAAAGGAAATAAAAGTGTTGCGCACGATCCGAACGTGAATATGGATATCGGCCAGACATTGCAAGTGCAGGACTGGCAGGATCAGGGGAATGGTAAATACATTGCACGTGCGATGTATCGTGGTGCGATGTGGGATGTGGAGTTGCAGCACTCGGCCGGATATCCGGGGACGTATGTGATTGATGAAGTGCAGGGCAGTCGTCTGATTGTCAAACCCTCGTAAGCAAAACGAGAAACGCAGATGTTTTTTTAATGAATGTTCAAAAAAAATTAAGGTGACTATATGGAAATAGGTAGCGTAGCTCTGGTGCTGTTAGTGCTGGCAATTGTGTTTGTGATCAAAACAATTAATGTTGTGCCTCAGCAGCACGCCTGGGTCGTTGAGCGTTTGGGTAAATATCACACTACGCTGGGGCCTGGTCTGAATATCGTTGTGCCGTTCATCGATAGAATCGCGTACAAACACATACTCAAAGAAATTCCGTTGGATGTGCCGCCGCAAGTGTGTATTACGAAAGACAATACCCAGTTGCAGGTGGACGGTATTCTGTATTTCCAGATTACCGATGCGATGCGTGCTTCGTATGGTTCTTCTAACTACATCGCCGCGATTACTCAGTTAGCGCAAACCACTTTGCGCTCGGTAATCGGTAAGATGGAACTCGATAAAACCTTTGAAGAACGTGACCACATCAATACCACGATCGTCAGCGCGATTGATGAATCAGCTGCAAACTGGGGCGTGAAAGTGCTGCGTTATGAGATCAAAGATCTGACTCCGCCAAAAGAAATTTTGCATGCGATGCAGGCGCAAATTACGGCTGAGCGTGAAAAACGTGCGTTGATCGCAGCTTCTGAAGGGCGCAAGCAAGAGCAGATCAATATCGCCACCGGTGAGCGCGAAGCATCGATTGCGAAATCGGAAGGTGAGAAGCAGGCATCCATTAACCGTGCACAAGGTCAGGCGGCGGCGATTCTGGCGATTGCGGAAGCGAGTGCAGAAGCGATCCGTAAAACAGCTGCTGCGATACAAGAGCCTGGTGGTGCCGATGCCGTAAATCTGAAAGTGGCTGAACAATATGTCGGTGCATTTGGTAATCTGGCGAAGACGAATAACTCGATTATCGTGCCAGCGAATCTGGGTGATATGAGCGGATTAATCGCGACTGCGATGCAGGTCGTGAAATCACAAAAAACAGCAACGGTTGAGGCACCACGTCGCCCGGTATAAGCAAGCAGTCACGCAACGCAATGTGATTTAACGCAGCGATAGCAATAATTGGCGTTGCTGCGGCTTCATCTTCAATCTGAAAATAAAGGACTGCCATGTGAATGACAGTCCTTTTTTATTACTTACTTCGTTCAGCGACCACCCATGCGGGTTTCGCCAAACAAAGTTTTATATTCGCGTGGTTGTGAACGCCAGTATTGCGGTGGTACATCGACGCTAGCGCCCAGCTTTGCTGCTGCATGCCACGGCCAGTGCGGGTCATACAGAATGCCACGGGCAATACCGATCATGTCCGCTTGCCCTTGATTCAAAATACTTTCTGCATGTTCGGCCTCAGTAATCAGCCCGACTGCAATCACCGGCATCGCCGTCACTTTTTTGATGGCCTCAGCAAAATGCACCTGATAACCTGGTTCAAGAGGAATCTGCTGTAAAGGTGAGAGACCACCGCTGGATACATGTATGAATGCGCAGCCACGTTGCTCTAATTCTTTGGTAAAGACGCTGCTTTGCGCGACATCCCAGCCACCGTCAACCCAGTCGCTGGCCGAAATCCGTATGCCCAGGGTGTAGCCTTCTGGCAGCGCAGCTTTGACCACATCAAAAATCTCTAATGGGAAACGCAGACGGTTTTCCAGACTGCCGCCATATTGGTCTGTGCGTTGATTCGATAACGGCGATAAAAACTGATGCATCAGATAGCCATGCGCTGCGTGTAATTCGATCGCATCAATGCCCAGCCCGTGTGCGCGTTTTGCCGCATCAACAAAAGCCTGTTTGACGCGTTCTAATCCAGCTGCATCCAGCGCCAGCGGTGCTGTTTCTTTGGCGTTGTGTGGAATCGCAGACGCCGATACGGTTTGCCAGCCACCATCCGCTTCGGCAATTAACTGGCCGCCATCCCACGGGCGTTGACTGGAGGCTTTTCTGCCGGCATGCGCTAGTTGCACGGCGATAGGCATCGTCGAATATTGACGTACAGACTGTAAAACTTTGCCCAACGCAGCTTCCGTTGCATCTGACCACAGACCGACATCGTAGGGCGAAATGCGACCCGCAGGTTCGACTGCGGTTGCTTCGATAATCAGCATGCCAGCGCCAGAAGTGGCAAGGCTGCCGAGATGCATCAGATGCCAGTCACCAACAGCGCCGTCCACGGCGGAATACTGACACATAGGCGCAATGATGATGCGGTTTTTAAGAGTGAGGTTGCCGAGTTTGACAGGAGAAAAGAGGGTGCTCATTTTTTAGATCCCAGGCAAAAAAGAAAAATAAGTGGATGTGTAAAAGGAATTCAAGGCCAAGACAACAGCATCCAAAACCGAAAATTATCAGTAGCCATTATGCCGAAAGATCAATGAAACTGCTGACGGTGGCTTTTTTGTAGTCGGTATCCCGCCGAAACTTGTCTGCGCCGTGCAATGAAAAAGCGTCAGAAGTGCCTGAAAACCTTTAAAAATACTCCCGGGGAGTATTTTTAAAGCGCCTTATTTATCAAGGAGGTTAGGGGGTAAAAATCTATATACTCCCCCAATAATGTATTTCTATAGAAAATATCGACGTTCGTGGTCACGATTCTGTCTTTTTGATTTTTGCGATGGGATGAAAAATGCCCCCTTGTGAAACAAATGGCGCAACCTGATATAGTAGTCCTAATCAGAACGAATATTCTGCCTCAACGATTTACCGCATGTGGCAGAAAATCAGATCTGATCAAGATCAATCTCTTATCGAAAGCCAGTAATGTCCGATTTAATTCAAAAACTGAAATGGCGCTATGCCACCAAAAAAATGAATCCAGCCAAGGCGGTGCCACAAGAAAAAGTGGACCGTATTCTTGAAGCGATCCGCCTGACCGCAACGTCCAGCGGCTTGCAGCCATACGAAGTGCTGGTGGTGACGAATGCTGAAATTCGCGAAAAAATCAAAGCCATCGGCTGGAACCAAGCTCAGATCACTGAAGGCTCACACCTGCTGGTGTTCGCTGCATGGGATAACTACACCGCAGAGCGCATCAACATGATGTTTGATCTGACCAATGATGAACGCGGATTCAAAAACGAAGGATGGGAAAACTATCGCAACATGTTGTTGTCGACTTACCCTGCGCGTGATGCAGAAACTAACTACCAGCATGCTGCACGTCAGGCTTACATTGGCCTCGGTACTGCGCTGGTTGCGGCAGCCGAAGAGCAAGTCGACAGCACACCGATGGAAGGTTTTGATCCTGCCGCGCTAGACGAGATCCTCGGTCTGCGCGCCAAAGGCCTGCGCAGCGTCGTGATCCTGCCATTGGGCTATCGCGAAGAAGACAAAGACTGGTTAGTCAATCTGAAAAAAGTCCGTCGTCCGACTGCGAAATTTGTCACCGAAGTCAAATAATCCATTTTGACCGCGTATTCGCATTGCTGTGAAAAGCGTGCGGATAAAATAAAAAGACTGCGATTTTAATCGCAGTCTTTTTTTATATATCCCGGTTTGGGCAATACAAACTCAAACCTGCAGATGCACACCTGGTGCGGCATGCGAATAGATCATAGATAGTGGCGAATTTAATTCGCCTGCAGATTTGTGATGATTTTAAACGGGCGGTATTCGCTGATTTTCGGATCGAATATATCCTTCGTTTCAAATGAAATTTTTACCGTTTTGCCAATCAAATTATTGTATGAGGCAGCCAGGTCCAGATTCGTCTTCACCTGTGTCAGCCAGATATATTTACTGACTTTTCCAGATGCGTCCTGCAGAGAAAATACGACAAAATTATCCGCATCAACCTTATTGATTTTTCCGCTGACAGAACCGCGTGCCTCTATCGCATCAGAGCTTAACTTTATCAATGTCGCGGGACATACGGAGGCCATCCGCGTACCGATGAGTTCACCTGTTTTTTGCCCATCTTTCATGGGGTTATTCATATCAAGCTGGTAATCTTTCAGGACTTTCAGTTTGTCATCAGGACTGGCTGATTGCAATATGCAAAATCCTACCTGCATTGTGATGGTCTGTTTATTGATATTTTCCGGAAGTTTTTCCACGCATTCACAAGAGCGCTTTGCCATTGCATCGAGATAATCCTGCGCGTTGACATTGTGTACGGTGGCAAATGATAGCAAAGCGGATAAGAGAAATTTCATCATAAAAATAAGTGGCCGGAAGTTGAGAAATGACAATGGAAATAGCGTGGTAATGTGAATTTTACAATGCGAATTATATGATCAGATAAATATTTGCTGAGGGTGTCATCTGGCGGTGCTATCACGTGTTGATCCATCCGCCCAAGTCACGTCGATACCGACGCCATGTTTTTCTGCTGCCAATACCTTTGCCCTAACACAAAACAAATCCAGCACTTGACTTCGTTCTACTCATGCCCATTTTGTATGGGGTATGCAATCAGCATGCAAACATATTCCGCAGGATGGGGCTGACACGTATTTGCGGTCAGAGATGACGTTGAATGAAATGGAGCGCAAATATGGGGTGGTTGTTATTCATCACGGTGGCATTGATTCTGGGCGTATTCGTTGCGCCGCGCGCCCGGCTTCGCTATGTATTGTCGCGGGCGTTTCCTTTGAATTATTCAAAAATTCTGCGTAAAAATTTGCCTGTGTACAAACACATGCCGACCGATTTGCAGATGCAGTTAAAGCGCCGGATTCGTCAGTTTTTATATCAGAAGACCTTCGTCGGCTGCGATGGTCTGGTCATCACTGATGAAATCAGAGTCACGATTGCTGGTAAAGCCTGCCTGCTTTTGCTGAATCGCGCCTCGGACGTGTACCCGCAATTGACGCATGTGCTGGTGTATCCGTCGGCATTTGTCGCGCCGCGCAAAGAGATGCGTGATGGCGGCGTGGTCACGCACACAAATCAGGGCCTTAGCGGGGAATCGTGGAGTGATGGGCGCGTGATTTTGGCCTGGGATCAGGCTGCGCATAATGCCGAGACGGAAGCGCGCGGGCAAGACGTGGTATTGCATGAATTTGCACATCAGCTCGATAGCGAAACCGGCAGTACGAATGGTGCGCCGGCATTGCCTAGCGCGGCGGCATATCAGGCGTGGTCGCAAGTGATGACGGCAGAGTTCGACCGCTTGCAACAGGCGATACAGTCGCATCATATGCATCAAACGCAGCACACGCAGCACACGCATGATCACCATCCGCAGCCATATCCTGAGGTGATAGATCCTTACGGTGCGACGAATCCGGCAGAATTTTTCGCCGTCACCACCGAAGCATTTTTTAAGAAAAGTGCGGCGCTGGCTGTGCATCATCCTGCTTTGTTTGCGCAATTGAAAAGCTATTACTGCGTTGATCCGCGCGAGTGGGTTTGATCAGGCTGGATGCACTAAGCTGATGGTTTGCGAGTATAAAAAAAGGACGCCAAGTGCGTCCTTTTTAAGATGCGAAGTGAACAGCCTTAAACAGCCGCTTCCAGAAATTCCTGTTGTTCCAGCCAGTCGGCTTCGATCTGGGATAATTCCTTCACCAGATACGCCTGGTCCAGCAGCAGGGTTTTCAGTTTTTCCTTGTTGGCATCGCTGTAAATATCGCTGTCTTCGAGTTGTGCGTCGATGTCTTTCTTTTTGCTGTTGAGCTTGGTCATTTCATCTTCGAGGCGTTTGATGCGTGCCTCGATAGGCTTGCGTACATTCGCCAGACGCTGACGTTCTTCGGCATCGCGTTTGCGTTGTTCCTTATCATCGACCTTGGCAACCGGGATCGATTTGGCGAGTGGCAGACTGGCTTCTTTCTTTTCTTTTTGCGGTAATGCTGCAGGTGTGGAGGATTTTTCCAGTTTGTTTTTAAACAGCCAGTCTTTGTAGTCGTCCAGATCGCCATCGAATGGCTGCAATTTACCATCGGCGACGATGATGAATTCGTCGGTCGTTGCGCGCAGCAAATGCCGGTCATGCGACACCACGACGAGCGTGCCTTCAAACTGCGCCAGTGCTTCGGTCAGCGCTTCACGTGTTTCCAGGTCCAGATGGTTGGTCGGCTCATCGAGCAGCAGCAGGTTAGGGCGTTGCCAGACGATCATCGCCAGTGCCAGGCGGGCTTTTTCGCCGCCCGAAAATGGTTTGATCGGGCTGGTGACCATGGTACCGGGGAAGTTGAATCCGCCGAGGAAATTGCGCAATTCCTGCTCACGGACGTCCGGCGCAATATGCGCCAGATGCCATAACGGCGACTCGTCGTGGCGCAGCATTTCAACCTGGTGCTGGGCAAAATAGCCGATCGACAAACCTTTGCCAGTTTGCATGGTGCCATGCAGCGGTGGAATATCGCCAACGATGGTTTTGATCAACGTTGATTTACCGGCGCCATTCACCCCGAGCAAACCGATGCGCTGACCGATTTGCAGAGAAAATTTTACATCGCTGACGATGCATTTTTCTGTGAAGCTATGATCGGTGGCGGATTCTATGCGATAGCCGCAATCGACATCTTCCATCACCAACATAGGATTCGGTGCGCTGAGTGGTTCGCGGAATTCAAATGAAAATTCGGCAGCCGCACGTAAAGGCGCAATCTCTTCCATTTTTGCCAGCGCTTTGATCCGGCTTTGGGCCTGTTTGGCCTTGGAGGCTTTGGCGGCAAAACGGCTGATGAACGACTCCAGATGCGCGCGCTTGCGGTTTTGTTTTTCTATCGTTCCGGCCGCCAGAATCAGTTGCGCCGCACGTTGGCGTTCAAACGCCGAATAGTTACCGGAATAGCGTTTCAGTTTGCGTTCATCGATATGCACGATGACATTCGCCACGCCATCCAGAAAATCGCGGTCATGCGAAATGATGATCAGTGTGCCGGCATAGCGTTTCAGCCAGTCTTCAAGCCAGATGATGGCATCGAGATCCAGATGGTTGGTCGGCTCATCGAGCAGCAGTAAATCGGATTTGCACATCAGCGCCTGCGCCAGATTAAGGCGCATACGCCAGCCGCCGGAAAAGCTGGCGACGGATTCTTCGAGTTGCTCGAGTTTGAAGCCGAGGCCGATCAGTAATTGTTCGGCGCGTGAACGCACGGTATAGGCATCGGCATCCGCCAGCGAGCCATACAAATTGCCGATGGCAATGCCATTGTCGTGGCTTTCAGGCTGAGCTTCGAGTTCGGCTAATTCCGCTTCGAGCTTGCGCAGCGTGACGTCGCCATCAATGGCGTAATCAATCGCACTGCGTTCGAGTGGTGGCGTTTCCTGCGCAACGTGGGCGAGTTGCCATTTGGCGGGAAATTCTATGCTGCCCTGATCCGGATGCAGCTCACCGCGCAACATCGCAAACAAACTGGATTTGCCTGCGCCATTGGAACCGATCAGGCCGATTTTGTCGCCAGGATTAAGCGTGACATCGACGCTATCGAATAAAGGCTTGGTGCCACGGGCGAGAACGACTTGCTGCAAACGTATCATATAAACTTAAATAAGGGGAGTATGTTGCTTTTTGCTGTGATTGTCAGCGTAAATAAAGGGCTTTTAAATATACTCCGGGGAGTATATTTAAGGCAAAAAGCGGCTGAAAAATACTTTATCCGCTTTTCACACTCGTTGTCACTCAGGTACGACGTTGGTGCGATGTCGTGCGATTGCTGCAGCTCCGCATCAGTATCAGGCGGTAAATGTCGCCAGATCGCGTGCTTCGACCAGAAACACCATGTCGTCACCGGCACTGGTCGATAACCAGGTCATATTCAGATCAGCAAAAGCGGCTTCCGCAAACGCACGTTCATTACCGATTTCTACCATCAGCAAGCCATTTTTTGTCAGGCGTTGTGCTGCACCGGCGACAATTTTACGCACCAGATCCATGCCATCATCGCCACCAGCCAACGCGATTTGCGGCTCGTGCCGGTATTCCTGCGGCAGTTTATCCATAGAGCCGGAGTTCACGTACGGCGGATTCGTAATGATGAGATCGTATTTTTTATCCGGCACATTGGTGTACAGATCGGATGCAATCAGCGTGACGCGGTCTTGCAATTCATATTTGCTGACATTGCGTTCGGCCACGGCCAGCGCATCGGTAGAAATATCCACCGCATCGACGTGTGCATTCTGGAACATGTCCGCCATCATGATAGAGAGGCAGCCGGAACCTGTGCAGAGTTCGAGTATGTTGCTGATGTTATCTGGATCGCTGACCCACGGTGAAAAGTGATCAGGAATTAATTCGGCGATGAAAGAACGCGGCACAATCACACGCTCGTCAACGTAGAAATTATACGTGCCCAGCCATGCTTCATTGGTCAGATACGAGGCTGGCACGCGATCCGTGGCGCGACGTTCAATCACGCGCAGGGCCGCATCGATTTCTGAAGTCAATAAATTAGCGTCTAAAAACGGCTCAATTTTATCCAGCGGGAGATGCAGCGTATGCAGCAACAAATAAGCTGCTTCGTCCAGCGCATTGCTGCTGCCATGGCCAAAAAACAGCTGTTCTTTGGTGAAGCGGCTGACTGCGTAACGCAATAAATCGCGCAGGGTTTTAAAAGTAGAAGCGGGTGTCGTCATAAGATTCTTTCTTGTCACTGCATCGCCTGAATGCGGTCTTTGTGAGGTCGGATTCAGGCGGATTGCGGTGCATATTCTGCGAATTTCTGCTGTGTTGATGAGGCTTATTTCAGCAGATTTTCTAAAGTACGGCGGTAAATATTTTTTAAAGGATCGATGTAGCGTAATTCTACGTGTTCATCGATTTTATGAATGCTGGCATTCGGCGGCCCGAACTCTACCACTTGCGGGCAAATTTTGGCAATGAAACGGCCATCGGAAGTGCCGCCGGTCGTTGATAATTCCGTCTCCACACCCGTTTCGGCGCGAATCGCAGCCGCCAGCGCATCACTCAGATTGCCTTTTGGTGTCAGGAACGGATGACCGCCTATCGTCCATTTCAAATCATAGCTGAGACCATGTTTATCGAGAATCGCGTGCACTCTTTGTTGCAGGCTTTCTGCGGTGCTGGCGGTGCAAAAACGGAAATTGAAATCGATGACAGCATCACCCGGGATCACATTCGATGCGCCGGTACCGGAATGGATGTTCGACATTTGCCACGAAGTTGGCAGGTAATATTCATTGCCTTCATCCCAGACTTCTGCGACCAGTTCTGCCATGGCGGGTGCGAACAGATGAATCGGGTTTTTCGCCAGTTGCGGATAAGCGATGTGACCTTGCACCCCTTTGATGATCAGCTTTCCCGACATCGTGCCGCGGCGGCCATTTTTGATGGTATCGCCCAGTACATCGACCGAGGTTGGTTCGCCGACAATGCAGTAATCGAGCTGTTCACCACGTGCTTTGAGCTGCTCGCAGACAACGACCGTACCATCCGTGGCTGGGCCTTCTTCATCGCTGGTGATCAGAAAACCAATTGAGCCTTGATGATCTGGATGGGCGGCGATGAATTCTTCGGTCGCAACCACAAAAGCGGCAATCGAGGTCTTCATATCCGCCGCGCCACGTCCGTATAATTTGCCATCGCGATGGGTGGGCGTGAACGGTGCCGATTGCCATTGCGCTACCGGGCCGGTCGGCACGACGTCGGTATGACCAGCGAAGACGACCAAAGGCTGAGTATTGCCGCGACGTGCCCAGAGGTTGGTGACGTCACCCGATTGTATCGTTTCGCAATGGAAGCCCATAGGCTCCAGCAGAGAAATCAGCGTGCGCTGACAACCTTTATCTTCGGGAGTGACTGAATCCAGTGCGATCAGTTGTTCGGTAAGGGCGAGGGTTTTACTCATCATTATTTTTTAAAAATATCTTCAAACTGTGCGGCGGAAAAACCAACCGATACATGTTGTATCTGCTGCCCCTGAGTGATTTGTAGTACCGGGCGCTTGATTAGTGATGGCTGGTTTAGCATCAGGGCAATCGCCTGTTCACGATTGCCGGCAGCGGTTTTTTGTTCATCACTCAGCGCACGCCAGGTGGTACCTTTGCGGTTGATCAGCACATCCAGGCTCAGATGCTGCAGCCAGAGTTCAATCGTGTGTTGATCCAGACCTTGTTTTTTAAAGTCATGAAAAACAAAATCAATCGCATGTTCCTGCAGCCAGACGCGCGATTTTTTCACGGTGTCGCAATTCGGAATGCCAAAAACTGTGACTGAATGTGTGTGGCTTTGTGTCATGTTGCGTGTATGTGCGTTATGCGTTCAGGGTAAATTCAGTGAAAGAGGCTTCCTCTCTCTCTTCTGGTTCTGGCTCGGGTTGTGGCTGCGGCGAGCCTGAAGTTTCATTATTCAATAACCACAGCAAGTTATTCGCCGAATCCGCATTCGCCAGACCTTCCTCTTTGCTGATCAAGCCTTGTTTAATCAGTTTCATCAACGCCAGCTCAAACGTTTGCGAACCTGGAGACAAGCTCTTTTCTATCGCCTCTTTGATCTGGAAAATATCGCCTTTTTCGATCAGCTCGGAAACATAACGGGTATTGAGCATGATTTCGATTGCCGGGCAGCGGCCGCCATCAGTCGAGCGAATCAGGCGTTGAGAAATAATTGCGCGGATAGATGATGCCAAATCAAGCAATAAGGCTGAGCGGTTTTCCATAGGGAAGAAGCTGATGATACGGTTCAGCGCCTGATAACTATTGTTGGCATGCAAAGTCGCCAGTACCAGATGGCCGGACTGCGCATAGGCAATCGCCGACATCATGGTATTCAGATCGCGAATTTCGCCAATCAGAATACAATCCGGTGCCTGGCGTAAGGAATTCCTCAATGCCGTTTCCAGGCTATCGGAATCGGTGCCGACTTCGCGCTGATTGACGATGGATTTTTTACTGTGAAACAGGTATTCAATCGGGTCTTCGATGGTCAGGATGTGGCCTGTTTTGATTTCATTACGGTAATCCAGCATCGACGCAATGGTGGTTGATTTACCAGAGCCAGTCGCACCGACGACCAGAATCAGACCACGTTTTTCCATGATCAATTCGGGTAATACAGGCGGTAAATTCAATGTGTTCAGCGCCGGAATATTTCCCGGTACAAAACGAAATACTGCCGAAAAGGAACCACGTTGGCGGAACGCGGAAAGACGGAAACGACCGATGCCCGGCGCACCGATACCGATGTTGAGTTCATTGTCACGTTCAAGTGTGGCGAGGTGTTCGGCAGAAACAACTTCTGCCAACAAAGACAGAATATTTGCCTGATCCATTTTTTGCTGATTAATCGGCAGCAGGTTGCCGTTAATCTTCAAATGCACAGGTGAATTGATGGCAAAAAACATGTCAGACGCATGTTTTTCTTTCATCAGCTGAAATAAACGTTCCATTGCCGCCATGATGATTCCTTTTCTGAGAGTAAATTAGCCGGACCACCATCGTGACCCGGCTAATTTCTTCTTTCAATAAATGGTAAGACTCAAACCTGTTTATTAATCAGTCCGTCAACGAATTAAGCGCCGCGTAATAATTCATTGATGCTAGTTTTGGAGCGTGTTTGTGCATCAACGCGTTTAACGATCACTGCGCAATACAGACTGTATTTGCCATCGGCTGAAGGCAGGCTGCCGGAAACAACAACAGAACCGGAAGGAATGCGGCCATAGCTGACTTCGCCAGTAGCGCGATCGTAAATCTTGGTTGATTGGCCGATATACACACCCATAGAAATCACGGAGTTTTCTTCGACGATCACGCCTTCGACGATTTCAGAACGGGCACCGATGAAGCAGTTGTCTTCGATGATGGTTGGGTTTGCCTGCATGGGTTCCAATACGCCACCAATACCGACACCGCCGGATAAATGCACGTTTTTACCGATCTGTGCGCAGGAACCGACGGTCGCCCATGTGTCAACCATCGCACCTTCATCCACATACGCACCGATATTCACATACGAAGGCATCAGCACCACGTTTTTAGCAATGAAACTGCCACGGCGTGCAACTGCTGGCGGTACAACGCGGAAGCCACCTTTAGCGAAATCTTCTGCGGTGTAATTTGCAAACTTGGTCGGCACTTTATCGAAGAATTGCATGTGATCGCCGGATGGCATGCAGATATTATCTTCCAGACGGAACGACAGTAATACCGCTTTTTTGATCCATTGATTGACATGCCATTGACCGTCGATTTTTTGCGCAACGCGCAAGCTGCCGGCATCCAGTTCGCTCAGTACGTGCGCAACAGCATCGCGGACTTCTGCAGGCGCAGATTTCGGTGAAAAGTCAGCGCGGTTTTCCCATGCCTGATCGATGATTTGCTGTAATTGTTGTGTCATGGTGATCTTCTTTTAAAGAAATGAATTAATGTAAAAGTATATTTAAATGAGCCTGAATTTATGTATCTGGTGTGTTCAGTATTCTTCGTTGCGCAGGTCTTTGCAAAACGCGACGATGCGCTGCGCTGCTTCCAGACATTCGCCAACTTCAGCAACCAGCGCCATACGTATGCGGTTTTGTCCCGGATTCACGCCATGCGCCTCGCGGGCGAGATAACTGCCCGGCAGTACCGTCACATTATATTGTTGGTATAAGCGTCGTGCGAATTCGGTGTCACTGATCCCTTTCAGGTGATCAACTTTGGCCCACAAATAAAAAGCGGCATCGGGTAACTGCACATCCAGCACTTCCTGCAGCAGCGGCGTAATTTGGGCAAACTTTTTGACGTACTTGGCTCGGTTTTCTTCCACATGGGTTTCATCATTCCATGCTTCCACAGATGCGGCCTGTATCATCGGGCTCATTGCGCTGCCGTGATAAGTGCGGTACAGCAGGAATTTTTTAATAATTTCCGCATCACCCGCAACAAAACCGGAACGCATGCCAGGCACGTTAGAACGTTTCGATAAACTCGATAAAGTAATTAGTCTTTGGTAGTCTGGACGTCCCAATAGTTGTGCCGCCTGCAAACTGCCTAAAGGTGCTTCTTCCTTGAAATAAATCTCGGAATAGCACTCGTCTGCCGCAATCACAAAGCCATAGCGGTCTGACAGCTCAAATAACTCTTTCCAGTCGTCCAGATTCAGCACAGCGCCGGTAGGATTGCCCGGCGAACAGATAAACAATAACTGCACGCGCTTCCAGATGTCTTCCGGAATGCTTTTGTAATCCGGGGCGAAATTGCGTTGCGGATCTGCATTCGCGAAATACGGCTCTGCGCCGGACAAATAGGCTGCGCCTTCATAAATTTGATAAAACGGATTCGGGCACAACACCAGCGGCAGACCATCCTGACATTCTTCTGTATTGATAATGGTTTGCGTCAGTGAAAACAAGGCTTCGCGTGAACCGTTCACCGGCAAAATCTGTGTCGCTGGATTGAGTGCCGGAATCGCGTAGCGCCGCGCCGCCCATTCTGAAATCGACTTACGCAGCGCGTCTGAACCAGCCGTTGCCGGATAACTTGCCAGCCCAGCCATATTGGCGATCAGTGCCTGTTGAATGAATTCAGGCGTAGGGTGTTTCGGTTCACCGATGCCAAGGCTGATGGGCGTGTAAGCGGGATTAGGGGTGACATCAGCAAACAGGCGTTTGAGCTTCTCAAAAGGATACGGTTGTAATTTGGCGAGGTGAGGATGAAAGTGCATTTTTAGATTCGTTATCAATACGAGAATGTCTCAGGTCGCTGTCTTAGTGATGCAATATTTTGAGGCAGTATTTGCTTTCACCGGGTTTGTTGCGCAATATCATGACCAGTCTGCGTTTGCCTGATACTGAATTGACAGAATTTCGTATTATAGCCTTTGCCAGATTCTTCAGAGACAGGCTTTGAGGATATTTCATCATGCTAATTTGTAAGAATTCTCACAAAATAAAGTTAAAGTTAGCGATTTCTTAAACTTCAGGCATGAAAATTCCGCAGATCAAATGGTATGATGCTGGGCTGATAGTCAGGTATTGGCAAGGCTTGGTGATGTTGCCTTGCACGGTATTTGAGAGCAGTGACGGGTTTGTCTGCAAACGATAATAATATTTCATTAAGTGCGATTAACTTCTATTAAATTGTCGGGATTCAAATCTTTCGTTGAACCCACTCATTTTCAGGTGCCAGGTCAGTTGGTCGGTGTGGTCGGGCCAAATGGCTGCGGCAAATCGAACATCATCGACGCGGTGCGCTGGGTGCTGGGCGAATCAAAAGCATCGGAGCTGCGTGGCGAATCCATGCAGGACGTTATTTTTAACGGCTCCACCCACAGAAAACCTGCCGGTCGCGCCTCAGTTGAATTAGTGTTTGATAACAGTCTGGGCAAAGCGGCGGGGCAATGGAGTCAGTATGGCGAAATCGCCGTTAAGCGCACCTTGACCCGGGACGGTACCTCCACTTATTACATTAATGGTCAGCCAGTACGCCGCCGCGATATTCAGGATATTTTCCTCGGTACCGGCTTGGGGCCGCGTGCTTACGCGATCATCGGTCAGGGCATGATTTCGCGGATCATCGAGGCCCGTCCGGAAGAATTACGTATTTTCCTCGAAGAGGCCGCCGGTGTTTCCCGCTACAAAGAGCGTCGCCGCGAAACCGAAAATCGCATTCACGATACACATGAAAATCTGGTGCGCGTCGAAGATATTTTGCGTGAGCTGAACAATAATCTGGAAAAACTGGAAGCGCAGGCAGTGATTGCGAATAAGTTTCACGAGCTGCAATCAGATCAGGAAGAAAAACAGAAATTATTATGGCTGCTGCGCAAGAATGAAGCCGCCAATGAACAAAAGAAATATTTTGCTGAAATAGAAAAAACGCAGCTCGATCTTGAAGAACAAACCGCTAAGTTGCGCCACGTAGAGCTTGAACTCGAGCAAATGCGTCAGGCACATTACGCGGTCGGCGATCACATGCATCAGGCGCAGGGTCATCTGTATCAGACGAATGCTGAAATCGGCAGCCTTGAGGCTCAGATCAAGTTTGTGATCGAATCGCGTAGTCGTCTGCAATCGCAGTTGCACTCCCTTACTGCTCAGCGCGATCAGTGGCAACGTCAGAGTCATCAACTGCAAGACGAGCTTTCGGAAGCCGAAATTCAAGTGGAAGAGCTTGCGATGCGCGCAGAGCAGGCATCGGAAACGGCGCAATCCCAGCAAGATACGTTACCTGCGATGGAGCAGGTGTGGCGTGAATCGCAACTGAAAACGACCGAGTCCCGCGCCCGGATTATGCAGATGCAGCAGCAGATTGAACTGGAATCAGCACATCAGCGTAATGCTTCGAATATTCTGAACTCGCTGGCTTCACGCAAAGAGCGGCTGATGCAGGAAAAACAGGGCCTGGCAATGCCAGACTCCAGTCATCTGGATAATTTGTCTTTTCAGCTCGAAGAAAAAAAACAAATGCTGGAAGAGTTGAGTATGCAACTCGAAGAAGCACAGGAGCGTTTGCCTGTGCTCGAAGACGAACGCAAACAGGCGCAGCAGCAGGTGAATCAGGATGCCGCTGAATTAGCCCAGCTCGAAGCGCGTCTGCTGGCATTAAAGCAGTTGCAGGAAAAAGTGCAGACGCAAGGGAAAGTCCAGCCATGGCTGGAAAAGCACGAGCTCGGCAGCTTACCTAAACTTTGGCAGAAGCTGCATATTGAAGCCGGCTGGGAAACAGCGCTCGAGTCTGTCTTGCGTGAGCGCACTGCCTCGCTGGAGATGTCCAATCTTGATTGGGCAAAAGCATTTTTTAATGATGCGCCACCAGCAAAACTGGCAGTGTACAGCCCGCAAATTCTGGCAGATCAGCCGTTGGCGGTTCCAGGTTTAAAACCTTTCATCAGCTTGTTGCAGTTAAACGATGCCGGTGTCCGCAGCCTGCTGCAGGATTGGTTGCATCAGCTATATGTTGTCGAAGACGTCACATCAGCATTTATTGACCGTGTAAAGTTGCCGCCGGGCGCAGCATTTATTACTAAACAAGGCCATGTGATTTCCCGCTCCAGCGTGCGTTTTTATGCCTCTGATTCCGAGCAGGATGGTGTACTCGGGCGCCAGCAGGAAATCGAGAATATCAGCAAGCAATGCCGTGCAAAACAACTGCTTGCAGATGAGGCGAAAGCGCGCTCGGTACGTGCAGAATCTTTGTACAGCCAGGCGACACAGCAGTTGCAGGAGCTACGTCAGCGCGTTGGCACACTGACGCAGACAACGCACAGTCTGCAAATTGAATACATGAAACTGGCTGAAGTGCAGGAGCGCTTTAATCAGCGCAGCACACAGATCAGCACCGATCTGGCCGAAATTGCCGCGCAGGAAAGCGAGCAACAACAGGCCAGAGCCGAGTCTGAGCAAAAATTCGAAATGCTCGATATGGAATTGGCCGAGTTGCAGGAGTCGCACGAAGAAGGGCAGACGGCGTATCTGGAAAAAGAACAGCAGTTAAACCAAGCGCGCCAGCGTTTGCGCGATCTGGAACTGGCGGCGCAGGAAGCTGCTTTCGCTGAAAAATCCCACCGCAGCAAAATGGAAGAAATGCGGCGTAATATCGCAACAGCGTTGGAGCAATCTGCACAATTATTCGCCAGCATGCAGCAAGGTCAGCTCGAGCTGGAATCGATGGACGACCAGACCGCGCAGGCGGGTTTGCAGGATTTGCTGGATCGTCGTAGTGATCAGGAACGTGCACTCGCGGATGCGCGGCATGAGCTGGATCAGCTGACGCAGCAATTACGCCAGTATGAAGACAATAAAGCGCAGACTGAACGTGGTTTGCAGCCGCAGCGTGACCGCATCGTCGAGTTGCAGTTGAAAGAGCAGGCAGCGCGCCTCGCGCAAGAACAATACGACGAACAATTGCGTAATTTTGAAGTCGATGAAGCCGCATTATCAGAGAAACTGCATGCAGATCTGAAGCCTTCTTATCTGCAAGGTGAGGTGACGCGTCTGAATAATGCGATTGCCGCACTGGGCGCAGTGAATATGGCGGCACTCGATGAACTGGTGCAGGCGAAAGAGCGTAAAACCTTCCTGGATGCACAGCACGCCGATCTGACCGAGGCAATCACCACTTTGCAAGATGCGATCCAAAAGATTGATATCGAAACACGTGAACTGTTGCAAGATACCTTTGATAAGGTTAATCATCACTTTGCAGAGCTGTTCCCGATTTTATTCGGTGGCGGTCAGGCGAAACTGATCATGACCGGTGACGAAATTCTGGATTCCGGCGTGCAGGTGATGGCGCAGCCTCCGGGCAAAAAGAATGCAACGATACATCTGCTGTCCGGCGGCGAAAAAGCCTTGACCGCGACTGCCCTGGTATTTTCTATGTTCCAGCTCAATCCGGCGCCATTCTGTCTGCTGGACGAGGTGGATGCGCCTTTAGATGATTCAAACACTGAGCGTTTCTGTAATATGGTGAAACGCATGTCGTCCAATACCCAGTTTTTATTTATCTCCCACAATAAGATTGCAATGGAAATGGCACAGCAACTGATTGGTGTCACCATGCAGGAACAGGGGGTTTCCCGAATTGTGGCGGTGGATATGGAGTCCGCCGTCAATTTTGCTACTGAGGCTCAAGCAGCATGACAGATCTACAATTAAGTTTATTAGCTATCAGCGGTACTTTGGTCGTTGGTGTGGTCGCCTTTAATAAATGGCAGGAATACAAAGCCAAGAAAACCGTCGAAAATGCATTCGATGACGGTCAGGATGATGTACTGCTCAATCCTGATCTGCCCGCAGATGTCACGCAAAGACATGAACCCGTTTTTGCTGACGAAAACATCCCTGTTACTCGCCCGGCAGAACCGGTATTGACAGACAGTGTCGAGCCGGACTTGACTACAGAAGTCAATGAGGACGCAAAAACAGTTGCAGTCGAAAAAGAATTACCGGTTGATGAGCTGATTGATTGCGTAATTCCGCTGGAATTTGATACGCCTGTCCGTGGTGAAAAAATCCTGGCGGAAATTGCAGACCTTAAATATGTCGGCAAAAAGCCGGTGCATTTCATTGGTCAGACCCATAGCGGCGAGCGCGATGCAATCGCCATCGGTGGCGCTTACACTACCTTGTTTGCGGGCATACAGATGGTCAGCCGTAGCGGCGCATTGAATGAACTGGAGTATTCAGAGTTTGTCATGAAATTACGGGCGATTGCCGATAATCTGAACGCCCATCCTGATATTCCAGACATGAATTCCGTGATTTCTCATGCGCGAGAATTACATCAGTTCGTGGCTGAACACGATGCGCAATTGAGTGTCAATGTGGCCGCTACCGGTGCGGCATGGGCACTCAATACGTTGATCGCTGCTTTGGAAAAAATGGGATTTGATCAGCGTCCGGATGGGCGCCTGATGATGCCGGACGGCGATGGCGGCAGCCTGTTTACTTTATCGACCAATGTCAGCGTCAGCGAAACCATGACATCCCGCCTGACCTTGTTGCTGGATGTGCCTTGCGTCGCGCCTTCCCGCGATGGTTTTGGTGCGATGGCAGCGTGTGCCCGTTCACTGGCGACTCGCCTTGGCGGCACGGTCGTGGATGATGGGAATCAGCCTATTTCAAAAGCAGCCCTGGATGAAATTGCCGGACAGGTCAATGAATTCTATGCAGCGATGGCAGAGGCGCAGATTCCTGCGGGCTCCGTACGCGCACAACGTTTATTTAGCTAAGCTGGCAGTTCTGTTTCATGCAAAATGATTTATTTGGTGCGCCAACTGAACCATCCTTAGTGACGGTGGCTGAGCGATCTGCTTACTTGCGCCGTGAAATTGAGCGTCATAGTCATGCCTATTATGTGCAGGATCAGCCGACTATTCCTGACAGCGAATATGATAAATTATTCGCTGAACTGCAAAAAATCGAAACGGATTTCCCTGACTTAAGAACAGCCGACTCGCCGACCTTGCGTGTCGGTGGTCACGCCTTGCCGGAATTCGGGCAAGTGCAGCATGCAGTGCCTATGCTGTCGCTGAACAACGGCTTTGAAGATGAAGACGTGCTTGCGTTTGATAAGCGGGTTCGCGAAGGATTAGATACCTACACTGAGACCAACACTGAGATTGAGTATGCGATCGATCTGAAATTTGACGGTCTCGCTATCAACCTGCGTTATATTGATGGCGTTTTCACGCAGGCGGCTACGCGCGGCGATGGTTTTACCGGTGAAGATGTCACGGAAAATATCCGTACGATACGCAGCATACCGCTACGACTGAACACGCCACACCCGCCAGTGTTACTGGATGTGCGCGGTGAAGTTCTGATGTTCAAACGCGACTTTGACAAACTGAATCAGCGGCAGCGTGATGCCGGGGCAAAAGAATTTGCCAATCCACGCAATGCCGCCGCTGGTAGTTTACGGCAGCTTGATTCCAAAATCACTGCGCAGCGTCATTTACGTTTTTTTGCTTACGGTATTGGTGCACTTGAAGGTGCTGAGTTGCCCGCATCGCATCGTGCGCTGCTGGCGTGGTACCGCGATCTTGGCATTCCCGTTTGTGATGAAAATGCGCTGGTCTGCGGTGCTTCTGGCTTACTCAATTTTTATCGTGCGATACAACAGAAGCGCCCCGCGCTGGCGTATGAAATTGACGGCGTCGTTTACAAGGTGAACGATTTCGCCCAGCAGACGGAATTGGGATTTGTATCACGCGCTCCGCGCTTTGCGCTGGCGCACAAGTTCCCTGCTGAAGAAGCGATGACGGTGGTGCAGGGAATTGATATTCAGGTCGGTCGTACTGGTGCATTGACACCAGTCGCAAGGCTGGCACCGGTATTCGTCGGCGGCGTCACAATCACTAACGCTACTCTGCACAATGAAGATGAAGTCAGGCGCAAAGATGTGCGGAGTGGCGACACCGTGATCGTGCGCCGTGCTGGTGACGTGATTCCGGAGGTGGTTGCTGTTGTGTTGGAGCGACGCCCTGATCCTGTACCGGTCGCTTTTGAAATGACCAAATCTTGTCCCGTATGCGGTTCTCATGTGGTCAGGGAAGAGGGCGAGGCCATCGCACGCTGTTCCGGCGGATTATTTTGTTCGGCGCAACGCAAAGAGGCGATTCGTCACTTCGCTGGTCGCAGGATGATGGATGTTGAGGGCCTGGGTGAACGTTACATCGAAAATCTGGTTGAACTCGGCTATGTTCATGGCATTGCCGATTTATACAAGCTGACGCTGGATAATCTGCTGGAAATGAAGCAGCGGGCGGATGAGCGTGATGGCATCACGCCTGAAACTGTTCAGCAGGGCAAAATCGCCACGAAATGGGCGGAAAACCTACTTACCGCAATCGCAGCCAGCAAGCAGCCGTCTTTGGATCGTCTTTTGTTTGCGCTCGGCATCCGGCATGTCGGAGAATCGACAGCGAAAACCCTGGCCGACTGGTTGGGGCAACTTAACTTGATACGCCACGCTCCGGCGGCCTTATTACGTGTCTTGCCGGACATCGGCGCAACCGTTGCTGATGCGATCGCTGATTTTTTTGCAGAACCAAAGAATCAGCAGGCGCTGGACGGTCTTTTACAGGCGGATGTCGCGCCAAAAGACGAACATGCACCGAGTGCAAAATTGCGTGACCGCCTAGAATTTTCAGTGTTGTTGGCAGCGTTGGATATTCCGAAACTGACGGCAACCCGATGCAAACAATTGCAAGATCGCGGCATGACGCTGACGAATCTGGCAGTATTGGGTGAGGGCGGCTTTACTGATCTAGGCTTGCCGTCGGATGTGCATACGGCACTGATGCAATGGCTGGCAGTTCCTGGAAACCGCCAGCGTTTGCTGGAGCTGGGAACAATAGCGCAGGAATTACTGCAGCAGTTACCACAATCTGCCGAAGATGAGGGTGCGTTTGCCGGGAAAACATTTGTTCTTACCGGAACGTTGCCGACATTAACGCGCGATCAGGCGAGCGCCATGATTGAAGCGGCAGGTGGCAAGGTGGCAGGATCAGTGTCGAAAAAGACCAGCTATGTTGTAGCTGGTGAAGAGGCCGGCAGTAAGTTGGCGAAGGCAAGAGAATTAGGTGTCGCTGTTTTGACAGAAGCAGATTTACTTCAATTATGTTCCAGGAGCTGAAATGAGAAAAATTAAAAAAGCCGTTTTCCCTGTTGCCGGTTTGGGCAGCCGTTTTTTACCGGCGACCAAAGCGCAACCAAAGGAAATGCTGCCTATCGTTGATAAGCCGTTGATTCAGTACGCGGTTGAAGAGGCGGTGGAAGCAGGGATTACAGAAATGGTGTTCATCACCGGCCGGAACAAGCGTGCGATTGAAGACCATTTTGATAAAGCCTACGAACTCGAAAGTGAGCTGGAGGCCGCAGGCAAAGAGGCTTTGCTTGATCTTGTGCGCAATGTGATTCCGAAAAGCGTCAATTGTATTTATATCCGTCAACCTGCCGCACTTGGACTTGGCCACGCGGTGCTGTGCGCCCGTCCGGTGATAGGCGATGATCCTTTTGCCGTTCTGCTGGCTGACGATCTGATGGATGCCGACGTCGGTCAGCCATCAGTCATGGCGCAGATGACGAAGCAATATGAGGCTGAAGGCGGCAGTATTATCGCAGTACAGGATGTGCCACGTGAATTCACTCGCCAGTACGGGATCGTCAGTGGCACGCCATACAAAGACAGACTGGAACGCATGCAGGGCATTATTGAGAAACCAATGCCGGATGTCGCGCCTTCGACGCTGGCCGTGGTGGGACGTTATATCTTGTCAGGACGTATTTTCTCTTACCTCGAAAATCTGGGTAAAGGATCTGGCGGTGAAATTCAACTAACCGATGGTATTGCAGCGATGCTGAAAGATTTCCCCGTTTACGCATTCCGTCCGGCTGCAACGCGGTATGACTGCGGTTCTAAGCTCGGTTATCTGAAAGCCAGTGTGGCACTTGGCTTGAAACACAAAGAAACCAGTGCAGAATTCAGCGAATTCTTAAAATCGATCAAATAATCAGCCAGAGAATTGCAACGTGACCAGATCAGCCAGATCTGGTCTTTTTTTTGCGCCTTTTTTGAACTGGTGTATCTTGGCTATTTCGATAGCATCAATTTGAAGTAAGGGGGAAATATGATCCATCCGATTTTGAAAATGGGCGACCCGCGTTTATTGCGCGTCGCAGAGCCAGTCACACAATACGATACGCCCGAACTGCACCAGTTGATCAGTGATATGTTTGAGACGATGGCTGCGGCCAATGGCGCAGGTCTGGCGGCACCGCAGATCGGTGTGAATTTGCAACTGGTTATTTTTGGCTTCAAATCAAATCCGCGTTATCCCGACGCGCCAGTAGTGCCGGAAACCGTGCTGCTTAATCCTGTGCTGACGCCACTAAGCGATGAAACCGACGAGGCCTGGGAAGGTTGTTTATCGGTGCCCGGAATGCGCGGGTTGGTGCCGCGTTGGTCGTCTCTGCGATATGAAGGTGTTGATCAGTTCGGTAATTCTATCTGTCGTGATGTCGATGGTTTTCATGCGCGCGTCGTGCAGCATGAATGTGATCATCTGAACGGTATTTTGTATCCGATGCGTATCCGCGATATGACGCAATTCGGTTTTACCGAAGTTTTATTTCCGGAGCTGGACCCGGCAGACGACGATTAATCCTGCATCCGGCTCTGGGGGGCTTTAATATACTCCCCCGGAGTATTATTTACAGCCCTTATTATTCAAGGACATGAGGTGTAAAAAGACAAAAATAGGGGGGAGTATCTGATTTAGTGATATCAGATCGTGTTTTTTAACGATCAGAATTGCTCGTCTTCACGCAGATAGCGCCATTGCCCTTCGGGTAAATTACCCAGCCTGACTTTGCCGATCCGTACCCGTTTTAAACCCAGAACGCGCAAGCCCACCATATCGCACATACGGCGAATCTGGCGTTTTTTTCCTTCACGCAAAATGAAGTGCAGCTGATCTTCATTTTGCCAACTGACTTTGGCTGGCAGCAATTTTTTGCCATCGAGCATCAGGCCGTGATTCAGTCGGCGCAAATCTTCATCAGGCAATCTGCCTGGTTTGGAGTAAGCGACCCGCACCAGATATTCTTTTTCGACGACTGTATTTTCACCAATCAATTGTTTGGCAATACGGCCATCCTGCGTCAGCACCAATAAGCCAACAGAATCAATATCAAGGCGCCCGGCAGGTACCAGACTGCGCAACTGGGTAGGGTGAAATGCGGTATCGACCTTACATTCCGACCAGCGGTTTTCTGGTTTGATCAGCGCAATCGCTGGTGTGTAGCCATCTTCGGCCTGACCACTGACGTAACCAACAGGTTTATTGATCAGTACAGTCACGCGCTTGGATTGTTCAGCCGCAGCTTGTCGTTCAACTGTTACTTTTTGATGTGGCAATACTTTGCTGCCGAGTTCGGAAATGACGGTACCATCGACGCGCACCCAGCCGCGGGCAATCCATTCATCCGCTTCGCGGCGGGAGCACAATCCGAGTTCGGACATGCGTTTTGAGAGTCTTACTAATTCTGTCATGGTGAAATATCAAGCAGTGAATCCGGACTATGCAAGTCCGGATGGAAAAAGGATGCGAGTTTACACCCGTAATGCGTCCAACAGATCGGTTTCAAACTGTATCTGAGTGCGGGCGCCTTGCAGCGCAGCGCCATCAACGATAAATACGTCTTCAACGCGCTCGCCCAACGTCATGATTTTCGCGGTGTGCAGATTGATTTTGTATTTCGTCAGTACCTCGGCAATCGAATACAGCAAACCATTTTTGTCGTTCGCAGAGATCGACAATAAATAATACTGGCCTTTCTCGTCTGGTCGTAAATCGACCGTTGGAACGATAGGGAAGTTGCGTGACATGCGCGACAGTCGGCCGCGATTCGGCGGCGATAAAGGTGTTTGCTGCGCTAATGATTCGCTCAGTTCGTGTTCGATCAGATTAATGATGTCGCGATACTGATGCGCAAAGCTCGGTTCGCTGACCATGAAGGTGTCGAGCGCGTAACCATTTTTACAGGTATGGATTTTGGCATCGAGAATATCGAAATTCTTACTGTCGAAGTAATTGCAAATCCGTGCGAACAAATCCGGCTGATCTTTAACATAGACGGTAATCTGTAGGCCTTCGCCTATCGTCGATAAACGACATTTCACTACTGGTGTGCTGCTGTCAATTCTGTCGTACAACACTCTGGTTTGCCAGGCGATGTCAGATGCGTCATGCCTCAGAAAATAGCCGACGTCCAGTTGTTGCCAGAGTTTTTCATGTGCGTCTGGTGGAATGCCGACCAGTCGCAAGGCCTTCAGTGCTTCGTTCTGACGATTTTTTAATACGCTGTCTTTGGATGGTGCTTCGCCACCAAGAACGCGTAGAGTCATACGATAAAGGTCTTCCAAAAGCTTGGCTTTCCAGCCGTTCCATACTTTCGGGCTGGTGCCGCGGATATCGGAGACGGTCAGCAAATACAGCGCAGTCAGATGGCGCTCGTCTTTTACCAGTTTAGCGAAATTGAGCACGACATCGGGATCGGATAAATCCTGCTTTTGCGCGACTTGCGACATGGTCAGATGATTTTGCACCAGGAAGATCACTAGCTCCGTATTCGCGCGGTTCAGTCCGTGGTCGTAGCAAAATTTCTTCGCATCGGCCATTCCCAGTACGGAATGGTCGCCACCTCGACCTTTGGCAATGTCATGGAACAGCGCCGCAATATACAGCACCCATGGCTGATCGAAGTTGGCGATCAGTTGGCTACAGAATGGATATTCGTGGGCGTGCTCAGGCATCGTGTAGCGGCGCAGATTACGCACGACCATCAGAATGTGCTGATCCACGGTGTAGGCATGAAACAGATCGTGTTGCATCTGCCCGATAATCCGCCGGAAATTGGGCAGGTAACGACCGAGTATGCTCATCTGATTCATGCGACGCAGTGCATGCGTGATTCCCTGCGGTGCCTGCAATATCTGTAAAAAAAGTGAGCGGTTGAAGATGTTGTGCCTGAATTCAGCATCAATTAACAAGCGGGCATGCCATAACGCACGCGTTGTTCTCGCTGTCATGCCTTTCAGTTCACTATGGCGCGCCATCACGAGGAAAATTTCCAGTAACGCTGACGGATTGCTTTGGAAAGTATCATCAGAGGCAATATCGATGAAGCCATTGACCTCATTAAAGCGCTCATTGATAGGGCGGGGCACTGATGGCTGAGGAAACAAAACTGCTTCGATATTCTGCAGCAGTATCAGATTGAGCTGGGTAACCGCTTTGGCGGCCCAGTAATAGCGCTGCATCAGATATTCGCTGGCGCGTCGCGATTCCGTCGTTTTGAATCCGAATGATTCCGCAATCGGTGTCTGTATATCAAAAACGAGCCGGTCTTCACGGCGTCCCGCAGCGATGTGCAGGCGTGCGCGTATGTCTTTAAATGCGCGTTCATTCCGTTTGAGTTGATGCGCTTCGGTATCCGTAATCAAACCGCGCTGCGCCAGTTCACGCCAGGAGTTGCCGAGATTGGCTGCCCTGGCAACCCATAGAATGACTTGTAAGTCGCGCAGACCGCCCGGGCTTTCCTTGCAATTCGGTTCCAGACTGTATGGCGTGTCTTCGTATTTGACATGCCGCTGCCGGAGTTCCAGTAGTTTTTCCTGGAAAAATTTCTGCGGGTTCATTGCCTCTGCATAGCATTGCTGCAGCTTACGAAACAGGCTGCGACTGCCGCAGACCAGACGCGCCTCAAGTAAGCTCGTCTGTACGGTGATATCGGCTGCCGACTCCTCCAGGCATTCTTCTACCGTACGTATGCTGTGCCCGATATCAAGTCCGATATCCCAGAATAATTGCACCAGGCACTCAAGTTTGCTTTGTGTGTCGGCTGTCGGCGCTTTATCTAATAAGATCAGAACATCGACATCAGAATAAGGAAAAAGCTCGCCGCGACCATAACCACCGACGGCAACCAGTGAACATTCCTTGGGGATGTCGAAATGTTTCCAGATTTTTTCCAGCACATGATCCACACTGCGGCATAAACCCTTCAGTAACTGTTCCGCTTTGTGATTGTCATTAAACGCCTGTACTGCTGACGCTTGCGCTGACTTGATTTCTTCTTTAAATGCAAGTGCTGGTGAAAGCATTATTCCGGGTCGCCTTGTACGTTTAAACGAGTTGAATGTAGTCAGGAATCGGCGGATAGCCAGCCGACAAGGTCAGGACTTCATAACCGGTTTCGGTGACGAGCACCGTATGTTCCCATTGCGCAGATAAACTGCGGTCTTTGGTGCGGATAGTCCAGCCATCGCCCATGGCGCGAATCTCACGCCGACCGGCATTAATCATTGGTTCTACGGTGAAAATCATGCCCGCTTCCAGCTTTTCCATGGTCCCGGGTTTACCGTAATGCATCACCTGAGGTGCTTCGTGGAACACTTTGCCTATGCCATGTCCACAAAACTCGCGAACCACGCTGTAACCGGCTTTTTCAGCATGCTGCTGAATCACATGTCCGATGTCACCCAGATAGGCGCCAGGTTTAATTTTTGAAATGCCCAGCCACATGCATTCATAAGTGATCTGGTTCAGTCGTTTGCTTAAAATAGATGGTTCGCCCAGCAAAAACATGCGGCTGGTATCGCCATGGTAGCCGTTTTTAATGACGGTAATATCAAGATTGACTGAATCGCCGCTTTTTAAGACTTTATCGCCGGGAATGCCGTGACAGATCACGTCATTCACGGAGGTGCAGATGGCTTTTGGGTAGGGCGTGTAACCAGGTGGGCAATAGTTCAGCGGAGCCGGAATGGTGCCTTGCACATTCACCATATATTCGTGACAAAGGCGATCCAGTTCGCCGGTTGTTACACCAACCTGAACGAATGGGGTGATGTAATCAAGGACTTCTGATGCCAGTTTCCCGGCGACGCGCATACCAGCGATATCTTCCGCAGTTTTAATTGAAATGGATTCCATGTTGTTTCGTAGTAGGGCAGCGATATTGAAAATGACTGTATCGCTGCGTGAGAAAGTGCGATAAACAAGTGCTATCAGCAGGTAATCGATAATTATAGACGTGAAAAGTGCGCCTGTCGCAGTGAAGTCAACTTCATACTTGAGGAGAATCGCAATTTCATAGTAGAATAGATGGTTGGCTTGTAAATGAATGCAAATTTCTTATAGGTTAATTCATATTCTTATCAATCGAATCCGGTCGAAAAGGGTGTCTTTTCTGCTCTGGCAGAGAGATCACTGGCTGGATTCAAGACCTAACCCTGGAGTTTATTATGTCCGTAACAATGCGTGAAATGCTGGAAGCTGGCGTGCACTTTGGTCACCAAACACGTTTTTGGAATCCAAAAATGGCACCGTACATCTTCGGTCACCGCAACAAAATTCATATCGTTAACCTGGAAAAAACACTGGCTTTGTACCAGGAAGCGATGAAGCATATCCGTCAATTGTCTGCAAATCGCGGCACAATTCTGCTGGTTGGCACAAAACGCCAATCTCGTGAAATCATCGCGGCGGAAGCGCAACGCGCAGGTATGCCTTACGTTGATCAACGTTGGTTGGGCGGTATGCTGACTAACTTCAAAACAGTGAAAACATCGATCAAGCGCCTGAAAGAAATGGAAGCGGCTGTTGAAGATGGTTCCGTAGAGAAGTTGTCCAAAAAAGAAGCGCTGATGTTTGATCGTGAAATGATCAAACTGCAAAAATCTATCGGCGGTATCAAGGATATGGGCGGCGTTCCTGATGCAATTTTCGTGGTTGACGTTGGCTACCACAAAGGTGCAATTACTGAAGCAGCTAAACTCGGCATCCCTGTTATCGGTGTGGTCGATACTAACCACTCTCCTGAAGGTGTTGCTTACATCATTCCTGGTAATGATGACTCATCTAAGGCAATTGCTCTGTACGCCCGCGGTGTTGCTGATGCAATCCTGGAAGGCCGTGCAAACGCAGTAAATGAAGTTCTGGAAGCAGTAAAGCCAGGTTCTGACGAGTTTGTGGAAGTAGAATAAGCGTAATTTTTGTTCAGATAGAGAGTTTCGGGTGATTTATGCCCGGAACGCGAAAAATGGGGCAACAGTCGTTCGCCCCTTTTTTTAAAACAAAATTTGATGATCAGTGCTGAATAGCACTACCGATTTAGGAGAATGACATGGCAGCGATTACAGCAGCGATGGTTGGTGCTTTGCGCGCAAAGACAGATGCGCCAATGATGGAATGCAAAAAAGCTTTGACAGAAGCTGATGGTGATATGGATCGTGCAGAAGAGATTCTGCGTGTAAAACTGGGCAGCAAAGCATCTAAAGCTTCTTCCCGCGTTACTGCAGAAGGTGTGGTTGCTTCTTACATTTCCGGTAACGTCGGTGCTCTGATCGAAGTTAACTGCGAAACAGACTTCGTTACAAAAAATGATGACTTCATCGCATTGGCTAACACTTGCGCTAAGTTGATCGCTGAGCACAATCCAGCTGACGTAGCTGCTTTGGGCGCATTACCACTCGACGGCAAGACAGTAGAAGAAGTTCGTGCAGCGCTGGTTGGTAAAATCGGTGAAAACATGTCCTTCCGTCGTTTTTCACGTTTTGAAACGCCAGCGAAGCTGACTTCTTATCTGCACGGCACACGTATCGGTGTTGTTGTTGAATTTGAAGGCGCTGATGAACAAGTTGGTAAAGACGTAGCAATGCATATTGCTGCGATGAAACCAGTTGCTTTGTCGACAGAACAAGTACCTGCGGAATTGATCGAAAAAGAACGTTCAGTTGCTTCTCAGAAAGCAGCAGAATCTGGCAAGCCAGCGGATATCGTTGAAAAAATGGTAGAAGGTTCTGTACAGAAGTTCCTCAAAGAAGTTTCTTTGTTCAATCAACCTTTCGTTAAAAACGACAAGCAAACTGTGGAGCAAATGCTCAAATCAGTTGGTGCGAATGTGAAAGCATTCACGATGTTTGTTGTTGGTGAAGGCATCGAGAAAAAAGTGGATGATTTCGCGGCAGAAGTGGCAGCTCAAGTAGCTGCGGCAAAACAAGCGTAATCAGGCGTAATAAAAAAACGGGCCGAAAGGCCCGTTTTTTTAAGCTCAGAAAAGTAGGCTTAGGGTTATTTGGTTTGGATGTCACTTCAAATGTGAGTAAACCAAATGATTGCCTGTATTAATTTAATTTCTTAACTTTCCAGAAGGAGTCCTATCATGACAAAACCTGCTTACAAGCGCGTGCTCTTGAAGCTCTCTGGCGAAGCCCTCATGGGCGATGATTCATTTGGCATTAACCGTGCCACGATTGAACGTATGGTGGCGGATGTTGCAGAAATATCCCGCTTAGGTGTCGAGCTTGCTATCGTCATCGGTGGCGGCAATATATTCCGTGGCGTTGCTCCAGGTGCGCAAGGTATGGATCGTGCCACCGCCGATTATATGGGGATGCTTGCAACAGTAATGAATGCCTTGGCGTTAGCGGATGCGATGCGTCAGGCCGGGGTGACTGCGCGTGTCATGTCAGCAATCGCAATTGATCAGGTGGTCGAGCCTTATGTTCGCCCTAAAGCATTGCAATATCTGGAAGAAGGCAAGGTAATTGTGTTCGCGGCAGGTACTGGCAATCCCTTCTTTACTACCGATACTGCTGCTGCCTTACGCGGCTCTGAAATCGGTGCTGAAATCGTTTTGAAGGCGACGAAGGTTGATGGTGTCTATACTGCAGATCCGAAAAAAGATCCAACTGCGACACGTTTTTCCACTATTTCATTTGACGAAGCCATCTCACGTCATCTGCAGGTAATGGATGCAACCGCATTTGCACTTTGCCGCGATCAGAAATTGCCAATCAAAGTATTCTCTATTGTTAAGCCTGGTGCTTTAAAGAATGTCATTATGGGTGAAGACGAAGGCACACTTGTCCACGTATAATGCAGCGTTTTTGATTGACTGGTTTAATTTTGATAAGGGTCTTTTGCTTTTTAAAGACTGAGAATTGATGTACAGGAGGGCAGTATGAGCGTAGCAGACGTTAAAAAAAATAGTGACCAGAGAATGCAGAAGTCGATTGAGACTCTGAAAGCAGACTTGTCGAAAGTTCGTACAGGCCGTGCACATACAGGCATTCTGGATCACGTGATGGTTGATTACTATGGTTCCCCGACAAATATCACTCAGGTTGCTAACGTAACGCTGATTGACGCACGCACAATCGGTGTTCAGCCGTGGGAAAAGAAAATGCTGAGCACGATAGAAAAAGCAATTCGTGATTCCGATCTTGGTCTGAATCCATCAAGCCAGGGCGATATGATTCGTGTGCCAACACCACCATTGACAGAAGAACGTCGTAAAGAAATGGTGAAATTGGTGAAGACTGAAGGCGAGGGCGCAAAAATCGCTATTCGTAATATCCGTCGTGATGCCAATGAATCTTTAAAAAAAATGCTCAAGGAAAAAGAATGTTCTGAAGATGATGAGCGTCGTGCACAAGATGATATTCAAAAGCTGACAGACAAATTTGTTGCTGAAGTCGATAAGTTATTGGCTGAAAAAGAAAAAGAAGTGTTGACGGTTTAAGCCATTCACTCAGTCACATTTTCTAGTTTTTTTTGGCTCAGATTTTGAACAAGCTGTAAGTAAAACTACTTCTGACTCCTTTCTTTGTTGAGATTGGAGTTGGCGGTAGTTTTTTTTATGTGTCCTGAGGGCTTTATTTCTCAATTATCTGGTCTTTATGTGTCCGCTATTGCGGCGAGGGCAATTATGAATATGCCGGATAAAACCGTTTATACTCTGCCGCAGGGGCAAGAAACGATTGGTCGCCCATATTTTTGATTCAGTGCAGCACAACCTAATCAGACAGAGAGTCATTGATGTTGAAAACCCGCGTTATTACCGCGTTGATTTTGCTGGCCATTTTGTTGCCGGTTTTGTATTCAGGAAATTTCCTCGCTTTTTCGGCGATCGTGGTCGCCTTCTTTGGTGCTGCGATCTGGGAGTGTCAGCGTTTATTTAAAAAACCGCTGCCTTTGCTAATGGCGGCGGGGTGGGCTGCCTTCTTTGCTTATCTCTTATTTCATCTTGATAGCTTTTCTACGCCATTATTATTTGCCTTGTGTGTCGCCTTCTGGTTGTTGCGACTGGTGCCGTTGCTGGCCAAGGGCTTGCCGCCTGAATTCGGATTCTCAAATGGCATTCTGAGTACGCTGTACGGCATCGTTATTTTTGGATGCTTTATCGCGATTGCCGTGTTATTCAAGGTGTCGCCACTTTATCTGCTCTCCGTTATGGTGATCGTCTGGATCGCGGATATCGGCGCATATTTTTCAGGAAAAGCATTTGGGAAACACAAGCTCGCACCATCTATTTCTCCCGGAAAATCCTGGGAAGGGGCTATTGGCGGCGGCGTGGCGGTACTCTTGTTGTCTGCAGGCTCTGTTTATATTCCGGCACTGCAAGACACATTCGCGGTACAGATTTTTCTGCGCAAAGGCTGGTTAGTTTTTTTCTGTGTGATGAGTTTGCTTTGCGCCGCAAGTGTTGTCGGCGATTTATTTGAATCCATGTTGAAGCGACGGGTTGGCATGAAAGACAGTAGCAATCTCTTACCTGGCCATGGCGGCGTACTCGATAGAATTGATGCATTGATTCCCGTGTTGCCGCTGGCTGTTCTTCTGGATTTATGGCGTTAATAGTATGAGTTTACAGCGTATTTGTATTTTAGGATCCACGGGATCTATCGGTGTTTCCACTCTGGATGTGATTGCCAGACACCCGGATCGTTATCAGGTATTTGCATTGACGGCGCATACGCAGATAGAAAAACTCGCAGCCCAATGTTCCCAATTTCAGCCGCAAGTTGTTGTTGTGGGTTCTGCCGATGCAGCAGATGCATTACGGCATTTGCTCGCAGAAAAAAATTTAAGCCAGATACAAATCCAATACGGGCCTGAAGCTTTGTGTGAGGTGGCGTCGTCACCGGAGTGCAACAGTGTGATGGCGGCGATTGTCGGTGCGGCTGGTTTGCCGGCTTCGCTGGCTGCCGCGCGTGCCGGTAAAAAAGTCATGCTCGCAAATAAGGAAGCGCTGGTGATGTCCGGCAACCTGTTTATGGATGCGATCAGGAAAAGCGGAGCGGCTCTGTTGCCGATTGATAGCGAACACAATGCGATATTCCAGTGCTTACCGCGGCATTACGATGGTCAGGCTGAACAACATGGCGTCAGCAAAATCCTGTTGACCGCATCAGGCGGACCGTTTTTGCATCGCGATATTGCGACTCTGACTGACGTCACGCCAGAACAGGCAATCGCGCATCCAAACTGGGTGATGGGGAGAAAAATCTCTATCGATTCAGCGACCATGATGAACAAAGGCTTGGAAGTCATTGAGGCGCACTGGCTGTTTTCGGCGCCTGCGGATATGATCGAAGTCGTGATTCATCCGCAAAGCGTCATTCACTCCATGGTCTCTTATAACGACGGCTCTGTGCTGGCGCAACTAGGAAACCCGGATATGCGTACTCCTATTGCCTACGGATTAGCCTATCCCGAACGCATCGCCTCTGGCGTATCACCGTTAGATCTTGTAAAAGTCTCCAAGCTCAATTTTGAGGCGCCGGATTTTGCGCGCTTTCCCTGCTTGTCGCTCGCGTATCAGGCACTGAAAACAGGTGGCTCTGCACCGACGATATTGAACGCAAGTAATGAGATTGCTGTCCAAGCATTTTTAGACGGAAAAATCGGTTTCCGCGCGATAGATCAACTGATCGCAGCATGCATGGATAAAATCGCTGTCACCCCAGTGACTGATCTTGACGGTATTCTGGCGGTCGATGCAGAAGCGCGTGCGGTTGCCCAAACGATAGTGATGCAATGAAATTGATTCAGACTATTCTCGCATTTATTGTCACACTCGGCACACTGGTGACGATACATGAGCTGGGGCACTACATGGCCGCACGTTTGTGTGGCGTCAAAGTATTGCGTTTCTCTGTCGGTATGGGGCGTGTAATTTTCTCCCGTAAGCTCGGTAAAGATCAGACCGAATGGGCGATATCACTGCTTCCGTTGGGTGGTTATGTAAAGATGCTGGATTCCCGCGAGCAGGACGTGGCGGAAATTCCTCCTGAAGACTTGCCAAGGGAATTTTGCCGCCAATCTGTCTGGAAGCGTATCGTCATTGTTGCCGCCGGCCCTGTGGCGAATTTTATTCTGGCGATCATTTTGTATTCAGCGTTGTTTGTCTACGGAATACCTGAGCCGGTCGCAAAAATTCGCGTTCCATCCGCCACTTCAGTTGCTTATCAATCTGGCTTACGTCACGGCGATGTGATTTCCGACATCAACGGAAAAGCGATACAGAGTTGGAGCGAAGTGCACTGGGAATTAATGCAGCGTGCACTGGAAAAAAATAATGCTGAAATTTCTGTTGTTCGTGCTTTCACTGATCAGCCGGATCAGCAAGTCCGGCGCGTCATCGAATTGCCGCTCAAGCAACTGAATAGTCTGGATCTTGAGGGTGACTTTATGTCGCAGCTTGGATTTTCCTTGGCGCGTCCGCCTGCAATACTCGGTGACATCCTGCCAGATGGTCCGGCCAGTCTCGCCGGACTGAAAAAGGGTGACCAGATATTGAGCATTAATAATGAGCCTGTGCTCGATGGTCTGGCATTCACGGAAAAGGTCAATGCTTCTGCCGGGCAGCGCCTGACTCTGCATATCAAGCGCAACAATGATGAAATTGATGTCGTAGCCACGCCAGTTGCTGATGAGGTAAATGGAACAAAAATCGGGCGTTTAAAAATTCAGATGATGCTGGCACCAGAAATGACAGTTGTGCAGACAAGTCTGATTGCATCGATAGGAAAGAGTGTACAAAAAACCTGGGATACCAGCATCGTTAGCATCAAAATGCTGTGGAAAATGGTCGTCGGAGAGGTTTCTTTGAAAAACATTACCGGCCCGCTGACCATTGCTGATTATGCCGGCCAGACATCAAGAATTGGACTGATCAGTTATCTCAGCTTTATGGCACTCATTAGTATCAGCCTCGGAGTCATGAATTTGCTGCCTATTCCTGTGCTAGACGGCGGCCATTTGTTGTATTATTCGCTGGAAGTTTTGACGGGCAAGCCAGTGTCTGAACGCTTTGCTGAAATTGCACAACGTGCCGGAGTAGCATTGCTGATGGCAATCATGGCAGTTGCATTTTTTAATGATATAGCCCGACTAATGTCATAATAGTCAGCTTGATGATAAAAAACTCAATTCTGATCGCCATATTGAGAGTATTGAAAGAACTTTATACCCAATGAAATTACATATCGAGCATTTCACTTTGCCAAAATTTCGTCTTCATTCTATGGCTCTGGCCGCGCTCGCTGTATGTTCCGGCAGCGCATTCGCGATACAACCTTTCACAGTAAAAGATATTCGCGTTGAAGGTTTGCAAAGAACAGAAGCAGGTACGGTATTCAGCTATCTGCCAGTTAAAGTCGGTGAAGTGTTTGATGACGCTAAAAGTACGACTGCGATCAAATCTTTATATGCGACCGGTTTTTTTAAAGATATTCAAATCGAAGAGCAAGACGGCGTGTTGGTCGTTTTGCTTGATGAACGTCCGACCATTGCAGGCGTTGAATTCACAGGGACAAAAGAATTTGAAAAAGATGCCCTGGTAAAAGCGTTGAAAGATATTGGCATCGGCGAAACGCGGATTTTTGATAAAGCAACGGTTGACCGTGCCGAGCAAGAATTAAAGCGCCAGTATTTGTCGAAAGGCTTATACGGCATGCAAATTACGACCACGATTACGCCAATCGAACGAAATCGCGTTAAAGTGACTTTTGCGGTAGATGAAGGTGAGATCGCCAAGATCGCACAAATTAAAATCATCGGCAATAAAGCGTTTTCAGATGGCGAATTAAGAGACCTGATGGCATTGAATACGCCGACATGGTTCTCGTGGTACACCAAAGCCGATCAGTACTCCAAACAAAAATTGTCCGGCGATATCGAAACCTTACGTTCGTTCTATCAGAATCGCGGCTATCTTGAGATGCAGATACTCTCGACGCAGATTTCGATTACTCCCGATAAAAAAGATATTTACATCACGATCAACCTGACCGAAGGTGATAAATATACTATTTCCAATATCAAGCTCGAAGGTGACATGTTCGGGCGCGAAGATGAACTCGCTTCGCTGATGTTACTCAAAAAGGGCGACATTTATAATGCGGCGCGTCTGACAGAAAGCACTAAACGGATTTCCGAACGTATGGGGAACTTCGGTTACGCATTTGCGAACGTAAATGCAAACCCGATTCTGGATAAGGAAAAGAAAGAAGTTGCCTTCACCGTTTTTGTTGATGGTGGCAAGCGTGTCTATGTTCGCCGTATTAACCTTGCCGGTAACACGCGGACACGTGACGAGGTTATTCGTCGTGAGTTCCGTCAGTTTGAAAGCTCCTGGTACGACGGCGAGAAAATTAAAGCCTCACGTGACCGTGTTGAACGCCTCGGTTATTTTGGCGACGTCAAATTGGAAACGCCGGAAGTGGCAACCAGTGCGGATCAGGTCGATGTGAATTTGTCTGTGACTGAAAAACCAACCGGCAATCTGACATTCGGCGCAGGTTATTCCAGCGCAGAAAAACTGACGTTGTCCGGTGCAATTCAACAGGCCAACGTTTTTGGTAGCGGTGACACGATAGGTTTAGAAATTAATACCAGCCGACAATATCGTACCGTAGCTGTTTCGCATCTGGATCCATACTTTACTGATGATGGTATCAGTCGTAGTGTGGATGCGTATATGAGAACAACGAACCCGTTGATTGGTAGCGCGTATTACTACAAAATTCAGACAACTGGCGGTAATTTACGCTTTGGTGTTCCATTCTCTGAAGTCGATACCGTATTTTTTGGCATGGGCTTTGAGCGAACGAAGGTTGAAACAGACTTCACCAGTCCGAATACATATAAAAAATATGTTGCTAATTACGGAAATGGCACCAAGGATCAGACTGCCCTTGACTATGGCGTTGGAACCGCGACGACGAATTCTTTCCCGTTGACGATTGCATGGCAGAGAGATAGTCGCGATAGCGTACTGACACCGACGATTGGACGTTATCAGCGCGCCAATCTGGAAGTTGCTGCGATCGGTAATTTTAAATACTATCGTGCCATTTATAATGCGCAGTATTTCAAACCGATTTACCGCTCTGTGACACTGGCACTGAATGGGGAATTTGACTACGGTCACGGCTTGGGTGGAAACCCTTATCCGGTATTTAAAAACTTCTATGCTGGCGGTATTGGTTCAGTGCGGGGTTATGAACCTTCATCCTTGGGAACCAAAGATGCAAGTAATAACTCCACTGGTGGTGCCAGCCGCTTGCTGGGTAATGTAGAATTGCAGATTCCATTCCCTGGTGCGGATAAGTCCCTGCGCTGGTTTACGTTCATCGACGGTGGCCAGGTATTTGATGAAGGTCAAAAAATGCGCACGAGTGATTTGCGCTTCGGTGCGGGTATCGGTATAAGCTGGATATCTCCGGTGGGTCCTTTGAAACTTAGCTTTGGCCGCGCTTTAAATGCGAAACCGGATGATAAGAAACAAGCCTTCCAGTTCCAGATGGGTACAGGTTTCTAATTTAGATTTACATAAGTTTGTGTTACGGAGATTATTTTGAGTCAACATATTACCCCGTCCAAATTGTTCCAACGCTTGATGATTTGTGCGGCTTGCTTCGTCGGCGTTGCTCAAGTTCATGCGCAGGATTCCAGGGTCGCCATTTTTGATTCGCAGCGGGTGATACGTGAATCGGCACCAGCGAAAGCCGCGGAAGCCAAGATAGAGCAAGAGTTTTCCAAGCGCGGTAAAGATCTGCAAGATCTGGCGACGAAAATTAAGGCAATGGCGGACAGACTGGATAAAGACTCTGCAGTTTTATCTGAGTCCGACCGTATCAAACGCCAACGTGAGCTGACCGATCTGGATCAGGACTTCAAGCGCAAACAGCGTATTTTTAATGAAGATCTGAATCAGCGTAAGAACGAAGAGATTGCCTCTTTAGTTGATCGTGCCTACAAAGTCGTCAAGCAAATCGCCGAAGCAGAAAAATATGACATCGTTTTACAAGACGCTGTTTTTTACAATCCACGCGTTGACATAACCGATAAGGTTCTCAAAGCGCTCGCCAAATAAGTTATGACCACCACGAGCACTCGGCTGGGGGAATTGGTCGATCGCTTCGGTGGTCAATTAATTGGTTCTCCAGATATCGTTGTGGTTGGTATCGCTCCGCTGAGTGATGCCAATCATACGCATATCACGTTTCTTTCCAATTCCAAATTCAGGCAGCAAGCTGCAGCGACCAACGCGGCAGCTTTGATTGTGACTGAAGCAGATCATGCTCAGATCGCAGCAGACTATAAGGGCGCGTGCATTATTACCGCTAACCCTTATGTTTATTTTGCCCGCGCTGCGCAGTATTTTGCTTCGTTGACAGCGATTCTGCCAGTGTTAGGAATACATCCAAGCGCCTGGGTCAGTCCACATGCGCTTATTTCGCCCACCGCCAGTATCGGCCCGCATGTCAGCATCGACGCTGAGGCAATTATTGGCGACGCCGTTGTGATTGAGGCCGGTACCAGTATCGGTCGTGGCGTCACGATCGGTGATGGCTCCTTAATTCATGCCAATGTCAGTATTTATGATTATTGCGTGATAGGGCAACGCGCGATTATCCATTCGGGTGCGGTGATAGGTGCCGATGGTTTTGGTTTTGCGAATGAGCGTGGCGCCTGGATCAAAATTCCACAAACCGGCCGGGTATTGATTGGCGATGACGTCGAAATTGGTGCCAACACCAGCATTGATCGTGGTGCGCTGGCCGACACCATCATAGAAAATGGCGTCAAACTGGATAACCAGATTCAGATCGGTCACAACTGCCACATCGGTGAACACACTGCAATGGCAGGTTGTGTCGGTGTCGCCGGCAGCGCGAAAATTGGTAAGCATTGCACCTTTGGTGGTGCAGCGATGGTGCTGGGACATTTAACGATTGTCGATAACGTCCATATCTCTTCCGGCAGTATGGTATCCCGCTCAATTATGGAACCAGGACAATATACTGGTTTCTATCCATTGGCAAAGAATGCAGACTGGGAAAAAACGGCGGCGATTGTCCGCAATCTTTCCGGTATGCGCGAAAAAATTCGCCAACTTGAAAAAACAATTAAAACATTGACTGAGAAATCATCATGAACACACTGAACATTAACGAAATCAAAGAATATCTGCCGCATCGCTATCCAATGTTATTGGTCGATCGCGTATTGGATTGGGAACTCGGCAAGAGCATTACTGCGATCAAAAATGTGACAGCAAATGAGGAATTTTTTAACGGTCACTTCCCGAACAAACCAGTCATGCCTGGCGTTCTGATGATAGAAGCCCTCGCACAAACCGCAGCGATATTGTCATTTCTGACGATGGGTCAGAAGCCCGACGAAAAAACCATTGTGTATTTCCTCGGTATCGACGGTGCGCGTTTTAAACGTCCGGTTGAACCCGGTGATCAGTTGAAAATGGAAGTGGAAATTCTGAAAGTGGCGCGCGGCATCTGGAAATATAAAGCCAAAGGTACGGTTGATGGTCAGCTAGCACTTGAAGGCGAGCTGATGTGCACCATGCGTACGACTGACGACGCAACGGAGAAATAATGGCTATTCATCCAACAGCGCTGGTTGATCCCAAGGCAAACCTTGACAGCACAGTTGAGGTTGGTGCATACGCTATTATTGGCCCCCATGTCAGTATTGGTGCGGGGACAAAAATCGCTGCACATGTGGTGATCGATGGACATACAACGATAGGCAAAGATAATCACTTTCACTCGTTTTCATCTATCGGTGGTCCACCGCAAGACAAGAAATATGCGGGGGAAGTCACTTATCTTGAAATCGGTGACCGCAATCTGATTCGTGAGTTCTGCACATTCAATTGCGGAACAGTGCAGGATAGAGGTATTACCAGAGTCGGCAGCGATAACTGGTTCCTTGCCTATGTGCATATCGCGCATGACTGCACGGTCGGTAATCACACTATTTTCTCAAATAACGCCGCACTGGCAGGTCACGTTGAAATCGGTGACTGGGTCATCATGAGCGGTTTTTCTGCAGTTCACCAGTTTTGCAAAATCGGACCGCACGCATTCGTTGGTATGAATACCAGCCTGACGCAGGATGTACCGCCATTTGTCCTGTTGTCCGGTAATCCGGCACAAGCGCACGGCGTTAATCTCGAAGGACTGAAGCGCCGAGGTTTCAGTCGCGATCAGCTCAATGCAATCCGCCAATCATACAAGCTGATTTATAAATCCGGGCTGACGCTGGAAGAATCTAAAGCAGCACTGGATGAGCAAATGTTGAGCCTTGGTGCAGATGCGGCAGCACAGGTAAAACTGATGCGCGATTTTCTTGATGCCTCAACGCGTGGCATCGTGCGCTAAGGAACACTGTGTCACTTTCAGCAGCATCACGTCCTATCATCTCTATGGTCGCCGGGGAAACCTCCGGTGACATGCTGGCTGCCCGCTTATTATCTGGTTTGCGGCCGCGCTTACCTGATGCGCTGATGCATGGCATCGGTGGGCCGCGTATGGCAGAGCAGGGCTTTGTCAACGACTGGCCGATGGATAAGCTGTCAGTACGCGGTTTGTTTGAAGTGCTGATGCACTATCGTGAAATCAGCGGCATACGTAAAAATCTGAAGCAGCAGTTACTCGCAGAAAAGCCTGATGTTTTCATTGGTGTGGATGCGCCTGACTTTAATCTGGATCTCGAAATCCAGTTAAAGCAAGCAGGTATTCCCACGATTCATTACATCGGTCCGTCGATCTGGGCATGGCGTGGTGGCCGCATTAAGAAAATTGCCGAAGCGGTATCTCACATGCTGGTAATTTTTCCGTTTGAAGAGCAGATTTATCGCGATGCAGGCATTCCTGTGACGTATGTCGGGCATCCGCTGGCTCAGGTCATTCCTATGGAAATTGATACTGCCGCGGCACGTGAAGAGCTTGGTCTGGATCCTCGATTTAAGGTCGTCGCCATTCTGCCAGGTAGCCGTATTTCTGAAATTAAATACAACACCGAAGCATTTATCGGCGCTGCCAAAATACTGATACAACGCGATCCGAATTTACAGATCGTGGTGCCGATGGCGGGTAATAAACAGCGCAGTTATTACATCAAACTGGTGGTCGCCGCGCGCCTGGAAGGTGTGCCGATTTTATTGATTGATGGCCGCTCGCATACGGCAATTGCAGCTGCGGATGCGGTACTGGTCGCCTCGGGCACAGCGTCTTTGGAAGTCGCCTTATTCAAGAAGCCGATGGTGATCGCATACAAAATGATGGAAGCATCATGGCAGATACTGAAGCACATGGGCTGTCAGCCCTGGGTTGGTTTGCCGAATATACTGGAAAAAGAATTTGTGGTTCCCGAGTTTCTGCAATCTGCCGCCACGCCGGAAGCGATGGCAGATGCGATCTGGCAGCAACTCAATGACGACAACATGCAAAAGAATCTGAAAGACAGATTCACCGCGATGCATCACAGTTTATTGCGGGATACTGCCAATATCTCGGCACAAGCAGTATTAGACGTGATCGCACGCCGCTGAAAGCGGCTATCTCTTGCTGACACCGCCTGATCAGGCATTTACTGAAACTATTAATTATGTACGTCGATTCTCATTGCCATATCAATTTTCCTGAACTCGCTGCGCGTATGCCGGAAATCATGCAAAAAATGGCGGATAACGGCGTTACTCATGCGCTGTGTGTGTCTGTGGATTTGCCCGATTTCCCGCAAGTGCTGGCCTTGGCGGAGCAATATCCGCATATTTATGCGTCGGTCGGCGTGCATCCTGATTACGAAGATACGCCGGAGCCGAGCGCGGAGCAGTTGGTCGAACTGGCACAACGTCCACGCATCATCGCCATCGGCGAAACCGGGCTGGATTATTTCCGCTTAAAAGGTGACCTCGAATGGCAGCGTGAACGTTTTCGTCAACACATCCGCGCCTCGCGACTGAGTCGCAAGCCTTTGATTATTCATACCAGAGCCGCAGCAGAAGACACGATACGCATTCTGCGTGAAGAGGGCGCTGGCGTCGCAGATGGTGGCGTTGCCGGTGTGATGCACTGCTTTACCGAATCACTGGAAGTCGCTCTGGCGGCAATAGAAATGGGCTTTTATATTTCTTTCTCCGGCATTCTGACTTTCAAAAGTGCCAAAGATTTACAAGCAGTCGCCAAAGCCCTGCCGCTGGATCGCATACTGATAGAAACCGATTCACCTTATCTGGCACCGATGCCGCATCGTGGAAAAATGAACGAGCCAGGCTTTGTGCGACATGTAGGGGAATTTCTGGCTGATCTCAAAGGTGTTTCCGTTACAGAAGTGCAGGAAACCACCACGAAAAATTTCTTCAAGCTGTTTCAGTTTGCTCATTGAGGTTCGCCATGCGCTTAACGCCTGCTGCATTACTGCTTGCTCTTGTTTGTCTGTTGCCGGTTGCAGCAAAAGCCGATGCTTATGCGGATTTTGTTTTTGCTGTGAAATTCAATGATGCGCCTGCAGTTCAGGAATTTTTACAGCGCGGCATGGATGTCAACTCGGTAGAAGAATATCGCGGCGAATCAATGCTCATGACCGCACTCCGAAACAATGCCATGCGTGTCGTCGATGTTTTGCTGCAAGTACCGGATCTGAAAATCAATGCCCGCGCAAAAAATGGCGATACCGCGCTGATGGTTGCCAGTTTTCTCGGGAATGCTGACGCGATCAGAAAAATCATTGCGCACGGCGCCGAAGTTAATCAGCCGGGCTGGACGGCGCTGCATTACGCAGCGGCGAATGGCAGTGTCGAAGCGATCGCTTTATTACTCGAACATCACGCCTACATCGATACCGAATCACCAAACAAAACAACGCCACTGATGATGGCAACCCGTTTTGGCAAACTCGATGCCGCCAGATTGTTGATAGTCGAAGGCGCTGATCTCACATTGAAAAATGATCTCGGCATGACAGCGCTTGATTTTGCTAAAGAAAGCCAGCATGGCGATCTGACCGAGCTTTTACAGCAATCGCTCGCTGCGCAGAAAAAGTAAATCTACATCGCTGATTTTTTGTTTCGTATTGTTCTGATTGCAGTGCAGCATATTGTTTATTCACGAAGCTCTGTGTTAAAGTTCGGACTTCTTAATTTTGGAGTTAATTCTGTGGACAGTTATAGTTGTCGATCCCCGATCGAGCTTAACCTGGCAATGTAAGCACAGATACTCTGCTGCTACCTTGCCATCTGGCGGGTAGTAGTTTCTTCAGCGGTTTTCTTCCGTATTTCGCTGCACTCCTACTTACCCAATTCGTTTTTTCTGTCATCCGTTGTGGTCGCGTAGTTTCGCTTGCCACCGCTGCGGAGTAGAATGCATCTGTCTATGCTGCTGGCACGATTGTCAGCAACAGGGGAGGTAGTTTGTTGCGCATCACCTTATTTCGTCAGGCTTATCTGACATCCTCTTTTTTTGCGTATGTCCTGTTATCCGGAGGTACGCATGTTTGAATTATTCAGACTTCGTTCACACGAAGACGCATTGGATAGCAGCGGCCCGAATCGTTGGGACTGGGCTTTATTACCGCTGATTCTCGCCCTGTTAAGCATATTTGCGTTTGCAGCAATGCAGATGAGCAGGCCGTTCTCGGTTGGTGAAGCCTTGCAGGTATCGCTTGATCCGTTTTATCTGCCTTACTATCTGCTGCGCACGATCTTGCGCATGTTTACGGCACTCGCATTTTCTCTGTTATTCAGCCTGATTTTTGCGGCGATTGCGGTCAAATACATCACCGCTGAAAAAGTCATGATTCCGGCGCTCGATATTCTGCAATCGGTGCCGATTCTGGGTTTTCAGGCGATTGCCATTGCGCCGTTTATTGCGCTGTTCCCCGGTAATTTACTTGGGGTTGAATGCGCGGCGATTTTTGCGATCTTTACCTCGCAGGCGTGGAATATGGCGTTCAGCTTGTATCAGTCCATGCGCAATGTACCGGCAGAATTACAGGAAGCTGCACACATTTTCAGGCTATCGAGCTGGCAGCGGTTCTGGCGATTGGAATTACCATTTGCGATGCCCGGCTTGTTGTGGAATATGATGATGTCGATGTCAGGAGGCTGGTTTTTTCTGGTCGCTGCCGAAGCGATTTCTGTCGCTGGCCAGGACATTAAATTACCCGGCATCGGTTCTTACATCGCAGTGGCGATTGAGGCCAAAGACGGCCATGCGATTGCCTGGGCCATCGCAGCCATGCTGAGCGGCATACTGCTGTACGACCAGTTGTTTTTCCGCCCCTTGCTCGCGTGGGCAGACAAGTTTCGTTTTGAAGAATCGCAAGGCGATACCGCGCAACAATCCTGGCTGCTGGATTGGATGCGTAATAGCCGCTGGGTGCGCACCTGGACTGAGCAATTCTGGTCCCTGATGAGCCATGCGCTGTCGTGGTTCAGTGTCAGTTACGACGGCACATCAACCCGCGCCGCCAAGAAAACGATCAGCCCGCTGTGGTCACGTGTTTTTGATGGTGTGCTGATTGTCGTGACCATGCTGGCGATTTACCGGCTGGTGACGTTCATACACAGCGATGTCGGCTGGAGCGAAGTGGCGCACGTCGCCGGGCTGGGTATAATCACGCTGATCCGCGTCATGCTACTGATTGCGCTGGCTTCGCTGGTGTGGGTGCCGATTGCGGTGTGGATAGGTTTGCGCCCGCAGTATTCGCAAAAAGTGCAGGCAGTGGCGCAGTTTCTGGCGGCGTTTCCGGTCAATCTGATGTTTCCGCTGGTGGTGCTGGCGATGGTGTCGCTGCATCTGACGCCAAATATCTGGCTCAGCCCCTTAATGGTTTTCGGTACGCAGTGGTACATCCTGTTTAACGTTGTTGCCGGTGCGGCGACGATACCGAATGAATTGCGTCTGGCGGCAGATAATCTGGGTCTCAAAGGCTGGCTGAAATGGAAGCGCGTTTATCTGCCTGCGATTTTCCCCAGCTATATCACCGGTGCGATCACCGCCAGCGGCGGCTCGTGGAATGCCAGTATCGTTGCGGAATATGTCACCTGGGGTAAAACCACGCTGATTGCTGATGGGCTGGGCAGTTACATCAAGCAAATGACCGAAGCAGGGGACTTTCACCGCATCGCGCTCGGTATTGGTGTGATGTGTATTTTTGTGATGCTGCTAAACCGGTTTTTCTGGCGCAAATTGTATTTGCTGGCCGAAGACCATATCCGCTGATCTGCTTAGCGCGCATCACTATCTGCACATACTGCTCACACAGCACCTACGCATAACGACCATGAAACGCAGCGGCAATAAACCAACGCCGCTGTCAGGAGAATACACATGACACAAGCTTTACTGATCGACCTGAATCAAGTCGCCAAATCCTTCAAAGCCACCGACGGCAAATCGCGCCTGATTCTGGACAAAGTTGATTTTCAACTCAAAGACGGTGAAATCGTCGCCTTGCTTGGCAAATCCGGCTCAGGCAAATCGACACTGCTGCGCATCATGGCGGGCCTGATTCCCGCCGACAAAGGCAAAGTCGCCTATCGTGATAAAGACATCTACGGCCCGGTGGCCGGTATCGCGATGGTGTTTCAATCGTTCGCTTTATTTCCGTGGCTGACCGTGCAGCAGAATGTCGAACTCGGCTTAGAAGCGCAGGGCGTGCCAGCGGCCGAGCGCGAACGTCGTGCCGACGCCGTGTTAGAGCTGATCGGTCTTGCTGGTTTTGGCGGTGCGCTACCACGCGAACTTTCCGGCGGCATGAAACAACGCGTCGGTATCGCCCGCGCGCTGGTGACAAACCCAGACATTTTGCTGATGGACGAAGCCTTTTCTGCGCTTGATGTGCTGACCGGCGAAACCCTGCGCAATGACATGCTGAAACTCTGGCAGGATAAAAAAATCTCCACTAAAGGCATACTCATCGTCTCGCATAACATCGAAGAAGCCGTGATGATGGCCGACCGCATTATCGTTCTCTCCAGCGACCCCGGCACCATTCGATGCGAAGTCAAAATCGATCTGCCGCGTCCGCGTGATGTGGATGCCGTCGAAGTGCGCGCGCTGATTGATGAAGTCTATGGTCTGATGACGATGCGCCACGCACACGAAGCTACCGCCGACACCTCGAACGCGCGTCATCTTGGCTATCGATTACCCGATACCAATGTCAGCCGCATCGAAGGCGTGCTCGATATGCTGGCCGACGTGCCGTTCAATGGCCGTGCCGATTTGCCGCAACTGGCAGAAGAATCCGAATTATCCGACGAAGAATTGTTCCCGACTTACGAAGCACTGAGCTTGCTGGGCTTTGCTGTGCTCGACAAAGGCGACATCATCCTGACCCCGATGGGACAAAAATATTACGAGGCAGAAAAGAACCACAAACAGGAACTCTTCGGCCAGCAACTGCTGACCCACGTGCCACTGGCCGCCCACATCCGCCGCAACCTCGAAGCCGAAGTCAGCGCCAGTCTGCCCGAGCAACCGCTGCTGGAATTATTGGAAGAATTCCTCAAAGCCGACGAAGCCAAACGTGTGCTGGAAGTCGCTATCGAATGGGGTCGTTACGGTGAAGTCTATGAATACGACTACCACACCGGGCGCCTGACTTTGCCGGAAGATACGGAGCAGAAAGCGTCGTAATGTGCTGCTCAATTTGCTAGCGCAGGATGCTGGCAAATTGCGCGTAGTTGCAAAAGCGGTGCACCTTACTATGTTGAGCAAATAGTTAGTACTAGAAGTCCATGTCATCAAAGCCCGCAGACATTACTTTTGCTCTTGGATGAAATATATGTTCATTTTTAAGTAACACATCAATTCCAATTTCAGTAATTGAGTATGCGTAATAGTCGTATCCGTCTTGCTCATCCGTTTCTATGGTTTTGCTGAGTAACCCCATGCGCTCAAGCTTGATAGAAGCTATTTGAAGCAATGCCTCGTTTACACTACGTAAATTATTAGAAATTCTATAAAACGCTAACCCAAATGGATTTGCTGTGTGGCTTTGTAAGCAAGCACCTAAAAAACGGAAATCTATTTCCGTAAGTTCATAATTTGTAGGGTTGGCTATTAGCTTTCTAGACTCAGACAATGTGGCGTGATTAATTAAACCTATTCTCCCTACTTCAGATTTTATAAGAGCACACGCCCTGTTTGTTGCAGACACCAAGTCTCCATCCGAGCGATTTGCATCGTAATCCGTTGGATTAACACCGAGAAGATCAGTAGGTAAATGCATTTCTGCATCTCTTGGTTTTAATATAAATGAACGTGATTTACCGATAGCTCCAATAAAAAGACCCATTTCGAATATTACGTTATCACGCACAACATGTTCATTTCTGCTTCTAATTGTAGCGATGTCATCAGGAGCAAAAATAAAGAGCGCAAAATCTACCGAAGATGATTTCTCAATAAGATCATCAATTGTTGAAGATGAAAGTTTAAACGTACCATTTTTCCAAATAGTGATTTCAAAATCATGATCGAGATTTACGTTTACTGCCTCTGCGATAGCGACGCTCTCTACAGATGATGCAATAAATAACCGTGGTTTCCTCAAGACTGAATACTCCTATTCGAAGATGTGCTAATTTGACAGACGTGAATCTTAACCTAGCTTTGAAAAATTAACCAAATACTAAAAGTGTTTTGTTATGCAGTGCCTGCTGCTTGTCTTTAGTTAAACTAACCACTTATGTTTAGTTGGCTTTGATACGGTAGGTATGAGAAGCGCACGCAAAAGTCTTGACGAATACGTTTCGCTGTCATACCTATCTGGGCACTTCAATTGCACTGAATAACAATCATTTTGATAAAAACAGGGGAGTATGTGCCATTTTCGCCTTATTCTCAGCGTATTCATTGGGCGATTAAATATACTCCCCCCAGTATTTTTTGCCGTTCTGTGGCGTAAAATCAGGGGTGTTGGGATGTTTTTTTGAAAGGATGCGCGATGACGACGCCGGAACATACCGCTTATTCGGACAGCAGTTTCTGGGAAAAGCTCAAAGGCTTTGCGCTGAAGGCAGGGCGTGAGGTGATAGAAAAGGCGCTGTATCTGTACTATGCGGCACAGCGTCCGGAAACACCGGCGTGGGCGAAGACGGTGATTTACGGTGCGCTGGCGTATTTCATTTCGCCGCTGGATGCGATTCCCGACGCGATTCCGCTGGCGGGTTACAGCGATGATCTGGGTGCGCTGGCGGCTGCGGTGGCGATGGTGTCGCTGTACATCACGGCAGACGTAAAGGCGCAGGCCAAGCAAAAATTGCAGAGTTGGTTTGGTAGCGAGGCTGCTTCCGACTGAGGCTGGCAGATCGTCTTTCGCTCATCTTTCGCGCCTCTTATTCACTTCTTCAGACCTGTCTGATTCAGGTTTTTCTTTCCGAAAGTATGTATGAAAATTGGTATCGTCGGTACCGGCAACGTTGGTAGCACTGCAGCTTATTCACTGGTGTTGCAGGGCATAGGCAGCGAACTGGTGCTGGTTGATCATTTTCCTGCGCTGGCAGAGGCGCATGTGATGGATATTTTGCATGCGACGCCGTTTTCGTATCCGGTGAATGTGCATGGCGGCACGTTTGCCGATCTGGCTGGCTGTGCGCTGGTGATTGTGGCGGCGGGGGTGAATCAGCAACCCGGCGAAACGCGGCTTGCGCTGTTGCAGCGAAACGCAGAAATTTTTGCGGGCATTATTCCGCCCATAGTGCGCGCTGCGCGGGACGCGATTATTCTGATTGCGACGAATCCGCTCGATATCATGACGCAGATTGCCACCAAGCTGGCGGTGCAGGAAGGCATGCCCGCATCGCGCGTGCTTGGCACCGGCACCATGCTCGATACCGGGCGTTTCCGCACTTTGCTGGGCCAGCGTTATAACGTTGCACCGAGTTCTGTGCATGCGTATGTGCTGGGCGAACATGGTGATTCTGAGGTATTGAACTGGTCGGGCGCGAGTGTCGCGGGCGTGCCACTCGATCAATTTGCACTTGCCAGCGGTCAGCCGTTGAGCGCAGAAATCATGCAGCAGGTCGATCAGGATGTGCGGCGTGCCGCTTATAAAATCATCGCGGGTAAAGGCTCTACTTATTACGGTATCGGTGCGGCGATTGCGGCGCTCAGCCGTTGCATTTTGTTTGACGAGCGCAGTGTTTTTACGGCGAGTTCTGTGATGACGGAAGTCGAAGGTGTGCCGGATGTGGCCCTCTCGCTGCCGCACATCATCGGGCGTGATGGTATAGAAATGACGATCTTGCCGACACTGAATGCGGAAGAACATGCGGCATTAAAGCAAAGCGCGACGATTATCAAAACGCATTTGCAATCGATACAGTATTAAGGCTGCATTGAGCTTAATACAGACTGAGATTGAAACTACCCTGAGCGAGACTGAATTAGCATGCGCCTTGCATGGTAAAAAACGCTGCAAAGGCGCATGTTCATTGGGAGATCGCTGCGTCTGAGATGCACATTTTCAACAAAAATCACGGCTGCTGACGGCCAGCTCGCCCAGCAGATGCGACATATCCACCAGCCGTTTGGCGACCAGATGGCAGACTTCATTCTGGCGCTGCCATATTCCATACACACCCAATAAGCGCGCGCCCAGCACCTCGCGCCTTTGCTGCTCCAGCAGCGACGGCCAGATAATCACATTCACCGGGCCGGTTTCATCTTCTATCGTTAAAAACAAAACACCATTAGCGGTTCCCGGGCGTTGCCTGACGGTGACGATGCCGCAGGCGCGGGCAAACTGATCTTGCTGAAAAGTGTTGAGTGTGTCTGCCGGCAGAAACCGCTTCGCCAGCAATTGCGTGCGCAGCAAGGCCACCGGATGGCGTTGCAAAGTCAGCCCCATGCTGTGGTAATCGCTGAAAATTTCTTGTGCTTCCGAAGGCGCACGCAACTCTGGCGCAGATTCCTGTAACGTGGTCGGGCGCAGTAAATCTTTATCCGGCAAGGAGCCGACTGCCTGCCACAAGGCCTGACGCCGGTGACCAGCAAGCGAGGTGAGGGCGTTGCCTGCCGCCAGCACCTGCAGATCATGGCGGTTCAGCTCTGCACGCCGCGCCAGATCGGTGACATCGGTAAACGCCTGTTGCTGACGCGCTTGCTGTATGCGCAGCGCTGCCGCTGCCGACATGCCATTCAGCAAAGATAAGCCCAGACGCACCACAGGTTGCGGGGTTTGCGTGTAGCGGTTGAAATGCATGTCTGGCTCGAGCGAGGTATCCCAGTTGCTGTGCATGACATCGACGGCGCGTACCTGCACATCGTGGCGACGGGCGTCTTGCAGCAACTGCGATGGCGAGTAAAAACCCATCGGTTGCGAATTCAGCAGCGAGCATAAAAAAATGGCAGGCTCATGCCGTTTGATCCAACTGCTGACGTAAGCCAGAATGGCAAAGCTGGCTGAATGGCTTTCAGGAAAACCGTATTCGCCAAAGCCTTTCATCTGCTCGAATATCCCTTCGGCAAAAGTCTCGCTGTAACCATTGCCAACCATCGCATTGACGATGCGGCCATGGTAAGACTCCAGCCCGCCTTTGCGTTTCCAGGCGGCCATCGCGCGTCGCAAGCCATCGGCTTCGCCAGGTGTAAAATCGGCGGCAAGCATGGCGATCTGCATCACCTGCTCTTGAAAAATAGGTACACCGAGCGTGCGTCCCAGCGCTTTTTGCATTGCCGGATCGTGATAGGTTTCTACCGCTTCCAGCCCCTGACGCCGCCGCAGATACGGGTGCACCATGCCACCTTGTATCGGCCCCGGGCGCACAATCGCGACTTGTACCACCAGATCGTAAAATTCGCGCGGACGCAGGCGCGGCAGCATGCTCATCTGCGCCCGCGATTCAATCTGAAAAACGCCGACAGTATCGGCTTTGCAGATCATGTTATAGGTGGCGATGTCTTCACGCGGTATCTCTTGTATCGTGGATGGTTTGCCGGGAAACATCGCCATCATATCGAGTGCCCGCTTTAATGCCGATAACATGCCGAGCGCCAGCACATCGACTTTCAGCAAACCCAGCGATTCAAGATCGTCTTTATCCCACTGAATCACGCGGCGGTCTTTCATGGCAGCGTTTTCTATCGGTACCAGACGCGATAACTTGCCGCGTGCAATCACGAAGCCGCCGCTGTGTTGCGACAGATGGCGCGGAAACCCTAATAAACGTGTTGCCAGTGCGGCCCATTGCTGCGCCAGCATGGACTGCGTATCAAGGCCACATTCTTCAAAACGATGCAGTAAATCCTGTTTGCTGTCGAACCAGCGGTGAGATTTTGCGACGGCATCAATAATCGCCAGATCAACGCCGAGTGCCTTGCCGACTTCGCGCAGCGCACCGCGCGGGCGATAGGTATGTACTGCAGCTGCCAGCGCAGCACGATTGCGACCATATTTGTTGTAGATATATTGCATCACCTCTTCACGCCGCTGATGTTCAAAATCGACGTCGATGTCTGGCGGTTCGCCACGTTCTTTGGAAATGAAGCGTTCAAACAGCAGGGTATTCACTTCGGGATTCACTTCCGTGATGTGCAGGCAATAGCAAACGACGGAATTCGCGGCAGAACCGCGCCCTTGGCAAAGAATGTCCTGGCTGCGGGCAAATTTGACGATATCGTGCACCGTCAGAAAATAAGGCTCGTACGCAAGATCATTAATCAAATGCAGCTCATGTTCTATCGTTGCCGCAATGTGATCCGGTATGCCTTTGGGATAACGCAGATGCGCGCCAGCCATGACTTCCTGTCGCAGATAAAGCGCGGGTGTCATGCTGGCGGGAACCAGTTCATCCGGGTATTCATAGCGCAATTCATCGAGTGAAAAATGGCACAAGCTGGCAATGCGCAGCGTTTCAGCCAGCGTCGATGGTGGATAAATACTGGCCAGCCGTAATCGCGAGCGCAGATGTTGTTCTGCATTGGGGGACAGTGCATAACCACAATCGGCAATGGTTTTGCCCAGACGTATGGCTGTCATCGTGTCCTGCAAAGGCTTGCGCGAACGCACATGCATGGTGACATGGCCGATGGCAACGACCGGTAACGCATATTCAGCAGCGATGTGGCTGACATGCTGCAATTGATAAGCGTCAGCTAATTGCAGCAGCAGATTCAACCCCATCCAGCTGCGTTGCGGAAAGACCTGCGCACACCAGGAGGCCTGTTGTGCCAGAACGGGCGGGCGCAAAGGATATTCGGGCACCAGTATCAGCAAGCAATCTGGCATGCCTGCAAGATGTTCGTAACCGGCTGGCGGATGGCTGAAGTCGGTAGTGTTGAGCAAATAGCTGCCTTTGATGCAGCGGCTGCGGGCCAGGGTGATGAGTTCAGACAGATTGCCATAGCCTTCGCGGTTGCAGGCCAGAATAATCAGCGTTGGCCCCGGAACACCATTCTCTGTTTCAGTCAGCCTGAAATAAGCGCCGACCATCAGCGGCAGCGCATGTTTTTTGGCTTCCTCATGCGCACGCACGATACCGGCGAGGGAGCATTCATCGGTAATCGCGATTCCCTGATAGCCGAGATTCACCGCGCGTTTGACTAACTCTTCAGCATGCGAAGCACCTTCCAGAAAACTGAAATTCGAGAGGCAGAATAATTCTGCATATCCGGGCAATTGATGGCCAGCAGACGCAGCAGCATTGTGTTTATGATCATCGTTGCGCATCAGCCAAACACCCCATGCAAAAACCAGCGCGGTGCCGTGCTTTCAGGATCGCTGGAACGTTCGCGGTAAATCCAGTAACGGACATGGTCGGCGCTGGTGGCAACAAAATAATCGCGGGCCTGAGTTTGTGTAGTCCACCAGCCCGCTTCTATGCGTTCTGCGGGTGAAACTATCGTCAGAATTGAGCGGTAATACGGGCGATGTTGCCGCAACGTCAGCGGCACTGGCTGCGGCAATAACCATGTGGGTCTGTGGAGCAGGGCAGCAGCAGGCATCTCTGCATCTGCCGGGCGTTTTTGCACGACCGATATCCATTGATTCGCAATTTCAGGCCGATGATCGGCCAATGGCGCGGCTTGCAAGACATGATCCTCGCCCAGCCGGGCCACCAGCAAGGCCAGCAAACGCTGATGGTCTTCCGGTTTTCCTCCCGGTTCAGGAAACAAGGATTCGCTTTGCACATTAAGTGCGACTGTTTCCGGCGCTTCCAGCACCAGCGCAATCACAGCCGATGGCAGGCTGAGTTGCGCTAACTTTTCTTTGAACAGCGGCAGCAAATGTGCGTCTTGCCAGCAAGCCTCAGCCATAACGATGTTCAGTATGCTTGGTGCGACCGCCTGACGACCGCGCTCATGCTGCAATTGCAGGCGGATTTGCTTCACAGCGATACGATGCGCACTGAGCCAGCCGCTTAATTGCCTGAGCAGGCTATGGCAATACGTCAGCATCATATCGCTGCGCTCCAGCCTGTCGGGCAATTCCAGCCGGGCATGGAATTGCGGCGCTGCCACGACCCAAGTGAATAAAGTGCTTTGCCTGCCATAAACCTGATCCAGCTCATCCAGCAGGGCTTTGCCAAAACGGCGTTGCACACCAGCACGCGGCAGTTGCTGCAGATGAAAAAGCGTGTGACATGCCAGCCCTTGTAATAATTCCAGGCATGGACGGGCATAGCTCAGCAGACTGACTGGCAATGCATGCAGTCTGGCGGGCAAGCGCTGCGCATGCAAACACTGCGCGCCGGATTGGTGCTGGCGCGCAGCGTCACGGGCTAAGATGCAAGCGGCTTTGGCAAGCGGGGTGCAGGCAATGGTGGTATGCAAACCCAGTATTTCCATGGTTTGCCGTACATGCTGACGCAGCGCACGCAAGCCACCGAACAGGCGCAAGCTGGCACCGATATCCAGCACGATAGTGGCTTCTTCTGCAACGGCCACCTGCGGCGTATATCGCAACAAGGCGATGGCTGCTGCCTCTAAGGCATTTTTTTGTCTGACTAAATCCCGCTGAAACAACTTTGCCGTTGGTAGCAACATGAGAACGCCGCCACGCCGCATGCCGGCGCGTACGCCAGCCTGTTGCGCGGTTTCAGACATCGCTGTCACGCGGTTTTGTTGTAAGACGACGCTGCCGTGATCTTCTCTGCGCCGCTGCCAGTACGGTAAAAACACATCCAGCTCCAGCAAAGGGAAATGCACGGCCAGCCAGAGCTGCGGCGGCGCAGCCGCTGTGCTGACAGTTGCGGATTTGCGCGATTTGCTCGATTTTCCTGACGACATTTCTGTATTTGCATCTGCATTTACACTGATTTTTCGTTCATGTCGCGGAGGGAAGTGCGCCGTCATACTTCAGCCTTTTTTAGCTTTTTTAGCATCACTCAGCTAGCATGCTTAGGTTGCACATGATCGCGAAACGCACCGGACGCTTTATGCCGGACCGATGCGGTCTCGACAGCAGAAGATGGGATTTCCGGCGCACGCGGGCTGATGTAGGGATTGAGATACGGATGATCTGGTAAATACAAAGGCAAAGGTGCCTCGCGCAAAGCTCCGCGTCGTTTAAGTAAATGCACTTGCAAACCAAATGCTGTCGGCCTCACGCTGACACGCAAAGGCGCAGGCGATGCAGAGGCGGCTGCACTTAAAGGTCGTATCAGACAAAACAAAGTCTCTGATGCTTGTGCTGCCAGATGCAGTCGTCGCAATGCCTCGGTGCGTATCTGTGGCTGCCAGAATAGCAAGGTGCCGCAGCTGCCATGCCGTAATATTTGCTCTGCTGCCCACAAACTGTCTGCATGTTTATCGCTCGCCACCCACAGTAATTGCGATGAGCACAATTGCTGGCTCAATAAAGCCGTGACTTGTGGCGTGTAGGGCGGGGCCAGCAATGCAAGCGGGCGGGCGCCCATTTTTTTGATTGCCGGCAATAACAACCGTAACTCTGCTGTGCCTTCTTGTTGGGTCAATATTTCCGTCAGTTGCCCTAATGGCCAGCCGCTATCCGGCAACTCCTGGTTCAGAGCGATGTAGCCGCTTGCCACTGTTTTTGCCACGCCGTGCGCGAGTTGCGATGCGCGCCAGAGTGCGGGGTGCAGTTCTTGCAGGCCATTAAAAACAGGGGTTTGCGCGTTGTTATTCATGCCGAAATAAATTTATACTGATTATGCGTACAGTATAAATCAGACTATCTGAACTGCAATAGTTTTTCAGACGTATCTGCAATATCGCTGGAAAGTGAAGCCAGCCAATGCTTTGCGGCGCTATGCTGATTTCTCAGTAGTGGAAAGTTTGCGACACTTTTAAATATACTGATTGCATATACAGTATTTTATGTTAAAGTACTTTCCATGGACAAACGATGAGTCAGTGATGAATGAAAGCCTCACTGAACGAAGCACTCGATGATGTCCTTCACGATCTTTTTTTGTATCAGGGAAGTTCGTATTTTTTTTGTAGTGACCAGAAATGCTCTGCGTTTCAAGTGTCAGGGAAAAAGTATGAACTGCCTTTATAACCAACTCGGAGATTCATTTATGGCATACCTCGACCAATCTTTTGATACGCGTTTCAGTCTGCAATTGTCACCAACTTCTTTTTTACTGCGCTTAGGTCGTCGTGAGATATTCGTCTGCCGCGATTACAGACAGCGTGCGTATTACGTTAATCCCGTACTGGATTGTTCCACGGGCATACAGGCAGGGCATCTGGAAATTTTATTCTGCAAGAAATGGCTGATTATTTTATCCAAGGCAAACTGGTAAGCGCTGAGGATTCGCGCCTTATGCTTCGCAATAGGCACGTCTGATTTTGCTATTTTTGTTATTGCTTGCGCATGCCGTAGGGCAGCAGCAGTATCAGCAAGCGCAACAAACTGAACGCCAGCCTTGCAGGTAAGACTGGGGAAATGATCAAGGACACAGTATCAGTGCGCCGACATAGTCAAAGGGCAACGTCAGCGCATAGCTGCAAGAGTTTTTTAAAGCTGATGCTATCTGTTGCTGCACATCTGCGTTGTACTCTGTTATGGCAATTCCCGCACATTTAAAATGTGCTTCCAGCATGGTCCAGTACTGCGCAAACAGCACTGCGCGTTCACCGTCTTGCGCCTGTTGCAGTGTTGCGATTTGCTGAGGGCTGAAATAGATGCTGGCAACATCCTGCCAATCATCGATAGTCTTGACTGCCATCAGATCGATACCCGGCAGTTGTTTTTGACTGATCGCGGCCAACGATAAACCGGGCTCATGGCTGACGGAAATAAAAACCTCTTGTGTGGCGACGAAGCATTGCAGTCTGCTACCAGCGACACGGATCAGTCGTATCTGTTCCGCTGCACAGAAAAACGCCTGCATCAGTAATTCAGTGATGGCGAGATGCAGTTGTTGCCTGGCCGTTTCGCGCTGAAGATTTGGTGGAAAAGACAGTCCGATCACAACGTTGGACTGTTGCCTGAAATAATCGAGAGCAGACCAGCGCTGTGTTTCCCAGTCATAGACAGGGAAATCTGGCAGGCTTACAGCGCGCAGGTCCGGCATATGGCTAGTTATTTGCCGTCATCGCGGCCGGGCAACCGCGCCAATGCGAATTCGCAGGAATAAATTCCCCTTTCATCACCAGCGTCAGTGCCCCCAAGCTTGCATCATTGCCGACAACCGCGCTATACAAAACGGCACTGCGCGGCCCCATGTAAACACGTTCACCGATGCTGACATGATCAATTTTCATGACACGATCTTCAAACAAATGGGTTTGTGGACAGGCGAGGGCATTGATTTCGCTGTGGTCACCAATGCTGACGCAATCAAACTCGGTAATATCGGTCGTGTCCATATACACACCGCGACCAATTTTGCAGCCGAGCAGATTGAATGCCAGCGGTAACCACGGCGTACCACGCAGATAACGCATGAAATTTGGTACGGCAATCCCTTCGTATAAATTGGTAATACCTTCCGATAACCAGACAAATGGCGTCCACATGGGGACGCTGGCTTTCTTGTAACGGAAAATCAGCAACCATTTCAGGACCAGTACAAAGACAAAACTGCCGACCCCATACAGTAAGCCTGAAGCTACCAGGTAATACAACACCTCAGCCCAACGATCTTCTCCCGCCAACGGCATCAGATCAAGAACGACGGTGTAGCCGACCGCAATCACCATCGCATGGGGCGCAATAATCCGGAAAGTTTCGACCAATGTGCGTCCTATGCGTCGCATCACTGAAGGCTTGAACGTTAAACATTCGGGGAAACCCTTGACCTCTTCGCGTGCTGGCAAATTGATCGGCGGCGAACCCAGCCAGGTATCGCCATTTTTCATTTGCGCATTGTCTGGCGCGCAGGTATGCACGCCAATCAGCACATTCTCAGGCAATACCGTTCCATCCGGGATGTAGGCGCCGTTGCCGACAAAACTACGCCGCGAAACAACCGTTGGATGCATGGTCATCCAACCGCGATCTATCTGCTCATCTCCGAGTAATACGGCATCGGCGATGAAGGTTTCATCGCCCAGTGTCAGCATGTCCGGCACCACGCCCAATGCTGTCGAAATTTCTGCACCTTTGCCGACTTTGGCCCCCAGCATACGGTACCAGAACGGCGCATAGACTGTTGCATACACGCCGTGCAGTACATTCAGACTCGATTCCTGAATCTGATTGACCAGCCATTTTCCGCAATAGATGTTGCCATGTACCGCGTAACTACCCGGTTTTAGTTTTGGCAAAATGCTCCAGCGTATGCCAGCAGAAAGCAGGGCAGTACAAACAATCAGAACAGCTGTCGCCGGAAACGCGAGGATGAAATATTTGGCCAATTGCAAAGGAACGGAATTGGTTTGCAACCACGGAAAATTGTCGGCATTATCGAACCAGTCTATTGTCACAAAACTGGGGAAGACCGGCATAAAAAACAGTGCACTGATAAAAAGCGAGCCGACGATGAAGAATGTATTTTCGCCGATGGCGCGCAGCTTACTGTAAGCTGGTCTTGCCGAATAAGCATGAGCATCAAATGCGCCGATATCTTTTGCCGGCGATCCTTTCCAGATACGATCCCGTGGAATAATCTGACCTTCTGCCAACGCAGACTGGCCTTCCAGATGCGCACCTTCTTCGAGGGTTACATTGCCTTCGAGTACACAATACGAACCGACGTAAGCATCTTTGGCAATGTTAATACTGCCGATCAGAAGTTCACCATGTTGAACCCGTACATTTTCCAGATTCGTTGCATTACCTATGCTGGCACCGTCACCGATGGACAGCAGATCCGGCGCGCGCAAAGTGATCGAACCTATCATGACATCGCGGCCTATCTTCGCGCCGAGCGCACGTAACCACCACGAATACAACGCAGAGCCACTCAGCATATAGACTGGTGCTGCATCGACCAGCCGGTCTGCCAGCCACCAGCGGAAATATGTGACACCCCACAACGGATAACGACCGGGTTTCAATCGTCCGGCAATCAGCCATTTACCGATAATCGCAATCGCGAATTCCGCCACCGTCAATAATAAAAACACGCCAACCGACAACAACACTGCGCGCGTAATCGAGTCACCGGGATCACCGGTAAAAAAATGGTAAGCGAAAAATGGCGTCAGCCATTGCACCATGCGCATCGCTACCAGCCACGGCACCGTTGCTGCCTGAGCTGCACCGCAAATCCAGCGTTTCCAGGCAGGAGCAGGGTTCCAGGTTTCCTGCGTTTTCTGAACATCAGCAAGCGCGGCGTCCTGCAGCAAGCCGGCTGTCTCCAATACCTCGGAAATACCTCGCACACTGCGTTTCTGATAGATATCGGCAATCTTAAAATACGCAAAACGGGGATATTTTCGTAATACAGAAACCAGTTTTGCCGCCATCAGCGAATGGCCGCCAAGATCATTAAAAAAATCGGCGTTGCGCCGTATTGTTTGCCCCGGAAATAAGCTTGCCAGCGCGCTGAACAACACTTCCTCGGTTGCGGACTCCGCAACGTCCGATTCGCCGGATGCGACTGCGGCTTGTAAGACGCATCGTTTTAACTCATTGCGATCGATTTTTCCTGAGGTCAGGCGCGGAACTTCCGTCATGAATTCGAAACGCGACGGCACCATATATGGTGGCAGAAGCGCGCTGAGTATGCCCCGCAAGCCTGCGCCGAATTCAGCGTCGGATTGCGTCGCCATCGGTGCAGCAGTATTTTCTGCATGGCTGTCTTCGCGGACGATGAACGCAACGATCTGGTCTATCCCCTGATCCTGACGCAAAACCACTGCCACGGTACCGACACCGGCTTGCTGGGCAAGAACGGTTTCAATTTCACCCAACTCAACCCGGAAACCACGGATCTTCACCTGATCGTCGGCACGTCCAAGACAAACAACGCTGCCATCCGGCTGTATACAGGCAAGATCACCGGTTCTGTATAAACGCGCTTCGTTGGCTTGTGTTGCCCACGGATTTGGCAGAAATTTTTCTGCTGTTAAATCAGGCCGCCCCAGATAACCAGTTGCGACGCCGGGACCGGAAATGCAAAGTTCACCCGTTTCTCCCCACGGCAACAAGCGCAGGCCATGTTCAATATCGGTCGCAATCACCATCAGCGAATAATTCGGCAATGGTTTGCCTATCGTCACCGCTTGCTGCGGCTGCAACGACGCAAGACTGGCTGATACTGTTGCCTCCGTCGGGCCATAGGTATTAAATATTTGCCGTCCCGGTTTACTCCAGCGATTAACCAGCGCTTCCGGGCACATTTCGCCGCCAAGATTAATCAGACGCAGGCTGGACACATCCTGCGTGAATAACGCGAGTAGGGTAGGAACGGCATGTAAAACGGTGATGTGATTTTCTGCGAGCGCGACAGGCAAAAGATCAGGATCGGCCGTAATGGTTTTCGGTGCTATCCATAAGGTTGCACCTACCAGATAACTGATCCAGATTTCTTCGAATGACATATCGAAGGCCACTGAAAATCCCTGATAGACGCGGTCAGTCGCTTGGATCCCTAATACCTGATTTTCACTGCGTAAAAAATGACAGATGCTGGCCTGACTGACCAAGATGCCTTTGGGCTTTCCGGTCGAGCCTGAGGTGTAGATCACATAGGCAGGAGAGCCAGATTGACTAGCGCGACGTCGCAACCAAGTTTCTGGCTGATGTGCCATCGCTGTTTCTGCGATCCAGACCTGATGAGGCAATGAATGCAACTGCGCTTCAAATTCGGCACAACTCAGAATACCGATAGCGTTCGCGTCTGCCAGACAAACGGCAATGCGGTCGACGGGCGTATCAGCATCAAAAGGCAACCAGGCTGCGCCAGTTTTCGCAATACCAGCCTGCATCACCAGCAGATCAATCCCACGCGGTAACCACAAACCTACGATTTGCCCAGGGCCGACTCCGGATGCAATCAAAAATGAAGCCACACGGTCGGCAGCCAGATTTAACTCACTATACGTCAGTGAGCGATTTTCAAAAATCAGCGCTGTTTTGTCTGGATAAAGAGAGGCGGTAGCCTCCAGAATGTCAGCAAGAATTTCTTCACGAATCAGATCAGGTTGAGACTGTCCATACAAAATTCCGCTATCGGATGAGCTTACAAGGGTGCTGCTAGACGAAGGCATAAGTATTCAGAAGTGGTGACGACGATTGTTTAATTGTTTTAATTATTACTGGCAGCGTTGTTAGTTGATCTGGATCAGGAAGCGGGAATAACGCGCAATGTCGATAGACTGAGAGTTTATCATTTCGGGAAAGTAAATAATGTCGTAATAGCGCACTTAGCAACATCTGTTTCTATTTATTGCGCATGATCAAAATGCGGACTCGACCTCGTCCGTTCGTGGAATAACCCAAAAAAAGACGATGCGGCAGGAAAGCGTTGACCATACAGAAGTCTGTCAGCTATGGTTTGCATTAGATTGTTTGATATATAAGATCAATTACATAAGATCAATAAAATCTACGAGGATTTCTCGGTTAGCTCAGTTGGTGCTGTTAGTAATTATGTTTAGAACGACTGATCGTCATTTTTTTTGCCTATGTTAAAAAAAGAAAACCTCCCCAGCAGTTTCCTGTTCATCCCATGGATCATTCTGATTTTTGGACTGGCGCTGACCTATGCGCTGCAGGATACGCCCCGTGAGGCGAATCGTCAGGCGCTGCATGATGAGTTCGAATACAGATCAAATGAGATCATTGACAATATCAACCGACGATTACAAAACTATGAACAAGTCCTGGAAGGTGTGGCAGGTTTGTTTACCGCCTCCCATAAAGTCACTCAGGCTGAATTCAGCCGTTACGTAGAGACACTGAAGTTTGAAGATAAATTTCCCGGCATTCAGGGCGTTGGTTATGCCCGTTTTGTTAAGTCGAAAGAAAAAACAGAACACATTGCCGTCATGCGCGCAACCGGGTCAACCGAATACGATATCCGGCCATCTGGTGAGCGTGAGATATACGCTCCGATTACTTATCTGCAGCCGCCCAACTGGCGCAATCAGCGTGCAATCGGCTATGACATGTACTCAGAAACCGTTCGTCGTGCTGCACTGAATAAGGCAACAGAGGAAAATACCGCCATCATTTCAGGCAGGGTGAAACTGGTGCAGGAGACTGACCAGGACGTGCAGGCGGGCTTTCTCATGTATATGCCCATTTACCGCTTGCATAGCAAGCATACCAACATCAAAGAGCGATACGAGAATATTGAAGGTTGGGTGTATGCGCCATTTCGCATGAATGATCTGATGACAGGGGTACTCGGTCATCGTTTCGACGAAAGCGGCTCGCCTTTTCATCTGCGTATCTATGACGGCAATTCAATTGACAAAAGTCAGTTGATGTTCGAGTCAAAACAAATCACTGAAAATAATAATGCTGCTTTTCGTACGACAAAGGTATTAAATCTATTCGGGCACGAGTGGAATATCGTCATTAGTTCATTACCAACGTTCGACGCCAGATTGAAAAGTGACAGGGCAAATATTATTGCTGCTACCGGAAGTATCGCCAGCATACTCTTAGCGATTGTGGTGTGGCTGTTGGTTACCGGACGCTCCCGTGCATTGGCAATCGCACGCAGCATGACCAGTGAATTAAGACAAAGCGAAGCCGAGCAAAAGAAACTCAATCGGGCACTAAGACTTATCAGCGACTGCAATATTGCACTGTCACGTAGCGAAAGCGAACATCATCTTTTGTCCGAAATTTGCCGCTTGTGCGTAGACAATGGTGGTTATCTGATGGCCTGGGTCGGCTATGCAGAAGAGGATCAGGCGAAAACGGTGCGCCCGGTTGCGCAAGCTGGCTATGAAAGCGGCTATCTGGAAACGATTAATATTTCGTGGGGTAACAATCCACAAGGGCAAGGCCCGACTGGTACTGCAATCCGCACAGGTACGCCACATATTATTCAGAATATCCTGACGAATGCCAGTATGGCGCCGTGGCGCAAAGCCGCGTTAGAGCGTGGCTATCAATCCAGTGTTTCATTACCGCTGATCTGTGATGCAAAAATTCTCGGCTCTTTGAATATTTACTCTTGTGAAGCAGATGCTTTTGATCCGGCAGAAGTGCACCTGCTGGAAGAACTGGTAGATGACATAGCTTATTGCATTGTCACCTTACGCACGCGTGCAGAAAACGCAGAAACCAGAGAGAAATTGGAATTTCTGACGAATTTCGATCCCTTGACCAATCTGCCAAACCGCTTATTGCTACGCGATCGCTTTGATCATGCAGTCATTGTCGCTAACAATGAAAACATGACGGTCAATATGCTCTATCTGGATCTTGATCACTTCAAACAAATCAATGACAGCCTCGGCTACGGTATCGGCGACCAGATACTGGTAGAAGTCGCAAACCGTTTGCAGCAATGCATTCCGGCGACCGCCACGATGAGTCGTTTGAGTGGCGACGAATTCGTGATTCTGCTGACGGGAAAATATGATGTTCCGGGGGTAGCAGAGGTTGGCAATACAATCCGCGAAGCATTTTCCACACCATTCACCATTAATAACGATGTGGTTAATCTTTCCTGCTCAATTGGGATAGGACTCTATCCCATCGATGGTGATGATTTCGATACCTTATTAAAACACTCTCACACCGCCTTAAACAGCGCAAAAGAAGCGGGACGCAATACTTACCGCTTCTTTACACGCGACATGAATGCAGGTCTGGTCGAGCAAATCCGCTTAACCGGAGGCTTATCCAGCGCGGTACGCAATAATGAGTTTGTGCTTCACTATCAGCCTCAGATTGATATTAAAAGCGGAAAAATCATCGCTGCGGAGGCGCTGATACGCTGGCAACATCCTATGGATGGGCTGATTGCACCCGGTAAATTCATCGGGCTTGCCGAGCGCAGTGGTCATATTATTGAAATCGGTGAATGGGTCATCAACGAAGCGTGTCGCCATGCGCGGGCGTGGCAGGATAAATATTCTGTGCCGCCAGTGGTAGCGGTCAACCTTTCGGCCTTGCAATTCAAACGCGGCGACGTCCTTAAAATCGTCAGTCATGCGCTGGCTGTTTCCGGCTTACGGCCAGAACTTCTGGAACTGGAGCTGACAGAATCAATCCTGCTGCAGGACGTCGAAACAACGATCAAGTCTTTACACGGTTTAAAAGAATTAGGCGTCAAACTGTCGATTGACGATTTCGGAACCGGATATTCAAGTCTCTCTTATCTGAAGCGACTTTCTGTCGATAAACTCAAGATAGATCAGTCATTTGTCCGGGATATGCTGAGTGATTCTGATGGCGCATCGATCGTCAGAGCCATCATTCAATTAGGCCACACCCTTCAGTTATCGGTGATTGCAGAGGGCGTTGAAACCGCCGAGCAACTAGCCTTTTTGGAAGCGTCCGCTTGTGACGAGGCGCAAGGATACTTATTCAGCCGCCCCGTACCTGTTGCACAGTTTGTGCAATTAATAGAGCAAGGGGGTGATAAAACACCACTTGAACAAGAGCATTGATTGGCTCTGCCATCAAAAATACCAATGTTTTTGTGTGTATCGAAATAAAACGTCCGGAACAACATTTGCTGCGGCATAGTATCTGGAATGCTGATAAAAACATCCGCGCTTAGTGCCTGAATGAACATATAAATACAAATGGCCAGACTGTTTTTGGAGATGATGGAAAGATGATGAAAAACGCGTTTATTTGTGATGCAGTACGTACCCCGTTTGGCCGCTACGGCGGCGCTTTGTCCGGTGTCAGAACAGATGATCTGGCAGCCCTGCCAATCAAAGCACTGATCAGTCGCCACCCGTCTCTGGAATGGAGCAGGGTGGATGACGTGATCTACGGTTGCGCGAATCAGGCCGGTGAAGACAACCGCAATGTCGCACGCATGGCAAGCCTGTTAGCGGGCTTGCCAGTGGAAGTGCCGGGCAGTACGATTAACCGCTTGTGCGGTTCCAGTCTGGATGCGCTGGGCGTTGCAGCGAATGCATTAAAGAGCGGCAGTTGCGACCTGATGATTGCTGGCGGCGTCGAAAGCATGTCGCGTGCGCCTTTTGTGATGGGCAAGGCAGACAGCGCCTTTTCGCGTGCAGCAAAAATAGAAGATACCACCATAGGCTGGCGTTTCATCAATCCTTTGATGAAGTCCCTGCATGGCGTTGATTCCATGCCGGAAACCGCAGAAAACGTTGCTGAGGAATTTGGTATTTCACGTGCCGATCAGGATCTGTTTGCGCTGTCGAGCCAGCTGCGCACAGCACAGGCACAAAAAAATGGCATATTTGAAGAAGAAATTATTCCGGTCACTTTGCCGCAACGTAAAGGCGATCCTGTTATTTTCAGTCAGGATGAACATCCGCGTGTGACCAGCCTGGAGGCATTGGCAAAGCTGAAAGGCGTGGTACGTACCGATGGCTCTGTTACTGCAGGAAACGCTTCCGGCGTGAATGATGGTTCGTGTGCGCTGTTACTGGCTTCGGATACAGGAATTACGCAATTCGGCCTGACACCTAAAGCGCGCATCATTGCAGTAGCGTCTGCCGGGGTAGCTCCGCGCATTATGGGTTTTGGCCCGGCACCAGCAATCCGGAAAGTGCTGGCAAAAGCAAATCTGTCATTGGATCAGATGGATGTGATCGAACTCAATGAAGCCTTTGCAGCACAAGCGCTGGCGGTCATGCGTGATCTGGGTTTGCCGGATAACGCGGCACACGTGAATCCCAATGGTGGCGCGATTGCATTGGGCCATCCATTGGGGGCTTCTGGCGCACGACTGGTAACGACCGCAATGTATCAGTTGCACCGTACTAAGGGACGCTACGCGTTATGCAGTATGTGCATCGGTGTCGGACAAGGCATCGCCATGATCATAGAACGCGTATGAAACTGAAGAGCGCCTTTTTGCATTCGCAGAGAGGTGTTGTTCACTGTTCAATTTCAAATGTTAATTTGACATAATATAAATTATGCGAAATTATGACAGTCTATTTACGTGAGAACAAAGCTCAGAGTTATTCAATTAACGAATACTCGATATCCGTAAATTTGATTTTGGTTAAGTTTGCCCAACCCCCAAAAATGTAAAGTTAGCGTTAAAAATCACTATTGATCAATTCGCTGAGTTCCATTTTTCAACATTTTTAGACTGCCACATACCGCTCCTTTTACATTTTTGGGGGAATATTCTGTCATCGTGGTGGGACGTCTTCGCTATCTTTTGTAGTGTTAAGCCAATATGCCGGGTCCAGATACAATTCGGCCAACGCTTCGATGTCCAGCTTAGAGCCGCTCGGTGTGAACTCAAAAGTTCCAAACAGATTGATATGCTGCCAGGCAACCGGCGAGATCCTGCGCATCATTTCAATCGCCGTGTCATCCCCTGACCTTAACTTCTGTTCGTAGACCCGGGACAAAATTAGAGTGTTGTAGTAAATGACTGCATTTGCAATCAGGCGCGAACATTCGTTCCAATTATGCTGTTCTTCTTCAGTTCTAACCCTAAACTTGCCACCGTTGACGAATGCAACTGCTCGTCTGAATTTATGATATGCCTCGCCCCGGTTCAGTGCCTTTTGCACGCCTTGCCGTAGTTTCGGGTCATCAATATATTTCAACACATATTCGGTAAAACATAGGTGATCAAGCTCCCATAGTGCCCGTTTGGTCGAATTCTGGCGGGTATAACTTGATAGCTTCCTCACGATTGTTGACTGGGTTACGTCCTTTTGCGCAAGTGATACAAGGATGCGTTGGATATTCGGCCATTCTTTGATGATGAGCTCGTCATTCACTCTCCGGCAGGGTTTGATCCACACATCTAAGTAATGGTTTGGATGTTGAAAGCTAATGATTGATTCTGCTTTTTTAGTGAAATTCTTGTATCGGGGAGCAAACTCATGTTCAAAAGTACGCAAGATAATGAAATTAACTTGGTTAGTTCCATGTGTATCGGTCGAATGGCGTTCCGGCCTAATATCAGAAGTATTGTTATAAAGCAAATCAAAGACGTAGTGACTTTCATGCTCATGAGTACCAATGACCTTGGCATTCACGGGGACATGGTTGGCGACCAATGTCAGGCTACTGACGCCCTTTTGTAATCCAAAATATTTGGGTGAATGGCGGGCATTTAGTGTTTCAATCTGCGTCTCTATGCGTTGTCCGTCAGAGCTTGAGTGCATCGCATCCTCAATATCAAAAAGATGAAATGCTGGTAACTGGGCAATCGCATTGATGATGGCGTCATTGGCTGCTCTCAATGTTTCTTGCCGGAGGAAGTTGCGCGAACTCGATGTTAGTGATGAGTACGGTATACCGGAGACTTCTGCCATTTTTCCGAGTCCCATATTCGTGCCCATTGCCACTACGCAGGCAAGGATTTCCTTGGGGTCTGGATCATATTTAACGTACCTGTCCAAGACGTGCGTAAATCCATTTAGAAAAGATGTCTCGCCAGCGACGAACCACAGCAGATCTGCAATCCCAATACCAGGGAGCTGGGTAAAAAATGGACTGTTGATAGGCTCCTCCGATGTAGGATACAAAAGCCTCCAACGGCGCTTCTCACCATTGCCCCGAAATTTGATATGCTTATTTTCCCCTTCGCTGATCCGCTGATTGACTCTTTCCAGGAGCGACTCGATTGAGTCTTGAAAAGCTGCTAAAGTATCTTCGATTGGTGCTGATAAAAGTGGTAAATTCAGTTCCTCAATAATCTTCTGGCTGTTTTCCCATTTTTCGTCGTTGATCAAATCATCTTCAAAACGCCGGTATTCGGTGCTCTTCTGAACAAAAACGTCACCAGCTTCCAGCGCGTTGCGAAGCATCCGGTAGACCAAAAATTCAAAGCGGTCAGGTTCAATCACTTTGCGACGGCGATCTACTTCAGAGGGAACGTATAGATATTTTTGAAGGTGCTTAGGAATCAGGTCGGATGGGAGCGACGCAGGGTTTATTTTCCCCGGATGCTTGTCCCGCCTGAACAAGTCTTGCAGATGGTTGACGGCATTGATCAGTGGAGCATTCTCGACACGCCCTGCGAAGTCGAGCACAGCAAACAGGTGACGTAGATTCTGCTTGAATGTCCGCGACAGCGTCCCGTAGTACGCCCATTCAAAAGCTGATTTATCGAAGGCAATCCGGCGCATATAGTCGGAGACAATAGGAAATTGCTCACGATCTAACAACGAAAAAGCTTTATCTTTAATCTCAGAAAATGGTGCGTCATGCGAGATAGTATCATCGACAAAAAGGCTCAGAACCTTTCCTGCTGCCTGGAGATTTTTCAGTGCGTCTTCCAGTGCCTGCTGCATCGCCGCCTCAGCATGCGATTTGGCTTGCCTTGAGTATTGGTGCACTAAATGGATGAAAGCGTCTGTCAGATTGTCGTTAATTTGACGAAAGCGTTGGTATGCAAAACACAAGAGAAAGAGTTGCGCGGTCTGCCGTTGCATTCGCTGCAGTTTATAAACAGTATAGTAACTAACCATCGACGCATAATATCTGCTGCTCTCTTGCGATAAGCCTGCAGAAGAAAGAAACGTCGCCGCAAATTCGTGTAATGGCTCGAAAAATTCGCGACGTGCAACTTCCCTGCGTAATTCTCCATAGGAAAAATCCTTTGCTTCCCGTCTCAATGCACTGATGGTGTAGATCTGTTCATCAGCTTCCAGAAGTGCAGCCAGCTTCTTACGAATTTCTGGTGTCAGCGCCTCCGTTAGTAATCCAGTGATGCGGGCACGTTCGCCTGATACCGCCTTTCCGACAATATCTTGAAGCGACGAATACGACGGAGCTACGACTCTATTGATCGACAGTTGCTGGAGTATTTCCCTGAGGATAAAAATCGGTTGAGTTGAGAGCATTGCAAAACGTTCAGCCTTCGCTTCGATTTCGCTTCTTTCCTTTGTACCGCACAACCGGTAATCAAAGAGTTCTAATACTGTCTTTTGCAGCAAGCCTCTCGTAGGCCGCGATGGCGCGCGGATATCATCAATCGTACGCTCAGGAAAATACGTTTTGATGATGTAGAGAAGGTCATTTTCAACCTCAGACAGGTCAAGCGCAAAAAATTGGCGCTTTGCTTTGAAGTAACCCAGTTCCAGTATCAAGTGGGCTGCAACGGACGCTCTGCGGATATCATCCGCCGCGGCCTTTTCTACAGAACTTAAATCGAAATAGAGCTGGCGGTCATCGTCGGTAAAGCGCGGTAGTCCATATAAATCCTCGATCTCGTCGTCGCTTAAGATCGATAGGCGATGGGATTCGGAGGCCATTTATGGAAAGTGCACAGATGTCATCGTTTAAGAATATCAACATTGCCTTTCTCGGAATCATTTGTCAATGATGAAACAAAAATGATGTTCTAGTATAAATATTTGATCTGAGCGAGGGCAATTCAATTAATACTGCGGGAATGTATCAATGGTCTTATTTACTGATATGGAGTCTGGTATCCATGTCGCTTCTTTTTCCAACGGAATCAAGTTTATAGCCTTTAATCCCCTCTAAGGATCGGTAATCCGATTCGGTAAAGATATTCCAAGACATAACATTCTATCTGGTGAATTTGCACATCGCACCTGACAACGGGAAAGGAGCTCAATTTGACGCATCAACGCTTAAAAGCTAACAAAAGCACTCCACCTGCGACCATCGCAATACCTGACCATTCGCGAAACGACGGCCTCTCTCCCAGGAACGCGAACGCAAATACAGCCACCAGAACGAGACTGAGTTTGTCGACTGGTGCAACCTTTGAGGCTTCTCCTATCTTGAGTGCCCGGAAATAACATACCCACGACGCGCCAGTGGCCAGACCGGATAACCCAAGGAACAACCATGTCTTCGATGAAAGCTCAAAGGGGTTGGACCACTTGCCCGTGTAAGCCACGAACACCGACAGCACGACTATGATGATTGCCGTTCGGATCAAGGTGGCCAGATCGGAATCGACGCCCTGAATGCCAATTTTGGCAAAAATGGCTGTCAGTGCCGCAAAAACGGCGGACAGAATTGCCCAATAGAACCAGCCGTTTAGTGACATCATCTATATTCCTTAAAGTGGTTTAGTAAGTGGGAAGTAGACACGAACACACAGACCCGATTGTCTCACTTCATCTGTGAACCCTAGTTGAATTTCAGCACCAATCCGGTCAGTGATCGCCTTGACGATGGAAAGCCCCAGACCTGACCCGACTTGATCGCTGCCAAGAGTGCGATAGAACGGATCAAACACGCGCTCTCGCTCAGTGACTTGAATCCCTGCCCCTGAGTCTTGGATTTTCAGTATTGCGCGGCCTTCCTCCGTGGTGACAGAAAGATCAACCCTGCCACCATCCGGCGTGTAGCGAATGGCGTTATCGACTAAGTTTTTGACTACAGCAATTACATCCAGTTCGTTCACCCAGAGTTGGGCGTCTTGCTCTCCTTCGACGCCAATGTCGATGTGCTTGTCCTCGGCCAGCGGCATAAGGTCTTCCAGCACGCGGCGATAGATTTGCTGCACCGATACAGACGACTTGGGTCGGTCGAGCGCAGCCTGAGCCTTGGCCAAGGTGAGAAGTTGATCCAGTAGATTTCGTCCGCGCTCTATGCCTCGGCGAAGTGTCATGAGACGCTCACGCGCGAGGTCAGACATATCCGCCTGATCCAGTCGCTCCGCTTGCAGTGACAAGGCGGTCAACGGGGACCGAAGCTCATGCGCCGCATCCGCGACAAAACGGCGCTGTGTTTCCATCGACTGGTCAACGCGAGCCAGTAGACGGTTGATCGCCACCACGAATGGGCGCACTTCAGCGGGAAGATGACTCTCCTGAACGGGATGTAATTCTTGTTCGGCGCGTTGGTCAATTTCAGCCGATAAAGAAGCGATGGGCCGGAACATCTTGCGCACAAGGTCAGCCACGATCAAAAGCAGGATAGGAACCAGGATCAGAAACGGCATCAAGGTTCGCAAGGCACTGTCGCGTGCAAGTTCATCACGGACGCCGGTTTCTTGCGCCACTGCGATCCGCTCGCCACTGGACGTCGTTTTGACAAACACGCGGAACGGCTCGCCGTTGACTTCAATCGTATGCAGACCATCAGGTTGGGTCATCGGTAGTGGCAGCAAAACTCCGGAATCGCCTTTCCCAGCCGCCTTGCTGCTATCTGCAAGATTTTGGACGATGACACGGGACTCTTCATCGCTGTCTTTACCGAGGACACCTTTTCCAAGATGTGCAAGCGGGAGGTGTTGCCGATCAAACAGCGCCGCTATTTGGCGCAACATATCGTCTTGCAGCTCGTGAGCTTCCTCGAATGCTGATACGAAGGAAAAAATGCCCGCAACCACCGCAATGACCAAAATGGACAGCGACAGCGAAAATGACAGCTTGAGCTGAACCGATTCGTTCAAGCGTTTTTTGAAACCATCCATCCAGCCCCCCTGACATTCTTGATGACTTCGCTGCCCAGTTTGCGCCGTAGTGCATGGATCAGGAATTCGACTGCGTTGCTCTCGACCTCTTCGCCCCATCCATAGATACGGTCCTCCAGATCGCTGCGCGAGAGAATGGCTCCGGGGCGTACCAACAAGGCTTGCAACAAGGCAAACTCACGATTGGAGAGTTGCACCAAGGCACTATCGTTGACCGCAGCCTCCCGCGTGGCCGGATCAAGCGACACGATACCGTTGCTGAGAACAGACGTTGCGTTCCCGCCCTTACGTCGCAGCACCGCGCGTATGCGCGCCAGCAGTTCGGCCATCTCAAAAGGCTTGAGCAAATAATCATCGGCCCCGCCATCCAGGCCGCGCAGTCGATCATCGAGGCCATCGCGTGCGGTGATGATGAGCAGTGGAACCGGATTGTCTTTGGCTCGAATGCTGGTCAGCACCTCCAACCCGTCCTTACCAGGAAGACCGAGATCAAGCAACACCAGGTCATAGTGCTGGCAAGCCAGTGTCGTGAGGGCAGTTAGACCGTTCTTTACCCAGTCGGCAGCGTATGAAGCGTCTTTCAGTGCCCCTTGGATGGCTTCGCCAATCATGGCGTCGTCTTCGATCAGCAATACTCGCATTCCTCCTCCTATTATTGCCCCATACCCCGTCCTAGATACATTCCATCTTCAAGGTAACATTGATTTGAGGACTCCATCCTTCAGATTGACGTGGTGATACACCGCAGCTAGCGCATGAATTCCCGCTAACCACATGATGACATCGCCAAGAAATTTGTGTACTTCGCCCCAATCGGCAAGACCAGACAAATGGGCGTTTGCTATGAAAGGCATTTCGTTAATCCGAAACCCACCCAGCAACGTTAACGGGTGTCCCTCCGTCCCCAGAGCGAGCAAAGCAGTAATAGGTAACGCAAAAAGCAAAAACCACAATACGAGGTGCACCAGTTGCGACAGAAGTCGCATCCATGCAGTCATCTGGGGCCGAGGGGCAACTGGTCGCACCGTAACCCAGACCAAGCGCAGAAGTGTGAGCGTGAATACGGCAATGCCCAAAGACTCGTGCCATATGATGTCAATTCTTGTACCCGGGTCAATACCTTCATCCAGCAAACGCCCAAAATCACCGGGTCCCAAAATGAATGCAATGACAACAATGATTGCGGTAACCCAATGGAAGGCTTTACTCAGTTTGTCGTATTGGGAAAAAACGTTATTTTTCATGTTTGACTGGATTTTAAGGTTGTTAGTAGCTATTTGTGGTTCGAATACTCAATGCGCGGTTCTAGCGGCACGTTGCTTGAACAATAAGATAGCAGTGAGCATGAAAGCAAAAAGCGCTGCCGATGCTGAATAACGACTTAGGGCCAGTCCGCCTGCACTGAGCGGCTTATCCAGAAAATCCCCCACCACGGCTCCAAGAGGCCGGGTCAAAATGAATGCGGCCCAAAAAAGTAGGGTTCGCGACACATTTGTCCAATAGTAAGCTGCAACGACCAAGGCCAAAAGCCCGCTGAACACAATGGCGCCGCCGGTGTAACCCAATTCTGCCGTATCCGCCGTCCAATCGCCCAGTGCCGTTCCCAAAGTCTGGGAGAACATGATGGTCACCCAATAGAACATCTCGGCCTTCGACGAACTGACCGTGCTAACAGAAACTGAGCCTAGCGTTCGATGCCATATAAATAGTGAACCGAACAACAAAGCCATAAGCAAGGTCGAGCCACCCGCGTACCCAATACCGAGGGATCGGTCAGCATAATCAGCCAGTGTTGTGCCGACCGTGGTGGTTGCAATGATGGTAGCCCAGTAAAGGAATGGCTGGAAGGTCTTGGCCTTGATTTGCGCAAAGACCGCAGCCAAAAATACGGCTGAAAAAATAACCGTACCAATCAAGTAGCCCAAATTCATCGACATCGAAACGGCATCGCCACCTGTTTCACCGAGTGTGGTGGCCGTAATCTTGATGATCCAAAAAACGAGAGTGACCTCTGGGACTTTGCTCTGGGCATTTTCTACTGAAGTATTCATATTGATTCGTTTTCTCTGGTCAGAGCTTCGCTTGTAGCGAGTCGAAAGTGCTCAGTAGATCAGCCATCGCCTTTTTGCAGTCGGTTTGATTGGGGGCATCTGCACGCAACGCACTAAGGGCGGGATCAATGGCCTTGTCGAGCCTGTGCCAGTCATCCGCTGCACGAGGCTTCAAGCCTGCCTCCGCCGAGTCCCATGCGACCTCCAAGTCCTTGATCCGTGTCTTTGCTGCTGCTAGATCGCCCTTATCCACGATAGCGGCAACGTCTGCGGCGATGTTCCGAAATGCAGATAAGTCCCCCAATTTGGACGCGGCCTTTGCCTGCTGCGAAGAGGTGGTCTGACTTGTCGCTATTGCTCCAGAGCCTGCGGTACCGGTGTCGGTGGACTTTGAACATCCAGCCGCAAGGGCTAAGAGAGCGATAACCGATATTGCTGCAATAGGGCGGGTTAGCAAATTCAAATGGCGCATGATTTTTCCTTAAGTTATTGAGTAGAGGTTATTCGGCTACTTGTGCATTCATGCGGCCGCCAATGCTGAACTGCGCGACGGCGACCAACATCACAATCACTGTCAGGAACAAAGCGCTGGTCCACATGGCACCCATGCCAAGGCCGCCATAAGTTTTGGCCTGGGTCAGCAGGTCACCGAGCGCTGCACCGAAGGGGCGCGTCAGGATGTAGCCAATCCAAAAAGTCAGAACGGCGTTACCGCCTAAGCGGAATGCCGCATAGGTTAAAGCGATCAGTGTTCCGAACAACACAGCTCCCCACGTAAAGCCCAGGCCAAGCGCTTCAGTCGCCAAGTCACCTGCCGCGGTACCCAATGCAAATGTGCAGAGAATGGCCGACCAGTAAAACAACTCCCTACGTCGCGTTAAAATCTCATGGATAGACAAGCTGCGTTCCACCCAAAACCAAACCGCAAAAATTCCCGCAAGCGCCACGGCAAATGCTGACGTGCTGACATACAGGCTAATCCCTAACCCATCGGTGAGTAGGTCAGTAATCTGGGTGCCCACCACGCTGACAAGCACGACAGTAAGCCAGTAAATCCAGGGCGTGTAGCGCCGCGTGCGCAGTTGCATGAATAGGGTAACTGCCAACAGTGCGCTCATCACTGTACGAGTCATGCCTTGGCCGAAGCCTGCATTGACAGCCAGATAGTCGGCTCCGGTTTCTCCGACTGTCGTGGACATGATCTTGATAACCCAGAATGACAGCGTTACTTCAGGGACTTTATTGAGCCAGTTTGATGCGGAAGGCGTGGTCAGCGTATTCATAAGGTTATCTCCTGCAAAGGTGGTTTGTTCTTGGGATAAGTCTGACCGGCCAAACTTAGGCCAGCCATAGGCTCGTCATTTGCGCACCCATCCAATTTGGATGAGTTTTCCGAAAATGACTCGATGAACGCTGAGGGCAAGGCGGTAAGTGGCAGGCAGAAATACGCGCATCTCACGAAACGCCAGCCAGGCACTCAGCCAGGCGACCAAGGCCGCGCCAACCATGTCTAGCGGAAAATGAACGCCGAGATAAATGCGCGCCCATGCAACAGGTAATCCCAGCGATGCAAGCGCCATTCCCACCAGGCGCGGGCTGCGGTGCATCAGAAAACTAAAAGCGACGGCCCATAGGAGCGTCAAATGGTCGCTCGGGAACGAAGAATCCGCCGCATGGGGAATTAGGGTGTGCCCCAGACTGATCATGAAAGGACGTGGATGTTGCCAAACCAGTCCGATGATCTGGTTGATGAGCAAACCAGCCAGACCGGACGCGGTCGCTTCGAGCAAAACCTTGCGGGTATGTTCGTTTCCGCGTAGCCAACCGAATCCGATGATGACCGGAAGCGCGCAAATGGCGTACTCAGCGAAAAAAGTGGCGATGGCCAGTACCAGTGTGCTGGGGTGCCCTGGTGCATTAAGCCAGAGAAATAGTGCGTGATTGAGGTCTTCCATGTGGTCTCCGGGGCCGAATCACCCAACTGGGGCGACCCGGCCTTGTTGGCGTAGTTAGTCTTGCTTGTCGTGGTCGTCATCGCGATCCGCTTTGTCTTCGGCGGACGAAATGACCGTGCCTTTGTCGGCATCGACCCTCACATCGAAGACTTTGGACCCACTGACGACCTCCACGTCGTAGACCCAGCCCTGTTTCGAGTTCTCGTACTCCGCGCGTGCGGCCTTGCCGTTGGCGTGTTGCTCGGCAGTGGTGACAGCCTGAGTCATCGGGATTTTGGCCTTCGTGATGGCCATGACATCGTTTTCCATGCTGCCTTGGGCGGCATAGGCAACGGTGCCCACAGCGGCAATGGCTGTTGCCAGGAGAGAAATTTTGCTGTAGCGATTCATGGTGTTTCTCCAAAAAGAACGCAGGTATTTGCGCAATGGAGAGATTACGGAAGCTGACTTAGCTGGCACTGAGCCGCTCTAAAATAGCTTAGCGTGCTTTATTTTGTTTTTTGAGACGCCCCAATAGCGACAGTCAGCTACAGATTTTCATCTGCAGATGTCACATTCCGTAGAGCCCAAGTGCTCAGCGTGTTTAAGATATGGATAATATCAAGGCTGTTAAAAATTTTCTCAGCATCGCTTGTTCTGAAGAAAAAAAACATCGGCGAACAAGTATAGTCGCTGGTGTCTATTGAGCGCCAAGCCTGTTTAGGTTGACCATACGTGCTGAGAAAAATCTGAGAAACTTATCGCAGCATTGCGAGCGGATGAACTTGCTGCCAATACGCCGTTGGCTGATTTGCGATGATAGCCGCCAGTTAAGCTAAGCCGGCTATCAATTTTCATACACGAACTATCCAGATGCTAATTATTTTTGCGGATACGACAGATCGACACGACGGTTTTGTGCCCAAGCTGCTTCGTCATGGCCGCTGGCTTTCGGTTTTTCCTTACCCCAACTGATAGCTTCCATTTGCGACTCTTTCACACCGTAAACTTTGAGTGCACGAACGACTGCTTCCGCACGTTTCTGTCCAAGTGCAAGATTGTATTCGGCACCGCCGCGTTCATCGGCATTACCTTCCACTTTTATAGACAGTTGAGGGTGTGTCGCCAAATACTTACCTTGACGCTCGATCAATGCAGTGTAGTCACTTTTTACCGTGTAATTATCGAAGTCGAAGTAGACGCTGCGTTCTTTAAAAATCGGGCTATTTGGATCGAGATATTCAGGAATCAATGCCTGTGCAGGAGCAGTTGCTACTGGCTTGGCAGCCATTGGGGTAGGCACAGGCTTTTGCTCAACAGGTTTAGTTGGTGTGCTGCTGCAAGCCGATAACAAAAATCCGACAGCACCTATGCAAGCGAGCGATTTAGCAATGTTCATTTGTAATTTCCCTAAGATTGGCAATGGCAAAGAGAAATTCATCATGAAAAAAGATCCAGTATCTGCCAATACCCCTGACTTCGGTACAGCATCGATTACCGATACGCTCGCTGCTCTCCATGTGAATCCAGACACCGGGCTAGCCCGTGATGACGTGAATGCTCGTCGCGATCAGGACGGCTATAACGAAGTCGCGGAAAAAGCAAAACGCCCAGTTTTAAAATTCCTCGGAAAATTTTGGGGAATCTCTGCATGGATGCTTGAATTGATTATGGTGTTGTCCGTAGTACGCGGCAATTATTCTGATCTGGTCGTGGTAGGGGCGTTACTGGTTGTCAATGCCGTGCTGGGCTTTATGCAGGAGCACCGTGCCGAAGGCGTTGTTGAGGCGCTTCGAAAACAATTGCAGGTCAGCGCTCGAGTACGTCGCGACGCAATCTGGCAGATTGTCCCGGCTCGTGAGCTGGTACCCGGCGATATTGTTCGTGTTCGATCCGGCGACGTTATTCCAGCAGACGTGAAGCTTCTCACCGGAGCACTGAGTTTGGACCAGTCGGCACTCACAGGCGAATCCCAAGATGCTGACAAGGCACCCGGCGATATTCTGTCATCGGGTGCTGTCGCCCGTCGAGGGGAAGGCAGCGGCGTGGTGATTCTGACCGGGGCGAAGACTTATTTTGGACGCACAACTGAACTTGTGCAGGTGGCACGCCCGAAACTTCACATCGAAGCAGTCGTGACCAAGATTGTCCGCTGGCTCTTTGTCATTGTCGGTGTTCTGCTAGGAGTAGTAGTTGCGCTGTCGGTGAATCGCGGCGTACCAATGATCGAAATGATCCCACTCATGCTTGTTTTGCTGATGAGTGCCGTACCGGTCGCGCTCCCTGTCATGTTCACGGTCAGTATGGCTCTTGGATCGAAGGAGTTGGCAAAGCATGGCGTGCTGGTCACGCGTCTAAGTGCCGCCGAAGATGCTGCGACGATGGGCATACTCTGTGTCGATAAGACCGGCACCATCACGATGAACCAACTTGCCGTTACTGATGTAATTCCATTAGAGGCGGCTACGGAAGCGGATGTGTTGTTCGCAGGTGCTCTCGCGTCACAAGAGGCCAATCAAGATCCCATTGATCAGGCATTCATTGCCATAGCCAAAGAGCGCCGCGTCTTTGACGATCTGACCGCTTTGACACCTGTATCTTTCTCCCCTTTTGATGCTAAAAATCGACGGACTGAAGCAGTGGTCGAACAAAACGGGCAGAAACTGCGCGTGATGAAAGGTGCCGTCCGCACTATAGCCGAAGCTTGCGGACTAAGTCAGCCAGAAATCGAGGCACTGGAGCAGCGCGTTAGCACGGCGGCTACAAAGGGCTATCGTACATTAGCGGTAGCCCGCGGCTTGGAGCAAGGCGCTCCATCTTTGGTTGGGCTAGTGTCGCTTTATGACCCGCCACGCTCCGATGCCAAGCAACTCATTGCAGCACTCCTTGACCTCGGTGTTACGGTAAAGATGCTTACAGGAGACGCACTACCAGTAGCAATTGAGATTGGCACAGGAGTTGGGCTATCAAACATTGGGCGTATAGGCGATTTGAAAGCGGCTGGCACACCACTTTAATGCCCCTTGCGATCAGTCAGGAGAGAGTTGCCCATTGGCGCTTGCGAGTAAATCAGGTCAACGAGAACGGATTTTGCATTTACACCATACACCTAAGGGTGAGGAATACGTCAATATCGAATTGATACCGCTGCTCAACGCAAAGGGGGAACAAGCCTATTTTGTTGAGAAGATGGAGTCCTTGCGTTTAACCAAGGGACAGCCAGCGGTACAAAAACTGATTGGTCGTGCGCCAGCCTTTAAGCGAATGTTAGAACTGGTTGCCCGTGTCGGGCCATCGGAGGCAAATGTGCTGTTATTAGGAGAGTCAGGTACAGGAAAAGAGTTGGTGGCGTGCGCAGTTCACGAATCAAGTTTGCGCGCTCACTCACCTCTGGTTGTGGTGGAGTGTGCCAGCCTGACCGATACTCTGTTCGAAAGTGAACTTTTCGGCCATGAACGAGGTGCCTTTACAGGAGCAAGTTCCAGCAAAGCAGGCTTAGTGGAAGCCGCGAGTGGCGGCACGTTATTTCTGGATGAAGTGGGCGACATACCTTTACCTATGCAAGTTAAGTTATTGCGTTTGCTTGAGAATGGAACATATCGACGTGTGGGCAGTACCCAGTTAAGGCGTTCTGATGTGCGTATTATTTCAGCTACTCACCGAGATTTACAGGCAATGGTCAAAGAAAGGAGTTTCCGTGAGGATCTCTATTTCCGACTGAGCACTTTTCCGATTCACTTACCCTCATTGCGTGAGCGCTCAGATGACATCCCATTAATATCTCACGCGCTTCTCTCCAAGCTTGCCCCCAAGCGGAATTTAACTGTATCGAAAGAAGCCCTGGATACACTTCAAGAGCATGCGTTTCCTGGCAATGTCCGGGAACTACGCAATGTTCTGGAGCGTTCAACACTACTATGCGATGGAACAGTGATTGAGAAAGAACACATAAAGCAAGCACTCGGCTCTATCTTGAGTGCTGGAACTCCTGCAAACTCAGAAAAGAGTGATGAAATAAAAAATCTTCCGTTATTAGAACTCAGCAAAGGGCAATCACTGCTGCAAATTGAGGAGGAAGCATTCCGGGTGCAACTACAAGCTCATCGTGGCACTCGTTCGCAGTTAGCTGAGAAACTTGGTATCAGCGAACGGTCGCTCTATCGAAAATTACGCGCTTTTGGATACCGATGAGGTCCGATCCGGCTCTGGTTGCTACCGCCAAAGTCGGAGAACCACCGATTGAGTTCAGAGTGCTATCCCTGATTTTTTGAGATTATATTCTTTACCATTGGGAGGTTTAATCTGGATTCGATTTGTCTCTGAAAAAATGGATCAACAGCATCCACATAGCGCATTGCACTTTGCACACTTTTCCAGCCCACATACTCCATGAGCGTTTTCAGATCCCAGCCATTGCCTGTTGCCCAGTTAGCGAATCCGCGCCTTAGTGAATGAGCGGAATAATTGTCAGGGTCAGCTACTCCAGCATCTTTGAATATTGTGCGGAGCAGTGGTATCAAGCTGTCCATGTGAAGTCCCTGATTGCCGATTTTCCCCCAGCGGTTTACTGACCGGAATACCGGTCCAGAGTCAAGTCCAGCCAACTCCTTCCATGCAGTATAAGCAGTGACTGGACAGAAATGGTTTAGTGCCGGCGCCTTCAATGTTACGCCTTTATTCTGGCGATCACCTTTTGTGTGTGGCAAGAAAAAACTCATGCCCTGACCGGGAGAGACTTCAATGTACTCGACCTGCAGGCGGGTAAGTTCATCGCCACGAAAACCCCTCCAAAAACCGAGGAGCAGCAAGGCACGATTTCTGGTGTGACGTAGTTCCGCAGCGCGATCTCCAGATGTATTTGAGGGTCGGCCGGGATTCCTTAAAATTCCGCAGGAATGTATTTAACTCACTGATTTAATTGAGATATTTCGATTTTTTTTACGTGCCGATTAAATGGACGATTCGCTATTGCTTCCTTAGTCCAGCGCTATCTTATCTCGATATGCTTATTCAATCCGGTCTCGTATCAACTCGATCTGACCGGGCCAAGACAACACCCCGCGAGCCCCGAACATGTTTAGTGAACGGGGACTCGCCTGTTTTCGGCCCGTTGATTATTTAGCCAGCCTGTATCGGTAGCGCAATTGAACGATATAGGGCCGAATGAAATCAGCGGCCGCCTCCCAGTCGTCATCCCTGGCAATAGAAATACTCCAGTTGCAACCGACGTCATCCAGGTAGCCCAAATGGAATACGCGACCCAGTTTGATATTTTTGTGATCTTTGTATTGTTTGTATTTGGCTCTGATTAACTTCTGTAGTTCTTTTCTTTTTATAGTAGCCCGCTTCATTTTCCGTTCTCCATCAGATCGTCATAGTCCAGCTTTAGATTCGAAGATTGCCTATTGATTGTCTGAATTGCGGCGCAACAGGCTTCCAGCGGCGTTCTCTTCGAACTGGCTTGCTTCTTCAATGTAGCCTTGCACGGTTCCGTCATGGCGCCAGCCGCCTTGGCGCTTGATGTCGCGGAAGTCGGCGCCGGCGCGGTGCGCACTGGTGGCCATGCCGCGGCGCAGGCTATGGCTGCTGAGCTCGGGCACGTAATCCAACTGCGCCTGCTTGGCGCACTCAGCCAAGATAGTATTCACGCTGGATTCATGCAGTGCGTCGGCACCGATCTTGCCCCATTTATCGACGCGGCGGAAGATCGGGCCGGACGTAATACCGGCGGCGGCGAGCCAGGTTCTGAGGGCGGTTGCCGGGCAGCAGACGTCGTCGCCATATGGGATAGCCTTCACGATACCTTCCCCCTCCTGGTCCGTCTTGGAGCGCGGCAAGGTGATCGCGATGCCTTCCGCTTGCCATTTGATGAATTCCACCTCCAGGCTCGCCACCTCGCTACGGCGGAATCCGCCAAAAAAACCGATCTGCAGCAACGCGCTATCGCGTTTAGCTTTGACGGTGTCGAACTGCTCCAGCGCAACGATGATGCGCTCCAAGTCTTCCACCGGCAGGGCTTTGGCCTTCTTTTTTGGCTTACCGTGGACCCGGGAGATCCCGGTCAACGTTTTACGGACCGTCGGGAGCGATGCCGGATCCGGAAAGCCCTGATGCACGTGCCACTGGGACAGCGCCGTCAGACGCAGCGCCAGCGTGCGGGGATTCAACGCGGCCGCATGGGCCAGCAGGTAGTGGATGATGACCGGTTCATCCGCCGGCAGCGCCCCACCCCAGGCCAGGAAGTGCTGGATAGCGGAGCGGTAGGCGCGGCGCGTATTGTCGGATGTGGCGGCCGCGAGCAGTGTGGCATGCTCCTGCAGTTCCACAGTAGAAGGCGTACCGACGTTACGCAATTGTGGCGGCTTGCCCAATTGACTTGGAGCGCTTGTAATTTCCGGGATGGTATTTTCTGGCATGGGATGTCGCTCAGAATTGGGTTTTGTAATGGTGATTTTTCAGCATAGCACAAACCTTAGCCCAATAACACGCGATAAACAACCTTATCGAGTGTGTGAATTATGATTTTCTTGAATTTAATTAATTCATTATATATAGTTATATTACGTAATACGTAACACATAATCTTATCCGAGGCTCACTATGGCGCGTGCAGGCATTCTCTATTCCGATGTTGTTAGAGCCGCATCTTTATTGGTCGAACAGGGTAAATCGGTCACGGTCGACAATGTGCGCGAAGCGATGGGCGGCACCGGCAGCAAAAGTACCATCGCACCGATGCTGAAGCGCTGGAAACTGGAGCACCAGGAACAGGTCGAGGCATCTACTGCAGGCCTCTCTGCAACGCTGATACAGGCGGTCAAAGTTGTCTACGACCATCTGCAAGCTGAGGCGGGACAACAAATCGAATTGGCGCAGCAACGCCATCGGGATGAGCTCCAAGCGATGCATAAACAGGGACAGCTCCTGCTGGACGAAAAGACGGCGCTAGCCCGAAGGAGCGATGCACTCGCGGCAGAAGTGAAAAACGCAGATCAGGCAATCGCTAAACTGCAATCGGAAAAACAAGTAATGAGCGTATCGCTGGCGACACTGGAAAGCGACCGATCCGGGCTTCAGCTTCGTTTGGCGGATAGGTCGGCCGAAGTCGCCGCGCTCAATCAACAGTTGACGCTGGCACGGGCTCAATTCGATCATTATCAGGAAGCGACCGCCGCGCAGCGCGCCGAAGAAAAGCAGGCCTATGAACATCGTACCGCACGGTTAGAGCTTGATCTCGCCGCCAGCCACCAGAGATTGCTCGGGCAGCAGTCGACTCTCGCAGTCCAGGAAACGCAAATTTCGCATTTGAACGCAGAAAACGACCGCTTGCAGGAACTGAATAGCACTATAAACGACGAGGTGGCACTGCTGCGCTCTGAACGGAATGTCTTGGCGCATGAGTTAAAGGTAATGTCATCGACGTGCAAAATAGCGACTGAACGCGAAGCCTCCAGCCAGCACACTCTGGCGTCGAATGAGCAGCTTCTCGCCGTTCGGACGCGAGAAACATACCTGCTTTCGGAACAGTTGACGAAGGCCGAATTGCTGTCAGAACGCCTGAATCAGGAAAAGATCGAGCTCTTGCAGCGTTGCGCCACACTAGAAGCCACCGGAAAAGGTATCGGCACTTCGCAGTAAATAGGTACAATAGCAACAATGCTTCCGCCAGAGGTCAATGATCAATCGGCCATCGAAGCCATCTTGACAATCAATGCAAATCAAACAACATACATGACTCAGATCGCACCTGCAATTGTCAAACGAAATGAGGGCTCGGATAGCCTGGGGCGCTACTACACCAAGACGGATATTGGCGGACTCTTAATTGATCAAATGGCAGGACTTTCCCCAAATCGAGTCCTTGACCTGGGCGCTGGCGCCGGCACATTATCGAGGGCAGCATTACAGCGTTGGAAAAATATCGAGCTACTGACCGTAGACGTCGACACCGCGGCGCGCACTCACCTTCGAAAGCTTTTTAAGTCTACACACGGTGTCAAGCACAGCCACATTCATGCGGACGCTCTAAGCGATCGACTACCGAAACTCATCTCGGCGAGAGCTAACTCAATCGATGCTGCAGTTTGCAATCCTCCTTTTATCATTCCGAAATGGCGAAAAGGTTTTGCTCAGATTGTTGAAGATGCAGGCTTTAGTGGTTGTCTGCCCGTTTTATCTGAAGTCGACGCTGCGTTGCTTTTCCTTGCTCAAAACTTGCGCCTGATGAGCGCCAACGCTACATTGGGCATCATCGTTCCGGACAGTCTGATTTCCGCATCAAAATATCGACTGTTCCGCCAAGAGCTCCTGCAAAGATACGCTATCCGAAAGGCGATTCGATTGCCGCGGCATTCGTTTCAAGGCACCGACGCTCAGGCTTATATCCTAGTTATTAGCAAGGACAGCGCAGCGACCCAGCAAATCCCTCTCCAAAAATTTGATGTCGGCTCCGATATGAGCTCCGAACTCCTGGTGGATGTAGATGCAGCGATTGATCGCCTAGATTTTGATTATCACGCGCACAGAGGGAAAACGCGTTCTTCCAAAAAATCTCACATCACACTTGGCTCCATTGCATTGGACATCAAGCGAGGTTCGCTGACAAGTTCAGAAACTAGAGCATTTAATTTTCCTGTTTTTCACACCACCGATATGCCGGTCGATCTCGCAGGTGAATGGTGTGACCTTCGGCAGTTCGGAAAGTCGCAATACCACGCTTCGACGGATAGACATATCGTTTGTGCGGAGCCGGGAGACATTTTGTTAGCGAGAGTAGGCAGAAATCTGGAACATAAGGTTCTCGGTGTGGCCAGTGGATATCCGGTTTTAACAGATTGCGTCTATAGGATCAGAGTTCCGGAAAAGGCTCAGCAAAAAATACTTAAACAACTCATTTCATCTGATGGGCAAGCGTGGTTGGCATCCCGCTGTTACGGCGTCAGCGCAAAGCAGTTGTCAAAGGCTGACTTGCTTACTTTTCCCGTTTCAGTTTGATATTGCCCCAAAAAAAAGAAATGATACTTTTTTGACTCAGGATTAACTCTAAATGGCAGAATTTGAAGAGCGCGCAGATCAACTTTCGTTAAACTTGATAGACACGACCCTGGCTGACGGGGAAATATTTAAAAACGCGAGACGAAAGCTTCTTAGCACTGGAGCAAAGCTATTGGTTGGGCCGCGGGGAACCGGAAAAACTCATGTAATGCGGTACACCTATTTGCATGCTATGCAAACGGACTCTGCACCGCTCGTGCTATATGCTAATTTTAGCCGCTACCTCAATTTGGAACCATTGCTAAAAAAAGCCCCCGATGCCCTGAAACGCTTTCATTCCTGGGTAGTGGCCAAGCTGCTGTTGAGTTGTTTCGATTTCCTCAGTGACAAAAAAGAGGCCTCGTTATTTTTGACCGGCAAGAACCCTTTATTTGACGAGATCAAGCTGCGGGAGCTTGTTTCATTGCTGGAGCGCGGAAGCGGTACCGAGCAATATGAAACTTATGGTCAAAACCTAACCGTTGACCATGTGTTAGACGCTGTCGATTTATTACGGAAGAAATTCTCGCGCAAGCGCGTCGTGCTACTACTTGACGATGCAGCCCTCAGCTTAGCAGATCAGTATCTGATTGCTTTTTTTGAGATATACCGTCTGCTCAAGACTGAATTTGTTGCACCCAAGGCGTCGGTCTATCCTGGATCAACACAATACGGCCCCACATTCCATGCGTCGCATGAATCGGAGGAGGTTCCACTTTGGCTTTCCGTTGAAGACGCCGAGTATTCCCAGATTATGGGCGATATTGCAACGCGCCGCCTTACGTCGACCGAACTCGCCGGCATCAATTCGGACACATTCGAATCTTTCAAATTTGCTGCTTTCGGCATACCCAGGGCTTACTTGCGCTTATTGCGTGAATACTTGGACGTTCAAGCCGGCACATCGCAGCAAAAAATAAATAAGATTATTGAGCGCCAAACAGAGCTGATTGGTGCGGAATACGATTCGTTAGGAATTAAACTTAAGCAGTTTTCGTCACTGGTTGCAACCGGCCGAAAATTTTTCGAACGGGCCGTTGCCAGCGTTGCCGCTGCAAAAGGGCTTGAGCCGTCCGCGCGCAATATTATTTTCGCGCTCAAGCAGGACAGCGATCGAAATCCTCTAGCGGAGCGCATGCTACGGTTTTTAATCGAAGTTGGCATGCTGTATCCGCTGCAAGCGGTGTCTCACGGCGTCAACAGAAAATATGATCGATTCATTCCCCACCTCGCCTTTTTACATGCGCAGGGTGTTTTTCGGGAAGGCAGAGGATCATCGTCAAAAGATGTGCCCCAATATATGCAGCGGCCGCTAGCGAAACAGCCCATTAGGCGAACTCTGTCCACTGTGTTGGATCCCGACGAACTGGCAAGCCTGAAGCTGGACCTGCCACCATGTCAGGCATGCAATACTGCCCGCATCAATGAGTCTCAAAGATTTTGTCACAACTGCGGGACAGAACTGGTTGGCTCTTCATTGTTTGAAGAATGCATGAAGCTTCCTTTGGAGGAAGTCCCCGGCATTAGCGACACCTTGATTGCGCGAATCCATCAGTCGACCAAGCTGCGGACAGTCGGGCACGTCTATGCGGCACAGAATGCATCTGCGGATCTGCAACAAGCAAGTTATGTAGGGCCTGTGCGCGCCGGCGAAATTATTGGCAAAGTAACCCTCACGGTAAACGAATTTCTTTCCTGACCTATGGCTACTACTTTCCGCTGCCGCCTAACACTTAGTGTCTCGCCCGCCAATCCGCCTTTGATTACCGAGCAGCTTTTTGACCAGCAATATAAAGAATCCACTGATTCACCGATCGATGAATTTCTCACCCGACTGCAAGCAATTAATAGGCTTGCACCGCAACCAACGAATTTCGATCCATTTCAAGGCCAGTTGGTTCTGCTAGGAGTCATCGCCGCCGTAGAAAGTTATTTCCGCACCTTATTCAGACGCTTAATCGCTTTCGATTCAATTTGCCAGGAAAGCGTACACGAGCGGGACGTGTCTTACGGCGCAGCTATCCATTTGCCAAAGGACATGCTTCCCGAGGCAATGTTAGAGCGTATTTCATTCGTGAGTAGCGAAAACATCACGAAAGCAATTCGGGAGATGCTAGCAATAAAAGGAAATTTGCCACCGGATTTGGATACCGCTATCAAAGATTACGCCCGAGTCTGCCAGTTAAGGCATTGCGCGGTACATCGGTTCGGAAAATTAGGCGTCAGCAACGCTATTTCACTAGGTTTGACTGGGCATAAATCGCTGTTGGAAAAACCCTTGAAGCTGGATTATGTCGCTCTTCAAAACACGATTGCCATCTCGACCGGTTTGGTAAAGACATTGAATAATTTCTTGTTCAACGAGATGCTTTCTCGCCTTCCAGCGGCAAATTGGACAACTCAATACGTGCGAGATAAGCCTCTGTTTTTGAGCTACTACAAATTATTTTCTGACAAAGTAAGTACGAATCGTTCGGCACAACCCAGCCAAATCTACAAACAATTCCTGAAGCAACGTGCACTGTTTGCCTCTGGGAACAGGTTATAGAATACGTCATATGAAACCAATTATCGCCTTGGACGCAGATGGCGTACTTCTCGACTACCACGAAGCCTATCGATATGCCTGGAACAAAGCATTTGACGTGATGCCGGCAATACGTGATCCTCAGGCCTATTGGCCTATCGACCGCTGGAATGTACGTCGACTGGTAGGAGAGGAACTGGCTCATTTTCGAGCGAGTTTCGACCAGGATTTTTGGTCAACGATTCCCGCGATTAATGGTGCGGTCGACGCCTGTCTGCGACTTCACGATGCCGGCTATGAATTGGTTTGTGTCAGCGCGATTGAATCGCAGTTCCAAGCCGCGCGCCTACAAAACTTGCGAGATTGTGGCTTCCCAATTCAGCGCGTCATAGCTACCGCTAGTACAGGCACCCACACGAGCCCTAAAGCCGCAGCACTACAGGAATTACATCCGATAGCGTTCGTCGACGACTACTTGCCCTATTTACGAGGTATCCCAAGCCACATACATTCCGCCCTCGTGCTACGCGAACCGAATGGAAGTCCGAACATCGGAGAGGACCAGGCGGTGGTCCATTCGCGACATGCCGATCTTGCTGAATTCGCAACCTGGTGGCTTGGGGCCGAACGCCGATGCAGGCCGTAACGGAGGAACGTTGGTTTATCTCAGCCGAGGTTTGACGGTGTCGGTGACTAAGCATGCCAAGATACTTGACTTCCTACAGCAATCGGCCCGTCAAATGGGAATGGGTTTCAGTTGCCTCCACGTTGGGCTGCGTCCATGGGGTTTCGCTACGAGCTTTAATTGGCAAAGGTATGTTGCTTGAAATAAACCCTCACGGCGACCATGAGGGTTTAAGGCGTACAAATTCCATTCGCCGACGCGGGTCTTCGCGGGTAATTGGTTCGGCATCGTCCTCCTTGTAATGAACCATTTTTGCTATTTAGTAGGGAGTGCCCTTTAAGAGATCCTCCATTTTCTTATGGTGTCCTTTCACTCGGTCCACTTCATATTGATACATCAGCGCATTTGCCGCAAATTTAACGCGCTCCACATCCATATCAACGGTGTTGCCGTCAACACTCCCTTGACTTGGAACGGCGTACTTGACTTCGACTGATTCGACCGTCCTTCCTGTACGAAGTGCTTCTTGGATATCGATGTCGACCGCCTTGTAGCCCGGCGTGTCGGCGTTCGCGATGTTTGACGCCAACAGCTGCTGGCGATAGGCACGAAGCGCTAACGCACGTTCGTGGAAAGCGTGGCCTCCGGCCTCGTTTTGCGATCCGGTCAATTGAAAATGCGCGGGCGGCGCGTTGGTCAGCGATTGCAATCCTGGCGTTACCGGCGACGTGTTTTTTACATTCTGCACCCCAACCGAAGGTGCCGGTGTGGCAATGGTTGTCGCAGCTTTCTCTTTGACGCGAGCCAAGGCCTCTGAAAAGGTTCCGTTAGAAATCGTAAGCGGTTTCTGCTCTCCTTTTGCGGGAGAGACGGTGCTATTCAAAGGCAAAATGGGAGTTCCTGAGAGGCGTTCCATGTAAGTCTCCAGTGAATGACGAATCCATCAAACAGATCTATTTACTGCAACCATCAAGTTATCCTGGCCAGGCGAGTTACTCGCTCCGAGCAACTGCGCCTGGCCGAGCATTTTTTATTGAGTGACTTTGCTGGATTGCTCAGCGATTAAATCCTCTTCTTCGGCCTCGCTCCGATACGCGCGTCGGTACAGTAGTGGCAACACCAGTAAGGTCAGTGCGGTCGACGAGAGAATTCCTCCGATCACGACGGTGGCCAATGGGCGCTGCACTTCGGCGCCGGTACCGGTCGCGATCGCCATCGGGATGAACCCCAGCGACGCGACCAACGCCGTCATCAAGACAGGTCGCAGTCGAGTCAGCGCCCCGGTATGGATCGCCTGATCCAGCGACATGCCTTGCTCGCGCAGAGTGCGGATAAAGGAAATCATCACCAGGCCATTCAGCACAGCGACTCCCGACAGCGCGATGAAACCGACCGCAGCGGAAATGGAGATTGGTATCCCGCGTAACCAGAGCGCCAGGATGCCGCCGGTGAGTGCAAACGGAATGCCGCTAAACACCAGCAGCCCATCCTTCATATTGCCGAACATGATAAATAACAGCGTGAATACCAACAGCAGCGCTACTGGCACAACGACCTTCAGCCGCTCGATGGCCGACTGTAATTGCTCGAATTGGCCGCCCCATTTGATCCAATAGCCGGCCGGGATGTTGACTTGCTGGGACAAAGCCTTTTCGGCGTCGGCAACATAGGAACCGATATCGCGGCCACGCACGTTGGCGCTGACGATCACGAGGCGCTTGCCATCTTCCCGGCTGATCTGGTTCGGCCCCGGCGCCAAGTGCAGGTTGGCCACTTCGGAGAGCGGGACATAGTAAGCTTTGCCGTCGTTGCCGGCCGCCTTCGGCAACGCAATTGGCAATCGCTTGATCGCTTCCAGGTCGGTGCGCGCAACCTCCGGCAGCCGCACCACGATATTGAAGCGGCGATCTCCCTGGAACAGGATGCCGGCTTCTTTGCCTCCAACCGCCGTGGTGATGCTGTCTTGTATGTCGGCGATATTCAGGCCATAGCGGACTGCTTTGCCGCGGTCGATATCGACCGTCAGCATCGGCAGCCCGGTCGTCTGCTCCACCTTGACGTCAGCGGCGCCGGGCGTCTTTTGCAGCGCGGCGGCGATTTTGTCGGCGGTATCGTTCAATACGGCCATATCGTCGCCAAATACTTTGACGGCGACGTCGCTGCGTACGCCGGAAATCAATTCATTGAAACGCAATTGAATCGGCTGCGAGAATTCATAGTTGCTGCCCGGAATTTTGGCTACCGCGGCAGACATCGCCGCCAGCAGTTCCTCCCGCGACTTCCTGGGCTTGGGCCACTGGTCTTCCGGTTTCAACATGACGAAGCCGTCGGAAATATTTGGCCCCTGGGCGTCAGTTGCGATTTCCGAGGTACCGATCCGGGTGAAGACGCGCTCGATCTCCGGAAATTGCTGCACCAGCGCCGCTTCGATCTTCTGCTGCATGGCGACCGACTGCGTCAGGTTGGTGCCGGGGATGCGCAGCGCCAGCAGCGCAAAGTCGCCCTCATTCAGGCTAGGCACGAATTCGCTGCCCAATCGGGTCGTTAATAGACCGGATAACAACACCAGTGCCACTGCGGCCGTGATCACTACCGGCTTGTTCTGCATTCCTTTGGTCAGCAAAGGCTGGTAGAACTGTTTCGCCTTGCGCATCAAGACGTTTTCGGTTTCAGTGATCTTGTCGCCGATCAGCAGCGCGACTGCGGCAGGGATGAAGGTGATCGACAGGATCATGGCACCGACCAGTGCAATCACGACGGTCAGGGCCATGGGATGAAACATCTTGCCTTCCACGCCAGCGAGCGCGAAGATCGGCAGATAGACGATCATGATGATCAATTGCCCAAACAGGAGCGGCCGGCGGGCCTCCGTGGACGCCTGAAACACCAGATGCAATCGCTCGCTGCGGCTCAACGCTGCGCCTTTCGTCTGCTGCGCGTGCGCAAGGTGTCGCACGCAGTTTTCGACAATCACGACCGCGCCGTCAATGATGATGCCGAAATCCAGCGCACCCAGGCTCAGTAAATTGGCACTGACTTTATACGTCACCATGCCGGTGAAGGTAAATAACATCGCCAGGGGAATCACCAGGGCGGTGACGATCGCCGCGCGGATATTGCCCAGGAATAAAAAAAGAACTGCAATGACCAGCACCGCGCCTTCCACCAGGTTCTTTTTGACGGTACTGATCGCTTTATCAACCAAGACCGTGCGGTCGTAGACCGTCACGGCATGGACCCCCTCTGGCAGGGTGCGGTTGATCTCCGCCAGTTTCTTGCCAACGGCCTGGGATACGGCCCGGCTATTTTCTCCCATCAGCATGAAGACGGTTCCCAGTACCACTTCATGGCCGTTTTCGGTCGCGGCGCCGGTGCGCAATTCCTGGCCCAGTCCTATGGTCCCGATATCCCGCAACCGGATCGGCACGCCCTGCACGTTAGCCAGTGCAATGTTGCCGATCTCGTCCAGCGACCGGACTTGCCCCGGCGCGCGCACCAGCAGCTGCTCCCCGCGTCTTTCAATGTAGCCGGCGCCGACATTAGTATTGTTGCGCTCCAGCGCCACCACGATGTCTTGCAAGGTTAAGCCATAGGAGGCCAGCTTCTCCAGGCTCGGAGCGACCTGGTACTCCTTGACGTAACCACCTATCGTATTGATTTCCGTCACACCAGGAACATTGCGCAACTGCGGCTTGATGACCCAGTCCTGGATCTCGCGCAGGTCGGTCGGGCTGTAAGGCGTGCCGTCCGGCTTCTTGGCGCCTTGTTTCGCCTCCACCGTCCAGTAATAGATCTCGCCGAGCCCGGTCGAGATCGGGCCCAGCGCTGCGTTCACGCCTACAGGCAGACTGTCTTTGGCCTGCTGCAGGCGTTCGCTGATCAATTGCCGGGCGAAATAGATATCGGTCCCTTCCTTGAAGATGACCGTGACCTGGGACAGTCCATAGCGCGACGTCGACCTGGTCTGCTCCAGGCGCGGCAAGCCAGCCATGGCAGTCTCAACCGGATAGGTAAGCCGCTGCTCGACCTCCAGCGGAGAATAGCCTGGTGCAGCGGTATTGATCTGGACCTGGACGTTGGTAATGTCAGGCACCGCGTCAATCGGTAATTTTTGATAGCTGTAGAGGCCGAAGGCTGCCATGCCGAAGACGGCCAGCAAGACCAGCCAGCGCTGCTCAACGGCGAAGCGGAGGATGCGTTCAAACATGATAGGGTCTCCGTTTAATCGTTGTCTTTAGCCGTGTTCTTACCGAGATCGGCCTTCAGCACGAAACTGCCGTTGCCGGCGTAGGCGCTGCCGGCTTTGAGGCCGCTGACAATCTCGGTTAGCCGGCCATCCGTTCTGCCAAGGGTGACCGGTTGCGCGATAAAGCCTTGCGGCGTCCTGAGAAACACGGTCGGCTTGCCATTGATGTCTTGCACCGCCTCTGCCGAGACGGCCACCGGTACTCCAGTCTCGCTTGCCGTGACTTCGATGCTGACGTAGAGGCCTGGCCGCCAAGCCATGTTGGGATTGGCGAGGGTCACCCTGGCCTTGGCTGCTCTGGTTTGGTCACCGATGAGTGCACTGACATAGGAAACAGTGCCGCTGGCCTTGCCATCGAAAGCGCTCGCTTTGACGGTGACTGATTGACCTACTCGAATCTGGTTCAGGCTATTGGCGGGAACCGTGCTGTCGGCCCAGACGGTGGAAAGATCGGAAATCGTGAAGATGTTGGCATCCTCCTTGACCGCGTCCCCTAAGGTGATATGTTTTTCAATCAACATGCCGTCAAATGGCGCCCGGACGGCGTAGAGGTTAAGTGCGTCTGCATGGTCCTGCGTAACCCCTAGGGCATTGAGTTTTTGCTGGATATTGTGAACGCTGATCTGGGCCTCCCGCATCGCTTGTTGCGCCTGCAGGTAATCTTGTTCGGCAGATATTTTATCTTCCCACAGTTTCTTTTCGCGTTCGTAAGTGGTGGCCGCTAGCGACAGGCGTTTCTGCGCGGTCAGTAGCTCGCTGCGCAAATCGGACAATCCCACGCTGGCGATCACCGCCAGAACCTGACCTTTCTTCACTTGCTGCCCAAGGCTGGCCGGCACACTCTGTACCACGCCGGCAAAGCGCGGCACCACGTGCCCGGTCTTGTCTTCGTTAAAATGGATCTCCCCGGGCAAGGTCAGAACATCCTTGATCCGTGCCGGTCCGGCCTTCAGAATCGAGATGGCGGCCGCCTTGATTTGGACTTCGGTTAGTTCAATTTTATTGTCGTCGGCTGGGGATTTTTGTGGCGGCTTATTGTCGGCCTCCTGGCCCGGACCTTTGGGCTTATCGCTGTTGGCGGGAGCGACGGACTCTTTCGCCGTTTTTGCTGCGGCAGGCGCGTCATCGTCGTCTACTGCGATTTGCTTACTTCCCACGATAAGAGCGCCCAATAGGACGGTGACAACCACAATGGCGGCAATCGCGATTGCCTGTTTTTTATTCAGATTAGTTTTCATAGGGAATCTCAAGGTGCGGCGAAGTGTTCAATGAGGGAGTCGTCGCCTAGAATACGGTCGATCTCGGCAGCGGCATGATAGGCGTCGAGGAGTGCCCGCACATATTGGGATTTGGCTTGTAAATAGGTGCGTTGCGCGTCCAACACGTCAAGAAAGCCAAACTTGCCGAATTCGAAGCCTTTGGTGGCAGCGTCATAGGCCGTTTGCGCGCCCGGCAAAATCTCTTGGCGCAAGGCTTCTGCCTCCTGGCGTGCGTTCGCGTAGCGTTCGTAGGCTTGCGCGGTATCGGTATCCACCCTTAGCCTGGATGCGGATAGTTCGTCGCGCGCCTTGTCGGTACGCCGCAAGGCTTCGAACAAGTTGCCCTGGTTGCGGTCAAATAGCGGCAGCGGAACCGATACCCCTAGTACCGCCTGATTCCGCCCCAAATCTTCCGCCCGCTTGACGCCGACGCTGAGCGTCAGGTCGGGAGTGCGCTTACTCTGTTCCACCTGGACCAGCGCGATGCGCCGCTCGACCTCTATCTGGGCCCGCATCAATGCGGGGGCCTGGCCGGCGCGAGCCTGCAGTTCCGTGAGGGCTGGCAATAAGGGGAGTGCCTCAAATTGACTTTCTGCACGATCAAACCTGGGCGATGGATTGCCCCAGAGAGTGGTGAGGCGCTTGCGTGCCGTCGTCAATTCACCGTTGGCTTGATTCAATTCCAACCGCACAGTGGCTTCTGCCACCCGCGCCTTGGTTTCGTCGACCGGCGAGATCTTGCCTGCGGCGACCCGATGGGCGGCGGCCGTCGTCGCGCGCCGCGCCAGTTCGAGCGACGCCTGGCTAAGTCGCAGACGTTCCTGGGCGGCGGCGACGTCGAAAAATGCAGAAATGACGGCGGCACGGATTTCGGCGCGCTTGGCTGCCAGGTCCGCCTGTGCAGCGTCCCGGCCGCGTTCGGCCGCTGTGATCCTGGCGTTACGCTTGCCGCCCAGTTCCAGCGCCTGGTTGATCTGGAGCGTCGTAGTGCGCGTATCCTTGCGCAGGTCTTCAACTTGGAGCGACAAGTCTGGATTGGGGCTGGCACCGGCTTGCATGACTTGTCCATCCGCTGCCCCGATCTCTTGCCTGGCTGCCGACAAGTCGGGATTTGCCTGTAATGCAAGCCTCAGTGCCGCCGTCAGAGTCAGTGGTGCCGCCGGTTCAATGACATTAGGGGCAAGTTCTTGGGGGGCGGCCGCAAACGATGCTGCCCGGGCATAGGGTAATGAAACGAAGATGACGGTGGCCGCGGCTAAGACGCGACAGGCAGCCGGCACCAATGGACGCAGCGACCCCAATAGAGGTCGGGCGTCCCGAAAAAATGCTAGGGACATGGGTATTCTCTGTCGAAATTCAAAATGACGTGACAATACGAGCGCAATGCGCCCAAATCACGGGAAAATTTGAAACTAGGACAAAGAAAGGGACGGAGGACGTTCGGCGGGGATCGCAGTTACGGACACAAAGGATGGCTCCTCTGCGAAATAGGCGGTGCGCTCGCTGGCAACAGCGACGACTAAATTATGCCGGGGCATGTCGACAAAATTCGTCAACGATTGGTAGATGCTGCCTGAGGAGTGGCTGACCATCGATTCTTGTTTCAATCGCGTGGATTCTGCATCTGCTTGCGCCGTGTCCAGGGTGCCCATCATGCTCTGGAGTGCCGCTTGCTCTTCCAGAATCTCATCGACAAACGGCCAATCGCCAATGCTGAGGATAAAACTCAGCAAAAGGATGTAATTGGCGATGCGGAAGATTTTCATGATTGACGGAGTATAACATGCGTAAAAAATTGATCAATTGAAAATATTCTACGCATCCGCCGATTCCGAACAGGCGACTTTTCTTGACCAGACCCATTTTACGACTGTGTCGGTCGGGAGCAACCCGTCTTCGCAGAGTTAGCCGTCTACCTTTTGGGAACGGCGGTACTGGCCGACCATCCCAGGCCGACGAGGGCAACCGCGCAAAAAGCAGCGCCTGCATAAAACGTGAACGACGCCCCAAGCCTATCCCATAACAGGCCGGCCAACACGCTCGCCAGCAACATGGCTAGGCCACTGACCAGGTTAAAGAATCCATACGCGGTACCGCGTAAGTCGGCCGGAGCCGTATCGGCAACCATAGTCGCCAATAAGCCTTGTGTCATACCCATGTGGACGCCCCACAGTGCGACGCCGGCCAACAGAACTCCCCAGTGATCATTGGCTGCCAAGACCAGATCGGCTGCAATCAGGACAACCAGGCCGAGCGCCAGCAGCCTGGTATGGCTCATCCGGTCGGAGAGCTTGCCGAACGGGTACGCCGATACCGCGTAGACCAGATTCATTGCCACCATCACCAGCGGCACCAAGGCAACGGGGATGCCAGCTTGTTGCGCGCGCAGCACCAGGAATGCTTCGCTGAACCGGGCCAGCGTGAACACGGCGCCGACGCCGACTACCCGCCAATATGGTGCCCCGAGCCTCGCCAGGTTCCTGCGATGTATCGGATTGGTCCGCTTGTGATCCTGACGAGGCTGTGGTTCACGCACGCCGAACCACAGCAGCGCGACCGCCATCAGACCGGGAATCACGGCGACCCAAAACACTGCACGGAAATCGTTGGCCCATAACAGCATCAAACCGACCGCGAGCAACGGCCCAAGGAAGGCGCCGACGGTATCAATCGACTGGCGCAAGCCAAACGCGGCGCCACGCAAATGCGCGGGTGCGATGTCCGCGACCAGCGCATCCCTTGGTGCCCCGCGTATGCCTTTGCCGACTCGGTCCAGCAGGCGCGCGGTCAACACGATGCCGGTCGTGGACGCTATGGCAAACAGCGGTTTGGTAAGAGCACCCATCGCGTAGCCGAATATGGCCAAGCCTTTGCGCTTGCCGAGATAGTCGCTGAGTGAGCCGGAGAATACTTTGACGATCAAGGCCGTGGATTCAGCCAATCCTTCCACCAGGCCCACTGCCAGAGCGCTGGCCCCCAGAGCCGTGACCATGAATAAGGGTAGCAGGCTGTGAATCATTTCCGAGGAAATGTCCATCAGCATGCTGACAAAGCCGAGTACCCAGACGCCGGGGGGAATCTGACCTAATGTGGACTTCGCTGTAGTGAGTTTTCCCAACTGAATGCCTCCACGGCGTAAAGATACTGCAATTATGAACCATGACGCACATCACCCCAGCACTAAACTGCTTTTCCTGGAGCGATGGCCTGACGAAGAGTGCACTAAATGACCTTGAACTGAAATTGTGTGACGTTGTGCTGGGCAAATTAAAGTCGGTTGCATAGACGTAGTGAAGACCCCTAAAATTGGGTCTAGCCAGCCCCGGACCCGAAACAATAGACATGATCTACCAACTAGATAAAATTTTTTTGGAAAACAGGTTTCAGCAAGACTTGAACGACGTGGCCACGGAGTTAGTCGGCCTATTTTCTCTGCGGCACGCCAGGGAGGTGGCCCATCTGGACAATCCACTCCTTCGATGGCTCGATTTCCGGTTAAGGTACGTTGACCCCATCCCGAGAAAGGTAGTGTATTCGGATAAATTTCCCAAGCGCCTGCCGGTAAGCGCCAGGAAGGCGCTCAAGAATTTGGAAAGATTGATTTGTCAAGGCAAGGACATCAACTGCTACCAGGGCAAAGGTTTGATCAAACATCACGATGTCAGCGGCGCAAAGCGTCAATTCAGGACTGATTTTCTGTGGGCCGACTGGAATATTTTGCACTTTCACCTCAGCGACGAGCCGATCCCTCGGGGGGAGTTTTTCTCTCAACCAGCCGACTGGATTCTTTTTTGCATAGTAGGAGGCGATGCCGTCGCCTTCGTCGATGTGTTACCGCACCCCAAAGGAGACGGCTTTGCCGATCCAGACTTACTGCACACCGTCGCCCGGAGTTGGCCAAGGTATTTTGATCAGTTCCGCGTGAAAGGGATTCATGCGGACACGCCTCTATCTGCCCAGCGAATTCATCAAGCCCGTAAAGGCGGGGTGGCGCAATTTTTCTCGATTGGAAAATCTGCCTATATAGGACCTGGCATGGGCATCACATCCGCCTCGACCGCACTAAAGACAACGCTTGCACTCGATCGTGCGCGCGACCATGTTCGCTCATTGGCGGAATTGGTGTGCCTGGAAGGTAGTCAATTTCAATCTGAAACGCTGGCCTCCAGTGTGCAGAACCCAGAATTTTCTCTCTGCATGACGATACAGGGGCTTGCTGTTTTTGAGGCGGTTTCCAGTCGGGCTTTCCTGCTGCCAACATCAAGGCCAGAGATACCGCTGAGTTTTCTGACTGAGCTGAGAGAGTTACTGATGCCCGACTGGGTACTTCACTTTATCAAGACGATAGAGCCCTTAAAAGTCGCAACATCAGTCTTTCAGGCGCCAGCCTGAGTGGCCGTGCTTCATTCCCGCTGAAGAAAAAGGCGGGTACGCCTGATAAAGGTGTTCCTGAGGTGCATCTTGGCTTCCATTCTGCTGATCATCGTAGCGGGCTCACTGCCGTACCGCCCCCCAAATTGCATGGCTGGGAGTAGCTCGATCTGAGTTTAGTTGCTCAGCATCACCTTGGGATCATTTCTTTATTGACAGGAAACTTATCTTTGGTGCAATGTTCTTGTCTAGCAAAATTCAACACATTGCCGATAAAGGGGAAATGTAGTGAGCAGCTTGCATGAAACGGCCTATCCGCGTCTTAATGCTGAGATTACAGAGCGGGAGCTGTTAACGTTATTTACGCCCACACCGGCAGAGATTGCCTTTGTCTCTGAACGGTACCGTCAGGCGCCAACCCGCGCGATGCTGTTGATTCTCTTAAAACTGCTGCAGCGCCTCGGAAACTTTATTCCCGCGACCGAGATACCTGCGCCAATTATTGAGCATGTTTGCAATCACCTAGGCGTCCGTCCGATCTTGAAACGCGCCGTTGTCAAATACGAGCAATCAGGCAGTAAATGGCTGCATCAGAAATTCCTGCGAACCTACGTCGATATCCGGCAGTTTGAAGTGACCGACCACGAGTGGATGGATGGCATCGCTCTACAGGCCGCGCATACCAAGCAAGAATTATCCGATATTATCAATGTGATGATCGAAGAGTTGGCGCACCATCGCTTTGAACTGCCCAGCTTCGCGTTTCTACTGCGCGTTGCCACCCGGATGCGCAAAACCTACAACGACCAGGTATACAAGCGCCTAGCTGGCGAACTCTCCGAGGAACAACGCTTCCGGATTGACGAGTTGCTTTCCCATAGAGGGGCTCGTACTCGGTGGGATCGATTAAAGCGCGAACCAAAACAACCCGGTGTGCGAGAGATCGCAAGCTTCCTGCAGCATATCCAGGACCTAACGATGTTGGGCGAGGGCCTTCCAGCCGGCGACTTCCTATCAGTCCCGAAACGCACGCAGTTGGTTACCGAGGCCAGAGCACTGGATATTTCTGAAATGCTCGAACTCAAGCCTGCCAAACGCTATTCGCTCACGGTATTGCTCATCCAAGCCCAGTTGCAAAAGGCGATGGATGATATCGCCGAAATATTCGTCAAGGCGGTGCGCAACATGCATCACGTCGCAGAAGATAGGCTACGTGAGTACCGGCTGCAGCACGCCGAACAAACAGAACGCCTCATCAGCCAGTTTCGAGATGTGCTGACTGCGTTGCAAAATGAGGCGCCTGACAAGGAGCGCCTGGCACTAATAGAGCAAGTGCTGGATGGCGATCCCGAGCCCTGGATTATTCGTTGCGACGAACACATGGCCTATGCAGGCAATAACTATTATCCCTTCATATTGCAGCCATATCGCGCTAAGCGGGCGCTGTTATTTCAATGCCTGGATGTATTGGCCTTGAAGTCTAGCTCACAAGACGAATCGCTGTTGCGGGCATTGCAATGGATGCGCCAGTTCCGGTCAAGCCATCGTGAATATGTCTTGGTGAACGCCGACGAGTTGGACATCGCATCGCTGGACTGGATTTCGGAGAAGTGGCAACGCCTGATTGTTGGCAAAGAACAGCCGTCAGGTGCTGACAAGATCATTCATCGGAAATATTTCGAGCTCTGTGTGTTTTCTCAGATTATGCAAGAGCTTAAGTCCGGCGACGTGTATGTTGAGCACAGTGACCAATATGACGACTATCGCGTACACCTTATTAGTTGGGAGGAGTGCCGCAAGGAGATCATGAACTATGGCAAGTTAGTGGACCTGCCGATGGACTCAGAAAAATTCGTCGATAAATTACGTGACGACTTGAGCGAGATTGCCCGCCAGGTAGATGAGCGCTTCCCAGACAATGAGCACGTGGATTTTTCTGAGTCTGGCTTGATCATCCGCCGCACCGAGCGTCAGCAACCGCCTCCAAACCTGGAAGTCATTGACCAGGCCATTACTGAGCATATGGAGCCGGCGAGTATCCTGGATATTTTGACCGAGACCGAACAATGGCTGGATCTGCATAGCATTTTTGGCCCGCTGTCCGGGTTCGAGTCAAAGATTGACGATCCACGTAAGCGCTTCATCTCAACACTTTTCTGTTACGGCTGCAACCTGGGGCCCACGCAAACCGCCCGTTCCTTGAAGGGCTTGAGCCGAAAACAGGTCGCGTGGCTAAATTTGCGCCATGTGACGGAGGAGCGGCTGGAGAAGGCTTTGGTGAAAGTCATCAACTCTTACAATCGTTTCGCCTTGCCGCGCTACTGGGGCACTGGAAAGAGTGTATCGGCTGACGGCACCAAATGGAACGTGTACGAGCAAAACTTGCTGTCGGAATATCATATCCGCTATGGCGGGTATGGTGGCATTGGTTACTACCATGTGTCCGACATGTACATTGCTCTGTTCAGTCACTTCATTCCGTGTGGTGTCTACGAAGCAGTGCATATCTTGGACGGCCTGATCAAGAACGAATCCGATGTCCAACCTGATACAGTCCACGGCGATACGCAGGCGCAAAGTGCTCCGGTATTCGGCTTGGCCTATCTGCTAGGAATCAACCTGATGCCACGGATCCGGAATATTAAGGAACTTACGTTCTTCCGGCCGGACAAACAAGAGCAGTATCCCCACATTAACGGTCTGTTCCGCGGTAATATCGATTGGGAACTGATCGAATTGCATTATCCTGACATGCTGCGTGTCGCTATCTCGATCAAGGCCGGCAAAATCACACCTTCCATGATATTGAGGCGACTTGGTACCTATAGCCGCAAGAACAAATTGTATTTCGCCTTTCGTGAGCTTGGGCGCGTCATCAGAACGCAGTTTTTGCTCAAGTACATCAACGACGTAGAACTCAGGCGCACTATCCATGCAGCTACCAATAAGAGCGAGGAGTTCAATAATTTTACGAAATGGCTATTCTTTGGCGGCGATGGCATTATCGCGGAAAATATCCGCCATGAGCAGCGCAAGGTGATCAAATACAATCATCTGGTCGCCAATATGGTGATCCTCAATAATGTGCAATGGATGTCCCGCAAATTGAAGGACATGCAATCCAAAGGCTATCCAGTCGACGAGGACGTACTGAAGGGATTGTCGCCTTACCGTTTCAGCCATATCAATCGATACGGGGATTACACGCTTGATCTGAATAAAAAAGGTGCGCCGATCGATTACAAAATAGACTTTAGGCGGCACTAGCCAGCGCGGGCGGTAGTCTGCAGCGCGAATCAAGAAAAGGGAAAAAAGTGGACGAATGGAAAGATGAAGACCGTTTAAAAATGTACGTCGCCATCGCCGAAACTTCGCGCAAATGGGTCTCCGTCATGGATACAAAGGCTGGATTCCTGTCGGCGTTGAATGCGGCTTTGCTGGCGTTTATCTGGACTGGCGCACGCTTGCTAGAGTGTGGTCCGTGGTCGAAAGGGTTCGCCTTGACTGCTTCGTCACTGGCCATCTTATCCTTGCTCTTTTCCTTATTAACGGTTATCCCGCGCGGGTCGCTTGCCCAGATTTTTGGTGCTGAGTCCCGCTACATCAACGATTTCAAACCGATTTCGTTTTACGGTTACGTGGCAGAATATTATCCTAAGGGCCACGAAAACAAATTTATTGAGGACGTCCTGGCACTTAGCCCCACAAAACTGTGCCACGAGGTGCTGGAGCAGCACTACACTATCAGCCACGGGTTGAAAATTAAATCTAACTGGGTGGAGCGTGCAGGGTGGCTTTTGGTCGGCGGTTTAGCGCTGACCGCACTGGCGCTGCTGGCTAAATTTGCTGATTTCTGATCCGAACTTTTAAGGAGTTCCCTTGGCGTTACGAGACGATTTACACGCACAAGTCGCCAAAATCTTTCGCGAGGTCTGGACTACGCGCGATGGCCAAGTGGTTCCGGCCAATGCAGATGTTGGCCTCGGCAACGACGCCGTCAAGCTCAATGCAACCGTTCTCTATGCCGACTTGGCCGATTCTACGTTGCTTGTAGACAGACATATACCCGCATTTGCGGCCGAGGTTTATAAGACTTTTCTACACTGTGCGGCAAAAATCATCGTCAATGAGGGTGGTGAAATCACAGCGTATGACGGCGATCGCGTCATGGCTGTTTTTCTCGGGCATGGGAAGAATGTTGCGGCCATACGAGCTGCGATGCAAATCAACTTTGTGGTCAAAAATGTGATTGCCCCAACGATGGCGGTGCAATACAACACTACCAATTACACGTTGAAACACGTGATCGGGGTCGATACCAGCGACTTATTCGTGGCGCGCACCGGCGTGCGCGGGGCCAACGATCTGGTCTGGGTTGGGCGAGCTGCAAATCACGCTGCAAAGTTAGCAGCACTTCCGGACACCTATCAGACTTACGTTACAAAAGCCGTATTTGACCAAGTCCCAGATTTTTTTAAATATTCTGAGGTAGGGGCTGCTATCTGGGAACCAGCGACATGGAACACATTCGATAACAGTATCGTCTATCGGACCACATGGGGCCAGATAGTCTTGTAGCAGGGTAGCTGGGAGCGTAGTTGCCGCCTCAAAAAATAGAAATTCCCGAATTAAATCATATAGTTAAACCAGTTTCTGCGGAATTTTAAGGAATCCCGGCCGACCCTCTATTTGCTGTCGCAATTGCTTGATCTAGCCAGCGATCTACTGAACCAAGCTGCTCGAGCTGAAATGGTTTCGCCTGTTTTTCTTGCGCAGGATGTTCCCGCTGTATGCCTCGGATGACTTTTTTAACGAGAGGCGTCTTGGTCGGATCAGGGAATCCCTGATCGATATGCCATTGTGCGAGAGCTGCAAGACGTTGACGCAACGTGTTGATTGCCAGCTTTTCAGCGTGGTCAACGAGGTACTGAGCGATATTTTCGCTGGTGGCCGGCAAGAACCCACCCCATTCAATTTCGTAGTGCCGGACGGCGGACTGGTATGCCACGCGGGTATTGTCACGCGTTCCAGCATGGATGTAGTGATTGATTTTGCTCATGCTATGGCATACCAAGATTTTTACATCATTGAGTGAGTTGGGGTTGTATCAAATATTCTGCTAATTTTATCGGATTTTTAGTACTAATACTGGATAACCTTATCTTATCCTGCATTTAAATACTTTCTGTTTTTCCTTGAATATTGGTTAAAATTAGTATGTAATTACGTGGTATGTAATACATTATGATATTAGATGGGGTGATCATGGCCAGAGCAGGATTGTATAAGTCTGAAGTCGAAAAAGCACGTAACTCCCTCTTGGCACAAGGGCGCCATCCTTCAGTCGATGCAGTGAGAGTTGCGCTGGGCAACACCGGCTCCAAGACCACTATTCACAAGTATTTGAAGGAGCTGGAAGAGGAAAACGGCACCAACATTAATCGCAAAATCGCGATCAGTGAAGCATTGCAGGATCTGGTAACGCGCCTCGCCAGTCAGTTGGAGACAGAGGCAAGCAACCGCATCGCTGAGTTGGAATCTCGCCATAGCGAGAGCAATCACCGACATGAGGCTGAAATTGCAGCCCTAGCAGAAAAAAACGTGGGCACCCAAGAGAAACTGGATCTCGCGATAGCGTCTATCAAGGAAGAAATGCAATCCCACGAGCAGACAAAGGAGGCTATGCAGCGCGAATCTATCGCCAGGCACACGTTGGCGCAGCAAGTGGCGGATCTCAAAGAACGTCTGGCGGAGAACGAGGTACACAGACAATCGCTGGAGGAAAAACACAATCACGCAAGGGATGCCCTGGAACATTACAGATCATCAATCAAAGAGCAGCGCGAACAAGATATCCGGCGCCATGATCAAGAAGTTCAGCAACTCCAAGCTGAACTTCGTCAGTTGAAGCAAAGTCTGGTACTGAAGCAACAAGAAGTGACGCAACTCAATCAGGATGGAGTAAGGCTGGTTGCAGAGTTGTCGCAAGCTCAGAAGTCGCTATATGAAGAGAAAAATCATCATCGCAGATTGGATGCGGAGCTCGAAACGCAACGTGCTATAGCGCAGCGCGTAATTCAACTGGAGGCTTTGCTAGGCAAGAAGAACGCTCAGATCGCTGATGCTGCTGATCAAAGCAAGGAAATGTCTAGCCGGCTTAACAGCCTGCAGCTTGAGCTGGCCGCAACCCGTGCAAAGCTCGATGCTCAGCAAGTGATGATGGCTGAGCTGAAAACGTATTTGGATGCGAGAGAAATGCCAAGCAACGATAATATTGACTAATAGTTAATGCTGACATCGTATGCCTTGATAGCCAGATCACGTAGATGTCCATGCTATGCTTAGCGTCACCATAGAAGTACATTTACCAATAAATCAAATAGTTACATCAGTATTTCTTGCTGTTTTGTTTCCTCAGCGCTGATCGAGAAGAGAGAGGCAAGACTGCTAAATTGGCTTGGCAAGTTGCGGGTAAAGGGGGTGGCGAATCGAATTCGATGGAATGGCTTTTGAACCACGATAAATCAATAACATCAATTACTTTGATAACTTTTTGGCGAAAATTTCCTGAATGATAGCATTATGGGGGACAGCAAAGCTGTGTCTTGCGGAGAAAGCATTTCCCCTAATGGCTGCTGAACGATTGGTAGCAAGAGATGCTGAGCGTGAGGTGGAAGGCTGGTTCCGGAGGATTGGGCGAATGCTTTAATCTGCAACAGGCCAAGTTTCAACAACGTTGTACACAACAATGCCAAGCGCTTAGCTAACTTTTGGCGAAAAAACGTGATCCTAGCCCCCCCTTGAGCACAAGCGCCCATTCGAGGGGATGGGTAGAATAGCCTATAAGGAAAATTCAGTTTTATTGCTTGTCGGCGCTATGACAATCCAATTACCAGACAAAAAACAATAAATACCAGCATGCCCACACCGCAAGCAAAGGCATGCAATACAGTGCGCAGGCGGCAAGACTCGCCAGACGATGCACCTGCTGGCGCCACAGCAAACGCCAGCCGAGCCAGCCCGACCAGCCCAGCGCAATGCTCAGCAAGAAGGTTCTGACCGGCCCCAACCAATCCAGCGTCACCCCCTCGGCGCGCAAATGGGTCGTGGTCATCATGCTTAAGCCCAAAAATACGCCCAATCCCGCCAACGGTATCAGCGCCATCGTCAAATGACGCCAGTCGATATCGCCGGCCAGTCGCGCTGCACCGCGCATGCAGACCAGCGTTAAACTGCCCAGAATCAGCGCCATCGTACCGATATACGCGAGAATGCACAAACCGTCCAACCAGGTAAACACGTCAGCGGCGGCCGGGTAATGCGTCAGCAGCCACCACGGCGCGTTGTCTTGCAATAAGACGAAACTGTCATGCGCAATCAGCCAGTCTGCCGCCAACGCCTTGAGCGCGACGAACCACGGGCTGGCCGACCACTGGAACGCCGCCATGGCAACACCCAACATGCCGTAAATTAATAGGATTGCATCCGGTGTCGAGGCATCGCGCGGCGTTGCCGCCAGAATTTCCTGATTCGGCCAGCGCGCCTCAAGTGCGATGGCATCGCGATGTCCGCTGCAGCGTCCGCATGAATGACATTTGGAAGCGCTACTCATGTGCCGCATGTCGATCAACGGCGCGCAGTTGACGCGCGCTGCGTGCCCGGAAAATTCCCGCCATGCGCTTTCATCGACCGCGAAATGCAGCGGCGCCACTTTGGCCAGCAAGCCGAATACACCGCTAACCGGGCACAGGTAACGGCACCAGACGCGCTTGTTCTTACCGTACACATATCCAACGATGATCGCCGCCACGGTCGAACCGCCCAATATCAGCAAGGCAGCTTGCGGGTATTCATACACGCTGACCAGTTGCCCATACACGGTCGTGAGGATAAATGCCACGGTCGGCCAGCCGCTCCAGCGCAGCCAGCGCGGAATCGCCTTACCCAGACCATGTTTGCTGGCCAGCTCACTCAACGCACCTTCAGGACACAGCACACCGCACCAGACCCGGCCGAGTAAAAACACGCTGAGAATGACGAATGGCCACCAGATTCCCCAAAACAGAAATTGCGCGAACAGGGTCAGGTTATTCAGAACACTTGCGCCCTGCGGTGGTAGCGGTAAAAATACCGGCAACACTACCAACGCCAGATAAAACAACACCACCATCCATTGCAGCGCCCGGATCAGGCGCGCATGGCGGCGCATCGCATCACCGAGCCGCTGCAGCAGGTGCGTCTTCCTGGGCGGTGCGACGCGCACGACTTGAATCGGGATCATCGACCGCTCCCGTTAGAGTGATCGCGCAAACGCCACCAGGACGCGCTCCAGAACGCCAGGTAGACCATCAGTAGCAACACGCTCGGTTGCGCGCGATAGCCAGCGAAATCAGCTAGCACCTTGCCGAATCGGCTGCTATCGTCGAGCAAGGCCGAGCTATCCCAGATGCTGTTACTCAACATCGGTAACCAATCGAGCCCGAGGATACGATCGACGCCATTACCGATCAACGAACAAGCAATCAATAGCAACGCCACTTCACTGCAGCGGAACAAGGTACGGTAATTCAGATAGCGCGCGCCGCGCGCCACCAACCAGGCGGTCATCGCCGCAGCGCCGATGCCTGTTACAGCCGACCAGGCCAGTTCGAGCAGCGCCCCGCCCTGCCGCTCCATACCCATGCCGTATAGGAACACCACAGTTTCCGCACCTTCGCGCCCGACCGCCAGCGCGGCGATCAGCGCCAAACCGTATTGACCGCTGCCTTCAGCCGCACGCGCTGCGCCGGCTTCCAGGTTCTGTTTCATGTGGCGACCGTGCTTGCGCATCCACACCAGCATTTCGAGAATCAGCACGGCGGCAATCAATACCATACACAATTGAAAAATTTCCAGCGCATTCCCTTCAAGCAGGTTTTGCGCGCCAAAGGTCAGCATAGCCATCGCACCAGCCAGCAACACGCCACCGAGAACACCCAGCCACAGTGTGCGTTGCAAGCCGCTCCGGTCGCTCTGGCGCGCAATCCAGGCCGACAGCACACCGATCACCAGCATCGCCTCCAGGCTTTCGCGCCAGACGATAAAAATTGCATTGATCATTTCAAAACTCTCTCTTGCTCAAAACACCTATAAACGAATACAAAGGAATACAAACACAAAAATGTAGAGACGCTTTCGGCAACTAGATCCGCTACGGCATGCGTCTCTGCGCCATTGCGGCACAATCCGGTTTTTCAAAACTCATCCCACTACTTTGCAACGATCAGGCATTGCGCTGTCTCAGGGTGAAATTCATCGACGAAACGATAGGTGCCGGGTTTCAGGTTATGCAACACGACGAAGGACGTCGCCCCCGGCCCCAGCACTTTTTCGACACGCATCTCGAGATTTTCAAACTCTTCCGGCCCCGGTCCTTCATTTTTCAGCACCAGCTTGATCTTGCGCCCGGCCGGCACCACTATCCGTTCTGGAATCAACTTGCCATTTTTTGCCGTGATCTGAAAAGTCAGCAGTTCCTCGGCCAGCGCGGGCGCGATGCAAGAAAATACCAGCGCGGCGCCGAGGATGAATTTTTTAAGCGACATAGACATCTCAATATACGATCTGGGCGCGCACACCGAACAACTTGACCAGGGATGCGTCGGAATTACCTGCCGGACGCGAAATCAACTGCAAATCAGGCGACAGCTCGAACTGCTTGTTGACGCGATAGCGGTAATAGATTTCGGCGACGCGTTCGGCATTGCTGGCGGCAAAGCCGAAATCAGCCAGGGTCGGGGCATCGTTGCGGAACTGGTTGCTGGTACGCAACCACCCCAGAGAAACGCCGAGCGCATCGGCGCCGCGCTGCCACAGGCCGCCGCCAAATTCTGCACCGAAGGTCAGGGCGCGATCGAAACTGACGCGTCCGGTCAACTGATGGCCGTAACGGCCGAACAGCGCCACATTGTCGCTGACGCGCTGATCGGCTGAAATGCCCCAACCCGAATGCGCGGCAACATCGCCCGAGTATTGCGCTGCCTGTCCGTTACGCCAGTAATAGGCGCGCACGTTGCCATTCAAGCCGCCAAACGATTTGAACTGCTTCTCTACCTGGGCGATCACCAGCGGCGAACTGAAGAAGCGCGTGTAATTCGCACCCTGGCCGGCGCCGAATACGCCGAAAGACAGACGCCACGGTTCAGCCTTATTGACTTCGTTCAGATAAGACACGCGGAAGCCAGGGGTAAAGCCGTTGGCATCGACGCCGATATCGCCGCCGGCATCCAGCAAGGGGTTATGTACGAACACGGTGTTGAGGAATTGGCGCGTCTCGTCATTGGCGACCGCATTCTGATCGAAGAAGGAGAACGGATCCATCTTGCCGAAATTGATTTCCAGCTTTTCACGCGAGCGCGGCTTGAAACCGCCGAACGGCAGCGGAATGGTGGCCTGGTACCAGGCTTGCCCGAGCACGGCCACGCTGTCGTCGGGACTGGTGCTGCTGACGCGGAAGGCGCTGGCATTCGGCTTGGCGAACGAGCGCACTCCGTTCAGGCCTATGCCTTGCCCCAGCCGGAATGCTGCCACCATCTTGTTTTCAATGTCGCCGCTATTGGGCAAGGGCAAGGAGACTGTCACATCGCCGCGATAATTCAACTGGCTGTTGTGAATATGCGACCCGGCCGGCATTTCACCCGGATGTTGCGCGACCGTGGTCAGGCTGACGCCGGCGGTCACGCCGTCCAGAGCACTGACGGTTCTGGCAGATTTTTGCATGTTAAGCGACTGGTATTCGACCGCTTTCAGGCGCGCCGTCAGCTCCGGCTCGTACTGGCTGACGCCGTCGTTTTCCAGTCCCTTCTCGATCTTGGCATTTTGCTCTTCGATCGCCTTGATGCGCGGCTCCAGCTTGGCGCTGTTTTCGGTGCGCAATTGCGTCAGCTGCTGCTCGAGTTCGGCATTGCGCTTTTCCAGCTGCTCCAGACGCTCGCTGAATTTTTTGAGCAAGGCATTCACATCAGCCTTGGCCGGCGCTGCCTGCACCATAGGCGCAGCCAGCATGGTGGCCAACAACAAGGTCGCCGTACGCTTGAACAAGAACGTCATTTCAATAACCACCTTTCTTGCCTACGCCGACAAAGGTAAATTCGAATTCCAGATCGATAGGCTTAAACCAGGGGCGCACGCCGGTCTGACGGTCGGTATGACGACCGAAATGGCCGTGCATACTGGCTGAAGGCGGCAAGACCTGGAATTTCACCTGATACTTGCCCGGCCCCATCAATTTGACGTTATCGCCATAGTGCGGACCGTCGTTGGCCACCATAGGCATGAAATCGCCGGCGATTTTCTGGTTGCTGCCGACCTTGGTCAACTCGTATTTGACCAGCAAATACGGAATCCACGAACCCTCGGGGAAACCGTTCGAGTTATTCGCCAGCGCCTTGATATCGAGTTCCAGATGCACGTCGGATTCCTCGACCTTACGCATCATGCCGTCCGGCTCCATCGTGATCGGTTGCAGATAAACCGCGGACAATTCCAGGCCGACGCGCTGTTGCGGCGTGCCGATCGGATACTCAATCGCATGCGCAGTCAGGCTAGCACCGAGTGCCAGGGTGGCGACGGCTGTTTTTAAACGGAAATCAAGAATAGACATAAATAAACCTTGGACAATGAGATAGGAATTAGGCAAGTTGATAAAACATGGAAATAATAACCATTCTCATTTAAAAAATATTTGATCCGACTCAAGTTTTTTTGAGTTCTAACGAGTTAAATACAGCAATCGGTCGATTAGCCCCCAAAACCCGTAGGCCAGCCCAACTTTCACTGCCAAATGGTTACTGCCGCGTATTGAGAGGTTCCAAACCAATTGGCCCGATACGGACGTGCACCTGGGGACTTACCTCAAAGTGGTGGATTTTGTTGCACAGCGGATTGATATCGACGTGCGCTACGGCACGGGAAATTGCTCGGAACTAGCCGATCTATTGAATGACCAGGTGTTGCCATTCCTGACAGCACGGGAAATGGGCTTGATCCGCGTGCTACAAAAGAACTTAGCGGACAGTAAGAACAGCCTTGGTAAAATTCTGCATGCTGGTGATTTTTTGGTTGGGCATAACACGGAATTAGCAAACTTAGTATTCGATAGCCAAACAGCACGCTTTTTTCAACTTATGGAAATCTGTGTAGATAACTATCGAAAGTTGCCAGAACCGCACGAAATAACTATTTCGGCAGATACACATAGGTTGTTGCGAGCACCTTTAATAGAGGGCATTTGGTAGATAGGGAATGTCATATTGCTGTCGCGTCTGACCAAGCGAGCAGTGGCGTCGCTTGGCGTAATTTCTGGTCAACCAGTGTGGCTGCAGGTCAAGTCTACTAAAAATAGACCTGAAAAAGGTTACCTCAAGAAACTTTTACCTTTTCGAGGGGATGGGGAGAAATAGCCAGAGTAATACTGAAGTGCTTACAACTTCCCCAAAAATGTAAAAGAAGCTTTATATGAAGGCTTCAAAAATTAAAAAAAAAGCGATCTTTGAATTGATCAATGGTGATTTTTTACGCTAACTTTACATTTTTGGGGGATGGGCAAACTCAACCATTTTGAATATTTGCTGCAGTAAAGTCACAACTGTCTCCTCCAACACCGTCAAGGTTTGGATTTTAGCCCGCTCACAGCGGGCTATTTTTTTGTCACCCATTCCTTTCTTTTGAGAAGAAACTGATTGTCAGTGATTTTTTGTGCGCCGTCTTAAACCAAAATTCGTACCGATGTATTACATTAGTGCTGTTTTTGTTTGGTCAGAGCCGTTTCTATCAGATCAATTTCGTGTACCAACTGCCGATGTAACACATCGTCCAACTGTCTGTTTAAACGTAATTGATATAGTTGATCGCGCTCGGCACGTAAAGCTTCGATGCGCATCTGTCGTTCGACATCTAACTCCCGGATATGGTGTGACTGTGATCCATTCTGCCGCAACCCGTGCGCCAAACGGCGTCGGTATAACTCAATGACGTGCATTGCGGCCTCCATTTGCACAAGGCTCTCAGGCTGATCATTGGAAATACCACGATACAAATCTTCAACCCGGCGGATCGCAGCAGATGCCGCAGCATTACGTGCAACCGTTTCTTTATTAATCTGAGCCACAGGCTCGGAGAACTCAAAGCCGGCAGCCAAAATAGGCAATGCAATGCTGGCGACAATCAGCGACAGCAAAATAACGCCCATTGCGAGAAAAATCACCAGATCACGAGCCGGGAAATCGGTGCCATCTAACATCGTCAATGGTAAAGTGAGGATACCCGCCAGTGTAATGGCACCACGCACACCTGCAAATGCGGTAACCAGCAATAATCGGGGAAAAGATTTTTTATCTGCGACATTTCCCTTTTTGCCAAATAAAGTCAGTTTAAGCGAAGCCCAAACCCAGATTAAACGCAAGGTCGTCAGTGCAAACGTAATGCACACAATATACGCGGATAAATGTGCGAGGCTGGCGATACCGGTATCAATCGCAATTTCTTCTATGCTTTCGAGTATCCGCGGTAACTGCAAACCCAATAGCATAAACATGATGCCATTTAATATCATTTGCACGGTATCCCATACCGTGCGCCGTTGCATGCGGGTTGCCGCTAAAGTGTGTCCGGTCAGATCAGAGTAATGCATGGTCACCCCGGCTGTTACCGCGGCCAGAATTCCTGAAGCATTCAGATGTTCAGCTGTCAGATAAGCGGCGAACGGGATCAAGAGGCTGATCATAATCTGTACGCCCGGCTCTTCTCCGGTTTGTCGTATCAGCCAACGATTCGCCAGATTAATGGTGTAGGTCAGCACAATTCCTATCAAAGCACCACCGCCAGCCACCAGCATGAAAGTCCAGGATGCCTTGGCGAGGGAAAAACTCCCGGTTAACGCTGCCAACACAGCAAAACGAAAACAGACAAGACCAGAGGCATCATTTAATAGTGATTCGCCTTCAAGAATGTGCATCAGCCTCGGTGGAATTGGTGTTTTGGACGCTATTGCAGAAACAGCAACCGGATCAGTTGGCGACAAAATTGCTGCCAAAGCGAATGCTACTGGTAATGGAATTGCTGGAATCAGCCAATCGATCAGAAACCCCATACCAACAACAGTAAAAATGACCAGGCCGATGGCAAGCATCAGTATGGGCTTCATATCGAGAAAAAAGGCCTCTTTCGGTATGCGCCAACCATCCAGAAATAATAAAGGGGGAATAAATAACAGAAAAAAGATGGCTGGATCCAGCGAGACGTCAAACGGGGAAAACGAGGCAATAATGGCGCCGGTTGCAATCTGAATCAGTGGCAATGGCAATGCGACAGGAGATAATCTGACAATAAAGCCGCTCACAGTGACAGCAAGCAGCAGAATCAAAACCATTGTAATTATTTGCATCGTTCAACCGGAAAAATTGCCTTCCAGACCAAGAAAGCATCTTAATGATCATAGCAGAAGAGTTGCTGCTATGATCCGAGTATCTCGGTAATTCCTATGATTCACGACAAATTCATCAATGTCTCACCTGGCCATCGGATCAGAACACTACTATTGCATGTACGATTTTTCATTGAGTTTATTTCTTTTGACGCAACAGGCTATGCATGGCGTTTTCTTTGAATTGATCTGCATCCTCAATATATCCCTGAACAGTCCCGTCGAAACGCCAACCGCCTTGCCGTTTGATATCACGGAAGCTTGCACCGGCACGGTAAGCACTGGTAGCCATGCCGCGCCGCAAGCTATGACTGCTGAATTCCGGGACATAATCCAATCCCGCCGCTGCCGCACATTCAGTGAGTATTTTATTCACACTGTTCGCATGCAAAGCCTGTTCGCCGACATGCTTCCACTGATCTATCCGCCTGAAGATTGCGCCGGTATAAACACCCGAAATGCTGAGCCATCGTTTTAATGCCGTTGCAGGACAACAGCTGCTATCGCCATAAGGAATTGCTTTTGCAATTCCCTCCCCCGCCTGATCGGTTTTTGATCGCGGCAGCAGCAGGGTAATTCCCTCTGATTCCCATTTCACATCTTCACATCGCAAGCCTACCAATTCAGAGCGACGAAAACCACCGAAAAAGGCAATTTGCAGCAAAGCACTGTCCCTTATTGCTTTGATGTCACTCTGTTCGGAGAGGTAAAGCACAATGCGCTCCAGCTCTTCGATAACTAATGCCCTCGCCTTTTTTTTAGGTTTTGCATGGACTCGCGTAATGCCAGTCAGGATTTTTCTTACGTTAGGATAACTGCAAGGATCAGGAAATCCCTGGTGCTTATGCCATTGAGATAAGGCCGTCAGTCGTAAAGATAGCGTACGAGGATTCAGTTTTCCTGCATGTTCTGCCATATAACGAATCAGGCTAGCCTCATCGGCGGGTAATAACCCTCCCCACTCCAAAAAATGTCTGATGGCTGAGCGATACGCACGGCGGGTATTGTCAGACGTTGCCGCCGCGAGAAATGCGGCTATTTGCTGCGCAGAAGCAGCCAAAACACCATTTTGAGAGCCCTCCGCCAGAGTTCCCCGCTTATTACTGCCGGGTTCAGAGGTTTCATTTTTTAGTTGGCTCGGTTTTGGCAGTGAATTCATATTTCGTAACAGGCAACGGGAAAAACAGGATTAATTCTAAATATGATATTCGATAATATACATTATCAATACTTAAAATTCGAAGAAAATAAAATTAATACTATCAATTTTTATCGTAATATTACGTATTACGTATTACGTAATTTAGTATCTTATATTGAGGTGAATGATGGCAAGAGCAGGCATTCTTTATTCTGACGTAGCACGAGCTGCAACTGAGCTCGCGGCCAAAGGGGAAGCCGCTACCGTAGATAATGTGCGAAAGATGATGGGCGACACAGGGAGCAAAAGTACCATTACCCCCATGCTTAAACGATGGAAAGAGGAGCATCAGGACGAGACCCAGGCAGCCAACTCCGGCCTGCCTGAATCCATCTTGAATGCGGTGCGTGGAGTCTACGCACAGCTGCAAAGTGAGTGCGAGAGCAAGATGACTGCGCTGACCGCAGAGCACGATACATTGATTCAGGCAGCAAAAACCCAGCAAGCAACGCTCAGCGACCTCATAGAGTCCCTCACCACAAGTAAAATCACTCTTGAGACACAACTAGCAGCAACACAGGAAGTGCTGGAGTCAATCGAGGAGAAATATTCAGCCCTCCAATTAAAATTCACTGGCATGCAAAGTGAAAAAGAAGGATTAACGCTACGGCTTGACGACAGAAATCAGGAAGTCAAAGAGTTAAAACAGAAAAATGAGGTAATGCGCCATCAGTTTGAGCATTTTCAAACCGCGACAGCCAATCAACGCGCAGATGACAGAAGAGCTTACGAGGCACGCATTTCACAAATGGAAAGCGATCTGCAGCTTATCAGAAAAAACAATCAAACTTTGGAAAGCGCTCAGACAAAGCAAGAAGCAGAGATTCAGCAGTTACTATTAATTAACGCTGAAATTGCCAACAATGCACAAAAGCGGAAAGAAGATCTGGAAGCGCTGCAGATAAAGCATTATCAGACAGAGTTTCTGTTGCAAGAAACAAAACAGGAAAATCTCAGTCTCAAAAAGGATCTGTCAGCATCTCAACTGGAATCACAACGCTTACAGACATCCGCTGCCGTCTCCGCAAAATTACAAGATGTACTGACTGAGCAACTGAAGCAATCTGAAATAAAAACTAGACAGGTTGAAGATGAAAAACAGACGTTGATAATGGAACTCGTCAAAACAAGAGCAAATGATATTAGATCCAACGAAAACCTTAATGAGAGTCCGGCATTTGAAAGCCAGAGGAAACAGCTCACGCAAGATATCCCGACAACCAAGCCGGATCGCTAAAACGACCAATATCACCTGAGGATAATTTAATTCGATTTAACCAAATAAAACAATCGCCTCACTTTCAATACAAGGAAGAACAAGGAAGAATGATTGAATAGACTGCGATATTGATATATATTCTCATTATCATTTAGAGTTACTTCACATCAATTACCGTCTGGTGCCATGAGCAGTTTGCCTGTATCCCCCTCCCCGATCACCCTGAATCATCTTCGCGTTGGCGATGCCGCCATCGTGACTGATCTGTTCCAGCCAGCCCAAAGCAATCTGATTCAGGCAACAGATATCATCCGCCGTTTGAAGGAACTGGGATTCATTCATGGGGAGAAGATCAAAATATTGCATAAAGGTTACTTTGGCGGCGAACCCATCGCGGTTCGTATTGGAGAATCGACGTTTGCCCTCCGGAATTTTGAGGCAGCCTTGATAGGCGTCAGCAAAATGGAGGTAGCGTAATGACTGACCATCTTAAGCCACAGCGCATTGCTTTAGTCGGCAACCCCAACTGCGGTAAAACTGCTTTATTTAACCGACTGACTGGTGCAAGACAAAAAGTTGCCAATTACGCTGGAGTAACGATAGAACGCAAGGAAGGACACTTCACAGCACCAAATGGCCGTCACTGGAGTATTCTTGACCTTCCGGGCACTTACAGTCTGAATGCGATCACGCCCGATGAAAAAATTACAGAAGAGGTCGTCAAAGGTCAGCGCGCTAACGAAGCTTTACCTGATGCCATTCTTTGCGTCGTGGATGCAACCAATCTCAAGCGGGGACTGCGCCTTGCCTTTGAACTTAAAGACCTGGGCTTGCCACTGATTCTCGCTGTCAACATGATGGATTTGGCAAAAAAACGCCAGATTAATATTGATATCGAAGCACTGTCGTCAGCGCTGAATATTCCCGTTGTTGAGACGATTGCCGTTGAGACGGAAGGTGTTGACGCCCTGCTTCGTCAACTGGAAATACTTGCACAATCATTAGGTGTGACTGATAACGTTCCGCGCACAGCGACTGCATTAACACGATCACCAGAAGAAATTCAACTTGCCGTGAATGCATTAATTGCAGCATCCGTACAGCAAGTAAAAGATGCAGGCGAAGAAGATGCGCCACTCAGTTATCGCATAGACCGATGGATATTACATCCGGTATTCGGCCCGCTGATTTTTGCCAGCCTCATGTTCTTGGTATTTCAGGCCGTGTTTGCCTGGGCGCAGTTACCAATGGACTTGATTAAGTCATCGATTGAAGGTTTGGGTAGCCTGGTTGAAGCTACCCTGCCTGCGGGAATGCTTCAAGAGTTGTTAGTGAAAGGCGTGATTGGTGGTGCAGGTAGCGTTTTAGTTTTCTTGCCACAGATTGTCATTCTGTTTTTCTTCATTCTCGTGATGGAAGACTCCGGCTATCTCCCACGGGCAGCATTTCTGCTCGATAGAATTATGGGAAAAGTAGGCTTGTCTGGTCGCGCTTTCATTCCCTTATTGTCCAGTTTTGCTTGCGCCATTCCTGGCATCATGGCGACCCGCACCATTCAAAACCCGCGTGATCGTCTGGTGACTATCATGATCGCCCCCCTGATGACGTGTTCGGCACGGCTGCCCGTCTACGCTCTGATTATTGCAGCTTTTATTCCTGAAAAAACAGTCTTCGGTATACTGAGTCTGCAAGGTTTAGTCTTGTTTACCTTATATATTGCCGGTATTGTTTCTGCGATGCTGGTCGCCCTGTTTTTTAAATATCAATGGGGTAAAGCCGAGTTGCATTCACTCATGCTGGAATTGCCGGATTATCGCTTGCCGAACACACGCAATTTATTATTGGGTTTATGGGAGCGGGTAAAAATCTTTACCACACGCGTCGGCACCATCATTCTGGCGTTAATGATCCTGTTATGGTTTCTCAGCAGCTTCCCTGGCGCACCTGAAAATGCAACGCAACCGCCGATTTATTATAGTATCGCTGGCCATCTCGGACGTCTGCTTGAATTCGTTTTTGCACCGATAGGATTTAACTGGCAGATTTGTATTGCGCTGGTTCCTGGGCTTGCCGCGCGTGAAGTCGCCGTTGCCGCACTTGGCACCGTCTATGCCCTGTCGCAATCCGGCGATGAGCTTAGTAGTATGCTGGAGCCACTTATCGCACAATCCTGGAGTCTGCCGACCGCCTTGTCTTTATTGGCATGGTATGTCTTCGCACCGCAATGTATCGCGACTTTGAGTGTGGTGAGGCGTGAAACGAATACCCTGCGATATCCTGTATTGATGGCAGCCTATTTATTTGGCCTTGCCTATATTGCGTCTTTTATTACGTATCGATTGGCGCTATTTTTTACCGGGGCTTAATCATGTTACAAATGGCAATCACTTTTCTGATGTTATTTTCAGCGTTGGTCTATCTCTTGCTGAAATGGATGCCAGCGTCTGTCAGAAAAAAAATACAGGTCAAGCTGAGCGGTCGCCATCCAAAGCTTGCGAGCCACTTTGAAGATGCAGCGAAAAACTGTGCCAGTTCTTGTTCTTCATCTTGTAATAGTTGCGATGAAACATCGCGCCCCACACAATTGAGTCAACACTCTAAACCTGTCATCCCCATCCACAAAATCTGACATTGTCGGGTGTTTTATCAGTTGCGCCCTTGAATACCTGTAGCATCGACGGTAAGTGTGTTGTATGCTTTTGCTGAGTTCCAGATAGTACTTCTGGCATAAAAATGATTTGGGGCCGATGCTCAATATGTTGAACAGTATTTACGATAAGACAGAAAAAGGGCGCGAGGAAATCGCTACCCGCAAACATCATTTAGCAAACCGTCTTCGCACTTTACTGGTCATGGTAGATGGAAAACAAAGTGCTACGGATTTATTGAAAAAAGTATCCGCATTAGGGTTTGATGAAAATAATGTACAGGAACTTTTAGATCAGGAATTGATTACCGCTGTCAGCAAAGCCGGAGAAGTCCTGGTAACTGCTGCGCCTGAAATTAATCTCGTCAGCGACTTACCACCGCCGACCGAGGTCGCGGTTGAAGATATGAATGAATCCGAACAATTTCGTGAGGTCTATACCTTCTTCAACGAAACGATTAAAAGCGTACTCGGATTGCGTGGATTCACACTACAGATGAAAGTTGAGCGCGCTGGCACATTGGACGATTTCAGAAAGTTACGCCAACCCTATCTCGAAGCCGTGATGAAATCAAAAGGCAGAGAAATGGCGCGCAGCTTGCGGGACAGACTGGATTATCTGCTATACAAAGGTGAACAAGTCCACCAAAGCGATACACTATTACGCGATAGTGCAATCAACTTCACTCAAAAGTAATCAGTAAAAAAGCCGGGATAACCCGGCTTTTTTGCACCACATGCGATACAGCAGTAGTTTATTCAATCCCTTGACTGCTCAGATATTCCTCGTAGGTACCTTGGAAATCAATGATTTCATTTTCTTTGATCTCAAGTACACGGGTTGCCAGCGACGATACAAATTCCCGGTCATGCGAAACGAAAATCAGGGTTCCCGCATATTTTTCCAATGCGATATTCAATGACTCGATCGATTCCATATCCATGTGATTCGTCGGTTCATCCATTAACAAAACATTGTGACGCCCCAACATCAGCTTACCGTACATCATTCGCCCTTTTTCACCGCCGGACAGAACTTTCACTGATTTCTTCACATCGTCGCCACCGAACAAAAGACGTCCAAGAATAGAGCGCACAGCCTGATCATCGTCGCCCTCTTGCGTCCATTGGCCGATCCAGTCCGTCAGATTTTTATCTGACGCGAACTCTTCGGTAGGATCTTGCGGCATGTATCCGACATTCGCATTTTCTGCCCATTTGACAGTGCCACGATCCGCGTGCAGACCAGCAATATCGTCGCCACCAATGCAACGCAATAAAGTCGTTTTACCGATGCCATTGGCACCGATAATCGCCACGCGCTCACCGGCTTCTACCATCAGATCGACATTCTTAAACAGTGTGCGATCATATGCCTTGGTCAGACCTTGCACTTCTACAGCCAGACGGTGCAATTTTTTCTCGCCATCAAAACGTACAAAAGGATTCTGACGGCTGGATGGTTTGAATTCTTCGATTTTAATTTTATCGATTTGCTTGGCACGGGAAGTAGCCTGGCGCGCCTTCGATTTATTGGCAGAGAAGCGACGGACGAAATCTTGCAACTCAGCGACTTTCTCCTTGGCCTTCGCATTGTTGGCCATTTGCTGCGCACGTGCCTGCGACGATGCCAGCATGTAGTCATCGTAATTGCCAGGATAGATTTTCAACGTGCCATAGTCCATATCTGCCATGTGAGTACAGACCTGATTCAGGAAATGGCGATCATGCGAAATGATGATCATGGTTGAATTGCGCTGATTCAGAATATCTTCCAGCCAGCGGATGGTGTTGATATCCAGATTATTGGTCGGTTCATCGAGCAACAAAATATCAGGATTAGAAAACAAAGCCTGTGCCAGCAAAACGCGCAACTTCCAGCCCGGAGCGATCGCACTCATCAAGCCCTGATGCTGATCAGTTGGAATGCCAACGCCCAGCAACAACTCGCCTGCGCGGGCTTCTGCAGTGTAACCATCGTATTCGGCAAATTTGGCTTCCAGATCGGCCGCCTTCATGTAGTCTTCGTCGGTGGCGTCGGGATTCGCATAGATCGCATCGCGCTCAGACATTGCAGCCCACATTTCTGTGTGCCCCATCATCACAACATCCAGAACGCGCATCTCTTCAAACGCAAACTGATCCTGACGTAATTTACCCAGACGTTCATTCTGATCCAGCATCACAGTGCCGGAAGACTGCTCCAGATCACCGCCGAGGATTTTCATGAATGTCGATTTGCCACAACCGTTGGCACCAATAAGACCGTAACGATTGCCCTCGCCAAATTTGACTGAGATATTTTCAAACAGCGGCTTAGGGCCAAACTGCATGGTGATATTTGCGGTAGATAGCACGGAAAAACCTTTTGCAAAAATGAATAATTAACCGTCAATTATACCACCCGACTTTTATCACCAGATGAATGCTTGCGTGAATGAACCGGGTAATAAGATTTTCAGCAAACGTTGTACGAGGCTAAAAATAAAATCAGACGGAATTCAATAAATTGAATATCAATACGGCGACATAAGATTGCCGTTTTGCTCAATTGCTTTTTCGCAAAATTATCAATAAGATGAGCCGCAAATAAAAACTTTCCTCCGCCAACTATGGCAAAACGATAAGGTAAACTCTGGTGAAACTGAAACCACCTCCTTTACATACCATCATCGCAAGCTCCTTCATTACCTTAGTCTTTTTGCTGGGCTTCCCTACCTATATTTATATCACCAAAATTCATACTGAGCAGTTGATTAACGACCGCGGAATGATGTTGCGTGCGCTGGCCAGAGGAACGGCAACTATACTGGCAAAAAATATGAGGGAACGTCGCCGCGAGGTAGAATTGCTCGCACAAACTCCCCTATTCGTGCGCGCGCCCTTAGATAGCAACGACTTTGACGCCAGTCTCAGCAGGCTCCATCAGTCATACGCGCATTACTCCTGGATAGGGCTCGTCGATATCAAAGGCAAGGTACTGCATGCAACTAACAATAATTTAACCGGACAGAATGTAAGCAGCCGTCCATGGTTTCAGCATTCGCAACAAGGAACTTATGTTGGTGACTTACATGAGGCCGCAATGCTTGCAGAGTTGCTCCGGAATAAAATTCACGAATGGCCAATCCGTTTTATTGATTTTGCCGCTCCTGTATACGACGAAAAAGGACAGTTACGCGCCATATTGGGAGCACACGCGCATTGGCGCTGGGCATCGGAAGCAATCAGAGAGGTAATGCCTGAAGATGCAAACAAACGGAAAATTGAAATATTCATCGTCAATAGCAATAACGAAATTATTTATCCTGATCATCCGGAAAAAATTCCAGGTGCGCCCGTGGCACCAAAAAAATACAAAACAGATGAATCAAGCTTTCATAACTGGGGAGGGAATGAATTTTATCTGACAACCGTCGCCTCTGTCAGTGAGCCTGTTGTGGGTAACAAGTGGCCGCTGAACTGGAAAGTAATGGTCAGACAACCACGCGACCAAGTGATATCGGAAGTGAACAGTCTCCAGAGAAGTATCACTCTCGGCGTGGCAGCTGCCGCAGTCGTATTTGTTTTGCTGGCATGGATGCTAGGTGACTACATCAGTCGTCCAATTATTCAATTGTCAAAATTAGCCAAGAAGGTATCTGATGGTGACGATAAAATTCAGTTCAATATTTCTGCCAACAGTAAGGAACTGAAAGAATTAAATTCTGCAATGGAGGATATGGCTGCCACACTGCTAACTCGCAAACATGCTTTAGAGGACGCCAACAAAGATTTGCAGTCAATCGTGGCAGAGCGAACGGCAAAGCTGGAAGCGGCAAATCAAGAGCTAAGGCAATTAGCCCGGCGCGATACGCTGACTGGACTGCCTAATCGTCTGGCAGCAAACGAACGACTTCTCCATGAATTTGATCGCATGACGCGCAGTAAGGAGCAATATGCAGTACTGATGATAGATATCGATTTTTTCAAAAAAGTGAATGACACATATGGTCATGCCACCGGGGATGTAGTTCTGACACACGTTGCCAATCAAATTCAGGCATCACTGCGTAAAACTGATTTTGCAGGCCGGGTCGGCGGTGAAGAATTTCTGATTATTCTGCCAAAGACAAATCAGGAAAATGCGGTCAGCATTGCAGAAAAAATTCGGCGCAATATAAAAATGTCTCATGTTGAGCCAGTCGGATACATCAGTGTCAGTATCGGAGTTGCAATGGCGGAGCCAGAGCAGGAATCTGCTCCGATCGCAGTAGATCAGGCAGATAAGCGCCTGTATGCTGCAAAGCAGGCAGGTCGAGATCGGGTAGTTTCAGTTTAAGCAATAAAAAAGCGCAACCGGAAGTTGCGCTTTTTAAAGAACTCATATGTTTTTAATACAAACTTAGATTACCGCGTCGATTGACAGCAATCTCAGTTAAACGTTTTTCCATCTTCGGCCAATTTTGCCAGCAATGGCGCTGGTTTCCACGCATCACCGTGACGACCTTTAGCATATTTTTCCATCGCCCGTACCACATTTGGCAAGCCGACTGTATCTGCGTAGAACATCGGGCCGCCGGTATGCAGAGGGAAACCGTAGCCAGTCAGATACACCATATCGATATCAGAAGCGCGTGTTGCGATGCCTTCTTCAAGGATGTATGCCGCTTCATTCACCAGCGAATAAATCAGGCGCTCAATGATTTCCTGATCGAAAATTTTGCGGCGTTCTATGCCCAGATCAGCAGAGTGCTTGACGATCATCTCATTCACCACAGCAGATGGATAAGCCTTGCGATCGCCCGGTTTGTAGTCATACCAGCCAGCGCCGGTTTTTTGACCGAAACGTCCCATTTCACACAGCAGATCTGCAGTTTTTGAATACGTGATTTGTGGTTTTTCCACGTAACGACGTTTACGGATATACCAGCCGATATCGTTCCCCGCCAGATCGCCCATGCGGAAAGGGCCCATTGCAAAACCGAGTTTTTCAACGGCTTTATCGACTTGTTCCGGCGTGCAGCCTTCTTCCAGTAAGAACCCTGCCTGGCGACTGTATTGCTCAATCATGCGATTACCGATGAAGCCATCGCATACACCGGAAACCACGCCTGTTTTCTTGATTTTTTTAGAAATCGCCAACACCGTTGCCAGCACATCTTTTGCCGTTTTTTTACCGCGTACGATTTCCAGCAATTTCATGACGTTAGCAGGGCTGAAGAAATGCGTACCGACCACGTCTTGCGGACGTTTGGTGAAATCCGCGATCTTGTCAACGTCAAGCGTCGATGTATTCGACGCCAGAATCGCACCTGGCTTCATGACCTCATCTAGCTTTTTAAAGACTTGCTCTTTGACGCCCATGTCTTCGAACACCGCCTCGATCACCATATCTGCCTGAGAGATCGCTTCATATGACAACGTGCCGGTAATCAGGGCAACGCGCTGCTCAAATTTCTCTTGCGTCAGCTTGCCTTTTTTCAGCGTGTTTTCGTAGTTTTTGCGTATTGTTGCCAAACCTTTGTCGAGCGCTTCCTGTTTCATTTCAAGAATCTGTACCGGAATACCTGCATTGGCAAAGTTCATCGCAATACCACCGCCCATGGTGCCGGCACCGATCACTGCGACAGATTTCACCGGACGAGTCGGCGTGTCATCAGGTACATCTGGCAGCTTGCTGGCAGCGCGCTCACCGAAGAAAGCGTGGCGCAATGCTTTTGATTCCGTTGTCTGTACCAGTTCCAGGAATAAATCACGCTCAAATTTAATACCGTCGTCAAACTTCTTGGTTACCGCAGCAGCAACTGCTTCCACGCATTTCAATGGCGCAGGGAATGGGCCTGACATTGCGCGTACGGTATTGCGGGAGAATTGCAGGAAAGCTTCGTAGTTCGGATAATCGATTTTGATGTCGCGTACTTTAGGTAGCGGACGCACATCTGCAACTTTGTTCGCAAATGCGGTTGCGGCAGTCATCAGATCGCCTTCGGCAATCTCATTGAACAACGCAGTTTTCGCGAGTTTTTCTGATGCAACCGGAGTGCCTGAAACAATCATATTCAAGGCCATTTCCAGCCCGACGACACGTGGCAGACGTTGTGTCCCACCTGCGCCTGGGAGAATGCCCAGCTTCACTTCAGGCAGCGCAATCTGCGCGCCAGGGCTGGCGACACGATAGTGGCACCCCAAAGCCAACTCCAGACCACCACCCATCGCGACGCTGTGTATCGCAGCAATCACGGGTTTGTCTGACGATTCAATGACGCTGATTACGGTATGCAGGCTGGGCTCAGCAAAGGCTTTGGGAGAATTAAATTCTTTGATGTCTGCGCCGCCGGAAAACGCTTTGCCTGCGCCGGTAATGATGATGGCTTTAACGGCATCGTTATTCTGCGCCTGCTTCATGCCTTCGACGATCGCGTGGCGGGTTGCATGCCCCAGACCATTGACCGGTGGATTGTTCAAGGTAATAACGGCAATGCTGCCGTCAACTTTGTATTCTGCGCTCATGTCTCTTCCTAAGGTTGAAATACGATGGAACTGGTTTTTCTGAATAAATCAAATCTGGTGGGCGATTTCAAACTCAGCACACACAAACTTGACTATAACTTAAAAATAGTACGGTCGTGTTATTTTTTGTAATTTTCTTTTACCACGCTTCAACAGACCGTTTACACCTCCAGCCATTCTTGCCTGATTTTGTCGTTGGCGAGCAAATCTTCGGGCGTTCCTTCAAACACGATACTGCCATGCCCCATGACATAGACCCGCTGCGAAATCTGCAGCGCAATCGCTAATTTCTGCTCGACCAGCAACACTGAAACTCCCCGGTTTTTCAGCTCTTTCAGATATTCAGCAACCAACTCGACGATCTTCGGTGCCAGACCTTCGGTTGGTTCATCAATCATGATCAGGTCGGGGTCGCCCATCAGCGTCCGGCACAAGGTCAGCATTTGTTGTTCACCGCCAGACATCACGCCTGCCAGGGTATTCCGCCTTTCGCGTAAGCGTGGGAACATCTGGTACATGTCTTCCATTTCCCAGCGTGGCTTCGTTTTGGTATTCGATTTTTCGCCTAGCAACAGATTCTGTTCTACCGTCAGCGTCGGAAAAATATCGCGATTTTCCGGCACGTAGCCCAGGCCTTTGTGCGCGATCTGAAAGGCTTTCAAGCCTATCATCTGCTCGCCTTTGAATAAGACAGATCCAGTTGCATGCACTTGCCCCATCGTTGCCTTGACCGTCGTTGAACGCCCTACGCCGTTGCGGCCGAGCAGGCTGACAATCTCGCTATTATTGACATGCAGATCAACGCCATGCAGCACATGACTTTTGCCATAAAACGCGTTTAAATCTTTAATTTCAAGCAGCGCACTCATGCGTGTTCCTCCGTCGGCGCGTGACCACCAAGATAAGCATCTTTGACTTTCTGGTTGTTGCGTATATTTTGTGGCGTATCACAGGCAATTACTTCGCCGTAAACCACGACGGCAATTTTATCGGCCAGACCAAAAACAACGCTCATATCATGCTCGACCATCAATAAAGTTTTACCCTCCGTGACCTTGCGGATGAGCTCAACTGCAGCGTCAGACTCAGACCGGCTCATCCCTGCAGTTGGTTCATCCAGCAAAATCACGTCTGCGCCGCCAGCAATCGTAATGCCGATCTCCAGTGCCCGTTGTTCTGCGTAAGTGAGCAAACCCGCAGTGACATCGCGTCGCCGTTTCAAGCCGATTTGCTCCAGCACATCCTCAGCACGTTCCTGCGCATCTTTCAGACCGTTCAGTCTTTGCCAGAACGAATATTTATAGCCCAAGGACCACAACACAGCACAGCGTAAATTCTCAAAGACCGTCAGCCGATGAAAAATATTCGTAATCTGAAAACTGCGTGACAAACCACTGCGATTAATTTCGTAGGGCTTCAGATTCCGTATGCTGTTGCCATTCAGGAGAATATCGCCTGAACTGATACCGAATCGTCCTGAAATCAGATTAAACAAGGTTGATTTTCCGGCCCCGTTCGGGCCGATAATCGCAAAACGTTCCCCTTTTGGCACCTGCAGATTTGCACCACGAATAATTTCAGCACTGCCAAAACTTTTCCGCACGTCTTTTAATTCCAGCGAAAAACCACTCATACCTGCGCCCTCCGCATAGCTTCTTCTATTTCTGTATTCACCTCACCCCATACTTTTTGGAAAGGCGCTTTAAACAGGACAAACCCGACAATACCTGCTGCCAACGTCAGCAAGGCAATTGCCCACGAACCGTTGCCGGCAGAATTGAATGCCATACCAAAAATGGAAATCACCGGATTTTGTGTTGATTCGAGTGAGAGTTGATACAGCATCTCTATAGCCAGCACCAGACCTGCGATACCGATCAAAGCCGAGACCAGCAGTTTCCACAAGACGGGCCAGACGCGGCCGAATTTGGAAAATTTCATCAGACGCAGATTCATCATCAGGATGCTGGCAATACCACCCGGCGCGTACATCACGATCAGGATGAAAAATACCCCCAGATACAATTGCCAGGCTTTTGTGAAATCCGACAGCATCACCGTTAAAAACACACCAAGAATGGCACCGATCAGAGGCCCAAAGAAAAAACCTATGCCGCCGATAAACGTGAACAGCAATACCGCACCGGAACGAATGGCACTGACGTTTTCAGCCGTCACGATTTCAAAATTGATCGCTGACAAACCACCAGAAATACCGGCAAAAAACGCTGACAGAATCAGAGTCAGATAACGTACCCATTGCGTGTCGTAACCGACGAACTCAGCACGCTCAGGGTTATCACGAACCGCATTAATCATGCGCCCCAGCGGTGTCTGCGTAAAAGCAAACATCGCGACTGCACTGACGAACAACCAGAATGCGATCAGATAATAGACCTGGATTTGTGGTCCATAAGTGATGCCCATGAAGGCCTGACCAATGACTCTGTTGGTTGAGATTCCGCCCTCACCTCCGAAAAATTTCGGAAACATCAGAGAACATGCAAAGACCAGTTCCACCATCCCCAGCGTGATCATGGAAAAAGTGGTGCCGGATTTTTTAGTCGTCACGTAGCCAAATAAAATTCCGAACCCCATTCCTGCAATCCCACCTACCAGTGGAATCATAGAAACGGGTATTGGCAGACTGCCTTCTGCGATCATATTCATCGCATGAACCGCAAAAAAAGCCCCCAACCCAGAATACACTGCATGACCAAAAGACAGCATTCCGCCCTGCCCCAACAGCATATTGAAAGACAAACCGAAGATCATCAGCGTACCCATCTGCGACAGCAGAGATAAGGCAGCACCTTCATGAAAAATCAGCGGAGCAACGATCAGAATCAATGCAAAACTGCTCCAGGTCAGCCAGCGACCTAAATTCAAGGGTTTGTATTTTAAAGTTGTCATTATTTTTATCCCTCACGTGTGCCAAGCAAACCGCGCGGTCTGAAGATCAGAATCAACACCAGTAACAAATATGGCATCACCGGGGCAATCTGCGCAATCGTCAGACTTAGCAAAGAATACAAAGGAGAACTTGCGCTGATCAGCACACCAAACTTAGCCAGTAAGGTGGACAGCGAATAATCAAGTGCAACAGCGAATGTTTGCAACACGCCAATCAGCAAAGATGCGACAAACGCACCCGCCAGCGAACCCATTCCACCGACAACGACTACGACGAAAATGATGCTGCCGAGCGTCGCTGCCATGCCGGGCTCGGTCACGAACGCATTACCGCCCACAACGCCGGCCAGACCCGCGAGCGCACAACCACCGCCGAACACCAGCATGAAGACTCGGGGTACGTTATGACCAAGCGCTTCCACTGCATCCGGATGTGTCAATGCCGCCTGAATCACAAGTCCAATCCGGGTTCTGGTGAGTAGCAGATAAATAAATAGCAGCATGAGTAAGGCGACCAGCATCATGAAGCCGCGATAAATCGGGAAAGTGGTGGTGTAGAGCGTAAACAACGGGCCATCCAGTGATGCCGGAATCGCATACGGAACAACGGATCGGCCCCAAATCAGCTGCACGACTTCCACGATCACATACGACAATCCGAACGTAAACAGCAATTCGGGAATGTGCCCGTATTTATGGACAGAACGTAAGCCATAACGCTCCACCAATGCGCCGAGCACACCGACCAGCAAAGGCGCGATAAAAAAAGCCGTCCAGAATCCAAATTTAGAGCTCAGCATGTAGGCAAAATAGGCGCCCAGCATATAAAAACTGGCATGCGCAAAATTGAGCACACCCATCATGCTGAAAATCAGTGTCAGGCCAGATGACAGCATGAACAACAGCAGTCCATAACTGATCCCATTCAACAAAGTAATAAGGGTAAATTCCACAGCAACATCCCTTTCAGCGACATCTTATGAACGATCGTACTATTTTGTGACAAAAAAAGAGAGTCAATTGTGGCATGACTCTCTTTTCAGATTAAAAAAATTAACCTGGTCGCTTCATTTGGCAAGACGAAGGCTGGGAGGCTACAAACGCATCAATTTTCTGATTTGTTTTCCAGCCCAGCCCTGTATTTTCCTGATCGTACTTTACATCTTTACCATTGGTTTTTACCCAAGTCGCGATGTACAGAGGTTGCTGTAACTGATGATCAAGCTTACGCATTACAACTTCGCCATTGAGACTTTTAAAGGTCGCGCCTTCAAGAGCCGCAGCAATTTTCGCCGGCTCAGCACTCTTCACCTGTTTTACGGCTTGCGACATCGCCTGAATGATGGAATACGTCGCCAGAGAGTAATAGTCGTCTTTATATTTAGCTTTGAATCCCTCGACGATATCTTTACCGGCGTAGGTCTCATTATTCGTATTCCAGTAAGCGACATATTTAACGTGGTCAATACCGGATGCGCCCATTGCTGTCGGCACACCTGTGGTCGAACCATAGTAGGTATAGAAGTTCGCTTTCAGATCGGCATCTTTGGCAGCCTTGACTAACAACGCGAGATCCGCGCCCCAGTTTCCTGTGATGACGGTATCTGCGCCTGAAGCTTTGATTTTGGCAATGTAAGGAGAAAAATCCTTGACCTGTCCGATAGGATGAAGATCGTCACCCACGATTTGTACATCCGGACGCTTACGTGCCAGATATTCTTTGGCCGCCCGTGTGACCTGATGACCGAAAGAATAATTCTGACCGATGATATAGACCTTCTTCACCGTCTTATCGGCAGCCATATAAGTCGTCAACGCTTCCATTTTCATGTCGGAATTGGCATCGAAACGGAAATGCCAGTAGCTGCATTTACTGTTGGTCATGTCAGGATCGACGGCGGCATGATTCAGGTAAATGATTTCCTTACCCGGGTTGCGCTCATTGTATTTATTGACCGCATCCAGCAATGCCAGACCAACGCCAGAACCATTCCCTTGCGTGATATAACGAAAACCTTTATCAATCGCTGTTTTCAGCACATTCAGTGACTCTTGTGGGCTGCCTTTATTGTCAAAGCCAACGACTTCAAACGTATTATTGCCAGCCCATTTTTCAGCATTTGCCTTATCGGCGATGTATTGAAAGGAATTCAGAATATTCTGGCCAACCGGTGCAAACGGGCCAGATAAAGGGTCGATGTAGGCTATTTTGATATTCTCTGCCATCGACACTGGTGAAGTTAAAGCGAATGCAACTGCGACGAAAGATGCGCGTAATGGGAATTTCATTTGTCTCTCTCCGTTTTTTAGGAATGGAAATTTTTTACCCTGCTGACTTGTCTTGCGCTGGCTGCCTCATTGGAATGTTTTATGTAAGAGGCAGCCAAAGTAATGCAATCTGATCTTTTATGCTGTCGGTAGTTTGTGCTCCTTAAATTGTTCTCTCAGTTTGTTTTTCAAAATTTTACCGGTTGCACCCAATGGCAATGCATCGATAAATGCGACGTCATCCGGCAGCCACCATTTCGCGACCTTACCTTCAAAGAATTGTAAGAGCTCTTCTTTCGTTACTTCGGCTCCTGCCTTTTTTACTACCAGCAGTAAAGGACGTTCATCCCATTTAGGATGAAAAATTCCGATACATGCTGCCTGCATCACCGCTGGATGAGAAACTGCCACGTTTTCCAGATCGATCGTGCCTATCCATTCACCACCGGATTTGATCACGTCTTTGCTGCGGTCGGTAATCTGCATAAAACCGTCGGCGTCGATCGTCGCCACGTCGCCAGTCGGGAACCAGCCGTCCTCCAGCGCTTCGCCGCCTTCATTTTTAAAGTACGAATTAATGATCCACGGACCTTTGACCAGCAGGTTGCCATAAGTCTTACCGTCCCAAGGCAACTCTTTGCCATCGTCGCCGACGATTTTCATATCCACGCCGTATAACACATGCCCCTGTTTGGTCAACACAGCTTCTTTTTCTGGCTCACTCAGAGCCATATGTTTAGTCAGCAAGGAACAAGCCGTTCCCAGTGGGGACATCTCTGTCATACCCCAGGCATGCACAACTTCGACGTGATAGGTGTGCCGGAACGTGTGCATCATCGCCGGAGGACAGGCTGAGCCACCAATAACGGTGCGTCTGAAGGTAGAGAACGTCAGTTTATTTTGCTCCACGTAGTTCAGCAAACCTAACCATACCGTCGGAACACCAGCGGAAAAAGTCACTTTTTCCTGCTCAAATAACTCGTATAAGGATTTGCCATCCAGATGGGGGCCAGGGAAAACCAGTTTCGCACCGGTTAATGGTGCGGAATATGGCAAGCCCCATGCATTCACATGGAACATAGGAACCACAGGAACGATAGAATCTCTTGCAGACACATTCAGTCCATCCGGCATCGCCGATGCATACGAATGCAAAATCGTAGAACGATGTGAATACAAAGCGCCTTTAGGATGCCCTGTTGTACCCGACGTGTAACACAGGCTGGAAGCCGAATTTTCGTCAAATAATGGCCAGACAAAATCATCTGTATTCGCATCAATCAATTCTTCATAGCACAACAGATTCGGAACCCCGCTGTCTTCAGGCATGTGTTCACGCCCGCACATCATGATGAAACCTTTTACCGTCGGACAATGCGGCGCAATCGCTTTAACTATCGGTAAAAACGTGATGTCGAACATCAGATACTGATCTTCAGCATGATTCACGATGTAAGTGATTTGCTCAGGATGCAGACGAGGATTGATGGTATGCAGCACTGCACCCGAGCCGGATACCGCGTAATACGCTTCGAGATGGCGATAACCATTCCATGCCAGCGTCGCGATTCTGTCGCCGATGTTGACACCAAAATTCGATAAAGCATTCGCCAGCTTTTTCGAGCGGCGATGGCACTCGGTGTAGTTGTAGCGATGAATATCACCTTCAACGCGGCGAGAGACGATCTCGCTTTGTCCAAAATACCGATCCGCATGCTCAATAAGACTTGAGATAAGCATAGGCTTTTGCATCATTTGGCCCATGACCGGACTCTTAGGGTACGCTGACATTTGTTCTCCTCTGATGAACTACTAAGTTGTTTACTTCGTTTTTAACTGCATTTTCTAAATTTTATTCTTAGCTGATTTTTGTACGACCGTACTAATCCGTCAATCACTATTTTTTTTGCATAGCAACATATGCTCTTAGAGAATTTCCTCTATTTATTACAAACTGTTTTCTGGCAAGGCATTCCCGCATATTGCGCTGCGCAAAAATGGAAAAAATTAGCTGCTTCTTATAACGAAAAAAAGGGTGGCAGACACGCAATGTCTGCCACCCTTTTTATTAAACAAGCAAGAATAATGACTGCTGTGCAAATAACTACCGTCAGGTTTTCCTTACGCCTGCATCAACCACGTTGCGGTCGTTGCGCTTTTGCGCTCATCCCCGTCAACGGAGCGCCACTTTCCAGTTCAAAACGGGCTTCTTTATCACGTCCTAATGCGGCAACCAGATACGGCATCGTTTCTTTCAGAGTTGCCATCAAGGTCCAGGGCGGATTCAGAATAAACATACCGCTGCTATGCAAACCAAATCCGTCAGGCGACGGCCCACTGATAGACAACGTCACATTCAACCAATCTTTGGCCGCCAGCCGCTTCAATTTTTCCGGCAGTTGCCGCGACTCCTGACGCTGTAATGCTGGATACCATACCGCATAAGTTCCTGTCGGGAAGCGTTTCAGGGCATCTTCCAGCGCTACTTTAACGCGGCGATAATCGTCTTTCACCTCATACGGTGGATCAATCAGCACCAATCCACGGCGCGAAGGTGGCGGCAACAAGGCTTTCATACTTTCAAAACCATCACCATCAGAAATGATAACCCGCTTACCACGTACCGTTGGGCGTCGTCCCTGTTCGGCAGCATGCGCATCGAGCTTACGGAAGTTTTCACTGAGGATCTTGATTTCACTCGGATGTAACTCGAATAAGCGCAATCGGTCTTGCTCACGCATGACCTTATCCGCACAATACGGCGACCCTGGGTAATAACGCATTTTGCCGCTGGGATTCAGATCTTTGATGAGCGCCATGTATTCAGCCAGTGCTGGCGGCAGATCCTTTTTATCCCACAAAGGCGCAATACCGGTCTCATATTCAGCATTTTTCATGGCATAACCACTGTCCAGTGCATACAAGCCTGCGCCGGAATGGGTATCGATATATGTATATGCTGCGTCTTTCTGATTCATGTATTGCAGCAACTGAATTAAGACCAGGTGCTTAAGTACGTCGGCATGATTGCCAGCATGAAAGCCGTGACGATAACTGAGCATGAATTGAATTCCTATAAAAAATGAAAGGCAACCTGCCTGCGCAGATTGCCATAATAACCAAGCCATTGAGCAGGGATAACGGGGATGTCAGGCTACGCGCTTGCCGACAATAATCAGATCGCGCTCTATCCCATCCAGAGTGGCAACACGTGGCATATGAGCCCAGGTTCCAAATCCGAAATTTTCAAACAATTTCAGACTAGGCGTATTGTGACCAAAAATAAATCCTAATAGCGTATGGACATTGATTGCCGGTGCGTGCCCGATCGCCAGACGCAGAAAGTGTTTTCCCAGACCTTTACCCCGCGCATTTTCATGCAGGTAAATCGATAATTCCGCGGTTCCTGCATATGCGGGACGACCGTAAAAATTAGAAAACGACAACCAGCCGGTAATTTGACCATCCTGCTCGCTGACCCACAAAGGCCGGCGCTCCGGCGTGTGATCGTAAAACCATTGATGTCGCGATTCTACTGTCACAGGTTCTGTATCGGCCGTCACCTGGCGGGAGGCAATCGTCGAATTATAAATAGCGACAATCGCTGGTAAATCGTCAAAATTGGCGACTCTGTATGAAAAATGATCCGGCATGATACTCTAAATTGTGTGTGTAGGCCGACTGGAACGTATAGCAGCACCCAGCGCATCTTCGATACGCAAGCGTATTCTTGTTCCGCTTTCGTCGCTCGGAAAGTGAACACCGATGCCCTGAGATTTATTATTGCCGGCACCGGCCGGTGTCACCCACGCCACCTTACCTGCAATCGGGTATTTTGCAGGGTCATCGAGCAAAGTCAGGATCAGGTAAATTTCATCACCGAGACGGTACGCCTTATTGGTAGGAACAAAAATACCGCCGTTCTTCAGAAACGGCATGTAAGCAGCAAATAACGCGGCCTTTTCCTTAATCGCCAGAGACAATACGGATGGGCGATTCGGTGCGTTATGCATCGGTTCTAATGCTAAATCTGACATAGAAATACTTTCGCTGCGGTTATGCAAAGAGTGCAGAATACTCAAGCAACATATCTTCTAAAAATAATTTCGGCGATAAAGGGTGCGTCGCGATTGCCTGACGTTCATTGCTACTCTTGATTAACGTCAGTAATGCTTCATTGGAGACTACGGAAGCCAACGCCCTTACCTCTTTTTCATAGCGTGGATAATACCGGATTCTCCCGCTTTGTTTGTAAGAAAATATATCGTAAAGCCAACGCTGCATCCATGCAACCGTCACCGACATCTCCATTTTTTGCATTTTATCGGCTAACTTCAGGCTGGTATCGACACTGGGACGCGCTAATTGTCGTAAAAAATCATCCAGTTCTGACCGCGTATCCGACTCTGCCAACGCCAGTGCCGCGAGCGGCGCACCGCCTTGCTGTGCCAACCAGACATCGGCATCACTGACGCCGCGCTGCTTGAGCCATGCCAGCGCAACCGATCGTTCTGGCATCCCCATCGGTAATTTATGGCAACGCGATAATATCGTCGGCAACAGTTTATCAATGCTGTTAGAAACCAGAATAAATACCGTATCCGCGCCGGGTTCTTCCAGCGATTTTAATAAGGCATTCGCCGCTGGAATATTCAGCGCCTCGGCCGGATAAAGCACAATCACGCGCCGCCCTTGTCTGTGCGTGGACAAATTCATGAAATCTGCCAGCGCACGGATCTGATTGATCACAATCTCTTTCGATGGCGCTTTACTCGCTTTGCCCGACTTCGCGGCTGGCTCGCTTTCCGCATCAGCAGAAGATGCTTCCTCTTCGTCGAGCAATTCAGGACGGACGCGCCGGTAATCAGGATGGCTGTATTGACTGAACCAGCCGCAGGAACCGCAAGCACCGCAGGCATGTCCGGCTGCATCCGGCTGCTCACACAACAAAGACTTTGCCATGTGCTCAGCAAATACTGTCTTTCCTATGCCTTCAGGTCCGTGCAACAAAAAAGCATGCGGCATGCGACCTTGCAATGATTGCAGATAGTCCCACGCAGATGCTTGCCAGCTGAAAAGCGGATTGGTCATATCAGGCGTTACTCGTCTTTACTTCATTGATCTGTTGCGACTCTGATGCAGACAATAACAGCGCATCAATGATGCCGTCGAGCTCGTCACGAATCGCAGCGATACTTTGCGTGGAATCAATAATGCGGAAACGCTGCGAGAATTCTGCCGCGCGGCGCAGATATTCATTACGGGTGTCGGCAAAAAAATCTGCTTTTTCCTGTTCAAACTTATCCAGCTCGCGGGTCGCATCCAAACGTGCCCGCGCTACTGCCAGCGGCACATCAAACAACAAGGTCAGATCAGGTTGCAAATCTGGATGCACCCATTGCTCAAGAGCGTTCAGCTTATCGAGCGACAAATGGCGGCCGCCACCCTGATACGCAAAACTCGCATCGGTGAAACGGTCAGAAATAACCCAGTCACCGCGCTCCAGCGCTGGTTGAATGACTTGTGCGATGTGTTCGCGCCGTACGGCAAACATCAGCAGCGCTTCTGTTTCAAGATGCATTTTTTGTTGCAGCAATACCTCGCGCAAAGTTTCCCCCAAAGGCGTGCCTCCAGGCTCACGTGAGCTGATGACCTCAACACTTTGCAGCGATAGCGCTTGCCTGAGTCGTTCGGCGACATACGCAATATGCGTCGATTTGCCAGCACCATCGATGCCTTCAAACGTGATAAATTTTCCGGTTGCTTTCATTTTTCTTTTTATTTGTATTGGTTGTTGCTTAGCGTTGATACTTATTCACTGCACGATTATGTTCACTCAAATTTTCTGAAAAGTGACTGGTGCCATCACCGCGCGCCACGAAGTATAAAGCATCGCTGCGCGCCGGATTCAAGGCTGCCGTAATTGATGCCAAGCCGGGCAAGGCAATCGGCGTCGGCGGTAAACCGGCACGGGTGTAGGTGTTGTATGGCGTATCTGTGAGCAAATCACGCTTATAAATTTTGCCCTGATATTTCTCACCCATGCCGTAAATCACGGTTGGATCTGTCTGTAATAACATGCCGGTTTTCAGGCGATTCACAAATACCGAAGCAATCTGTGCACGCTCCGACGGCTGACCGGTTTCTTTTTCGATGATAGATGCCATGATCAGCGCTTCATATTTCGATTGATAAGGTAGATTCGCGGCACGCGCTTCCCAAGCATCATTCAAACGTTTCAGCTGACTTGCATACGCCTGCTGATAGAGCTGTATATCACTGCTGCCTTTGGCGAACAAATAAGTATCCGGAAAAAACATGCCCTCGCCCGCATTAAATTCAGCACCGATTTTTTTCATCAGCTCGGCATCCGTCAGCCCTTTGGTATCGTGCTTCAATGCCGTACTCGCATCAATAACCTTGCGCATTTGCGCAAAAGTCCAGCCTTCAATAATCGCAACCGAACCTTGTGAAAAATCGCCGTTGACAATTTTATCCAGCAATTCAACCGGGTTTTTGCCTGGCAACAATTCGTAAGAACCAGCCTTTAGCTTATTCGCTTTACCTGTCGCACGTGCCAGCATTTCAAATGCAAACGGCGGCAGTGGAATGCCCGCGTCCTGTATCTGTTTGGTCGCGCTGCGAACGCCGCTACCGGGTTTGATCGTAAATTCGACGGATGCTGATGCCAGCGCTATCGGTTGCTCGGTCCAGTATATGAAGCCTGCAATTGCAGCAGCGCCGGACAATAGACACAACAGAAATAGAGTTTTGATCAGTCTCATACAAGCGCGTGGGTTGATAGCGGAACGACGGCGAAAAAAAGATGGCGGAAATCATATGCCAATTAAATCTGAGGCGCGTAGTGTAACGCAAGTCACCACGCTATTCTCTGATCTTGCCGTTGTCGGACAGCAAAAAATGCGCCTGCTGCACCAAGATTTGCTGAGGCTACTATAATTCATCAAAAATACCGTCAGCAGACTATTAGCGCAGACAACGCAAATGCCGCCGGTTTTCATACAGTTCAGCAGAAAGCAAATCTCATCATGTGGCAAGAATTTACAGAGCAACAGCATCTACAGATCAACGATGGCAAACTCAGCGGACAAACATCAGTCTGGAACAACGCAGCGTTCAATGAAGGTTTCGTGACCGTACTGCCGGACACCGGGCTGATACAAGTTGCGGGTGACGATGCCGCCAGTTTCTTGCACAACCAGCTTAGCAATGACGTAGAACATTTGTCCGCCAGCGAAGTTCGCCGCGCCGCGTATTGCACAGCAAAGGGGCGGATGCTGGCCAGCTTTGTCTATTGGAAGACCGATGCAGCGATCGTTTTGCAGTTATCCAAATCCATACAGGCACCGGTGCAAAAACGACTAGGCATGTTTGTTTTGCGCGCCAAGGTAAAACTCAGCGATGTCTGCGATCAATACGTCAGTTTTGCACTCGGCGGCATACAGGCGGCACAGGTGCTGAGCAACTGGTTTGCAGATTTACCGGCGACCAACGCGCATGTCAGCAATGAATACGGTACGCTGATCCGTTGCGCCGATGTGCTGAATGTCGCCCGCTATCAATGGTTCTGTCCTGCTGAAAACGCTGGCGCGGTCTGGGCTTCGCTCAGCTCACAATTACAGGCGACAAATACCGCCGACTGGAATCTGAGTGAAATTCAGGCCGGTATCGCGCATATCAATCAGCTTACGCAGGAAAAATTTGTGCCGCAAATGATTAACTTTGAACTGGTGGGCGGCGTGAATTTCAAAAAAGGCTGCTACCCGGGTCAAGAGATCGTTGCCCGCAGCCAGTATCTGGGCAAACTCAAACGCCGCATGACGCTGGCGCAGATTCCGGCGGCCGGGCTGACCGACGGCATGGATGTCTTTAATGTCAACGATGGCGACGACACCAATGCTGGCGAGAACAAACAGCCGTGCGGCGTGATCGTCAATGCCGAACAAATCAATGACAGCAGCACTCTGGCCTTAATCGAAATGACGCTGGCAGATCAGGAAAGCGGCATGATCCGTTGCGGCAGCATTGATGGACCGCTGGCACAACTCTTGCCATTACCCTACGAGATTACCGATATTACGCGTTAAACATTATTATGTTTTCAGCTAACAGTGCATGGTTTAGAAATCCAGGTGCATCGAATGATGCATTGCAATCGCTTCGAGAAGTGGTTGGGGTTAATCTTCCAAAAGAATATTTTGAATTGCTTGCATATAGTAATGGTGGCGAAGGGTCTCTTCCAATGTCACCGTTTAATTTTTGTCTGGATTCTGCCGAAGTTGCCACAAATAATAAAGTTAAGAATATCTATGAAGAGTTCTTTCCAGGTTTTTTTGTATTCGGAGGAAGTGGTGGCGGCGATTACATTGCCTTCGACATTCGAACACCTGAACCTTGGCCAATTGTTGCGATTGACATGACCAATATTGATCTTGATGAAAGTGTGAATTTTATTGCAAAAGATTTCTCTACGTTTTTAGAGCAGGTTGGTTTGGAGCAGACGGATGTTTAACATGAAACTCAACTGGAAATCGCCAGTGGCAATATCACTTTTATTTAAATCTGCGGCGGTGCCCCTTTCGCATCTGCGTTAAGTCTGCCCATGATTCGCACAAAATAAGCGCAAAACAAGCTCAGAAAAGTGATTTCAGGGCAAAAATATACTCCCCGGAGTATTTTTTACAGCCCTTATTCTATGCGGACATTAACGGTAAATTGCCAGATACTCCCCCTTTTTCCTTAAAAAACACGATGGATTGTTATATTTATTTTAAAGCCGGAACCGCGCTGGAGGAAAAAGTGATCGCGGCAGAAAAATCCCTGCATCAGCAGGTACTGGCGCAATTGGGAGTCAGGGGAAAACTGCAACGACGCCCTGAATCTGCGAATGATCTGCACACCTGGATGGAGGTGTATGCGAATGTGCCCGACGATTTCGCCGAGCAATTGGAAAAACTGCTGCAGCAAACGGGTTTAGCCGAATTGCAGTACAGTGAACGTCGAGCTGAATATTTTTTGGATGTAGATGTATGTGCCTGATCGTTTTTGCATGGAAGTTACTCCCCGCCACGCCGCTGCTGGTCGCAGCCAATCGCGATGAATACTATGACCGCCCGGCGGCGCCCGCAGGCTGGTGGCAAGACCATCCGCAGATTTATGCAGGGCGCGATCTGCAATCCGGCGGCACCTGGCTGGGAATACAAAGCCCACAAGCCGATGCGCCAGCCAGAAAATTTGCCGCCATCACCAACGTTCGCGCGCCTTCTGAAAAACGTGACGATGCACCTTCGCGTGGCGGTCTGGTTTCTGACTATCTGCAAAATGACATGTCTGCGCAGGACTACGTCGCCCAATTACGCGGCAAAGTTGATCACTACAATGGCTTTAATCTGCTCGTCGGCGACACGCAGGATCTGATCTGGTTTTCGAATCGCCACACCGATGATCCGCGTAACGGCCTGCCGCTGGCACCGGGCATTTACGGCATCTCCAACGCGGCCTTAGACACCTGCTGGCACAAAGTCATCAAGACCAAAGCAGAGTTCTGCAGCTTGCTCTGCCAGCTTGCACCTGAAGACGCGTTCTTTGAAATGCTGGCCAATACGAATCCGGCTCCCGATTGCCGCCTGCCGGATACCGGCGTCTCGTTTGAAATGGAACGCCTGCTCTCCGCGCCCTGCATCGTTTCACCGAACTACGGCACTCGCGTTTCTACGCTAGTAAAAATGCATCAGGATTACCCGGCAGAGTTTCACGAAAAAATTCTGCGTTGAGGTCTGCGTTAGCATCGGCTTCAGGTGAGGCTAGTAAAAACTAACGTAGCATATCCATATTTACTCGCCTTTAGATAAGTCTCAAGCAGTCAACTTATCAGCGCCAAGTAGCTTAGTTTTTTGCTGTTGAAACTCATCTAAGGTCAATAATCCAGATTGATGAAGATCGGCGAGTTTCTTGATTTCATCTGCAACGGAAGTGCTAGGCAACGCTGATTGTACTTCACGTTCTTTATTATCAAAGCCCTTTTCCTCTGCATCAGCTCGTTTAACGAGTACCTCTAATATTCCATGCCAACGACGAGCCATCTGCATCGCTTGGGTATAGATGATTCCGTCCTTTTTGTCTGCAAAGTTCATAAAGGCTACGTCATGCAATGGCGCATTCGTATCGTTCACGATTAGCCTCAAGTCAATGCGATTTATTTTCCCTGAAGTTTCAGTCTTACCAGATAGTCCACCGACAAGTGCACCAACACCTCCCAATAAAAGACCACCAACAAGAGCACCACCGATCTGTGATGACCTGACAGTCTTAGTTACAGAAGTTCCGCCCTCAAATAATTCAACAGATAAAATGCCCTTGTAGTCGATGACTCGCTGTAAAACGGATGTACCATTGTTAGTTATAAGACATAATTTTCTTTGATCTTCATCGATGGCCAATCCAGACTTTCCATCGCATCCAATAATCTGCTGTGTTGAATTAAAATCATCGATCGATTTCAGTTTTAATTCCATTTCCTGCTTTCTTTTACTTATGCTTTTCCCTGGCAATATGAAAATGACTAATCCAACAGCGATAAAGAGGAATGCCCAAATCCAAAGCCCCATAAATTTCTCCTTGTTTGTCTAGCGTTTAAATTATGAGAAGCTGCTTTGCAGATTGTTTCTCAATTAATTTCTCTATTTAGCCCAGATTTGGGGCAATTGTTTTTACCTGATTAATAAGCCGATCTCTTTCTTCTGAATGCGTCGTTATTTGATCGTTGACCTCTTTAAGAACTTTATTAATTGTCATATTCACTCCAGATCTGGTTACAACTGTGTATTCAGTACCATGAATCTGCCCCTGTTGAATTAGTTGGTTGATGTACGACCGTTCTGCGGAAATTTGGGAATTTATGGCTTCCAACTGGATGTTCAGATATTGGAGCTTTGTGCTTATCAGAACAGTTTTTGCCTGTTCTTCCTGTACATTTTTAGACTCTTCCAATGATTTTCGAGTCTCCGCAAGTTCCGTCTTTTGAAGAAGGACTGAGGTAGCAAGCCAATAAAAAGCAGAAAAGGCAATTAAGGGATTGACGATTCCTCCGACAAAATCACCTAATTGCCCCCACGCCTCAGTGTCCTTTGACATTGCACGATTATTTACAAACCAAAACCAGATGATATAAAAAGTAGGTGCGACGACAGACGCAAGTGATACAAAATAGATCGAACGGCGAACGTTTTTCTCAAGGTTATCAATATTCATGGTTAGTTTAACTCTTTATACTTTGCAAAAAGTTAATTTAACATGGAAGTTTGAGATTGAAAGCTCAAAGCCTGTTAAATAATGCTTTGGAGCGTACAGCACCTGCAAAGATCAAACCTTACGCAACGGCGCACGCCACAATACCAAAGCGGCGAGGCATTTGAGCACGCAGGGCAACACTGCGTAGGCAAATGACAAAGCTTGCAAACCGCTTCCAGTGCTGATGCCCGGCGTGTAGCCCAGATAATCGAGCAAAGGCAGCGACAAACCCGCAGCAAGTGCGAGGTTCATTTTATTCGCCCAGTTCCACGCGCCGAAATAACTTCCTTCATAGCGTTCGCTATGTCCGGCCTGACGTATCACACCCGACAGCAACGCCGCAGGAAGAGCGAGGTCGGCACCAAGACATAGCCCGGATAAAACACAAATCACCGCAAAGGCAGTCAGATCGCCCGCTTGCAGGCTGTAGGCCCAGATAAAACTCAGCACCGATAACAGCATCGCCAGCAACCATGCGCGGGTTTCATGGATGCGATGCGCAATTCGGACCCACAATGGCAGCGACATAGCGGCAGCTACAAAATACAGCAGTAATAACACGCCGGAATACGACGCCAGTTGCAGCCGGTCTTTGGCGAAAAATAAAAACAAGGTCGCCGGGATTGCCGCGGCAATTCCGTTCAGCACGAAGACCCAGAATAATGAGCGGAAATAGGGATTCGAAAACAGATGGCGCCAACGTAAGCTAGTTTGCTGTTCCAGATGGCGATTGAGCATGTCAGGAGTAAAACGCAGCAGCAAAAAGGCGCTGATCAGTAAGCTACAGATCAGCGCCGCAGACAACCACGAAATATCTGCGAATTGCGATAACAATGCGGCAGTAACAACACCGGCGACGCCGCATAATTCACGTGTCGCAGTCAGGCGCAGACGTTCACCGGGCAACTGGGTCAGCGCTGCGCCCCAACTTTGAAATGCGATACTGGCCAGACTAAATCCGGCATACACCATCAGCAAGGCGCAGAAAAACCAGAGCAATGGCGTCACCATCGTCGCTTGCGGCGGATGAAACAGCGCGTAAAAACCGGGCATCAGCAAAGGCAGCGAATACAGAATAAAGCGACCATATCCCTGATTCGCCGGACGTTTATCTATCCATGCGCCGAGCAAGGGATCGAGAAATGCATCGAGTACGCGCGAGACCAGCAACGCAGAGCCAATCAGACTCAGCGACAGACCGAAACGCTCGGCATAAAACTGCGGCACGTAGACGTAAATCGGTAAGGCGAGCAAGGCCAGTGGAAAACCAAACAAACCATATGCCAGCAATCTGGGGAGCGAAAAAGCTTTCACCTGCACATCTCTTTCTGATTGAGTCTATCTGAGTCTGTCGTTCATGCGCCTGCCGGATCAGCTGTCAGACGACAAAAAAAAAGCGCGCTCATTATTTCATGAACACGCTTTTTCTGTGCGCCGCCCGCTGGCGACTGTTTTATGACGACGATCTCACTTTGACAAAGCCATCCTGCTACGCAGTATCATCAGAATGCTTATGTAAAGCAGATTAGCTTAACTCTTCCAGACGCAGCTTGATGACGGAGCCAGTCACGGTGGCCAGTGCCTCGATTTTTTCTATCGCTGCAATGATATTTTTCTCTTTGGTCTGATGCGTCAGGATGATGATGTCTGTACGGGTTTCACCCTCGCCCGGCTCTTTCTGCAACATCGCATCGATAGAAATCGACAGATCAGCCAGAATTCGGGTCACGTCGGCCAGCACGCCGGGTTTGTCTTCGACATGCATGCGCAGATAATAGCTGGTCACGATTTCTGCCATCGGCAAAATCGGCAGATCACTGATAGCGGCTGGCTGGAAAGCCAGATGCGGCACGCGATGTTCAGGGTCAGCGGTTGCCAGACGTGTGATATCCACCAGGTCAGCAATCACCGCAGAAGCAGTTGGTTCTGCGCCTGCACCTTTGCCGTAATACAGAGTCGCACCGACGGCATCGCCTTGCACCAGGACGGCATTCATCGCCCCTTCGACGTTCGCAATCAGACGCTTTTCAGGAATCAGCGTCGGATGCACGCGTAACTCTATGCCTTCCGGCGTACGCTTGGTAATGCCCAATAATTTGATGCGATAACCAAGGTCTTCGGCATAACGGATGTCGCTGGCTTCCAGCTTGGTAATGCCTTCGACATAAGCTTTGTCGAATTGCATAGGAATACCATACGCAATCGATGCCATGATGGTCGCTTTATGCGCGGCATCGACGCCTTCGATATCAAAGGTCGGATCCGCTTCCGCGTAGCCCAGCGCCTGCGCCTGTTTCAGTACGGCGCCGAAATCCAGACCCTTGTCACGCATTTCCGACAAAATGAAATTCGTTGTGCCATTGATGATGCCGGCGATCCATTGAATACGATTAGCAGTCAAACCTTCACGCAAGGCTTTGATAATAGGAATACCACCGGCAACCGCTGCTTCAAACGCGACCATCACGCCTTTTTCCTGTGCCGCTTTAAAAATCTCATTACCATGCGTTGCCAGCAATGCCTTGTTTGCCGTCACCACATGCTTGCCATTCGCAATCGCTTTCAACACCAGGTCTTTGGCGATACCGTAACCACCGATCAGTTCAATCACGATATCGATATCGGGATTATTCACGACCAGATTGGCGTCATTGACGACTTCCGCTACACCATTCGTGAGTTCACGTGCCCGTTCAATGTTCAGATCTGCCACCATCGCAATTTCAATTGAACGGCCAGCGCGACGCGTAATTTCTTCCTGATTACGCTTCAAGACGTTGAATGTGCCGGAACCGACAGTGCCTATACCTAACAGACCTACTTTGATGGGTTTCATATGATTTTTAAACAGTAAATTGGAATTAATTAGTACCGTGACGCTTACGATATCCCTCTAGGAAATAGTCGATGCGTCCGAATGCTTCAGTCAGATCATCCGCGTTTGGCAAGAATACCACCCTGAAGTGGTCAGGTTTGATCCAGTTAAAACCTGTTCCCTGCACTAACAATACACGCTGCTCGGTCAGCAGTTCATGTATGAATTCCTGGTCATCCGTGATCGGATAAATCTCGGGGTCCAGTTTCGGAAACATATACAGTGCAGCTTTTGGCTTCACGCAGCTGACGCCGGGGATCGCCGTCAGCAATTTGTGCGCAAGATCGCGCTGACGCAATAAACGACCACCAGGCCCGACCAGATCCTTGATGCTCTGATAACCGCCCAGCGCCGTCTGAATCGCAAACTGCCCCGGCGCATTTGCACACAAGCGCATTGATGCCAGCATATTCAGGCCTTCAATATAATCTTTGGCGTGACGCTTTTCACCGGAAACCACCATCCAGCCAGCACGATAGCCGCAAGAACGATAATTTTTAGAAAGGCCGTTGAGCGTGAGGAATAATACGTCATCCGCTAACGAAGCAATCGAAACATGTTCGGCTTCGTCGTATAAAGTCTTATCGTAAATTTCATCCGCAAACACGATCAACTGATGCTGGCGGGCGACTTCGACGATTTGCTGCAAAATCTCTACCGGATACAAGGCACCGGTAGGATTATTCGGATTGATGACGACAATCGCTTTCGTATTCGGTGTGATCTTGCTCTTGATGTCGTCGATATCCGGCATCCAGTCGGCACTTTCATCGCACACATAATGCACAGGATTACCGCCGGACAAGCTCACGGCAGCCGTCCACAGAGGATAATCCGGCGCAGGTACCAACACCTCATCGCCACTGTTGAGCAAGGCATTCATGCCCATCACAATCAACTCGGATGCGCCATTGCCGATGTAGACGTCTTCTATCGTCACGCCACGGATAAATTTTTCCTGCGTGTAGTGCATGATGGATTTACGCGGCGCGAACATGCCTTTGGAATCAGTGTAGCCCGCAGCATTGTGCATATTACGGATCATGTCCTGCACAATTTCATCCGGCGGATCAAAATTAAACACGGCCAGATTACCGATGTTGAGCTTAATGATCTTGTGCCCTTCGTCTTCCATCTGCTTGGCTTTTTCCAGCACCGGTCCACGGATGTCATAACAAACGTTCGCTAACTTTTGTGATTTCTGTATCGGGCGCACTGAAAAATATCCTTAATCGATAAGCATGCAAGCCAGCAAAGTCAAAGACATTCAAACAACATCTGCTTTTGCTGCATTGCGAAACGGATCATTTTTGCACAGTGCATCCTGTTTGATCAATTCGTTTTCGAAAATTCCATGTCACAACCGTGATTTCATGCAAAGAATTGACGTTTTTTACATCAATCCAAAACCAATAACAGTGGAATATTCGAAATTAAATATGAATTGCCACAGATTGTTAATTATTTATTCCACTTTACAAAAGCGGAGTAGTATCAAAACTGGTAAAGATGTGCTAAAGCAACTAAAATTTTTTGATTGGAGACACCATGTCATTACTATCTGCGATTCAGAGACTGAGTATTGCCAGACAGCTACGCATCATTATTATCAGTGCGGTGTTAGGCATTATTGTTTTAACCGGGCTGTTTCTTTTCTCCGAAAAAGCCATGCTTCTGCATGAGCGTGAGAGTAATGTCAGGCAAACAGTCGAAACCGTTGAGAAACTCATCGCGCATTACTACGATCTGTCCAGCAAAAACAAAATGTCGGAAGCCGATGCCAAACAAGCCGCGAAAGATGCCGTGCGGGCATTGCGGTATGGTTCGGATGAGTATTTCTGGATCAATGACATGAGTACTCGCATGGTGATGCATCCGATCAAACCAGCGCTTGAAGGTACAGATTTATCGGAAAATAAAGATCCGACCGGAAAACATCTCTTTACAGAGATGGTGCAAACGGTAAAAGACCATGGCGAAGGATTTGTTTTCTATATGTGGCCGAAACCCGGCAGCGAGGCTCCGGTAGAAAAAGTCTCGTTTGTCAAAGGTTTTAAGCCCTGGGGCTGGGTCATAGGCTCCGGTGTTTATATTGATTCAGTGAATGCCACATTTTATGAAAGGCTACTTTCATTCTCAGTGGGAGCAGCAATACTCACGGGCATCTTGTTACTTATTTCGTTACTGATCGCAAAAGGATTGTTGTCGCAACTTGGCGGCGAACCAGCGTATGCCGCAGAAATTACCCGGCAAATTGCAGAAGGTGATCTGACGGCGGATATACAACTGAAAGCAGACGACCAGTCCAGCCTGCTGTACTCGATACAGGCTATGCGTGACAGCATTGCAAAAATCATCGGTGATGTTCGTACCGGAACAGAAGCAATTTCCAGTGCGTCCACCGAGATCGCTTCAGGAAATATGGACTTATCATCCCGCACCGAGTCGCAAGCCAGCTCGCTCGAAGAAACCGCGTCGTCAATGGAAGAACTGACCAGCACCGTACAGCACAATGCCGATAACGCACGACAGGCAAATCAACTCGTACTGAGTGCGTCAGATGTGGCAAAGAAAGGCGGCGTTGTCGTCGCAGAAGTTGTTTCCACGATGGGCGTCATCAATGCTTCATCACAAAAGATTGTTGACATCATCGGTGTGATTGACAGCATTGCATTCCAGACCAACATTTTGGCGTTAAATGCCGCCGTCGAGGCAGCACGCGCAGGTGAGCAGGGACGCGGCTTTGCGGTTGTCGCATCAGAAGTTCGCAATCTTGCGCAACGCTCAGCAACGGCAGCAAAAGAAATTAAAGCCCTGATCAATGACTCTGTGGATAGCGTCAATCACGGTAGCAGGCTGGTCGATCAGGCGGGTGAAACGATGAACGATATTCTCGAAAGCGTGCGTAAAGTCACCGATGTTATTGCGGAAATTACGGCGGCAACCACCGAGCAAAGTGCAGGCATATCCCAGGTGAATCTGGCCATCGTTGAAATGGACAACGTCACCCAACAAAATGCTGCCTTAGTGGAGCAGGCAGCCGCAGCGGCCGCGGCGATGCAGGAACAGTCGGCGCATTTACTAAGTGCCGTCAGTATTTTTCAATTAAAAAATGAAACTGTCACGCCAACCAGCAGCAATGCAACCAGACCGAAACCTAAACCTAAACTGGTAAGCCCTGCCAGCAAGGCAAATCCACCGCGTCAGGCTGCACGCAACGTCGTAAAAACCTTGCCGACGAAGAAAACGCTGACAACGCAGGCACCGCCAAAGAAAGGGGATACCGATCAATGGGAAGAGTTCTGATGAGTTACTGAAGTCACTAGGATTGCTGCGTTTTTCTGAGCAGCATCCCCACAAGAGGAGACAATGAAAAAACAGTCCGGACATCAAATGTTGATCGGTCTGTTTTTTTTAAGTCGACTCAGATAAATTCAATGCGCCATTCAGCCTGCGAGTAAAGTCAGTTTCCGGCTCTGCGGAGCACGCCCGCCAGCCGTGCTTGCCACTTGCTGATGCTGGAGTTTGAACACGCTGACCACCCGCTCTAGTTCTTCCGCCTGATCCTGCAGCGATTTGGCCGCAGCCGCAGCTTGCTCCACCAGCGCAGCATTCTGCTGAGTCACTCCATCCATCGTGATTAAGGCCTCATTAATTTGCTCAATTCCGATTTCCTGCTCGCGACTGGCGGCGGTAATCTCGCCCATAATGTCCGTCACCCGTCGAACGCTGCTGACCACCTCTTGCATCGTATTGCCCGCATCGGCGACCAGTCGGTTCCCTTGTTCGACATTGCCAACCGAATCGGTAATCAGCGTCTTAATTTCCTTGGCGGCTGCGGCAGATCGCTGCGCCAGATTGCGCACTTCAGATGCCACTACGGCGAATCCCCGGCCCTGCTCCCCTGCCCGTGCAGCCTCAACCGCCGCGTTCAGCGCCAGGATATTCGTCTGAAAAGCAATACCATCAATAACACTGATGATATCGACGATCTTCTGCGACGACGCATTGATGAAACCCATGGTATCGACCACACGGGCAACCACCTCACCGCCCTTGGTTGCGATGGCGGAAGCAGACGCAGCAAGCGTGTTCGCCTGACGTGCATTATCGCTATTTTGTTTAGTGGTGGAGTTGAGTTCTTCCATTGACGAGGAAGTCTCTTCCAGTGACCCTGCCTGCGCCTCAGTTCGCGCAGAAAGATCTAAATTGCCATTAGCAATTTCCGTTGAAGCAGTGGTAATCGTTTCGGTTCCGTACCTGACCTTCTGCACAATTTCTTGCAGGTTTTGGCTCATTTTTTGTAATGCGAGTAGCAATCCGCCGATTTCATCATGCGAATCAACCCGGATCTGGCGCGTCAGGTCCCCACCCGCTATAGCATCTGCAAAATCCACAGCACGGTTCAATGGTTCAGAAATCGAACGCACCAGCCAGAAACGCATACCAATGGCGACCAGCAGCCCTAGCGTTACGATACATCCTGCCATCCAGATAAAACGCTGATAATTTGCCTGACTATCCAGATATTCCTCTTTCCCCACTCTCAGTTGCAACTCCAAAAGCGTATCCATATTCTTTTTGACCGATTCAAATTCAGTCCTTACGGGGCCCTGGAATAAGTCTGCTGCAGTTTTCTGATCTTTGTCCTGCAACGCTTTCACCGTCGGCACCAGTCCCTTTTCCAGAAACCGGGCACGACTTTGTGCAAACTGATCGGCCAGCAATTTTTCTTCTGGTGTCAGATACGTCGCCATGTAATCAGCCCACTCTTTGTCTGCGATGGCCTTATTTTTTTTGACTTCATCAAGATAATTTGGGATTGCTTCTGGCGGAACGGACAAGGCGCTGGCCAGTTCGATCTGATTGCGAAGTATGGCTCGGATCACGATATCGAGCTGACCAACTGCCACCAGCCTGTCATCGTAGACAGTTTGCAATGCCTGATTTGACTTCCTCACGCCCATAAATCCACCGATCGCAATCAGCAGCAGCAAGATGCCAAGTCCATACATCGCAAAATTAAGACGAGCGCGTATCGAAATATTCCACATCACTTCCTCCGTGAAAGATGATTCTGATTTCGGATAATATAAAAACAACAAAACCTCAAATGAGCGTAACAGAAAACCGCAATATCGCATTCATTGGCGCCTGAGATTTTCTTTAAAGATCGTAAAAAATACGGCTTTACCACAATACTGATCCATGATGGTGCAAGTTTTCCGCAAGATCTTGTCATACGAGCGATTTTGATGCGCAAGAAGGATGACGCTAGCAAGGTGAAAGCAGAGAACTCTCTGTTAAAAAAAGTTACAATGCCGCACTCACATGGCTTACCTCAAAGACAGAACGAAAAGATGAAGCTGCATTCCACACCGACACAACAATATCAAACCATCACAGGTTACGAACAAGACAGCGTTGAAATCAACGCGATTCTGTATCGTCATAGTCTGATTGTTTTACCCGAAGCAAAGCCCGTCGTCTGGCTGGTCAGCAGCTTTGATGCCCTGAGCGCTGACGATTTTGCGCAAATCGATGCGACTAAACCCGACGTCGTGATTTTGGGTACAGGCAATAAACAACGCTTCATCCATCCACGCCTGATAGCGGCGTTGACCGCACAACGTATCGGTGTTGAATGCATGGACAATCAGGCAGCGTGCCGCACCTATAACATTTTGATGGCGGAAGGCCGTAAAGTAGCGCTGGCGCTGGTGATGGAGAAAGTATGAATATACCCAAACATACACAATCACCATTTGAATCACCGCGCACCTTGTGGGCATTAGCAATCGGTTTCCTGATTGTCTGGTTTTATATGCTGGGTGCCAGAACCCTGGTGCCAACCGATGAAGGCCGCTATGCCGAGATGGGGCGCGAAATGCTGGCCACTGGTGACTGGATCACTTTGCGCCTGAACGGCATCAAGTATTTCGAAAAGCCGCCGCTGCAAAACTGGATGAATGCCCTCACCTTTTCCGTGTTTGGCCTCGGTGATTGGCAAGCACGTTTATGGACCGGGCTGTGCGGTCTGATCGGCGTTGCGTCTGTCGCTTACACGGGAAACAAATTATTCAACCGTCGTGTCGGCATTATCGCGGCGCTGGTGCTGGGGTCCAGTTTTTACTGGGCGGGCATGGGTCATGTTAATTCGCTCGACATGGGCTTATCCGGCATGATGGTGCTCTGCATGTGCGGGCTTTTACTCGGCCAACGTGATGGTGTCAGCGACACCGAACGCCGCAATGCGATGCTGGTGTGCTGGGCAGGCATGGCATTAGCAACCATGTCGAAAGGCTTGATTGGCTTTGTTTTGCCGGGAGCTGTGCTGGTCATTTACACCTTACTGACCAGAGACTGGGCTTTGTGGGCACGCCTGCATATGGGGAAAGGTCTGATCCTGTTTTTTGCGATCACTGCACCCTGGTTCATTTTAATTGCGCTGAAAAATCCTGAACACCCACATTTCTTTTTCATTCACGAACATTTTCAACGCTTCACCAGCGGCGTGCACAACCGTGGCGGCGCCTGGTATTACTTCTTCCCTTTCCTGTTGTTGGGTATCGTGCCGTGGTTAGGCGTATTGCTGCAGGGTTTGTGGACGGGCATCAAAGAACCATCGGCAGGCTTTCAACCGCGTAAGCTGCTGTTGATCTGGGCAGTGTTTTTCTTTTTCTTTTTCAGTATTTCCGGCTCTAAATTGCCAGGCTATATTTTGCCGATTTTCCCGGCGCTGGCCTTGCTGATTGGCTTCTACGTCGATCAATGTCAAGCGCGCGCCTTGAAAATCGCCGCCATTCTGTTTGCACTGTTGGGCTTGATCGGTCTGCTGTTTGTAAATAAAGCAGCGGGACTGGGTTCAAATTCAATTGAAACCTCCTTGAATCAGGGTTATGCCACATGGCTGTTTGTCGCCGCTGGCATCACACTGGCAGGAGGTCTCGTTGCGTGGTTTGTTGCAGGCAAAGGTCATGCTGGCAAAGACTGGTCCATCATTCTGCTGGCGAGCGCTGGGTTTATTGCCGGGCAAGTCGCGTTCCTTGGTCACGATCCTTGGGGGCAATACATTGCCGGTTCGGCGCATGTTCCGTCGATAAAAGCCGAACTGACAAAACCCGATACGCCATTGTATGCGGTTGGACGTTATGAGCAATCGCTGCCGTTTTATCTGGAACGCACACTGACGCTGGTAGAATTTCCGGATGAAATGGAATTCGGCCTGAAGCAACAGCCAGAATTGTGGATACCAAATCGCGCCGATTTCGTTGCACGCTGGCGTGCTCACAATCAGCGCGGTGAAGCGGCTGTTGCGATTGTCCGCACCGATATTTACAAGGAATTCCAACAGCAAAACCTGCCTATGCGCGTGATTGGGGAAGACCCGCGCCGCGTGATTATCGCGACGATACGCCCTTAAAAAATAAAAGAAAAACCAAGAACCATAATGAATATCAACACTTTCGGCTTCATCATTACCGGCATCCTGTTGAACGCGTTAGCACAACTGTTGCTGAAAAAAGGTACGAATGCCATCGGCGAAATCCACGTCAATGCCAGCAACTGGTTCCATGTCGGCGTGCAGATTGCAACGCAATGGCCAATCATAGGCGGGCTGGCGTGCTATGGCCTGTCCGTCGTCGTGTGGATTATCGGCTTGTCGCGTATTCCGGTGACGATTGCCTATCCTCTGCTGTCGATCGGTTATATCGTCAATGCAATCGGCGCCTGGTATTTCCTGGGCGAAGTGATGACCTTGCAACGTATGCTCGCAATCGGCATCATCATCGTCGGCGTGGCCTTATTAATGAAGAGCTGATTTAAAACGGCTAATTGCAGGAATTTGGGGGAGTATCCGTAAAAATCGCCTAATTGTCAGCGAAAACAAAGCGGCATCCGGATATACTCCACCCAGTATAATCAGACTGATACAGCGTCCATACGCACCAGACATGCAGTACATACGCGTCTCAGACGCAATTAAAGGATCAATATGAGCGACTCTTTAGCATTTTTGCCTTTCACCAAACCTAGCATAGATGAAGAAACCATTGCGGCTGTCACGGAAGTTTTGCGTTCCGGCTGGCTCGCCAGCGGGCCCAAAGTACAGGCGTTGGAAGCACAATTATCTGAATATTTCGGCGGTCGTCCGGTACGTACTTTTAACTCCGGCACCTGCACCATGGAAATCGCGTTGCGCATCGCCGGCATCGGCGCTGGTGATGAGGTCATTACCACGCCGAACTCTTGGGTCGCTACGGCCAGCGTGATTATTGAAACCGGCGCAACACCCGTGTTCGTCGATATCGATCCAAAAACGCACAACATCGATCTGAATCTGGTTGAAGCGGCGATCACACCACGCACCAAAGCGATTATTCCCGTGCATATGTGTGGTTTGCCTTGCGACATGGATAAATTGTACGAGCTTGCCGATAAATATCATTTACGCGTGGTCGAAGATGCTGCGCAAGCCATAGGCTCCACCTGGAAAGGTAAACGCATCGGTTCGTTTGGCGATTTTGTGTCGTTCAGCTTTCAGGTCAACAAAAATATCATGACCGGTGAAGGTGGCTGCCTGGTTCTGAACAATGCGGAAGAAGCACGCCTCGCCGAAAAATACCGTTTGCAAGGCGTGACCCGCAGCGGCGTGGATGGCATCGACGTTGATGTGCTGGGCGGAAAATTCAATATGACCGACATCGCCGCAGCGATCGGCCTCGGTCAGATGAAACATCTGGCGGAATTCAATGCCAAACGTAAAGAACTGGCGCAATATTATTTCGAGCAGTTTGGTTCTGATTTCGAAGCGCAAACGGGCGCCGAATTGCCGGTCGCAGATTTCACCAACTCTAACTGGCACATGTTCCATATAGTGCTGCCAGAACGTGTGAACCGCGCGGTCTTTATGCAGCAAATGCTGGATGTGAAAATTGGCCTCGGCTACCACTACCGTCCGATTCATTTATTCACCATGTATCGCGCACGTGGCTTTAAAGAAGGTATGTTCCCGATTGCGGAACGTGTCGGCAGTCAGATCGTGACCTTGCCATTATTCCCTGCCATGACAAAAGCCGATGTCGAACGCGTCGTGTCTGCGGTAAAATCCCGCCTTCTTTGAATCTGGCACGTCTTATGATGAAACCCGAACTATCAGTGGTCATTCCTGTTTACAACGAGGAAGCAGGCCTCGCCAAGTTGTTCAGCCGCCTTTATCCCGCTCTCGATACGCTGGCGGCGCGTGGCGTCAGCTATGAAATTGTCTTCGTCAACGATGGCAGTCGCGACAACACCGCGGCGATGTTATCCGACCAGTTCCGCCTTCGCCCCGACGTTACGCGCGTCGTGCTTTTCAATGGCAATTACGGTCAGCACATGGCGATTCTGGCTGGCTTTGAAGCAACCCGTGGCGAAATCGTGGTCACGCTGGATGCTGACTTGCAAAATCCTCCGGAAGAAATCGGCGCTCTGGTCGAAAAAATGCGCGAAGGTTATGACTACGTGGGCTCGATACGGCGTAAGCGTCAGGATTCCGCATGGCGCACCTATGCGTCGAAAGCAATGAACCGCTTGCGCGAAAAAATCACCCGCATCAAAATCACCGATCAGGGCAATATGCTGCGTGCCTACGGTCGTAACGTGATTGACCTGATCAATCAGTGTAGCGAAGTTAACACCTTCGTACCTGCCCTCGCCTACACATTCTCGCGCAAGCCAACAGAAATCGTCGTAGAGCATGAAGAGCGTGCAGCGGGCGAATCCAAGTATTCACTGTATAGCCTGATACGCCTGAATTTCGACCTGATGACCGGCTTTTCCATTATGCCTTTGCAGATATTTTCTGTTCTGGGTATGTTGCTATCGGTACTGTCGGGTGGCTTGGTGACGTTGCTGCTGATACGCCGTTTCGTTTTCGGCGCGGAAGCCGAAGGCCTGTTCACCTTGTTCGCGATCGCTTTTTTCCTGATGGGTGTGATTCTGTTTGGCATAGGCTTGCTCGGCGAATATATCGGTCGTATTTATCAGCAAGTACGTGGGCGTCCGCGTTATGTGGTGCAAACGATTTTGCAAGACCTGCCTGCTGCAGCAAAGGAAAACTGAAATGAGTTCCCAACCTACCGCGGTCGTCTTTGCTTACCATAACGTCGGCGTACGCAGCATTAAAACCCTGCTCGCGCGTGGCGTTCATATCGCCCTGGTCGTAACGCATGAAGACAATCCGGCGGAAACTATCTGGTTTGAATCCGTCGCTGCTTTGTGCAAGGAACATGGAATTGAGAGCATCACGCCGGCAGATCCGAAATCCGCTGAATTGATGCAACGTATCGCTGCCATCGCACCTGACTTCATTTTCAGTTTTTATTATCGTCACATGCTGCCAGTGGATCTGCTCGCGCTGGCAAAACGTGGCGCCTACAATCTGCACGGCTCTCTCTTGCCGAAATACCGTGGCCGCGTTCCCGTTAACTGGGCAGTTTTTCACGGCGAAACTGAAACGGGAGCTACTTTGCACGAAATGGCGGCCAAACCGGATGCTGGCAAAATTATTGCGCAAACAGCCGTACCGATTCTTCTGGATGACACTGCTTATGAAGTGTTCGGAAAATTAACCGTCGCTGCTGAGCAAACACTCTGGTATGCGCTGCCCGGCCTGATCAGTGGCGAATACAAAGCATTAGAAAACAAACTCAGCGAAGGCAGTTATTTCGGTGGACGCAAACCTGAAGATGGTCGGATAGACTGGTCGCAGTCGGCACAACAGGTATATAACCTCCACCGGGCTGTCGCACCGCCTTACCCAGGGGCATTTTTCGAGCAGTCAGGCCATCATTTCATTATTCAAAAAGCACGTTTATCTAATTTACCAGCTGGAAATTTGCCGACAGGCTTGCATGTAGTGGATAATGTCGCCCTTGGCGTATGCGGCGATGGTAAAGCATTGCGCATAATTGAATTGCACTGCGACGGAAAACCTATCTCGGTCAACGAATTGAAGCAATTGACAGGGGCGGCCTGATCACAATCAGACTGCGTCATACGGCATAGCCCAACATTTACATTTAAGAAGAACTCACCATGAAAAAAGTCCTCATTCTCGGCGTGAACGGTTTTATCGGTCATCACCTGTCCAAACGTATTCTGGAAACGACAGACTGGGAAGTCTACGGCATGGATATGCAAACTGAGCGTCTGGGCGACCTGATCAACCATCCGCGCATGCACTTTTTTGAAGGCGATATCACCATCAATAAAGAATGGGTCGAATATCATGTAAAAAAATGCGATGTCATACTGCCGCTGGTAGCGATCGCGACACCATCGACTTACGTGAAACAGCCATTGCGCGTGTTTGAACTGGACTTTGAAGCGAACCTGCCTATCGTACGTTCCGCTGCTAAATACGGCAAACATCTGGTCTTCCCTTCCACTTCTGAAGTGTATGGCATGTGTCACGACGAAGAATTCGATCCAGAAGAATCAGAACTGATCTGCGGCCCGATCAACAAGCCACGCTGGATTTACTCTTGCGCGAAACAGCTGATGGATCGTGTGATCTGGGGCTATGGCATGGAAGGCCTGAACTTCACCTTATTCCGTCCATTTAACTGGATCGGTGCTGGCCTGGACAATATTCACACACCAAAAGAAGGCAGCTCACGTGTAGTAACGCAATTCTTCGGTCATATCGTCCGCGGCGAGAACATTTCGCTGGTGGACGGCGGCGCGCAAAAACGTGCATTCACTTATATCGACGACGGCATCGACGCTCTGATGCGCATCATCGATAATAAAAATGGTGTCGCCTCCGGAAAAATTTACAACATCGGTAATCCAACCAATAATTACTCGATTCGTGAACTTGCTAACATGATGCTGACACTCGCTGCCGAGTATCCTGAATACGCAGAAACAGCGAAAAAAGTACAACTGACAGAAACCACATCCGGCGCTTACTACGGTGCAGGTTATCAGGACGTACAAAATCGTGTGCCAAAAATCACCAATACTTGCGAAGAATTGGGCTGGGCGCCAACAACCGACATGAAAGATACGATGCGCAATATTTTTGATGCTTATCGTTCGCAAGTCGCTGAAGCACGTTCCCTGATGGACTGATACAGATCAGCATGCCGAACATCGTTCTGAAAATCGACGTCGACACCTTTCGCGGTACGAAAGAAGGTGTGCCGAATCTGGTGCGGATACTCAAGCAACATCAAGCCGGAGCAACTTTTCTGTTTTCACTGGGAAAAGATCATACCGGCTGGGCATTGCGCCGGGCATTTCGCCCGGGTTTTTTTCAAAAGGTTTCCCGCACTTCAGTCGTAGAACATTACGGCATCAAGACCCTGATGTATGGCGTGCTCTTGCCTGCACCGGACATCGGTAACTGCACGACAGAAATGCGCGCGGTTGCTGATGCTGGTTTTGAGTGTGGCATCCACACCTGGGATCACGTCGTCTGGCACGACAATGTCCGGCAGCGCGGCAAAGACTGGACATGCAGTCAGATGCAACAAGCGCAAAAGAAATTTCAGCAGATATTTGGTCGTACACCGGTAACGCACGGCGCTGCTGGCTGGCAAATGAATGAGCACGCATTTGCCCAGCTTGATCAGTTTGGAATGCAATACGCCTCTGATGGCCGCGCCATGTTGACTGACGATGGCAGCCTTGCCAATCCAGAAGCTGGCCCTTACCGTTTAAAAGTAGGTAACGAGGTAAAGTCATGCATACAAATGCCGACAACCCTGCCTACGCTGGATGAATTGCTGGGACGAACAATAAACGGTCAGGAGCTGACCAGTTCAACGATTGCAGCACACATACTGGATCTGACAAAAAATCTGCGTGACCACGTATTTACCTTACACGCAGAACTTGAAGGTCAAAAACTTGCCCCCATATTCGAGGAATTGCTGACAGGCTGGCATAAGCAAGGTTATCGTTGCATATCTATGGCTGACTACTTTAACGTTATCAAAGATAAAGAATTGCCGACATATCCCCTTTCATGGGCCAGCCTACCCGGAAGATCCGGAGAACTGGTTGCCCTGATATAGTCTGCCAGCAACACCTTCTCCACCACTAACCAAGGAGATTACAGTGGCTGACACACTTTCCGCTTTGAATTGCCAGGTGCCAGAATTTTCTGCCGCCATGACAGGCGACCAGGAATTTCACTTAAGTAATTACGTGGGTAAAAATCTGGTGATTTATTTCTACCCCAAAGACAACACCCCGGGCTGCACCACCGAAAGCATCGCTTTCCGTGATTTATATCCACAATTTGAATCCGCAAACACAGAAATTTTTGGCATCAGCCGCGATAGCCTGCGTTCGCACGAAGGATTCAAAAAGAAACTCGATCTGCCATTTGAACTGATATCCGATCCTGATGAAACCTTGTGTTTGCTGTTTAACGTCATGAAAATGAAAAACATGTATGGCAAACAGGCTCGCGGCATAGAGCGCAGCACATTTGTGATTGACGCCACGGGTAAATTAGTGAAAGAATGGAGAGGTGTCAAAGTAGCAGGACACGTTGATGAAGTACTTGAATTCGTGAGCGCAAAAACCTAATTGAACTCTACCAATTTTCTATACTTAGAAGCCGCCAGGGCAAAACCAGCAATCAGCTGGGGTCGCCACAGCGGCTTTTTGATTTTACAGCTCTCACTTTTTGATTGAGGTATTCATGCCATTACCAAAAATGCCGACCAAACCCGCAGCATTATTGTCACCTAAAGACTATCCAAAAGCGGAATCAGGTAAGCCAAGCAAAGCGGTAAAAGTCGCCCACACCGAAAAAACCAGAGCCGCTGAAAATCAGGCCGCCACTGCAAAGAAAGCGCAGACACCTGTTGCCCCCCAAAAAGTCAGTGCTCGTTCAACACAAAAAACGACACCGGCTAAAGCTCAGCGCATGCCAGCAACGAAAAAAATAGTCGCACCAGCGATGACCGGAGCAATTGGAACCACCGAAACAAAAGTTCCTGATATCCGCGTTAAATCCAGTACCAGCCGCGCTGCTGACAAATCGGGAATCATCAAGCTGTTCGTACTCGATACCAATGTGCTGATGCATGATCCTACGTCTTTGTTCCGTTTTGAAGAACATGATATTTACCTGCCGATGATCACGCTGGAAGAACTGGATGATCATAAAAAGGGAATGTCGGAAGTTGCCCGCAATGCGCGGCAGATTTCGCGTTCTCTCGATGCGTTGGTCGGCGACATTGACCATCAGGATATAGAAAAAGGAATTTCCTTATCCAAGTTAGGCAATAAAGAAGCGAAGGGGCATTTGTATTTTCAGACCAAGTTGCAAGTCGGCGAATTACCGCGCGGCCTGCCACAAGGAAAAGCTGATAATCAGATTCTTGGCGTTGTACAGGCACTGGAGCAGGAATTCCCAGGACGCCCTATCGTACTGGTGTCGAAAGACATCAACATGCGCATCAAAGCGCGGGCGTTGGGTTTGCCAGCAGAAGACTACTTCAATGATCATGTTCTGGAAGACAGTGATTTACTGTATTCCGGCATCGTCCAGTTGCCTGACGATTTCTGGAATAAACATGGCAAAGGTATAGAAACCTGGCAAGAAAACAGAAACGGGCTCAGCACCACGTTTTACCGGATTACTGGCCCTGTGATTCCATCATTGCTGGTCAATCAGTTTGTTTATCTTGAACCGAATAATGGTGAGGCATCATTTTACGGCCAGGTAAAACAAATTAATGGCAAGACCGCCGTCTTGCAGACCCTGCGCGATTATGGTCATGTGAAGAATAGCGTATGGGGTATCACATCCCGCAATCGTGAGCAGAATTTCGCCCTGAATCTGCTGATGGATCCTGAATGTGATTTCGTCACGCTGTTGGGTCAGGCCGGTACCGGCAAGACCTTGCTCGCACTCGCCGCAGGCCTGGCGCAAGTACTGGAAACCAAAACCTACAATGAAATTATTGTCACCCGCGTCACCGTGCCAGTTGGCGAAGACATCGGCTTCCTGCCAGGTACTGAGGAAGAAAAAATGTCGCCTTGGATGGGTGCATTTGACGACAATCTCGAAGTGCTGAATAAGTCAGACAATGATGCCGGCGATTGGGGGCGTGCTGCAACTCAGGATCTGATTCGCTCGAAAATCAAGATCAAATCGCTGAACTTCATGCGCGGGCGTACCTTTGTCAATAAGTTCCTGATTATAGATGAAGCACAAAATCTGACGCCGAAGCAGGTAAAAACTCTGGTAACGCGAGCTGGCCCGGGCACAAAGATCATCTGCCTTGGCAATATCGCGCAGATCGATACGCCATATCTGACCGAAGGCTCCAGCGGCCTGACCTATGTCGTTGATCGCTTCAAAGGATGGTCGCACAGTGGTCACGTGACGTTAGCCCGCGGCGAACGTTCACGTCTGGCAGATCATGCGAGCGAAATTTTATAAATAATTCATAGATACTTTTCAAGCGCTGCTACGGCAGCGCTTTTTTTACGCCCAGCAATTATTTTTCACTTGAGATAAACTATTGCCTAAGCAATGATTATTTAATGAAATGACTGACGAAAAATCTTCCTTACAGTTTGACGTAAGCCACGTAGAAGACAGCGTGGGGTATCTGATCGCAAGAACAAGAACTATGCTATCCCGTGCTGCCGACGGCGCTTTGCGTTCGCGTGGCATCACCCATTCACAAGCCAGTGTTTTTTTAATGCTGGGGCTCGGTAAATGTCATACTGCAGCGGATCTGTCGCGTGATTTATTCATCGATTCGGCTGCAATGAAAAGAACGCTGGATAAACTGGAGTCAAAGGGTTTTCTGCTCAGAACGCAAGACCCGGCAGATAAACGCCTTTTTAAACTGGAACTGACCGCGAGTGGCAAAGAAATGGCAGCACAATTGCCGTCTATTTATAAAGAAGTTCTTAACATCGGCTTTACCGGATTTTCAGAAGAAGAACTCGGTTTTCTGAAGTGTCTTTTGCGTAAGGCACTCGCAAATCGCCCACTATTAGAGTCGTCAAAATAATCATTGCACAGGCAATTAAATTCATCAGCCGCCATATCAACTGTGAACATACAAATCAAATGAAACCTCCCGAGATAAACAAAATGAACAGCAAGCATATTGCTTATCATGCGATTGCTGTCGGAGTACTGGCACTGCTTTCTGCCTGTGTCAGTTTTGACGGTATACAAAGTCAGTCGCAACTCAAGTCGATAGCCAACGAAGGAAATGCCGGCATCTTTGCGCAACAGCAAGGCTTGTGGCCTGCCAGTGACTGGGGTGTGGTGATCGGCGGCCACGAACTGCAGGCATTGATTGATGCAGGATTAAGCAATAATCCATCGTTGCAGGCAGCAAGCGCACGCATCAATGCAGCACGCGCCGTCAATGCAGCGGTCAGTGCCAATGCCCTTCCCTCGGTTAATGCAAGTCTGGACAGCACTTACCAGCGGTTTACCGAACACGGGCTGATCCCCAAACCGCTGGCCGGTACTTACGAGAGCAATAATCAGTTGGCATTGAATGCCAGCTACGAACTCGATTTCTGGGGCAAACACAGCGCAGAAATGCGCACTGCCGTCTCTCAGGAAAAAGTCGCTGAAGCAGAAAAACAAAGCGCTCGTCTTCTATTGAGCAGTGCGATTGCGCGTAGCTGGTTGCAACTGGCGCGTCAATATCAGCAACTCGCGCTGAGCGAACAGCAACTTGCCGTACGCGAAAAAATCGATCAGCTGACATTACAGAGGCTAAAAGCAGGACTGGAAACAAAATCTGAAATTCAACAGAGTTTGTTGCAAATTTCCAGTATCAAAAACGACATCATCAGCTGGAAAGAAGCCATCGCTTTAACACGCAACCAACTGGCTGCATTGCTGGGCGCAGGACCAGAACGCGGGCAGCAAATTCCTACACCTCGTTTGCAGACAAATATGGCGATTGCGGCACCCGCCAATCTGCCGCTGGAATTAATTTCAAGAAGACCAGATATCGTTGCAGCACGCTGGCGTGTTGAAGCAGGTCAGAGCGAGATTGATCTGGCGAAAAATCAGTTTTACCCCAACATCAACATCGTCGGATTTGCCGGTTTATCCAGCCTGGGTCTGGACAATTTCGTCAAGAGCGGCAGCAGTATCGTTGGCGTAGGACCAACCATACGTCTGCCGATTTTTGAGGGCGGTCGTCTGCGCGCACAATTGAAAAATAAAGTCGCAGGCTACGACGTCGCTGTTGCCACATACAATCAGAGTCTGACAGATGCGTTGCACGAGGTCGCCGATCAGTTACAGACCTTGCAAACCAGTGAAGCGCAAGCAAAACAGCAGATCATTGCTGAACAAGCAGCCAGAACCGCCTTGCAACTCGCTCAGCAACGACAAAAAGCAGGCACAGCAAACATGCTCCCTGTTTTAGCGGCAGAAACGGCGCTGCTCGCACAGCAAAAATTATCACTGGACATTGCTATTCGCCACACGGACAGTCAGATTAATCTGATCAAAGCACTCGGCGGTGGCTATGACAGCAAGGCCGAAAGCATCGCATCGGCGAATGCGGCATCCAATAATTTCTCAGCACCTAACAAACCGGAGGCAGCGCAATGAACGCTCCAGCACAAAACACAAATACCCCTACCGCGCCTGCAATTGAAGCTGCGCCGGACAAAAGCAAGCGCCGCGGCCGCCTGCTCGTTGTTACCGCCGTTATTGTGATCGCCGCTATTGCATACGGCGCTTGGTGGGCACTGGTTGCCCGTAATTTTGAACACACTGAAGATGCGTATGCCGCAGGTAACGTCATCCAGGTGACACCGCAGATTGCTGGCACTGTCGTTGCGATTCATGCTGACGATACCGAACTGGTGCAGGCTGGCAAACCTTTGATTGAACTCGACAAGACTGATGCCAAAGTCGCATTGGAACAAGCAGAAGCACAACTGGCGCAAACTGTACGTGAAGTGAAGGTGTTGTTTGCTAACAATGCCAGCTTGCAAGCGAATATCGACGTGCGCAGCACGGATGTTGAACGTGCAAAATCCGATCTGGCCCGCCGCCAGACTTTACTCAGCTCTGGTGCAATTTCTACCGAAGAGCTGGAACATGCTAAAAATGCGCTAAAAACAGCAGAGGCTGCATTGCTGGCTACGCGTGAACAGTTAAGCTCGAATCGTGCACTGACCGAGAATACGACCGTCACGCAACATCCGAATGTGCTGCGCGCTGCCACTAAAGTGCGTGAAGCGATGCTGGCATATAACCGTGCCTCTTTACCGGCTCCGGTCAGCGGCTATATTGCAAAGCGCGCAGTACAAATCGGACAGCGAGTCAATGCAGGAGCACCGTTATTATCTATCGTTCCTTTGAATTCACTGTGGGTGGATGCCAACTTTAAAGAAGTACAGTTAGCCCATATGCGTATAGGCCAGGACGTGACCTTACATTCGGATCTGTATGGCAGCGATGTCGAATATCACGGGAAAGTCATTGGCCTGTCTGCCGGCACAGGTTCTGCATTTGCATTGCTTCCCGCGCAAAACGCCAGTGGTAACTGGATTAAAGTAGTACAACGTGTTCCCGTGCGCATCTCTCTTGACCCTAAAGAATTGGAAGCGCATCCACTGCGCATCGGGGTTTCCATGCAGGTACAGGTCAATATCTCTCAACAACAAGGTGCGCCAGTCACGGCAAATACAGCAGCCCGTACCGCACCCGCCTACCAGACCAGCGTATTTGAGCAAAACGGTAAAGATGTCGAGCAACGCATTACATCGATTATCAATGCCAATTTATCCACAGCAAATACTGCTAACAATTCGGCTAAAACCAAGGCGAAGTAATGAGTACAGCATCCAGCGCTGCTCATGCAGCGCATCCGCCGCTGAAAGGCGCCCAATTGGCAATGGGAACACTTGCGCTGTCTCTGGCGGTGTTCATGAATGTGCTTGATTCATCAATTGCCAACGTATCGATTCCGGCAATTTCAGGCAACCTTGGAGTATCGCCGCAACAAGGTACATGGGTGATCACGTCCTTCGCTGTTGCCAATGCGATCTCGGTTCCGTTAACGGGCTGGCTGACCACGCAGTTCGGGCAAGTCCGATTGTTTATGACCTCGATATTATTATTCGTGTTGTCGTCCTGGTTGTGTGGCATTGCACCGAATATCGAGACGCTGATTGCGGCGCGTATTTTGCAGGGTGCGGTTGCTGGCCCAATGATTCCACTGTCCCAATCTTTGCTGCTATCGAGTTACACCCCGGCCAAGAGTTCGATGGCGCTTGCGCTATGGGGGATGACGACGCTGGTCGCACCGATTATGGGGCCTCTGCTTGGGGGCTGGATTTCAGACAATTACACCTGGCCATGGATTTTCTATATCAATATTCCAGTCGGGCTATTTACTGCATGGGCGACATGGTCGATTTACCACAAACGCGAATCAGCTATCCGAGCGTTGCCGATTGATAAGGTCGGTCTGTTTCTGCTTGTAATCTGGGTCGGCGCTTTGCAACTGATGCTGGATAAAGGTAAGGAACTCGACTGGTTCAATTCAGGTGAAATCATTTTACTGACGGTGATTGCCGCCGTTGGACTGATTTACTTCATCATCTGGGAAAAAGGACAAGACCATCCCGTCGTCGACTTGTCTTTATTCAAAGGACGAAATTTTTCCGCAGGTGTCGTTGCTATTTCTGTTGGCTATGGCCTGTTTTTTGGCAGCCTCGTCATTATGCCGCTATGGTTGCAAACGCAGTTATCGTACACCGCGACTGAAGCAGGAAAAGTCATGGCACCGGTTGGTATTTTCGCGATTTTATTGTCACCTATCATCGGAAAAATTTTACCGAAGGTGGATGCCCGCCGGGTTGCGTCGCTCGCATTCCTGGGATTTGCATTGGTTTTTTTCCTCAGAGCACGCTTCAACACCGAAGTCGATACGATGTCGCTGATGATTCCAACGCTGATTCAGGGGGCGGCAATGTCGATGTTCTTTATTCCACTGACATCGATCATTTTATCTGGTCAGCCACCGGAAAAAATTCCTGCTGCATCCGGTCTGTCTAACTTTGTACGGATTATGTGCGGTGGTATGGGCGCCTCAATTATGACGACGATGTGGGATAGTCGCAGCACGATGCATCACGCGCACATCACTGAAAGCACTGGCTATGCTTCACCGGCATTCGTGCAGACGATGCAAGGTCTGACGCAGCAGGGAATGTCTGAGCATGCTGCGTATGCAGTTCTGGACAGAACCATCAGCGTACAAGCCAGCACCATGGCAGCAACAGATATTTTTTATCTGTCAGCATTTATGTTTCTCGGTCTGATCGCGCTGGTCTGGTTGACCAGGCCGAAAAAATCGTCGGCACCAGTTGATGCAGGCGGTGCGCATTAAAACAAGAGACGGGTCAGCTTAGCGTTGGCCCGTTTTTTTATTCGTGACCAACATTGCTCCGCGCACTTCAAAGCTCACCTGATCCAGCAACACGCCCTGAGGCGTCAACAAACTCAGCACATGCTTGCCGGGGAGAGGAAACCAATCGTATCTTAAAGTTTTTTCTTGCTGTTCACTCATGACAGTCGTTGTTTTTAAACGCTGTCCATCCAATATCAGTACCTGTCCTTCACCAGCCGAGATAAAGCGCATGCGCTGGCGTTCCGGTGGAATATCCGGATCAACGGCAACAATCATCCCTGACTTGGGATAAGTGATTTTTGTCTGTATCTGATCTGAATGCGCCCGCACAATCTTGTCCTGCGCTGTTCCTTTCAAAAACAACTCATTTCTGGGCGCTTCAATCTCATCAGAAAAACTGATGTGACGTTGTTCAACGCCGTCGGGCAATGAGCGTTTTCCTGCCCTGCCCGGCTGACTATCTTTGTGCAGATAGTGCATAATTTCTTGCCAGACAGGCGCCGCACCGGTGACGCCGGAAACATCCCACATGGGCGCACCGGAAGCATTCCCTACCCAAACCCCTACGGTGTAACGCTCAGAAAACCCTATGCACCAGTTATCACGCATATCTTTCGAAGTCCCGGTTTTAACAGCGCTCCAGACTCGGGTTGCCAACGCATTTTCTAATCCGAAAGTCATGGCTCGCGCCGCTCTGTCACTCAAAATATCGTTCACGATATAAGATGCAGCGGTATCCATCACTCTCACTGACGATGGACGCGGATCAGAATTTCTGTAACGTGGAATACTAAAATTGCCCTGATTTGCAAGGCTACGATAAGCATTCGTCAAACTCAGCAAACTGACATCAGCACTACCCAAGGCGAGGCTGTAACCATAATAATCGCCAGATTCACGCAGTTGCAAACCCAGCGCTTGCAAACGTCGGAAAAACACCTCGGGTTGAATGCTGATCAACATCCTGACGGCAGGAATATTCAGCGAAGACGCCAATGCGGTTCTCGCACTGACCAGCCCCTTAAAGTGTTTATCGTAATTCTGGGGAATATATAAGCCGTTGCTTGTCGTCAGATTGACCGGCGTATCATCCATCACCGAAGCCGCAGTGATCAGGCGTTTTTCCAAACCCAGTTCATACAAAAACGGTTTCAGGGTAGAGCCAGCCTGACGCAGTGCGACCACGCCATCGACATGGGCCGCATCGGATAAGCTACCGCTGGAACCTACCCATGCCAGAACATCGCCACTGGCGTTATCCAGCACAACGATAGCGCCATCCTCAACATTGCGATCGACTAAGGCTGATAACTGGCGAATCAGACTGTCTTTTGCAAACGCCTGCAAACGGGCATCCAGCGTCGATGTGACGCGACGTTCATCCGCCGTCAGGACTCTGCGGGCAAAATGCGGCGCAAGATTTAATCCGCTCTGCGTCGTTGTGTACATGCTGTTTATGGCCGTCCCGGATTTACTGCTCAGATGAGAAAAGGCCAGTGCCGTCTGCCCTTCCAGATTGACGCAGAACTCAGGATGTTTTTGCTCACGCAGGATATGGCAGGCACGCTCACTGACCTTGCTGATGCTGGCATTCGGACCACGTATCAGCGCAACGGCAATCGCTGCTTCAATCTGATCCATGCCACTCGGATGCTTGCCAAACATCACTCGTGCAAGTGCATGTGCACCGACGATTTCACCGCGAAATGGCACCAGATTCAGATACGCTTCCAAAATCTGATCTTTACGCCACTGACGCTCCAGCCATTGCGCAACAATCGCCTGCGAAATTTTCTGCGAGGTGCTGCGGGCGGAAGATCGGCGCCTTAAATCCTCCTCCAGCAAACCAGCCAGTTGCATCGTGATGGTGGACGCACCACGTGTTTTCGTATTCCACAAGTTACCCCAAGCGGAAGCAGCGACCGCGTTCCAGTCAACACCGGAATGCTGATAAAAACGTTTGTCTTCGGATGCGATCAGTGCACTTCTGAGTGCGGGAGAGATATCTTCCAGGCTGACCCATGCCAGTTTGCGCTCTCTGGCATCGACCCGCATCTGCTGCAAAATAACGCCGTGCCTGTCGAGCAACACGGCATCTGAGGATAAATACCGGGCTTTAACATCCTGATAGCTGACCACCGCATAAACATTGCCACTGCATAACAACAGTAATGCACTCAGCCAATAAACGAACTGACGCAAAGTATTCCTCGCAAACATGGGCACTTTAGCGCCGCCGGAAAACATTTGCGTCATTCGGGATAAGGATAAAAACCGCTTCACTTCACTATCATCAAGGCATTTGGTGACTCACCAAACATTTCCGGCGCATACATAGCTTCAACTCTGGTCGATGGCAGATGAAATTCACCGGCATTATTCAGTCTGACCGTGTAAGACATACTGAATTTACCTTTAGGAACAAACTGATAGTAACTTCTGAAACTGTCAAAACTGCGCTCTTCGTATGCCAGCCATGCCTGTCCAGAGTTACGTTCGGTCGCAGCCGCAATTGCAGAATCGCGCCCCAGACCTGAACCCAGCAAGGTCGCCCCAGCGGGGATAGGATCGGTGGCCACCACCCACGTCATATCGGTTTGCGCATCAATATCGATGTTGACGCGCAAGATATCGCCGCGCTGATATTTTCCTGCTTGTTTTTGCTCCACAGGCGTTACCGTTTTCGTGATCCGGTAACCGCTGGAAAATGCTGTTTTCAACGGTACTGCCGCCAGACTTTGCAACTGCAACCACGGCTTGCCTTTACCATCATGCGTCGCTTTCAGGTTCGTATCAGCAGCAATTGTCTGCGGCCACGGCAACAGCAGCTTACCACCGCCATTCGCTGGCCAGTTAAAGTTTTGCGAATTCAATGCCGGATTCGCTGCTTGCTGCAGACTGATACGGCTGGAACCGCTGACTTTTTCAGCTTCAAATTTTTTCGAAAACTTCTCCAGTGCGAGCAAACCCCAAACATTCGCTGTTGTCGTCATCCAATGACCATGTACCTGCCTTTGCAAGGTGCCATTGAGTATCTTAGGCAAATCATCGCGCCATGCCGGATTGTCCATCATCGCCAGCAATAAACGATTTGCATTGACGTCACTATTCCCCATCAGCCACCACCAGTAATCATCGCGCTCATTGGAAAAACCCATGCGCGTGCCCTGATAGTTGAGCCGGCTGCTTAATATCTGTTCCGCTTCTTTCAACGCCTGACTACGTTGCGGTAAAGCGCTGCTTCTTTGCAGTATCAGATACCAATCCAACACCGCGCCCGTCGGCCATTGATTCGGAGTGATTTGCACTGAACCAAGCATTCTTGGTTGGACAAGGTTGTAACGGGATAAGGCTTCCAGCGCCGCCAGTTTGCGTACATCTAAATCCTTGCGTGGCGACCAGAAATCACGAGTGATTTTTCCTTCTACGAAAGCTTGCAAGCCTTGCAGCATCTTATCTCTGAGTGATTCGGGTATCGCATAGCCCGCTTCCAGCGTTGCCGACAAAAGGTAGGCCGTCAGCGTATCGCTTCCCAGCCTTTGTCCACTGTCTGTTGGTGGGTAGTAATACGCCAGGCCATCAGCATCCAGATAAGTAGGCAATTCATTGACTACTTTCTGCCACATTCCCGCATCACGCAAGCCGATGGCTCTGGATGTTTTTTGTTCCAGGCAGATATATGGATAGTTTTCAAAATACCGGCGCAAACCATCACTCCCACTGATCAGGCTGGGCAGGAAAGAAACTGCAATACCACCTCGACCGGGTAAACCATCTGCTGGCTTGACCACCGGTAAACTCAAAGGCTTATCCAGCTGAATCAAGGTCGCTTGCTGCACTGTCACCGGTATTGCTGGGATCAGTTTTTGCACAAACTTCAGGCTATCTTTCGCGCCCTGATTAGTTGCCCCCTGCTCCTGTGCACTGAATTCCCACTGCAATTGCTGACTTTGCACATCGGCACCGAGTAGCGGCACTTCTATCAGCCAGTTCGCCTCGCGTGCCTCGCCGGCCGGTATCTGTAACTCTTGTGCAGGCAATGATGCCGAGGCACCGTTGGTTTTTGCTTGCAGCATTACTTTCATCGCACGGCTTGTGGTATTACGCACCGTCAGCATGGCGTTGTAATGATCACCTTCACGCACCAATGGCGGCAATCCGGAAACAATCTGCAGATCCTGCGTTGCCTTGATGCTTGTCGTTCCGGTACCGAACATACCGTCACCACTTTGTGCGACAGCCACAATCCGGAAACTGCTTAAGGCATCGTTGAGCGGCACATCAATTTGTGCCCGGCCGTTGGCATCAAGCTGCACTGCAGGCTTCCAGAGCAATAAGGTATCAAGCAACTCTCTGGTGGGAGATTTTCCGCCGCCACCACCAGCAGCCACTGCTTTACGCCCGTAGTGACGCTTCCCGATTACCTGCATTTGTGCTGTGGCAGTTTCAACACCATAACTGCGACGTTGCAACAGCGCTGTCAGTACATTCCAGCTGTCGTTTGGTTGCAGTTCCAGTAAGGCTTCATCCACCGCCGCGATAGCAACTTCACCACCGGCCGCAGGCTTACCATCCGGCAGCCTGACTTGTATGCTGACTTTCGATGTTGCCCGTATCGGGTAGGCTGGTTTATCACTGCTGACGGTAACAGCTAACTGCTGAGCAGCAATGCCAACGTTGATTTCTGCAATCCCATATTTATACGCTGGTTTCGCCAGATCAACCGTTGCACCTGGCGCCTGATATTCACGGAATTCACTCCACCAGTTGAGTGGTTCTTTCCATCCCCAACTGAAGAAGGAATACCACGGCACTTCACGCATACGACCCCGCACTGCCAACACGGAGACATACACGTTCGGGCCATAACTCGCTTTGATCGGTACCCGGATAGTCGGATCACGGCCGTTTAACTCGACGACCATAGTGTCAATCACGCCTTCGCGTTCAACCGCAACCAATGCCGTCGCTGAGCGGAAAGGCATACGTACCTGGAAGCTTGCAACATCGCCAGCCTTATACTGTTTTTTCTCCGGTAACACATCCATGCGATCCTGGTTCTCACCATCAAACCAGACCTCACCTTTACCCGTGACCCAGAGCGAGGTTTTCGCATAAGAACTGCGCCCCTGATTATCAGACGCTTTGACCTGCAATTCGATATTGCCGGATTCTGTTATCTCAACTTCGCAGATCAGTAAGCCGCGTGCGTCAGATTTGCCTTTACAAAGTTGGCCTAATTCCTTGCTCGATTCTGTATTTTCGTATGCATAGAAACCACCGACAATACGACGCCGATGTGAATCATTGTGCCTCGCAATACCTGTAATGACTAACGGTACGTCAGCCATGGGCTTACCGTTGGTATCGAGTGCAATCGCAGTAAAACGGGTTTTGTTTTTTACCGATACCCAGTCTTCATTCTTGATCCCCGCGACGACAGCCGCTGGCCACACCGGAATTACGCTACTGATCGTCTGTATTTCACCATTCGGATCGGCATAGGTCATCTCTGTCAGCAGCTCACGCGGACGCCGTATCTCAGGCAAAGCACTCAATACTGTTTTACCGCTACCATTTTTATCTAATGTGACAGGAAGCTTGTTCGCAACGATTTTTTGTTCATCTTCGTTACCATCATTGGTATAAAAAGAGAACTGCTCATAATCCGGAAAGTGCAGCATGCGGTTACGCAAGAGGCTGGTTACTTGCACCGATAAACCAGAGGCACCGCCACCGTTCAGATAATTCAATTGCAGCCCCAGCGGTAGCTCTTTCGGCGTAATATGCGGTCCCTTGGCCGGAATCACGCGCCCTTGCAGCAGTGGCAGACGAAACTCTTCGACACGGAAACCACCGGTGTAATAAGTCTGATCACTATATCGGTAATCCTCGTTACCACCTTCGTCATTGGTCGTTGCCAGTTTAACGTTCCCTTTATCAAGGATAATGTCATAGCGCCCCAATTTTGCCTGCGCGGGAATGGCGAAGGTATTTTCAGCGGCGTTACGGCCCCTCCAGACCACAGGGAACTGAAATTCCTGATTACTGCCCTGATGCACGATGCGCAAGCGATTCGGCAACTGTTCTGTTTTAACCAAAGCCAGACCATGCATAGTCTCGGCACGGATCAAATGCTTCATGGACACCGTTTCACCAGCCCGGAATAAACTGCGATCCAATACCGTGTGTGCTTTCACCGAGGCGCTTGTATTAAACTCAGTTGGCAAATTGAAGCGATACGATTCGATACCGTTATTCCATGACGATAATGCGAAGGCCATATCAGCCCGGCCTTTTTCATCCGTCTTACGCGCACTCACAAAATAACCGTTAATTTTTGACTCGCCACGCTTAGCTTCAACACCCGCCTCATCGCTCTGACATCCGCTGAGTGGTTTAGCCAGCATCGCTATGCCATTGACATCAGATCGCCCTTTCCAAATCGAACGACCAAAGCAATCGGAAATTTGTATATCGGCATTCGCCACTGGCTTGCCGTTATCCAGCCGGGTAACCCAGACCGCTGCATTTTCCCGGCCTGATTTCAGATGGACTGACAGATTCGTGACTAAGGCACTGGTGCGCACAAACATCGGTGCAGGCTTGCCGAGCAGAGCTGCACCTAATCTTTGCGACTCGAGTTCAAGTACATAAAAACCCGGCGCTTTAAATGGAATACCAACAATTTCAAATGGCCGGACGCTATCTGTATTTGTTGCGGGCAATTCCAGCTTGCTTGCTTTTGCTTCTTTACTTAGCAGTCCTATACTGCGGGTTTCTATCAATTGATTGTTCTTACTAATCGTCGACTCATGATAACGATTCAGCTTACTAAGCCATTCAATAATCGCAGCATCCTCATCCACTTTCAGATTAGCGAGTTGACCGGGGGCGACTTTTCCGTTCGCCGAACGCGCAACTAATGAAGCTTCGACATTTCTCAATGTAACGGGCAAGGTCGCGTCGGCATTGAGTTCAACGATGCCGAACGGCGCCGCCGGGAATTTTGCCAGTGGGGGAAAATCAGCGGTCATCAGCTTTAATGGAAACTGCGCCGCATTCGACAAACTGCGACCGCTATCGTCCTTGAGGCCGGAAGGCAACTCAATGCTCAGCTCAGATTTCTCAGCAAAAGGTGGTTTAAAACTGAGATAGGTGATCAGATTTTCACCATTCTCTTTGGGTAATTCAGGTTTTACAGATCCCTTGGCACTTTTTAACAGGATTTTTTCAGCAAACTTGCGCTGTATGCCTGCACTGAAATTCATCCGTATCGGCAAAATCGGCGTACAAGCAGCATTGGCATTTTCACGCTCACAAGAAACACTCGCAGTGAATGCCGGGCGCACTTTAAACTGGAAACTTTGTGCGCGCGTAGCGACGATACCGCTGGTGCTGACGATTCCCTTATCCCAGACAATTTTCACTCCGGCTTCAGCAGGAAATTTTTGCTGACATTGAATAGTCGAAATTTTATTCGCGTCCTCTTTCTGGGCAAACTCTTTGAGCAGCAGATGACGTGTTTCGCCTGTAACGAATTTAACCGGGACCCGCTCGTGTATGCCCTCGATTTCGCAGTACACATGCTGACGCAGACTAGCCTCAGTGGCTGCTCCCGACTGATGGAGGATGAAAATCTGGTCTTCTTCAATATCCGATTGTGCATAAGGATTGGTGCGTACCACTGCCGGCCCACCGGTATTGAATTGAAAACCCGTTTTACCTGTCAGCGCCGCTCCCGACTTCGTTTTAAACTCAGTTTGCAGCGTAAATGAACACTGGCTGCCGACCGGTAAATCCTGGATAAAATCATAAACCCAGTTGCGCTCATCAGCCCACCGACCGCTGCCGCTGACGCCATCGCCACTGCATTTGATGTTAAATGGCTCCCCGGCTTTCGGGTCGCCAAATGCGACGGCTGCTTCTGAGAAAGTCGCTCTGACTTGCCTGATCTGCGCTACCTCGCCTTGTGGCGTAAAACGCGATACCGTTGCTGCTTCAGCCAGCGGCAGATTGCCAACGGCAAGCAAAGTGGCAAACGTGCATATTGATTTCATCAGGCCAGCCATCTGTTTATCTCCAGTCGCCACGCAATTGTTCTACTTTTGCTTGCAGTACTAACGGTGTTACTTCTGACGCCGCCATTTCTTCACCAACTACTAATTCCAGTTTTGAAAAAGGCCCGCGCCGGAATGCACGCTCAAACGGATTGCCTTTGTCGCGCGTGAAAAAACTTCCCCATAATCCGCGTAGCGCCATCGGATAAACTGGTACTGGCGAGCGCTCCAGAATTTTCATAATCCCACCTTTGAACTCATTCATATCGCCGGTATGCGTCAACTTACCCTCAGGGAAAATACAAACTAATTCCCCTTCATGCAGCGCCTGAGCGATATCAATATAGGATTTTTCCATCAGCCACGGATCTTCTTTGGCCGGTGCAATCGGAATCGCTTTCGCCGTACGGAATATCCATGACAAAAACGGAATTTTAAAAATTCTGTGATCCATCACAAAACGAATCGGACGCGGACTGGATGCTCCGATCACAATCGCATCCATATAGGACACGTGATTACAGACCAGCACCGCGCCGCCTTCCAACGGAATACGGTCAGTATTCACAGTTTTGACTCTATGCACAGTCTGAATCAGCAGCCATGCCACAAAACGCATCAGGAATTCAGGCACCAGACTGAATATGTAAATCGCGACAATCGCATTCAGAATCGCGGTCGCCATGAAAATCTGTGGAATCGTAAAACCATTCTTCAGCATCAGCATGGCGGACAATGACGCAACGACCATGAACAGCGCATTCAGAATGTTCATGCCGGCAATAGTCCGCGACAGATGTTTCGGGTCGCAACGTGTCTGAATTAAGGCGAATAAGGGGACGATATAAAAGCCGCCAAAGATACCGATCATGACGATGTCGAACAAGATGCGCAAGCTGCCGGTCTGATCTATAAACTGCAAGAAATCAACGCCGGAAGTATTGATATAGGCAACGCTGGATAAATACAAATCAAAGCCAAACACCGATAAACCGATAGAGCCAAACGGCACCAGACCAATTTCCACTTTATGACCGGACAGTTTTTCGCACAGCAAGGAACCAGCGCCTATCCCAAACGAAAAAAATGTGAGTAACAACACGAAAACACTATGGTCACCATGCAGATAATTTTTGGCATACGAAGGAAATTGCGCCAGCAATATCGCGCCGTAAAACCAGAACCAAGAATTGCCCAGTAAGGAAAGAAACACAGGCCGGTTCTGTTTGCTGAAACTGATATTGCGCACCGTTTCCGTGGCAGCATTCCAGTTAATCTTCAATTCCGGTTCCGGTGCAGGTGAATACGGAATTCTGCGACTCGTCAGATAACCAATCACCGCAACAATCACCGCGCCAGCCGCAACCAGTTCTACGCCCCATGGTTTGTGGGTAACCAGCATTGCCCCCAGAATCTCTCCCAGCAAAATGCCTACAAACGTTCCCATTTCTATCAAGCCATTACCACCGACCAACTCGTCGGTTTGCAAATGCTGCGGCAAATACGCGTATTTCACGGGGCCAAACAAGGTTGAATGTATGCCCATGCCAGCCACTGCAGCGATCAGCACCCACAGGTTATGGCTCATCCAGCCAAATGCTGCAACCAGCATAATGATAATTTCCAGCAGCTTGATTTTTCGTGCCATGCCGCCTTTTTCAAACTTGTCGGCAAACTGCCCTGATGTCGCAGAAAACAGAACAAACGGCAAAATGAATAAGCCGGGGATGAGATTATTCAGCAAATCAACATCCATGTTCGCCCAATTCAACGCGTCGTAAGTCAAGATAGTCAACAGCGCTATTTTGAAAAAATTATCGTTAAATGCCCCAAAGAATTGCGTCCAAAAAAATGGGGCAAAACGTCGTTGGGTAAGCAGCGCGAACTGACTGTGTTTGCTCATAAAGTTGCTCGTTAAAAAAGGCGGAAAGGAAGTGTGAGATTGTAACTGACAAGATTGCAAAATAAGTAAGCATCTGTAAATTCAGCAACAATGAATAAGCGTGACCGGTTGATCTGTGACTGGGCTCAGAGACAACGCGGCGGCATGGTATGCAGTCGGGACGCCGCAATGGGATTCAGGATTGAAAAAAAGCGATCGCTTTCTCAACGGTCAGAATGCGGCAAGAGGATTGCGTTGCGATCTGCAATGCCATTTCCAGTTGTTCGGGGGTTGTGCCCCAAGGACCAGGCTCACTCCTGACCTCATGAGAATAAAAAATCAGCCAGCCACCTTCATTTGCAGTTTGCTGAATCAGTTGCAATACCGTATCAGCATCTGTCTTATCCGCATACAAGGCTTGTGCGCGCAAGGCTGATAAATCCGCTTTTCCTATGTGCGTGCCGCCACCGGTGATGCGGTTATACAAGAATCGTTCCGAAGCGGCTATTTTGCTTGGCAAATCGTAAGCGCCAAACGGGTAAGCAAAGCCCCTGTTCGGCAAATGGTGTTCTTCAAAAAATGCCTGATTACGCTGCCAGTCTTGTCGTAGCGCAGACAGAGGATGATTGGCACAATTCATGTGCGAATAAGTATGGCAGCCAATTTCATGACCATCTGCAACCAGCTTCTGCAAATCTTTGACGCTGTGGCAGGTCTGCCCTTGCTCTGTACCGTCTGTTAATTTGCCGCAAACATAAAAACTGCCACGTGCCTGATAACGCTCCAGAATTTCTGCGCCGGCATGACAAGCGCTGGCAGGCACATCGTCAAATGAAAAACTGACGACGCCTTGTTGCTTGCGCAAATCGATCCACCGCCCTGCGAGATGGCGTGCGGCAAAACGGCTGGCTTTTTTGTACAAGGTCATCATTCGCGTATCGGTTCTGTAGCGCTCAAAGATTGTTGATAACGCTGCAAACCCAATCGTGCAGCGCTGCCGGGAAGATTTTCAAATGTATATTCTAAGCCAAGACGAACCACCCCTTGCCTTAGTTTGACGTCATCGGCAGCCCTATCGGTTTTTTCGTAAAAGCTATCGAATAACAGCCGGAAACCGCGTTCAAACTGGTAACTCGCGCCAACACCGATGCGTTGCAATTTCTCTTTGCGGGAAGAATTATTGTCGGGTCTGATTAATCTGGGAATGAGTTCCTGATCACTATTCTGCAGCAAGGCTGAAAAATTAACGTTCGTTTTATCCGACCATTTCCACAACGCGTCAACGCGTGCGCCTTTACTGACCACATACAGAATGGATGGATCAACGATCGTAAATGGTCTGTCGAATAGCTGCAAATCCAGCCTTAACATTGTTGAGTAATGATAAGTGCCGCGCCAGATCGCGTTGAATAAACGGGTATCACGCTCATTCAGAACATCATAGCGACGGCGTATCAGTCCCAGATGGGCGCTGGTGATGGTCTTGATGCTGTAGCGCCACTCACCGTCCAGATACAGCTCCGTCTCTTTGTATTTTTTATCCAGATCCCGCACTTGCGGTGGCGTTCTATCGGGAAAACTGGTCTCAGATAAACGTGTTCCTGCCTCGATACTGGAACCCGTTGGCGACATATAACGCAGTCCAAGTTGCCGGCCGCGTTCATCAAAGTTATATAACTGGTTCAGATCGAGATCGTAGTTCAGCGCATTTCGAAACAGACTTGCACTAAGCATCCAGTCGTCATCTGGTTTTAGTCTGACGTCAGCACCGGCGCGGCGCGTATGCGCGATATCCCGCTCCGTCAGGCTGCCATTAATGTATTCAAACAAGCGTTTATCTTTGCCGGCATATACCCTGCCGCTGAGGGATTTACCCGCCTGCCAATCGAAAGCGGCGTCCGCCGCGCCTGGTTGATGGTCAAGCTGACGGTATTCCTTGTAATGGCGATTGCCGAGAGAGCCGCTGAGAGTCAGGCGCGTCTGATCAGACAACAAAGGGATGATAGCTCCGGCGCGGATATCGCTTGCATTCACAGTCTCGGTCAGACGTTGTATCTGCTCCTGCTTTGGCCCGCCTCTGCCTTGGTCGTCATAAAAGCGGAAGGGATTCGTATCCCGGGAGAGCGAAGTTTCTAATTGCAGTACCAGTTCCGTAGTCGCGAACGCAGGCCATGAACTCAGCACCAACAGACAAGCCACACCCGTTTTTTTGTACTTGCTATTGAACTGCATCGCCGTCCGCTTCATAGACTCAGCAACCTTATTGCTGCTGCAGGCCCTGTTCCGATAAACGGAACACGCGATCACAACGTCCGGCAAGCCCGGCATCATGGGTCACGATCACAAAAGCGGTGCCTAATGTTTTGGATAATTCCAGCATCAGTGCAAAAACCTGTTGCGCGGTACCACTGTCGAGATTACCCGTAGGTTCGTCGGCCAACACACAGGCTGGCTGCGTCACCAGCGCACGTGCCAGTGCAACCCGTTGTCGCTCGCCACCAGACAACTCACCAGGAACATGCGTGACTCTGTGCTCCAATCCTACTTTGCTGAGTATCGCCAGCGCCTGCTGACGCGCCTCCGCACGCGGCATACGGCGGATCAGCAAAGGCATGGCGACGTTATCAAGTGCAGAAAATTCCGGCAGTAAATGATGAAACTGATACACAAAGCCCAAAGAACGATTACGCATCACGCCACGCACAGACTCGCTCAAGTTGGCGAGATCCTCACCCAGAAGACAAACCTGACCTATCGTCGGCGTATCGAGGCCGCCTAACAGATGCAACAACGTCGATTTACCTGAGCCAGAAGCACCGATAATCGCCACCCGTTCACCGGCATTGACGGTCAAATCAATTCCCTGCAATACCTTGACCGCTTCCGCGCCTTCATTGAAGGTTTTGCCGAGCTGGGTACAACTTAAAATTGCTTTCTCTGTGAAATTACTCATAACGCAAGGCCTCCGCCGGTTTAACGCAGGCTGCTCGCCAGCTGGGATAAATAGTTGCGGCAAATGCCAATACAACCGCCATGCTGCTGATTTGCCAGACGTCCGCCCAACGCAGATCCGATGGTAAGGCACTGATGAAATACAAATCTTTCGGCAGGAAATTGACGCCTAACAGATGTTCGATCACAGGCACAATCACATCAATGTTCAAGGCCACCAGAACGCCGAGCGCGACACCTAAACCGGTACCGATCAGACCAACGAGTCCGCCTTGTATCATAAATATTTTCATAATCGACCCAGGTGACGCCCCCAGAGTCCGCAGAATCGCAATATCCGCCTGTTTATCGGTGACAGTCATCACCAGCGTGGACACCAGATTAAACGCGGCAACCGCCACAATCAGCGCCAGGATAATGAACATCATCGTTTTTTCTGTTTTGACGGCAGAAAAATAGTTACGGTTTTGTTGCGACCAGTCGCGTATCAGTAAATCGCCGGTCAAGGTTTGCGACAATTCCAACGCGACCTGAGGCGCTTTTAACATATCCTTGATACGCAGACGCAAACCAGAAGGTGCAGGCAGGCGGAAAAATTTTTGCGCATCTTCGATCTGCATAAATCCCATGCCTGAATCGAATTCATAATGTCCGGCATCAAAAATACCGACCACGTTAAATGCTTTCAGACGCGGCACCATTCCTGCTGGCGTCATCTGCCCTTCGGGTGCTGCCAGTGTCACCTTGTCGCCGACCCGGACATGCAGGCTGCTCGCTAAAGCAGTACCCAGAATAATATTGAACTCTCCCGGCCTCAGGTCTTCCCACCGTCCGACTTTGATTTTTGTCGCCACTTCCGACACTTTAGGTTCCTGATCAGGCAACACGCCACGCAAAATCACACCGCGCATCACATCATCGCGGATAATCATCGCCTGACCATCGACATACGGCGCACTGGCAACCACAGAAGAATTCTTCTGTGCCTGAAGTGCAGTATTTTTCCAGTCCGGCATCGAACCGGCGGCATCAAATACTTCAATATGCGACAGCACCGATAACATACGATCGCGGACTTCTTTCTGAAATCCATTCATCACCGACAGCACAATAATCAGCGCGGCGACACCGAGTGCGATGCCGAACATAGAAATCATGGAAATGAAGGAAATAAAGCTGTTACGACCACTGCGACGTCCGGCACGCGTGTAACGCAGCCCCACCAGCCATTCAAAAGAGAGATTTTTCACTGCAAATGTCGTTTCAAGAAATTAAGGCAGACAGAAGTTTGCCATACAATAGCGCTCTATGAAAAATTTAGAACTGATATTGCCGTTCAGCATTCCCCCGTCCGGACTGGAAAATGACCTGCTTAAAGCGATGCAGACGCCTGCATTGGCAACTTTAATTGCATTTGCAAAGCGCATGCCAATCACGGCCATTGATCCATTTTCCAAAGCACTGATCCATGAATATTTGCTGGCAGACGAACTGCAGGGCGCACACGACTGCGACCCGCCAGTCACGTTAAACCGTATGCAGGACATGGGTTTGCAACTAACTGAGGGACGTTGGTTCACGCTGCAACCGGTGCATATTCATATCGCCCGCGATCATTTAGTGCTGACCGACCAACGACGACTCGACATTTCCGAACCAGAGTCACGCGTCTTGTTTGACATTGCAAAAACAGCGGCCGACGAAGCAGGTATGACTCTGCAGTATGGCGATGCATCTACCTGGTTTCTGCGCGCGGATGGCTGGGCTGGCTTAAAAACAGCCAGTGCCGACGCGGCCTGCGGCCACAATGTCGATATCTGGATGCCGGATGGTGAACACGCCAGAGCGTGGCGCAAACTGCAAAATGAAATTCAGATGCTGTGGTTCACCCACACTCTGAACGATGAGCGTGAAGCGCTGGGTAAAAAAGTCATCAACTCAGTCTGGCTATCTGGTGGTGCCGGCACATTGATGAGGCAAAACAAACCGACACATACAGCACATTCATTTGGTGACTTACTTACTGGTTCAGATGCAAGCTCCACAGACGTCGTATGCGTCTTACTTGAACAGTTAACCGAATCCGCGATTAACAGCGATTGGGGACAATGGCTGTCGCAGATACAGACACTGGAAAACGAATGGTTTGCGCCTGTACTCGCTGCATTAAAAAACCGCCAGCTCGACAGCGTCACGCTGTTTTGCTCTGATGCACATCGGCTAGCCAGCTTCAGGTTGACGCCGTGGTCGCTGCGTCAATTCTGGATCAAACCCAGCCTGCAAGCACTTTTCACATTGAAACCAGCATGACACGCATTACCACCCGCCCCTATTCCCTGCGCGAATCGGAAATGCTGCGACAAAGCGGCATGCATCCCGTACTGGCGCGTCTTTATGCGGCGCGTGGCGTGCACAGCGCAACGGAGCTGAGTACAGAATTAAGTGCCATGTTGCCGCCGTCAGGCTTATTGCAGATAGAAAAAGCAGCGGTCTTTCTGGCAGACGCGATCGCTGCACGTAAGAAGCTGGTAATCGTTGCCGACTATGACTGCGATGGCGCGACGGCCTGCGCGGTCGCCATTCGCGGCTTACGTATGCTGGACGCGAATGTTGATTACATCGTGCCGAATCGTTTTGAATACGGCTATGGCCTGACACCCGAAATCGTCGCGCTGACCATACGCGAAAAATCACCGGATATCATTGTCACCGTTGACAATGGCATTGCCAGTGTTGACGGCGTTGCCGCAGCGCAGGCGCAGGGTATCGCCGTCCTTGTGACCGATCATCATTTACCCGGTGAGCAGTTGCCCGATGCCGAAGTGATCGTCAATCCGAATCAACCCGATTGCTCTTTCAGCAGTAAGCATCTGGCGGGTGTCGGCGTGATGTTTTATGTGTTACTCGCACTGCGGGCAGAATTACGCAAACGCGGCGTATTTGACCAGCAACACCAGCCCAAGCTTGATACCTTGCTTGATCTGGTTGCGCTGGGCACGGTTGCCGACGTAGTGCAACTTGATGCGAATAATCGTATTCTCGTTGCGCAAGGCCTTAAACGCATGCGAGCAGGACGTGTTTGCGCGGGCATAGCAGCTTTATTCCGGGTCGCAGGTCGCGAACCGCGCAACGCCAGCCCTTTTGATCTGGGCTTTGCGCTTGGCCCGCGCTTAAATGCCGCAGGCCGTCTTGCCGATATGTCGCTGGGCATAGAATGCCTGACCACCGATGATGAAGGCCGCGCCTGGCAAATTGCGCAAGAACTCAATAGCATCAATGCCGAACGCAAAGACATAGAGCGCGACATGCAAGACGTCGCGATGCTGCATCTCGATCAGTTTGAGCCAGCAACCAGCCATACGATTACCGTTTTTGACGAAAGCTGGCATCAGGGCGTGATCGGCATTGTCGCCTCGCGACTCAAAGATAAGTTTTATCGGCCGACGATTACTTTCGCGCCCGGTGACGATGGCCTGATCAAAGGTTCGGGCCGCTCCATTCCAGGCTTTCACTTGCGTGACGCGCTTGATCTTGTTTCAAAACATTCCCCGACCTTGATACAAAAATTTGGCGGACACGCAATGGCAGCGGGATTGACCTTACGACACGACGATTTACCGGCATTCCAGCAAGCGTTTGAAGCCGTAGGAAAAAGCTGGTTGCAACATCATCAACTGGAACGCATCATAGAAACCGATGGCGCACTCGAAGAAGCCTATTTCAGCACCGACTTTATCGCCTTAATGGACAGTCAGGTCTGGGGTCAGGGTTTTCCGCCACCGGTGTTTTGCGATGACTTTAAACTGATCTCGCAACGTATTCTGAAAGAGCGTCATTTAAAACTGGTGCTGGAAAAAAATGGTGTTCGTTATGACGCGATCTGGTTTGGTCATACCGACAATCTGAGCGAACATGTGCATGTCGCATTCCGCCTGGATGCCAATGAATACAACGGCGTCACCAGAGTTCAGTTACTGATCGAGCATATTGAGTGCTGACTTAGCAAAAACTGCACGACGGCATCCGCTGCCAGCGCCAAGTTTTCTGCTGATGCATGTGGAAGTAACTGCATATCCGGCGTATGAATTTGCAGCAGATGATCACCGCGCAGCAGCCTCAAAGTGAGGTTTGCTGCCGCCTGATCCATAATACGGTGCAGACTCGCAACCGTGCAATGAGGATCATTGTCGCCGCAGACGATCTGCAAAGGGCGGGTTTCTGCGAGCAGACCTGGATAATGTGTCGCACTGACATCGCACAGCTTCCCATCCTGCATTTCATCGAATAAAGGCGTTATCAGCACGCCGCTTTTCAATTCTGCGTCGTCGCGCAATGCCTGCCAGGCAATAATGCTGCCAAATGATTTTCCGACGACATGCACTTGCGCTGGCAATACGCGTGATTCTGCCCGTAACTGCCCTATTACTTCTTTTAGCTGTTGCAACTCATCCTGTAATGCGGATGATGGCTGGCCGGCGAGCGGATCGCTTTCGTAGAAACGCCAGTTAAAACGACCTACCGCAAATCCTGCTGCGACCGCCTTATCCGCCAGCAAGCTGAATAACTCCCTGTGCATGGCATAACGCAATCCCGGGGCAATCACGATTGCAGGAAAAGGACCGCTACCAGCAGGAAAATCGACGACATAAGTCATGTTTCTATCGTTTTAGATTTAATTGATTTTGACTAAGTTTTGACTAATTTTCAATTAAATAGTAACTTAGTTTTGGAAACTAATTTTCATTTATGCAGTCCATGTATTGATAGGTAACCAATATTACCCAAGTCAAAAACAAAAAAGATCCTCAACGACCTGAAAGACGAAAAGAACCAATTACATGAGATTGCCCGCCAGCAAATCATTATCATCAGCGACCGCACTGCTCGCACTCATCGCTCCAATCGTCGCACCGCTATTCAGCGGTTTCGTCATAGCGAATGGCGCTCTTGCAGCGACAGAAAACGCCGCCGCTGACAAGACTCAGGTCAACACAGGGAAATCTGCCGACGATAAAGCTTATCCGGGCGTCGTGCAACTGATCGTTGATGCCAGCGATCTGGACAGGAAAATTTTTAACATCCGCGCCAGTATTCCGGTACAGGCGGGCCCGCTGACACTGTATTTCCCCGAATGGCTGCCAGGCAAACATGGCACCAACGGTGCATTGAACCAGCTCGCAGGGCTGCGTTTCAGCGGCAACCAGCAGGTGATCGCATGGAAGCGTGATCCATTGAATATGTATGCGTTTCACCTACAGATTCCTGCGGGGGTCAGTCAGCTCAATGCGGAATATCAGTTCCTGTCACCGACGGATGATAAATTCGGACGCGTTACGATGACGCCGGAAATCATCGGTGTGCAATGGAATAATATGATTTTGTATCCGGCGGGCGCAGCGTCTGACCAGATACACATTCAGCCCACCCTGATTTTGCCAACCGGATTTCAATTCGGCAGCGCACTGGAGCTTGCAGAACAACATGAGAAGCTGAGCCCAAGTCAAAATCAAAGTCAAAGTCAAAGTCAAAGTCAAAGTCAAAGTCAAAACGAGTTTCAGTTCAAGCCCGTTACGCTGGAACAATTGGTCGATTCGCCAGTCTTTGCAGGAAAGTATTTCAAACGTTTTGATCTCAATCCCGGTGCAAAAATACCGGTACACCTGAATGTGGTAGCGGATAAACCTGAATCGCTGAATGCCACGCCGGAACAAATCGCTGCGCATCAGGTGCTGGTGCAGCAAGCGACTATCCTGTTCGGCTCACAACATTATCACCATTACGATTTTTTACTGTCTCTCAGCGATGAATTTTCAGGTATCGGGCTTGAACATCACCAGTCCAGCGAAAATGGCGTGCGCCCCGGTTATTTCAGCGACTGGACAAAAAAATCCAGCGGTCGCGATTTGCTCGCGCATGAATACACGCATTCATGGAACGGAAAATTCCGCCGCCCCGCAGATCTGCTGACGCCGCACTTCAACACACCAATGCAGGATAGTCTGTTGTGGGTGTATGAGGGGCAGACTCAGTACTGGGGCTATGTGTTGGCGGCACGTTCGGGACTAATGAAGCAGGAACACATCCGCGACGTGCTGGCAAACGTGGCAGCTTATTACGATCATCAGAGCGGACGCAGCTGGCGCAATCTACAGGACACGACTAATAATCCCGTGTTTGTGAACCGTCGCGGTCAGGCCTGGAGTGATTATCAGCGGGATGAAGATTATTACCGCGAAGGCGCCTTACTCTGGCTGGAAATTGACGCACAGTTGCGCGCACTTTCGCAAGAAAAACGCTCGCTGAATGATTTTGCCAGCAAGTTTTTTGGTGTCAACGACGGCAGTACCACGCCGCTCAGCTACCAGTTGAACGATATTATCCGCACTCTCAATGACATACAGCCATTTGACTGGGGACATTTCCTGCAAGAGCGTGTCGAAGGCTTGCAAAGCAAAACCCCAACCGCGAGTCTGGAACTGGCTGGCTGGAAACTGGTCTACACCGAGAAGCCGTCTGAGTATGCAAAAGCAAGCGAAGATGCGTCACACGATAATGACTTTCTGTATTCCCTTGGATTCAGTCTGGATAAAACCGGCAAGATCAGCCGATTGCTATTCAACAGCCCAGCGGGAAAAGCGAATATTTTGAGCGGCAGCGTGATCATCGCGGTTAATGGCAAAAGCTATAAAGCAGAGGCGCTGAAATCAGCGATCACCAATGCCAAGACGCAAAAGCAAGCAATTGAGCTGATCGTCAGACATGGCGACTACTACCGGACGATCAGACTCGATTATTTTGAAGGATTAAAATACCCGGCATTAGTACGGAATAATCTTATTCCAGACCGGCTATCGAAAATACTCACGCCGTTAAAATGATCGGTAGCTTATGCGAATATCAGATGCGACCGATCACTAAAACCCCATCTGTTTATTTCTATCGCAGCCGTAAGGCGACGATATTTTTCTAGTTCCACCCACCGACAGGAGATCACCAAAAGTGAAAACTCAAGCAATTAAAACACCAACATTCAAAGCGCAAGTATTGAGCGCCATTGCATTACTGATCGCTGGGGCTGCCAGTGCATCTGCGGCAGAACCTGCCAAAGTCGCGAGCTTGCAGTCGGGTATTGACGTTCAGTACAACGACAAATCCGTCAAACCGCAGGAAGACTTTTACCGTCACGTCAATGGCACCTGGCTGAAAAATGCCCAGATCCCATCAGATCGTTCTTCTGCCGGTGCGTTCATGGATTTGCGTGAAGCAGTTGTGCCACGTCTGCATGCCATCATCGATGGTCTGGCAAAAGCCAAGAATGCCAGCGGATCAGATGCGCAAAAAATCAGCGATCTGTACGCCAGCTTCATGGATATGAAAAGCATAGAAGCCGCTGGTCTGAAGCCATTGCAGGCGGATTTTGCCAAAATCGATGCGCTGACCGATAAAAAGCAAATTCCAGCGTTGATGGCGTGGCTGAATCGCATCAGCGTAACTGCACCTTACGATATTCAGGTGCATCAGGATAATAAAGATTCGACCAAATACGTGCTCGACATCGGTCAATCCGGTCTGGCTTTGCCTGACCGTGATTACTACCTGAAAGACGACGATGCCAAACTGAAAGATACGCGCGCCAAATATCTGAAGCATATCGAAACGATGCTGACGATGTCGGGCGACAAAGAAGCCGCAAAAAATGCGGCGGCGATTCTGGCATTTGAAACAGAACTCGCGAAAGTACAATGGACCAAAGTCGATTTGCGCGACCCGATCAAGGCTTACAATAAAGTTGAGATCAGTAAAATCAATGAACTCACTGCAGGCTACGACTGGAATGCGTATCTGAAAGAACTCGGCGTCACCGGCAAAATTGATTATGTGATTGTCGGTCAGCCAAGCTATCTGGTCGGTATGAACAAGGTATTGCAGGAAACCTCGCTCGACAGCATCAAAGCCTACTTCAAATGGCATTTACTGAGCTCGGTTGCGAGCCAGTTGCCTAAGCAATACAGCGACGAGAATTTCGCATTCTTTTCAAAAACACTACGCGGCGTTCCTGAGCAGGAAATCCGCTGGAAACGCGGTGTACGTCTGGTCGATTCCGGCATGGGCGAAAGCTTAGGCAAACTGTATGTGACGAAATACTTCCCTGCTGACAGTAAAGCAAAAATGGAAAAGCTGGTCGCGAATCTGTTGTTAGCGTACAAGGAAAGTATCGATACGCTGGACTGGATGAGCCCTGAAACGAAGAAAGAAGCACAGGCAAAGCTGGCGACATTTATGCCTAAAATCGGCTATCCGAATAAGTGGAAAGATTACTCCGCGCTGCAAATCACCAAAGGCGATGCGGTCGGCAATCTGCGTGCTATCCGTAGTTTCGCTGCACAAACCGAACTCAATAAACTCGGCAAACCGATTGACCGCGACGAATGGGGCATGACACCGCAAACCGTGAATGCGTATTACAACCCAGAGATGAACGAAATCGTCTTCCCGGCTGCGATCCTGCAACCACCGTTCTTCAACCCGAAAGCAGACGATGCCGTGAATTACGGTGGTATCGGCACCGTCATCGGGCATGAAATCAGTCATGGTTTCGATGATCAGGGTGCACAATATGATGGCGCGGGTAATCTGCGTGACTGGTGGACAAAAGAAGATCACGTTAAGTTCGCTGCGAAAACAGCAGCACTGGTCAAACAGTACAATGCGTTCAGCCCGGTTCCCGGCTACAACGTCAATGGTGAACTGACGCTGGGTGAAAATATCGCGGATAATTCCGGTCTGGCGATTTCTTACAAAGCCTATCAGTTGTCGCTTGGCGGCAAACCTGCGCCAGTCATCAACGGTTTAACCGGCAACCAGCGTTTCTTCACTGGTTTTGGTCAGGTCTGGCGTGGCAAGTTGCGCGAACAGGAAGCAATTATCCGCATCAAGACTGACCCGCACTCCCCTGGCGAATTCCGCGCCAATGGCTCGCTGCGTAACATGACACCGTTCTATCAGTCGTTCGGCGTGAAAGAAGGCGACAAGATGTATCTGCCGCCAGCAGAACGCGTGACGATCTGGTAATCAGCGACCATCCCGCTGCGATACGGCAGCGGTAATTCTAAAAAAAGCCGGGTATAGCAATATGCCCGGCTTTTTTTCGTCTGAAGTACCAAGTTTGCGTACCTGCGGACATGCACTCACATGGTGTCGCGGCATCGTCGAACTCCGTTTGACAGTGCCCAGCGGGCAGATAAAGACTAAATATGAGCTAAATAATACTGGGGGGAGTATATTTTAAAGCCCTTTATTTATAAGGACATAAAGGCTAAAAACCCAGATACTCCCCTTCAAATGCATTTTTTCAGGGATATTCAGGGATATTCAGGGTGATTTCAGCTTAGATTCAGCTTGGCTTCTGCTTGATTTAGACTATCGCAGAAGCGCCCAGCAAGATAATTCCCGGAATCAGATTGCGTCCATCTGCACCAAGGTATTCGCGGGTTTCGGCAGGAAAGCTCCACGCCATCATGCCCGCATCCGATGTGCGCAAAGCGGAGATCAACTCCACGATATCATCGGCCAGTCGTTCGGCTGTCGGCGCACAGCTTGCCCGCAAGTAGACCGGTAAAAATGCGATGCCGCAGGCCGCTGAATCTAAGTCGTTACGGGTATGACTGGCATCTTTGACTGCTGACGCCAGAATTCTATTCGCCAGAAAAACAGCCTGCCGTGAACGCAGCGCCAAATATTCCTGTTTCGCCTCGATCAGCTCACCGCCCTGCGCATCTGAAATCCACAAATCACAGCGCCCTAGCCACTCCTTGGTTGCATGACCGTGCTGGCGGGATTTTCTGGCCTGATATTCTTCCAGTGCCATCCGCCCTGAACGCCAGGCTGCCTGCGCCAGTACGCCGACATTGCTGCGTTCGGTGTACCAATACGCGGCATCGTCGACTTGCTGCGCGAATTCAACGTGACAAGCACCCCACGCCTGCAATATCGGTAACCAGGTGGCAAACCTGTCGTGATCCAGAATTTCAGCCCCGACTATCGTCTTCATCGTCCCTCACCAATACCTGTTTTATCTCTCATCATGCGCTGCACAGCGAGCGCCAGTACAGGCAGCGTCATTGCGACATCTGCCCGCTTTACTGTGATTCGCTGTCCATCTGACGCCGCTTCATTTCTGCGACACGAACAATCACATACGCAATCAGTGCACAGACAAAAAAGAGCAGCAACATCCACGCAATGCCTTGCAAGGTCGCGATGATGGTGCGATAGATTTCGAGTATCCAACGCTCTGAAGTCAGTTCCAGCAGTTTGTTTTCCTTATCGAATCTCGCTGGCACGATGTATTTTTCCAGCTCGTAAATACGCACACCCGAAGAAATGCCGACCACCAGAATCGCAAACTTCATGTATTTCAGCCAGGCAGCACTGATCGCATCAGCGATGATGCGCTTTAGGATCATATCGATCGGCTGCGTGAACATACGGGAAACGAGTAAAGCAACAGCAATGGCAACCGCAAAAGTCACCAGTAACAGAGTCAGAAACATGACTTATCCTTTTTCAATTCGTTCGATGATATAGGGTGAAATGCTTTATTCCTGTGTGACTGTGGTCGTTCTGGCGACATGCAGTTTCTCAAAAAAGCTGACTACATCGGCCTCTGCGCGGGTTCGTGCAAACGAAGGCAGGCTTTGCCAGATACGTTTGCCATACGGTTTGGAAATCAGACGCGGGTCGCAAATCATCAGCACACCGCGATCAGTTTCATCCCGGATCAGACGCCCTGCTCCCTGCTTCAGATTAATAATCGCTTCGGGTAACTGGTGATGCACAAAACCGTTCAGCCCCTTCTTTTCCATCGCTGTGATACGTGCCGCCAGCACAGGATCGTCCGGCGGCGAAAATGGCAATTTATCGATAATCACCAATGACAACGCTTCACCGCGCACGTCCACGCCTTCCCAGAAACTCTGACTGCCGATCAGCACGCCATTGCCAGCGGCCCGGAAACGATCGAGTAGCTCGGTACGCCCGGCATCGCCCTGAACAAACAAGGGAAAATTCAAACCGCGTTTTTCAAATTCTTCTTTAAATCGCTCGGCACTGAATTTCACCGCTTTGAGCGTGGTGCATAACAAAAACGTGCGGCCACCCGCCGCCGCGATCACCGGCAATGCCGCTTCGACCACCGCTTCTGCGTAGTCCCGTGAATTCGGCTCAGGCATGCCATTCGGCACATATAAAAAACCTTGTTCCTGATAATTAAACGGGCTCGGCCAGGTATGTGCAGGTTCGTTCCATAAGCCCATTTGCGAGACAAAATGGCTGAAATCATTTTTCACCGCCATCGTCGCCGAGGTGAATATCCAGGCGCGCGGAACACCTTCGCGCTGCTTATTGAATATCGGTGCAATCGATAACGGGGTGCGATGCAGTTGTAGTGATACAGAAAAAGCTTCGACCCATAAAACGTAATCGCCCTCTTTTTCTTTGCCTTTCGGTTCGGCATTCCAATCGTCGATCTGATCTTTCAACATGATCGCCCGGGCACGGCATTGCTCTATCGTTTCAGCACGTTCTGCCTGTTTTTCCAGCACGGCGATCATGTCGCTCATGCTGGCTTTGAGCGTATCGAGCGCTTCAAAAAACGGGCTGGAAGGTGCAATCTGATCGATAGAAAGGCGCACGATATCCTGCGGAAATGCGAGACGTAAATCGCGGGCGGCGCGTTCAACAGGCGCTACCAGCTTCGCCCATTCGGCACCGTCGCGGGCATGTGATAAGCCTTCAGCGAGGACGTCGCGACAAAGCTCCAGCACTTGCGACGTAGAAACGGTTTCGCCAAAAAACAGCGTCGCGGTTTCAGGTAACTGATGAGCCTCATCGAAAATCACGGTATTGGCCGACGGCAGTAATTCGGCGATACCGGTGTCTTTCAGCGCAACGTCGGCGAAAAACAAATGGTGATTCACAACAACCACATCGGCCTGTTGCGCTTCCTTACGCGCTTTCATGACGAAGCAGTCCTGGTAGTACTGACATTCTGATCCCATGCAGGTATCTTTAGTCGATGTCACCAGACTCCATACGCTGGCATTTTCAGGAACGCGTGACAGTTCAGATTTATCACCGCTACTGGTGGTCTTGATGAAACGTGCGATGTCGCGCAGGTAGCCGACATCTTCACGCGAACTCAGACGACCGTTTTGCAGCGTACGTTCCAGATGATAATGGCACAGATAGTTGGCCCGGCCTTTGAGCAAAGCGACCGAAACCGGTGCCCGCAAGACCTTTTTAATCATGGGAATGTCACGTAAAAACAACTGATCTTGTAAGTTTTTTGTACCAGTTGAAACAATTACTTTCCCACCCCAAAGCAAAGCCGGCGTCAGATAGGCGTAGGTTTTACCCGTTCCCGTTCCCGCCTCAGCGAGCAAGGTCTTCTGGCCGGCGATCGCAGCCGCCACAGATTTCGCCATTTCTGTTTGTGCCTGACGCGGACGATAGCCGGCAATGCTGTTACTGAGCGGCCCTGTGGAACCGAAAATCTGCTCGACTTCGGCATCATACGATACGTTGGTATTTATCGTGCTGGTGGGAGTATTTTCAATCAAAATGCGGCAATCAGAAGCTAAAACAGTAATATTATTGGTAAAAATAACTCAGGCAGGCACATCGGGCATCATTTGCATTTTAAGCAGAGTAATATGATCTTTGAGTTGCAATTTACGTTTTTTCAGGCGACGCAATTGCAATTCGTCGTGTGCAGGATCTGTGGTCAACGTGTTAATTACCATGTCGAGATCGCGATGTTCAACCTCTAACTCAATTATTCGTTGTCGCACTTGTTCAGGATGGCTCATAGCCTTCAGCTTAAAGTAAAATAGGATGAATTCTTGGAAATCAGCACAGGCTGAATTCCGTTAGTGTAATCTACCGAGACGTATGAGCCAATATAAGATCGAAGCTGGCACCGGACAACATATCGGTGACCGCCAGGAACAACAAGACCGTGTCGGCTTATTTGCCGCCACCAACGCACCAGGCTACATGATGGCCGTGGTTGCTGACGGTATGGGCGGAAAAAGCGGCGGCGCGCTCGCAGCAGAGCAAGTCGTCCGTACGGCCAAACAATTATTTGATGACTTTTATCCAGGCAATAATGTCCATGCATTACTCGAAAACATTCTGAACGAAGCACACACCGTTATCAAATTATCTGCAGTCTCTTCAGAGAAAGAACCACACAGCACCTTTGTTGCGATGGTTATCACACCACAGCAACAAGCGATCTGGGCGCATGCTGGCGATTCACGGCTATATCGTTTCAGTGGCCCTAATTTTGTCGAAAAGACCCGTGATCATTCTTATGTGGAACAACTCGTCGAAGAAGGAAAAATTCTTCCCGAGGAAGCCAAGACGCATAAATTGTCGAACATACTGACGAATGTGCTTGGCTCTACCACCACACCGCCTTACATCACCTTTGGTCAATACGATGGTTTAAAAGCGCACGACAGCTTTTTACTCTGCTCCGATGGCCTCTGGCATTATTTCGATGATGCGGAGCTCTCTGCTGCTGTTGCCGCAAACTCACCAAGACAGGCATCTGAATTACTGATCAGAAAAGCCCGCGACCGCGGCGCACCACGCGGCGACAACTGCACATTTGCGATTGTCAAATTAGTTGTGCCGCCAGCTGAGGTCAAAAACTATACCGTACAAAAGATGCGCAGAGCGATATAAGCTTGAAATTACAAATAAAAAAGGAAGCAATCTTGCTTCCTTTTTTTTCGCCACAATCTGACCGACTTCTACTTCTATTTCTTCTTACTCGCGAATAAAGCCTGATTGACTTTACGATCAGCATTGACGGTTTGCATGTGCGGTCTTGCATTCATTCTTGCCAGATAATCTTTTACGGGTAAATCGGCCAAAAAATCACGTCCGTAAATCGCTTTCGTCGCCAGGGAAATCAATGGCAAATGGCACACTGCAACGCAATCCGCCATGGTGAATTGATCTCCTGCGATGAAATGCTCAAATTTCGCCAATTGGGAAAATGCAGAAATATGTCGTGTCAGTTGTTTCTCCACGCGAGTTTTCACTTCATCTGAGACCTGTCCGCCAAAAAATGCCTGTGGATACAATTCGCGTGCAAGCAACTCCAGATGTAGCTCCATAAACACGATCAGCTCCCTGACTTTTGCCGCTGCAAACGCATCTGTTGGCAACAAAGGCTTTTCTGGATACGCTTGCTCTAAATAATCAAGGATGACCTGAGATTCGCACAGCGCACCCTGCTCAGTTTCGATGTAAGGAACTTTGCCCAAGGGCGATTTTCGAAGCAAGTCCGGAGAACGATCAGTCCAGACAAGAACTTCCTCGAACGGGATATCTTTTTCAAGTAAAGCCAGTTTCACTTTATTGTAATAATTACTGACTGCAAAACCACAGAGCTTAATCATGTTCTGACCTCGTAACTGAGACGGACGATACGGATTAATACATTTTGATAGGGTTGCGAAGCTGAAACAGCTTCGCCAAATAGATTTTATGGATTTATTTTGAAATCGATAGTCTCAAAATTAATCACATTCATGTCAGCATCCGGTTCCGCTTTCACAGCGTCCGCATGCAACTCGACATTCGTTACTTTTTGCCAGCCTGACGTGTCTTTGTCGGGTCTCATCCGGTCTAACTCATTGGCAACGGATATCAGCAGCAAAATATCGCGATACACGGGCAACTCAAATCCCATACGCTTACCATCGCGATCATCAACCAGCAAACTCTCAAGGAAAGGCAATATGTTGCTGGTATTCCAAAGTGTACATATTTTATTCATCAGATGTTCAAAATCATCCAGATGACGAGTTGGTAAACTCAGCGGATCAACTTCAAACTCGGGGACGTTCGCATTAAAGAAAACAATAAAGCGATCGCGCAACGCGTCGTATTTTTCCTTATTTTTCGTCACCCGGTAAAGATCCAGCAAATATAACCAGGGCACCGGGGAATCAGGGCGCTCTTGCTCAGCTTGTGGCTCCAGAATTTCAATCGCACGCTCAGGATCGTTCACCGACATCCAGAACTCGGCCTCCTGTGTCACATCCGAAATTTCTTCGACTTTCAAAGAGCTGGCCCGTGAAGAGAAGAAATTAAAGGTGCTGCTATTAGTATCTTCAAGCGAAGGTGTAAAAGCGCGAGCAGTTCCTGACACAGCACCGAGCGTCGCTGCATGATCTGCCGGCTCTGTTTTGACTGATGCAGGAACCGAAGCCACTCCAGCTTGCTCAGATAAGCTTTTTAACAGAACAGAACTGTTCATCCCATTGACCGTCGTTGGCCCATAGCTCGCCTGAACATCATTCACCAGTTCTTCTATATTTCTCTTCTGTTCCTGCCCATGTTTCGGTTCGCCCTGTTCCCACCAGGTTGACGCATAGCGTTTGTGTAAGCGTCGAATATATACAAAAAGCAAACCAATAATCGTCAGTCCAGCCAGTATCAACGCGCTGAAAACGTAGAACCAAGGCTTGGTGACAGCGGCATCCTCTATTTTTTCGAGCGCCGCTTTGTCTTGCTGAATCGTGCGCTTTAACTGAATTGCTTCCTGCTGAAGAATTTGTATCTTCTTCTGATCCACAGTATTTTTTTCTGTAAAGGCAGGCGGATTTTCTCCGCGCAACATCGCGGCAAATTGTGCCTGCGCGAGACGCAGTTCCGCGATATTTGGGGCATCCGCCTTGCGCTGCTCGTCAGATACAACAGACAAGCTGTCCGCCATTTTCAGTCCGGCAGGAAGCAGTTGAACGTCAGCTTCATCAGACAGTTTTAACGCGTCCCGAGTGGGACTGGATGCCAGTACTGAACGGTCTTTCTGCACGCCCTGGGTGGTGCTCTTTTTTATTTCTGGCGCAGGATTTACTGCAAGTGAGGGGCGCTGTGATTCTTTTCTGATTCGCCTGGACTCTTTAGCCGTCGGGACGTCAGTGCTGGATGCCATGCCATCATTCTGACTCAGCAAAGGCAAATTAAGATTTCTGCCACTGGAACTAAATTCCGGCGGATCAAGCAATATCAGATAATCGCGGTGTAACTGAACTTCACAGCCGACGCTTAAGACCACCTTCAGTGCAGGCTCTAACAGATTTTTTCGTGTCGACAAACTGAGAATGCGCTTATTTCCCTGAGTGGACATTCCCAGGTTAACTACAGACAGTAAGTCGCCGTCGGTAGTCTCAATCAGCGCTTTAAAACAGTGGATATCAGCATCTTGCGCATCGGCACCAGTCACATCCAACTGCGCCTTCAGCGGCTGCCCTAAAGCCGAGTGAACCCGCAAGCCACCAACACCAAGAGCATGAGCCGACCCTGCCGAACTGGCCGCGATGACGCTGGCACATATCAAGGAAAGGGACGACCTTGGAAAGGGAGCAAAAATAATAATTTCCTCAACGAAAATGGAACAGCATTTTGACGATATGTTTAAATCACAATCTTACTGTCGTTATAACAAAACTAGTTACAACTGAAAATACTAAACAGGAAACAAACTAGCTTTAAAGCAAGTGATTTCATGATATTTATCAATTCAGACAACAATTTAAATAACAAATGATCTGAAAGCCGCCTCTATTCCATTAATCACCTTACTTTTGCTGCTGATCCAGAATTTTCTTGGCAATCCCGCGCAAAATATTCACTTCCTCCAACTCTAAACGAGCGCGGGAAAAAAGCCGCTTCAAACGTGGCATCAGTTTTTTTGGATGTGCCGGATCGATAAAATCAATCGCGACCAATGCCTGTTCAAGATGGGAATACATGCCTTCGACAGCCTCATTGCTCGCTGTTTGCCCTTGAAATCCGATTTGAGGATCAGCCACAGTCAATTGCATCGCAACTCTGGATTCGTACGCCAGCAACTGTATTGCCTGCGCCAGATTTAACGATGAGTATGTGGGGTTGGAAGGTATATTGATTAATGCCTGACAGTTCATAACAACCTCATTCGGCAAACCGTAGCGCTCGCTGCCAAAAATAAAGGCAACATCACCACCTTGACGATGGGCGACGCTCTCCGCCAATTCCCTTGGCGTAACGACAGGCGGGGAAAACTCACGCAGACGGGCACTGACAGCCGCGACAAGATCACAACCAGCAAGCGCTTCCTCGACAGTATCAACGATGCGGGCAGATTCAAGAATATCTTGCGCACCGCTGGCAAAAGCGATTGCCTCAGGATGACTCAGCACGTCCGGATATCGTGGCCTTACCAGCACCAGATTCGTAAAACCCATAGTTTTCAGCGCCCTTGCCGCGGCACCGACGTTGCCCGGATGACTGGTTTCCACCAGTACAAAACGCAGGCGTTGAAAAAGAGATGTGTCAGTTTCAGTCAAGTTCATTTAAAATAGCATCATTCAGCGTTGATTATTTTTTGGTTACGTGCTTTCGCCGGGCAAAAGACAATTGCGCACGCTCTTTATCATTTTTGTGTAGCAAACCAGTTTCTCTCATTATTGAGATGAGAGATTTCGTTTGCCGTCATTTTATCGGAAACTATATGCACCCAATGCTCAATACGGCGATTAAAGCCGCTCGTCGCGGCGCGACATTAATCAACCGCGCTTCATTTGACCTCGACCGCGTCAGTGTCACTGAAAAACATTTCAATGATTTTGTCACAGAAGTTGATCAGGCAGCTGAAGCCGCCATCATTGAGGTGCTGAAGACAGCCTACCCTGATCACGCAATACTCGCAGAAGAATCAGGTGCTTCCGCTAATTTGCACGACGAAAATGATTATGTCTGGATCATTGATCCCCTCGATGGAACAACTAATTTCATCCACGGCTTTCCACAATACTGCGTTTCGATTGCCCTGCAACATCGCGGCATCATTACGCAAGCTGTCGTCTACGACCCTACCCGCAACGAATTATTCACCGCTAGCAAAGGCGCAGGTGCGTTCCTGAATGAAAAACGTATCCGTGTCACCCGCTGCGACAAGATCGCAGACGCGCTGATCGGCACAGGTTTTCCTTCTCGGGACTTATCAGGCCTCGATCAGTACATGGAGATGTTCAAAGTGATGACAGGTAAATGCCAGGGCCTGAGAAGACCAGGCTCTGCCGCACTGGATCTCGCTTATGTCGCGATGGGTCGCCTTGATGGCTTCTTTGAAAAAGGACTGGCACCGTGGGACGTTGCTGCCGGCTCTTTGCTGATTACGGAAGCCGGTGGTATTGTCGGAACATTCTCTGGCGAATCAGATTATCTGTACAAAGGTGATGTACTTGCGGGCACACCAAAAGTTTTCGGACAGATGGTTAATTTATTGCAGCCATTTGCAGCATCGGCAACAAAATAATATCTCTTACGTTCCGGATGCAGGAACGCCATCGTCACCGGACTGGCAATAACCAGTCCGGGTTTTAAAGAAAATCTACAGAAACACATGCCCTCATTCAACGAACTCGGATTATCCGAGGACATTCTTCGCGCTGTCAGCGAACAAGGTTACACATCCCCAACGCCAATTCAACAACAAGCAATTCCAGCAGTCATTCAAGGCGGGGATTTGCTGGCTGGTGCACAGACCGGCACTGGTAAAACAGCTGGTTTTACGCTGCCGATTTTGCAGCGTCTGTCGACCTCAGCCAATGCGCCTAAGGACAAAACAGCCCGTCGCACTATCCGTGCACTGGTGCTGACACCAACGCGGGAACTGGCAGCCCAGGTACAGGAAAGCGTAGAACTTTACGGCAAGTTTCTTCCATTGACATCGGCAGTGATTTTCGGTGGTGTGGGAATCAATCCGCAAATCAAGGTATTGAAGCATGGCGTCGATATTCTGGTCGCGACACCGGGTCGACTTCTGGATCATCATCAGCAGGGAACGATAGATCTGCGCAATATCGAAATCCTGGTACTGGATGAAGCTGATCGTATGCTGGATATGGGCTTCATCCACGACATTAAAAAAGTGCTGGCGATCCTGCCACCAAAACGCCAGAACCTGCTGTTTTCTGCGACGTTTTCTGATGATATCAAAGCGCTCGCTGACCGGCTGTTAAATAATCCGGCGATGATAGAAGTTGCCCGTCGCAATTCAACAGTCGAAGTGATTGCGCAAAAAGTGCATCCGGTTGACAGAGATAAAAAACATCCGCTGCTAGCCCATCTCATCAAGACGCACGCATGGTCGCAGGTGCTGGTATTTACGCGCACCAAACATGGCGCCAATAAGCTGGTAGAGCAATTAGCCAAAGACGGTATCGCTGCGATGGCGATTCACGGCAATAAGAGTCAGTCTGCACGCACCAAGGCTTTATCCGAATTCAAAGATGGCAGCTTGCCCGTATTAGTCGCCACAGATATTGCTGCGCGCGGCATTGATATCGACCAATTACCGCATGTCGTCAACTACGACCTGCCGAATGTGCCCGAAGATTACGTACACCGCATCGGGCGTACTGGCCGTGCCGGTGCGAGTGGTGAAGCGGTATCACTGGTTTGCGTGGACGAGTTCAAATTACTTGCTGATATTGAAAAGTTTATCAAGCGTCAGATTCCGCAAGAAATTATCGATGGCTTCATTCCTGATCCGCACGCAAAAGCACAGCCAATTCAATTGCGTAGCTTTGAGGGGCGCGGAAATTCACCCGCAAACAGGGGATCGCGTTCGCCAGCAGGTAACAAGCCGTCGCAGGCACGCACACCAGGCAAGACATCCAGTGCTGCACCTACGCGTGACGCCGCGGGAAAGCCTCGCCCACAAGGTAACCGTCCGGCAGTAAAACAATCAACACCTCGCCGCTCTGGCGGCCGCGGTAACGGTTAATTATTTAACTCATATCGCAAAACGAAGGGAACAGGAAGATGAAACACATTTTCCTGTTCCCTTCGTCGCTATTGAACTCGCATCCCGATACATTTCGCTCGCGTCTTATCTGCTGCACCTATGTCAGCCACTACTCTCTTTCTACTCCAACGTGCAGCGCGCATTGTGCGCCTCGAAGTTAATAACATCCTGACTCGCCTGCACACAACGCCGACGCAAACATGCCCGACTAACGAAAAATTTTTCGCATTCAGAACCCGATCAACCGTTTTCAGGTACAAGCATAGACCACTGCCATCGTCTATGATAAGGTGCGCAACAAATTTGCTCTGACACCCCGGTAAATCCGGACAGACGAAACCAAGAAAATAAATCGAATAAAAATAAGCAATATGACCGCAAAAGAAACGCAACATACCCCGATGATGATGCAATATCTGGGGATCAAAGCTGATCACCCAGACACGCTGCTGTTCTATCGCATGGGCGATTTTTACGAACTTTTTTTTGACGATGCCGAAAAAGTCTCACGCCTGCTTGGCATCACGCTGACTCAACGCGGAAGTTCCGGGGGGAATCCTATCAAAATGGCAGGCGTGCCATTTCACTCCTTAGAACCCTATCTCGCCAAACTGGTGAAAATGGGGGAATCTGCAGCGATTTGCGAGCAAATCGGCGACCCAGCCACCAGTAAGGGCCCAGTGGAGCGCAAGGTCATGCGTATCATCACCCCGGGTACACTGACCGATACCGATTTACTGCCTGAAAAATCAGAACGACCACTGCTTTCGCTCTGCCTGTTGCAACACCGGAAAACCGTCACTGCAGGGCTGGCATGGCTATCCTTAGCGAGTGGCTCGCTGAAGCTGATGGAATTTTCCACCGACGAAAAATCTTTATTCCAGCGCCTGCAACAAGAATTAGAACGCATTTCTCCGGCTGAAATTTTACTATCGGCTGGCACCCTTTTGCTGGATGAACACTACGAACAGTTACCGGGAAAATTCTCCGAAGTTCCAGACTGGCACTTTGATCTCAAGCAAGGGCAAAAAGCCTTACAAGATCAAATGGGCACCACAACGCTGACAGGTTTCGGCGCAGAAAATCTGAGCGCGTCACTCGGTGCGTCCGGGGCATTATTGCGATACGCTGAAAATACACAAGGCCGTGGTTTGAAACACGTTAATAGCCTTAGTGTCGAAAGTGAAGATGAGTTCATCGGTCTTGATACCGCAACGCGGCGTAATCTGGAACTCACTGAAACTTTACGCGGTCAGGAATCACCAACCCTGTTTTCACTGTTAGACCATTGCCGCACCGCGATGGGTTCGCGTTTACTCAGACATTGGCTGCATCACGCGAAACGCGACCAGAGTATCGCAGCGGGTCGACACAGTTCTATCAAAGCCTTAATTCAGGCGGACTCTACCGATGGGCTGGCCACAACCCTGAATGCGATACCGGATATAGAACGGATTACGACCAGAATAGCGTTGCAGTCGGCACGCCCACGCGATTTATCCGCACTCAGGGATGGCCTGCAACATCTGCCTAACCTGCGCAATTACGTCAGCATGTGCATTGCTGATAATCAGACCAGTGTGCTGACAAAGATATTGTCCGATTTAGCGACGCCTGTGGATTGTCTTGATTTATTAGAGCGCGGTCTGATGCCTTTACCATCCACCATGGTCAGGGATGGCGGCGTCATCGCGAATGGTTTTGATACCGAATTAGACGAATTACGTGCTTTATCTGAAAATGCAGGTCAGTTCCTGGTGCAACTGGAAGCCTCAGAACGGGAACGCACCGGCATTGCTAATCTGCGCGTCGAATATAACCGGGTACATGGTTTCTACATTGAAGTAACAAATGGTCAGAGCGACAAAGTGCCGGACAACTATCGCCGTCGTCAGACGCTGAAAAATGCCGAGCGCTACATCACGCCCGAACTCAAAGCATTCGAAGACAAGGCGCTATCCGCCCAGGAACGTGCCTTAGTGCGCGAAAAAATGTTGTATGAAAAATTGTTGCAAGAGCTGTTACCCCACATCAGCTCTCTGCAGGCCATCGCACATGCCATTGCTCAACTCGATACGCTGGTCAGTCTCGCCGGACACGCAAGCAAAAACAACTGGTGTGCACCTCAACTCGTTAATGAGCCTATTCTGCAAATTAAGCAAGGTCGCCATCCTGTTGTAGAGAATCAGATCGAACGCTTTATCGCGAATGACTGCGACCTTTCCGAACAACGGAAACTGTTATTAATTACCGGCCCGAATATGGGCGGTAAATCGACTTTCATGCGGCAGGTTGCGCTGATCACCCTGCTCGCTTACATCGGTAGCTATGTGCCTGCGAGCTCTGCGGTGATCGGGCCGATTGACCGCATCTTTACTCGCATAGGCGCCGCTGATGATCTGGCTGGCGGACGCTCGACGTTCATGGTGGAAATGACGGAATCTGCCGCAATTTTGAACGGCGCGACAGAAAATTCTCTGGTGCTGATGGATGAAGTCGGGCGTGGCACATCGACATTCGACGGACTTGCTCTTGCCTGGGCAATCTCGAAACATTTAATCCAGGTATCGAAAAGCTACACCTTGTTTGCGACGCATTATTTTGAGTTAACTCAATTGCCGGAGCTACACCCAAGTGCTGAGAATGTTCACTTATCTGCAGTCGAGCATAAGGAAAATATCGTCTTTCTGCATGCGGTACAACCAGGGCCTGCATCACAAAGCTATGGCTTACAAGTTGCGCAATTGGCGGGAATTCCACAAAGCGTTATACGCTCTGCCCGCAAACACCTGACCGAACTGGAAGCACACTCAATACAATCGACATCACAATTTGATTTATTTTCATCTCCATCTGTTTCAACCGAAACGGAGACAGAGGTCATGGTGATTCCTGCGGAGCTACAAGAATTACAGGATACGATAGACTCAATTGATCCCGACAGAATGACACCCAGAGAAGCACTTGATGCGCTCTATGAACTGAAATCACTGATCAGATCAGCCAATTAAAAAAAACCGCACTCAGGTGCGGTTTTTTTATGTGCAAACAGAAAAAACTGTGTCAGCGTGACGCAATGATTAATGTATCTGATGGCTGCGGTATTCATCCCCCATGCCGTCATCTTCATCGTCATGATGACCATGAGCACCATGAACGTGACCATGAGCCACCTCTTCATCCGAAGCCTCGCGCACAGATTCAACTGTCAGGGAAAATCGCAGCGCAATCCCTGCAAGCGGATGATTGCCATCCAGCACAACCTTATCTTCAGCAATATCAGTAACTGTAAAGATAAGCGCTTCCTCTTCCTCGGTTTCTTCCGGCATGCCTTCGAATTGCATACCAACCTCCAAAGGTGATGGGAAGCGGTTACGCGGCTCCACTTTGACCAGTGCAGCATCATAATCGCCGAATGCATCTTCAGGATTTAATTGAATAATAGTGCTGAAACCAGCTTCCTTGCCTTCTAAAGCCTCTTCGATTTTCGGGAAAATATTATCGTAGCCGCCGTGCAGGTAAACCATAGGTTCCTGACCTTCCTCGATCAGATTGTCTTGTGCGTCTTTTAATGTATAACGCGCAGTAACAACCGAATTTTTGACAATCTTCATACGATATCCTTAAAAAATATATTCATGCACGATTATACCTGTCTGGAACAGCGGCGCAGGCAAGCCTATAATGCCGGAATGAAAAAAACCACCGCCCCCCTCGCCCTGCTGGGCAACATCAGCCCGGAACAATTCCTGCGTGACTACTGGCATAAAAAGCCATTACTTATTCGCCAGGCAATCCCCGGTTTTAAAGCATTGCTGACCCCGGAAGAATTATTTGAGCTCGCGTCACAAGAAGATACTGAGTCAAGGTTAATCACCTTCTTTAAGAAACACTGGGAAATGAAATCGGGCCCGATAAAACAGGTTCCGGTTAAAGAAAAAAAAGACTGGACGCTATTAGTTCAGGGCGTCAATCTGCACAATCAACAAGCCGATGAGCTGTTGCGACAATTCCGTTTCATACCAGATGCGCGCCTTGATGATCTGATGATCAGCTATGCAGCAGATGGCGGTGGCGTCGGTCCACACTATGATTCCTACGATGTCTTTTTATTACAAGCGCATGGTCAAAGGTGCTGGAAGATCGGTGCGCAACAAGATTTATCTCTTGTAGAAGGAATGCCGCTCAAAATTCTTAGCAACTTTAAACCTGAAGAGGAATTTGTTCTCGAACCGGGAGATATGTTGTACTTGCCGCCGCAATATGCGCACGATGGCGTTGCCATTGGCGAATGCATGACATATTCGATTGGCTTCCGTGCTCCGGCGTTTCAGGAACTGGGTGAAGCTTTCCTTCACTTTATGTCTGAATCGATAGACTTACCCGGTCGTTATAGCGACCCGGAATTGAAAGCAACAACAAAACCTGCCGAAATCGGGAACGAATTACTGGAGACAGTGGCAGAACAAATCGCCAAAGTTCAGTTTACCGCTGACGATATTACTATTTTTCTGGGCGAATATTTATCCGAACCTAAGCCTTCGGTATTTTTCACGTCTCCGGAAAAACCCTTATCTCCTAAGCGCTTTGAGCAGGCAGCGCAAAAAAAAGGAATTAAGTTATCGTTAAAGTCATCGATGTTATACAAAGGTAAGCACGTTTTTATAAACGGCGAGTCATTTGCAGTCAGCAAAGATGACAAAATCCTTTTAAATAAACTGGCGAATCAGCGTTTCCTTGATGGTGAAGAATTATCTTCCGCGTCAGCAGACGTTATGGAAGCATTTTGCTTGTGGTATGAAGATGGATGGTTGGAATTACGATAACTGGTCTTTTTCGGCGTTGACTAAAGTCAGAGAATTGAAAATTTCGTCAAAAAATATCACTGAATTTAGTTCTTTATTGCAAATATTCAGGAAATTAAGTGCAATTCGACAGCAAGACCTATTCCATTGCCGGAAAAATCATTATAATCATGGGTTAGGAAACTTTCGAAGGTAACGGTTAGTATTTCGGAGCCTTCGGGTAAGCCTATAGAGCGATAATTACCGGTAATTATTCATCGCAAAATTTTGATCTCATTTTTGATCTACTTATTTGAAAGTAAAACATGAAAAAATCACTCTTGCTCGTATCCCTGTTAGCAATCGCTTTGGCTGCTTGCGGCAAAAAAGAAGAAGCAGCTCCAGCTCCAGCAGCAACTGAAGCAGCAGCTCCAGCATCTGCACCAGCAGTAGAAGCTCCAGCAGCAGCTCCAGCTCCAGCAGCAGCATCTGATGCAGCAGCAGCTCCAGCAGCTTCCGCTACAGCAGCTCCAGCATCTAAGTAATTTTTAATTACTTATAAAGCCGACCTTCGGGTCGGCTTTTTTTATGTCTGAAACATGTTTTTGCAGACATAAAAACAAAAAAGCACAGGGTTTCCTGTGCTTTTTTATTGAATAAAGAACAGAATTATTTTAACTGATCATTTAACAACTGCAATATTTTAGTTGCAACGGGTGACGAATCAACTTTACCTTCGTTGTTATGCACAGAAATATGGCTGACAGCTCCATTCGATGCGTTCTTTACCAGAATGCGATATTTTTTAGCATCGTTTGTTTTATCACTGGAACCGAAAGAGAATAATTTCGAGAAGAAACCTTCGCTTGCACCCTTGGTTTTTGCATCAATATCCTGATCAATATAGCGAACAAAATACAGTCCCTGTGAACGATCACGATCTTCCACAGTAAAGCCGACACGATCCAGAGCCAGCCCAACACGGCGCCAGGAACGATCAAATCCCTCATCGACCTCAACATAACTTGAGTCACCGGCCTTCAACAGCTGAGCGCGCGGTTTTACATTCACAGCCGGCGCCTTGACAGCCGCCTTGGCGACGTCAGCATCAGTACCCAAACGTGCCATCAGCCGGGATAAGAACTCTGCTTCCAGATCAGGATCAGCAGGACGGGATGTCCAGGTAGCACTATCTTTTTGTGCGCCAGTCAATACTTCCTGCGCGCCACGATGGCTGATGTAAATCTCAACCTCGCCATTCGCTCCGCGCTCCAGTCTGGTACGGAATTTATCGCGCTCACCAGTCGAATACAAGGAGTCAATCACCTTACCCAAAGTACTGCGGATAATATCCTGAGGAATTTTGGCGCGATTTTCAGCCCAATCAGTTTCCATCACACCGGCTTCCTGATTTTCGACGTTAATCAAGAATCCTGACTCTTGCCAGAAATCTTTAATTTGCGGCCACAGTACTTCAGGAGTCTGACCAACAACCAACCAGCGCTGTGAGCCGTCACGAACGATTCGCATACCTTTAATCTGCGTTGGCGCAATCGTCGCGGCAACAGAGGAGGCTTTTACACCTTTTTCAAGATTGTAGCCCGATGCAGTTGCACTGCTTTTATTTGCATCAGGAATAGCAAAGCGATTATCGCGGCGGATCTGAGTCAGATCAGGAGGGACTTCCAGGGACGCGGTTGTTACCTTACCTGCACTTTTGTAATCAATCTTGTTCGGCTCAATCATATTGCTAATAGAGCTGCAACCAGTCAATCCAACTAACGCTACTGCGCCAATGATCCCATTTTTAGCAACAAAGCTTTTTGCCATGTGAAAGTCCCTACTCATTATCGTCAATCAAAAACTACGTGGAGCAAGCGGGGCTGTCACAGACCCGCTCAGAATGGTGCTTATTGTAATACACCTGACTCGCGCAAAGCTGCCCGAACCACTTCATGATATGGGGCAGCCATCGGAACCAGAGGCAATCTGATGCCAGCAGGAATCAATCCCATTTCAACCATCGCCCACTTTACTGGCAGTGGGTTAGGTTCAACAAATAACTTATTATGCAGCGGCAGCATACGATTGTTAATTGCAATCGCGCCTTGAATGTCGCCTCGCATTGCGGCAGCACACAACTCGCTCATCGCTTTCGGCGCGACGTTGGCCGTCACAGAAATATTGCCCTTACCACCGCAGAACATCAACGCCATTGCTGTTGGATCATCGCCTGAATACACAGCAAAATCGGACGGCGCCAAACGAATTAAATCGGTTCCGCGGCCAATATTACCAGTTGCATCCTTGACGCCGATAATGCCAGGAATTTGTGCCAGTCGCAAAATCGTGTCATTCGACATATCCGCAACCGTACGACCCGGAACGTTATACAAAATCACAGGAATATCAACCGACTCGGCGATTTTCTTAAAATGCTGATACATGCCTTCTTGCGTCGGGCGATTGTAGTAAGGCACCACCTGCAACGAGGCGTCAGCACCGATGTCTTTCGCGAATCGGGTCAGCTCTATCGCTTCCGCGGTCGAATTACCACCAGAACCGGCAATGATAGGAATACGTTTATTCGTATGCTCTACAGCGACACGGATCAGTTCACAGTGCTCTTCGACAGAGACCGTCGGCGACTCACCAGTCGTACCGACGATAACGATACCATCGGTGCCTTCAGCAATATGCCAGTCAATCAATTTGCGCAGGCATGGCAAATCAAGACTGCCATCCTCATGCATAGGGGTCACAATCGCGACCAGACTACCCTGTATCTTTGTCATGTTAGTGCAAGAAAAAAGTAAAACCCTGATTGTAGCGGATAGACCGACAGTCGGGGCGCAAATAGATGGAATTAGATTTCATCCTCATTCAACTAAAACGAGAGCTTATCTTCCGGTGCAGAGCCAACGGCTTTTCTGGCGCATATACGCTGCACCATTGCAGGCTTTGGTTCAGCAATAAAACCTTCTTCGTAGGCAATCACATGCATACACGATTCTGGGTATGCATTCACTTGCCGCAGCAACTCACCGGCTTGCAAAAGAAAACGTGGGCTCGATGGTTTTCCAAATTGCGCGTTACCAACGGCAAAGGTTTCATATATCAGCAGTCCGCCTTGCTGTAAGCTCTCCAGCAAGCGAGGAAACAAAGGGCGGTGCAGATAATTACAAACAACGATTGCCGCAAAACACGCTGGAGGAAACGGCCAGTCGCACTCTTCTGCATCAGGCTCCAGATCATGCAGAATCGTTTTAGCTCCGCGAGACGCCAGATCAGCAAACGAGCTACCGTCCCTGTCGAGGCAGGTCACAGCAAATCCCTCAGCCAGTAAAAACCGGGAATTTCTGCCGCCGCCGCAAGCCAGATCAAGAACCTGTCCTGACGGCAGCAACTGGATATGTCTTTGCAACCAAGCTGAAGGCTGGTTCATGATGCGATCAAGGCTCACTTAACTCAGCAACAAGAGTAAGGGGGTAATCAGTATGCGCAAGATCGCCTCACCTGCCACCATCAAGGGCAACATCCAGTACTGCAGCATGCGCAGTAACGCCAGGCCCATCACGATGAAAAAGCAATATGGTTCTATTTTGGCGAATTTATATGCCATCTGATGGGGCAGCAAGCTCAACAAAATCTGCCCCCCTGCCAACGGCGGGATAGGGATCAGATGAAAGGCAAACATCGCCAGATTGGTCCAAACCCCTGCCTGTGCCATTTGCAAAAAGAAAGACTCTTCAACCTTCATAGACATCAAAATCAATGACAGCAACAGCCACGCAAAACCCATGGCAAAGTTTGCTGCGGGACCGGACAGTGCGATCCACTTGAGGTTTTTCTTGGGATCACGCAATTGCCCGTAATTAATGGGCATAGGCTTCGCGTAACCGAATAGGAAGGCACCGTTGGTCCCCAGATACAACACCACAGGAATAACTATTGTACCTAGCGGATCGATATGCACCATGGGGTTAAAACTCAAACGCCCTTGCGCCTGCGCGGTGGTATCACCAAAGTGACGCGCCATATATCCCCGCGCTGCCTCATAGAGAGTAATCGCAAAAATCACCGGCAAAGCGTAAATCAGTACCGTCTGTATTAATTCATTCATGGAAGTCTTTTAAATATTCTGTCACTCAGCTTACATCTGCGTTCGCGTGAATGAACATTACAAACCAAACAGGCTGGCATCGCCTCTGCCCTGTCTGACCAATTCCGGCATCTCGCCCGTCATATCAATCACCGTGGTTGGCGACAGGCTACAGGCGCCACCGTCAATCACAAGATCAACTATTTTATCCAGCTTTTCACGAATCAGCTCAGGATCAGTCAATGGCTCGTCCTCGTCTGGCAAAATCAGCGTCGTTGCCAGCAAAGGTTGCCCCAACTCTTCCAGCAAGGCCTGCGTGATATTGTTTTCGGGCACCCGCAAACCTATGGTTTTACGGGAAGGATGGCTCAGGCGACGAGGCACTTCTTTAGTCGCCTCCAATATCATTGTGTACGGCCCCGGGGTTGCCGCTTTCAACAAACGATATTGACGGTTATCGACTTTCGCATACAAGGCTATTTCAGACAAATCACGGCATAACAAGGTCAGGTGATGCTTTTCATCGACGCCACGGATGCGCCGCAAACGCGTCACCGCATCTTTATCGTCAAGGCGACATACCAGCGCATAACATGAGTCGGTAGGGATAGCGACAATACCGCCCTTCTCCACCACTTCGACCGATTGTTTAATCAAACGCAATTGCGGGTTTTCTGGATGAATCTGGAAAAATTGGGTCATAAAAAGAAGAAAGCGGTAGCAACCGCTACCGCTATATAAATTAGTGCAACATTATTTCAGATTTTGCAACGCAGCGATACGTTGTTCCATCGGAGGATGTGAGGAAAATAAAGCACCCCATCCCGGTTTATCACTGATACCCGCAGCCGCAATCGACTTCGGCAACTCGCCCGGCTCCATACCGCCGAGGCGAGCCAGAGCATGAATCATAGGCTGACGGTTGCCCAACAATTGCGCTGAACCGGCATCGGCACGGAATTCACGCTGACGCGAGAACCAGGCGACAATCATCGATGCAGCAATACCGAAAATAATTTCGCATACAAAGACGGTAATCATATAACCGATACCTGGCCTGTCATCGTCATTGTTGCGGAACACGGCTTTGTCGATCGCGTAACCGACCACGCGCGCCAGAAAGACCACAAAGGTATTCACCACACCCTGAATCAGCGTCATGGTCACCATGTCGCCATTGGCAACGTGGGCAATTTCATGACCCAGAACAGCCTCAACCTCTTCTTTTGTCATTCCTTCCAACAAACCTGTTGAGACCGCGACCAAAGCCGAATTTTTAAATGCGCCGGTTGCGAACGCATTTGGCTCACCTTCGTAAATAGCAACTTCAGGCATCCCGATGCCAGCGCGCTCCGCCAGCGTTTTCACGGTATTCACCAGCCACAATTCAGTCGAAGAAGACGGCGCGTCAATGACGCGGGCACCCGTTGACCATTTAGCCATAGGCTTACTGATCAACAGAGAGAAAATCGCACCGGTAAAACCCACCACCAGAGAAAACACCATCAACATGCCCATATTCAGGCCGTTTGCTGTCAGATAGCGATTAACGCCTAATGCAGACAGAACGACAGACATCACGGCCATCACCGCAAGATTAGTCAGCAAGAATAAGACGATACGTTTCATACAGGATCTCCAGCCAGGGGAAAGAAGTTAATCTTTTAGGAAGATATAGGCAATATTGTTAATTTCAAGCGCTCAGCCAATTTTCCCATACGGGTTTGGAAAATTTAGGCAGTAAAGGTAATTTGCCGATATCCACTTCAGCATCTTCCGGAGAATGGAAGTCTGAACCGCGCGATACCAGAAATCCGTATTGATTCGCAATTTTTGTGTATTCGTCGTACTGATCTACGGTATGACTGCCGGTCACCGTTTCAATCGCAATGCCGCCATATTCCTTAAATTCACGGAAAAAACTATCGAATGCAACCGGGCTCAAATCATAACGCCCCGGGTGCGCGACGACTGCGGCACCACCTGCGCCACGTATCCATTTAACTGCCTCGGCCAGCGTCGCCCAGCGATGTGGCACATAACCGGGTTTGCCTTCGGCCAGATAGAGTTTAAAGACATCGGAAACTGAAGCGGCTGCACCAATCTCGACCAGATAGCGGGCAAAATGCGAGCGGGAAATCAAATCAGGATTGCCGACATATTTCAGCGCACCTTCAAAACTACCGTTGATGCCGACTTTATTCGCGAGATCGGCAGCCATATCCTGCGCCCGGCGCTCACGCCCGGAGCGCGTCTTGGCCAGTCCGGCAATTAAATCGGGATTATTTTCGTCGATATTCAGCCCGACGATATGGATAGTCTTACCGGCCCAGGTGATAGAAATTTCAACGCCAGAAATAAAGCCCATATCAAGCTCGCGCGCCGCTTCGCGGGCGACTGCGACGCCACTGACTTCGTCGTGGTCCGTCAGCGCCCAGACATCGACACCGTTAGTTTTCGCTCTTTCGGCCAGAGCGGCAGGCGCCAGCACGCCGTCCGATATTGTGGAGTGACTGTGTAAATCAGCATTGAGAGTAAGAATCGACATAATATTCAGCCAGCGTAACAAAAAGCATCCGATGTAATCATCGCCTTATTGTACTCTCAGCTTTCGCAAACTGCTGCAATGCAAAATGTATGCGTATTCCCTGCTGACATCACAAAGCGTCAGGCGAATTAAATCTTCATCTCCACGCGCAACGTCAAGGTTTTATAGGTCTTGGCGTCGTTGTAGTCGATGTGATTGATGCCGCCAGTCGTGACCAGACTATTGCTGATGGAATCGTTCGCCGTCAGATTATTCGCTGACAGACGCACTTGCAGATTCGGATTGAATTTCCATAATGCATACAAATCCAGCTGACGTTTAATGCCGGTGTAATTTAACTGTGCGTTCGTGGCCTGGGTGTAATACGCTGGCGTCCAGTTAACATTGCCGCCCAAAGTCAGCGGCAAGCGGCTCAGGCGATAATCAACACCGAAGTTAGCCGTTTGCGCAGGCTGCTGATCGAGGCGATTATTGGAGCCCAGAATGTCATCGACCTTAGACCAGAAACGGCTGTAATTACTACGAAAATCAACCGATGGCGCGTCCGGGAAAAATTCCTGTAACTGGAATTTCGCTTCGAGTTCTATGCCTTTGGTAACCGCATGTCCGATATTTTTCGGCGACGATACCCAGCGCGTTTCCTGTGCCGTCACCACAGGCTCAGTAGTGCGGCGAATCAGGTCATCAATATTCCGTACAAACAGGTTTGCGCTGACGATACCGGCGCGGCTCAGATAATGTTCGAAAGCCAGATCGATGCCTTTCGATAATTCCGGCTTCAGATTCGGGTTACCGGTGCGATCAGGGCGCGTCGGCGTATTCAGATTAGAAATGCTGGGCAAGGCAATCAGATCATTCAATGCCGGTGCGCGGTAAGTGCTGCTGAAACCAAGTCGAATCTGATCTTTTGAATCTGGAATACGCCAGACGCCTTGCACAATCGGGCTCACCACGGTGCTGTCATTCGTCACTACGCCTTTGGCGGTCGTGCTTGATGTGTGGATTCCCTCCCAGCGCACACCTGCATACGCAGCGAACTGCGGATTGATATCAAATTCATCCTGAACAAAAGCGGCAAGACGGCGAGTGCGCGCATCAAGGTTGTCGCCAGACTCGGCAAATTGCGGTAGGCCATTATCCAAAGACACGCGCGTCTGTTCGCGTCTGCCGAATTCCATGTCCCATCCTGCTGCCAGCGTATGCCCTTCACCGTATGGCAACATGTATTTGCCGCTGGTATTGAGGCTGCTGTCACGGGTATTGTTGACATCGGTAATCAGATCAATTTGCTTACCACTGGTATCAAACTGTGTGCGGGTAGACGCATTATCCATCTTGCCTAAGCCACCACCAAAACGCACAGTCAGCTTGGCATTATTTTCAAAGCGATGCTGCCAGTTGCCAAAGCCACGCAGGAACGTTGTCTCGGCATGCGCATTGGCGTTTGCCAGCGCATACGGTGTCGCGCCCCGATACGTATCTGAACGGAATAGCTGATCCACTTCACTGCGACTATCAGAATCGCTGCGCGAGTGCATTAAAAACGGTTGCAACATCAGCGTGTCGCCATTCTCAAAGCGGTAATTCAGACGCGGCGCCAGATTAATGCCGGTGGTTTGCCGGTTCGTCTGATCGGCCTGATTCTGCATTAAAGCATCTTGCCCGTTTGCGTCTTTTTCAGAGGTGAACGTTGTACTCTCATCATGCTGACGATTCTGGAAAACTGAGCCGCTGAACGCGTAACTGAGATTCCCGATTTCTCCCGGCATGGTGATGGAAACATTCGGCGCCAGTCTGCCTTGTTCTGAGCCCAGAGAAAATTTCAGATCGGTTGTTTTCTGCTTATATTCTTCGCGCAAAACGATGTTGATCGTACCGGCGATCGCCTGCGTACTGAATTCGGCCACCGCGCCGCGAACGATTTCTATGCGTTCCACCTGATCCGGTGTCAGCGAATCCATGGAAAAGCCGCGCGGCGCACGTTCGCCATTGATCAGTATCTGCGTGTAACCATTGCCCATGCCGCGCATGCGGATATCGCCACCACGTCCGGGACGTCCACCGATAGTCACGCCGGGCAAGCGTTTCAGCACGTCGCCGATATTGGTATCGCCATTCCGGTCGAGTTCTTCACGACCAAAAATCAGCTTTGCCGCCGTGGATTGACGACGCTCATCGATATCGGAACGGCCACCGCTGATCGTTACTTTCTGCACGTTCTCTTTGACCGGTGCTTCTGTTTTTTGTGACGGCAACGTCGCCGCTTTGGTCGACGATGTTGCTGTTTTTCCAGTCTCATCGGCAATGACAGGCTTCACCGCCTCGGTTTGCGCATAAGCCGAAGAAACAAATGTGGCAGCAACTGCGATTGCAACAGGAGAAAAACGAAATGGTATCGGCATGATGTAAAAAAAATGAGCGGATAAAAAAAGAGCTACAGAGAACTCGGCACAAAACTCTGCGCAGACAAGATGATTGTATTTTTATACCGTCTCGTGCGCCACCCGCAGCCGGGTCAGTTTTGTATGGAATTGAAACACCAGCGCCGACACTGATACTTTGCGATACGTAAGCAATGTGCCGGAGCGAATTTCACACCCACCCTGCCTCCGCCCGCAGCCGCGGACAGACACGCAGTAAGCATACAGAAACCCATTTTTCAGCGTTTTTCGATAAAAATATACTCCCCCCAGTATATTTAAACGCCCTTTATTTATAAGGAGATAAAGGCATTTTTTGCATATACTCCCCAAAATTGCAGATAAATCCCCATAAAAAAAGCCTGCCGAAAATACCCGGGCAGGCTTTTTTAAAACGGTGCAACGATGAAAACAAATGATCAGTCTGCGCGCGCCGCCAGATTCAGATTCAGTTGCGAACGCAGCAAATCTTCGGTGTCCGGACGCGGGCTGTTACGCGCTGCTTCCAGCTTGTCGAGATACGCCGGTGTCACATCGCCGGTGATATAAAAACCGTCAAAGCAGGATGCTTCGATGTTTTTCAGCAGCGGATTGACGTCAGAAATAGAACGCTTCATCGCATCCACATCCTGATACACCAGCGCATCGGCCGTAATTTCGCGGCAGACTTCTTCTTCGGAACGGCCAAAGGCAATCAGTTCGCTGCGGGTCGGCATATCGATACCATAGACGTTAGGGAATTGCACCGGTGGCGCAGCAGAAGCAAAAATCACGCGTTTCGCGCCGGATTCACGCGCCATCTGCACGATCTCGCGGCTGGTGGTGCCGCGCACGATGGAATCATCCACCAGCAACACGCTCTTGCCTTTGAATTCAGAGCTGATCGCATTGAGTTTCTGGCGCACAGATTTACGGCGCACCGCTTGACCCGGCATCATGAAAGTACGACCGATGTAGCGATTTTTGATGAAGCCTTCGCGATAATCGAGATTCAGTTTTTCCGCCAGTTCCATTGCCGATGGACGTGAAGAATCCGGAATCGGCATCACGACATCGATATCGCCGAGATTGAATTGCTTGCGGACTTTTTCAGCCAGATATTCGCCCATTTTCAGGCGGGTCAGATACACCGACGCGCCATCGATGATCGAGTCCGGACGCGCCAGATACACGTATTCGAACGCACATGGATTGAGGCTGGGATTATCTGCACATTGTTGCTGATACAGCTTGCCATCGAGGTCGATGAACAAGGCTTCGCCAGGCTCGACATCGCGCACAAACTTGAAACCCAGACCTTCGAGCGCCACGGATTCGCTGGCGATCATGTATTCGGTGCCACCAGCATTTTCAGAAATACCCAGGCATAAAGGACGGATGCCATGCGGGTCGCGGAAAGCCAGCAAGCCGTAGCCGGAAATCTGCGCCACGACAGCATACGAGCCACGCACCCGGCGATGCAGCATGGACACCGCACGGAACAAACCTTCAGGGTCGAGCGAATAACCGCTGGTCACTTCCTGAATCTGATGCGCCAGAATATTCAGCAAGACTTCCGAATCGGAATCGGTATTCAGATGACGACGGTCATTTTTGAATAATTCGATTTTCAGTTCAACCGCGTTCGTCAGATTACCATTGTGTGCCAGCACGATACCAAACGGCGCGTTGACATAAAACGGTTGCGCCTCTTCTTCGCTGGTCGAGCCAGCGGTCGGATAACGCACCTGACCAATGCCGACATTGCCCGGCAAAGAGCGCATGTTGCGGGTACGGAAAACGTCGCGCACCAGACCATTCGCTTTATGCATGGCAAATTTATTGCCGTGGTTGGTGGCAATACCAGCCGCATCCTGACCACGATGCTGGAGTAACAGCAATGCGTCATAAATGAGCTGATTGACAGGACTATTTGAAACTACACCGACGATGCCACACATGGTGGACTCCTAAAAAGACAAATTAAAACCGGACATGATCTGACACCGACGCAGGCAGAAACGGGATCACCGTACGTGCCGCGGTTTCCGCCAGCGGGCTGAACAAGGCATTTTTCCAGAATGCCTGCTGCGGCATGCTTGTCATCCCGCACACCAGCACTGCTGCCAACACCAGCACACAACCGCGCGCCAGACCAAATAAACCACCGAGTCCACGGTCCGCCAGCGATAAGCCACTGGCTTTGATGACCGCGTCCACCGCCATCATCACCAGCGCCATCAACAGGCGCACACCGATGAACAAAACTAGAAAAGCCACGATCAGCCTGATAATCTGCCCGGGAAACACGGCGGGTAACCACCCTGCCAGCGTTTCACTGTATGCATTGGCGACCACAAAGGCGACAACCCAGCTGACCAATGACAAAATTTCTTTGATTAATCCACGCATCGTGCTGATCACTATCGAGGAAATCAATATCACCAGCACGACGCAGTCAAACAGAGTCAAGATCAGCGCCCCGCTTAGTTCGGCACCAGCGAACCACTTAAACCTAATTTCGTCAGTTTGGCGCGCATTTTTTCTGCTTCGTCTCTGGATTCAAACGGGCCAACGCGGATACGGGTTTTATCACCAGAGGCGGTTGGTACCTTTTGTGTGTAAGATTTGATGCCACCGCTCTTCAACTTGGCTTGCAATTCATCCACTTTCTCCTGCGTGGACAAGACCGCGACCTGCACGATGAAGGACGATTTATCAGCCGCTTCCGGCTTCGCTACTTTGGGTGGTGCCTTACCTTCGAGAATTGCTAATGCACGCGCAGCATCGTCATCGTTACCGTTCGTTTTCACCAGCTTAGTTTCAGCTTTTGGTTCCGGTTTGGTATCGGCTTTGCGTTCAGACTTAGGTTCAGGCTTAGGCTCTGTTTTATGCTCAGCTTTTGCTGCATCTTTCTCTGCCGGTTTCTCAGCCGTTTTCTCAGCGTTTTTTGCTGCTGGCTTGGCTTCCGGCTTAGCTTCTGACTTCGCTTCTGGCTTCACTTCCGCTTTTGTTTCGACTTTGCGCTCAGGCCGTGGCTGTGCATTGGCAGGCTTGTCGGTATTGGCTGTTACTGTCGCCACATCGGTTTTCGCTGGCGCGACCTTGCTGACGACATCAGCAACTGCTGGCTTGCTTTTAGCGCTGCTGACAGGCTCGATGATTTCTTCTACAGCATCACTGTTGGTGACCGCAGATTTACGCGGGGCAACTGGCTCAGCGACCTGATTCGCAGCGATATCTGCCACTTTGTCTTTTGCCGGAATGCGGATATTGACGTCATCAGCCAGCGGCTTAGGCTCGGAATCGAGAATCATCGGCAAACCGATAATCGCTGCCAGTGCCAATGCCATCGCGCCGATCAGACGGCGACGTGCACGTTTTTTTTCCGGAAGTATCGGGTCGTTGATCTTATTTTTACGGGCACTCTCTGTCTTTTTACTGCGAGCCCGGGACTGAACACTGTCCTCCTCAGAACGGGAACGGAATTCACCGCTGTCCTGACTGTCGGAAGTTTCTTGCTTCTGTTTAAAGCGCGAGAGCAAACCCATGTGCAAATAATCTGGTTAGTTAGCGTTGTTTGCCCGGAAAATCCGCAGCAAACCAACAAAATCACATCAATGCAGTGCAGTCCTTCTGGCGCGCATTGCACCGGCGACCGTCAGGAAAGAACCGAAGACCACTATTCTATCATTTTCACCCGCTTTGCTGATGGCTTCTGCGTAAGCGGCTTCCGGCGATGCAAAAGCGACGATGCTTTTTTCAGGGTCACTCAAAACACCGGCATCCAGCAATTTTTGTTTCAGTTGTTCCGCCGTTGCAGCACGCGGCAAAGGCAAACCAGTCACATACCAGTGATCGACTTTATCTTTCAACTGCGCGATCACACCGTCAATATCTTTATCCAGCATGGAACCGAACACGGCATAGGTGTACGCGTGAAAGCCCATGTTATCGAGATTCTGCGACAGCGTTGCCGCTGCGTGCGGATTATGCGCAACATCCAGCACCACCGCAGGACGCCCCGGCATCACCTGAAAACGACCGGGTAATTCCACCATCACCAACCCGGTACGCACTTCCTGCGCGCCAACAGGCAATTCATTGCGCAGTACCTCTAACGCCGCGAGCACACCGGATGCGTTCAGCAGTTGATTTGCACCACGTAAGCTGGGATAACCAAGAGAGTTGCGACGCTGGGTACGGCCACCGAAATTCCATTGTTGCTTATCGCCAGCGTAATTAAAGTCGCGACCAAACAGCCATAAATCTGCACCGATCGCATTCGCATGATCGATCAGCGATTGCGGCGGCACCGGGTCGCTGCAAATGGCGGCTTTGCCCGGACGGAAAATACCGGCTTTTTCAAAGCCGATTTTTTCCCGCGTATCGCCCAGATAATCGGTGTGATCAATATCAACGCTGGTGACAATCGCCACATCCGCATCAATCACATTCACCGCATCCAGACGACCACCGAGGCCAACTTCCAGTATCACGACATCGAGCGGCGCCTCTGCGAGTAACTGGCAAATCGCCAGCGTGGTAAATTCAAAATAGGTCAGCGAGGTCGATTCACGGGCGTTTTCAACGGCGGTGAAAGCCTTGATCAGGCTGGCATCATCGACGTTTTCACCATTGATGCGGGCGCGCTCGTTGAAATCCAGAAAATGCGGCTTACTGTATAAACCTACGCGATAACCCGCCTGCAGATACACCGCTTCCAGCATCGCACAAGTGGAGCCTTTCCCGTTGGTACCGCCGACCATAATGACCGGGCAGGAAAACTGCAAACCCAGACGGTTTTTAACGGACGCAACACGCTCCAATCCCATATCGATTTCTTTGGAGTGGCGCGTTTCGAGTAAAGCCAGCCATTCAGGCAGGCTCGCAGGCAAATTGGACATAGGATAAAAAAAGCCCGAACAACATGATGTCGGGCTTATAGAGAAAATTTAAATTAATTAAGCAACTGCATCGGCCGACTGATTTTGCAGCAACGCGAGCAAACGGGCGATTTCTTCGCGCATTTTACGGCGGTCAACGATCATATCAATCGCGCCTTTTTGCAGCAGGAATTCCGCACGCTGGAAGCCTTCCGGCAATTTTTCACGAACGGTATTTTCAATCACACGCGGGCCAGCAAAACCGATCAGCGCTTTTGGCTCAGCGATCACGACGTCACCAAGGAAGGCAAATGAAGCAGAAACGCCGCCCATCGTCGGGTCAGTCAGCACAGAAATGAAAGGCAGACGCTTTTCAGATAATTTTGTCAGCATCGAAGTCGTTTTCGCCATCTGCATCAGCGACAACAAACCTTCCTGCATACGCGCGCCGCCTGTAGCTGTCACGCAGATAAATGGCACTTTTTGCTCTAACGCAGCCTGAGCACCGCGCACAAAGCGCTCGCCGACCACGGAGCCCATAGAGCCGCCCATGAACTGGAATTCAAAACAAGCGGTGACAACGGGAATCGACATAATCGAGCCACCCATGACGACCATCGCATCGGTTTCACCCGTCGTTTCGAGGGCGTCTTTCAGACGATCAGGGTATTTCTTACTATCTTTGAATTTCAGCGTATCGACAGGCAAAACTTCCTGACCGATTTCGTAACGACCGCCGGCATCCAGCAGTGAATCAAGACGTTCACGTGCGCCGATACGCATGTGATGACTACATTTAGGACAGACATGAACATTGGCTTCCAGATCTGATCTGTACAGCACTGCCTCGCAGGAGGGGCATTTTACCCACAGGCCTTCGGGGATAGATTTGCGATTTGCAGATTCCGAGCGCTGTATGCGCGGTGGTAACAATTTTTCTAACCAACTCATGTTTTCTCCTCGTAACAGCCAGTCTGCAATCGCTGCAAACCGGCATCTGGTTCATTCTGATACAGGAACCATGGTGTACTTTCAGGTACGTTCGGCGCGTATTTTACTCGTCCAGGGCCTGTCTGACACCAGAAATAAAACTTTTTACTGCGGCAACACCGTTTTCATGCGGCGTATTCTCTAATTCCTGAATGATACGCGAACCGATCACCACCGCATCCGATACCGAGGCAATCGCTCTGGCGGTCGCCCCGTCGCGGATACCAAAACCAACGCCCACCGGTACTTTGACGTGTTTCTTGATGCGCGGAATCATCTCTGCCACCGCATCCAGATCCAGATTGCCGGAACCGGTTACCCCTTTCAGGGACACATAATACACATAGCCACTGGCAATTTTACCAACCAGCGCGATGCGTTCATCGGTCGAGGTCGGTGCCAGCAGGAATATCGTATCCATGCCTTGTTGCTGCATTCTGGCGGCAAAGTCTTCACATTCTTCGGGCGGATAATCTACCACCAGCACGCCATCGACACCGGCTTCGGCAGCTTGCGCAATGAAGACATCCTGCCCCATGCGCTCAATCGGATTCGCATATCCCATCAGCACCACCGGGGTTGTCTGATTGCTCAGGCGAAATTCGCGGACGAATTGTAATACATCACGCAAGCCAATTCCAAATTGCAGCGCCCGCTCAGAAGCGCGCTGAATCACCGGGCCATCCGCCATAGGATCAGAAAACGGCACACCCAGTTCGATGATATCGGCACCGCCTTCGACCAGCGCATGCATCAGCGGCACGGTCATTGCAGGCGCAGGGTCACCGGCAGTAATGAATGGGATCAGACCTTTTTTTTGCTGCGCCGCGAGCGCGGCGAGAGTAGCTTGAATTTTTGACATAATATGAAATAAGAAAGTGAACGGTGGCGGCACGTCATCACATCACTGACCAGCAATGCCGTCCGGACAAAAGATAGTGCAATCCGGGCTCTCAAAACAGGCATCCAGATACTCCCCCGGGTATATCCTGAAGCCCTTTATTTATGCTGACTTCAAGCGAGAAAATCAAAATTTATGGGGGAGTATCTGATTTCAACCTTATTTACTGCCTTTTTTACACCCAGTTGTACGCTACTGACAAAGACTGTAATTAAAACTTCAGCCCGGCACGTTCTGCCACGGTATGCATGTCTTTATCGCCGCGCCCCGACAAATTTACCAGCACGATCTTATCTTTTGGCAACGTCGCCGCCAGTTTCGCGCCATACGCCAGGGCGTGACTCGATTCCAAAGCAGGGATGATGCCCTCAATGCGGCAGCAATCGTGAAAGGCTTTTAATGCTTCGTCGTCTGTAATCGTCACATACTCGGCACGGCCACTGTCTTTTAACCATGCATGCTCAGGGCCAACGCCCGGATAATCCAGTCCGGCGGAAACTGAATGCGTTTCGATGACCTGACCATTCGCATCCTGCAACAGATAGGTGCGGTTACCATGCAAAACGCCAGGCGAACCTGCCGTCAGCGAGGCGGAATGCTTGCCGGTGTCAACGCCCTCACCCGCCGCTTCCACGCCGATCAGCTTTGTGTCTTTCTGATCGATGTAAGGATAAAAAATCCCCATCGCATTCGAGCCGCCACCGACGCATGCCACAACATAATCAGGCTGACGACCGGTTTGCTCAGGCATTTGCCACAGGCATTCCTCACCGATCACCGATTGGAAATCGCGCACCATCATAGGATAAGGATGCGGGCCAGCCACCGTGCCGATGATGTAAAACGTGTCATCGACATTCGCAACCCAATCGCGCATCGCTTCATTCAGCGCATCTTTCAGGGTTTTGGAACCGGATTCCACCGGCACCACCGTCGCCCCCAGCAATTTCATCCGATACACATTCTGCGCCTGCCGCTTCACGTCTTCCGAACCCATATACACCACGCATTCCAGACCAAAGCGGGCGCATATCGTGGCAGTCGCCACGCCATGTTGCCCAGCGCCGGTTTCCGCAATCACGCGCGGTTTTCCCATGCGTTTGGCAAGCAAGGCCTGGCCAATCACGTTATTGATTTTGTGTGCGCCGGTATGATTCAGATCTTCGCGTTTGAAGTAAATCTGCGCGCCCCCCATCAGATCAGACCAGCGTTTGGCGTGATACACAGGTGATGGACGACCAACAAAATATTTCAACTCTTTGCGAAATTCCTCAATGAAATCCGGATCATTGTGAAACTTGGCGTACGCATCCTTCAACTCATTCAAGGCATGCGTCAGCGTTTCAGAAACGAAAGTGCCGCCATACGGGCCGAAATGACCGCGCTGATCGGGTAAATGGTAATCGGAAGATTGGTAAATCGCTTGATGGGCGACATCGGGATATTCAGAATGGGCGCTGCCCGGTACGATGTTTTTCATGTCATTCCTTTATTTCTTTTGCTGAGCCCGGTCATGCATTCCTCGTGAATCATCACGTCAGAACCAGCACCGGAGTTCATGGTAGTTTTTTCAGCGATACGCGCAGCATCAATATGTGCGGCATATCCGTCAGCAGATGACTGATCAGTTTCGCTGAGTCTCGATATCAGCGTTATCAGCGCTACGCACCGCAGCGATAAACGCTTGTACTTTGACTTCATCCTTGCGCCCTTTCGATAACTCGACACCACTGCTGATATCGACCGCGAACGGACGCACCTGACTAACTGCGCCAGTCACATTTTGAACGCTCAAGCCACCACTTAAAACGACCCGAGGCGCGAGCTCTTTTGGGATGAGAGACCAATCAAAAACCTTTCCACTACCACCGTAACTTTCGACGAAAGTATCCAGCAGCAAACCGTTAAATAAAGGACTTGCGTCACGATATGAACGCTCACATTCTAACAAATCATCTGCGCTCGTGTCAGGTCTGACGCGAAAAGCTTTGATAAACGGCCGCTGCACACTGGCCGCCAGCGCGGCGCATTGTTGCGGCGTTTCATCGCCATGAAATTGCAACAACTGCAGCGGCACTTTTTTTACCGTGGCCTGTAAATCCTGTTCAGTCACATTCACAAACAAACCCACCGACACCACAAACGGCGGCAACGCCTGCAACAACGTCGCCGCCACATCAGGCTCGACATAACGTGGGCTAGGCGGATAAAACACCAATCCCAGCGCATCGGCACCGCTGGCAACGACCGTGTTGACATCCGCAAGATTAGTCAGCCCGCAAATTTTAATTCTGGTTCCGTGTCGCATCATCTGCCCGCAAAATGGAGGAAAACTTATTTTACTCTTTCGCTCATGTTTTTCAGCTGGGATAACGCGGCAAAACAGCAGAGTTCTGAGATAATCAGGCCATCTTTTCAGGCTCAGCATTATGACAAACACCGCATCGCAATCCCCCACCGGCAATTCCTGCACGCACCTGTTCGGGCTTAACATCCACAATATGTCGTTTGCAGAGGCGAATCAGCATTTGTTAGACGTTGCCGCCGATCGCCAGCATCCGGCACGCGTGGTGGTCACACCGAATGTCGATCACGTGGTGCGGCTCGACAGTCAGCCCGAATTCAAACAGGTGTACACAACCTCTGATTACATTTTTGCCGATGGCATGCCTGTCGTCTGGGCCAGCAAAATGTCGCCCAACCCGCTGCCAGAGCGCGTGACCGGCGCGGATTTATTTGTCTCTTTATGCAAGGGCTGCGTTGAAAAAAACATGTCCATCTTTGTCGTCGGCGGCATGCCGGGTCAGGAAGACATGCTGCTGCAGGCGTTCGCCCAGACCTACCCGGGGCTGAAAGTCTCTATCTTCTGCCCGTCAATGCAATTCACACCGGATGGCAGCGAGGCCGATACCGCGATTGACCTGATACAGCAGGCACAACCGAATATCGTATTCATCTGTCTTGGCATGCCGAAACAGGAATACTTCGCCTTCCGCTATCGCCGCGAACAAACCAGCCGCAATGCCCCGCTGTTGCTGTGCGTCGGTGCGGCGATGGAATTTGCGCTGGGCCAGAAAAAACGTGCGCCGCTGTGGATGCAAAAAATCGGCATGGAATGGTTCTGGCGTCTCGCCAGCGAACCGCGCCGCTTGTGGCAGCGTTACACAACGCAAGGCTCAAAATATATCGGCATCCTGTTACGCGAACGCCGCGCACAGCAGGCGCTGCGACGCCAGTCCTGAACACGCATCGCAAAAAAAGACCGCGCATCATAAGCAGCGCGGTCTTTTTTTATTCCTGATAATAATGCTACCGTTTGCAGGCCATCAATTGATGTCCTTACTCATGGACGCCCTTCTTCAATCACGCAATCTGTGTCAGCTCTTCCGAAAACTGCTCATTTTCAGTCGAGCCATGCAAAGCAGTGGTTGACGACTGCCCTTGTTGTATCGCCTGCGTCACTGCATCGAAATAACCCGTTCCCACTTCGCGCTGATGTTTCACCGCAGTAAAACCTCGGGCGGCGGCGGCAAATTCCTGCTCCTGCAATTCAACGAAGGCAGACATGTGACGGCGCGCATAACCATGCGCCAGATGGAACATGCCGTAATTCAGCGCATGGAATCCGGCCAGTGTGATGAACTGAAATTTATAACCCATCGCGCCCAGTTCTTTTTGAAACTTGGCGATCGTGATGTCATCCAGATTTTTCTTCCAGTTAAACGAAGGTGAGCAGTTATACGCCAGCAATTTGCCAGGGAATTTCGCGTGTATCGCTTCGGCAAACGCCCGCGCAAAAGCCAGATCAGGTTTGCCGGTTTCGCACCAGATCAGATCGGCGTATTCTGCATACGCCAGACCACGGGAAATCGCCTGTGCCAGCCCGGGCTTGGTTTTATAGAAGCCCTCGACGGTGCGCTCACCGATGCAAAAAGCCTGGTCGTTGGGGTCAATATCCGATGTCAATAAATCGGCAGCTTCCGCATCGGTGCGCGCCAGTATCAGGGTCGGCACGCCCATCACATCCGCCGCCAGCCGCGCCGCATTCAGCTTTTCAAGCGCTTCGCGCGTTGGCACCAGAACTTTGCCGCCCATGTGGCCGCATTTTTTTACAGACGCCAGCTGATCTTCAAAATGCACGCCTGCCGCACCAGCATCGATCATCGCCTTCATCAATTCAAACGCATTCAGAACGCCGCCAAAACCGGCTTCCGCATCGGCAACAATCGGCGCGAAATAATCAATTTCATCTTTCCCTTCCGCCCATTGAATCTGGTCGGCGCGCGTCAGCGTGTTATTCACGCGCTTGACCACCAGCGGCACCGAATTCGCTGGATACAGCGATTGATCCGGATACATTTCGCCAGCGACATTCGCATCGCCCGCCACTTGCCAGCCAGACAGATAAATCGCTTTCAGACCCGCCTTTACCTGCTGCATCGCCTGATTGCCTGTCATCGCCCCGAGTGCATGAATAAACGGCTCGCGGTGCAGCAGATCCCACAATTTAAGCGCGCCGTTTTTCGCCAGCGTGTGTTCCACTTGCACTGACCCGCGCAGCCGCACCACGTCCGCTGCCGTGTAATTGCGTTTGATGCCTTGCCAACGTGGATTGGCATCCCAGTCTGCCTGTAAAGCAGCAATTTGCTGTTCCCGCGTACTCATACTATCCCCTGCTGATCAATGAAATTCGATTTCTATTGATATAAATCATAGGAGTTTTTTTGCGCAGCAACAATGTCTTATATAAGACAGAAAACATATATTTACCCGTTTAAAATCAATGATCTACATTTTTAATTTCGCGATGCGGAATTGTTTTTCTCAAAATGAGAAAGCAAATTGATGCGCCAGAACAGAGCTTCCCATAATGCGGCACGCCGATTTCATATCACGGTATTTCTGCACGCCACAGATCGTGCGGTCAACTAAATAACAGCAAGTCATGCATGCCAGCCTTTTGTATCAGCGTGGACTGCGTTGTCAGTTTCACACAAGCGTGTTAACGTCGATCTCTTCACCGCTAACCCGGCCAGCCAAACACACGCAGGAATACTGAGCACATGAGAGACGCACTGAAAAGAAAGATCATCAAAATCTGTGATGAGAAGATCGAGAGTAAAGGCGACAGTGTTGGCCTGTCCTTTTATGCTTTCTTTGCCAACAAAAACGACGACCCTGAACTGCTCATGGAGGCGGCAAAGTGGTGGATACTGGAAAACAAACTAGATCACTTTGAAAAAGCAGCAAAGATCAAACGCATGGTTGAGGCAACGCTCTGAGTACGCCTGCGCTTGTCAATCCACAATCCACACACCTGCCTGAAAAGCCGCTCAGTTTGGCAATGGCACCGGCTTCATCGTTTTTTTGCCTGTTAACGGCCAAAATATACTGGGGGGGGAGTATATTTAAAAGCCCAATGAATACGCTGAGAATAGAGTGAAAACTGAACATACTCCTCTATTTTTCAAAAAACCGCTTATATGGGACGATCTGCGAGAAAAAAAAATTGATACACCGACGAGTGCGGTATTAAAACCAAGTTGTTACTTTTACACAAACATGTTAACTTCGATTACTAATTTTTAATTTAGCCAAAAGTTAACTCTCTTAAAAAGGTTATCACTACATGTCAGAAAATTGGGCAGAACGTCAGCGCCGCACGAATCGACTCGCAAGAATAGTGGCAGAGTATATTTTTAAACAAGAGTCTATTTTATCAGAACAGATCTATGGCCTATGCAAATTGACATGGATCACAAATAGTTATAGCGGAACAAATCCTGCATACATTAAAAGTACAAAAATTCCAGCTCTATCCTCAATATTTCAAACGGATTTTTCTGAGGTTCCCATAGAAAAAGTAGCAAAAAAAATATCGTACATTCTTGATAATGATGTTAACGAGCTTATTAATTTACCAACCGGTTTCACAAACTTTTATAAAGCCTATAGAAATAGCTCATCAGTATGGATAGACGACAATATAAAAACACTTCTGCCATTATTTAAAGAAGCCTTCTTGCTATCTAGTGACGAGCAAGGTCTGGCGCTGATAGATAAAGTAGGAAGGTTACCCTTGATTCCAAAAGCAAATCATGAAGATCAAGGAATGCGGCCAGAATATCTAATTACTCCTGCATTCTTTGCGCTGGACAGTCGAATTAGGTTTCCTTTAATCAATGGGAATGAGGGCGTTAAAAATCTATTATCCAAACTCAATGTAAATAATGCCCCACTTAAAGAGCAGTACATGAGCATGATTAGCCTGTATGGGACAGGTGGAATCAATGATGCCGCAGACCTTGATCAAATTGGAAGAGATCTTCCTGATTTTGTAAATATTGGAGGAAAGAAGGCCACAAAAAAAATTTTAGAAAACAAGCCATCTTCTAACGAAACCGAACTGCCGCTAAAAGATGAGTCGGATATAGTCTCTATCCAAGAGGCCAGATCAATCACAAATAAACGTCTGCATAATATCTTGACAAATAAGATTAAACACTCGCTTTCCAACTACACGTTATTTGAGGGTTGCGACAAACATGCGATGTTTGATGTGCTAGTGAAGAACTATGACGAAGATAAAAACGACCTCCTTATTGAGGTTAAAAGCTCTTCAGAAATCGCTCACATAAGAATGGCTATTGGACAGGTATTTGATTATTGGCTTAGAACAAATGGAGAGTCGGATCCTCATCTTGCAATACTCGTTCCGAGCCAACCTGATGAAGATATAAAAAAATTGCTTGAATGGCTTGATATTGGCGTACTTTGGTTTTCCGATGATACGCTTGAAACTTGTTCTGAATGGCTTGAAGGTCTTGTCGAAGCTAGCACAACAGCTTAAGTATTCCAGAGCCAATGGCTTTCAGCTGTTGGCACATTCAGATATTTCCGCTCCAATGTAGTTTTTCTTAACCTCACCGCCCCTCAATCAACACCTCATACCACACCGTTGACTTATTCAACGTGATCTGAAAACCGCCAGCAACACGGCTGATGTCGTTTGCCGCAATCGCGCTCAGGCGCTGGCCCTGGCCGTCGAGTGGGTAAACCTGAATTTTATGTGCTTTGGTTGGATAGAAAATGGTCGCTGCAACCCGTTCCTGCCAGACCGGGCCGATGGCGTCGCGCGGGCCTGAGGGTTTGCCTGCATTGCGGCTGTCCGGCTCAAGCGTCCACCATTGATGATCACCGGCATACGGCACCAGTTTCTTGGGGCGGGTAGGAATTTCATCGGGCTGGCTGCCCATCGTTGCGCCGCTCAGGCTCAGCAAGACACGGCGCGATACACTTAAAGGCTTGCCGTCTCTGCTCATCGCCAGCATCACACCAAACCGCCGCGTGTTTTTGGCAAAAACGGGCGACATCCATTGTTCTGCAACTGCTTTATCCGCTGTGCTAAACCCGGCAAACAGGCCGCTGTATGGTGTCGTGACGCGCAAATTCGGGTCGTCAGTGTGAAACTGCAAAGCGCCACCAGCGGCAGACCAGACTGCGGAAGTGTCCGTGGTTGATGCCGTGGTTTCTGCTTTCGGCTGCGAGGTTTGTTCATTGTTACCTGCCGCATCGCTGACGGCAATGCGCTTGAAAAAAGCGTCTTTGATATCGATGTTACGTTTGCTTTTCAAATAATCGGTATACGCCGCAGACGAGACACCATCGCCCAGCGCACCAAACAGTTGCCGCTGTTCTGCGCTGATGGGAATGCGTAACTGTTCACGCAAAACCGGAATCTGAAAATAGCGGAACATGGCGGCAGACATGCCCACTGTGGCGAGTTGCCCGCTCTGCCCGCTGAGGCCAAAGCTATCCGGCAAGGCTTGCCAGCTATTGCCATCGACATAATGGAAGAAAAATAATCCGTCCCAATCCTGCGCACTGGCGATCGCGGTCATGACGGGAATAATTTCTGCGCTTTGGCGATTCGGATACGCCTGATTAAATTCACTGACGACAAATGGTTTTCTGGCGTCACGATAAAACGCCCTTTTCAACAAGGGCTCCCAACCTTCACGCATGGCAGAGTGATCGCGGATGCGCCAGTCGTTTCTGTCCCAGGCCTGATGCGGAAAATCGTAATGATCAACATAAAAATGCTCGTCGACGTAATCCATTTCCTGCTGAGCATCGGTATTGAGCAAGCCGCCAAAGTACACTTGCGTACCGGTCAGCGGCAGATTCGGGCCTACTTCTGCGCGTATTGCTTTGCGCATGGTCGCCAGATATTGTTTGTCCATCTCGACCAGAAAGCGGGTGAAATCGAGGACACGACGACCGGCACCCTGCTCATGAATTTCATACTCTTGTTCAAAGAACGCAGACGAAGACCAGCCTAATTTGCTGGCAACACGCTGCAAAAAATATTTAAACCGCGCAAACCAGCCTTCGCCATGCGCCAGAACACGCGCCTCATCGCTTTTGACGAGTAAGGCGCCTTGTTTGGTAAGACCGCAACTGCGCCAGAGTTCGCATGCCTGCTTCAGACTGCCATGCTGGCGCGTAATCCAGTGCTGCCATTGCTGCTGCAACAAACGTTCGTATTCGCCGGAGAGTCCATCAAGTTCTTTGCGTTGCCACGCGCCTGCCAGCGAGGATTCATTATTAATTTCTATCATCGCCAGCGCAGGGTCATCATTGAGCTGCAAACGCCGGATCAGTTGTTGCACATATTCGACTTGCAGCGCAATCATGCGCGGCTCGAATACATGCAGCGGGTGGCTCGCGTACGGCATGGTTTCACCTGGCAACATCGGTGTCAGCCGGTCAACCGCATAGCGAAAGGTGTAGCCGACATGCAGATTCAGATTAACGTAAATACCTTCTTGCCTGAACGCTTCGATCAGTGTGTGCAAGCGCTGCAAAGCAACCGGATTAAAGCTGGGAAATGCGCCGCTGTTTAATATGCCCTGCGGCTGTACGTCGCTGTCGCTCAGCACAGAATCGAGATGATGTAATCTGACTGCATTAAAACCCAGACGCCGCAAACGCCGCGCGATTTTTGGGGCGTCTTCTTCTGGCGGGAAATTCGCTGCACCGCTGAGGCTGATACCGAACAGGCGTATGCGCTGATCATCTGCGGTATTGATTTTGTTGTCGGCACCGATACGATAAAAGTGCGCCTGTTTCACAAACAAACGATCACTGTGCGTCAGCGGATTATTCATTGCGCTGAAATCCGTCACCGCAGAGAGCTGATCTTCATTCACGCTGAACGGAAACCATTCTGTATCTGCGGCAAAGACAGGTCTTGCAAAGACGGAACAGGCGGCGGACATCAGCATTAACTGAAAAATCAATGAGCGCCAGGCGTGTTTGGACAAATGCAGAAAATAGTTCATGAAATAAATCGCGACAACAGAGCAAGACATTAGAATATCGCACAAACAAATGACAAAGATATGAGTCAATGACAATTCCGCCGGTTTCAGAACAATTTAATCCTATGCAAGACTATGAAATCCTGCTCATGCGGGCCATGGTGGTCTTATTTGCGGTCTTTTCTTTGCTGCCTTACGGTATTTCCTGGGATTATGCTGGTACATCTGCATTGACGATGGAAGGGTCGCTGACCACGAAATTAGAATGGGGCAGTCTGTTTCTGGTTGCACTGTTCGTTTTATCAAAACATCTGCCGGAAGTGGTGAAAGACCTGCGTGCCTTGAATCCCTTTCTGGTGCTGGTGCTGATCTGGTGCGTGCTGTCCAGCATCTGGTCGCCCTTACCTGCCGTGACATTCAAACGGGCGATACAACTGTATGGCATTGTCCTGATCGGTCTCAGCATACAGCTTGCGCCACGCCCTTTGCATCTGATTGTGAACTGTTTAATTTATACCCTGATGAGCATGCTGGCGCTCTCGCTGGTGATGGCGGTGGCCGTGCCGAGTATTGGTATTGATTATGAATTGGGGGGCGCGTGGCGTGGCGCACTCTCGCAAAAAAATGAATTAGGCCAGGTTGCCGCGATGTCTATCTTGTTGTGGCAGGTAAAAGCCTGTCTGGAAAAAGTGGATTTTAAGCTGCTGTTATTCGTGATTCTGTTCAGCTTTTTTATGCTGGTCATGAGTAAGAGTTCAACCAGCATGATCATCACTTTATCGACCAGCGCTATTTTTCATTTACTGAGAAAACGCCGCTTGAGTTCTGATTACTCGATCACACGCGTGCTGCTGAGTCTGCTTTGCGTGTGTCTGGTTGCGGTCTACATTTTTTATATGCAGGAATCGCGCTTTCCGACCTGGCCGGAAATCTCTGCGCCGATCGCAGGTATTTTCGGCAAAGGCTCGGATCTGACTGGCCGCACTGATATCTGGGACTTGGTCTGGCTGGAAATTGAGCGGCACTGGGTGCTTGGGCTGGGTTATGGCGCTTTCTGGCTGGGTCCGGACAGTCTCTCGCAATTCGTGATTGATGCGCTGAACTGGATTCCCCTGCAATCGCACAACGGCTATCTCGATATATTGAATGAACAAGGGCTGACAGGACTGGCGCTCTGCATATTAACCTTGCTGGTACAGATCAGAATGCTGGTTTTGCTATCACATAAAGACAGAACACAGGCCGCATTCTGGAGCGCGATGCTGCTCGTTGTGGTGGTGACCAATTTTACGGAAAGCAGTCTGTTCCGCGGATTCGGTTTTCAGAATGTGTTTTTTATCTTTGCGCTGGTTGCCGTCACTTCGGCCACACGCAGACTGAATCAGGAGAAAGATTCCCCTGATTCAGAATCGGAATCAGCATCAAACCAGGCTTCTGTTTCTTAATGCGTATACCGGCGTCCCAAACGTAGAAACGGCGTTTCTATCCAGCGGCACGACAAGTCAGCAAGAATAAACGAGAGCACGATCATCAACGGAAATTTCACTGCAAAACTGAGATCAGGCAGCCACATGGTAATGATGCCGAAGACCAGCCAGTGATACAGGTAAAGCGAATAACTGACGCGCCCGATGTACACAAATACCGGCATACTCAGGATGCGACTAGCCAAGGTGGTATTCAACACCAGCGCCGGGAACAGGCACATTAAAGCGATACCCTGTATCGAATAACGAAAACTTTCGCGGAAATTTTCGTCACGGAACAACAGCGACAACAGCATTAACGCCGCACCAGTCAGCATCACTTTCTTTTGACTGAAAAATGCTAAGGCCCAGTCTGTTCTTGCAAGTAAAAACGCAAAACAGGTGCCGTACACGATCGAATCTGCGCGGGTATCGGTCGCTTTGTAAATACGGTAATGCGGCAAATTGTCGAGCCCGACGCCATAGACCAGATAGATGCGCCAAAGCAGCACGCCGATCAGCAGAGAAATTGCGACACGATAAAACCGCTTGGGTACAGCTATCACCGCAAGAAAAAATACCGGGAAGATCATGTAGAAATGTTCTTCGACCGCCAGTGACCAGGTAATCGATAAAGGCGGCGGCAACACTTCACCACTGAAGCCAATAAAAATACCGAAATAATTCGCAAAATAAAAAAACACCGAACTCAGCTCTCTCCATGTCCAGTCAACATGAGCTAACTGCATCGTGATCAGCGATAGCGCGACAAATACTATCAATGCCGGCATCAGCCGGAAAAAGCGTCGGATATAAAACTTCTTAATGCTGATCGTACCCGACTTATCCCACTCGGCAATCATCAGGCGGGTAATGATAAAGCCGCTGATAAAGAAAAAAATCGTGACGCCTAAGCCGCCGGGAACGATGTGCCCCAGCCAGGCGTGTGACACCAGCACCAGCAAGATCGACACTGCCCGCAGGCCATCTAATGCCAATAGTCGCTGTTGATGCGAAGAACTCATAAGAAACCCGCTACTTTATTTTGTTTAACCACCGTAAGCCTCTGACGCCTTGCCACTGAAATGGCTGAGCTTACCTAATTGAGAAGCTGCGATCCGTGCCCAATGAAACGCCTTCAGAGGAACGAACAGCATCAGTGCGATCACTAAAACAGAGGCGATACCCATCTGCATAAACGCACGAAAAGACAACCAGAGCGCACGCCCTGAACGCGCCGACGGCGGGCACATTGCCAACTCTGTCCGCATAAACAATTGCCCAGTGCGAAACGATCTTTGCAACAACCATCTTGCCCGTGCACGATCCACAGGGACGAATTCAAGCGCCGGTGCATCGTCACACCAGACCATGCGGCTACCGGACTCGTCGAGACGCCGGAATAACATGGAATCCTCGCCACCAGTGCGACCAAACGCCGGATCAAAGGGCCCCTCTGTACCGCCTTGTGTCTGAGTAATCTGCGCAAGCGCGGTGCGACGAACCAGCACATTGCCGCTACGGGCATCACGATGATCGATAACGGTTCCTGTCGCTAAACGACGCCGATCGAAGTAGCCACCTTTTTTTATCCACTCAGGCACACCATCCTGATATTCGGGCAACACCGGTGCAAACACGACATCTGCTGCATATTTCTTTTGCGTACTGAACAAATTCAGCAACCAATCTCGCCGGGGAATCTCGTCATCATCGATCATGCATATCCATTCGCCGCCTGCGACACGGATCGCTGCATTTCTAGCGAGGGAAATATTCGGCTGACTTAAATTTAGAACGATCAAACGATCGTGATGCTCCGCTTTGAATTCCGCCAACACAGTCGCAGCCGACTGTTGCGGGTCATTATCGACTACGACGACCTCAATCCGGCAATCCGGTATGTTCTGCGAAAAAACAGCGAGTAATAAGCGGCGCAATAACTGAGGGCGACGAAAAGTACAAATACAGACACTGACATCGATCATCTGGTGTATCCGTTCGTCATCTTAAACAGCGCGTCGGAAGAAGGGTAAGCGACGCAGAAGTGCTGCTATCCTTGCGCGCAAACCTGTGCTGTCGCCCTGCGGCGCGTATTGGTTGTATATCGTGCCTATCACATTAACCCCTGCTGCCTGCATGTCGCTTCGGGTCTGACGTAAATCGCTTAATACCGTCAGGTCTTTCTGCGCAACCAGTAAAGCAACGCCAATCTGATGTGCGACCATCTGCGCGTCCGAACTTTCAGACGCCGCACAGGTATCAAATACAAACGCATCGAACTGGTCGTGGCATGATTCCAGCAATTCCCGCAGTCTTGGCGCCCGCAAAATTTCGAGTGGGTTCGGTGCACGAGGGCCTGCTGGCAGAATATGCAAATTGGGCATCAGCGGAATTAAGGCGTCACTCAGCGTCAGGCGGCCGATCAAAACGGATGATAAACCGTCGCGTACCCCCAACGAAAACAATTCATGCAAATTACCGGTGCGTAAATCCGCGTCAATCAGCAGCGTTTTCCGTCCAACTTGCGACAATGCAATGGCAAGACTGGCTGCCATATAAGTCTTGCCTTCGGCGGTGCCGGGACTAATCAACGCAAATTTGATTTTTTCCAGCGCCCCATACTTCAACAGTAACTCACTACGTAAGCCGCGGATTTCTTCTGCTTCTTTGGAAAAAGGTGCGTGAAAAAAACGTAGCTTCTTATCTGCACTACCGTTATACAGATCCTTGCTGCCAACACCAAACTGCTCACCCAGAGCGGAATCAATTTCCACCTGACTCAGTAAGCCCAATGCCAGCGCAGCATCACCAAAACGCAATTTTTTTTCCCGCTGCTCGACAGATATCTGTTCAACCTGCGCTTCGGTCAGCAAGCCTTTTTGTAAAAACAATTCACCAAGACGCCCAATTTTTGTTGCGCCCGATTGCGCCTCATTCAATTCAGGCATGCGTCTTCCTCTCAGCAATACGACCGATATTTACGTCTTTATCCAGCAACCTTTCATGAAAGCCGACCTGCGCCATCACAGGAACATCAAATTCCCGCTCCAGATCCTCCAGACAGCGAACTTTTCTATGCATCAGCTCAAGTAAAAAAGCCAGACTCAGACCCAGCATCAGACCTGCGATCAGACCAAACACCAGATTATTTTTCAGTAAAGGCTTCGCATGTTTCTCTGGCAGCTCAGCCCATTGCATGACGGTCGCGTTCGAGATCACAACGTTACTCGTCATCAGCAATTCATCAAATTTTTGTATCGCTGCGTTATAAACTTTCTGCACGCTGTCTAATTGCCGTTGATAAGAGCTGATGACATCGCGATGTTTTTTGTTTTCAAACGTTTTTTTCTGGTAGCCCGCCAACTCCGCTTCCATCACTTTTTCTTGCTGCGCCAGCCGACTTTCCACCGTTAACTGAGACTGAAACGCCGTTGCCGATTCCTTTTCCAGCTTATCCATCAAGGCTTTTCTTTCATCCTGAATCGCGATGTAACGGGGATGGCGTACGCCCAACGTCGTTTTAGCGTTGGCCAATTGCGTATCAAGAGAAATCAGAGCAGCCTTCAGGCCGGATATATGACCTATGCCAGCGATTTCTGGAATATCTGAATTTAAATTGCCCTGTTTGAGTAATTTTTCCAGAGATTGACGTTTTGCCTGCGCTTCGAGCTTTTGCAACTGCGTTTCCATCAGCTTGGTACTCAAGGCTGCCATCTGACGGGATTCCAGATCGGCACGTTCATCAACATCAACGATCTGGAATTCCTGTTGATATGCGGTCAGTTTTTTTTGTATTTCATCCATCTGACGACTTAAGGTTTCCAACTGTGCGTTGTACTGATCTTTACGCGCACGCGCCGGTGCATTCATCATTTCCAGTGATAAATCAATATATGATTTCACCACCGCGTTCACGACTTCTTTTGCGTGCTGTGGTGTACCTGCGGAATACTGAATCCCAATGACACGACTATTTTTATGCGGTGCGACTTCGATATTTTTAGCGATCGACTCTGCCAGCGCACGCAGGCCGCCCTGCTCGCCATAGCGGGCAATCAGACGCCGGCTGTCGGCGGAATTTTGCAGATGTAACTCGGCAATCACACGCTCCGCCACCTGCACACTTTTAATGACGTCAAACTGCGTCTGCAGATAACTTTCATCCTGCAAAGGGTGAAACTGCCGGCCACCGATAGGATCATTGACTCTGTAATCAATAAAAATATCTGCCGTCGCGACATAAGTTTTCGGCAGCAACATACTGGTGATGCCTGCGCCAAGCACCGCAATCATCGTCACAATAAAAATCAAATAGCGACGGGCGCGCAGCATCGCACCTATTTGTGTAAATGAAAGTATTAATTCAACGGAAGGATTTTTCATCTTATTCATTAAAAAATCCGTTCTTTGATCATGACCACATCACCCGGCAATACCGGATCTGATATCTGCGCCGGAATTTCTTTCAACTCTCCGCTATCTGATTTGCGATGAATAATAATTCTCGAAGCTGAGCCGCGCTCAGTAACGCCGCCGCCGATAGACAAAACGCGCACGATGTTCAAATCATCCTCCATCGGATACATTCCGGGACGGCGGATCTCTCCGTAAACATAGAAATTCTTTTGTTGCCCGATGATCAGCACATCATTCGGCAAAATTTTTTGCATCAGACTGTCATTGTTCTTCTCGTCATCAAAATCGAGCTTCATCGAGGTAAACTCGCGCAACTCTGTCTGACCATTCTGACTCATCCGGCGCAATACCTTCAGATGTTTATCCGCTCTGGGAGTAACACCACCAGCGAGACTCAGCGCTTCCACTATACTCATCTGTCCCTGCAACGGGAAACGTCCGGGACGCAGAACTTCCCCGATCACGGAAAAACTACGGCTGACTTGCTGATTGATTTTGACTGAAACTTTAGGATTCAGTAAATATTGCCCTTGCTCGAGTTTACTGGCAAAAATACTGGCAACTTCATTCGCGGTTTTTCCTTTGATGCTGATCGTTCCCACCAGAGGCAAGGTGATAATACCGGTAGGACCAACGATTACATCTGCACTCAGGTCAGATTGACCAAATACAGTAATCAACAGCTGATCGCCTTCTCCTACGAGGTCTGACGAGGAATCAGTTACAGATAAAGCAGATTGTTCCTGCTGAATGACGGATGTTTTCTCTGCGGGCAAAGTGGAGAGTTTGCTTTCCACCTTCAGCTTTGCACTGATCGCTTGCTCAGTCTCTTGTGCAAAAACATTAGCAAATAATGAAATCAGCAAAATTCCGGCACAAAATTGCCTTAAAAATTTCGCATCGGATTTCAAAATAGAAGTAAAAATCATTTAAACCTAAGCTTAGAGGGAAAACCGTTTTATTTTATATTGCCAGAGTAAATAAAGATGCAAATTTTTGTCATACACACAAAATATCTTGCGTTTGAAATGCATCCTCATATCCATGACTTAAAACACAAACATAACAATTATTAACTATTAACAATTGTTCGCACGACACTCGCTACGTTAATATTGCACAAAATGAATGAAAGCAAACTATGGTTCCGTCCACAACAGAGCAAGTCCAGCAGCATCCCGTTTTGAATAACAACATCAACGTTGACTCCAGTGCGTATCAGACCGTAAAGACCGTACCGCTGGTCATTATCGCGCCTGTTCGCGACGAAGCAGATTTAATCCGTCTGACTCTCGATTCTATGGTCCGCCAAACCATACGTCCTGTTGAGTGGATCATCGTCGATGATGGCTCACAAGATGCAACGCCAGACATCGTTCGTGAATATGCAGAAAAATATGATTTCATCCGTCTGGTGCAACGACCAGACCGGGGATTCCGCAAAGTCGGCGGCGGCGTTGTTGCCGCTTTCAAGTATGGCGTTTCGCAGATCAAACATCAGGATTATCAATACATCGCGAAATTAGATGGTGACATGTCATTTGGTCCGCGTTACCTGGAAATGATGTTTGATCAGTTTGCGAACGATGAAAAATTAGCCGCGGTTTCCGGCAAAGTCTTTCGCGAGGAAGATGGAAAAAAAATCGAAGAAATCATCATCGATGAACATGTCGCAGGTCAGTTTAAATTGTACCGACGTGTCGCTTTCGAACAGATAGGCGGCTTCGTCGAAGAAGTATTGTGGGATGGAATTGACGTACATACAGCACGGATGAAGGGTTGGAATACCCTGAGTTTTTATCATCCGGAAGCCATCCTGATGCATCACAGACTGATGGGTTCATCAGATAAAAATGTCTACCGGGGACGCCTGCGCTGGGGCCGAGGCATCTGGTTTATGGGATACCACCCCTTGTATGCAATCGCATCCGGCATCTTCAGAATGCGCGAAAAGCCCTTCATTATCGGTGGTTTGCTGATTATCGCTGGTTACCTGCAAGCTGCAATAAAGAATGCGCCCAGATATGACAATCCGGAATTCAGAAAACATCTGCATCAATGGCAGTTGGCACAAATCAAAAGTTTATTTTCCAAAAGCAAAACCAAATAAAAAGAAACAGCACTTATGTTCAATTCTCACTCGCATGCTAACTCATCACAACCGGCACATTTGCTCTCTGTGTTGACGGGAATAGCATTCGGTACCGCAATTTGTTTAACCTTATTTGCTATTTTGCATCAGGTCGAAGAAACAGATGTGGATGTGTTTGGCATCCGTATCATTATTGCGGGCTTCACCAGCATCATCGTTTTTTCTAGCCATCAGTTACTCAATTCACTGCAAGCTAAAGACGCACTTCCTTTATTTCCCAAATTGAGCTGGCGCTGGTTTATCGTCTTCATGGTCGTGTTGCTGACCGCCTATATCGATAAGGCATCGGAACAACTGTCGCGTAAAGTCATGTTCTTATGGCTGGTGATAACGCCATTTGTTCTGATGAGCGTCGCCATGCTGATACGGTCTGTTGCCAAAGCTTATTATTCGAATCCCGCCCGCCGCAGAAAAGCAGTATTGATCTGGTCAAATTCAGCTTCAGCAGGATTAGTTAATGCTTTAAGGGATTCGCCGTTGGCAGCGATAGATCTGATCGGTTTTTTTGACAACAGGAATGAGTTACGCCCACCGATCGATATTAAAAAGCTGGGAAATATCGAAGATGCGGTTGACTGGATCGTTGATCCGGAAACCGGAAAAATGAATGTGGATATCGTCTTTATAGGTATGAGTAGTAAAGAGTCGCCGGAACTCGAAGAGATTATTGAAGTTTTGTATGACAGCACGGCGACGACTTATTTTGTTCCGGAATCTTTAATTTTCGGTATGCCGGGAATTCAGCTACGCGAATTAGCAGGTCAGCCCGTGCTGGCTTCAACGGAAACACCTTTCATCGGACTGGCCGCGCTGCCTAAAAGAATACTGGATTTTACCGGAGCACTGATAGGACTGATACTGCTGTCGCCGGTGCTAATCGCCATTGCAATCGGCGTACGTCTGAGTTCGGCCGGCCCTGTACTGTTTAAGCAAGTCCGATACGGTATCGCGGGACGACCAATTAATGTGTATAAATTCCGCAGCATGAAAATAGCACCGAAAGATGTTCCGGTTATTCAGGCAAAAGTCGGCGATTCCAGAGTGACTAAATTTGGCAGCTTCATCAGAAAAACATCGCTCGACGAATTACCACAGTTGTTTAATGTACTGAAAGGTGAAATGAGTCTGGTTGGGCCACGACCACACGCTGTTGAGCACAATGAACTGTACAGAAAACTGGTGACTGGCTACATGTTCCGCCATAAGATCAAACCGGGAATCACAGGCTGGGCACAGGTTAACGGTCTCAGAGGTGAAACGGAAACACTGGAAAAAATGCAGGCGCGTGTTGACTATGATCTGTACTACATGCAGCACTGGTCTATCTGGCTGGATATCGTCATTATCTGGCGCACACTGAAAGTCGTTTTTGGCGATAAAAATGCTTATTGAGCCGTCTTTCATTCGTCTTATTTTTTAGCATTTTTCCAAGCGCGGAGAGCTTTTCCCACCGACGACTCTTTCAGATGTGTCCTCGCTGATAAGTAAGCGCCCTGCGCTCTGCTTATCACTTCAGGAGCAGATACCGCCCCCTCGCACAGAGGAATGAAGCCAGTTGCAAAGCGCTGCTTATACGCTTGCTCTCCACGCCCCAGGTCTATCAGCCCAATCTGATGTGCCTGCGCCTCTCTGGCACACGATGCCAACAGAATAAGGCCCGGCGAAAATTCTGCGTAATCCGTGTCATACCAAGGAAACCAGTAGTGCAAAACAGGACCGGAACGCATACCAAAATGCGCAGCGATCATCTTGTCGCCAGCATATAAACAAGAAAGTATTCCACCAAAATCTGCGCTGTTCTGCGAAAAAATATTTTGCACAACCTCACGTATCCATGGGGTCGAAAAAATATCATGTTCAGCACCCAGCGTCCTGATAAATTGCGCCGATTTCCCCGATAGCAAAGCATTAAATTCCGCAGTATCTCTGGAGTGCATAGTGAAAGACAATGTTCCGAATTTTTTGGCGAGTTTGCGCTCATTGGTTTCAACTTTTTTGAGCAAGGACGCATCACGTTTATCATTCAGACGTTGAGCATAGGCGGCAAAACCACCTTCCAGATTCAGGGTCAATGAACGGCTATGGCTCCATGCATATGTAGAGAAATCATGCCGTTCCTGCGGCATGTGATTAAACCCCATATAAGCGACGCCCATCGCTTTCAGCATTTCACCGACTGGCAAGTGATACTGAAAGGAACAGATTGGCCCCTGATAATCAGTAAGTCCACCGCCAATAACATCGGCATGGAAACGATTTATTTTGTGATAAGGGAGAAATCCGATCACCTGCCCTGCATCTTCTATGACCAGAACACGCACATCCGGCCGGGCAGCCGCGATCATCTGAGAATATTGTGGATGATAATAAGGACTGCGATAGACGGGGGATACAGACTGTAAATGCTGCCATTGCGTGAGCAAACCTGCATCTAATTCTGACGTAGAGATCTGACTAAATTTCATTTTTTTGCTCTTGCGTCAGAAAATACTCTTGCAAATTTTTTTGTAAGCTCACTTCAATTACGTCTTCGACGAGGGCAGATAAACGGCTGCCTTGCACGGGCTCAAACACAAATACTTTATAAACATCGGCCATCGTCAATAAAGAAGGATTGGCCGCCATCGTCCATAAATCACCACCATCGCTGTTACGCGCCCATAAAGTTGAAGCAGATGCGACTGTCGGTGACGACACCTGCGCCACCCATCCGGCTTCCAGCATACGCTGCAACAAGCCCTCTATCTCATCGAGCCCGAACCTTGTTTGCGCACGGATCTGTGCGGCATTGACTATCGCGTTACTTGTGCTGTGACGGGCAAAAAACAGTACCTGCAATATTTTGAGCGCATCTTCAAATGCACTGCCTGGCGTAGGCACATGCCACCAACGCTCATATTTCACAATCGGCAGCGCTGCTGCGATCACTGCACCGATAAGCGTCACCAGCCACGAGAGGTAAATCCAGATCAGAAAAATAGGTACTGCCGCTAACGCGCCATAGACGACAGTGTAAGTAGAAAAATGCGTAATGAAGGCAGCGAAGCCGCGCTTTGAAATTTCAAATACGCATGCGGCAAACAGACCGCCCCAGGCGGCGTCACGCAAATTAACTTTGCGGTAAGGCACAGCAAGATAAAGCAAGGTAAACGCGCCCATCGTAAAGACGATAGAAATCGTTGTGTAAAAAATCCCCCCGATAAACGGAACCGATTTCACGACACCACTGGTGGCTGTAAACAAATAGGAAGTCACTGAAATCGAAGCACCAATCAGCAAAGGACCTAGTGTAATAATGGCCCAATACACCAGAATGCGCTGAAAAATGGGGCGGGAACGCTTTACCTGCCAGATCTGGTTAAATGTCTTGTCTATCATCGCCATCGTTGCGATCGCGGTGATCATCAGTGCGATACCGCCAACGGCGGAAAGCCGGGTCGCTTTTGTTGCGAATTGTGTTAGATAGCCGAGGATAGTATTGGCTATCCCTTTCGGCATTAAATTCTGGATGAAATAGGCTTCCAGCGAAGTCCTGAAAGTATTAAACAGAGGGAACGCCGTGAATATGGCCAGTGCAACAGTCAGAATCGGCACCAACGCCAGCACAGTGGTAAACGTCAGGCTACCTGCCACCTGCGACAACTGCCCTTCCCGCAATCGCTTGCGGGCAAACTGAAACAAATTCTGCAAATGCTTCCACAACGGTCCGTGCATACATTTCTTAAATAAAAAATACAAGTCCTCTATTTTACTGAGAGAGTCACAATAAAGCCCAATATAATAATAAATATGAATACAACTAACCTCACCCTACTCGTTTTATATTACTCACGCCACGGAAGCACACGAAAACTGGCAGAATTTATCGCTCAGGGAATTGAAAGCGTTCCCGGTTGCGATGCCAGATTGCGTACTGTGCCATCTGTGTCTCCGACAACAGAAGCAAGCGAATCCGAGATTCCCGCCAGCGGTGCACCTTATGTCGAACTTGCAGATCTTAAGGAATGCGCAGGCATCGCACTGGGATCACCAACACGCTTCGGCAATATGGCATCGGCAATGAAGTATTTTTGGGATGGCACCGCTGCCGACTGGCTTTCAGGAACACTCAGCGGAAAACCCGCCTGCGTATTCACCAGTACCGGCAGTCTGCATGGCGGTCAGGAGTCGACTTTATTAAGCATGATGTTACCGCTGCTGCATCACGGCATGCTGATCACCGGCCTGCCTTACAGCGAAGCTGAACTGATGACGACCTCCACAGGCGGCAGCCCTTACGGCGCTACCCACTGGTCCGGTCTGGATGGGAAAAACATGATCTCCGAAGATAGTCGCCGCCTCGCAATCGCACTGGGACGACGTCTCGCTGAAACGGCTGTCAAACTCAATACAGCATCATGATTACAGCCCGCCAAAAACAATTTCACCTGCTCGCCTGCGTCAGTCTGATTGGACTGATTTTGCTGTGCATTTTATGGGAAACCTGGCTGGCGCCAATCAGACCAGGCAGCTTCTGGCTCATGCTGAAAGTACTTCCTTTGTTTATTCCTTTGCGCGGCGTTTTACGCAAAGATAATTACACCATGCAGTGGACCTCGATGCTGATATGGCTGTATTTCACTGAAGGTATCGTCCGCGCCTATAGCGATATTAATCTGTTGTCAGTCAAACTGGCATGGGTAGAAGTCATCCTCTCTGTCACTTACGTCACTGGTATTCTGGGCTACTTGCGGCCGATTAAAAAGGAAGCGAAAAAAGCCAGAAAGAGCCAGCATGAATGAGTTCATCCAGCAATGCCGTAACGCCATCGGTGCCAGTTATGTTCTGACGGATAAAGACGAGACATTTGCCTACGAACAGGAATGGCGTCAACGTCTGCGTGGGAATGCCTTAGCGGTGTTACGGCCAGCGTCAACACGGGAAGTCGCCAGTCTGATCAGCATTTGCAAAGTCTTTGGCGTCTCTGTTGTTCCTCAGGGAGGCAATACTGGCCTGGTTTTAGGCAGTATTCCTGACAGTAGCGGTAAATCAGTTGTGTTGTCGCTCAGGCGCTTGAACAACATCCGTGCAATTGACACTGCAAACAATACATTGACCGCGGAAGCTGGCTGCCTGCTCAGCGCGATTCAGCAAGCAGCAGCAAATGCAGACAGGCTTTACCCCTTGTCGTTAGCTTCTGAAGGAAGCTGCACCGTTGGCGGCAATCTCTCTACGAATGCTGGCGGCACCGCTGTGCTGCGCTATGGTAACGCCCGTGATTTGTGCCTCGGACTTGAAGTCGTCACTGCGAACGGTGATATCTGGGATGGCCTGCGGGGCTTACGTAAAGACAATACAGGTTACGATCTGCGCGATCTTTTTATCGGAGCCGAAGGCACGCTGGGCGTCATTACTGCCGCGACACTCAAATTGTATCCGGCACCAGTGGCCAATTTGACGGTCATGGTGGCGCTGGAAAGCCCAGAAGCCGCCTTATTATTACTGAATGAAGCCAGTAAAAAACTCGGCCCCACTCTGACAGGATTTGAACTGATTTCCAGGATTTGCCTGCAACTGGTAATTAAACATATTCCACACCAATCGGATCCGTTCACACAACAATATCCATATTACGTATTATTAGAGACATCCGAGCATCAATCTGCGGAACGCGCAACAGTGTTCATCAGGGATTTTTTGGAAGCACAGTTAAATCAGGGGCATATCCTTGACGCGATCCTGGCAGAAAATATCAGCCAGGCTAATGCCTTGTGGAGTCTCAGGGAAAACATTTCCATGGCACAGGCAACGGAAGGGAAAAATATCAAACACGATATTTCTGTACCTATTTCCAGCATCCCCGAATTCATTGCGAAAACAAATCAATTATTGGAACAACATTTCGCGGGAAGCAGAGTAGTATGTTTCGGGCATATGGGTGATGGTAATCTGCATTACAACGTTTCACCTGCTGCCGAACAATCGGCTGAGGTCTTTATTCAGAATCAGGAAGCAGTCAACCGATTGGTTCATGATCAGGTTCATCTTTTCCACGGATCGATCTCCGCTGAACATGGACTCGGTGCATTAAAGAAAGAAGAAATTCAACGCTATAAATCGCGCATCGAAATGAATCTGATGCGCACGATAAAGCAGGCTTTAGATCCTCATCATCTGATGAATCCGGGGAAAATTATCTGATCAGGGAGAAATAATGTCACGTTTTCTGATGGCTTTTTTACTCAGCATTTCTTGCGTCCAGCATCTGTCTGCGGCAGAAATTTATCAATGCGAAAAAGACGGGCGGATGCAATATAGCCAGACACCCTGCTCCCAGGACCAGAAAGCCTTAGGAAAAAAAGTCACTCAGGATACAACTGATAGCGCCAGCGAAAAACAGCGTCACGTCACCCAGTTGGCGCAAGATAAAAAAGAAGCCGCCAGATTAGAGCGCAAACGACACAAAACTGAAGATAAACGAGATAAAGAAATCAGCCGGCAAGCGGCCAAAACAGAAAAACAAAAAGATAAGTGTGACAAAGCTCACCTGCAAGTGAAATGGGCCGAAGAAGATGCTCGCAATGCCTCACCCAAATCAGAAGCGAAAGCACGACAAAAACTTAAGAGAACGAAAGAAAAAGCAGATCTGGCTTGTAGGCATTAATCGAAAACATATCACTATAGTGTTTCGTTGAAATACGCATCTTAATTTGTGTAAAGCCAACTGAACGCCCTCGAAATTGTCCCGGCACCAATGTTGTAAATTGGTTAAAAACAATATTTCTTTTGATTTTGTCGGCAGCAGAACAGCATACGTAATTACCCGTAGAACACGATATTTTGGTTGCAAAAGATTGACGCAACTTAGAAAATAGCAGCAACTCATCATAATTTCACATATAACGTCTTGATGTGAATCAATGTTTTAAGCTCACTACATTTGAGTTTAAGTCCCCTCAGTTAATGCATCACCGTCCTGACGAAGCACCCAAGAAAATGACTTCAACCAAACAAAAAAAACTCGGCCAACTTCTTGGCCTAAGCGTATTCTCTGGTGCTTTTTTAGTACTGATAATTTTCACTAGCGCCGTCGCGTTGATTATTCACCAATCCCTCGAAAAGAGCGCTACGCAAGACATTACGAATCTGCTGAATTCAGTTAATGATAGCTTTGAGGTATTTGACAATGCAGTTAAAGCTGATGCAGAGCGAACTGGCGACAACTTCCGGGCGGAACTCGGTGATCAGTTCACTGTTGAAAAAGATAAAAAAGTCGATGTTGCAGGAAAAAATACTCCGTCGCTGAAACTTGATGACAAAGTAATCAATAATAATTTCGATATTGTCGATGGGTTCACTGCGCGCACAGGTGCGATCGCGACGTTTTTTGTGAAGGATGATAGTGATTTCATCCGTGTTTCTACGTCTTTAAAAAAAGAAAATGGTGAACGTGCCATTGGCACTGCATTAGATAAAAATCATCCCGCCTACAACCTCTTACTTGATGGTAAAAGATTTACCGGAACTGCAAAGCTATTCGGTAAAAATTACATGACCTACTACAACCCATTCATGGGGCAAGATGGCAAAGTCGCGGGTGTTATTTTTATCGGCATTAACATTGAACCAACATTGGGGCTGCTCAAAGACAAAATTAAAGCAATGAAGATAGGTAAGACCGGCTATTTTTATGCCTTTGATAAAAAAGATGGAAAGCAACAAGGCAACTTAATGATTCACCCGGTAAAAGAAGGTGAAAATATTCTTGATTCACGTACTGCTGACGGTCAGTTGTTTGTTAAGTCGATGATAGAAAAAAAGGAAGGGACAATCCGCTATGACTGGATTAATTCAGAAAAAGGAGAAACCAAAGCAAAAGAAAAATTAGTCGTTTTTCGTTCTATCCCTTCTGTGAATTGGATACTGGCAGGTGGCGTCTATTCGAGTGAACTGGCAGAAGAAAGCATGAGTCAGGTCTTGTGGCTTGGAGGCCTGGCAACGGTTCTCTTAATCATTGGCGGAATATTATTTTTAATACTGGTTCGCAAAGTGGTTACCGTGCCATTGCAACAAGCAACAACATTAGCAGAGTCACTGGCTGTCGGAGATTTAAGTCGTCGGGTTGAGACCGCGAGCAATAATGAAATTGGCCATATGTTGCAAGCGATGAATGGTATTGGCGAAGGACTCAGTAAAGTGGTAGCGGAAGTAAGAAGCGGTTCAGCTAACATTCAAATCGCGGCACAAGAGATCGCGAGCGGAAATGCCGATTTATCTTCACGCACAGAAGTTCAGGCTGGCACGCTCGAAGAAACCGCCAGTTCAATGGAAGAACTCACCTCCACAGTACATCAGAATGCGGCGAATGCAAAAGAAGCAAATCGTTTTGTCAGCTCTGCAAGTGAAGTGGCGACACAAGCGGGAACCGTGGTCAATCGCATGGTAGAAACGATGGTGGAAATCCGCGACAGTTCCAAAAAAGTGGAAGACATCATCAATGTGATCAATGGCATCGCCTTCCAGACAAATATCCTCGCATTGAACGCGGCAGTAGAAGCTGCACGAGCCGGGGAACAAGGCAGAGGCTTTGCGGTCGTTGCTGGTGAAGTGCGTAATTTGGCACAACGTGCATCGGCAGCTGCCAAAGACATTCAAAGCCTGATTAACGACTCAGTTAAAAAAGTGGAATCTGGCAGCGTGATGGCAGATGAAGCTGGCAGAACCATGGGGCGCGTAGTCGAAGATATCCATAAAGTAACGACACTGGTCAATGAAATCAGTCACGCCAGCGTTGAACAAAGCGCAGGCATCAATCAGGTAAATGATGCGATCAGTAACATGGATGAAATGACGCAACAAAACTCTGCATTGGTGGAGCAGGCAGCAGCGGCAGCAGAAAGTATGCGGGAGCAATCAGATAAGTTATCCGCGCTCGTGGCTCAATTCCGCACTAGAGACCAGACTCAGCCAATGGCTTCAGCTCCACATCGCAAAATTCTGCCAGCATTAACCTGATAAGCAACGGGATAAGGGCTGATAAGCGCGCTTTGCACTTATCCCGACAAACACGCTTTAGTGGAACATTATTTGTAGTAGTTCCGACTTGATCGCACACCGTGCTCAGCCACAAACCACACTGGCGTCAGCATCAGAGTACTGCGTTATGATTTGTTTACGTGTGTCGTTTTCAGGCGCAAGGCAAACGCAGCTAAGGAAGTCAAGGTAGCCATGCCTGTTACTGCAATCCATCCCCATTGCGCCAAAAGTATGCTACCGGCAGAAGCGCCAATCGCCATACCGATAAACATACCAACGAATAACACCGCGTTCAGGCGACTACGTGCTCCGGGGTCAATTCCATAGACAATGGTCTGATGGGCAACGAGTGTCATCTGCACACCGAGATCAAATCCTATGGTGCCAATAATAAGCAACCACAACTGCGTTACAGGAGAACACCATGAGCCGATACACATTAACGCAAACGACAGTACTGCCAATCCTGTGCCAAGGCGCGTTACCATTTCTGGCCCCCGCTTATCAGCCAGATGTCCCGCAACCGGAGCTGCAAGTGCACCAACAGCGCCAGCCAGGCCAAATGCACCGGCAACCGCGCTTCCCATATGGAATGGTTCGCCATGAAGCATCACTGCCAGCGTAGACCAGAATGCACTAAACCCCATCGATAACACGCCTTGCGCAAGCGCAGCCTGACGCAATCTCGCATGGCGACGTAAGAGATCCAGCAGAGAGGCAAGCAATGCGCGATAAGAGAGATTGGTTGTCGGCGTAAAACGAGGTAAGCCGCGCCACATCGCTATCCCGATTCCAATGACACTCACCGCGGCGATGACAAACATAACGCGCCAGCCAAAGCGCTCAGCAACGAAACCACTGACGACACGCGACAACAAAATACCCAGCAACAACCCCGTCATCACGGTACCGACAACTTTTCCGCGCCGGCTTTCATGCGCGAGAGTCGCCGCTGCAGGAACAATATCCTGTGCCATCGTTGCCGTCAGCCCGATCGCCAGACTGGCAACTAAAAGTACATCCAACGAATGGGAAAAAGCCGTTGCAAGCAGCGCCAATACCAACAAGGACAGTTTGATCAGAATAATTTGACGCCTGTCATGGCGATCGCCCAAAGGTGCTAACAACAAAATGCCCAAGGCATAACCTAACTGCGTCAAGGTCGGCACAAATCCAATATTGACGTCGCTGACACCGATATCCTTTGCCAGAGTCCCCAACATGGGTTGGCTGTAATAAAGTGAAGCTACAGATAAACCTGCGCCACTCGCCAATAGCAGGACCAGGGACGACGATGGCTGCTGGCTTTGAGAATCAGCATTCATTCCAGTTTTGGGTAAGTGCGTTTTAGCTAATGTGCTCTGAATGGAAGGCATCACGAATTTCCCGTTAATTATTGATGACGCACATTTTGATTGCGATCACAAAAATACGGTAGTAGCATTGGTTGAACACATGTTATACGTTAAGCGTATGAAAAAATCCGTCATTCAACTGCCTGATAACACAACAGCATCATCTTTACTGTCCAGTTCGGGGGATAGGATAGAGCTCATGCAGACCTTTGTACGCATCGTGGAAGCGGGTAATCTTTCTGCAGCCGCGAGCCAGTTAGGAACAACTCAGCCGACAATCAGCCGTCGCTTGCAAACATTAGAACGTTCGCTCGGAGTCCGACTGCTACATCGATCCACCCACACCATACGACTAACGACAGATGGTGAGCGCTGTTACCAGCATGCCAGAAATTTATTAGAGAACTGGGCAGCGTTCGAATCAGATCTGCGCGGTTCAGGTCAGGACCCGACAGGTATGTTGCGGGTTGTCGCGCCACATGCGTTTGGTCAGGAGCGTTTTATCAAACCGCTTGCCGACTATCTGAAACGCTATCCCAAAGTGAATGTGGAATGGTTATTACACGATGATATTGCGATTGGTGACTTCATCTCTGACGGGATTGATTGCGCGATTCAAGTGGGCGAAATCAGTGACTCATCTCTGGTTGCGATCAAACTCACCGAAGTACCACGTATCGTCGTCGCGTCTCCGGCTCTTCTCGACAATCAAGCATTGCCGCAGGAACCCGCAGAACTCGCCGCCCTGCCCTGGCTGGCATTGCGCACCTACTATCGCAACGAAGTACTCCTGCGCCATAAAACCACTGGTGAAGTACAACGTATTGCGATTGCGCCGCGAATGAGTACAGACAATCTGTATGCGTTGCGCAGCGCGGCATTACAGGGACTGGGCGTTGCGGTCAGCTCGGCGTGGATCATGGAAAACGATCTCGCTGCCGGACATCTGCAACATCTGGCAACAGCGTGGCAGGCAGACCCACTCCCCGTTCATCTGGTCTATCCTTATGCTCGCTTCTACCCAGCCCGCCTGCGCTGCTTCATCGACGCAATCAGGGCGGCAGTTGAGACGCCGGTGGCTACTAAGTAACGCAACAACGGCGAGCAACCTCTCTGCGTTCCAGCCCAAAAATCATGACTTATTGTGATTAAATCTTTTCTCGAAATTTCGCAACCGACTCCTCTTTTGCAGTTACGTCGAGCTTTGCTTCATTTGAAGAATCACTTATCAAATCAATCGATAGATTCTTTTTATATTCTCCCTGAACAAAATCTGTCAGATGCTCAATTCTCCATCGTCGAATATATATTTCTATCGTCGCTTTTCTAATCCATTTTCCAATTAAGGGACTTACACTATCAACATTAATTGGCTTGTCTTCAGCAATTAATTTGTCAATTGCGGCTTGTACATCGACATAGCGTATCTTCATCCTTGTCATACAGTATCTCGCCTACATAAATTAGCTCTTACAAAAGTAAAAATTGAAAATCTGAAAACCAATGCTTTTTTTTGTCATTTATCTAGCTCGATAGACTGAATTCGGCAGCACCACGCAAGCTTTTAGTGCGGATATTTTTCGTCCGATATCACAGCTAAAATTGTTAGTGTCTTTTTTTAGAAATTATCAAGAACCTGTTTTACGCTCGACAGCGAAAAATCATCGACACAATCACTACCAGATGAAATGCAAGATGCTTTAGTGCACTTGCATTTTGAGCAGCGCGTGAATCCCGATTAAGCACGGTAAAAACGTAAACAGGTTCTGATAATGCGTCAAATTCCTATATGCAACCGGTTCAGAATCGATAATTGTAGGCAGCACCGATCATATGCAGGCTAGTTTTCCAGGTACCTTGAGTAAGCTCTCCGTTGCCAGTGCATCCGCTGATTAAAGGTGAACAGGAATTTTTGTAGCTTCCACTTGCGTTCTGAAAGTGCAAATAGGAATACGCCAGATCAACAGATGAGTTGCTATTCAGCTTCCAGTTTGTACCGAATGACAGTTGCACGCGATTTGCATCTGGCAACGCTGGATGACGCAGTGTATTGCCTGCAACTGGAGATTGGTCGTATGCGACGCCACCACGCAGCGTGAACTTTTCGTCGAGCTTGTAACTCGTACCCACTGAGAAGCGCCAGGTATTTTTCCAATTCTGAAGTATCACCTCATCGCCCTGCACAGTTCCGGGAAACTGGATGTTCAGGTTTTTTAAGCGCGAAGTGCGGGTCCAGGTGGCATCTGCCATTACCGCCCACTTCGGATCGATCTGGCGGAAACCATTAATGGAGAACGTTTCAGGTGTGCGGATGCTCAGCAATACTGCAGAATTATTCTTACCAGAGTTAGCAGCAATGATCTTGTTGACGACGGCATCGGTGGTGACGTTAAAGTCCCAAACGGCGCTGCCCGTCAGTGAGTGCGAGATCGGGGAACGGTAAGCCAGGCCAAAGCGAGTATTTTCATCCAGCTGGAACAGGTAACCAAAATTCCACCCATACCCCCAGTCCTCACCATCCATAGACCCATGCCCATCCTTGACGCTGGCAAGCGTAGCCGGATTGCCTCCAGCCGTCACGATGGCACGCAGCAAAGCAGCAGAAGCTGGTGTACCAGCCAAAGCGGCGATAGATCCGGGCACATCCACCCCCTGCCCCAGATTAGCCTTAATGAGCTGAGCACTCACGCCAAAACCAAACGAATGCTGTTCATTGACCTTGAAGCTAACAGACGGATTAAGGTTAATCGATTCCAGTTTTATATTAGTCATCGCGTAACGACCAGACCAGTTGTTATCGTAGTCAAGCTTGCTACCATAAGGAACGAACAGGCCAAAGCCGGCAACCCACTGGTCGTTGATTTTTCTGCTGACATACAAAGATGGTGCCGCCACCACGCCCGGCGTGTAACTGTCCTGATTAGTCAGGCCACCAGAGCTAGTACCGGTGAAGCGTCTCGATCCGCTATCAGTAAAACTCGACTGCGGTATGACCGCAGTTACGCCACCGATGATCTGAGTACCTTCCAGACGGCTCAAGCCTGCTGGGTTGGCAAAGATCGTGGACGCATCAATTGCTTCAGCACCGTTGGCTTCAGCCGTACTTTGCGCGGACACACTCTGGGAACCGAAACGATAGCCGGATGCGTGCGAGGACAGGGATGCAAGACCTAAAGTGGTAGCGATGGTCAGAGTAAGAAATTTAGGTTTCAAGATGTAGTCTCCTTCATTGTTGATAAATCTGTTGATATGGTTGTTAACCAGATTGTTATGGGTTCTCGGGTACTTCATTTTTGCAGCAACGTCGCAATCTTCTTGCTGCAAAATCAGCTGGCCAGCCCGAACGTCTTTCGCAGACCTTTCTCGACAGGTCCGGCGGGCATGAAACGGCGCAATCTGGACAAAAGAGATGCCTCGCCTTTAGGTGTATGACGCATCTTCCAAGCACCCAACGCAGCTTCGACAATCGTGGAGGCAACGCCATCGGGCGTTGGCGCCTTTTGGATGTTGTTTTGAATTGCCTGTGAGACGGCATTAAGTTCTTTGCTGTAATCAGAAATTCTGGCGACGGTCTGCGGAGCGTTCAAATCCAGGTTGGTTTTGGTAAAGGATGGTTCAACTAGCGTCACGCGGATACCAAATTGACGCACCTCGTTATCCAAGGTTTCAGACAAACCTTCAACCGCATGCTTGGAGGCCGAATACAGTGCCATATACGGCGCAGGCAGAAAACCCAGCACCGAGCTGACGTTCACGATGCGGCCGGAGCGCTGCTCACGCATGTGTGGCAGCACAGCCTTGATCACGCGCAAGAGGCCGAAAAGGTTGGTGTCAAACAAGGTCTGCGCTTCGGCAACCGAGGTTTCTTCCGTTGCCCCAAGCAGAGTCACCCCAGCGCTGTTGACCAACACGTCGATGCGTCTGGTCTGCACGACGATACTCTGGATGCCGCGCTCAATCGACGCTTCGTCCCGGATATCCATCTCAATGAGTGCCACGCCGGGTATGGCTTGCGCTTTTGCCGGGTTGCGCACAGTACCAAATACCCGGCAACCAAGCCTGGCAAATTTTTCTGCAGTGGCGCGCCCAATGCCTGACGACACGCCGGTAATAACGACAACTTTAGAATTCGACATAACAGTTCCTTTTGTAAAGGTAAATCGGGATGAATGGCAGATCAGCTTTGCGACGGTGATGGCCTGATCTTGAACCAGATGGAATACATCGCAGGCAAGAACACCAGAGTCAGAATTGTTCCCGCTAATGTGCCGCCAATCAGTGTGTAGGCCAGCGTTCCCCAGAATACGGAATGGGTCAGCGGAATGAAGGCCAGAATCGCTGCCATTGCCGTCAGAATCACGGGACGGGCACGTTGCACGGTAGCTTCAACAACAGCACTGAATGGATCCAACCCGGCCTCTTCGTTTTCACGGATCTGTCCGATTAAGATCAGTGTGTTACGCATCAGGATGCCCGAGAGCGCAATCAGCCCAACCAGCGCGTTAATGCCGAATGGCTGCTGGAACAAAAGCAACGTTGGCACTACGCCTATCAGTCCGAGTGGGCTCGTCAGAAACACCATGACCATCCCCGAGATCGAGCGGACCTGAAGAATGATAACGAGCAGCGTAAGCGCTATCATGATGGGGAATAATGGCAGCATCGCCGTAGACGCCTTGCCGGACTCTTCGATCGAGCCCGCTTGCTCAGTCATGTACCCAGGTGGCAGCTTGTCAATAACAGGTTGTAACTGCTTCAAGATAGCGCTGGACACATCCGGCGGTTGCAGCTCTTCGGCGATGTCGCCACGCACAGTAATAGTCGGGGTACGGTCGCGACGGCGCAGAATAGGATCTTCCATGCGGACGTCAACATTGCCAATCTGCGACAGCGGAATGCGTTGCCCGGACAAACCAACCAATGTAAAGCCAGCGATCTTCGCGGGGTCGAGACGGATATTGCCGGCCGCACGGCCAACCACCTGCACAGAACGGATATCCTCGCGGACCTCTGTCAGCGTCGCTCCGTTTAACAGGAACTGCAACTGCAATGCGACTGAAGTCGAAGTCAGTCCAACGTTTTGTAGCCGGTCTTGGTCAAGCGTTAAGTGCAAGGCAGGTACGCGCGTGCCCCAATCCGTGTTGACGGTGCGCATCATAGGACTTGCATGCATGATGGCCTCGATTTGTGCGGAGATCTCACGCAACTTGTCCGGATCCGGCCCCATGACGCGGTAGGCCACAGGAAATGGCGAAGGGGGACCAAACACAATCTGAGTAACACGCACACGCGCCCCAGAAGCCAGACCATCCGCTACCGCCTGGCGCAGCCTGAACTTGAGAGCTTCGCGTTCCTTATCGTCACCCGTGAGCACGACGATCTTCGCAAAAGACGGATCGGGTAACTCAGGAGACATCGCCAGGAAGAAACGTGGCGCACCTTGACCGATGTACGACGTCACGATTTTGGCCTCCTTCTGTTTCGCGAGCCAGGCTTCGACCTTTGCAGTCGCGGCACTGGTTTGCTCAATCGACGTACCATATGGCATCTGTACTTCTACCAAGACCTCCGGCCGGTCCGAAGTCGGAAAGAACTGCTTCTTGACCAGCCCCATACCGACGACTGCCAGTACGAACGCCGCGACGACAGTGCCTGCGACCAGCCACTTGCGGGCAATTACCCGCCCTAACACCTGTCGGAAACGATTGTAGTGGCGGGTATTGTAGATTGCTGTGTGCCCTCCTTCGACTTTTTGAATGTCTGGCAACATCTTCACACCCAGATAAGGTGTAAATACGACCGCCACAATCCAGGATGCGATGAGAGCGATACCGACGATCCAAAACATATTGCTGGTGTATTCACCGGCTGTGGAACGTGCGAATCCATTGGGCATGAAACCGATAGCGGTGACCAGCGTGCCGGAAAGCATCGGGGCTGCTGTATGGCTCCAGGCATAAGCTGATGCGGCAACGCGGTTATACCCTTCTTCCATTTTCACCACCATCATTTCGATGGCGATGATGGCATCGTCTACCAACAAGCCAAGTGCCAGAATCAGCGAGCCAAGCGTGATGCGGTCGAAATTCTTGCCGGTGGCCGCCATAATGACGAACACAGCAGCCAGTGTCAGCGGTACGGCCGCTGCAACCACGATACCTACGCGCCACCCCATGCTGACAAAGCAGACGACCAGCACAACGAGCAAGGCAACGAAAAACTTCACCATGAACTCGTCCACTGCCGAGCTGATGTTGACGGACTGATCGGTCACCTTCGTCAACGACATTCCCAGCGGAAGGCTGGTGTTGATTTTGCTGATTTCCGCCTCAAGCGCCTTGCCGAGATCAAGCCCGTTCCAATCGTCGCGCATCACAACTCCCAGCAACAATGCCGGTTCGCCGTTATTACGAACCTGGAAGGTCGTCGGGTCTTCATAGCCACGTTCGACAGTCGCCACATCTGACAGCTTCAGCGTCCGCCCCTGCGCGGCAATCGGGGTTTGCCGGATTTTTTCCAGGTTATCGAACGCGCCATCGACACGAAGGAAAACTTGTGGCCCCTTAGTTTCGATGGAACCAGCAGGGGTCAGCACGTTCTGACTGTTGAGTGCGGTGAAAATATCTTGCGGCGTCACGCCCAGCGTAGCCAGACGATCGTGGGAGAAAGAGATAAAAATGCGCTCAGCTTGCTCGCCGATGATGTTAACCTTCTTCACACCCGCGACATGCAACAGTTGCTGGCGTAAGCTTTCTGCATCGCGCACAAGCAAACGTTGCTGCTCGCCCTTCGCTTTAAGAGCAAGGAGCGCGAACGTGACGTCAGCATATTCGTCATTGACTATCGGCCCGATAACGCCGGCGGGAAGTTTTTTGGCCTCGTCACCAATTTTTTTCCGAGCCTGATAGAACTGTTCCTGCACCTCCGACGGTGGCGTCTTGTCGAGCAGGGAAATCATCGTGAACGCCATACCGGGGCGGGTATAGGTTTCAGTGCGATCATACCAGCGCAACTCCTGCAGGCGCTTTTCCAGTGGTTCGGCGACCTGATCTTGCATCTCTCTGGCCGTTGCCCCTGGCCATACGGTAACGACCGTCATCTGCTTGATCGTAAACGGTGGATCTTCCGCACGTCCGAGCTTAAAGAATGCAAGAATGCCTGCGACTGAAATCAGGAAGATCAGGAACAGCGTAATGGCGCGCTCTCGTACTGCAAGCGCCGACAGGTTAAAACGGCCTTCACTCATGGCGTCACTCCTGACGTTGTTGCAGTAGCTTGGCTGGCTACCCGCACCAACTCACCTTCGCGCAATAAGTGTGTGCCAAGTGCGACAATCCGGTCACCCCGCTTGAGTTGACCGGTAACAAACCCACCATCGTCATCCAGACGCTGCAGCTTCACTGCGCGCCGGGAAACTTTTGCTGGCGCCCCTTCGACAACCCAGACCCCTGGCCCATTTCCAGCGTCAAAGATGGAAGCAATCGGTACGCGCACGCCATCCTGTGTGATAGCAAGCCCGCTTTGGATCTGAATGGTAACGGTCGCGCCCAACGGGGCGTCCGAAAGATCACCATCGAGCACATAGCGCGCTTCATAAGTACGTGTCAGCCGATCTGCCACTTCTGAAAGTTGCCTGAGTTTTGCGGAAACCGCACTACCCTCTTTACCAAATAATGTGGCCTGAGCAACCGAACCGACAGCAGGACGCAAGGTTTCCGGTAACTGAACAACGGCTTCGCGACGTCCGACGCGGGCAATGCGTACAACCACCTGACCAGCATTGACGACCTGACCTGGCTCAACCAGCGTTTCCATGATGACGCCATCGGCATCCGCCACCAATTCTGCATAATGAGTAGCGTTACGTGCAACTTCCGCCTGAGCTTCGCTTGCATTGAGTTGTGCTTTGGCGGCATCTGCCGCTGCCTTGATCTGGTCGTAGGCTGACGACGATATTGCACCGGTTCCCCGAAGGTCGCGGTAGCGGGATTCGTCCCCCGCCGTTTGCAGTGCACGTGCCTGGGCAACTGCCACTGCTTCTTGCTGAGCATGGGCTGCCAGCTTCAAATCTACCGGATCAATGCGCATCAGTACCTGCCCGCGTTTGACTTTTTGCCCTGCATCCACCAGTCGATCCATTACCTTGCCAGAAACCCGGAAGCCAAGATCGCTTTGGACTCGGGCGGCTACGGTGCCAGTAAATGCACGCGATGCAGTGACCGCGCTCTGGGCGGTCGCAACCCTCACCAGCGGTGCTTCGGTACGCGGATCAGATTGCTGTTTTGCGCCGCAAGCGACCAGCGCAAACGACAATGTCGATATGACAGCAGAAAAAACGAGGTGACGGAACATAGGAATCCCACATATAACTGAACAGGATTCCCATTTTGAGACTAGTGACCAATTATGTCAACAGTCACATTTGAAATATCGCATTTATGGCGAAAGACTTCGCAAGATTAAGCTGGAGAGTTGTGCCGGTGCATCAGCGGTAGAGTCAAGGCTGTGTTGCAAAATCAAAGGGTTGAGATAAGGGCGAAAGACGAGATAAATTGACGCAGCAGTCTCATCCAACGGGGTCTTGCGCTCAAACTCTCCCGTCTCACGCCCCTGAATTAAGATGTCTTGTAGCAGCATTTTGATGCGTGCTTCGTAGGTACGTACCGACTCCCAGTTTTCAGTGGCGGCAGAGGCTGCAATGTCATACAACTTACGATCTTCAAAAAAAAGACGAAGACTGGATTCGACGATGGTCTTAAACATGCGTCGGAATTTCTCTGATGGATAACCGCCCCCATCAACGGCTGATCGGACGTCTGTCTCAATCTCATGCAGGCAATTTGCACAAATCAGTTCGCCAATGGCCTGCTTGGACTCGAAGAACTTATATATATATGCCTTAGAAAAACCGATAGCCTTCGCAAGATCAGAGACCGTCGTTTTTTCGTAACCGTACAGCCGAAAGTGCTGGGTGGCGGCGATGACAATCTGATTCCGCACTTCGTGATCAACGGGGCCGCGGGTTGTGCCTGAATGGGTGCTAGTGATAGTGGTCGCATTCATTGCCGTTGCGATGCCAGCGGTACTGGACATAGTAGTTGTGGTGGTTATTTTACTCATGCTGATAGCTTACCCTTTAAATTCAGCTTGCACAATAAGTGACTATTTTATGATATAGTCACTATGGATTACCTCAATTATTCTTTTTTATTTACTTAGCCCATTCACTGTGCGGGAGATGTCCATGCCGATTAAACGCTCTCTTTTAATATTCGTCGCCACCAGTCTTACAGCGGGTTGCGCTGTCGGGCCGGATTACATTCAACCATCTCCTGTTATGCCAGACCGCTATTTGGGTCAAACTGCAATTGAGCAACGGCATGCCAAAGCCACTGCTGACTTCAGCGTCTGGTGGGAGAGTTTTGGTGATCCACAACTGACCCGTTTCGTAAAAACGGCGATGGAGCAAAATCTGGATCTTGCGCAAGCATCCGCCCGTGTCGCCCAGACGCAAGCCGGACTCAGCGCAGCCAATGCGGCGCTGCTGCCTTCCGGTGTCATCAATGCTCAGGGTGCACGCGCCTATCAGTCGGTTGAAACACCGCTAGGACAAGTCTTGAATTCAAAGCCTAATTTCGATCGCCACGGCAACGCCTATGATGCCAATCTTGGCGCAAGCTGGGAACTGGATATATTCGGTGGATTACGGCGCGGTCGGGAAGCGGCACTCGCTGAATATCAGGCTTCTGAGGCTGGCGTTGCAGCGACACGGCTGACAGTGGCCGCGCAAACCGCCGACATCTATATCAGCATTCGCGGCCTGCAAGCCCGCCTTGATATCGTCCGCAAGCAAGTGCAGACCCAAAAAGACCTGCTTGCCACGGTCAATCTGCTGTACAGCAAGGGACTGGCCGCTGAACTTCAGGTGCAACAGGCCGAAGGTGCACTAGCCCAGGCGCGGGCATCGATGCCGATTCTCGAAGCAGGTCTGGATACAGCCATGAATGCGCTGGATGTCATGTTAGGTAAGCCACCTGGTACCTACCGGGCAGAACTGGCGAATGCTGTTGCAATTCCCGCCCCTCCACAGATTGCGTCAAGCGGATCGCCGGGTGAATTACTCCGTCGTCGCCCCGACCTGATCGTTGCAGAACGCCGCCTGGCTGCGTCGAATGCCCGTATTGGCATGGCTATCGCTGAGTATTACCCCAAACTTTCTCTTAGTGGACTCCTCGGAAGTACGACCTCGGTTTCTGCTGGCAAGCTATTCACCAGCGGTGCTAGTCAGACAACTGGAGCGCTGGGTCTTCGCTGGCGTTTGTTCGATTTTGGCCGCATCAACGCGGAAATTGCTCTTGCCAAAGGTCAGGAAGCCGAAGCGCTCGCAGCATACCAACTCGCTGTGTTACGAGCGACCGAAGATGTGGAAAACACTTTCTCGGCGCTGGTAAAACGTGAAGATCAGGCCAGCATACTTGCTCAGGGTGTGGATGCTCTGAGCCGGGCAAGAGGAGCCTCGTTTGCAGCCTATCAAAAAGGGGTCGTCAGCCTGATTGAAGTCTTGCAAGCGGACGACAATTTGTTACGTGCCTCAGACATGCAAATACAAGCGCAAACCGAATCGGCACGCACAGCGGTCGCAACATTCAGGGCGCTGGGCGGTGGTTGGCAAAGCGATTATCCCGAAACTATCGCACGTCAATAATTCCAGCAAGGGCAAACAAATACGCGCTAACCCTGGTCGAGATAAAACAAAGTATCACTTACAAAGTCGATTCTGACGATAAACCACGTTCACTGCGTGTTACTTATCGGTTCGATGGTGACCTTTAGCAACCCATCCTTTTTAAAGGATTCAAGGCCAGAATCGATTTTCCCAAGCTTGATAAGACCTTCCGAGTAAGCGAAGTTTTTGTAAAAAATCGCCAGATTTCCCCAGGGAGCGTAATAAGCAATATCGCCAATTGCCGGTTCGCTTCCCGCAGGGGCACCTGCTTTGGATAGCTTCCGCGTAAGGTAAGCAATTTTCTCGGTCGCCGCATAGTCGTTCAAGCTCAGAGTTAATGGCAGCAAGGAATAAAAATCCTTGGCGGTCGGATTATCTGCCAGGGTTGCAATCACCATTTCCCCGTTGACCGTGATTCGAATTTTCAACATTTTTATAGTTTGATTGGCGAGCGACGTTATCGGTCTCGCCAGATTACAGTAAGTGTCGTAAGGACGGTTAGTATCGGCGCAGACGGTAAAGCTAAAGATCAACCCCACGGCAAGCCAACCCGATTTTATCCATCGATATTTTCTATTCATTTACGGTATTGCTCATCGCTGACTTTTTCCAGCCACGCCACATTTTTGCCATCGACCACCCCCGTCAAAGCGAGATGGGTTAAGGCTGACGAGGGTGATGCGCCATGCCAGTGCTTCACGCCCGGCGGGCACCAGACGACGTCACCTTCGTGCAGTTCGGTAACCGGCCCACCCCATTCCTGAATCCAACCTGTGCCTGCAGTCACGATTAAATGCTGGCCTGCAGGATGGGTATGCCATGCGGATCGAGCACCCGCATCGAAACTGACAAAAGCTCCGCTCACTGGCGTAATCGGGTTTGCCGAAAATAGCAGAGACACACGAACGTTGCCGGTAAAGTATTGCTCCGGGCCTTTGCTGGAAGCTTCTGAATCAGCGCGCGTGATTGCCTGCGATTGCTTGGTTCCACCATCTGCATAAGCAGCGTTAGCAGTGGTAAAACTCTGAGCATGAACGACATTGATCGCGAGCAAAAAAAATGACAGCACTGAGGTATTTATCGATTTCATTTTTTCTCCTTACCAATTTCACCTACTTCAAACTGCTTCGAAAGAACGAAGTCAGCTTATCGAAGGGAATCAGATTGACGCGATCATAAAGATCGACGTGACCCGCGCCAGGAACAATGATCAGCTCCTTAGGCTGTGCTGCCAGCTTGTAAGCTTCTTCACTAAACTCTCTGGAATGGGCGACATCTCCAGCGATGAAAAGCATAGGACGGGGCGAAATTGTTTCGATGTCGTTGAACGGGTAAAAATTCATGAACTTGACATTACTGGTCAGAGTCGGATGCGTCGTCAGATCAGGCGATGATCCCTCCGGAGTGAACTCGCCTCTGGGAGTACGGTAGAAGTCAAAAAACTCACGCTGAATCGGATGCGTATCTGCTTTCAGTTCATGCACCGTACCACCGGTGTAACTCATTTCACCGCCAGTAAATTCCACGTAACGCTGCTCTGCAGCGTCCGCAATGATCTGCTTGCGCTGGTTCAAAGTCTGCGAGTGATTCAATGCGTTCCGGTTTGCCGCACCCATGTCATACATGCTGACAGTCGCAACAGCTTTCATGCGCGGATCGATCTTCGCAGCACTGATCACAAAGCTGCCGCTGCCGCATATACCAAGGACACCAATCCGATTTCTGTCAACGAACGATCGGGTACCAAGAAAATCCACTGCAGCGCTGAAGTCCTCAGCGTAGACATCGGGTAGCACAGCATTGCGTGGCTGCCCCTCGCTTGCGCCCCAGAATGACAAATCCAGAGACAAGGTAACGAATCCCTGTTCAGCCAGCTTTGCCGCATACAGATTCGAACTTTGCTCTTTTACCGCCCCCATAGGATGCCCAACGACTATCGCACCATATTTCACGTCACCGCTCAGGTTCTTTGGAATAAAAAGATTACCCACCACTTTCATTTTGTATTGATTGCTGAAGCTAACCTTTTGCATGGTTACTTTATCGCTCTTAAAAAAATTGTCTGCACCATGAGACATATCTGCACCTATGACTGAGAAAGAACTAAGAAACAACGCCAACACGGCAATAACTTTTTTCATTGGAATTTCCTTCGCATAATTATTAAAACCCTTTGGCAATCTTTTCTGACCATTGGTCAAACCGTAAGACTGGCGTTATCGAGAACAAAGCGATATTTAACGTCGCCCTTGAGCATTCGCTCGTAGGATTCGTTGATCTGGTTTGCACGAACCATTTCGATATCGGCGACGATGCCGTGCTCTGCACAGAAATCAAGCATCTCCTGGGTCTCATGGATACCACCAATCATCGAACCGGCGAGCGACCTGCGTTTCATAATCAGGTTGAATACATTAGCCGAAGGGTGTGGAGTCGCCGGTGCGCCCACTAAGGCCATCGTGCCATCTCGCTTGAGCAGAACGAGAAATGCGTCCAGATCATGTGGCGCCGCCACCGTATTCAAAATGAAGTCAAAGCTCTTGCCATGCGCCTCCATTTCGGCAGCGTTCCGCGACAGAACTACCTCATGTGCGCCTAATTGCTTGGCCGCCTCTCGTTTGGATTCGGAAGTGGTAAACGCCACGACGTGGGCACCCATCGCACGGGCGAGCTTGATTCCCATGTGCCCCAGGCCACCGATGCCAACGACACCAATCTTTTTGCCTGGACCTGCATTCCAGTGGCGCAACGGTGAGTAAGTGGTGATACCGGCGCATAAAAGCGGCGCGACGGCGGCAAGTTGCTCTTCAGGATGGCGAATTCGCAGCACGTAGCGCTCATGCACCACGATTTTTTGCGAGTAGCCACCCATCGTCCAACCGGGCTGATCCGTGGTTGGTGAATTGTACGTACCGACCATCCCGTCACAGTAATTCTCCAGGCCTGCATCACAATCATCGCAGTGCTGACAGCTATCAACGATACAGCCGACGCCGACCAGATCGCCAGGTTTGAAGTCTGATACATGCGCGCCGACCGCTGACACCCGCCCAACGATTTCATGACCGGGTACACAAGGAAACTGGGTCCCCGCCCATTCGGCGCGTACCTGGTGCAGATCGGAATGGCAAATGCCGCAAAACGCGATATCGATCTGAATATCGTGCGCCCCGGTTTCGCGACGGGTGATGTCCATGGTTTGCAAAGGCTGGTCACCTGCATAAGAACCAAAAGCTTTTACATTCATCGTATTTCTCCTTTTGAAATAAAAAAATCAGAACTTGTCAGCGCGCTCGGCACGGGATGCCAGAAAGGCCAAACACGCTGCAATCAACAGTAAACCAGCACTAAAAATAAACGTACTTCGATAGCCGCCCATATCGAATAACAAGCCACCAACGCTGGAACCCAATCCGATGGCCAACTGTACGACGGCAACCATCAAGCCACCACCAGCTTCAGCTTTCTCCGGTAAGGTTCTTGCCAACCAGCTCCACCAACCGACAGGCGCAGCAGTGGCAACCAGGCCCCAAATACTCAAGAGCGCAACGACGATGAAAACCGAACTGCCGAATGCAACCAGGGAAACGGCAATCACAGCCATCAATAGCGGAATGGCGACGAGGGTTCCATAAAAACTTCTTTTCAAAAATGCCTCAATCAAAACAGTGCCAATAAAGCCGCCTAAGCCCATGGTAAACAGGATGAACGACAATGCGCGCACGTCGACCCGTAACACGGTTTCAAGAAAAGGGCGCAGATAAGTGAAGAGCGCGAACTGCCCCATGAAAAAAATACTGACAGCAGCCATACCCAAGGCAACGACGGGATTTTTAAACAGCTTGAAGACATGAACGACACTTGCTGTACGTGTTTCGACCTTCATCGAGGGCAGGCTCATCCACTGCCATGCAAACGCCAACAGAGCTACCGGAGCCAGGCAAAGGAATGCACCGCGCCAGCCAATGACGGAGCCGAGATAGCTACCCAAAGGCGCCGCGACAACCGTTGCCAGCGCATTGCCACCATTGAAGATGGCCAGTGCACGTGGCACCTTAGCAATCGGCACCAGTCGTATGGCCGAAGCGGCGGACATCGACCAAAATCCACCAATAGCGGCTCCTAAAGACACTCGGCCAGCCATGTACGTCGCATAATTAGGTGCCAGCGCAATAATTGGCGCTGAAAGAAACATGAGTCCCGTCATCCCGAGCAAAAGGATCTTGCGACTTGCATTGCCCGCAAGCGACGCAATGAAAAGGCTCGTCATTACCGCAAAAACACCAGAAACGGAGATCGCCTGCCCTGCCAAGCCTTCGCTGATCCGTAGGTCTTTAGCAACTGGAGTCAACAGACTGATAGGCATAAATTCAGAGGCGACCAATGCAAATGCACAGAGCGTCATCGCAAACACACCGCTCCAACAGGCGGGCGCATCACCGGCCTGATAGTGAGTGGGCTGGTCGCCTGCGTGAATGTTTGCAGCTTGAGTGCTCATGTACATCGATCCTTAGAAATCAGGCCTCTATCTTGACGCCTTCATGAGAATTTGATTAGTGGGTATAATCTTTATGTACTTATGAGGAAATTTCAGCAATGAGCCAGACCAAAATTGACGACTTGCAAGCATTCCTGGCGGTTGCACGAGACCAGAGTTTTACCAAGGCCGCGAGCAAGATTGGCGTAACGCCATCCGCCTTGAGTCATACGATCAGAGCACTTGAAGAAAGACTGGGCGTACGACTGCTCGCACGCACCACCCGCAACGTGGCACCTACGGAAGCAGGAGAAAGACTGATGCGTTCAATCGCTCCGCTGTTTGAACAAATCACTGCAGAGATTGAGGCACTGGGTGAATTACGAGAAAAGCCCAGAGGCACAATTCGAATTACCTGCACTGACGATCAAATCGAAATGTGCGTACGGCCAATGCTGACGGGATTCCTGAAAGCCTATCCCGACATCACACTGGAGCTGTATGTAGATTATGGGTTCACCAACGTTGTTGAAGAACGGTTTGATGCAGGTATTCGTTTGGGCGAAGCGATCAGTAAGGATATGATCGCGGTTCGCATCGGGCCTGATTGGCGCTTGATCGTCGTGGGGTCTCCGGAATATTTTGAACGACATCCGCCACCAAAGACACCTTATGATTTGACCAGGCATGCTTGCGTCAATATCCGGCATAGGCCATCCGGTGCTATTTATGCGTGGGAGTTCGAGAAGAACAGCAAGGCATTTACCGTCAAGGTCGACGGGCAACTGGTTTTTAATAGCATCATGCATGTCCTCAATGCAGCAGTAGATGGCATTGGTTTGGCATACGTGCCTGAAGAACTGGTAGCACCCTATCTGGCGGACGGTAGGCTCAAACAGATTTTGACTAGCTGGTGCCCCTATTTTCAGGGTTACCACTTGTATTACCCCAACAGGCGCCAAACATCCCCCGCATTTTCAGCATTTGTCGAAGCGATTAAATTTAAGGGCTAAAGTCTGCTTCTGCTCAGAAGCAGAGATAAAGACAACTATTGATGAAACGCAATTTTAAGCAGTTTCCAGTCGTTCGTAAGTGAGATCAGGTTGAGCATCTGGGAACTACTGACAAACGGATTTAGCTACATGTTGCTGGGTATCGTGATATTGCAAGAGGAACTGAAGCCTTTACTGCACGAGCCAGTATTTAGACTTGTGATCGCTTTCTAACAGTATGTTGTTGCCTACTGACCCAACGAGATACTCAGTCCTAGCGGCTTCGATCCAATGATCGCCTCGCGTCTTCTTGAGCAATGTTGCATGCGAAAAAAGAGCGTCAAAAAACAAAAGAAGCCGAGAACCTAAAAGGAATTCATCGTCTAGTGAAAATCGTCGATAAAACAGAGAATCACCTCAAGAGCGTTTTTCCGGAGACGACCATCCACGCCAATTCAACTCATTCCGAAAAAAATGGCATACCAGATGGCATACTGATTAGATCAGAAAAAGAAAAAGCCCTTGAAAATTAAGGGCTTTTTCTTTAATTTTGGCGGAAGCTGTGGAATACAGAAGTATTGAATTTAAAGGCTCTTAACTTGCTTACCTACCTTTTTACCTACATAACTAACAAACTTAAGCTATTCCTAAGTTCGATTTCATTTTTGAGATTTGAACTCAATCACATTGCTATTCTGCTTCCCGAGCATTTCGCCCCCGGGGCAGTTAAATAGCATGCCACCACCATCTGTGGGCTCCAGTACGTTTTTCATTCTACGTCCCTCACCTTTTTCAGTTTTTGATAAAACTCCCGCAATCCTAATGCTTGCTCTCGCCAGGCGAGGCAGGCGGTGGCGTTGAAGGCGTTTGTTTCTGCGACTTCAGCAAGCGGAATTCCGGCGGGTTCTCGGTCAGCGCTGGTGGCAGATCCGGGAGGTTCACCTGTCCAGGCGGCGTCGTGGATGCGCACGAAGCCAGTGTTGATAGTGCAACCAGCATTATCATCAGCAGTGATGTAAATCGGCACTTGTTTTTCAATTGTTTCACCTTGTTTGTAGATTGTTTTAATGCGGTCAACGTATTTGATTTGCGTCTCGATCACGATTTTCGCGTGCGCCTGTGCCACTTTGACCGACTGCGCCGCTTGCTTCGATATGTAATCGATATGGGCTTGCCCAGCACTACGCTCCCCATGCAGCATGCCGAGCATGTACAGTGCGATTCCAGCGGCTACAACGATGGCGATGCGGGCTGGCAATGGGATCAGTGTGAGCAAATTCATAGTCGACCCTCATATTTCGGCATGCGTGCAAACACGCGGGCGGGGTATTTACTGTTGATCGTGCAAAAATCTTCGGCGTAGCCCTGTACTTTCACTTTCGATTGCGGGCACTGTCGCTCTAAATGCCCGAACCAGCGCCGCGGGTCGCAGCCTTCGGTGATGCTGCAGAGCTTGATGCGCTTACTGATGCTGCCTGCCCCGCCGTTATGGATTGCGGCATCGCAGGCTTTAATGTCCGGCGCGGCATCGATCAGTTGGCTGCAGCGGTGATCGCTGAGTTTAAGCGTCAGAGTGATAGCGCGGAACTGGTATTGTACAGCGTAGCAATCGCGCCATGACCAGCCAGCCAATGTAGCATCTAATCGCCGAGCCTCTGCCAGCGCATCGAATCGGGTTGAGCCATCAGCATTGCGGGCGATCGTGAATTGGCCGAGTCCGCAACCGGTTTCACGCGATGTTTGCAACGTGGCGCGTACACGCCAGCCGCTTTCCTGCTCGATCAGTGCGGGAATGAATGCGCGGGGCTGCAAATCAGGCCATGTCTGATCGATTTCAGCAGAGAGTTGCGGCAGCAGCTTGTATGCATCACCGGGCAATTCTGCTGCAAAACCGACTGAGCGGAACAGCAGGATGCATAACACGAAGAATTTAATCAGCTTCATAGCGCCCCCGCATAGAGAAAAATAAACGTCCCTAGCCGAATAGCCCATTTAAATGCATGCGTCGCATAGACCAGTGCACCAGCGATGGGATGCCTCGCCATTCCGATATTACTCGCGACTTCCTGCTCATCGATCTTGGGCGCCATCGCGATACGCAGCCACATGATGCTGATTTCTGCCCACGCCAGCACAGCTGCAGCGGTCATACACTTAATCACTTCTGGGTAGCCCGTGTGTACTGTGATCGGGCGCATCAGAGTGAATGCCAATACTGTGAGCGCGAAAAAAATGATAGTCCGGAGAAAGAGCCTTTGAATCATGATGTTTCCTTTTTTTGCAGAAAGACAGGCTTATTTATGCCAGCCGTTAGTCGTTAAAATGAGGTATCCGATAGCAGCTAAGCCAGCCGAACACAATCCGGCGAGAGTCCACTTGCCAAGCATCGCAAACTGTTTATCAAGCCACTCTGAAATTGCTTCTTTAATCAATTCTTTTTGGTCGCCTGGATCTATTTCTGGCATCGCTCCCCCTTCTTTGGGCGTAAAAAATCCCGCTTCGGCGGCTGGCCGTAGCGGGATGGATTTTGGTAGGTTTATTTACAAACTTGCTGCAGTCGTAAATAACGCATCAAGATCAGCATCCGTTAAATTCAACGCCACGGCGATTTTTACAAGAAATGGATCGTCACGCTTAAAATTGGGCGCATCGTTCCATGCGACCTGCGTGAGCATGCGCTCTGTCGGGTCTTGAATTCCATCAATAAGTGGCTGCACCCGATCAAATAATCCAGCTAAAACGAGTGCCTGCCGCGCTTGATAGCGATTGACTGATGGCGAGACCGATTGAGCGGGCGATGGTGGAAACGTTAAGTATTCATCTAATTGTTTCATATTAATCAACCCTCACATAACCATAAATTGTCCGTTGCGGTATACCCGCTCCGCCCGCCACCTGAGCCATCCAGAAAGGTACTGACGAGCCAACGTACTCGCTTGAAGTAAACCAGTTTGCAGCATAGATGTATGAATCTGATGGTGAGTTAGCTGAGGCAGGCAGCAGTAGTAAGTTAGTACTAATAGGCACCGCTGTTAAATATGAGGGATTGTATGTAGTACCTATTGACTGAGGAATCGTTTGCCTTGTTGTAAAGTTTTTAAAGTCTGTTGTATACGCAAATTGTTGGGAAAAAGTACTCGAAGAACTCGAAGCAGTTCCTATCAAAAATCGAGTTCCGTCAAACTGAATACTCATATCACCTACTACGCCAAATGCCCCGGATACACTCGAACTATTGGTCACTTGTTGATTTGCAGTAGCTGTCCAACTACCAGTAGCACCAGTTGGTGATGCATAAAAATTAGTAGCCGTAGCACAGACAAATAAGCCGAGACCTGCTGATGTACTTACAATAGTGGTGACAGGTAGAACCACTAATTCCCACGCGCTTGCATCGGCGGCGGTTGATCTTGCAGCTACAGTATTACCAACACCAACTAACAGCCATCTATTAGCGCCTGCTGATGGGTTACAAATGATTCTTACTGTAGATGATGATGTTGAATAAATCTGAGCTGGAATAGACCTTGCAGTAAGTGTTGCGCCGTCAGTAGTAGTAAAAATGGTACTAGTAGCTACCCCACTCTGCGACACTGCAATAACAGCAATAGCCCCATCCCACGACATTCGGGTGCCTGCTGACCCAGTAAACGGTCTGGTGCCACCTGCAGTAAAAGTTGCCCCTGTAGTTGAATAGGAACATTTAACGTTAGTTCCATCGCAACCTGCAACAATGAATCGGGTGCCCGTACGGATGACTGATGTCGCTGCGATGCCTAAATTATGCGGGATTAATGAAAAACTCACCCCCTTGTTCGTCGATACCATAACGTTTGTAGCATCGCCATAGCAAAGAACCACCGTATTGTTCCCATCATAAGCATAGGCAGTAATACTCGTTGTGGCAGGTAGCGTACTGATACCAGTACCATGCACCATCAATGACTCTATTTTTGCGGCCTGTGGGTATAAAGTTGATAGTGCCACAGTTCCTGATCGCAGAAATTTTGTCTGATCCGGCTTAGTAATAACTGTTCCTGAATCAGGAATATATGCGGCGTCACCTATTTGATACGCCCCACCGCTAAATTTTTGACTTGCTCTTACTATCATCGGGCTACCCAACCTTTCACAGTATCAACATATCTGAATACGTTGCTGAAATTATTAATATCAAAAACGTAGGTATCACCAGCAATACCTTCAAACTTTGCCCCGTTAAAATCAACAGTGACATTTTTGATCGCGAATGTGCCTGCGTAATCGAACACCTCGAACCAGGTTTCACCCGCAACCGGATTGGCAGGTGCTGTGATCGTGAAACTACCATCTGTCGAATTCGCCGCAATATGATCGTATGGGAGCGCTGTCGCGTTTGCTGCGATGATACGCATCGGCAGTTCGTAATTGATTTTTCGCCACATACGTGGCGAGCCGATCCCATCTTCAAGCGCTGGGTCAACGGTTGACGTTCCGGCAATCTTTAAGCGGTAGTTCTGAAAGTCGGTTGGTGACCAGACTACTTTGCCGATATCCGCAGTTAAGTACGTAACACCAGCCGCCCACTTTGTGACGTTGGTTGATAGTGCCGCGGCAGCTGCGCTGGCGGCGGCTTCTGATGCTGAGCTGGCCGATGCGACTGCGGAGTTAAATGCCGCCGTCACTGCATCCCATGCTGACGTCGCGTTGTTATACACATTGGCGGCAACCGCAGCGATTTGAGTGACAAATAAAATCAACCAATTCACGAAGGCATCGACGCGATTCGAGAATGTTGCACGATCCCCTCTGATGGGCGATGGCGGTGGTGTATCTATGGTTGGCGGTGGAGTTACTGACATCAGATCAACCCTTGTAAGTTAATAGAAAGCGTACATGTGCGGGCTTCATCGTAGACAAGATCCCCCTTAACCAAGCCATAGCCACGCACACCGGAATATTCAGAACCCTCGGCACCGATCAAGCAACACGGAACGTCCATCAGGTCTGTTAATGTAGTGAGAACTGAGTTTGCTTCTTCAATCGCCACAAGAGCAGTCAGCGCTAAATCTTTGGCTGATTTACGGCGCACAATTTTGTTATTGCCGAATTTATCAATGTCGATGTAACTGAATGTTTTTGGCGCTGCTTTTGCGCCACGCAATGTTTTGCCAAGGGGTTTCAAATCACCAATAGCGATAATCCCGCACGCGACAGAACCGGCGCTGGTGATCGTGATGGTCAGCTCGGCATTCAGGTAGGGTTCGATGCCAGACAAAATCAGATCTGTTTGCGGCTTATAAGGTGAAAACCAATGCTCGTAATAATCTGGCGGCATGGAATTTTCTAACGCGCCGTCATACTGAAATATCTGATTGCCACCAGGGTTGTCTTTTACAGTGACAGTGATGTGTGCCCCATCAAGCCCAAAAAAAGCGATGGCATTGAAGAATCCCGGCTTCAACACCATCGTAAAGGGGCTACTCAATACTGTTTGCGTACTGACTTTATCGTCAAAAACTGCCCATCTGTTTGTGGGCCGCACCTCTTCCCATCGCGTGGGATTATTTTCAGGCAAACCACTGTCGATGCCAGGTATCAGGTTTTCATAAATAACATGGGTCGTCGGGCGATAAACCTGATCTTTGAGCGCATAATCATTACCAGGAACCCATGCGACCTCACCTGAGGCAGGCTCTACTGCTGTGCTGGAGACCAGCATCGCATCGGTGATTTTGGTCGGCACCAATAGGCTAAGTAAGGCGACTGTCATACGGACACCACCTTTACTAAGGCTGGGCCGCCACCGCCAGTCAGGTTATCCAGTACTTCGGCTGTTGATCTGTTGCTTTCTGCACTGCTTTTAGCGGCCGACACCAGCCTGTCTATTTTTTCGTTCAATATCTGCATTTGCTTAACGAGATCCGCATTTGTTGCGTCGCTGCGGTTGTAGGCAGCTGGCGTGATGCGTTCGCCTTGATGAATTTGTGCAATCTGGTCAACAGGAACATAGTCAGTGCCAATGTCATAGCTGGGCAACGTAACGCCGTAGCGCTTGGTCGTGCCTGCGGTTTGCTCTAAGCTGTAGGCCAAAGCAGCGCGATTGCGGCTTAACTCGGCTTGGCTGGTTGCTGTGCTTTCGTATAATTTATCGAGCGCTTGCGATAGTGCAGGCAAGAGTTTCATTGCATCCTGATCACCGGCACGTGCTTGCGCAGTGGAGATGGCAAATTGAGACTCTGCAGCAGCGATACCGGCAGCAGATGACGTTGATGTCAGCCCGCGCAGGCGGGAAACCTCGCTGACGATAGAATCAGCTAGCGATTGCCATGCAGACTTTAGCTGTGCAGCAGCACTGGCCGCTTCTTGCGCTGCTTGCTGTGCAGCCTGTTGCGCTTTCTGCGCATCCATTTCTGCGTAGATTTTTTCTTTGTAAGCACGATTTTCTGGGGACAGCTTTTCGAGCTCGCGCTTACGCAACTCTGCAGTATCGCCGATCAGGTTGTAATACTCTGTTTCCAGGTTGTAGCGTTCATCTGCAACGGATTTTATGCGGGCGGCAGCAGCCTCCATGGCGGCGGCGGCATCTTCTGTTGCTTGTTTTTGGGCTTGTAAAGCAAATAATTCGCGGTACTTGGCCTGCGTGCTTTCGTCCTGCCCTTCCATCAATTTTCGCTGCTGCTCTTCCTGCGTCATCATTGAGACGCGCAGTTGATCGATCTGGTCTTGTATTGATTTATTCGTTTGCGCCAGTGCAGCCGCTGCAGCATTAGATGAATTACCTAATGAATCCATGTAATCGGCCACTGTTTTAAAGCCTGGCATCAGGTCCATCAAAGAAGCAAATAGCTTGGCGTTAGCTTCTGTTGATGTATCGAGGCCCCGAACGAGATTTTTAAATTGCTCGACCGTCGTGATATTGGCGTATCCCAGATCCGCCATGCCTTTGGTGACCGAATCAATTGTAGGCTGCATGCGCTCAGCTTCGGTCAGGAAATTGGCGGCGAAATAAGCGGTTTTGTCGCTGAACGCCTGCGCACCACCAGTAAACTGCACCAACCGGTCTTTTGCCGTGATCAGTGCAGTCGTATCGAGACCGTCAGTCTTAAATGTCAGCCCGAGATCTTTTATACGGGTATTGACGAGCGTCGCTTCGATGCCAAGCCGTTTAAACGCATCAGCAGCAGATTCGCCGTCAAGCTTGAGTGTTGCGATCGACGGCAGTAAATCTTGCGCCATCGTATCGGCGACACCTGCTAACGCATTGGCCAGGTTAGTCATGAATTCGGCATCAGTAGAGCCGAAATCGAATTTCAATGAATAGGTTTTATCTTTGATCGCGTCAGCGCTAAGCCCCAACGACTTGGAAAAATCCATGGTGCTGGATAAGAGCGAATCGAACCCTGCCTTGATTGCCTTACCGGCTTTTTGTGCGCCACCTGTTACGTCGTTATATGTAACACCATCGGCAACAGTTTTACCAGTATTTAAATCAAAGTTCCATTGCCCGTTTATATCACTGGAAAACCAGCCACCTGACTTGGTATGGCTGACATTTTTACTACCACTGACGCCGCTGGAATTAACATTGGCGGTAACGTTTTGGCCGGTGATCTGACGTTCACCATGGCCGAATGCTGCCGTACCAATCGAGTACGCAGCCAGCGCTGCAGCAACCCACGGCGCTGCAGCTGCAATGCTTGAGCCAACTTGCCCCATACCAGTTAAGCCTAACTGACCTGTTGAGCCCAACCCGGACAACTGCCCTACCCCGATGGTCGACGCAGATGATAGTGACGAGCTCAAGCCGAGATTCATTCCCATATTGCTAAGAGCAAATGAGTTGAATGCTGATTGCGCCCCTCCAGTGAACAAGCTATACAGGTTACTCAAACCAGAAGTCACCCCAGATAACCCGCTGACGACACTGCCCACACCACCCATCGCGCCAGATGCTTGCGCCGCGCCGGTCATGCCAAACATGCTGCCAATACCAGCAATGGCTTGCAGTACAAATGGCTTGGCGAACATTTTGTAGAGTTCGTCAACGAGGGTCGATTTGAATGTGTTTCTCAAGGACTTAACGTAAGAACCCCAGACGCCCTCGCCACGGTCGAGCATGGCAGCAAAGCCATCATGGAATGTTTTATCCATGGTATCGACGGTCTTTGACCACTCGCTGACCTGCGCTTTATTGATGGCTGCTGCCTTGGCCTTTGTGGCTTCTTCGGTGTAACCACTAATCAGAGACTCTTTATCAACATCGAGCAGATTGAGTTTTCTTACATCCCGGATGCGTTTTTGCAGATCCAGTTCAATTCTGTATTGCTCAAGCGCTGTTGCACGTTCGACGGATGATTTGCCCATCAGGCTGATTTCTAAATCTGTCTGCGCATTGTTTTCTTCAACTGATCGGACATAATCGTCAAGGGCATCTTTGGCCTTGCCATACGTTACCGTCTGACTGTTGAAGCTCTCTATGATTGCTTTAGTGTTTGCAACATAAGATTTTTCCACCTCTTTGGCGAGCTGGTTATGTTTTTCATATACAGTGAGTTTGCGGGTCAGCTCCAGGATATTGGCGGTCTCTGACTTCGTCAGCTTAATGACGCCTTCATTCAGATCTGAGCGCACCTTTGCCGCCAGCTTTTCACCCTCAGTGAGCTTTTCTTGCGTATTCATATCTAGCCGCTGAACTGCGATTTTCTCTTCGATACTCTTGATCAGCTGCTGATATTTGGACAGTTCGGTCGATGCCTTTGGCGCGGCAGGTGCAGTATCTGAATATTTATGGTTGTCGCCAAAATAGGACTGTGCGAGCTGCCGCTGTACGTTTTGCTGGATTTCCAAACTATAGTTGGCATAAATCCTTTGCATCTGAAGCACTTTTTCAAAGTAATCTTGCTGCTTCGCGACTTTTTCAGCGTTGATTGCGCTTTCTTTTGCTGCCAGCGCCTTCAGTCGTTCTTCATACGAGCGCACAAACCGGCCTTGCTTATTCAGCACACCATCTTGTGTTTCGTTATACGCATCATCAATTGATTTGCGGCGCTGATCATAGGCCGCCAGAATTGCGGCATTTTCTTCTTCAAGCCGTTTTCCTGTGAAGTTTTTCTCTGCTTCTTCTTTATCGTGAACGTATTCACGCCAGTTTGACCATTTAGCAGCAACTGCACCAAGACTGCTGCCAAACAGCATAGCGACGTTTTTTGCACCATCGATTGAATCAGCAATGAATGAGAACGTATAGGCAATATCTTGCCCCCACTGCTTCAACTCCTGATTTTTTGCCATCTCATTAAGTTGGCCGTTGGATTCCTTCAGATGCTCGGTGTAGCCCATCACAGCAATGGTCAACACCTCATTAAAAACTTCGCCCTGCAATACTTTGATGTCTTCGGTATAGCGGGTCATTGACAGGATTTGCTTACCTGCCGTATCCATTGCTGCCGTGTAAGCACCGGCGATATCACCACCGGCCGCCATGACAGAATTGAGAACCGCTTGTGTTTTCTCATTCTGCGTGAGCATGTCTTTGTTTTTACCAAGCGTGGCCGCCATCTGCTTATACGAGTCTTCCATCGAGATATTCAGACCGATGGTGCGCAGTACATCTGTTTGCCCGGTCTGGATGCCGTGAATCATGTGGGCAAATGCCTCGGATGAATTCATGTTGCCGATGACGGCAGCATCTTGCGCAATGCGGGCGAGCTTGGTGGCGTTACTGAGATCGATATGGGCCTGCACCAGGCGCATGGTTTGCTGGCGTGATTCGATCATGCTGATACCAGTTTTTTGCAGTGCCAGCGCAGTGTCTTCCATCTGCTGCCCGGTATAACCTGCATTTTTACCGACAACAGCCATGGAAACGCCAAGTGTTTCATAGCGCGCGTTAAGCATTGCCATGTCTTTGACTTTATCGACAATCGCCCAACTGGCAAGCGCCCCTGCTGCGGCTGTCATCACGTCTTTGATCTTGGCGCCAGAACTGGAAACCTGCTTTTCCAGTTGCAGCATTTTTCCTTCGACAGACGACAGATCCACGATCACCTGAGCGGTGCCGTCAACGGATAGTCTGATCTTTGCGTCTGCCATGTTTGCTCTTTATGTTGCTAATGCGTTGATGTGGGCTATTTCCATTGCTTGCAGTGCACTGAATATCTCGCTGTGAAGACGCTTGCTAAAGTAAAAGCCGATGACGACTTTGACGCCTGGGTAATTCAATCCGAGTAAGCGCCCTTCTGCATCACGCACCCACTGTGTCTGTATGCGCCGCCAGCAATTAAATGCAGGGACGCATTCAGGCCAGAGATAAAAATCTTCTCCCAGCTCGATGGTCTGTTCAATCACCAAACCCAGTGCCGCTGCGGCCGCATTCACCTCTTGCTCTGGTGTTGCTTCAGATTCGTTACCAGATGGAATCCGAAGCTGTCCTTTGGCAAGAAGCGCTGCGGCGTCTGCTAGTTTTTTTCTTTTGCGCCTACTTCTTTCAAATACGCGCTGTAAATAACCGAATCAATGCCAGCGACGCGCAGCATGGCGTTGAATGCGTCTTCACTGAATTCAGCAGGTTTATTGCTGTCATCGAGCACTAATGTCTGACCGCTCCAACCTTTAGTGATGCGCTTGAGCAGGTCCTTGATCGTCAGATCTTTATCTGCAAAGACATCACGCAACTCATCCTGTTCAAGGCGATCACATGTCAGCGAGTAAGAAAAATTTGATACTTTTCCAGCGTTGTTCAGGTTGAACTTCACTGGCACTTTGACGGTATTTTCAACAGCTAATGTGTACATGGTGTTTCCTTTTCATCCGGGTATGGAAAGAGCGCCCCAGCTAAGCTGGGGCAGTGAGTTAAACAAAGGCGAGGCGTAATTCGTCGTTGCCGGAACCAGATGCGGTCGGCAACAGGCGAAGATCGAAACCAATGAGACGGCGGCCGTTTTGATCGACTTTTTTAGGGCTGACCATCTGGACATTGGGAGCAAAGATGATGATTTTGTTGCCGCTGGTCGTGCCAATGGTGAGTGCGAGGCTTTGCGTTGAATTTGACTTTACTGAGCCCATGAAGGTGACTTCTTGCGCGGCCGTCAGATCAAGCTCAACTGAGCCGGTTGTTTCACGCTGGGTGATATCAACCTGTTCAGAACTCAACAGAGGTGTATATGCAACGGTGTTGCCTAAGTTGATTTCCAATCCTGTGCTTGGATACACAGTGCCACCGCTTAATGCACCGAGCGAATAGGTTGCACCAAGCGTGATATCAACAACATTGGCTTTTGTAATTGCCACCGGCTTTTGCCACGCAGTGAAAGTGCCACTTGCTGAAGCTGCACTAACGCCGCCATCGAGGCCAGTAAATTCAAATTTCAGCGTTGGACGCTCACCCACTTTTGCACCGAGCGTACATGTGCCCATCGCACCGAGTAATTTATGAAGCACACCATCATCGTAATAATAAATAGTGGCGGTCTTGAGCCCTGTTGATACTGGGCTGTATTCGACGCGTGCTGGCGATGTGAGCGAGGCCTCTGCAATGGCAGCGGCTTGTAACAGCTGCCCCAGAGCGGGCGCTGTTGCTGCTGTTCCTGAGCCAGCCAATTCAATGGTGAAGCTGACTTTGACGCTGGCCGTACCCACTAACTGCTCGCTGGCACCGAAAAAACCACGAACCAGAGCACGATCAATATTTTTAGCATCTAATGGGGTGATGCTCATGTCACTGACAAGCAAGGCATTTGCAGCACCCGTCGGCACTGCATCTGTGCCTGCTGTGGTCTCGATTTTTGCCGCAATGAGGGTATTTCGGGTGTAACGTGGCATATTTAACTCCAGCGCCTCACGGCGTTAAGAATGTTTAAAATGTTCCCCAGCGCTTCACAGCGTTAAGGGGTGACTTGACGATATGGCTAAGCGGTCTCTTCTGACTGATCTTTCGATGCATCTGTCGGGTTATTTTCTACCCACTTGCCTTCCCACTTCCATGATCCGCCGCCTGGTGGCGGGCAATCTGGCTGGGATAATTTTGTTTCAAACTCATTAGGCATGAAGCACTCCTTCATTTGTTCGGTGCTCTACTACATACATAAGGCGAATCCATCCATTTTTTTGAGCGCCGGATTCAGTATCAAGCTCAATCATTGGAAGCCCTATATTGAACACACTTCCATTCAATGTAGGGTCACTAGCTAAACGAGCATAGACAGATGAAAGTAATTCATCCGCTGCTTCCCCACCAGTTTTTACAGTAGTTCTCGCATAGCAATCGACCACTATTCTGGTCTGCCAATCTATTGGCGCACCGGCGATGCCAGCTTCTTGAGGCCTACTACCCTCCCAAAAAACATTAATTGCACTACCAACCTGCTCAGGAACATGGTAACCGCTATCACGGGCAACAATAGAAGCCAATGGAGTAGGGGAATTCAATATGCTGACAAATGAATCAACAATTCCAGAAAAAACAGTCTTAGCTGTCATGTTTTCTCCAGAATTAATTTAATCATCCCTGAACTATCTGGCCTGACATCCGCCACGCGCCACGCTAACTCATCAATCCCAATATCAACGCCTATCAGAGCAGAGCTACCGGGGAAATCAACAACTTTTAGAGTATCAGTCTGCTCCACCATCCCGATTCCACCCAACACATCAACGGATTCACGTCGAAAAATCCCACGAGTTGGACCACCAGGTATGTCACAGTCCGCATTTGCCATATGTCTAACTATGCTTTCGTTTAACCGTGATTCAATTGAGGACATTGCTGCTATTCTCTAGATTGTATTGAGTGTTAAGTCGCTGAAGCTGTTACCACTTCCATCTTCATCAATACAGTTGCTGAAGGGTTAGCCGCATCTGCTACTGCAATACCAACACACTGTTGACCCGTCAGGGTTTTATTTACACATTTATTCACCGGGTCCCAAAATAAGCGATCACCTGTCGCAATCGCCAATGCACTGGTTTTGGCGACACTCACAACACCTTCTGCCAGGAACTCACCTGGAACACCTGCAGCAACATCCGTAGTCGCAATAGCAAACAGACTGGCACCAAACAAACATCCAGTACCGGAAGCAACGGCAGCTGCCGGAGTCAGCGTCAGTACGTCACCTTTTTGATAAAAATTTTTCATATTCCACCCGTTGAGTAAAAATGTTAATTCGTAGGCAGATACTGTCTGCCTACTCAAAACTGCCCTGCTTAAGCCCCGGCTGCCTTATACAGACCACGGAAATCGACAGCCTTCGCAGCAAAGTCCAGGCGACATTTGTATGCAATGCCATCTGTTTCAAAGCCGATATCTGTTTCAATGACAGGACCTTCGGCACCGTCGAGGTAACAGTACTCAACCGTATCAATCTGACCGTTATCACTGGCGAGATACCAGGCTGTGGCACTATTGGCATCCAGAATTGGTTCAATGATCGGTTCCAGTGCTGTGCGGCCGCCTTGGCGGAATTCATTTACGTCTAAACCTTTGGCCGGCACATAGTTTGAGCTAGTCAACTGGTAAGCCAATTGTTCCAACGATGCCGGACAGATCAGGAAACGAGGGGTGATATTCAATTCCTCGCTCTGGAAGCCTTTTTGAACGCGCATTGCTGCACGTGCACTTGTCAGTGCACTCATTTGCAATGCAGAACCGGCACCAGACGATAAGTTCGCGTGCGTAGCATGAAACAGTGCAACGTTATCGCTCATCGGCGCATTTGCAGTGAGTTGGCTATAGACTGTGCGGTTTTCAAGGCGGCGTGCACTGTTGCCGAATGCAGCAACCAGACGATCAAAGCCGCGCAGGTCGTCATTGACAATCGCTTGTCGCGACAATGGCACGATGCGGCCGTAGGTCACCACAGCATAAGTTTCCGCACCATCTTTCATGGTTCCATACTTAAATTCACCATGTTCATTGGTCTGTAATAGGTCTGGAGCGCCAGATAACTGCACCACTGAGATGTTCTTAAAATCCGGCGCATTTGGCGCTCTGCGAGCCCACATTTGATAAGTACCAGGATTGTCATCGTATGCGTTCCGCAGGCGCTTATTGGCTACGTTTGCAAACAAACTTGCAAAATCGCTGGTCGCTAACATGCCGCCAGAACGGAAGTTCAACATCGTACTGGCTAAGCGCATCCGATCCATACCACGCGTTTCGACACCACGTGACTGAAGATAGTCACGGCCGATTTCCAGCAAGCTCATACCGCGATATTGGCGACCGTTATCAGTCAATTCTGCACGACTGTTAATGCGATGGCTGATTGCCTCTTCCATGCCGCGCAAACGCGTATCCGTTTCATCAACAATCGTTTGCACACGCACGTTTTGGTGACCACCAGATGCTGCATCATTGCGAGCAAGTTCATCCAGCACTGCGGAACGCGCCTGTGTAACATCATTACCACTACGGATCAGGCCTGCGGCCAGATGCGCGACATTATGCCGTGTGCACAACTCTGTAATGTCTGCGGAGCGTTGAGCTGCGGCCGCTGCCGCCTGCTCTGCTGCACGGGTTTGCGCCTCTGCATCACGCTGACGCTGAGCTTCAATTTCTTCAGGAGTCATTTGATTATCCTCTGTAGGTGAGTGGGCAGATGCCCGTGTGAACTCGCACGGCATGCCGTTTGAGGGTTTTTCTCTAGTGCTAGCGTCCGGATCTGCTGGGACGGTTACAAAACTGATTTCGTATGGCTGCCAGGAAACAGCCCGGTACAAGGGAACGTTGACGCCATCTGTGCGATCAATTGATCTGGTGATCTCATACTTCTGGACGCTATAGCCAAAGCTGACTGAGCGAATGATTCCGTCTTTGATATCCTTAATAATTCCTGCCAAATCCTCACGACCACTTAAACGTAATGTGGCGGTTCCTTGACCTTCCTGAATGGAAGCACGTACCGCAATCCCTAGAATCGCTGCAACACCTCCATAGGTTGAATGTCCATCAAGAACTTGTACGACACCGGCATCAAAACGGGACATATCCACAGAATCAGGAGTGACAACCAACTCCTCTTCGTATGGCGTCTCGTTATACCAGTCGTAACGGCGAACACGGGCGCCTGTCGTCCAAACGACTTCGACTGTGTTGTCCTGCTCATTGAATGTTGAGGGGATTAACTCAGCACTGCGACATTGCACTGGCATGTCATGTTGCTGTTGTGGATTCGTTGGCTTTGCAGCTTGTTTTGGCATGGTTATATTTTCTTAAAAAAACTGTCTCATTTCTCGGAAAAGTGAGACGATTTTCAAATTATTTTGTAGATGCATTCGGAGTCGGCAAATTACCCTTTTGAAGAAACAAAAGCGTCTGCAAAATACCCAATTTTTCCAACTCATCAAAATCTGACTTCAACTCTTCAAATACTTCTTTTGGGTTGTATCCACGCTGGCGAAGCTTTTCACTCACGCTACTCAAACCGCCACTAATTTCAGCAAGATCAGATTTCACATCCTGCTCAGGATTCACGTAATCAAACTTGGGAACACTGAAGTCCACACTGCTATCACGCACATCAATTTTTTGTGCAAGATATGCCGCTTCGATAAACGCCTCATGTATAGGAATTAAACATTTAGGAATCAAAATCAGCCACTGCATTTGCGAAACATTTCGCCGAAAGTCCAAGAGACGGACACGGGCACTGCTGAAATTGACTTCCGTCATATCGCCAGTGATCTGTTCATAGGTACATCCCATCCCAGATGCAATCAGATGAAGATTAAATTTGATATATTCAACGTAACCCGCTGATGGCTTTGGTTCTACAACGGTCATTGTCATGCCTGGTGGCGCCTGGATGATAGAACCACTGCCAAGCTCACCCAAGTCACCTGTTTGCTGTGCTCGTACTGCTGGGTCACCTGCATCCCCATAGGATGCTGGGTTAGCCATCTGAGAAACATCACCGCTGGCGATAACACTTAATCGAGACTCGAGATTTTTACGCGCCAACTCAGCGTCTTCGTAGAGCTGCACATCTCGGACGCGTGAAATAACCGGAGCCAAACGACTAAATCCACGTCCTTGGCCTGGACGAGCAGGAGAATAAAGATGGATGATCTGATTTGCAGGAACACGCTTACTCTCCATGCGAAAGGATTTAAGCAAGCTCATATCACCTGGATGCTGCGACCATAACCAGTAGGCTGCAACGGCGCCCAATGGGTCATATTCAATGCCGTTAATAATTTGATTTTGTCCGGAAGGAGCCGTTTTTCTACTATCAAGCCAATCAATTTCAAGCAATTGAAGTTGAAGCGGCACGGGCAATCCATCGGATATCTTTCGATGGCGCAGTCGGATCAAAACCTCGCCATCTTGTTCCATTGCTTTGTATGCTGATGCGATAAGCCCGTGATAATCCAGACGACCATCCGCATCACAAACAGCCATCCATTTTTTTAGTAATTTATTTATTTTTTCACTGTTTCGACCAGTGGCTCTAGGGGATATCCCCGTGCCAACGGTGGCCGCTACCAGTGCCTCAATGCCAGCTGAAACATATGGAACGTTCTGAACAAGTGCACGGGCCTTTCCACGAATGATAGCTGCATCGGCTACATGATCAGCATTTGCACTAGCACCGGCTCTGCGGACGCGCCAGCCATCACGAGGACTAGCCGCTTCGTAGGCACGTTCTAACACTTTCCGAGCGTAGTGACGCTGAAGTCCAGCTTGTGGATTAACCCAACCAACGACTGTATCAATGAGGTTGCGCATTAATCACCTCGCCCGGTAGTGAATCTGAATCGGTATGAGGTTCTTGGGGTTGATTGCGCTGACAAAACGCTCTCTACGTGACGGCGCGCAGCAAGCAATTCAGATGTAGATCGGTATTTGACGCGCTTACCATCTATTTCCACCTCTAGTTCAGCGGTAGCAATTGCAGCATCAATATTATTTAAATCGGCTAGAGTGAGAGGCATGACGACAGAGTACGAAAAAAACTGTCTCATTTCTCGGAAAAGTGAGACGTTTTCTTATCAACGAGCTGATGTCTTTATGCATCGATAAACTGTTGCCCGGCTGATGTTTAACCTACGAGCGACTTCGGTTGCGTTACGTCCATTAAACAAGCTCATTACTTCACGAATTTGATTTTCTCTATCAGTCATTGAACGCTGTCTAATGTAAGTTTCTATTCCTGAAAACTCCTTTCGGATCGTCGGCTTCAGCTCTGAAATCCTGTCTTGTACCTCGGGGAATTCTTCTTCAATGTACTTAAAAATTAAATCGATTAGATCTGGACTACTTTCAGTGTTTTTCATTACCATGCTCTTCCCATCGTGCGGTTAGCTGGGCGAGATTGCGACGCCTGCGGTTTTGTTGTTTGAGTCCAAGGTGTGCTTTGCTGAATTGCTGGAAATGCTGACTCGATTACTTCTTCAGCACTATCTTTGATGGTAATTGGTTCTGAAAACAGGTCCTTTGTTTGCGGATCTACGTAGTCACGCAGCATCTGCCACTGGTGAGGTGTTTTTTTGTGCAGCCCCAAGTAGTATGCAACTGCAAGGTTATAAACCATCAAGTCGCCGGCCTCATTCCTGTCAGATTGTTTTTTATCCCAAATACTGACTTTGCGGCCGCGCTTATAGACATGAATACGGTATTCCGCTGTCAATTGCTTAAAATATTCTTCAGGTAAATCTTTGGAAAAATGTACTGCACCCGGTCCCGTTTTCAACTTATACCGAGCGGATAAATAGTCCTTTGCTGTATCAGTACCAATTAACCAGAGCTGCGCACCTCTAACCTCTGTTTTCCCTTGCCAACTAACATCAACCGGGGTTGGTTTTGCACTTAAAATTGGCTTGTTATACTGAGATGCGCCCTTGATTGCAAAAATATGTCGATGCCTTCTAACTCGTGTGAAATTGTAGACATCTTGTGTATTGGCTCCACCAGAATCGATGAATGCAGAGGAAATTGACAAAAACGTTCCACACTCATGTTGGTAGCGGCCTTCAAGCGCCTTATCCAGCTTTGCATTTGTTTCCTCGTCTGAAGGTGAACCAAGGATGATTTGATAATCAACAATCCATGACTCCATTCCCTCTCCCCAGGCAACTACTTTCATTTCATATCGGTCTGGCTGAGTATCTACTGAAGCGGTCAGAATGAGCCCATCTCGCGGCACAATTCCAAGGCGATAATCTTCTGCTCGGTCCTGCAACTCTTTTGCCTGCGTCTGTTCTTTTGCGCGCTCCCAACACCGTGCTAACCTAGTGTTGTAGAAAGCAATCATCTTCTCTTCACTACCTTCAGCTAGTTTTTCTTTGGCTTTTTTATATTCATTCCAAAGTGCCTTCCATGGCATACCCCCGTATGAGATAAAGAGAGCTGGAATCGTAAAGCTTTCAGTCTCACCATCACCGGCAACACCGTCAGACCATAGACCATTGACAAACATTTTGTTTTTATCTGACTCATACATAACCTCAAAGCAAGCTTCACAGGGATACACTACATCCTGACCATCGTCTGATAACTTCAACCGTTCAAAAACCAGAGGCTGCGGATGCCCACAATGCACACATTCAGCTAAGGCAACATGCTTTGTCCCCTTTTCATAGAGCGTCTCGACAATTGACTCTCCTGTAATTGTCGGCGAGCATGGATAATAAGATTTTTTGTTTCGCTCAAACGTTGTTTGACGTGCCTCTGCAAGTGCTACGGGGTCTCCTTCACCGTTGACGTTTGCGTCAGCGCGATCTACTTCATCGAACAACACACGGCGTGCTGGAACCTCTGCCAAATTAGCTGCTGCACCGGCAGTTACGATAAACAATGAGCCACCGGTGTAATCTTTAGTATCCAATGTGTTGACAGAGTCGCGCGATCTGGGGGCTGCTACACGTTCGGTCAACTCTGGGACCGCTGCGATGGTTTTAGCGATACGGGTACTGGTTCTCTTTGCCAGCTTTCCTGTCGGGAGAATCCATAGGAAATTTGCGGGGGACTGATGAACACTACATGCAAACCAGTTTAGACCGACCTGTGTTTTCATCATTTGAGACGCTCCCATTAGCACGACTCGCTTGCATGGGTGGCTATCTGACAGGGCCTGCATGATTCGCCGAGCATGTGGGGTCTTTGATGTTCGATACTTACCGTATTCATTGGCGCCAGAATCCTTCGGGATGATCATGTAGCGATCCGACCATTCATCGACAGTCATATTGGGATCTGGCTGCAAACCACGTGCAAATGCCTCATCGATCACAGTGTTCGCTGGAGTCATTCATCATCTCCATCGTCTATGACATTCAATTTAGACTTCAAACTATGTGACATGGATTCTAGAAGCGCACGGTGCTCACGTTCAATCACGTCCTCGCACTCTTCTGAAGTTAACAACGAGGCGACATCACCAGCTAAACGCTTTGAGCAGTTCGTTAATCCATCACGCAGCGCTCTGGCAATTTCAAAGATTGCAGAATCAACTTCCGTTTTTAGTAGATACTTCCCACGCATTTCTGCTTCTTTCATTTCAGCAATGGAAGCCTCGGCTGCCTCGCGCCGCGCACGCGCAGCTTGATAATCACCTTCACCTCCCAACGAGAACTGCACATCAGATTTTCTATCTGCTTGGCGTGCAGCGTTAGCCCGTTGTCTAGTGTGTCTGTGATACAGAATCGTTGCGTATTCCAGATCGACTTTTCCACCATTTACTGGAATCTCGCACCGTTTAACTGCGGCATATCCTTGCTGTCTTGATATACCAAGGGTTTCTGCCCATTCAGCTATAGTTTTCAGCGTTGCCATTTTTCAGTTAAAGAATGTCAGGTTAGTTGTAAGGAAATTGTTTTGTCAGGCGCTAGCGGGAAATCGGGGTTTGAATTACCCTTGGTTTCGGGGTTTGTGGAAGTACCTTGCATGGGGGGTGGTTCATTACATAAAAGCAATAAACTATGGACTTTCTCGCAGATCCACGCGACGTTTGATGAAAGCGGAATGAAATGCAGGGGCAGCATCAGAACAACCTCCCCTGATTGCGCAGGAACGCAGTCTTGATTGCTTTATCCAGTTCCTGATCAAAGATGCGTGGGAAGTCTCTCTCTGCTGAGCGGTCTGCAACACCGAAGAAATCAAATCGTTGGCCGTATCGAATGGCAGGAACGTACAGAAACACAGGGCGTATCGCCGAACCATGTACAAACTGACGCTTGAGATAAATGCCGGGTCTCAGCTTTCCCATACGTTCCGGAATAGAGAAATACGTTACCCCTTGCCGTCTAACTGTTCGCTTTGATGCTGCACTTCCGCTGCGCTTCGATTGATAACCACCACCGCGCTGAACCATCAGCTGAGACAATATCTGTACAACTTGGCTAGATTTCACATTGCCGTAGGTGTTCAACTGTGCCCCTGCCGCTGGCACTGCATACCATCTGGCAGGCATCAGACCAGCCGACTGCAATGCTTTCTCCATTCGCTTGCGTGCACGATCCCCACCAAATATCTGCGGTGCCAGATAAGCATCTGCCGGTGTTCCCTTCCCTGCCTCATCCTTTAACCATACGTACGCTGCCGGCATTGCCATCGTTGCAGACTTTGTGCGCAAGCTATTCAGCGTGTATGGCGTTGGGTGATCAAACACACGCCTCATCTCTGATCGCAGGTCTTCCTTAATGATCTTTGCTGTTTTATTCAAAGCGACAACAGCAGCAAACTGACCTTGCCGCCCCGCCTCATTGATCTTTGCGCGAACGTCTGAGAAATCAGCGGATGCGAGAATCTTCATGCCACCACCTTCAAACCCAATACCTCACGCGCATTCTTTTCTGCCTGCAATGGCACTGTCTTATCGCCAGCCTCAACCCGCGCGATCAGCTTGCGTGCCCAGGTCAAATGGTCAAACGCTGAATCAGCCCGCTTCCACACCTTTTTCAACTCATCCTGCATCCGCGCTTCATCCTCGACTGACCTCATGGGCGTATAACCAAGTGCCGGATGCGCATTTACCTTCGGTATCTCATCCCACTCGCCCTTAGCCAGCTCAGCCTTCAACGTTGCTGCCCAACGCTTTTCAATCGCCGAATACGTCTGACTACGCAACTCAGACCACATTGACATCGCTGCCCAGAACACTGCCGGACTAGGCCACACACCATGCTTGCCCTGATCACGCGCGATTTGTCCCGTGAACGCAGCCTGGTATGCTTCATACGGATCAACTGCAGGACGGCATGCAGACAAAAACTGCTTCAACGTTGGTGGCCTTTCATACTCAACGCGCACTGTCTTCAAACCAAACTTCACCTCATCAAACGATAGCTTTTCAGAGTCAAAAACCTCTACCCAACTTTCCTTCCAATTTTCGACGGATTGCGCATCGGGGAAATTGCTCCGCCAATAAAATGGATACGCACCATCCAAACGATTAAACAAATGATCGATAGAGGAAATCCCAAGCGCCGGAACCACATCAAACCACTTCGATTGAGGGCGCGTACTAAATGCTCGAGACGTAACGCTGAGATCACTCACGATGCCACCCGATTCTGATTCACGTACACGGTTGGATTAAATTTTTGACCTGTCTGGCGTATAGACGGAGAAGCACCGGCAGCTTGCAGATGGCTCTGCTCCCTTGCCCATCGATCCAAAATTGCAACCACGTATCCAAGAGAAAAAGGCTCATTCCCCTTCGTCGCTTTTGCTTCATCGCATGCTGCCTGCACGACTTCCGATGTCACGCCCTGCTCTGCCAGCTTATGCAGAACAGGGTTAGCAGCTTGTGTTCTCACACCATTTTTCCGAAACTGGATGCTCAAAGCCACAGCACTTGAAGGCGATTGCACCCCCGTTGCGTCATCCGCCGATGGCGGCATTGTGCTGTGTGTCTGTTCTGCTTCTGTTCTGATCTGAATCTGTTCTGCTTCTGTCTCTGCTCTGTTCTGTTCTGGGGGCGTTACTGTAACGTTACTCAATGTTTCATCTATTTTTACTTCTGGATTGACCGGATTTTCTTCTGCTTTTTTCTTGCTCCGATGCCTTGCAACCCTTGCTGCGCTTGAGTCTGAGACATATTGACGCTTATCCCAATTGATGAATTCCCAGCTCTCGTTGATAAACCCCTTACGGATAAAAACTGATTTCGACTGCGCCAATTCCTCTTCAGAAATTCGCAAAGCAAAAGCAATCTCATCATCATGTAACGTTACAAGACCGTTACTGCAACGCAGACATAACAACATCACCAATCGTCGCTGCATCGCTTCACTCATGCTCTGAACTTTAGGGTCGGATGCAAACTCAGAATAAAGACGAAACCAATCCATCACACACGCTCCAACAAAGAAACCCCATCAGACGTCAGCTGATACATACCACGCACCTTGATCACACAGTGATGCTGAAACAGCGTTGTGCACGTGTTATGTAGCCGCTGCGGGGTTTTCTGATCTGATTCAAGGCAATCCAGCAGGGACTCGGGATAAGCGCGCTGGCCGCGGCACTGGCGCAATTTATTCAGTACGCGATAACGCACGTCGGATGTCGATAAGTGAAGTGCCGCCATCACACCACCTCGCCCGATGGCAACTTACGAACCACACCCATCAACGATGGAATGGACCGGTATTCATCTGATCCAGGGCGATACGGCGCAACACCACGATTCGCCCGCAGTGGGCGCTGAATACGTATCCGCACAGGTGCCACTGCCACCGGCACCGCTGGCCTCATCGCCGCCAGCTTACGAGCTTCACGCGCGCCCATCTCTTTCTTACCCTCTACGGTAGCGATCAAACTATCGCCCTCTTCACGTACAAAATTACGCGCTTCGAGAGTACGCAACTTATTGCGCAATGCCTGATGGCCTGATTGTGCAAACTCTTTACGCAAAGCCCTGCCGCCCAGGTTCACCAGTTTTTCCAGCAGCATGTATGCGCCGGAGCTTGGTTTCAGTCGGGTCATGATTTCCTCACCACAGCCAATACTTTCGCAACAGATTTGCCCTTTGCGATCGTTGCGTTGAGGACGCGGCGAAAGCGGCTCAGGGTTTCGATGGCCTCATTGACCTCTTTATCTGCGTGCAGCAATGCCGCCTCATCTGCTGAATTGTTCAGACGCGCCACTGATTGCACCGCCTCAGATGTTTCTTTCACGATTTCGCACAGATGATGGTTGACGTTCAAATCACCATCAACCACATCACTGCTGTGCACTGACAACCCAATGCATCGATACATTTCATTCATTGCCGCTGCACGGTATTCCAGCGGCAATGCCAGCAAAATCGACTTATGAAAATTGAATGGCAGCAGATTGTTTTCTTTTGACTCATCATCCAGCCAACGATAAACGCGGTCCGCATTCACCTTCATACGTTCAAAGGTGTCACGGGTATTCGGCTCAAAACGAATGCCGGATACCACGTCGAAGCCCGCCGCCTCATGCGCCTCAACGACCAGCTGCACCGCCGACTCGCGGCTTAATCCACGCTCTTTGCGGAATGCATTGAAGTGGGACCGGATGACACCTATGTCTGTATGCGATTGATTGCGCATGATCTTTATCTTTCTATCAAGTATTCTGGAAACAACTCACAACAACACGAATTTATTTAGCTGATCTGCTCATGAACACACTTCTCACGATGAAGCGACTGAATACTGACAAGGGTTCCGCTCATGCATTGAGTCTGCCCACGCAATATCCGATTGACGGTAGGCTGAGAAATACCGATTTGCGCGGCTAATTTCGATTCACTCCAACCCGTTTTACTTTTTATCTCGCAAAGGAGAATAGAAATGTTATCCATCTCCACAGAATATACGCGAATGGATAATTTAGTCAATACGCAAATGAATGTCAATTTGCATACCTTTTATTCATCCGCGTATATTCCACGGATGGACATTGGAGCTCGCCTTGATAAGGCAATGAAATTAGCGGGATATACGACACAAGCGGAACTTGCAAAAGCGTCCGGAGTGCCGCAACCGACCGTAAACAGGATTCTCAAAGGTGGAGGCAAGCGCGGGCCAGAGACGGCGACACTCAAGCGACTCGCATCCGCGTGCGGCGTAACATTTTCGTGGATGAACGGAGATGAAGATCCAGAGAAAATCGAACGCACTGAAATCAAAGTTGCAGAGCCGCAAGCAGAGTACAAAGTGCCACAGATTCAATTGGTTTACGCAACACCTGATGAGATAACACTCCTGACACAGTTCAGAGAGTGCACGGTGGACGGGCAAGAGGCCATTTGGTCTGCAGCAAAGATTGCTGAGCGCGACGAAAAGAAAGTTTTACTGCTATCGAAAAAATCAAAGTAATTACGCAAAATCAATTATCTTGATTTTGCGTATGAGCGTTTGAGCATCATTGTTGCGGTGCGTATAGTGCGCACCATGACTATCGCAGAACGAATCGACATCGCAAGAGTAACGGCCGGGTTCAAAAACCAAGCCGAATTAGCACGCGCAGCAGATGTCAACGAATCTACGCTGGCGCGCATCTTAAAAGGCGGCGTCATGCCATCGATTGAGATTGCCGCTAAAATTGCAATCACCTGCAACGTCTCTCTCGACTGGATCGTGAACCTCGATACCAACACAAAACCAGACCACCTGGACGTCCACCTAACATACGTGACACAGGAAGAGCTGACGCTGTTGACAAAGTTCCGCCGCCTTTCCAATGAAGACAAAGAAGTAGTCAAGACCGCATTCAGCATCACTGAAAAATCACCGCTTCTTACCCCCAACCAAACGTAACTTCACCGGTTCGCGCCGTGGATATTTCTGCGAATAATCCCTCGCAAATGCCATGATCCGCTCCCATGCACGCGGCTCCGTTCGCCTTTGCATATCCCTCAACTCTTCAATTTGCAAATCCTCGCTCATCTCACATCGCTCCTGTTTGTTGTAACAATGTATTGCAAAAACAACTAGGTTACATGAAAAAAACACGTAATTTAGTTCTTTTTAGGCATGTCTGATTTCCCAAAAGGAAACCAGAATTAAAGAATGTTAAATCTTAAAGTTTCTGTATTTCAATATTGATGTTTCTCCACGACACTACCTGCATCTATCCATATCTGATGCCGCGTGAAAATACTAGATTTCGTTGATCTGCAATTAATTGCCACCATTGCGAGAGAAAAAAGCCTCTCTGCGGTCTCGTCACGCATGGGCATCAATGCCCCCAGCGTGTCAAAGCGCCTGTCAAAGATTGAAGACATCATCGGGCATAAAATCGTGCGGCGCCCGGGGCCGTTTCGCCTCACGCCATCGGGCGAGCGGTTACGCAAATTTGCAGAAAACACACTGGCAGAACACCAGCGCGCGCTGGACGATATCCACGATATGGCGACCAACCAGCGGCAGCTACGCATCATCGCCAACCCATCTGTCGTGATCAATGACCTGCCCAACGTGATCGCCGCTATGAAACGCAAATACCCTGCACTGAACATTCACATCACCGAGGGGAATTTTGCAAAGGTAATCGCCGACGTGCAGACCGGCGCTGTTGATATCGGGCTGATTGCTGACGCACCGAAAGTAAAAGGCTTGCGATTCTTACGGTACAAGAAAGATTATCTGAGTGTGATGACACCGGCTGGCCACCCGCTTGCGCAACTGCAAACAGTCAGCCTCCGCGATGTGCTGCCATACCCGCTGATCGGGGCCGATGGCACACGCCATGTATCCACGTTCATCGCCCGCGCCGCCAGGCAAGAAAAATTCGAGATCACCTACGCATTAAGCGTGAGCAGCTATGAAGTGCAAGCGCACCTGGTTGCCACTACCAACATCGGCATCGCCCTGATGATAGAAAGCATCGCCCAGCGCTTTGCCCGTAACCACGACATCACTATCAAACGCCTGAACGACGAATGGGCACACACCGATTTCAGCGCCTGCGTGCGCGACGTAGGCACAATCTCAGATATCACAAGGGAATTTATTGAACTACTGGTAAAGCAGCATCAGGAATAGACAAAATAAAACCCGCCGAAGCGGGTTTTCCTTGCATCTAGTGCATTAGTACACCTTCTTGACATCTTGTAACAATAACATGCTTCACCAATGGCCGATTAGAAGCATTGATATTAACCAGCTTAATTCTTTGCTTAAACTGCTCAAATCCAATCACAGCAGCAAGCCGTCCAATACATTCATCAGCGAAAGATGGCGTCAGGCTATGGTGTTCGAAGTCAACCTCAATAACCGAGTAATCATTCAGCAGTTGCACTAACCTATCACGCGCCATCGCCCCAACTGGACGAGTGCTCAAATTAGGAGCCAAATCTACTACCTGCACCTTAAAAGTCGAAATCGTCATCTGAATACCCCTTTATTTGTGGAAATCCCCTATAAACCTCTGCAATATCCATTGGAACATCAATATTCCACTCAATGATTAACATCGTCCCATTCCATGGAATCTGATTTTTAAGTGATGTTGCATTACGACCACTTAAAATGAACGTTTCATCCCCAGACCGGACATATAACACACCGTTATTCTGCTCCAATAGTTTTCTAGCGATGGCCAGCCCATAACCTGAATGGCCTTTCCCAGGCTTACTTGTTACACCATATTGCGTTGCTAACTCGCAAGCATTTGATTTAATGAGTGTATCAAACAATTCCTCGTTCTGCCGAAGAGATCCTCTAATTCCAATGCCGGAATCAACTAACGCTATCTGAGCCTTCTTACCAGAAGCCCACACTTGCCCACAAATCAATCCATACAACCCGTCCTCGGATGCTGCATGCGCAAAACAATTTCCAATCAATTCCCTCAACATCGTATCCACTGCGTTGAGCGTAACATCATCGGAACAAACTGGGCGAAACATTTCAACAACGCTACTCGAAACCGTATCAACTGAATTCTCATCCTCCAATAGAAACAATGGAATATATCTTCCAGCAGGAGCCCTATGGATTGGACCATGCGGAGACTCCAATCCAATAGCCCCCCACAGATTCATTGTATTTGCATACGATGCAATTTTTTCAGCAACATTAACTTCAGCAGCCTTATTCTTCCTTAGGATATGCGCGACTGTAGCAAAATGAAACGGCTTTATAAATTTAGGAGAGCTACACGCCCGATTTTTCTCCAAACAATCCAACTCCTCTAACCACGAACTAACGTCCTCATGCTCTGTATACCTCATCTACATCAACTCCAGTTTATTATTAATATTTTTCACTACTAACACCCATACCGCTTATGCCCATTCACAATTCGGTACCGGCCACCACGCGGCCCTGTGTGGCATATATTGTCTGAATAAGGTTTCGATCTTGCCGACTTTGCCCCCGCCGCATCTTTATTGCTTTTCGACGCGCTGCACTGTTGCAGCTCTAATTTATCTTTCGCCTTTGCCTCTGCCACTGCTTGCCACTGCAAGTTATCCAGCGCATCGGCACCTCCAGCACACAGCGGCTTGATGTGGTCTTTGATATAGCCAGGGCATGGGCCAGCGCTTTTGCCATTCGCCGGGCATGGATGCAGCTTTTGAAATTCGGCCAGCACGGCTTTGCTTCGCTGTGTTTTTGCCGACGCATCACCAGCGGCAATAAGCAAGAAGATAGACAACAGCATGACAAGTGTTCGCACAGACTACCCCACATTTCCCACAAGGGCGGATGTCCACTGATTCTCAGAGATGATTACTGGCGAACCGGACTCTTGCCGATATAGCGCCGCCTTTTGAATCTTTCTGCCATAGGTTTCATTAACCCAATCAGGCGATACCAATGCGCCAATCACTAAAAAATCTAGTTGCTTGGTGATCGAATCAACGGCAACCGCACCCAGCTTTTCGACCGCCTTATGGCAAGTATCACGCGTGCCGAACAAAAATTTTCCAGTGAAACAATACGATGCACCCTGCCAGCGCAATTCGGGCGAATCATTCACCGGTAATACGGGCGAGCTCTGCTGCGCAACGCCAGTATCCAGAAAAAAATTACCCGTCAATTCCTGCAAGACTGCAACTAAATCTGCGCGCTCTACCTCTGTGATCACGCCATCAGCAATCACCGCCTCTACCTTGCTTGCCAGCATATTGCCCGGCCACTCTTGACGCACTTCGGCATGCTCTTTCAGCCATGTCGATAGATACATAATTTCCGTATCGTGCAACTGCCCGTCTGCAACCACCCCAGCGCATATCCCCAGTAGGATCTGCGATGCCTTCACCAAATTTCTCTGCCGAACCGATTCAGCCACCGCCCATTCATTGTTTGCCATCATCACCCCTCCCTACTCACTTCATCATCATGAAACCGGCTGTTGGCGACGCGACAGCCCACAAATTATCACGTCGATAAAATCGAATCTCCCGCGCCCGACCAAGCAGACATGCATCCGCGTCAGCGATTGATCGCATACCGAATTCTGCATTCGCATCAGTAAACGCAGTCAACGCTATCGGAGACCAGTGAAATTCTAATTTTGAGCCAAGGTCTGCAGTCGTTCCTAGCGACGCCATCGCATTTTTAATTTTCTTTGCCGCTGTTTTGTCACAGTTTTCCAGCAGAGGTACACATGCATCATCCAATGGCTTATCCCTGACAAAATAGGTTACGCCCGCCCGATTTACGCATCTCCACTTGTCCAATGCATCCGGCGTAGAAACAGGGAGCGCCTCGCTCGATGACGCAGAAATCACCTTATTAACATTAACAGGCACAGAAAGAGAAGATGCTTTTGATGGAGGTGTAATCTCTTCTTTTTTTGTCACGCACGAATAGATCGATAGCGCAAATACACTGGCTGCAATCCATGTCAATATTGATGTTCGCTTTGGAACTGGGGCTCCGCATTTAGGACATCGCTTCGCTTCAGAGCTAATACTTGCGTTGCATTCTACACATTTAATTAGCGACATTTTCTGCCTCGTATCGATTCCATTCGTCCGATAATTTCACGCTGGCGCCCGCCATCCTATTTTTGTAATCACTAATCGAATCATCGGTTCTTGGTAGATACGAATCCATCAAACTGAGCCATGCCACGTAATAACTCTTCAATGCGCTTCGTGGATCTTTCTTCGGAATTGACGCATTGGCAGCAGCAAACACCGGCTTGACTGCTGCTTTTGCATCCGTTACGCATTGCAAAACTTCGCGATAAACAGCCGGGTAATTATCAAAGCCAAACTGCTGCAGACTAATCTTCGACTGCAGATCACATTTCAACGACTCAAATTGACTCGCACCCCTAAATCTTTCGACAGGGCTTTGCATTTTTTCCTTTGGGCGTTTTGCTTTTTGACAAACCGCCTCGGCATCATCAATTAAACGCATCTCCGCGGGAGATAGTTTGGAGCAGTCTTTTTTCTGAGCATGCGCGCCCCCGCTTGCAGCTACCGATATGCATAGAAACGCGGACAGCAAAAACAATCTCGTCATAACCTCTCCAGAAGTTGATCTGTTTTTTCAATTTAAAAAGTTGTAACAAAACTTTTCAGATCTCTAGTTTATCGATTGTATTTTAATAAACAAATAAATCACATTTATTATTCATTCGCGTATTGACGTTATTTATTCATTCGCGTATATTTAACTTCATCATATCTTTGATGGAGCTAAAAATGCCAAATCACCCAACACGTCGCCACTACCGCGACAGCCTCTTCGGGCAGCAACTTGCAGACGAACAAGAGGTATCACACAAACGCGCTAATCAACTGGCCTATGTTGTGCAGATCGTCGCTGTGTTGATCGTGATTTTGATCACATTAGGCTGGATGGGTGAAGAGCAGTTATCTGACCAACTCAAAAGCGAAGCGGTTATCTCCAATACCAAACATGTTGCCGCACTCGATGCGGCTGAACGTCGCCGCGAAGCGATTGCGGTGGCGGCACTGGGCGATGCAGAGGCATCTGAACAGCCATGATCAGCACATTCACCACCCGCTGCCTGATCGCCAGATCTACGTATCGCGTGCAACGCATTTTCGGCCATAGCCGCGCCCACGCTGCGATCACTGCCCTGCGCAGATTTTTCCCTGCATAGCCATGAAACGCATCACACCTGATACCGCCGCACTGGAAATCGCTCATAAGCGGCTACCGATCAAGCTGCCGTTTTCAGAAGCGATGCGCGTGCCAGCACTGAAACGAATGATTGAAAATCGCGCCCGCATTCACATCCGCGAGCGTGAGAAGTTTGACCTGAAGAAGCTCCAAGCCAACGACAACGACTAAGGAATCATCATGACGATAGCACAAATGACAGCAACACCAGCAGCAACGGCAGCATCGGCAATCTCAACACTGCTTACAACGATAGCCATTCCACGCATCGACACATTCTTGGCAGAGCACGGCGGTATTTTTGCTGGCATCGTTGCCGGTGAAAACGACGCACCAGATTATTTTCTGATCCACGCCACATCTGACCATGAACTTTTCGATATTGACTGGCATAACTCAGTTGAAGCAGCACAAGCGCCAATCAACGGCCTGACAGACTGGTCACTACCCACCCGCCGCGAAGCCCGTTTGCTGGCAATTAATTGCCGCGACAGCTTTGATCTGGATAGTTTGTATTGGACATCTGAGCAGAACGCCCTCATCGTCGGCTACGCCTGGATGCAGAGCTTCCTCTACGGCGGCCAGGGCTACAACCACAAGTCGTTCAAGTATCGCGCTCGCGCCGTCCGCAGAGTATTCATCATTCAGTAATTCAGTCATTCGATTAACCACGGGCGCAGCCCGTTCGCGAGATTTTTACAATGAAAACACACCACCGCATAGGCCAGCCCGTGACGTTTCACTGCCATATTTTAGGAAAAGTGCGCGGCAAAATCCTGCGCTTCGTACCCGACGTGAGCAATGGGCAACTGCATGCAGAGCTTGAATTACTACCCCCGCATGCCGCCACACCCATCGTGACAGAGCCGGTGGTGAATCTGGAGGCAGCATGAAACCTATCATCCTGACGGCAAACGGCTCTTATTTCGATTTACTGGCGCCATCACTTAGCCATATCGACATTGAAACCATCGCCCATGCGTTATCACATATTTGCCGGTTCACTGGACACACCCGCGAGTTCTATTCTGTCGCACAGCACTGCTACCACGCATCATTCATCGTGCCAGAAGAATACGCGCTTGAAGCCTTGCTGCATGATGCAGCTGAGGCGTACATCGGTGACGTAGCAACGCCGCTCAAACGCCAATTGTTTGACTACGCCGAAATTGAGCGAAAAGTGGAGCGCGCCATCGCCGAGCGATTTAACTTAACGCTGCCGATGTCCACACACGTGCACCGGGCAGACCAAATCATGCTGGCAACAGAAAAGCGCGACCTGATGCCAGACAGCGATAACTGGTTCGCTGGCACCGATATTCTGCCGCTGACTGCCAAGCTTGAACCGGTAACACCAACGATGGCAAAGCGCATGTTCTTAGATCGCTACCACCATCTGATCGTGTTGAATGAAATTGCTGCGGGAGAAGCAGCATGAGCAAAAACTCCCAAGCCAAACGCATCGCCCGTCAACACAAACGCGGTGGCTTTGACAGAAAAATCAACCCGTTCGGCGGCCTTGGCGTGCTGCAAAAAAACTACTTCGACAACACCATCGCGCCGCGCAAGCTCGATAGCGATCAGCGTTTCGACATTTCAAAATCAGGCTGGGCGTCGATGCTCGTTATTTTGAAAGACCCCGCTGCAAACGCCGACCACTGGGCCGATCTGGTGACCGCTGCCAACCTCGCATTAATGCTGGCAGAGCAAGGTTACGGGCAAGAGCATGAGCCCGTCATCATCCGCGCCCAAGAAGCCCTCACTCGCATGTACATCCGCGGCATAGAGAAAAACATCTGGCGCCTGGACGGGCAAGGCATTCAAGATATTAAAGACATGCTGCATCTGCATGACCTGCAATGCGAACACGCCACCAACGGCGACATTCAACAAGCCCTGCGCACGATCACTGACCGCGTGATTAGCGGGAATGTGTTTGAAATAGCGCACCCGGAGGCAGCATGAACCACTACATGCGCCTACGTACAACAACACGTGAACTGATAGAAATCGGAACGCGTATACAGCAGTCTGGGACACCTGATTTTGGCAATCCAATGAAACCTATCATCGGCGCTATCACCAAAATGCAGGAATGTGATAGCGGCATTTTTCTTTTCGTCAAAACAGATGATGGAAATATCGAAAAAGCCCATGTCAGATTTGATGTTACCTACGGCATACGAATGAATGAATGCGGAATCGTAACGACTATTTTGCAACCTGCACCACGACAACTTGAAATCAATGCATAAGGAATAACCATGAGCAAAGCACAATTTCTCGCAGAAAGACAACGCCCCGGCGAAATTTATGCCGGACTGATTCTGGGTAAAAACGGCCAGCCGGATTACCACCTCTTCTTATTGGAAGCAAAACCAAAAGCATTGCTGGACTGGGCAGATTCCAAAAAGTGGGCAGCAAGTGTTGGCGGCGAATTACCCAACCGCTGCGAGCAATCGCTGCTGTTCGCCAACCGCCAAGAACATTTTGAGAAAGACTGGTACTGGTCCAGCGAGCAGAACGCCCGCAACGACGACTACGCCTGGGTGCAGAGCTTCGGCAGCGGCCTCCAGAGCAGCGGCCGCAAGTCGGGCAAGTATCGCGCTCGCGCCGTCCGCAGAGAATTAATTATTTAATCATTCAGTCATTCGATTAACCACGGGCGCAGCCCGTTCACGATTTTTTAATTTTATCTACTGGAGCAGACTATGAATATCACGATAGAAGCGATCAAAGAGCAGCATAACAAAGTGGCAGAAATGATCGCAGCATTCGAAGCGAATGCAAAATTATCCGCCGCATTCCCGATCACAGTCAATTTCCCACGACCGAACGCTGGCGAACAATACGTCGGCAGCATCATCAGCGCTGACGGAAAAAAACGCGAACACATTATTTTACTTCCAGGCGAACTCACTGGCGACAACTGGGACGATTCCATGACGTGGGCAGCATCGATTGGCGGCGAACTGCCTGATCGCGTTGAATCCGCCCTGCTTTTTGCAACATTGAAAGACCAGTTCCACGCAGAAGGGTATTGGACACGTGAGCAGGACGCCCACGACGACGGCTACGCCTGGATGCAGAGCTTCATCAGCGGCAACCAGAACGACATCCGCAAGTCGGTCAAGTATCGCGCTCGCGCCGTCCGCAGAGAATTCATTATTTAGTCATTCAGTCATTCGATTAACCACGGGCGTCAGCCCGTTCACGATTTTTTAATTTTTACCTACCGGAGCAGACCATGAATATCACGATGGAAGCGATCAAAGAGCAGCACAACAAAGTGGCTGAAATGATCGCAGCATTCGAAGCGAATGCAAAATTATCCGCCGCATTCCCGATCACAGTCAATTTCCCACGACCGAACGCTGGCGAACAATACGTCGGCAGCATCATCAGCGCTGACGGAAAAAAACGCGAACACATTATTTTACTGCCAGGCGAACTAACTGGCGACAACTGGGACGATTCCATGACGTGGGCAGCATCGATTGGCGGCGAACTGCCTGATCGCGTTGAATCTGCCCTACTTTTCGCAACATTGAAAGACCAGTTCCACGCAGGATGGTATTGGACACGTGAGCAGTACGCCCACTACGACGACTACGCCTGGATGCAGAGCTTCGGCCTCGGCAGCCAGAACTACGGCCTCAAGTCGGGCAAGTGTCGCGCTCGCGCCGTCCGCAGAGAATTCATTATTTAGTCATTCAGTCATTCGATTAACCACGGGCGTCAGCCCGTTCACGATTTTTTTTCATCATGGCTATTCATACCGCTCTGCCGATCTACAAAGAAGCTTACGAGCTTCTGAAGCTGGCGACGACGATCACCAAAAACATGCCGAAAGATTTTAAGGCCTCTGTTGGTGGTGAAATTCGTGCACTGTGTGTGCAAAGCGTGCTGCTGATCGCACGCGCCAATGCCGCACAGGACAAGGCACCGCATCTGGCGACATTGCTTGAGCAAATTCACGCCGTTGAGATTTTATTTCGCTTGGCAAAAGACATGCGATTTATCTCCACCGGTCAATATGCCAACGCAATTCAAACGACAGATGCGATCGGAAAACAGGCTAATGGATGGCGAAAGTCCGCTGTAGCTTCAGCGCCCGTTACATCGATGCCACGGCAGCCTTGTCAGCGCGCTTTAATTTAATCTGGTCATGCCGCTGGGGCAGCAAACCGCCCCACCGCCACGCGCACCACAGATACTGCCGGCACATGCCCGCAAGTCTGGCGCAGTTATTTTATTGATCGGCAACCACCTTCGACGAAACGACATAGATAGCATGAATAATCGCAGAACGCCCACAACGACGACTACGCCTGGATGCAGAGCTTCAACAACGGCAACCAGAACAACAACCACAAGTCGAACAAGTATCGCGCTCGCGCCGTCCGCAGATCAAATGGAGCCAGCGAGCCATGATGGGCCTTTGTTTTCAGAACTCGCGCAAGCCTACTTCGATTGCCGCAAAAACAAGCGCAACTCGCCCAGCGCGTTGGCATTTGAAAGCAATCTTGAGCGTAATTTGATTGCGCTCTATGAAGAATTGATCGACGGCAGCTACACACCGGGAAAATCGATTTGCTTCGTCGTGACGCGCCCGAAAGCACGTGAAGTGTGGGCGGCAGATTTTCGTGATCGCATTGTGCACCACTTGCTTTACAACAAAGTGTCGCCGCGCTTTTACGCCAGCTTTATTGCCGATAGCTGCGCATGCATCCCCGGGCGCGGCACGTTGTATGCCGCAAACCGGCTGGCCGCAAAAATACGCAGCGCATCGCAGAACTGGTCTAAGCCCACGCTTTATTTGAAATGCGATCTGGCTAATTTTTTCGTCAGCATCGATAAACGCATATTGCAAAAACAGCTTGACCAACGCATTACCGAGCCATTTTGGCAGCAACTGACGCACACGATACTCTGGCACGACCCACGCCAGAACGTAGAGATTCGCGGTGAAAAAGAACTGCTGGCAAAGGTGCCGCAACACAAGCGACTGACCGAGCAACCAGCACACCTTGGTCTGCCGATTGGCAATTTATCCAGCCAGTTCTTTGCGAACGTGTATTTGAATGCGCTTGACCAGCATATCAAACACCAGATCCGCGCGCGGCATTACATTCGTTATGTTGACGACATCGTGCTGCTGCATGACTCAGTAGATTGGCTCAACTCGGCGCTGACGGACATTACCCACTGGCTGCCAGCAACGCTGGGCGCGAGACTCAACCCACGCAAAACTATCCTGCAACCCGTCGCCCGGGGAGTGGATTTTGTTGGCCACGTCATCAGGCCGTGGCACACCACCACACGCAAACGCACTGTCAACGAAGCAACCCACCGCATCTCTACCGCGAAACAAAGCGATGTGTTTGCCATGACAAACAGTTACCTAGGGCTGATACGCCAGACAACCGCCAACCATCATCACCAGGCACAAATCGCCAATGCCGCAAGACGCCGAGGATTTGCGGTGAAGAGTGATTTAACGAAGATTTACGAGAGCCGCGAATGATAGAAAAACTGATCCCCTGCGTTGCGGTTGTATTTCAAATTTTTATGCTCTGCTGGTGTTTAGTGAGAGCGGTTGAATCAGATAGGAGTAAATGATGAGCTACGAACAATTACGTGAGCAGTGCGCACAGATCGCTGAGAAGATGCCCGATTTTTCAAGAGATGCGTTTGGACCAGTTCAGCATCGCATTGCTACGACCATCCGCGCCCTGCCGCTGCCTGAAGTGAAGCAAGAGCCTATTTATCTGATTTACAAATGTTCATACCCTTCCGGTGTTTGGATTGTCGCCACAAAAGAAGCGTATGAACGTAACTTAAAAGGTGGTTGGAGAGTCCGATTAGCTTACGAGTCGCATCCAAGTGTTGAAGCCCTGCAAAAAGAGAACGAGCAACTGCAAAGCAATATTCAAAAAATACAAAAACTGCTGTCTGACGATGGCTATGCAATCAGTTTTCAGACATTTGGGCAGTACCGCTCGGCGTTGATTAAAGAGTTAAAAGGTAGCACGCAATGCAGATGCAAGGAACTGGGGGACTTCTGCAATGGCGAGCATCATCCACTTTGTAATGGAGGCGCAGCATGAGTAACTTTCAATACGTGCGTAATCAATATAGTGTCCCAGCAGTGCTTGGACGCCGTGTGACTGTATCAGGCAAACCCGGCATTATCGCTGCCGATCGCGGCCACTATATCGGTGTTAATTTTGACTCAGACAAGCCGGGAGTAATTCACAACTGCCATCCGACAAGTGAAGTGAAATATGGTGATATGGGCGTGGTGCGCAAACCTAGCCGCTATGCAGCTCGATATGACCGCTTCTTAGAATACGGCGATGGTTTTGACTCGTTTATTGATTTTTGTCGATGGGATGCGATGCCGGAGCGTAGCTGGAATGGCGGTGCAGCATGAGCAAGTACACATTGGATCCATGCCCATTCTGTGGCGAACAACCCGAGATTAATCATATAGAAGCCCATAGTCATTCTTTCCAGATTGATGGCTTCAAAATGCCAGACCATCCGGGGTCATGTGTCATCGAATGCGCCTGCGGCGCTGGATTAATTGATTCAGACTTTAATACGGTCGCGACGCGCTGGAATACTCGCGCTATGCCACTACCGGAAGTGACAATAATAGAAATCAACACCGAGGTACTACGCAAAGAGAATGATCGGTTGCGTGATGCACTAGAGAAATGTAGTCACCTTGCTGTCGGTGGACTATGTCAAATGACACACGGCGGAACGCGAGCATTCTGCGAAGACATCAAGCTACATGTGGCAGATGTATTGAAAGGCGGTGCAGCATGAGTTGGTCGATTGGATACGATCGTCACTGGAACCGCGACATTGGATATGGAGTTCCTGCAATTTGTGACCACCCTGAATGCAATGAAAAAATTGATCGCGGCCTTTCATACGTTTGCATGAGTGAAGAGCCTCATGGTGGCGATGGTTGCGGTCTTTATTTCTGCTGGAAACATTTAACAACATGCGGCTGTGAGCGCTGCGCTGCTGGGGACCCACCATTCCAACCAAAACCAGATTCATCTGAATGGGTTGAATGGAAGCTCACTGATGAAAGCTGGGCGCAATGGCGCGCAGAAAATCCAGACGAGGTAGCTAAATTGAAAGGCGGTGCAGCATGAATGCCGAAGTTGCTGATAGACGAATTTTAAATTACCCACTATTTGAAGGTGATTTTGGCGAGCCAAATGACAGGATTATCGCAAACAAAATGGTAATAGCCGCAAAGAATCATCAATGCTTCAATTGTTTTGGAGCCATTGTAAAGAATGAACGGCATCGACATCATGTAGGCATGTACGGCGGCAAATCCCCTTTTCACTATCGATACTGCTCAGAATGTTGCAAAGCAATGGCAGAGTTTGACGAAGAGAAACTGGCGCAACGATATTCCAATGGCAGAAAGGCTTTGGAAAAATCGAAAGGCGGTGCAGCATGAATAAACTACTCACACAGAAAGACGTGATCGACTATCTGCAAGTCACACGCCAGACGATTTACCTATGGCGGCGGCAAGGTGTATTTCCTAAACCATTCCAGGTCGGGCGGTTTCTGCGCTGGAAGCGTGAAGATGTTGAGTCATTCGCCAGCCAGCACACGGCTCATATCTGAGCATCGATCCAATTGCTATACCACCGCATCATGACAACCCGCTGATCGTAATAATCAGCGCGGTTGTAAGCCAGCCGCACATCATCCGTCTCTTTATGCGCGAGCTGCCGCTCTATCCAGTCTCGATTAAACTGTGTTTGTTGATTCAATACGGTACTCGCCAGCGCGCGGAAACCGTGGCCGGTCATTTTTCCCCGATACCCTAAGCGATACAGCGCAAACAGCATTGAGTTGTCAGTAATCGGCTGGCCGCGCCGAACGGGTGATTCCAGCAAATATTCAGAACACGTCATATCAGCCAGATCGGTGATGATGCTCATTGACTGCGGCGTCAGCGGCACAACATGTGGCTTTCGCAGCTTCATCCGCTCTGCAGGAATCACCCACACTTTATTTTCAAAATCGAATTCATCCAGCTTTGCTTTAATCAACTCATTCGTCCGGACAAACGTGTATGCCAGCAGCAGCAATGCTTGCTTAGATACGCCCTGCTCCATAGAACGGATATCATTAAACAACTTGGGGGCATCACTGATATCAATACATGCCATGTGACGGCGCTCGCGAACAGATGGCAACACCCGCGTAAGATTGCTTGCCGAATGCTGCTCTAAATAGCCCAGATCCATTGCGTAATCCATGACCATAGTCACGCGGCCCGCCAATCGACGGGCACTTTCCGGCGTATCCGCAAATTCCTGAATCGCCTTCACCAGGGTAGTACGCGGCATTTTATCGATCGCCAGATCACCCACTTTAGAAATAAATTGCTCTAGCGATGTGATGGTCTGATGCTGATGTTTTGAATTGGAGAGCGAAGGAACTTTCTTTTCAAGCCACTCCCGCGCAACATCTCGAAATGTGGGCGCTGTCTTTACGCGCTCAACCGGGGCTTTTTTACGCTCAAGATTTTTCAGGCGGGCGTCAGCAAGAGAAAGATCGGGATACTTCCCATACGTGATCGTCGTGCGCCGGCCATCAACATCACAATCGCACTTCCATGATTTTGATCCGGCGGCAGAGATATAGAGATATAGCCCCTCGATGTCGCGAATTTTATAGGGCTTATCCTTGGGTTTTGCAGCGTCAATCTGCTTTGCAGTCAGTGCCATGGCAAAAGTAGGTAAATTTTTTAAGTTACCTACATTCTACCTACTTCTTACCTTTTACATAGCTTTACGTCGTTTTGCGAAAAATAACGCTAAGAGGTTGATTACACAAAGAAAAAGGGGTGAAATCTTACTTGATTTCACCCCTCTTTACATGTTCTTGGCGGAAGCTGTGAGATTCGAACTCACGAAGGCTTTAACACCTCGCCAGTTTTCAAGACTGGTGCATTCAACCGCTCTGCCAAGCTTCCGAGCCTCGCATTATATCCTGATAGCGGCACTCAAAACAAGCCTCAGCGACGATTTTTTGCCTTAAAAGACTTTACCGATCAGATTCACAATCTCTTGCGGCGATGTAGGCCTTGAAAACAGGAAGCCTTGCACTTCATCGCAAGATGCCGCACTCAGAAATTGATACTGCTCCGTTGCCTCTACCCCTTCCGCAACCACTTTCAACTGCAGTTGGTGTGCCATGACAATAATTGCACTCGCAATTGCACAATCACTCGCGTCTGCAGGGATGCCCTGCACAAAAGAACGATCAATTTTGATGGATGAGATTGGAAAGCGCTTCAGATACGAAAGACTGGAGTAGCCAGTACCAAAATCGTCCAGCGCAAGACTAACGCCAAGTGCAACCAGTTGCTCCATAATCTCGATCACACTCTCGGTGTTGTGCATCAGCATGCTTTCAGTGATTTCAAGCTCCAGCCAGTCTGGTGAAATCTGATATTGCCGCAGTACCGCTTCAATTTTCGATGGTAAGCCACTGGTGAATTCATTAGCTGACAAATTCACTGCGATTCTGAACGGAGTCAGGCCTGCATCCTGCCATAATTTGGCTTGCTGGCAGGCTGAGTTTAAGACCCATGCATCAATCTGCAGAATCAGTCCGGTCTCTTCAGCAATAGAAATAAACTCCGATGGAGAGATTAAACCGCGCTCAGGATGTTGCCAACGCAGGAGCACCTCTACACTAACCAAGGCGCGCGTCTGCACATCGATCTTCGGTTGATACACCAGGAAAAATTCTTGCTGATGAAGCGCTTTGCGTAAGCCAGATTCAAGAAATAACTTTCCGGCAATGTGTGCATCCATGCCCTGACTGTAAAACGCATAACTGCCCGAAATACCAGCGCCATTACGCTTTGCCTTAAACATCGCAATATCTGCACGTTGCAACAAGCTATCCGCGTCCATTCCATCCTCCGGAAACAGACTGATACCGATACTGGCGCTGACGCGCAGCTCATGTATGCCGATATCAAATGCAGAATCAAGGGATGAGAGAATTTTTTGCGCGACAAGGCTGGCGTGATAATACTGATTCACATCGGTTAAAGCGATGGCAAATTCATCGCTACCCAAACGCGCAATAATGTCTTCGTTTCGCAGAGTTTGCTGGAAACGTCTGGCAACCTGCATCAACAAAGCATCGCCAATCTGGCGCCCGAAAGTATCGTTCACAGGCTTGAAGCGGTTTAAATCGATAAAGAGCAATGCACCGCTCGTTTGTTTACGTCGCAATTGCTGTAAAGACTGATCAACCAGTTGTTTAAACAAACTACGGTTGGGAAGTTGCGTCAGTGTATCGAAATAAGCAAGGCGATTAATTTTTAGTTCTGCTTCTTTGCGTTGGGTGATATCACTGAGATATCCTACAATGCCGACTGGCTGATTATCCTGACTGATGAGCGTAGACAAGGTCAAGCTGGCCCAGAACACCTCCCCTGACTTTTTTCGGCGGCGCACCTCCATCTCGCGACCACCATGCGCCAGAAAATGATCGAAAAATGCTGGCTCCCCATCATCTGACTCTTCATTGTCGTACAAGAACAGAATATTTTTTCCGAGCACTTCGTCAGAGCGATAACCAAATAATTTTTCGGCACCGCGATTCCAGCTCAGGATGAAGCCGGCTAAGTCCATCGTGATCACCGATTCATGAATCTGATCCAGTATCTGCGTCTGCAACATATGTTGTTGCAAATTCATATTTTGTTGCTGCAAAAGATGCTGACGTTTAGCAAACAGACGGGCAGTCAACGTTGCCAACACATTCACTTTTTCCAGATCTGCTTCGGAATAAACACCTTGTTTAGCGGCGAGCAGATAGTAAGTTTCAGGTGAAACAGAAACACAAAATCCCTGCCCGGGCAACCTGGGAGCAACAGTGCCGCGTTCGTAACTGAGCGCCCCATCCGAAAATAAGGTATGCGCAATCCGGTTGATTTCACTGTCCAGATCACGCCCATCCAGACTAAGAACCACCTCACCCAAAGTGACGCCAAGACTCAGATTAAGTACATCAACAGATGTTTCCATCATCACATATCCCGGCAAACCTGATTGACCCAAACGTACGCGTCAAAAATACAATCGTAATAGCTATCTGCATCTAACTCCAATAATCTGGATTGTTCGTATAACGCGATGGAGTTAGTGCGGTCTGCGAGTTCAACTAAACAAAGGCACTGCCCCAGTTTTCCAGATCTGTATAACAATGCCTGCAAAATATCGTCACGCAATTGCAAAGGCTGTAGCACCTCCGACAACGCGCTACCGAACAATTTATCCAGCAAGGAAAACATACCGACCATAAATGCGCCATCCAGATCGTCTTTACTTGCGCCAAGCTTCTGAAATACAGCTTCCATCATGCTGGCGCGAAAAGCGGCTCGTGCCATCAAGGGGTTAAGCGCACCACCCTGCTCCTGCTGACGCGCATACAACAGCAACTGCAACCAGCGCTGCAATTGCCTGCGACCCAATAAACTAATGGCTTGACCAAAGGATGAAACGCGCACCGGTTGATTGAAAGCAGCAGAACTGACTAGTTTGAACAACATGAAAGACAAGGTGGGATCTTGTTTTATTAAACTCTCAAGTTCATCAGTGTCTGCATCACGGGAAAGCAACCCAAGTAGTTTCAGCAAACGTGTGCGTGCCGAGCTATCCGCCGATTTATTTTTTGCTGGCGGATTAAACGCATAATCTCCTGAAAACAAAGTAAAGCCTGCTTGCTTTGCTTGCTCCATCTCTATCGAAGACGAGATTTGTTTCGCCCAATGCTGACCGCCACTAAGACGTGTTATCAAGGGCTTGCAATTGAATGACACGCCATTAGCACAGTCGATCGCGACGTGCCTGGCATCCGTCCAACGCAATTCCGTTTGCGCGCTTAACTGATCAGTGACAATTCTGAATCCGCTCTTGACGATGTTATTCAACTTGGCGTGATTCGACTCTTCAGCACATAGTTCATCAGGCACGCAGAGGACGATTCGGGAACCAGACAGACTGGTATGCAAATCTGCGGGTATTTCTTGCAGATCTTGAACGGAAACGAAATAGCTGATATCAGCGAGTCTGTCGAAAAAACTTGTGCTCTGCCAGTGCTCCAGCATGCTGAATACAACACTCTGAGACATAGCACCAAAATCAGGATAAATCGCGGACAACTGCTGCTGCGAATTCATGACAGGTAAAAAAGAGGGGATAGATGATTGGTACATCGAATTACACATCACGCAAGAAAATTTCCTGAAGATCATTCAAAAATAACCTCCCCGTCGGGGTTGGTGAAATTGTCTGATGATCTCGTTGTATCAGTCCTTTTTTCTCGGCAAGTTGTAATTCTTTTTCGATGGAATTCAGCAGCAGACCAGTACGTTCCTGAAACAAATTGACAGGAAACCCCTGATTCAAACGTAAGGCATTCAGCATAAATTCAAATGGCAAATCGCGTGCATCGATTTCATTCGATTCCTGGACTGCATTACCAGCCATACTCGCCTCAATAAATGCTTTCGGCTGTTTGAAGCGAGCCTGACGCATGATGCGATGTGGAAATGACAGTTTAGAATGAGCGCCTGCACCGATCCCCAGATAATCACCGAAGTTCCAGTAATTCTGATTGTGTCGGGACGCTTTACCAGGTTGCGCATACGCCGACACCTCGTAGTTAACATAACCAGCATCTGCCATCTTCGCGTGTATCAACTCCTGCATTTCTGCACTGGTGTCATCATCAGGAATCGCGGGTGGATATTTGGCGAAATAGGTATTCGGCTCTAACGTCAGGTGATACAGGGATAAATGTGGCGGAGCAAAAGACAGCGCCATATCAATGTCTTGCTGCGTTTCAATCAGCGTTTGTCCCGGCAATGCAAACATCAGATCGAGATTGAAATTATCAAAATGTGTTCTGGCAATATCAATTGCACGTTTAGCGTCATCACCGTTATGAATACGCCCCAACAAAGCAAGGTGCTGTGAGTTGAAACTTTGTATGCCTACCGATAAGCGATTAATTCCGCTCTGTCTGAACGAACGGAATTTTTCGGTTTCAAAAGTTCCGGGATTCGCTTCCAGCGTAATTTCTGCGGCACCATCTATCGGTAATAATGTGCGGATATCCGATAACAAGCGATCAACACCCGCAGCCGACATCAGGCTTGGTGTGCCTCCGCCAATAAATACCGTATAAATTTTACGACCCCATATCAGGGGTAGCGAAGCTTCAAGGTCTGCGCGCAGTGCCGTCAGATAAGCATCTTCATCAAAATTCCCCTTTACTTCATGCGAATTAAAATCACAGTAGGGGCATTTTCTGACACACCAGGGAAAGTGAATATATAAAGACAGCGGTGGCAACACTGACAGATTCAAACTGCCCGGAGACAAAAATTTTGTTGCAACATCTTGTGGAATTTGGGAGATATCCGTCGTTGGTCGCACTGTGCCAGTTAACTGAGAAACCGGTTTAATCGGAATCATTTATTTCAATTTCTCAAACAATGCACGCAACGCCTGGCCTCGGTGCGATAACTGATTTTTTTGTTCGGCAGATAGTTCTGCGACAGTTTTGTTCAGCGAAGGAATCCAGAAATGTGGATCATATCCGAAACCATTCTCACCACGCGCACTGGCAACAATTTCGCCATTCCAGACACCATCAGCGATCACAGGTTGAGGATCGTGTTCTGAACGAACCAGAACCAGCACGCAATAATAGTAGGCAGATTTATCAGCCTTATTTTGCAGATCAGCGATCAGCTTCTGATTATTTCTGAGATCCGATTTCGGTTCACCGGCATATCTGGCAGAAAATACACCGGGAGCGCCTTGTAAGGCATTCACGCAGATGCCTGAATCATCCGCCAGCGCTGGCAAACCCGTCAGTTTCGATGCATGCCGGGCTTTGGCAAGCGCATTTTCGATAAAACTGAAAAAGGGCTCATCTGCTTCCGGCACGTCAAACTCTGACTGCGAATGCAGCTCAACGCCAAGTGGCGAAAGTATCTGGTAAAACTCTTTCAGCTTTCCTTGATTATTGGAGGCCAGTACGATTTTTTTTGTCATCGCAATCTACTCAGCTTTCCAATAAACCGAGTACCTGTTTTTGCAAATCGATGAGATCATTAATGCCACTTTCAGCAAGATCAAGCAATTGATTCATCGTGCCACGATCAAACGCAACACCTTCGGCAGTCCCTTGAACTTCGATAAAATGCCCGGCATCGGTCATCACCACATTCATATCGGTATCACAATTGGAATCCTCAGGATAATCGAGATCCAGTACTGGGAGCCCCTGATAAACACCGACAGAAACTGCCGCGACAAAATTTTTGAGCGGAACCTGCGCAATCACACCATTGGCAACCAGTTTAGAGAATGCATCATAAGCAGCAACCATTGCACCAGAAATTGCAGCAGTACGTGTTCCGCCATCGGCCTGAATCACGTCGCAATCGAGATGCAAAGTACGTTCGCCAAATGCATTCAAATCAAATGCGGCGCGTAAAGAACGCCCTATCAGCCGTTGAATTTCCTGAGTGCGTCCGGATTGCTTACCCTTGGCCGCTTCGCGGTCCATACGCGTGTGCGTGGATCTTGGCAGCATACCGTATTCTGCCGTGAGCCAGCCCTGCCCTTTTCCCTTCAGAAAGCCGGGAACTTTATCTTCAATACTGGCGGTGCAAATCACGCGGGTATCGCCAAACTCTATTAGTACAGAACCCTCGGCATGTTTCGTAAAATGGCGGCTGATAACGACAGGCCGCAAAGCATCCGCTGCGCGGCCGCTAGGGCGTTGAATATGAGGCATAAATTAATCTTTAGAAGTAATACGGGATGACTTATGGATCGCATTGCGGATTTCGGCAATCGCTTTTTCGATCTCTGCATCATTGAAAATATCGTGTTCTGCGCTATCCGGAGCGACATCTGGATCAACAGGTGCCTGTATGGTAGTCGTAATGGAACCAATAGGTAAAGTATTGGTGGAAATAATAGAGGAATCCTCCAGTCTGTTATCACCTTCCCACATCATCGCCAGCGCCGTCGTGTTGTCGCTGTGTTTGCCAGCAATACTGACCGCTGAGCGGATCAGTTCCGGAATTGCACGAACAATAGTGTGTTCGTGCAGACGTTGAGCCAGCATATGATCTGGCAACATAGACCAGAAGCCGTCTGAGCAAAGCAGAATAATATCGCCCGGCTGTAACGCTGCACGCCGCGATAGTTCAACAATAGGTGCATTCGGTGCACCCAGACAGTTGAACAACTTATTGCGATCAGGATGCGTGTGACGCTCTGACGGGTCTACCTTACCCTGTGCAATCAGCGTTTCCAGACGAGAATGATCTTTTGTCCGTAAAAGTATCTGACCTTGACGCATCCAGTACAAACGAGAATCACCACAGTGCGCCCAATATGCGTATCCGTTCTGAATCAAACAGGCAACGATGGTGGTGCGTGGCGTTTCCGGCAGATTATTCATCGTGCGATAACGATGTATTTCCTGATGTGCCGCTAAAAAACTGTCCTCCAGAAATCGCTCCGGGCGTCCAACCAAAGGATGTGCCTGCTGCTGAAATAGCGAACCTATCGTCTGCATAGCGATGGCAGCCGCCATCTCGCCAAGGATGTGACCGCCCATGCCATCTGCCAATAGCAACAAAATCGCGTCGCGGGTGAAGCTATACCCCATGCGATCCTGATTGACCTTGCGGCCGCCAATGTGACTTTCTTGATAAACGGAAAAGCGCATGAACAGTAGTAATGCTTTAAATAACAATTAATAAAAAAGGTAACCCGACAGCACAATCACAAACATCGTTAATTCAATGTGCTTTCTTGTATCGTTGTATGGTCACTCTCTGGTTTCTTTTTCTTATATTTTTTAAGAAAAGACGTAATTTTCAATTTCATTTTGCCAAACGAACTCAGCTCCGGCGCTGGTTGCGCTTTAATCGCCAGTGCTTTCTGCAATGCAAATACGCTCTGTGGTCGCTCCAATGGATCCAGCTTCAGACACCAGCGGACAACTTCAATCAGCTCAGGAGAATACATACCTTCGAGCTTGCGGAAATGCGCCTCCATTTTGTCATTGGTCAATCGCTGATCTGCCGGTTGAGGTGGGGCACCGATCATGCACGCAAAAATAGAAGCGCCGATGCTGTAAATATCAGTCCAGGGACCAAGGCTACCATTTTTTTGATATAACTCCGGGGCTGCAAAGCCGGGAGTGTACATTGGATACAGTTTCGGGATATCTGTTTTCAATGTCTGACGCGCAGCGCCGAAATCCAGCAGTATCGGTGTACCGTCAAGACGCAGATAAATATTGGCTGGCTTCAGGTCAAGATGCAGCAACTTATTAGTATGCACTTCGCGCAAACCATTCATCACCTGATTGAACATGCGGCGGATGAAGCGCTCTGATACCAGTGGTTTTTCACCTTTATCGCGACGACGTAAAATATGTTCCTGCAATGATCGCCCAGACTCATACGCCATTACCATATACACGGTTTCGTTCGCGCGGAAAAAATTAACAACGCTGACCACATTCGGATGTGAAATACGAGCAAGCGCCCGGCCTTCTTCAAAGAAGCATTTCAAGCCAATGCGGTAGATAGGCAGATTTTCATTTGAAATTGCAGGCACAAGCTCACCTTGCTGACGCAAAGCAAGCGAACTCGGCAGGTACTCTTTAATAGCAACTGCATTACCGTCTTCATCCGACGCCAGATAGACAATACTGAAGCCACCGGAGGCAATTTTCTTTACAATGCGGTAACCGGCGATTTCCAGACCATCTGGCAAGGGGGCGTTATTTTGTGCAGCCATTGATATTTCCATCCTTTAGACAAAAGCGATTGTGTTGATAATCGCACTGTTTGTAAAGACTATAATGGTTTGTAACAACTTCTTACTCCCTTTTGCGCCCATCAGCATACTATCTAAAAGGAAACAACTTGAGCATTTACAGCATGACTGGTTATGCGACCAGCACCCAGGAAACCGATGCAGGCACGATCACCATCGAAATCAAAAGTGTCAATTCCCGCTTTCTCGATCTGCAGTTCCGCATCAATGATGATTTTCGCTCTGTAGAGTCATTGTTCCGCGATGCGATCTCGCGCAAGTTAGTACGCGGCAAAGTTGAATGTCGTTTCAGTTTCGGGAAAAAAACCACCGAAACCAGTAACAAAGCGCTGAATGCAACCATACTCGGACAACTGACCAACTTTCAAAATAATCTGAAAAGTCACTTTCCTGATGCTCCCCCCTTCACCATGAATGAATTGCTACGCTGGCCCGGAGTCATAGAGGAAGCTGAAATCAATGCAGAAAGCCTTCAGAATACGATTCTCCGTAGCATTAATGACACATTGGAAGCATTCATTACCAGTCGTGAGCGTGAAGGCGCAGCGCTGGAGCAGGTACTGCTCAGCCGGGTAGCAGCGATGGAAGAAATCGTCGAAAGAATCAAACCTCTGATGCCGCAAATGTTGCAGCAATTTCAGCAGAAATCTGTTGCGCGGCTCGAAGAGGCGCTGGGATTGGCTTTACCAGCCAATGGCAACAACACCGCCCAGACCATCACCCGTGAAGAAGCGTTCGACAGAATTCGTCAGGAAGTCACTGTATACGGCATCCGCGTCGACGTCGCAGAAGAACTTGCCCGCTTATCCGCACATCTGACAGAGACACGCCACATTCTGAAAAAAGGTGGACAGGTCGGCAAACGTCTCGACTTCATGATGCAGGAACTTAATCGTGAAGCCAATACACTAGGCTCCAAAGCGGCGCTCAAAGAATTGGCCGATGCATCAATGGAATTGAAGCTGTTGATAGAGCAAATGCGCGAGCAGGTACAAAACCTTGAATAACGCGACACATTTGCTTATACTGCCGCCGATATTTTAAGAAGCGACAACTCCGGCGGCACATAATGCCGCCGTTGTGTTTTTGTTGCCTCATGTTTCACTGACGATACCAACCAGAGATCCTTATGCGCCCTATCACATCCACTGCAGGCAGCCTGTTCATCGTTGCAGCGCCATCAGGCGCCGGTAAATCCACACTGGTGAATGCTTTACTGGCGCAGGAACCACAAATCAAGTTATCCATTTCATCGACGACACGTCCTCCGCGCCCAGGCGAACAGGATGGGCGCGAATATCACTTCACAACGGTAGAAGACTTCGTTGCCCGTGAAAAAGCCGGAGAATTTCTGGAGCATGCCGAAGTTCACGGTAATTACTACGGCACGTCGCGGCTGATCATTGAAGAACAAATGCGCGCCGGTACGGATGTGTTGCTGGAGATTGACTGGCAAGGTGCGCAGCAGGTACGCAAACAATTTCCCGGTGCCGTCGGCATTTTCATTTTGCCACCATCGATTCCTGCCTTGGAAGAACGCCTAAAAAAACGAGGGCAAGACGAACCTCACGTCATTACACGCCGGATTTTGGCCGCGGGCGGCGAAATGGCGCACTCCCCTGAGTTCGAATATGTTATTATCAATCAAGACTTTACTACTGCATTGTCTGAGTTGAATGCGATCGTTAAAGCGACCCGCTGCAGATTTACTCAACAGGCGACACGGAATAGCGAATTGTTTGCCCAACTTGGCATCCACGCCAATCCGAATTAATTCAAAAAATTATTTGTATCATTTGTATTTAGGAAAAAATATGGCACGTATTACCATTGAAGACGCGTTGAAACAAATCCCTAATCGTTTCCAGCTGACACTGTGCGCAACCTATCGCGCACGCCAGTTACTGCAAGGTCACACACCAAAGGTTGAAGCAAAAGACAAACCTACCGTTGTTGCTCTGCGCGAAATCGCTGCTGGCAAAATCGGTATTGAGATGCTGAAAAAAGTTCCTATGTAATTTCGCATTACGCGAAAAATCAAAGTACCTACCTTTATCGGCCGGAAAAACAGAATGAACGCAACAGAAACCTCTTCATCTCTGAGTAAACCGGCCGAACCTGATACCGCCCCGCCTCCATCAGCGGCCACGCCGCAGAGCAGCGCAAAAAAAAACGCCACAACTTCGACTGAAGCCAATCTAAAGGTACCTGCACCTGTTGTCGGTGTCGCCTCAACGACGGCGCTGTCTGCTCGTCTCGCAGAATACATGTCGCCTGGCGACCTCAAGCTGATTAAGGAAGCCTATCGTTTTTCTGATGAAAAACATCTGGGTCAGGTGCGCAAATCCGGCGAGCCCTACATTTCTCATCCTATCGCTGTCGCCGAAATCTGCGCCGAATGGAAGCTGGATGTGCAAGCGATCATGGCGGCGCTGTTGCACGACGTCATGGAAGATCAGGATGTCAAAAAAGAAGAACTGATTGAACGCTTCGGCGCTCCGGTCGCCACCTTGGTGGATGGGTTATCGAAACTCGAAAAAATCGAGTTTCAGAGTCAGATCGAGGCGCAGGCAGAGAATTTCCGCAAAATGTTGCTGGCGATGGCGCGCGATGTGCGCGTTATTCTCGTTAAACTGGCAGACCGCCTGCACAATATGCGTACGCTGGGCGTGATGCGCTCGGAAAAAAAACGCCGCATTTCACGCGAAACGATGGATGTCTATGTGCCGATTGCGCACAGACTTGGCCTCAATAACATTTATCGCGAATTACAGGATTTAGCTTTCTCGCATTTGTATCCGATGCGCTACCGGACTTTATCCAAAGCCGTGAAAGCCGCACGTGGCAATCGTCGTGAAGTCGTCAGTAAAATCCTGGAAGCAGTGAAAAACTCGCTGAAAGAAGCGGGTCTGCATGCAGAAGTCTATGGCCGCGAAAAAACGCTGTATGGCATTTACCGCAAAATGCAGGATAAACATTTGAGTTTTTCTCAGGTACTGGATGTTTACGGTTTTCGCATCGTCGTCGAAAATTTCCGCGAGAGTTATTATGCCCTCGGTACCTTGCATGCGCTGTACAAGCCCATGCCGGGCAAGTTTAAAGACTATATAGCGATTCCCAAAACCAACGGTTATCAATCGCTGCACACCACACTGATCGGTCCGTACGGCACGCCGGTCGAATTTCAGATCCGCACTCAGGAAATGCACCGCGTTGCCGAATCAGGCGTCGCAGCACACTGGCTCTACAAAGACGCCGAAGGCAGTCTTACGGATTTACAGCAACGCACGCACGCATGGCTACAGTCTTTACTCGATATACAGAAACAGACGGGCGATTCGGCAGAATTTTTAGAACACGTGAAGATCGATCTGTTCCCGGATTCGGTCTATGTCTTCACACCAAAATCCAAGATCATCGCCCTGCCACGTGGCGCGACGGCGCTGGATTTTGCGTACAACATTCACACCGACATCGGCAATCAGGCGATTGCGACGCGCATCAATCACGAGCCGGTGCCATTGCGCTCAGAATTAAAAAATGGCGACATCATCGAAATCATTACGTCACCCGGCTCTCGGCCGACACCGAACTGGCTGACTTATGTGCGCACGGGCAAAGCCCGTTCTGCGATTCGCCATTATCTGCGCACCATCAATCTGAATGAATCGACTGAACTGGGTAAACAATTGCTCGCTCAGGCGCTGGTGGCAGTCAATCTGAATCCGGAGTTACCGGGCGCGTTGGTCGATAAATTACTCAATGAATCCACCGCCAAAGAGATGGATGAAATCTATACTGATATCGGTATAGGCAAACGCATGGCAACACTGGTGGCGCGACATATTCTGGATCTGGTGGAAGATGACTCGCCCTTCCCTTTCCAACAATTCGGCGACAAACAAAATTACAAACGCGAGCCTGTGATCATTTATGGCAGCGAAGGTTTATCAGTACAACTTGCACCATGTTGCATGCCGATTCCGGGCGACAACATCATCGGCCAGTTAAAACGCGATCAGGGTCTGGTGGTGCATACCGATGATTGTGAACATGCAAAACGCATGCATTTCAAAGAGCCTGACCGCTGGATCGACGTTACCTGGGGTGAAGAACTGAACCGCAGTTTTGATACTCGTATCATCGTCACCGTCAACAATGAACGCGGCGCACTCGCACGTATCGCAGCAGGCATAGGCGAGTCAGAAGCAAATATCAGTCATGTGAATATGGAAGATGGCGATGCCAATGACATGACAAACATCCATTTCACGATTCAGGTAGAAGATCGCGGCCATCTCGCAAAGATTATGCGCAGCGTCAAGCATCTGAGTGGCGTCATCCGCGTTGTGCGCGTCTGAACCATATTTTCTGAATTACCGCCCCGCCACATTCCGCCTGAAAACAGCAGTTTTTAATATACTCCCCCCATTTTTAAAGAAAACCACCATGTTGTCAGCGAATTGACTGGGTCTTCAAATATACCCCGGGGAGTATATTTGAATCATTTTTCAGGGCTTACCGTTCAACCATCCAGTTGCCACACGCTGCATTGCCCCGGTTGCGCGATTGATCCATAGTGCAATCAGCTTGCAGAGTGCGAATTTACCGACAGATCAACGCCCGCAAAAAATCGTTCAATACAATTCAATGCAGTTTTTTATGCATGCGCCGCAAACCCAGCCAGACACAAACGGCAATCACCGGTATCAGGATTCCGGTCAGCAAATCCGGGTTAATTTCCAGCCCCATGGCTTTCATGCCTTTGCCCGTGTACAAAAATAAACCAGCAACGTAGTAACTGATCGCGGCAACAGACAGCCCTTCGACGGCCTGCTGCAAACGCAGTTGTTGTGCTGCGCGTGCGTTCAGACTCTGCAATATCTTGCGATTTTGCTGTTCCTGTACGATGCCGACACGGGTACGCAATAAATCATTGGTATGTGCAATTCTGGCAGCCAGCGCTTCCTGTCTGCGTACAATTGCCTCGCAGGTATGCATCGCCGGGGCAAGGCGACGTTCCATGAATTCTTCTATCGTAGGAATACCATCTATCCGTGACTCGCGCAGCTCGCCGATACGCGCATTGACCAGACTGAAATACGCTTTGGATGCCGAAAAACGATAGCTGTTTTCCAGCGCCAGCTTTTCTATGCGCGCCGCCAGATCAATAATTTGCCGTAAGACGCCCTGTTCGGCATCGGTATCGGCTAGCTCGCCATCACTACCGCTTGCCAGCGTCATGGTGGATGTGATCTGTACCAACTCGTTTTCAATTGCATTCAACACTGGCGCGGCCGCCTGGGCTTGCGGCAGACCAAGTAAAGCGATCATGCGGTAAGTTTCGATTTCCAGTATGCGCTGCACGGTACGTCCGGCCTGCTGATCGAGAAAGCCCTGATCCTTGACGATGAAACGGCTGAAGCCGTCCGCCTGAATCAGAAAATCCGTCCAGACCTGACCGCGATCAATCACCTGACTACCGACTAACACACTGCCTTCAAACATCCCGCGCATCGTTACCGTACCGGCCGGTGGCGTGGTATCCACAGGCGTTGCGGCAGGAATCAGGGCGACGTGGGCCGCCACCATGACTTTTCCCTGCAAGCCAGCCAGCCATTGTTGCGGTACATGTCGCAACGGTACCTTTGCAAATACCTGGGCAATATCCGATATCGCTGCAACTGTCAGCGTTGAGTCTTCCGGATTATCCAGAAACGTATAGGTCGCAAACTCGGTATGACATTCCCACTTCAAACGGAAGCGGCCAAAATCATGGAAAAAATATTTAGCGTCACCACCGGGACTAGCGACACCGAAATATCCGCAAAATTCACTGAGTATCTGCAATTGCACATGCAGATTGTCACCACCGATGCGGCCCTGGTTATGCGCAAAAACCGCGATATGGGTCAGCACCTCAGGCGCATTCAGACGTAATGATGGACGCGAATGCACCTCGGCAGCCAGAGGAATCCGCAAAGGATGATTGATATCGGTATAGTTAAGTGCCATCGTGTATGCCGTGTAAGTAGTAAATGAGGTGCGCAGTATGCGGATCGTTCTGAGTCAATTTACGCCGGATAAATGACATCCAGTATCGTCAACTCATCGATTCCTGCCGGTGTTTTCAGTATCACAGTGTCCCCCGTACGCGCTTTAGTCAGCGCGCGGGCAACCGGAGAAATCCAGCTGATTTTTCCTTGCAGCGGGTCAAATTCATCAACGCCGACAATGGTGATCGTAATTTCTTCACCCTGTAAATTTTCATACACCACAGTTGCACCAAAAAAAATCTGATCGGAACCATGATGCACGCGCGGATCAACCACTTCTGCGATATCCAGACGCTTACTTAAAAAGCGTATGCGCCGGTCGATTTCACGCAAACGCCGTTTCCCGTAGATGTAATCACCGTTTTCAGAGCGGTCACCATTCGAAGCGGCCCAGGAAACAATGCTCACCACTTCCGGGCGATCAACATCAATCAGACGCAAGAACTCGTCTTTCATCCGCTGATGGCCTTCCGGCGTCATGTAATTCTTTGCACCGGCAGGAATCGCAGGAGCGCCGATCTCTTCATCGTCATCCTGCTCAGATTCTTTTATAAAAGCTTTGCTCATTTATTTTATCTTCTGCCGAAGCAGATCAAATTAATCACCATCTTCTTACCGCAGCTCTGTCATCCCTTATAAAATAAGCGATCGCGCTGTTCTGATCAACTCTGAGTCAGTGATTGCAGCGCAGATGCTGGCGAGTACCAAGACTTCTCACTGTAAAGTAAAACTCCCATAATAGCGAAGGTCTGAGATAGAAATGGAATATGCATGGCTGAATATGCGTCAATTAAGTTAATGATTGTGGATGACCGCATTGTGGTCAGAGAAGGAATTAAAGGAATCATTGCCACCACACCTGATATTGCGGTCGTGGGAGAATCCGGCAGCGGCCTGGATGCCGTGCGTTTATCCAGAAAGCTGGATTACCATGTGATGGTGCTTGACATCGCGCTGCCCGATAAAAATGGGATAGAAGTTCTGAAGCAAATTAAAGCCGAAAAGCCGGAAGTCAACGTGTTGATGTTTTCGAATTTTCGCGAAGATCAGTATGCGATACGTTGCCTGAAGGCTGGCGCATCCGGTTATCTCAATGAGCATTGCGGCAGTGATGAGATTCTGGCTGCCATCCGGCAGGTTTCAAATGGTTTGAAATACATCAGTACCGCACTGGCTCAGGAGTTAGCCAACAACCTGAATCAGGAGCATGAAGATGAACCGCATAAAACACTGTCCGATCGTGAATTTCAGACTCTGACGATGATCGCATCGGGTAAATCGGTGAGTGACATTGCTAAAGAACTATCTTTGTCAGTAAAAACCATCAGTGAATACCGTGCGAGGATTTTGTTAAAGATGAAATTGCGGCACAATGCAGAACTGACACATTACGCAATCAAGAATCAGCTTGTCGATTGAGTATTTTTTGTTGCATATCGTTTTATTGTTTATTGTTCACCGTTTATCGTTTTTGACCAGACTACATGTCGACCAAACCACCTTCGTCACAATTCAAAAGTCCTTCTGACATCGCACGTGAGACGTTTCGTCAATTAGCGATACAAAGGATTGCGCCGACGCCCGATGCCTACCGAAAACTGTATAACGAGGTGGCTGGCATCAGCGAGGAAACGCCCGCGACGACGCCCGAAACGATACAACAGGCAGTTAAACCTTCTGAGGCAGAAAATCTGCTGGCCAACTTCGCCAGCAGCCTGCAGGCATCACAAAGCGATTTATCTACTTTTGGTCATCGCTTCAGCCGCGCCGTTAAAACCGGGAACTGGGACGATTACAGCAAAGGTCTGGAACTGCTGACGCAACGCATTACCGAACCACCTGCGCCTACCAATCAAATCAGCCTCGTTGATCCCGCACCTTCCGTGATCAACAACTCAGCGCCGATTTCTTTGGTCGATATCCCAGCGCAAGATGACCCATGCCAGCGCGTACTGAAAGACTTACTGTATCGTACGCTGACATTAGCTCTCAGTTCTTTGCTGAAACCCAATCCGGCGCTTGCGACCGAATCGGAAGCATTGGGTCTGGCAGTCAGAGAAGCGAATAATGAGCCTGAATTAAATCAGGTTGCCAGCCGTCTGAAGCAACTTTGTTTTCAGATTGAATTGCAAAGCGGCGACAGCGCTGAGCAACATGAATTACTACTGCGTTTATTCGATTTATTGCTGACGAATATTCACGATCTGCTCGACAACGACAACTGGCTGCGCGGTCAGATTGAAGTCGTGCAAAATCTGATTTCCGGCCCGATAGATCATCGTGCATTGCAAGAAGCAACCCGCAGCCTGAAAGACGTCATCTACAAACAGGGCGTGCTTAAAAATAGTATTGATGAGTCGAACACCTCCGTCAAAAATATGATGACGGCGTTTATCGACAGACTCAATGCGATGGCAACCAGCGCCGGCGTCTATCAGGACAAGATGGATCTCTACGCAAACAAAATCAGAAATACCAGCGATGCTAACGAAGTCAGCAACATCATTGGCAACATTCTGGATGAAACCCGCGTCGTGCAATCGGAAACCCTGCGCTCACGCGACATCATCGTCGCCGCGCAGAAAGAAGTGACCGAAGCTGCAGAAAAAATTAAAGGTCTCGAAGATAAACTGGCACAAATGAGTGAACTGGTGCGAGAAGATCAGTTGACAGGCAGCCTGAACCGGCGTGGTATGGAAGATATCTTTGAGCGTGAAGCCGACCGCGCGGACCGGCGCAGCTCGCCGCTTTGCATCGCCATGCTGGATCTGGATAACTTCAAAAAACTCAATGATACTCACGGCCATAACGCCGGTGATGAAGCGCTGGTGCATCTGGTCCGAATAGTAAAACAGACCTTGCGCTCCATCGATGTCATCGCCCGCTGGGGCGGTGAGGAATTCATCATTATCATGCCCGAGACCGGCCTGGAAGAAGCGGCACAGGCGATGGTCAGAGTACAGCGTGAACTGACCAAGCATTTCTTCACTGCCGATGAACAGCGCCTGTTTATTACGTTCAGCGCCGGCGTCGCCCTTCGTTTGCCGCATGAAGCTCAGGAAACGCTGATCAAACGTGCTGACAAGGCGATGTATGAAGCAAAACAATCCGGGAAAAATCGTGTAGTGAAAGCAAACTGACGCTGATACCAATACCAATACACCGAGACGACTGAAACAAAAAGGCCGCTATATCGCGGCCTTTTTTTGTATTCACCATCTCACTCAGCAAAACAGGCGACTCCTGTTTGTGAGGATCGCTGCTTCACGCATAGCATTAACTGATCCGCTTCAAGAAACCATCCGGCGCAACCGTAATTTGCAATTTATGTTGCATCGCCTTGTCGATTTCAAACTCAGGGTGGGTTTGCAAATACTGATGCACCGCTGTTTTCGGGCTATTCCCTGGCTGCCACGGGCGGCTATCAAATACATCGGCCGGAACATCTTCAACAAAGGTATCAAACACGACGCAATAGCTGTCTTTGCTGACCAAAGGCGCATAGGCTTCCAGTTCGGCCAACACATGCTCATGGGTGTGATTCGAATCGAGAAAAACGATCACTTTTTGTTTGTCTTTAGCAGCCGCATGTACTTGCGCGACAATTTCCGGCGCCACACTTGAGCCTTGCAGCATCGTGATGCGTTTTGACATCGGATGTTCCAGTATCGCCTGCTTATTGTGTTCGCGTATATCGATATCAATGCCGAGTACATGTGCATCCAGATTGCCGCCACATGCAGCAATCAGTTCCAGCATGGACGCCGAAAAAATGATGGAGCCGCCATGCGCGATACCGGTTTCGATGACCAGATCAGGCTGTACCGTCCACATCAGTTCCTGCACCGCCATGATATCTATCGGGTTCTGGATGATAGGACGCCCCAGCCACGAAAAATTATAGACATACTGTTTGCGCATGCTCTGTTCCAGCCAGTCGCGGGACTGCGCCTGAAACGCATGGTCTTGCCCAAGTTGTTCTATGCGCGCTGCGCGTTCGGCTTCAAATTGCTGAATAGGGTTCATGGTGTCTCGCAATAGTGTGAGTAAAGTGTAGGCAAATCCGTTGCCAGTTCGTGATGAGAAGCGCCGCAAAGCGCATGTAATTTTGCAACGTTCATGGTGGGAAACAAGATATCCGGCGCATTGTTTTGAAACTCACAGCGTACGCCCTGCCTCTGCAAGATACTGGCAATTTCAGCGTTCGACACATTGCAACCGCTGGCCAGATTATAAATTCCTGCTTCGCCGTGTTGTGCAATGATGGGCAAACAGCGCACCACATCCTGTACCGCGATGTAATCTTTTTGCGATTGCGGCGAACTGCGGAAAACGACGCATTTGTCTTTGGCTGCGGATGTCAGCACTTCAGACAAAAAATTCTGTGTTGGCATATGTAAGCCATAGACATTCGATAAGCGAATGACCCGGACATCGCGCTGACTATTCAGGCACAGGCTTTCGCCCATCAGTTTGGAAATGTTGTACAGATCCCCGGAAACGTGGGAGCGTACTTGCAATGCCGCGCCCTCATCTGTCGTCGCCGCCCCGGCATATACCCGCGTACTGGATAAGTAAGTCAGGCTCAGAAAAGAAGCCTGTTGCAATACATTCGACAGCAATGCAACGTGCGCTTCCACGGTGTCATACGGCCGCTGACGAAAATCTGCCGTCAGGCCAGCGCAGTAAAAAACGTGTCCGAGATCGCGTTGAAACAAGCTCACATCATCCCGCAACGGTACATCGCAGGTCCAGCCAAGGCTGCGCAATTGCACCTGCAAATGGCGTCCGACAAATCCATGACCGCCAATCAGGGTGGCATGCATCGCTGCAATCGGCACACTCATTCACGCCACCCGACCCGGCGTAAAGGAACGCCGACATTGATCGAAAAAGCAGGCACCTCAGAGCGTACAACTGAGCCCGCGCCAATCACACACCCCTGGCGCAACACAGCGCCATCAAGAATCACGCAATTGGCACCGATCCAGACATCATCTTCAATCACAATGCCGCCCTTGCTTGGCAAGAAACCCTGCTGATTAATACGCCTGCTTTTATCCTGATACGCATGATTGACCGGCGCGAAAGTACAGTTTGCCGCGATCGCCACATCATTACCGATGCGAATGCCGTTACCGGTGTACAGCACGCAACCGGAATTAATCGTAGTGCGCTCTCCAATCACGACATCACCGCTGCCACCAGCTGGTTTGAATTTAACAAAGCTGTCAATACTGGACAACGCACCGATCACGATACGGGTGCCGCGCACAGAATCTTCAATATCAGCCAGCCTGGAAATACGCGCATCGGGATGAATGTCGATCACAATGAATTCCTTTACAGAAGATGCAATTGTGGAATGGCGACGACGAAGCGGGCATTCCATTCTTTGACGGCAGCCAGATCATGCATGATTTCTTCCTGCAGGTTCCACGGCAAAATCAGAATTCTGTCAGGTTTATCGGCCAGCAAATGCGCCAGACTGACAATCGGAATCCGGCTACCGGGAAGAAACTTACCCTGTTTGTGCGGATTAATATCCACCACATAAGGTAATAAGTCTGGCCGGATACCGGAAAAATTCAGCAAAGTATTTCCTTTAGCCGCTGCACCGTAGGCAGCAACGCGCAGATCCTGGCTCTGGCAATCGAGCAGGAATTGCAAGAGATCGAATTTCGCCTGCTCCGCCCTGCTTTGCACATCACGGTAAAACGGAAGCGCATTCATACCGGCATTACGTTCTTTCGCCAGAATATCGCCAACGCCAGGCTGTACGGGTCTGGCTTTAACATCCAGACGTTGCGCCAGCACGCGCAAACTGCCGCCATGTGTAGGCCATTCCTGCACATCGATGATCTGCAAACCATTGTGTTCGAAAATCGTTTGCACCGCATGCAAAGACAAATACGAATAATGTTCGTGATACGCGGTATCAAACTGATTTTGCTGCACCATATTAAGAAGGTGCGGAAACTCAAAACTCGCCACACCTGAGGGTTTCAGCAGCAGCGCGAATCCTGCAACAAAGTCATTAATATCAGGCACATGTGCCAGCACATTGTTGGCCACGGTGAGGTCCGCTGATTTTCCTTGTGCAAGCAGTTCTGCAGCAAGTTCACGCCCGAAAAAGCGCTCGACGACAGGAATACCTTTGGCTCGCGCAGCATTGGCGGTGCTGTGCGTAGGTTCGACACCCAGACAGGGAATGCCTGCCGCCTGAACGTATTGCAGCAGATAGCCGTCATTCGCAGCGACTTCCACCACCATACTGTTGGAATCAAGCGCCAGCTGCGCGCGCATTGCCGTGACAAACTGTTCAGCATGACGCAACCAGCTTGACGAACATGAACTGAAATACGCATAGTCCGCATCAAACAGATTTTCGCGTCCGGTAAAATCCAGCGTCTGCACCAGCCAGCATGTATCGCACACCATCAGTGTCAATGGCAGCCAGACTTCTGGCTGATGCAATGCCTCGGCAGTCAGATAAGCGTTCGACGGCGGCGCGCTCCCCAGATCCAGAAAAGGCTGCGTCAGAGCCTGACCACAATGCCGGCATTTCATACGTTTACTCCTTCAAAATATGCATCCAGCAGCGGCCACTGCCGGTCTTTGTCAGACATCGCCGTCACAGCTAAAGGCCAGCCTATCGCCAGTCGCTCATCAAAAACATTCATTCCCATTTCCGCCGTTGGCTGATAGGCGTGACTATGGCAATACAACATTTCCACATGATCTGTGAGCGTCTGAAAGCCATGCGCAAACCCCTGTGGTATCAGGAATGAGCGCTTATTGTCGGCAGACAGCACTTCGGCATGCCATTGTAAAAACGTCGGAGAATTTTTACGCAGATCGACGGCGACATCCCAGACCGCGCCTTGCAAACAAGTAATCAATTTCATTTCGGCGTGCGGAGGTAATTGCAAATGCAAGCCGCGCACGCTGCCCTTTTCCAGTGTCTGAGTGTGATTCACTTGTGCGACACCCTGTGTCCAGCCGAACTCCACCAGTTCTTCTGCGCAAAACAGGCGCTGAAAGTAGCCGCGCGCATCCGCCAGCGGCCGACGCTGCAAGAGCGACAAACCGGCAAGCGGCGTCGTCAACCGTTCAAATCGTTGTGCCATACATTTTCATCTTCATCAGCCCGGCATTCATCATCTTGATTTGGCCTTATTACTGCCTGTTTTCATATACTCCCCCCACTTTTGAGAAGTTCCCCTCTCATCTCCTTGAAAATAAAGGGGCTTGAAATATACTCCCGGGAGTATATAGGCAGCCATTTTCCTGTTTTTTTCCTCGTTCTACTTAACTTTGCGCCGGATGTTCTGCCAGCGTCCTTATTCTGTACCCTGTAAAAATGCGTCCAGATCGCGCTCGCACAAATCGCTGGCGCTCACGCCCTGCTCAAAATCGCGATACCAGCACATCGTGCGGCGCACCGCATTCTGCAAATCCCAGCGTGCGCGTATGCCTAATTCCCGGCGCGCCTTGCTGACATCCAGCGCCAGCAGACCTGCTTCGTGTGGACCAATGATGTCGTGAGCGAAATCGACATCTCCGCCACCATAAGCGCCCTGCGCCAGTTCAACAACTTCACGCACGGTAGCGACTTCGTCCGGCCCGAAATTCCAGGCCTCTCCCAGGCCCGGTAAATGGTGTGCCTGCTGTGCCAAGGTCAGATAAGCCGAGACCGGCTCCAGCACATGCTGCCATGGCCGCACTGATTCTGGCCGACGTATCTGCAGACGCTCATGTCTTTGCCATGCCCGCACTGCGTCCGGCAGCAAACGATCTTCCGACCAGTCGCCGCCACCGATGACATTGCCCGCTCTGGCAACCGCCACCGTCACGCCTTGCTCAGCCAGAAATGCCGAGCGGTAGCTGGCAATTACCAGCTCAGACGCCGCTTTACTCGCGCTGTACGGGTCATGTCCCCCCAGTTCAGCGGTTTCCGGATACGGCGTCAGTAATTCGCGGTTACGGTAGACTTTGTCGGTCGTCACCATCAGTGCCACACGAACGCTGTCAACACCACGCAAAGCATCCAGCACGTTGGCGGTGCCCATCACGTTACTTGAAAAGGTGTCCAGCGGATCTTTATAACTTGGCCGCACCAGCGCCTGCGCCGCCAGATGCAAAACGATTTCCGGCTGACTCTCCATCACAATCTGACGCACTAGCGAAGCATCACGGATGTCACCGATATGACTTTGCATGCGCCCGGCCAAGCCCAGCGCATCGAACAAATCCGGCGAGGTACGCGGTGCCAGCGCCAGTCCAGTCACCGTCGCGCCCATGCGCAGCAACCAGAATGCCAGCCATGCGCCTTTAAAACCAGTGTGTCCGGTCAGCAATACCCGCCTGCCCTGCCAAAAACTAGGCTCGGGGGCAGGAAATGCGTTGATAGCCCCAGGACTGACTACGTCGGGATTTACCATGTTCGCCATGGTGCCTGCCCTGATTGCCACAAATCTTCCAACAGATTTTTCTCGCGCAGCGTATCCATCGGTTGCCAGAAACCGGCATGTTCGTAAGCCATGAGTTGCTGTTGCTGCGCTAATCTGGCCAATGGCTCCGCTTCCCAGCTGACGCTGTCGTCACCAATAAAATCGAGCACTTTGGGAGACAACACAAAATATCCGCCATTGATCCAGCCACCATCACCGCGAGGCTTTTCAGTAAAGCCAGCAACCTGATCGCCGTCACGCTCCAGCGCACCGTAACGTCCTGGTGGCAATACCGCTGTCACCGTTGCGAGCTTGCCGTGATTTTTGTGAAACGCGATTGAGGCCGCAATATCAAGATCAGAAACACCATCGCCATACGTGAAGCAAAAGGCTTCTTCATCTTGTACATAACGCGCCACACGTTTGAGCCGCCCGCCTGTCATTGTGTCTTCGCCGGTATCCACCAGCGTGACTTTCCACGGTTCAGCATGGCGTTCGTGCACTTCCATACGATTGTGCTGCATATCAAAGGTGACATCGGACATATGCAAAAAGTAGTTCGCAAAATACTCTTTGATCAGATAGCCCTTGTAGCCGCAGCAGATCACAAATTCATTCACCCCATGCGCTGAATAGCTCTTCATGATGTGCCACAAGATCGGGTGGCCGCCGATTTCTATCATCGGCTTTGGCTTGAGATGGGTTTCTTCTGAAATCCGCGTTCCCAGACCACCCGCCAGAATCACCGCTTTCATTGCGCATTCTCCTTGCAGTAAATCTCCCACATGCCGCGATAGGCTTTCTCGACATCACGCGCAAAACCGGGCTCATCCATCAATGGTGAAGCTTCCATCTCGGCGCGCAGCGTCTGCCGCAAATGCACAAGGCCATCGACATCATGCGCGAGGATCAGGGCTTTCTGCGCATATTCCATTTCAGTTTGCGCCACCCATTCGTCGCGGCCCATCCCCCTTAACACGCTGGCACCAATACGCCCGACCGATGGACGATCCGCCAGTGTAATGAAAGGAATACCCATATAAATGCTCTCCAGCAGCGTTGTACCGGAATTATGCGGGAAACAGTCGAGACCAATATCGATTTGCTTTAACACTTCCCACGACGGGCTGGTGAAACCTATCTCCAGCCTTGAACGATCTATGCCGTATTGCATGAAACGCGATGCCATTTCATCCTGCACTTTGACGTCTTTAAAATCACCACTATTAATAATCAGACGGGAATTTGGCATCGCATCTAATATCGCTGACCAGACCTTCACCACTTTATGATTGATACGGACTGAGCGCGACAAACTGCCAAAAGTAATTACGCCCGTTTCCAGCACAGGTGGTGGCACCAGCTCTGCTTTACGGACATCCGGACGATAGGTGTAAGCCGGCCCGTCCAGACACCAGACTTTTTCAGAAAACAAATGGGCGCAGTTATCGGTGACGGTGGCTTTGTCCGTCAGGTAATAATCAATCGCGGTTAAACCTGTGGTGTAGCCGTATTCCAGCCAATGCAGCGAAACCGGCGCAGGTTTGCGTGCAAAGACGCCGAGGCGGTTGCTGTTTGTGTGTCCAGCAACGTCGATCAACACATCGATGCCATCTGCGCGGATACGTTCTGCCAATTCTGCATCCGTCATTTCGCGGGTGTAAATCCAGTGGTCAACCGACTTTTTATAATATTCCGTTGTTTCATCTTCAAACGGCGGATTCGCATAGGCATAAACCTCGACCTGACTTTTATCGTGCTTTTCCAGCAATGGCAGCAGAAAATATTTACAGACCTGGTTATAAAACGCCTGCGCTACATAACCAACCTTCAAACGCTTATTGGGATCGCGTACGTTATCAAAAGGACGCCAGAAGACCTTATTGGGCAAACCAAAACGCTGATCGAAATCCTGATACGCACCGAAAATGGCCTCTGCGGGTAAATCCGGGTGGTAATTTAAACAGAACAGTAAATTACTGAATATTTTGCGATTAAACGACGACTGCGAATCTTTTTTGAATGACAGCGCCCGCATGTAGGCTTCGATTGCGGGATCAAGATGATTGGCCTCGCGCAGCGCATCACCGTAGCCACCCCAGAATTCCGGGATATTCGCGCAACGATCCATCGCTTCATTGCCACATTCAATCGCGCGCTGCACCTCGCCGTTCTGCCTCAGAGCATCGATCAGATTCGGATATACCTGAATCAGATCGGGCTGCAATTCCAGCGCGGTATAAAAACACTTGATGCCCTCACCGCATTGCGCATTTTCGCGATACGCGAGACCCAGATTGTTATGAACATAGGCCAGGCTGGGGTTCAGGCGTACGGCAACCTTCAATGCCTCAATCGCCGCCTCGGTCTGCCCTATCATCCGTAAAGCATTGCCAAGATTATTCTGTGCCACCACCATCGCTGGGTCAATTGAGACCGCTTTCCGCAAATAAGTAGCTGCCTCGGCACAACGCTCCAGAGAGATCAGCGCATTACCAATATTCGCCAGTACATGAGGATTGTTCGGCAATAGCGCGACAGCATGTTGAAGCGCTTCATAGGCTTCGGGATATTTTCCCTGTTCCAGACGGCTGATACCAAGGTAATCCCAGGCAATACCATCTTTAGGATTAAATCCGGTCAGCCACAGACTGGCAATTTCAAGCTGTTCAAATGAACGACTCTGTATATATCGATTGAGAATCTGATAATAAGCATGCTTATCTGCGTTGAATTGCTGCGCCCCCGTAAACGCTTTTTGTAAAAAAAGTAGCGATTCCTCATTCAAACCAGCTTCAAAAGCTAATTTGGCGAGAAAGTAATTGGCGTCCTGATGCAAAGGATATTGCTGAACAATCCGGAGACAGAGTGCTTTCGCTTTTTCTGCCTGATTAGCCTTATACAAAGCCTTTGCTTCTTTAAATGCATTTCCGGGATGCAAGCCGACTTTACTCATTATCTATTCTCTTTAAGGTGGCGAAGACCAAAAACATGACCAAAAAATAATTCCCGAGGACATTATGATCATCGAAATTCATTTTAAAGGGAAAAAATAAATGCTTAAGCCCGAATAAAGGGGTGAAAGATATTTAAATTAAGCCCTCAAGAAATTTTAAAAGCTGTCGTTGAGCGGAATATCGCGAAAAACTTAAGCAAAAAAAATAGTATTTATTTGCGGAAACTAGCTAAAAGTTTTTGATTCCCGTCCGTAACCCTTTACAACGGCGGTGCAACAGTCAACAGACAGACCGAAGTTTGAGGTTTTAACGCCGAATTTAATAACTTAGGTAAGGAGTATCAAAATGGCTTCATATATCAATACCAATATTGCATCCATGAATGCACAACGCAGCCTGACTACATCTCAAGGCTCTCTGCAAACATCCATGCAACGTCTGTCATCCGGTCTGCGTATTAACAGCGCAAAAGATGACTCCGCTGGTCTCGCAATTTCTCAACGTATGACTTCGCAGCTGAATGGTCAAAACCAAGCTGCACGTAATGCGAATGACGGCATCTCCCTGGCTCAGACAGCTGAGGGCGATCTGCAACAAATCGGTTCCAACTTACAACGTATCCGTGACCTGGCAGTTCAGGCAGCCAACGGCTCTAACAGTGCATCTGACCGCGCATCCCTGAATAACGAAGCCAGCCAGTTGATCTCTGAAATCAACCGTGTTGCAAGTTCTTCTAACTTTAACGGCGTGAATCTGCTGGACGGTAGCTTTGCAAACCAAACATTCCAGGTTGGTGCAAACGGTAGCTCAAACGATCAAATCAGTATTTCAGCAATCGCTAGTGCAAAATCATCGTCTCTCGGTGTTGGTTCCACATCCAGCTACAAATCAACTGTAGCAGGTGCAGGCGCTGTAACAACGACAGCTCTGGCATCCGGTGACTTGTCTATCAACGGCTACCAAGTCGGCGCATCTGCTAGTGATGGCGTATCCTTCTCTAATGCAACTGGTAGTGGTATTGCTAAAGCTGCAGCAATTAACGCAATCAGCGGTCAGACTGGTGTAACTGCAACAGTCGGTTCTACAACAGTGGCCGGTACAGCATCGACAAGCGCAACAGCAATCGCTTCCGGCGACATCACAATTAACGGTGTCAATCTGGGTGCATTGAGCGCCTCGACTTCCGGCGCTCAACGTGGCGCACAAGTTGCTGCTGCTGTTAATGCGATCAGTTCACAAACTGGTGTATCTGCTACATTTGACACATCTACTGGTGCTGTTGCCCTGGCAGCTGCTGATGGACGTAACATCACAGTGACAGCAAGTACTAATGCAGCTGCAGCTGCAGCCAATACAGGTATCACTGTATCTGCAACTGGTGCGACAGACATTGCAACATCAACACTTTCTCTGTCTTCTACAAGCTCTGCTGGTATTACACTGGCAAATGGTACAGGTACAGGTTTGACAGCTGCAAACTTGACAGGTGGCTTCACTTCAGCAGCAGTCACAGTCGGTGCAGGTGTATCCTCTCTGAATCTGAGTACGGCGGCAGGAGCGCAATCAGCTCTGGCAACCATCGATTCGGCGATTGCATCGGTCAATAGTTCTCGCGCTTCTTTGGGTGCGATACAAAACCGCTTCACTTCTGCTGTCAACAGCTTGCAAACATCGCAAGAAAACTTGGCATCAGCACGTAGCCGTATCCAAGACTCCGATTTTGCTTCGGAAACAGCGAATATGACTCGTTCTCAAGTGTTGCAACAAGCTGGTACTGCAATTTTGGCTCAAGCTAACTCATTACCTAACGGTGTTCTCGCACTGCTGCGTTAATCAATAGCTTCAGTTTTCTATTGATGTAGATAATTCCCCTGGTCAGTTATGATCAGGGGAATCTAACTTTGAAGGAAATGATCATGGACATCCCATCGATTGGCAACCCGCCTCAATCGGGGCAATTGATCAGTGACAAAACTGCCGTCACCAACGTACGGTCAGCCCCTCCTGCTAATAGCATTAGCGCTCCCACGGCAACTGCAGCCGACAATTCTGAGAATAAGAAATTTGACAGCACTGAAGTTAATAAAGCTATCGCTCATATTAACGATGCGCTGCAGGCTCGCTCACAGGATTTGCGTTTCAGCGTCGATACAGACAGTAAGCGCGTGGTTGTTAAAATTATTGATCAGCAAACAAATCAGGTGTTACGTCAGATTCCGACGGAAGAGGCACTTGAAATATCTAAATCCTTAGATAAATTAAAAGGATTACTGATTAAGAACGAAGCTTAACCGGTAACGATCTTTTTAAAATAGCAGGTAAAACCCCTTCTTTCATCTCAATTGAACAAGAATCAGATTTGATATAGTAAGGACCTCAAAAGGAGAAATATTGTGGCCATACAATCCACCGGTGTAGGTTCTGGACTTCCCGTTGACACCATTGTCAGCAAGCTCATGGCCATTGAGAGTCTGCCGCTAGCATCTATTCAGAAAAAACAAACAAGTTATCAGGCGGACGTCACTGCCTTGGGTGCATTGAGTGGTTCCGTCAGTTCCTTCCAGTCTTCCCTGATTGCACTGAGCAGTGCGTCCACCTTCAAGACGCTCGCAGCTACAGCAAGCGATACCGCAGTTGCCTCAGTCACAGCAAGCAGCACCGCCAGTGTTGGCAATTACAATGTCAATGTGACGCAACTCGCACAAGCTCAGACCATATCCAGTGCAGGGCAAATCAATACCACCTCTTCTATCGGCGGTGGTGCCAGCACAACGTTAAGCTTTCAGTTCGGCAGTATTTCAGGCGGCACTCAGACTGGCGGAATATATAGCGGAGCAACGTTTACGCAAGATGCCAGCCAGGCAACAGGCACAGTAACGATTGATAGCACAAATAATTCGCTGCAAGGCATCCGGGATGCCATCAATAACGCAAAAATCGGCGTGAATGCATCCATCGTCGGTGACGGCAGTGCGACTCCTTATCATTTGGTGCTGAATTCGACCTCAACAGGTGCAACATCAAGTTTGAAAATCAGTGTTGCCGGAGATGCGAATCTGCAAAATCTGCTTTCTTATGATCCCGCAGGCACACAGAATTTCAAAGAAGTGACTACTGGTCAGAATGCCAACCTGACCGTCAACGGCATTGCCGTATCCAGCGCGAGCAATAAGGTCGGAACGGCCATTCAGGGTGTGACAATCAGCGCTCAGAAAATCGGCACCACATCGATTGCAGTCAATACCAATACATCGGCAGTGCAAAATAGCATTAACTCTTTTGTCTCTGCGTACAACAGTCTGAACAGCACGATTGCACAACTGACTTCATATAATCCAACGACAAAAGCTGCGGGGGCGTTACTTGGCGACCCAACTGTCCAGGCAATTCAAAATCAGGTACGAAACACTTTGTCAACTGCAGTAAATGGTCTGGGTGGCGGCTTCACCAGTCTGGCGCAGATCGGCATCAGCTTTCAGAAAGATGGATCACTGGCAGTTGACTCCAGCAAACTGCAGACCGCATTAACAAATAATTTTAATGATGTCGGCGGATTGTTTTCGGCAATGGGCAAAACAACAGATAGTCTGACCAGCTTGTCCGGCTCCACGGCTGCAACACAGCCTGGCGACTATGCAATCAAAGTAACGCAGATTGCCACGCAAGGTGTGTTAACCGGTGATGTCAACTTGAATTCGGCATCAACGACGATTGCGGCGGGCACAAAAATTGATGTCAAAATTGACGGTCTCTCCGGCACAGTAAGTTTAGCGGCAGGAAACTACACCGCGTCACAACTCGCTTCGATGATACAGTCGTCTATCAATGGTACTGCCAGTTTCTCCAACGCAGGTGTCACGGTTACCACCTCAATTGACAGCAATGGCTTCTTGAATATTACTTCAGGCAGTTTTGGTAGTGCGTCCAATGTCAGCCTGACCAGCAATGCTGGCACGAGTGTCAGTGCATTGACTGGAACAGTCAGCACAGGAACAACGGGCAAAAATGTCGCCGGTACATTAAACGGCGTCTCAGCGACAGGTTTAGGTCAAATATTGACTGGCGCATCCGGCTCACCTTCTGAAGGCTTGCAAATCTTAGTGAATGGCGGTGCAACGGGTGACCGCGGCAAAGTCAGTTTTTCTCAGGGTTACGCATACAAACTGAATAATCTTGTCACCAGTTTCCTTGGAACGACAGGCACGATCAGTAGTGCAACAAAAGGTATTAACACGACATTAGCGTCACTACAGAAACAAACCGACGAGCTGAATGCGCGCTTGCTTAAAACCCAGAACCGCCTTCAGGCGCAATATTCTGCACTCGATACTGTCATCTCGAAATTAAATGCAACTCAAAGCTTTTTAACTGCTCAGATTGGCATTCTGAACGGCTCAACGAATAAGTAACAAGCAACTGATAATTTAGAAAACTCAAAGGACTAGCTATGTTTGGCTCATCAAAATCCTATGGTGCAAGTGCATATACAAAAATTGGTGTGGAAACCGGCGTCATAGCTGCCAGCCCCCACAAACTGATCGTCATGTTATTCGATGGCGCGATCACAGCGATTGGAAATGCTGTACAGCAAATGCAAAAGGGAGAAATTGCAGCAAAAGGAAAATCAATTTCCCACGCCATTTCCATTATTGATAATGGCTTGCGTGCCAGCCTGGATAAGCGAGTCGGCGGTGAAATTGCACTCAATCTGGATGCGCTGTATGAATATATGAGCAGACAGCTATTGCTGGGAAATTTGAATAAAGATGAAGAAAAATTACTGGAAGTGCAAACTTTATTACGTGATCTGAAGCAAACATGGGAAACCATAGAACCCGCAGCGCAAGCACCAACGCAGCCGGCTATCAGCGAACACGATCCTTTACAACCACGACAAGTTCACGTTTTTGAGGCCTGATTCATAATGGAAAGCATAGAAATTATTAAGCTGTACGAGAATATTGCCGTACTCACTGATCAAATGTTGAATGCCGCCCGCAACCGTGATTGGGAACAATTGACCGAGCTGGAAAACGATTGCAGCTCAAAGGTTCAAAAAATTCGTGATAATGAGAGCCCAGCATTCTTACCTCCGGAACTCAAAGAGCGAAAAATTCGTGTCATAAAAAAAATACTGGCTGACGATAAAGAAATTCGTGACATTACAGAACCGTGGATGGCTGAATTGTCTAATCTGATGAAAGCGTCAAGTGCCGAACGCAAACTGAATCACACTTATGGGGCCGCAAGCTCGGCGTAACTGATATGCCATACCGCCTCGATAATTCTATTACGACTGCCGATATCGAGGCGGCATCAGCGAGTTCAGGACTCCATTCGCTCAAGCAGGAAGTTGCCTCAAAACTTGCACAACTCGTTGTAGGTCAGCAACTCAAAGGGGAAGTCCTCAACCGACAAAAAGATGGAAGCTTTACTGTCCGGGTCGCTAATTTTAGCGTTCGCATGCAACTCCCGGAAGGCGTAAAGGAGGGAGACTCAGTTTCGTTGCGTTTAATTTCAACAGATCCGAAACCAACGTTTGCCTTAGAAAGCAAACCTCAAATCCCAGAAAGCTTCATTGCAGGGCAAACCTACACGCCCGGCAAAAAAACACTGAGTGATTTTTCATCCTCTCCCCAGGCAAGGCTGGAAGACACCAGCAAATTAGCGCAAATAAAAACACTTCCACAACCCACACCAACCCTCTCCTCCTTGGAGGCTGGCATCCAATCAGACAGCAGCGTTACTTTTTTAAGTACAGCCAGCAAACTGATTGGTACCATTCTGCAGCTTGAAGATACCAGTACAGAAAACAATAGTATTGTGGGGAAAACTGCAATACTGAACACACAATCCGACTTAAATGATATTCAAAAAACGGCTACATTATTAGAGAAAAAAATTAGCCAGAGCGGCCTTTTCTACGAATCCCACCTTGCGGAATGGGTAGATGGGAAAAAGAAGTTAAGTGATTTACGAACAGAGCCCCAAGCTGTACTTTCCACACTCAGTCAGAATATCGTCAGCGGGGAAAGCAATCTTATCTCTGGAAATAAAGAGTTAATTCAACTCATTCAGCAACAGTTGCGAACCTTGGAAAATCAAAGCCTGCATTGGCAAGGTGAGCTTTTCCCGGGGCAATACATGAAATGGGAAATCAAGAGAGATAAACCCTCTCCTCAAACCAGCGGACTTTCAACCGACGATAATAATTACTGGCAAAGTACCGTTAAGTTTGATTTACCCTCGCTGGGCACAGTTTCAGCAACGTTCAATTTTCGAGCAAATCATTTAAGCCTGAACATCAATGCAGAAAATGAAGATACGGTGAACGCCCTTAAAACTCATGCCGGGCAACTATCGTCCGCCCTGTCCTCTTTAGACACAACTCTGGATAGCCTGAGTGTCAGAAAAAATGACAGCAAATAAGCCCACAGATAAACACGCGGTCGCACTCGCTTACCATAGCGGGGATAGTGCCCCACGGGTTGTGGCCAAAGGCAAGGGAATAATTGCTGATGAGATAATCAGCAGGGCGAAAGAACACGGCGTTCACGTACATGAATCAAAAGAGCTGGTATCTTTATTGATGAAAGTCGATCTGGATGAAAACATTCCCCCTGTTCTATATATCGCTGTTGCAGAACTGCTCGCTTGGCTTTACCATATAGATAAAGAAAAGTCCGGGGTCGAGCCGGAGACACCCTGAACCGTAGCACCGCTACCTTCTCAAAATTTTGACAGATAAGAGCAAATAAAAAACATGCAATCCCCTCCTTCTCTCGGGACTGAAAACCAAAGTCCTTTTCAGGTCGACTCTCGCAGGGAAATTATTTCCTTATTACGCGGTCTGAAAGATAGTAACCAGCTCATCAGCATGTTGATTCACGATGGCGCGGAAGTATTTATCACATCCATTCTCGACGTTGACGATAATAATAATACGGTCATAGTTGACTGCGCCCCCGGCCAATTAGCCAATCAGAGAATAATTGAAGCGCACCGGGTTTCATTTGAAGGTTTGCTGGATAAAATCGGCATTCAGTTTTCCACAACAGGCGTCCATAGTACTGAATTTGAGAATCGTCCGGCTTTACAATTCAGCATCCCGTCAAACCTGATCCGGCTGCAACGACGTGAGTATTATCGAATCAACACTCCAGTCTCAACGCCGATTAAAGTAAGTTTTTCTGTTGAACTGAATGATAGTGTTGAGATTTTAAAATTATCTCTGGTCGATATCAGTTGTGGTGGTATTGCCGTGCTTGACGAGAGAAAAATCCTCGACTGCACTCCAGGAAAAATCTATGAGCATTGCAAACTGGATTTGCCGACAATCGGTCTGATCGATGTTGCACTGCAAATCAGAAATTCTCAAGATCTGGTTTTATTAAATGGAAAAACGAATCGTCGTATCGGCTGCCAGTTTTTCAATTTATCGAATTCAGTACTGACCAGCGTTCAACGCTACATCATGAAATTAGAAAGAGAGCGGAATTCCAAAATGACTGGAATCCGCTGAAATACCGATCACTTCAACTGTGCTTAAGATCAGATCTGCATATTCATGATGTCATGATATGCAGTGATCAATTTGTTTCTGACTTGCACAGTCGTCTGAAATGAAATGTTTGCTTTTTGCATTGAAATCATGACATCAGACAAACTGACTTTATCGTCTCCCAGGGCAAATTTCTCACCCAACTGCTGCGATGTCAGTTGAACTTTATTTACCTGATCTAATGATGCTTTCAGCGCATCTGCAAAGTCTATGCGTTTGGGCGCATCGCTTTCTTCGGTGCGATTGATTCCGCTACCCGCCTCCATTTTCGCAGCCGTCGCTTTTAACTGAGCAACCATTGCATCAATGCGACTGCTGTCAATGCCAGCCATTTTCATACATTCTCCATAGCCAATAAAGATTGATCTAGCATCTACCTTATCACCTAAAAAATTCTCCATTTCGATAAAAAGATGCACTAATTGACGCTTACTCTCCTGATTGAAATTCAGAATTCAGTGCAAAATCAGTAGTAAGGAAAAAACCAAAATGGCTTCGTAACATGATGCAAATACACTTTTTAATTTTCAATGCTGATCAGGTGATTTATGGCAACCGCTGAAAATATGATCATGGCTCCTGATGAGCTTGTGGAACCCAAAAAAATATTTGGGATTCCGCAAACACCAGGCATCCGTACAGCGATGCTTTCAGCGGGTGCAGCACTGATACTGGCGATAATGGCTGGGATCTGGCTGTGGGGGCAGCAACCTGAGTACAAAGTGCTGTTTTCAAACTTTAACGACAGAGATGGCGGCGCCATCGTTGCATCCTTGCAGCAAATGAACATTCCGTATAAATATTCGGAAACTGGCAGTGCGATTCTCGTACCTGCGAGCCAGGTACATGATGCTCGCCTGAAACTCGCGTCGCAAGGATTGCCCAAAGGTGGCAATGTCGGTTTTGAATTAATGGAAAATCAAAAGCTCGGAATTTCCCAGTTTCTCGAACAAGTCAATTTCCAACGCGCACTTGAAGGTGAATTAGCACGATCAATTCAGGCGGTATCAGCCGTGCAGTCAGCAAGGGTGCATCTCGCCATTCCGAAGTCCTCCGTTTTTATACGTGATCAACAAAAACCGACAGCATCAGTATTGCTAAATTTATATCCAAGCCGGATTCTCGATCAACAACAAGTCAGTGCTATTCTGCATCTGGTCGCCAGCAGCGTTCCTGAGCTGTCAACTAAAAACGTATCGATTGTGGATCAAAACGGCAATTTGCTTTCCGATATGAATAAACAAGCTGGAAGCAACAATTTAGATCCATCCCAGCTTAAATACGTACAGGAATTTCAACAAAATATTGTCAAACGCATCGAATCTATTATTTCTCCGATAGTTGGCGCTAATAACGTTCGTGCCGAAGCAACTGCGGATATCGATTTCTCAAAAACTGAACAAGCGGCGGAAAGTTATCGCCCGAATTCTCCACCCGAGGCATCCACAATACGTAGCCAGCAATCCAGCGAAAGCTACAATAAAAACAATAATGCGTCCGGCATTCCTGGCTCACTGACCAATCAACCACCAGTGCCCGTAACAGCACCGATTGTGGCCAGTGGCACTGCGACATCTGCTTCAGCATCAAACGCCGGGCTTGTACAAAAAGACTCGACCATCAACTATGAAGTTGATAAAACTATCCGCTACACACAACAGGGAATGGGTGGCGTAAAACGATTGTCCGTCGCCGTTGTTGTGAATTACAAGAACGAGACAGATAAATCCGGAAAGATTACGACCAGACCGCTGACGGATATTGAGAAAACACAGATTACCGATCTGGCACGCGAAGCGATGGGATTTAATAAAGACCGTGGTGATACTCTGAATGTTGTTAATAGCCCATTTGCCGGTCCGGAAAAAGAAACTATAGTGGACGTACCATTCTGGAAACAACCAGAAACAATCCAATTAGCGAAAGAACTGGGAAAATACTTATTAATCGCCGCAGTTTTAGCCTATTTATTCTTTGGCTATCTGAAGCCCATGTTGTACAAAATTATGGGTAAAGACGTCGCCGAAGAAAAAGCTAAAAAAGAAGCTGAAGAAGCGGAAAAACTCACCGCAGCTGAAAAAGAATTACAGCAGGAGGAAGACGATGATACGTATGTCAATCTCTCCAGTGAAGAAGAAGTACTAGCCGCAAAGCAAGGAAACAGTTATGAGTTAACCTTGGACATGGCTAAAGAATTAGCAAAAAATGACCCGAGAATTGTTGCTAACGTAATCAAGACATGGATTAACAATGAGTGATGATGGAGTACAAAAAGCAGCAACCTTCATGCTTGCACTTGGTGAAGACGGTGCCGCAGAAGTAATGAAATTTCTGGGCCCACGTGAGGTGCAGAAAATTGGCGCTGCTATGGCGACAATAGGTGCGATACCCCACGAGCGCATAGCGAAGGTTCTCGATGAGTTTAAGGCGGCCGCAGATCTCAGCTCATCTGTCGGTTTAGACTCTGACGAATATATCCGCAATGTCCTCACCAAAGCACTGGGCGACGACAAGGCATCGTCTTTATTGAATCGTATCCTGGGTGGAAAAGACGCCAGCGGCATTGAAAGTCTGAAATGGATGGACTCAGCATCAGTTGCCGACCTGATTAAAAATGAACACCCGCAGATCGTCGCAACGATTTTAGTTCACCTGGAAAGCGATCAGGCGTGTGAAATTTTAAATAATTTCTCTGAACGTTTACGAAATGATGTTGTTTTGCGCATCGCTACGCTCGACGGTATTCAGCCAGCCGCACTCAGAGAGTTGAATGACGTTCTAACTAAACTACTGACAGGCAATGAAAGCCTGAAGAAAAAATCAATCGGCGGGGTCAGAGCCGCGGCAGAAATATTGAACTTCATGAGCGGTGAAAACGAAGCGTCTGTTATGGATAATCTGCGCAAATATGATGGTGACATGGCAGAAAAAATCATGGACGAGATGTTTGTTTTTGACAATATCATGGAAATTGATGACAAGGGTATTCAGTTGTTGCTACGCGAAGTGCAATCCGATTCACTGATCATCGCGCTCAAAGGCGCTAATCAGGATATGCGGGAAAAAATATTTAAAAATATGTCTCAGCGTGCAGCTGAAATGATGCGCGAAGATCTGGAGTCCAAAGGACCAGTCCGGCTATCTGAGGTGGAAGCACAGCAAAAACAAATTCTGCTCGTTGTGCGTCGACTCGCGGATGAAGGCCAGATCATGTTAGGCGCGAAAGGCGAAGACTCTTATGTCTAGTGTCTTACGAAAAGACGACGTTTCGGCTTACCAACGATGGGAAATGGCATCATTTGGTGAAACGCGCCCTCATCATATTCCAGAGCCCAAACACGAACCCGAGCCAACCAGATTCGTTCCGACTCTGTCGGAACATGAACTGGAAGAAATACGTGAAAAAGCAAGACAGGAAGGCTATGCCGTTGGCTATCAGGAAGCTTATGAGCGCGGCCTGATCGAAGGCCAAGAGGCAGGACAACACGTGGCGACGGAAAATATGCAGCCAGACCTTCAAAGCATGCGTGACTTGTCAGAAAAATTTTCAATGGAATTAGGCGAGGTAGGAAAAACGACAGGCAAAGACTTACTTGATCTGGCGATCAGCCTGGCATCAACAATTTTAAAGACACGGATAGAACTGGATGAAAATATCATTCTCCCTATCGTTGAGGATGCCATCGCGCAGTTACCATCAGTACAAAAAAATGCAAGCATCAGTTTAAATCCTGTCGATGCAAGCATCGTTAAGAATAATCTTGGCGACACGCTGATCGCCAACGGCTGGCGTATTGTCCCCGATCAACAACTATCTCGCGGAGACTGCAAGATTGAGACATCGCAAAATCTTATCGACTCCAATCTTGAGGCTCGCTGGGAACGCTTAACCGCCATGATGCGAAAAAAAGCATCAGATTCTGAGTAAAGCCCATGGAAAGTGCATTCACAGATCAATGGAAATCTATTCTGACTGGCAGTAAAGATCTGCTGGTCGGAAATGATGCCGTTCAACCCGCTGGCAGAGTGACTAAGGTCACAGGCTTAGTCATGGAAGCCGTCGGTTTGCGCTTGCCGGTAGGGAGTGCCTGCTCTATACATTTAGCGGGCGGTGCGAAAATCGACGCAGAAGTTGTAGGTTTCGATGGAGACCGGCTTTTCCTGATGCCTCATAGCGACCTTGAGGGTGTTACTCCCGGTGCTCCTGTTTTTGCCGAAGAGTCACGACAAACATCCAGCCACCCACTCAGAAGACCAAGCGACAGAAGCCGCCAACTACCTGTCGGTTACCAGCTATTAGGACGTGTCCTGGATGGCAATGGACGTCCACTGGATACACTTGGCCCCCTGAAAACGACGGAATCTGCGCCACTTGCAGCGCGGATTTACAACCCTCTGGAACGGGCACCGATTGTCGACACGCTTGATGTTGGCGTTCGCGCAATCAACAGCATGCTCAGCGTCGGAAGAGGACAACGTCTTGGCTTGTTTGCCGGTTCGGGTGTTGGTAAAAGTGTGCTGCTCGGAATGATGGCGCGGTTTACTACCGCAGACATTATCGTCGTCGGATTGATTGGTGAACGGGGGCGCGAGGTAAAAGAATTTATTGAACAGATTCTTGGCGCAGAGGGTCTGGCAAGGTCCGCAGTCGTAGCAGCGCCAGCAGATGCTCCGCCACTATTGCGTTTGCAAGGAGCTGCGTACGCAACAACAATCGCGGAATATTTCCGGGATCAAGGACACAGCGTTCTACTGATCATGGACTCATTAACACGATACGCGATGGCGCAACGTGAAATCGCTCTGGCGATCGGTGAACCGCCAGCGACCAAGGGCTACCCTCCTTCAGTGTTCGCAAAATTACCTGTGCTTGTCGAACGCGCCGGCAATGGCAAAGAAGGCGGCGGTTCGATCACTGCGTTTTACACAGTACTGACTGAGGGCGATGATCAACAAGACCCTATCGCAGACTCTGCGCGTGCAATTCTTGATGGTCATATAGTCCTGAATCGTACATTAGCTGAGAGCGGCCATTACCCAGCCATTGATATCGAACAATCCATCAGCCGGGCGATGCACAGCATCACGACTCCGGAACATCAGCAACTTGCGAGGAAGTTGAAACAACTATACTCAAGATACGAGCGCAGCAGAGATTTGATCAGCGTTGGTGCTTATGCGCCGGGCTCGGATCCGTTGCTTGACGAAGCGATTCGGCTGCATCCGAGAATCATCGCTTTTTTACAGCAAGATATTACCCAGAAATGCAGCATATCAGAGAGCTTGGAGGGACTTCGGGCTCTATTCCAAGGATAGATAATTTTAGTTAGCTCTATACTTAGGTACAGATGGCGAAGAGATCACCAATAAACACTTTAATTGAAATTGCGGATCGGGAAACCGATGACGCAGCAAAACGCTTGGGACAAGCTATTCGTTATCACGAAGAAACGCAAAGTAAGCTGAATTTATTAATCCAGTATCGAGATGATTACGACAGTAAATTCAAGACCGCCGCCGCCGCTGGTATCAGTGCCAGCCAATACGGAAATTTCCTGGGTTTTTTAGCCAAACTGGACAGTGCCGTTGAAGGTCAAAAAGAAGTGATACGAAATGCAGAATCAAAAGTTCAGGCAGCGAAACTTGATTGGCAAGGGAATGAAAAGAAACGGCTGTCATATAACACCCTCGATCACCGGGTGAAAATGGTGCAGCAAAAAAAGGAAGCCAAATCGGATCAGAAACAAACCGACGATTTTGCTGCACGAGCGTATTTTTATAAATCAGAGTAGCAACTTAATAACGGCAACAGCTATGCAAACACTCAATATTGTCAGCTCACTCAACAATCAGACCAGTGCGGCGAAAACGAGCAAGAGCAATCCAGTGGTGAATGCTGATAACTCTTTTAATAAGCTGCTCAAGAAAGAAATAAGTGGAAATAAGGCGACGTCAGCGCCACCCCCTAGGGAAACCAACGGCAAATTGCCCACAAAAAATGTCGAGCCACCGAAGCAAGACGTTGCAACGCCGTCTGAAGAATTGCATGACACTAGTACTGCTGCGCTGAAGAAAAGCGAAGATACTGAAAAAGAAGACAATCAAACTGAAAAAAAAGAAACGGATGACGGCGATCATCAGTTAATACAATTATTTAACACCTTAAATGATATTTCTAAGTTGGTACCAACAAAATCTGGTGACGATGCCGCGATAAAAACCGACACCGGCGTCATTTCGGATGCGTCAAACAGCGGCCTGTCACTAAAGCCGTTGAACGAAAAAAATCTCCCCTCTTCTGAGGCAATATCAAAAGAAACAGCCTTTGACGCCATCGTTAGCAATACCCTTTCAACACGACTGGATACAACTGCCCCAGATCTGACAGTCGAAACTCCAGTGACAGATACATCCCAGATTGTTAAAGGCAAAGGGATAGGTTCTGACACATCAGGATCATTTGCAGATCACCTGGAACTTAAATCAGAAAAAGGTGAGCCACTCAAGTTGCAAACAAGTGCCCAACAGGATATATCGCCCAAAACAAATGTCTCTGCCGATAAACTAGAACGATCTATTGACCAGCTTGCGTTAAGGTTACGAAAAGATGAAGCGACGAACCCGGCCGGCGTCCAACAAACGCCGCCGCAACAACAGCTTAACGCTACGCAGAATGCGACGCTCACCGGTGCCGTTTCTGCTAATCAGATATCGCCTCCACTGAATTCCTCGGCGTGGGATAAAGCGGTGGGGCAAAAAGTAATCTGGATGGTTGGCTCTAGCATGCAATCGGCCGAGTTAACTCTGAACCCACCTGATCTGGGGCCATTACAAATCGTATTGAATGTCACAAACGATCAGGCAAACGCAACTTTTATCTCCGCACATCCTGATGTCAGGGAGGCACTGGAGGCTTCTCTGCCTAAATTGCGTCAGATGATGGATGATGCCGGAGTCCAATTATCAGGTTTCTCAGTCAACGCAGAAGCATCCAATCAGGGGCAGCAAGGTCGCGAATTCAGACAAACAAATCCTTCCACCTCAATTTCCAGAAATGGTGGGAGCGAAAGCGTTATCAGCAACCAAGCTATATCCGACGTCAAAACGACCAAAATAATCTCCCGCATTGGAGCTGTCGATACGTTTGCTTAGTGCTTAGTTGAAAAACTTGTCTCTCAAACAGGTAGAATAAAAGAAATACAGCATTTAACTGGGAATAATGCGTTTCTTCATGTATCGATCGCATTATTATTTTTTCAGAATTGAAAAGATGAGTGGTATTTATCCGTCTTTTCTCCTGTTATTCGGTGCTTTATTTCGAAGATAATATAAGAAATAGCGGAAAAATACCGCTGCTTGAGAGGAAAAATATGGCGAAGAAACCTGCTAATGCAGCTCCCGAAACCGGCGAAGCTGCTCCAGCAAAATCAAAGAAAAAATTAATTATTATCATTGCGGCCGCGGTCCTTGTTCTCGGTGGCGTCGGCGGTGGTGCAGCCTTCTTTTTATCGAAAAAATCTGCGTCAAAAGAAAAAGAGCACAAAGCAGAACCAGCAAAAGCTCCAGTTTTTCTGCCATTGGACGATTTTACGGTGAACCTACAATCGGACAGTGGCGATAAATATTTACAAATCGCGATGACGCTTCAGGTTGAAGGTGAAGATCAGTCATCCCTGATCAAAGCAAATATGCCCCAGGTACGCAGTCGCCTGCTTTTACTATTGTCGAGCAAAGATGCCAATGACGTCCTCTCTACTGAGGGTAAAGATAAACTGGTAGACGAAATCATTGAAAAAGTTAATCAACCTTTTACTGCGAAAGGTGAACCGCAAAAAGTAACGGGCGTTTTCTTTACTAAATTTGTAGTTCAATAGCACTATGTCAGATAATTTCCTCTCCCAGGAAGAAGTCGATGCTCTGTTAAAAGGCGTCACGGGAGATCAAGATGACTCTCAGTCTCAAGAAGACACGTCGGGTGTACGGCCCTATAACCTTGCGACGCAAGAGCGCATTGTTCGTGGCCGTATGCCGACGCTGGAAATTATCAACGAAAGATTTGCACGTCTTTTACGCATAGGATTATTTAATTTTTTGCGCCGTAGCGCAGAGGTATCCGTCGGTACCGTCAGAGTTTCCAAATACAGTGAATTCATCCGTAATCTGGTTGTACCGACCAATCTGAATCTGGTGCACATGAAACCACTCAGGGGAACTTCGTTGGTGGTGCTCGACCCTGGCCTGGTGTTTCTTTTGGTCGACAATTTATTCGGTGGTGACGGTCGCTTCCACACTCGAGTTGAAGGACGTGATTTCACGCAGACTGAGCAAAGAATTATTCAACGCATTCTGGAAATTATTTTTGAAACCTACGCAAAATCGTGGGAGCCAGTCTATCCAGTTGAGTTCGAATATATTCGTTCTGAAATGAATACCCAGTTTGCCAATATTGCGACACCAAACGAGGTAGTGGTATCGACAACCTTTACCATAGAATTGGGGCCAGTCAGCGGTGAAATGCATATTTGCATGCCCTACTCCACGATTGAACCTATCAGGGATATTCTGACGAGTAGCCTGCAAGGTGAAACTCTGGAAGTGGACAAGCGCTGGGTTCGCCTGATGACGCAGCAAATTCAGATTGCGGAAGTGGAAATAGTTGCTGACTTAGGCACAACCCGTGTCACACTAGGCGACATTCTGAATATGAAAACTGGAGACATCATTCCTTTAAATATCCCGGAGGTGATCTCTGCCAAGGTTGATGGCACCCCGGTAATGGAATGCAAATACGGTGTATTCAATGGACAATATGCATTACGCGTGGAAAAGCTGATCAGTTCCAGCGTACAAGAAGTAGCAGCACAAGGAGAGAACCATGGATGAAAATACAGATAGCCCGATCAGCGAAGACGATTGGGGTGCAGCAATTGCAGAGCAGGAAAAGGCCGATGCCGCCGCGGCAGCTGCGGCAGCAAGCCAAAAATCCGAACCACCGGCAAATCCTGCGATATTTAAAGAATTCAGCGCAAAAGGAAGTTCGACTGAAACACACAACGATATTGACTTCATTCTCGATATCCCTGTGCAGCTGACGGTTGAATTGGGAAGAACCAAGATCGCGATTAAAAATTTGCTGCAACTGGCGCAGGGCTCCGTCGTGGAACTTGATGGTCTGGCAGGTGAGCCAATGGATGTACTGGTGAACGGCTGCCTGATCGCTCAAGGCGAAGTTGTGGTTGTTAATGATAAATTTGGTATTCGTCTGACTGACATCGTGACCCCAGCAGAACGAATTCGCAAACTGAATAAATAATGAAACCTCACAGCAAATTCTTATTGTTATTTTTGCTGGCTGTGTCTGAACATGCCCTCGCCACAGATGCTGCCTCGCTGACGCCAGGAGCAGGCTTGTTGCAAATCACCCTGGCTCTGCTTTTTGTTCTCGGTTTAATGTTTTTCGCTGCCTGGGCTTTTAAGCGGATTGGCCCGGTAACCTCCGCAAACAAGATTCCAATGAAGATTCTGGGTGGTCTGAATGTAGGAAATCGTGAACGAGTGATGGTGATTGAGGTCGGAGATCAATGGCTGGTACTCGGTGTCACCGTCTCCAATATCACTAATTTGGCGACACTCCCAAAACAGGAATCCTTATTGCAAGTGACACCGGCAAATCACAGCTCTTTTCAGGATTGGTTGCAACGAACAATCGAAAAACGTGTGGCTACGCCAACTGATACAAATACGTAAATTCCGCATGAAAATCCTGCGCACTTCACTTTTTTATTGCTGTCAGATTATCGTTCTGATTTCGCTCATATTCCCAGATATCGCTCTGGCTCAGTCTAACGGCGCTTTACAGGCAATTACGAGCACTCCTGCTCCGGGCGGTGGGCAAAATTACTCCCTGAGCATACAAACACTTTTGTTCCTGACTGCGCTCAGCTTTATCCCTGCAGCGCTGCTGATGATGACGAGTTTTACGCGCATCATCATCGTCTTGTCCTTACTGCGCCAGGCATTGGGAACACAGTCTGCACCGCCTAATCAGGTCATGGTAGGACTATCTTTGTTTTTAACTTTATTTGTGATGGGGCCGGTGCTCGACAAAATCTATGCGGAAGCCTATACACCTTTTGCGGAAAACAAAATTTCCATGATGGAAGCAATGGATAAGGGAGCGGCACCTCTCAAGCAATTCATGATGAAACAAACCCGCCAGGCCGATCTAGCGTTATATGTCAAATTATCGAATACCCCTCAATTGCAAGGCCCTGAAGAAGTATCTTTGCGGGTATTGATTCCAGCTTTCATTACCAGTGAATTGAAAACAGCATTCCAAATCAGCTTTGCTATTTTCATTCCATTTCTGATTATTGATATGGTCGTCGCCAGTGTCCTGATGTCTATGGGTATGATGATGGTGTCGCCTTCCATCGTGTCATTACCGTTCAAACTTATGCTGTTTGTTTTAGTGGATGGCTGGCAGTTAATCATAGGCTCTCTGGCGCAAAGCTTTTACTAAGGAAGAATATGACTCCCGATAGCGTAATGATGCTTGGCAGACAGGCAATTGAAGTAACTTTACTCGTTTCAGCTCCAATGCTGCTGGTGGCATTGGTCATCGGCCTGTTAGTCAGTATCTTTCAAGCGGCAACCCAGATTAATGAAACCACGCTTTCTTTTATTCCGAAACTGGTCGGAATATTCGTCACATTAATTATTGCCGGCCCGTGGATGTTAACCATACTGACTGATTATATGAGACAAGCATTCACCAGCATTGCAACGATGGCTGGGTAGTATCGCAGCTATGCTTTCCGTTGGCAGCAATGAGTTAATCAGCCTCATCACATCGTTCATCTGGCCTCTGACAAGAATTCTGGGGATGATTGCCATCACCCCTCCTTTTGGCAATAACACGGTTCCGGTACAAATTAAGATTGCACTGGGAGTCATGATTGCCCTCATTGTCGCGCCAACGATTCCTGTACACCCTGACGTTGATCCAGTCTCACTGACGGGGATGGTGATCCTCGCTCAGCAACTTGTTATCGGTTTAGGCATGGGGTTCGTTATACGTATCGTTTTTGCCGCTGTCGAAGTTGCTGGTGAGGTATCTGGTTTAACAATGGGTCTGGGTTTCGCCACTTTTTTTGATCCGTTGAGTCAGGGGCGCTCTTCTGCCATTGCGCAATTTCTGGTGTTGCTGACAACCTTGATTTTCCTGACATCGAATGCGCATCTTGCACTGCTCAGCTCATTGATTGAAAGCTTCAAAACGATCCCCATAACGACAACGCTACAGAGCGGATTTAATGTCCATAAACTGGTTATCTGGGGTGAGCAGATTTTTATCACCGGACTCCGCCTGGCATTGCCAATTGTTGCAGCACTATTGGTGATTAACGTTGCTCTGGGGATACTGACCCGCGCTGCCCCTCAGCTCAATTTGTTTGGTATCGGCTTTCCAATTACGATAGCTGTCGGGTTCCTGATGGTGGGTTTGATATTGCCTTACCTACTGCTGCCGATTGAAAACTTATTTCAACATGGCTTAGAAACAATACAATCCTTAGGCGCCCCAGCAGCATCAACTTCAACGCCACAATTGCAACCTCCCTCCAGTAAATAATGTGACGGATAAACCAATGCCTGACTACTTAACACTTTTTTCCTCAAAACAAATCAGGCAACTGGAAACTCTGGCAAAAAAACAAAATCCGGGAACATCGCTGATGCAAAAAGCGGGCAAAGCTGCAGCTCATTTTGCCATGTCGTTATTAGGGAAAGTCAGTGCACCGATCCTGATCGTAGCTGGCCCGGGTAATAATGGTGGCGACGCGTGTGAAACTGCCACCAATTTGGCAGAAAACGGATTCAGTGTCAGCCTCTTACTTTGTGCAACTCCCGAGAAATATTCACCTGAAGCTCAGTCTTGCTTCGAGCACGCTGTTGCCAAGAATGTGCAAATTATTACGTCGGCAGATTTTCTGACGATACAGGAAACCGATTGGAGCCTGATTATTGATGGACTATTCGGTATTGGACTGACCCGGGAAATCACCGGCATCTATGCCGATATCGTCGTCAAACTCAACACAATATCCAGCGAAAAAAATATTCCCGTATTGGCTCTCGATACTCCCAGCGGATTAAACACAGATACCGGCATCGTAATCGGTGAGTACAAAATCGCGCTCCGGGCAAACCATACGCTGACCTTTATCGGCAACAAACCGGGATTACACACTGCCGATGGTAAGGACTACGCGGGCAGTGTCGTGATTGGTAATTTAGATATTCCTGAGCACCTCTATCCAATAAGCAAATGCCTTTTAAATTGTCCGGAAAGTTTCGAATTCGTTGTGCCAGACCGCAGGCAGAATAGTCATAAAGGAAGCTACGGTGAGGTTAGCATTATCGGCGGAGCCGACGGCATGTCAGGTGCTGGGATACTCGCGGCACGAAGCGCATTGTTTGCAGGTGCTGGTAAGGTTTTTATCGGATTCGTCCATTCCACGATAAGTTACGATGCACCCTATCCGGAAATCATGTGCAGGAATGCAAACGACATTCAGTATGCGACGGGGGTTATTGTTGCGGGTCCCGGTATGGGAAACTCTCAAACAGCCAAAGAGATTCTGCATAGAATATTAGATTCAGATGCACCATTGGTGCTTGATGCAGATGCACTCAATTTAATCGCATCGGATGTTGAACTGCAAATCAAACTCAGCAACAAAATAACAGCAAAGATTCTGACACCGCATCCATTGGAAGCAGCGCGGCTGCTAGGAGTAAGCACGAAAGAAATTCAAAGCAACCGCTTATCAGCAGCGAACCAGTTATCCACTAAATTCAACGCGATCGTGATACTGAAAGGCGCTGGCAGCGTCATCGGTCACCCTGATGGCTCGATACGCATCAACACAAGTGGCAATCCAGGACTTGCGACTGGCGGCACTGGCGACGTCCTGGCTGGCCTTTGCGGTGCTTTGTTAGCGCAAGGATACGATTATTTTCATACAGCTCAACTGGCAACGTGGCTACATGGCAATGCCGCCGACACTCTGGTTAACAAGAGGGTCGGGCCTATCGGCATATGTGCGAGCGAATTGCCGGTTGAAATCAGAGCGGGACTCAACTCATTGGTACGATCGTACCGTAGCCAGGTATAAATTACTCAACCAGGCTATTTATTTGTTCTGGATTTAATTTTTCTGTCGCCTGCTCACAAACAATCCCAGCGCAAGAAATCGCAGCAGTCAATTTTTCAATTTGCTCTTGCTGCGATACAGCGTGATCAATCAACTTATGTAATACCTTTGATACAGGATCATCACTGCTCTGCGTAACACCATACGCTGAAAACAGACTGTCACCAACTGGGTCTGTCGCACTGGGTTCTTTTTTGACGATATGCGCAGGATTACCGACTGCAGTTGCACCCGCAGGAACCGGTTTCAGCACAACAGAGTTAGAACCAATTTTCGCGCCAGCACCTATGGTAAAGCTCCCTAACACCTTCGCACCAGCACCGACAATAACACCAGGCTCGAGAGTAGGATGCCGCTTTGCGCCACGCGATAGAGATGTTCCACCTAAAGTGACACCTTGATAAATCGTGCAGTCATCACCGACCTCTGCAGTTTCACCAATAACAACACCAAAACCATGATCGATAAATACTCTACGGCCGATTGTTGAACCCGGATGAATTTCGATACCGGTAATCACGCGGGCGATATAAGAAATAAAACGCCCCAACCACTTCAGTCCGCGAACCCAGCACCAGTTTGCCCAGCGATGCATAACGATCGCCTGAAACCCCGGGTAGCATGTCATTACCTCCCACGCATTCCGGGCGGCCGGATCTTTCTTAATAATGCTGGCAATATCTTCACGAAAATGGCTGAACATGTGGAAGTGCAAAAAATAGACGGACTAGGATAGTAGCTTATTCAGAAAAAGTGCGCCGAAGCGCACTGAAATATCGTTAAAGATCAATTTTCGTTTTAAACAGCTTTGATTAAGCGTTGGCGTCTCGCCTCGTACAAACAAACACCTGAAGCCACTGACACATTCAAGCTCTCAACCGAACCGAACATGGGCACGCTAACAAGAACGTCGCAGGTTTCTCTGGTCAACCTGCGTATCCCCTCACCTTCAGAGCCCATCACCAGCGCACTGCCGCCGGTAAAATTCACGTCATAAATCGTTTGATCGACATCATCAGATGTCCCCACCAGCAAAATATCCCGCTCTTTCAACTCTCTCAATGTGCGTGCGAGGTTGGTAACCGTGATATACGGCACAGTTTCAGCCGCACCACTGGCAACTTTTGCCGCTGTCGCATTCAATCCTACGGCCCGGTCTTTGGGTGCAATAACAGCATGCGCACCAACGCCATCGGCAACCCGCAAACAGGCGCCAAGATTATGCGGATCAGTAATGCCGTCCAGCACCAACAACAATGGTGGACCATCAATCGCATCCAATAACTCATCAAGATTGCGCGCCAGAGATAGCTCCCCTGCTTTCGCGACGACACCTTGATGGCGACGGGTGCCAACGATGTTCGATAAGCGTTGATCATCCGCAGGAATAACCCGGATACCTGCAGATTTTGCCGCATGCAAGAGTTCCTGCATACGCCGGTCACTACGCCCGGAATCAACATAAATCTCTTCCACCGACGACGCTTCGTGACGAATACGGGAAGTCACCGCGTGGAAACCAAAAATCATTTTACTTTTCATATTGCTCTTTACTCATTAACTTAACGTCTTCTTTTCGCTGCTTTTCCTGCAGACTTACCATTTGATGGCACTTTACTTTTACTCGAGGCCGGAGATTTTTTGGATGATTTAGAAGAACGAGCCCCTGAAGACGCACGCTCCAATTCCATAGACTCATTGACTGCCCCTCGTCTTACGCCTGACGCTCCCTTCCCCACAGGCGCGGAAGACGACGAAGCGCTTCTTTTTGCCTTATCCGATCCGGAACCGCGGCTAACGGCAGCATTAGCGGCAACATTTTGAACCAGGCTCAAGTCAATTTTACGTGCGTCAAGATCTACGCGACTAACCTGCACTTTGACCTTATCGGTCAGTTGGTAACGCTTTCCAGTGCGTTCGCCACGCAGCTCATGTCTGGCTTCATCAAACTGGAAATAATCAGCACCAAGCTCGGTGATATGAACCAGGCCCTCAATAAAGATATCGTCTAACTGAACAAAAATACCGAACTGCGTAACCCCGGTAATCGTTCCGATAAATTCTTCGCCCAGCTTATTTTTTATAAAGTAGCACTTCAACCATGCTTCAACATCTCTGGATGCTTCATCAGCACGGCGTTCATTTGCAGAACAATGAGTCCCCAAAGCGTCCCAGATCGTGAGATCTTTCTCCGGCTTCTTTTTACCCGCTGCTTTATCCGCAACCTGCTGCTTACGCGCAGCATTTGAAATCGTCGTATTTAACAAGCTCAGATTGATGCCCTTGGGCTCATAAACCTTTCCTTGTAAAACCGCTTTGATCGCTCTGTGTGTCAGCAAATCAGGATAACGTCGGATAGGACTGGTGAAATGCGCATAGGCCTCGTAGGACAAACCAAAATGACCTATATTGTCTGGGCTATAAACCGCTTGCTGCATAGAGCGCAGTAGCATGGTCTGCAACAACTGTGCGTCCGGACGTCCTTTTACCTTTTCCATCAAGGCAGCATAATCAGATGCCGACGGGCTATCTCCACCGCCAAGAAATAAGCCAACTTGTTTCAGAAAATTTCTGACTTGCGTTAACTTCTCTTTAGTCGGGCCGGCATGAATGCGGTACGTGCCAGGATGCTTGTAGGTTTCGAGTAAATTCGCAGCACATACATTGGCAGCCAACATACATTCTTCGATCAACTTGTGTGCGTCATTTCTTGTGCGAGGAACGATTCTCTCTATCTTACCCGCAGCATTACAGATGATGTACGTTTCTGTAGTTTCAAAATCAATCGCGCCGCGCGCTTGACGGGCTTTCAATAATGACTGAAAAACTGCGTACAAATTGCTCAGGTGCGGCACCAGCGACATACGCTTGGCAGCCGCTGTTCCTTTCGTATTTCCAAGAATCTCAGCCACTTCAGTGTAAGTAAAACGCGCAGCCGAATGAATTACCGCGGGATAAAACTGATAGGCCTTAATATCGCCATCTTGTGTTATCACCATATCGCAAACCAAGGTCAAACGATCTACGTCCGGATTCAGTGAGCACAGACCGTTAGACAGTTTTTCCGGCAGCATGGGAATAACGCGACGAGGGAAATAAACGGATGTACTACGCAACAACGCATCCTCATCCAGCGCGTCATTCGGCGTTACATAGTGGCTGACGTCAGCAATAGCGACAATCAGGCGATGTCCATTGCTACGCCCGATCTTTACGGGCTCACAGTAAACCGCGTCATCAAAATCTCGGGCATCTTCACCATCAATCGTGACCAAAGGAATATCGCGCAGGTCTACCCTGTTTTCTAAATCCTTAGCCAACACCTCAGACGGCAATTTTGACGCCATTTTTTTTGCTGCGTCCGAAAACTCGTGAGGAACACCAAATTTTCTGACGGCAATTTCTATTTCCATTCCGGGGTCGTCAATATCTCCCAGAATCTCAACAATTTTGCCAACCGCTTGCGCATAGCGAGTTGGCTGCTCAGTCAACTCTATACTGACAACCTGTCCGGCTTTCGCTTTGCCGGGAGAGCCCGCAAGTAAAATATCCTGGCTATAACGCTTGTCTTCCGGCGCGACAATCCAGACGCCATTTTCGTTTAATAAACGTCCGATGACATGTGTATTTGCACGTTCCAGTATTTCAACAATGCTGCCTTCAAGACGCCCACGTCTATCAGTACCTGTGACTCTTGCCGTCACACGATCGCCATGTAGTACCTTCTGCATTTCCCGTTCAGGCAAGAACAAATCTTCACTGCCATCCTCGGGAATCAAGAAGCCGTAGCCATCCCGATGACTGCTGACCTTCCCCGAAATAAAATTATCCTGATTCGCCAGCACGAAATGTCCAGACTTATCTGATGTAATCTGACCGTCGCGTTCCATCGCGTTTAATCGTCGCGTCATACCATCAAGCTCCTCGGTTTTTACGCCTAACTTGGCTGCAATAGCATTCGCCGTCAGCTTTACTTTAGTTGTACGCAGAACACCTAAAATATCTTCGCGACTCGGAATTGTGTATAAATGCTTATTCAAATGTTGTGAATTTCTCTAAAAGTTAAATCTTGCCCCGAATATACAAGACATCGTTACAGTTTACCGGAGCGCACGTTATTTAGCTAACTATTCTAATCTGATCAGGCTCACGTCTTGACATAATACCGAAACAATCTATAATAAGTGCCTTCTGTCGCCCACGTGGCGGAATTGGTAGACGCGCATGGTTCAGGTCCATGTGCCGCAAGGTGTGGGGGTTCGAGTCCCTCCGTGGGCACCAAATTATTGAAAGCCCGTTGATTTTATCAACGGGCTTTTTCTATTTCACAATTCCAAAACTCGCTCATCTCACATCCCCCTCGAAAAAAGTAATTCAAATTTACGACTAAAAGCGTAGCAAATTAATCCTGATTACTCTATAATTACGCCTTCTGTCGCCCACGTGGCGGAATTGGTAGACGCGCATGGTTCAGGTCCATGTGCCGCAAGGTGTGGGGGTTCGAGTCCCTCCGTGGGCACCAAGTTATTGAAAGCCCGTTGATTTTATCAACGGGCTTTTTTCTTGCTCAAAATAAATCTTCAAACTAAGTGCAGCAATCAAGCAAATAAAAACGGGAGTAACTGACTCCCGTTTTTATTTCACACAATTAAGCCGTCTCGCCTTTTTTCAGCCAGGCATTTAACTGATGTGGCCGGATACTGTCGTACTCTTCAAATGGTTGATGAATCCATGGATTTGTCGCCAGATAGTCAAGGTGAAAATCAGGCGCAACAGAAGAACAGGCTTTGTACCAGATCACCGCAGACTTCACATCCGTTACCGCTGGGAAATTTTCACGCAAGTGATGCAAAACGCGCTCAAGCGTCACACCGGAATCAACCAGATCGTCGACAACCAAAACACGGCCTTGTAAAGTTCCCTTGGTCATCGAAATGTATTTGCCTATATCCAGAGAACCCTGAACAGTACCGGCATCCTCACGATAAGAGCTTGTCGAAAGAATTGCCAAAGGAACGTCGAAAATTCGGGAAAAAATATCGCCTGGTCGCAAACCTCCGCGGGCAAGGCACAAGACCTGGTCAAACTTCCAGCCAGATTCATGCACTTTAAGCGCCAACTGCTCAATTGAACGATGGTAAGCATCCCAAGAAACCCACAGATCCTTATCCGTAGAAGCAGGTGTATTCATTTTTATTTTTCCTTTAAATAAACGGATGGCGCAAGACGATAGTCTCCTCACGGTCGGGACCGGTCGAGACCATATCAACTGGCACTCCGACGAGAGCCTCTATGCGCTTGATGTAATTGCGAGCATTTTCGGGCAAAGCTTCCATACTCTTCGCACCTACAGTTGATTCAGACCAACCAGGCATTTCCTCGTAGATGGCCTCGCACATCGCCGCCTCTTCCGCACCAACCGGGAAAATATCAACAATTTTTCCACCCAGTTTATAACCCGTACAAAGCTTCAAAGTTTCCACACCATCCAACACATCAAGCTTGGTCAAACACATGCCGGAAACGCCGTTAATTTGAACAGATCGTTTCAACAGTGCCGCATCAAACCAACCACAACGACGCGCACGCCCAGTTACTGTGCCAAACTCATGCCCAACACTTGCCAGATGCTTACCAACACCCTGATCCGTCGGTAATTCGGAAGGGAATGGACCAGAGCCAACACGTGTCGTATACGCCTTAGTGATTCCAAGAATGTAATGCAGCATATTGGGGCCAACGCCCGTACCTGCCGCAGCATTGCCTGCCACGCAATTACTTGAAGTCACGAAAGGATAAGTGCCATGATCAACATCCAGCAAGCTGCCCTGCGCGCCCTCAAACAGGAGGCTTGCGCCAGCTTTATGCGCTGCATACAAAGCACTGGAAACATCAGTAACCATAGGGCGAATACGCGGTACTAAAGCCAACGTATCATCCAAAGTCTTTTGATAATCAACCGCTGGCGCCTTGAGATAATTCGTTAACACGAAGTTGTGATAATCCAGATTTTCCTTCAACTTCTCAGCAAAACGTTCTGCATTTAATAAATCTGCAACACGAATTGCGCGGCGTGCAACCTTATCCTCGTACGCAGGGCCAATGCCTTTGCCCGTCGTGCCAATTTTGGCAGCGCCACGAGCGGCCTCACGAGCAGCATCCAACGCGGCATGGTAAGGCAGAATGACTGGGCACGCCTCGGAGATCTTGAGCCGGGAAACAACCTCTACGCCGTTTGCCTGCATTTTATCAATCTCGCGCAACAGATCCGGAACAGATAAAACTACACCATTACCGATATAACAAGCGGTACCCTCGCGCATAATTCCAGAAGGAATTAATTGCAAAGCAGTCTTTTGTCCGCCGATCACTAGCGTATGACCTGCGTTGTGACCACCTTGGAAGCGAACCACACCTTGGGCATGATCCGTTAGCCAGTCAACAATCTTTCCTTTACCCTCGTCGCCCCACTGGGTACCAATGACAACGACATTTTTTGCAATTTTATTGTTTGACATTACTCAACCTACATTTTGAAGAATCCATTGTTCACCATCGAATACGACCACGCGATTGCAGTCAAATTCATCTTGTTCATTCTCATGCCCAGGGAGATTTTGAATCACCACCTCCCCCTCACTACGTAACGCTGCAATTTTTGACAACAAACCTGCGTCACGACTCCAGGGGGCACGGATCGCCCCTTTTCTCTCGGCCACAGGCATCAGACGCGCCAATTCGCGTAAATCCAAAGAAAAACCTGTTGCAGGCCTGGATCGACCAAAAGCCTCACCCACGTGATCGTAACGCCCACCACGTGCAACCGCATTTGGCAAACCTGGAACGAACGCACTGAACATAACGCCACTGTGGTAGTGGTACCCCCGCAGATCTGCCAGATCTATCGTTACCTTGTCGTTGCCAACCAGATTAGCAAGATACTCAAGCTCAGATAAGGCAGACATAACACCACCCAGATTAGGCAGCTCTTTCCTTGCCCGACCAATGACAGACACGTCACCATACAAAGTCGGCAAGACCTGCAAAGCGCGCCTGACCTCGGGAGAAAAGCCTTCGCTGACATTTTTTATACTCGGAATGTCTTTGGACTCTAGCAAAGAAAACAAAATATTCTCTTGTTGCTTCGCAAGTGGATCTGTTTCGAGTATTGCACGCAACACACCCACGTGACACAAATCCAGGCGCACTTGCTCAATGCCAGCCAGCCTTAGACACGCAATCACCAGTTCCTGAATTTCTGCATCCGCCTCGAGTCCTGCATGTCCGTAAATTTCAGCACCGATCTGAATCGGCTCACGCGTTGCATGCAAACCTGAAGGTTTCGTGTGCAAGACATTACCAGCGTAGCACAGACGAGTCACAGAACTCCGGTTCAAAAGATGGGCATCAATACGTGCGACCTGAGTAGTCATGTCTGCACGCACACCCATCGTGCGACCTGACATCTGATCAACCAGCTTGAAAGTACGTAAATTCATATCCTGACCAGCACCAGTCAAGAGTGATTCGATGTATTCCAGCAAAGGAGGCATCACTAATTCATAACCATACAAACGGAAATGATCTAGAAAAACACGACGCAAGTCTTCAATCTTGCGAGCCTCAGAGGGCAAGACATCAGCAATATTTTCAGGTAAGAGCCAATTCGGCATGAAAAACAATCAAAAATTAAGAAAACGAGAGAATGAACTATATTGCGCTCATCCGGCAAACAGCGACCTGCGCCAAAGCTGGCGTAGATCGCTGTTTGATCAAAATATATAAGTATTACTTAGATTTTGCTGCGGAGCCACCATTAACAGAACTGCCGGGAGCTTTAAAATATTTGAAAAATTCAGAACTAGGATCAACGACAACAACGTCACTCTTAGTTTTGAAGCTGGCGCGGTAAGCCTCCAGACTTCTGTAGAATTTATAAAACTCAGGATTTTGCCCAAATGCCTGCGCATAAATTCGCGACGCCTCTGCGTCACCTTCACCGCGCATTTTCTCAGCTTCACGGTAAGCCTCAGCGAGTATCACAACCCTCTGACGGTCTGCATCAGCCCTGATTTTTTCAGATTCAGCCGAACCAGTAGAACGAAGTTCATTCGCAACACGCAAACGTTCTGACTTCATGCGGTCATAAACAGAATTATTAATCTGCTCAACATAATCAACCCGCTTCAAACGAACATCGATAATATCGACACCAATTTGCTTCGCTTCTTCAGTCACTTTGCTTTTAATCGCCTCCATTACTTTGCCGCGCTCGCCTGAAATCACTTCGCGCACAGTCCGTTTTGTAATTTCGTCGTTCAGTGCCGCTTTTACTATCTGGGACAGGCGATCTTTTGCCCTGCGCTCATCACCGCTGAAGCTCACGTAATATAACTTCGGTTCGGTAATTTGCCACTTAACATAGGAATCGACAAGAATGTTTTTCTTTTCTGCCGTAATGAAGCGATCCGCCTCAGCTGAATCAATCGTCAGAATTCGCTTATCAAGCAACAAAACATTTTGGAATGGTGGTGGCAATTTGAAATGCAAGCCAGGTTCGCTAATGACCGACTTAACTTCCCCAAATGCGAACACAATTGCATGCGACTTCTGATCGACAATAAAAATTGTCGAATAAGCGACTAAAAGTGCCGCAATTACAGCCAAAAAAAACGAAATCAGCTTATTCATCAGCGCACCTCTCTGTCGCGTGAATCACGAGTATCTCTGGCACGCCCATCTTTACTGTAACGCATCTCCACAGATGGAATTTGTTCTGCAGTCGTTGGAGCAACAGGCTGTACAACAGCGGGTTTAACGCTATTTGCTTCCTGTGAAATCATTTTATCAATCGGCAGATAAATCATGTTATTGCTTTGTTTTGTATCCATCAAAACTTTACTCGTACTGGTAAAGATCTGCTGCATTGTTTCCAGATACATCCTATCCCTCGTGACTGCTGGTGCCTTCTGATACTCACTCAGCACCTGCTTAAAACGAGAGGCATTCCCCTCAGCATTCGCCACAATTCGCGACTTATAGCCTTCCGCCTCTTGCAAGGTACGGGATGCTTCACCCCGAGCTTTTGGAATCACGTCATTTGCATAGGCCTGGCCTTCATTTTTTTGCCGCTCTTTGTCCTGCCCAGCTTTCACTGCATCATCGAATGCTGCCTGCACCTGTTCCGGTGGCTGAACGCCTTGCATTGTGATATTCGCGATCTGAACACCAGCCTTATAACGGGTCAGTATTTGCTGCATCAGCGCACCAACATCCATCGCAACTTTTTCCCGCCCCTCATAAAGGACAAAATCCATCTTGCTTTTACCAACAATTTCTCGAATCGCAGTTTCCGCGACCTGGCGAATCATCTCATCCTGATCCCGATTGTTATAAAGCCACTCAGCCGCGCTTTTTAATTTGTACTGAACTGCAAACTGAATGTCGACAATATTCTCGTCATCAGTCAGCATTAAAGATTCATGCGCCTGCTTATTTTTCACATTTGAACGATAGCCAACTTCGATAGTGCGAACCTGTGACACATTCACAATTTCATGATTCTGAATCGGATAAGGCCAACGCCAATTCATACCTGCGCCATTCACGTGACTATACTTCCCAAAGGTGGTAACAACAGCATTCTGCCCTTCCTGGACAATAAAAATACCGCTCACCAGCCAGACAAAAATGAAGACAAAAGCAATCGCACCGATGCCAAAGCGAGTAGTGGATGAATCAGGATTAAACCCACCACCATCACCTCCACCGTTTTTTTGCCCTAAGAAACGAGATAAACGCTGATTCAAATCTTTCCAGACCTGATCGAGGTCAGGCGGGGTTTCGGGAGACTTCTTGCCATCCTGACTATTTTTTGATCCACGTCCCCACTGAGGATCATTCAGCGATAACGTAACACCAATTTTTTTTAGAAATGAACCAATCATTCTTTAGATATCCAATGAGTAATATTCGAACTACTGGAGATTAAAACGAACGTCATCGAATTGAGAAGTCAATTTTTCATCTGACATTTGTTGCGCTTTAACAGAAGCGAAATCAGCGATTGTGTCGCGTAACAGACTTAGTCCGACGCCGGTACGGGCACTCAAAAAAATCCGGTCAATTTTACCATATTCATTCAGGGCAACTGATGGTTCCAGACCCGCCAGATCAATCTTATTAAACACAATCAACTGAGGAATATGATCGGCACCAATCTCCTTCAACACCTGATTGACCTGAAAAATCTGCTCTGTCCTGACTGGGCTATTTGCATCGACCACGTGCACAAGCAAATCAGCGTGAATAGTCTCTTCAAGCGTTGCCCGGAATGCCGCCACCAGTTGATGCGGTAATTCACGGATAAATCCAACCGTATCTGAGATAACGACACTTCCAGCGTCGCCAAGATAGAGGCGTCTAGATGTCGTATCAAGTGTCGCAAATAATTGATTTGCCGCGTAGGCGCCAGCCTTCGTAAGAGCATTAAACAATGTCGACTTACCAGCATTTGTGTAACCGACCAATGAAACTGAAAAAGTTTTACTGCGATCACGTGAGCGCCGCTGAGTTTCGCGCTGCTGACGCAGCTTATCCAGCTTAGCCTTCAGCATTTTGACGCGCTCACCCAGAAGACGCCTATCCGTCTCTAACTGAGTCTCACCCGGCCCACGCAAACCGATACCACCTTTTTGCCGCTCAAGGTGAGTCCAGCCACGGATTAAGCGCGTCGCAAGATGCTGCAGCTGCGCCAACTCGACTTGAACCTTCCCCTCGTGACTCTTCGCTCTTTGGGCAAAAATATCAAGAATGAGGCTAGTACGATCAATCACGCGAGTTTTGAGGCGACGCTCAAGATTTCTTTGTTGAGCCGGAGATAAAGCGTGATTAAAAATGACCAAATCAAGCTCGGAATCAGCAACAGCTGCAATCACCTCATCAGCCTTGCCAGAGCCGATAAACAATGCAGCATCCGGCCCTGATTTTTTGCAGGTGATTGTCGTTACAACATCCGCTCCGGCAGACTGTGCCAGTAGTGAAAGCTCTTCGAGACTATCGGCAAAACCATCTTTACCGAAATCAACACCGACCAAAGCGGCGCGCATATTTAAAGACATGTATCCAAATTTTCAGGGGCCAAAAATTACTCGGCCTCAGCTTCAGAATTAATACTCACGGCACGCGCAGGCACAACAGTGGAGATAGCGTGTTTATATACCATTTGCGTTACGGTATTTCTCAGCAACACGACATATTGATCGAAAGATTCAATATGTCCCTGTAACTTAATACCATTTACCAGGTAAATAGATACTGGGATATGTTCTTTACGCAGCGCGTTCAGAAACGGGTCTTGTAACAGTTGCCCTTTGTTGCTCATGACAGCTCCATTGTGTTGTTGTGATCAGGAGTTTGGGATTATCTTGTATTTTTCAAGCAATCCATCCGAAATTACAGCTATCTGTAATGCTTTTTTATTCAATTCGCAAAAATTATTGCGCCATGCGAACCAGTGCAAACCAATTACTTCGTTTTATCAAACGGATTTTTACCGGATCGCATCTCTATTCTCAAAGGAGTTCCCACCAATGAGAACGTTTCCCTGAAATGCTTCTCCAAATAACGCTTATACACATCACCAACTGCATCGAGCGCGTTACCGTGAATTACAATGATAGGTGGATTTTGTCCACCCTGATGAGCATAACGCAATTTTGGCCTGATCGAACCTTTGCGCTTAGGTTGCTGATGCTCAACCGCCTCAATCAAAGCACGAGTCAATTTTGGCGTTGATAAATTCGCCATCGCAGCAGCGTAAGCAGAATCTATCGATTTCATTAACGGGCCGATGCCTGTCGATTTCAGGGCTGAAATAAAATGGAATTTTGCAAAGGTGAGGAAGTTCAACTTCCGCTCGATGTCCATTTTAATTTCATCTCGCCGATCGCTTTGTAAGCCATCCCATTTATTTACACCAACAACCAAGGCTCGGCCTGACTCGAGAATAAATCCGGCGATATGCGCGTCTTGCTCAGAAATATCCTGCTGCGCATCCAGCAATAAAAGAACGACGTTCGCTTCAGAAACAGATTGCAGGGTTTTGACCACTGAAAATTTCTCAATCGCTTCAAAAACCTTACCGCGTCGGCGAATACCAGCAGTATCGATTAAGGAATAATGCTTACCATCCCTCTCAAACGGAATCTCAATTGAATCCCGAGTTGTACCAGGCATGTCAAAGGCAATCACACGATCTTCACCAAGCAAGGTGTTCACCAAAGTTGACTTGCCGACATTCGGGCGCCCGACAATAGCAATCCGGATACCTTTAACCGCATCCTCAGCAGGTTCCGATTCTGGTGGTCGCTGTGCAAACGCAATATCGAGCGACTCTTCTACCAGATCAGCGACACCATCTCCATGGGCAGCAGAGATCACATACGGATCACCAAGTCCTAGCTCATAAAAATCTGCTGTTACTGAAGAATACTTCATACCTTCGGCTTTATTGACAACCAACATCACCGAGCGACCAGACTTACGTAAAAAATCTGTGATCGTTTTGTCGTGCGGCGTCAAGCCCTGACGTCCGTCAACGATAAAAATAATGACATCAGCTTCAGCAACTGCTTGCTTGGTCTGTTTTGCCATCTCATGCAAGATACCTTCTTTCGCTACTGGCTCAAAGCCACCAGTATCAATAACCAGAAAAGGTCGCTCACCAATACGTCCCTCGCCATAATGACGATCACGAGTGAGCCCTGGTAAATCAGCTACCAACGCATCACGTGAACGGGTAAGCCGATTGAACAGCGTGGATTTGCCGACATTTGGTCGACCTATAAGTGCAATAACCGGCTTCATTTAATATTACTCGGTTGCGATCGCAACCACTAATCCTGATTTTGTTTGAACAATCAAATTTGAACCGACCACGACAGGCGCAGCTAAAATCTGACTACCATCAGTAGGTAACCTACCGATGAAAGAACCATCTTCTCTTGAGAGAAAATGCACGTAACCTGCCAAATCACCCACGACAACAGAGCGACCAAAAGAAACAGGCGTTGATAAGCGACGATTGGCAAGCTTATCATTTTTCCAAGCACTAGAACCTGATTCACGATTATAAGCAGTCAGAGCACCACCAACATCTGCAGCAAAGACAAAGCGCTCATCGACACCGACACCAACCTCACTGGATAATTTCTTTACCCAACGAACAGCGCCTGTATTCAGATCGAAGCAACCGACCCGCCCCTGATAAGCACTGGCGCAAACATCACGCCCAATGATCGCAGGAAATCCTGAAACATCCGCAACACGCTCAAGTTCAGTCGCACCTTTTGGCTCTCCAACCACGGCTTCCCAGCGCAAGCTGCCATTGGCGAGAGATAAAGCTGCCATACGCCCACCTGGCAAAGCGATGATCACCTGATCACCTGCAACGACCAAACCTGGGAACGCACGTAACGTTAAAGCGGGCAAAGTACGCTCAACCACCCATTTACGGGCGCCGGTTTCAACGTCATATGCGCTAATTTTATTATCAATGCTACGAACAACAACTAAACTATCAGATAATGCCGGGGCTGATAAAATTTCTGTGGAATCCTGATTTTTCCAACGCAGCTTGCCTTCATTATCGAAAGCAAACAAACCCCCCTTATCACCTGCAACGACGACCGTTCTGGCATTCGCTCCGACACCGCCCGTCAAACGCACGCCAGCGTTAATACGCCAGTCTGCACGTCCACTGGCCGCATCAATCTTCAGCAAGGTTCCATCAGCGGCAGCAACATAGAGCTGCTGCCCAACAATTGCCGGCGAGAACACGTAGTTTTGAGCCGAACCGACCTGAACGGACCATAACTGTTTAACAGAAAGAGTCGGTTTTATCTCTAACAATGCTGCCGGTACATTTTTTTCAGATTTTGAGGAGAATGGATTCCACGAAGAACATCCTGCCAAAACACACAATGCAGCCGCCGAAATTATTTTGGCAGAAAAATGCATAAACACTCCTGTTATTTGCTTACTGACTCAACAGATCCACCAATCGCATCCAATTTAATTTGAATTAATTGTTTTACTGAATTTTTTTCTGTCGCCTTGTCCAATGCAACCTGGTAGGACTTTCTAGCGTCGTCCAATTTAGCCTGCGCAACGAAAATATCGCCTTTTCTGTCAGCAACATCTGCTTGCAGCTCAGCTGGAAATTCACCTGACAACTGTTTCAACGCTTCATCAAATAATTTTTCATCCAACAAAATACCAGCCAGACGTATCTTCGCTAAAGCCTTGTACTCGTCGCCTCTACCAGAATCAATTACCCACTGAAGCTGACTTTTAGCAGACTTCAAATCATTTGCATCAAACGATGTTTTAGCTGACACCAATGCGGCCATCGAAGCGTATGACGTCGCAGGAAACTTCTCTTTTAAGTCACCCACAGCGCGCTGAATCTTTGCCGCATCTTTTGCTGTTACAGACTTCTGCAACTCTTCATATAACTGCGAGGCTTGCCCCGCCTGATTCGTTTGATAGTTATTCCATTGCATCCAACCTGCATAGGCAGCAAGCGCGATGATCAAAACCCAGGTAATCAAATTACCATATTGCTTCCATGTTGCTTTCAGTGTTGCGAGTTGCTCTTGTTCTTCGAGATCGTATGCCATGTTTTTATAAGATTAATGGTTAATATGAATATGATTCGGGTCATCGCAGCAAGAGCTGTCATCACCAGTGCCTGCGATCTGATCAACCAGATAATCTACCGCAGCATCAAACGGAACACTGATTTGATTATTTTCAGCAATATCGGATCGCATGGATTTTATACTGACATTATTATTGGCAACCTCGTCTTCACCAATAATCACCGCGTATGCGCAACCACTGGCGTCTGCCTTCTTCATTTGCGATTTAAAACTACCAACCCCGGTCGCGGTTGCGCAATGTAGCACAACATCAAGCCCGGCATCGCGTAATCGCTCACCAAGAACCAAAGACTGCATTTGCCCCTCGTCAGTCTGGTGAACCAGATAAACATCACACAAGGAAGGCTGATGAACATCACCAGCAACCTTCATCAATTCAATCAGTCGTTCAATCCCCATTGCAAAACCACAAGCAGGCGTTGGCTTTCCACCAAAAGTTGAGAATAAAGTATCATAGCGTCCACCAGCACACACTGTTCCCTGTGACCCTAACTCGTCTGTCACCCACTCAAAAACAGTGCGATTGTAATAATCCATACCTCTCACAAGACGCGGATTAATCGTGAACGGAATACTGTTGTGACGCAGTATTTTTTGTACTCCATCAAAGTGAGCCAGCGACTCAGCGCCGAGATAATCCAACAGTTTTGGCGCAGCATTGACCATTTCTTGCATCGCAGGATTTTTTGTATCAAGTATCCGCAGTGGATTGCTATGCAAGCGACGCTTCGCTTCCGCATCGAGAATATCAGAGTGATTCTCAAAATAACTGATTAACGCTGCACGGTGCAAATTTCGCTCGTTTGCATCACCGATCGAATTTAACTCAAGGCACACATTCTGCAAACCGAGATCATCCCAGAGCCGCTGACACAGCATAATCAATTCAGCGTCAATATCTGGCCCACTAAAACCCAAGGCCTCAGCACCTACCTGATGAAACTGACGATAGCGTCCTCGCTGAGGCTTTTCATGGCGGAACATAGGGCCCGCATACCAAAGGCGCTTCGGGCCATCATAAACAAGATTGTGCTCAATTGCTGCACGCACGACTCCCGCTGTTCCTTCTGGACGCAAAGTCAACTTATCGCCATTCATCGAGTCTTCAAATGAATACATTTCTTTTTCGACGATATCGGTCACCTCACCGAGTCCACGGGCAAACAGCGGAGTAGGCTCAACTATCGGTGTACGAACCTGCTGAAAACCATAGCTCTTCAAGACCGAGTGAACCGTATTTTCGAATAGTTCCCAGAGCGCAGAATCATCAGGGAGCAAATCATTCATTCCCTTAACACCAACTATTTTTTCTATTTTTTTATTTTCTGACATAAGAAACTCAGTTCAATTATTCAACTACTGTTGGTGCATAACGCTTTGCGACATAGTTCAGCACAATTGCCTGAAATTCTTCAGCAATTCTATCTCCACGCAATGTCATCGCTTTTACACCATCAATAAACACTGGTGCAGCTGGCGACTCACCTGTACCCGGAAGGCTAATACCGATATTTGCGTGTTTTGACTCACCAGGGCCATTCACGATACATCCCATGACAGCAACATTCATACTCTCAACGCCAGGGTACTGCTTCTTCCAGACAGGCATCTGCTCACGCAAGAAAGTCTGAATATCGTCTGCCAATTCCTGAAATACCGTGGAAGTCGTGCGACCACAACCAGGACAAGCAATCACCATCGGCGTAAATTTCCGCAACCCCATGGTCTGCAAAATTTCCTGACCTACAATCACCTCACGACAACGGTCACCGCCAGGCTCGGGAGTCAACGATATACGTATCGTGTCGCCAATCCCCTCTTGCAACAATACCGAGAGCGCAGCGGTGGAAGCAACGATCCCTTTGCTCCCCATTCCCGCCTCAGTTAAACCCAAGTGCAAAGGATATTCGCAGCGCGTCGAAAGTTCCCGGTACACCGCAATCAAATCCTGCACACCAGAAACTTTGCACGATAAGATAATTTTATCCCCAGCCAACCCCAGTTCCTCTGCACGCTGCGCATTTTCTATCGCAGATGTAATCAACGCTTCATACATGACAGACTGCGCAGTCCAAGGCACGGAACGACGAGCATTCTCATCCATAATTCTTGCTAACAGGGTTTGATCCAGACTACCCCAATTAACACCAATACGAACGGGCTTATCATAACGGCAGGCCAGCTCTATCATCTGAGCAAACTGAGATTCGCGCTTTGCCCCTTGCCCTACATTACCCGGATTAATCCGGTACTTCGACAAGGCTTGCGCACACTCAGGAAAATCCTGCAGCAAGGTATGACCGTTATAATGAAAATCACCAACCAGCGGAACATCAACATCCATTTTGTCGAGTTGCTCGCGAATTGCCGGAACAGCCGCCGCCGCCTCAGGATTATTGACAGTAATACGCACCAACTCAGAACCTGCCCGTGCCAGATCCTTGATCTGAATTGCGGTTGCAATTACATCGGCAGTATCTGTATTTGTCATTGATTGCACAACAACCGGCGCATCACCGCCGATCACAACTTTGCGCTTTCCGTAGACTACGCTTGCCGCACGACTAAGACGTCTCTGGCGTGGGCCAGACAAAATTTCAGACAAAAGAGACTCCATACTTACTTGACAATCAAATTAACGACATTCGAGTCTTTGCCTGTAGTGATATCCATTGCATTACCGCGCAGCGACGCATCAACTCCCGCAGCGTTACCCAGTCTCAGTTGCAAGGTTTCTTTCACATCAAACACTTCTTCACTACCCGCTTTTGCCAAATGCGAAGTGAGAACTGTGCCATTTTCTTTTTTAACCTGCACCCATGAATCCTGGCGAAACTTCAGCCGCAACTTATCATTACCAGCATTAACAGGCTGAACCAAAGGTGCATTTTCAGCTGCATTGGATGAAACTACTGCAGCAATTGGATGACTGGCAGAGGTTACTTCAACTAAGGTTTTAGGCGGTTCACTGCGCTCAGCATTCGCACTATTGGCAATCTCAGCAACCGCAGAAGACGGCGCAGAAACAGGGCTGGCTTTTTCAACAACGGGCATAGATGCCGTAACAGCCTCTGCAGAACTTGCAGAAACAGACAGAGCATCAGTCTGAACAGATGGTTTTGCGAAAAAAGCCTTCACATAAGAAGATTGCTCCACATATTGATACGACACAAATAGCAATGCAGCCACCGCAAAAAAGGCGGCTGCCATCAGATATCTGCGATTATTGTTTTCGCTTCTCCCCAAAAATGGCGAGCGCGATTCCTGAAAAGGGGTTGCCAGAGTGGGTTGCAGCCCAGCATCTAGCGCTTGCCCAGTTTGATCATCAGGCAAGCAAGCAATAAGCTCAGCAGGATCCAGTTTAAGCAGCTTTGCGTAGGAACGTACAAATCCCCGCACAATCACCAACTTTGGCAACTGTTCAAAAGCATTATTTTCTAACGCAATAATCTGCCGAGGCGACAATTTAAGTTGCCCCGCCACCTGCTCAACACTCAATCCAGCCAAAGTGCGGGCTGCAGACAGCAAACCACCAGCAGTCTGAACAACACTTAGCGCTGGCTTAGACTCTCCTGCAGAAAGCAATACCTCTGACGCCGGATTCAACCCCACATCACTCATCAAAAGATCCCCGCTGCAAAAGGCCAAATTCACGTGAACCCGGATGACGTCGGCGCAATTGCGTCGCATAACCAGTCATAGCAGCCTCGTCGCCGAGTCGTTTTTCAATTTTTATGGCAAGCCACAAAACATCCGCAGTTAATACGTCAAACTTAATTACTCGGTTGATATAAAAACGAGCCTGACTATATTCGCCACGGTCATACAGAATTTTGGCAAGGTTTGCGTTAATACCTGGATTTGCCGGATCTTGCTTAAAGCCCTCGACGAAATACTTTTCAGCGCGAGGCACGTCCTTCATCCTCAGGCTACAAAGACCCGCATTGTTATAAGTTTTACCTAAATTGGCGTATGCTGGATTATTTATAACGCGATCAAGATAAGCCAAGCCCTGCTTTTCGCGACCATTCTGACAAAGAAACCAGCCATAATTATTCTCCACGTCGACATTCCCTGGGGATAGTTTCAGTGCCTGCAAAAAATTATCTTCCGCTAATTGCTTTTCACCGATATCCATAAAAATAACGGCGCGAACAGCGTAGGCATCAACCATATCCGGATAAATCAATAACGCTTGCCTGATCTCTTCCAGCGCAACTTTGTGCTGTCCTTGCTGATAATAGCCGACTGCCAATTGCATTCTGATAGACGCGCGCTTTTGCAGTTCAAGCTTTTCCGCTGAAACAGCGGACTCATCGACACGCGCATCCAAATGCCTGGACGCACAAGCAGAAACAGACAAAACCAGAGAAAGGAGCAATACCTGCTTTGCGCGAGAGCTAAATTCAAAAATTTTCACTGTGTGATCTCCACGATCTTGCCAAAATTTTCGCCAAATTTCTTTTGATATTCTGCCATTTTTTGCATGCGCTCCTGCACACGCGTCCTATCCTTCACATCACCTGCTAACTGACCACATGCTGCATCAATATCATCGCCCCGCGTTTTACGTGTCGTTGTGACGATACCAGCGTCCATCAACACTTGTGCAAAAGCTTTAATCCTTGGATTGGCGGAACGCTTCAGACCCGACTCCGGAAATGGATTAAACGGAATCAGGTTAAACTTACAAGGCACATTTCTCACCAGTTGAATCAACTCACGTGCATGCTGATCCGAATCATTAACACCATCCAACATACAATATTCAAAGGTAATGAAATCTCTTGGCGCAAATTCCAGATAACGCTTACACGCCGCCATCAACTCGTTTAACGGGTATTTTTTATTTAACGGTATCAAACTGTCGCGCAGCACATCATTCGAGGCATGCAAAGAAACTGCCAATGCGACCGGGCACTCCTGCGACAACTTATCCATCATAGGAACAACACCACTGGTCGACACCGTAACACGTCGACGGGACAAACCATACGCATTGTCATCCAACATTAAACGCAACGCGGCGACCGTGGGTTCGAAGTTTAACAGCGGCTCGCCCATCCCCATCATCACAACGTTGGTAATTTGGCGCTCACCTTTGGGACCAGGAATCACGCCTTTCGTCTTCCTTAATTCAAACTCTGCCATCCATAACTGACCGATAATTTCTCCAACAGTCAGATTACGATTAAATCCTTGCTTACCAGTGGAACAAAAGCGGCAATTCACCGCACATCCCGCTTGCGTAGAGATACACAAGGTTCCACGATTTTCTTCAGGAATAAACACTGTTTCAACAGCATTCCCCTGCCCTACATCAACCAACCACTTACGGGTACCATCAGAAGAAGTGTGATCACTAATTACAGAGGGAGCAGCTATAACCGCTCTGGTTGCCAACTTTTCGCGCAAAGACTTTGCAAGATCAGTCATCTCATCAAAAGTACTCGCGCCAAATTGATGAATCCAGCGTTGCAACTGCTTTGCACGGAACGGCTTCTCACCCAACTCGCCGCAATATGCAGTGAGCTGCGCAGGATCTAAATCCAATAAATTAATGAGTGCCGTCATGCGTTTTTCTTTCTTACACCCTACACCACAACATTTTGCGGTGCAGGGAGATAATTTCTAACTACTAATCAATCTACTTCAAATTAACGTGAATACACGTTTAATGCTGGGAAGAAATAAGCGATTTCAACTGCAGCAGTTTCAGCAGCATCAGAACCGTGCACTGCGTTTGCATCGATAGATTCAGCGAAATCAGCACGAATAGTACCTTTTTCTGCTTTCTTAGGATCAGTTGCACCCATCAGATCGCGGTTTTTCAGAATCGCGCCTTCGCCTTCCAACACTTGCACAAATACAGGACCGGAGATCATGAAATCAACCAGATCTTTGAAGAATGGACGTGCTGCGTGAACAGCATAAAAGCCCTCTGCTTCAGCGCGGGACAATTGTGTCAGGCGAGCAGCAACAACTTTCAGACCTGCGTTTTCAAAACGGCTGACAATTTGACCAATCACGTTTTTTGCAACTGCGTCAGGTTTAATAATAGACAATGTACGTTCGATAGCCATCAAAAACTCCAATAAAAAGAAAGGGTTAAGACAAAAACTCAAGAATTCATCTAACCTTCGATTTTAGCATGAAACACTTCGCAGAACATGTCTTTAGAGTAAGCTAAAGCCAAATGCCTCACTCCATCGCGATCCGCTTAGTCAATCAGATCAAATACCGCCATCGATTCCACATGCGAAGTATGCGGAAACATGTTCACCACGCCAGCATAACTCAGCTTGTATCCTGCATTTCTTACCAGCATACCTGCGTCCCGAGCCAGCGTGGATGGGCTGCATGAGACGTAGACAAGTCGTTTCGGTTTTAATTCAGGTTTTTTTTCTGACAAATCAATCAAGGCCTGACAAAGAGCCATCGCACCATCACGCGGCGGATCAATCAGGAAGCGATCGAACTTGCCCAAGGCAATCAAATCATCCGCCGTCACCTCAAACAAATTCCGCGTACTGAATGAGGTTTTCTCCGCCAAGCCATTATGCACCGCATTTTCAAGAGCCCGCTCAGTCAGCGCAGTACTACCTTCAATGCCAACCACCTCTCTTGCCATCGTTGCTATCGGAAGCGTGAAATTGCCCAATCCGCAAAAAAGATCCGCTATACGCTCATCTTTCTGCACATCCAGCAAACGCAAGGCGCGCGCTACCAATACGCGATTAATATGATGATTCACCTGAGTAAAATCCGTCGGCTTAAATGGCATCTTAACGCCGAATTCCGGCAGCAAATAATGCAAATTACTTTCAACCGGATAATAAGGCACAGCAGTATCAGGCCCTTTCGTCTGCAACCACCATTGAACACTATGCTCATCTGCAAATGCTTTTAACTTCACCTCATCGTCCGGAGTCAGCGACTCCATGATGCGCAGCACCATTGCAGTAACACCCTCACCTATCGCCAATTCAATTTGCGGCAAGGATTCAATAATCGACAGCGACGCAATCAATGAGCGCAACGGCACCAACATTGCAGAAACATGCGGTGGCAATATCTGACAGGTTTCCATATCCGCCACATAGCGAGATTTTTTCTCATGAAAACCAACCAGCACCTTATCTTTTTTAATGACGTGACGAACCGATAATCTGGCTCGGTAACGATATCCCCAGGTGGGTCCATAAATTGGGCGCAGCATTGTCTCAGCTTTTACTTTTCCGATATGCCAGAGATTATCTTCCAGAATACGTTGTTTCATCGCCACCTGTGCATCCGGCTCCAGATGCTGCATGGAGCATCCGCCGCAAGTACCAAAAAACTCGCACTTAGGCTGAATGCGCTGAGAAGATGCATGAACAACGTCCGTCAGTGTCGCCACCTCCCAGCTTGGCTTCTTTTTATAACTACTGAAGGTAACTGTTTCACCTGGCAACGCACCTTCGACAAAAATTACTTTACCTTGCGTACCATCTTCGTTTTGCAAATGCCCGACGCCACGCGCGTCCATATCAAAAGCACGTATTTCAATTTTATTCATGGGAATGTCGGCGCGAAAAACAGCTGCGCCATATCAATGATCGATTTCAAAAGCGGAATTATAAAAGAAGTGGGAGACTCTACCCTAGCAATAAACAACTAAAGTGCAGAATATCCGGAACGAATCCAGTCACAGCAAAGAATCCCGTCCCAGTCCACGCGATGCAAACGAGCGCTTCAACTTAATCAAGGCTTCTTGCTGAATCTGACGAACGCGCTCCCTCGTGATACCCATTTCATCTGCCAGAGCTTCCAGAGTGGCAGGATCATCATTATCCAACCCAAAACGCCGGATAACGACTATCCGCTGCTTATCAGACAGCCGTGACAACCAGTCTCTGACAAGGATGGTCATCTCATGATGTTCAGCCAGAGCATCAGGCGCAGTATCACTATCACCCGGCAACAAATCCATTAAGCTCGATTGCGGGTCATTATCCAAAGGCATATCAAGAGAAGTTGCATGTTCAGACAACGCAAGAATATCTTGTACTTCATCCGCAGGACGATCAACCAGCAATCCGATATCCTCAGCTTTTGCCTCGCGTCCATCACGCTGACGCGACTCCAGGTGATACTTTGCCCGAAGAATCTGATTCAGCTCGCGAACCACGTGCACCGGTAAGCGGATGGTTCGCGCCTGATTCATAATTGCCCGCTCTATACTTTGACGTATCCACCAGGTTGCGTAGGTAGAGAAACGAAAACCACGCTCAGGCTCGAATTTGTCAATTGCATGCATTAAACCGAGATTTCCTTCCTCTATCATATCGAGCAGGGCAACGCCGCGATTAATATAGTGCTTGGCAATCGAGACAACCAGCCTGAGGTTGTGCTCTATCATTTTCTGTCTGGCGTCGAAATCTCCTTGTTTTGCCAGCGTCGCAAAATGCAATTCTTCCGCGGAGTTAAATAAGGGGCGAGTGCCTATTTGATTCAGGTAATACTGGGTAGTGTCAGTAGATAATTCACTGGCTAATACAGTCTTGAGCTCATCGATAGGTGCAACGATTAAAGAAATGGGATCGACTTCGCGCCCATTGGGCTCATCAACATCGTCGCTCACTTCGACATCCAAAACAATGCCGGCCCCAGCATTATCCAGATACTCATCGGGAATGACTTCAGCGTCTTCGTGTGCGGCGACATTTAACTTGCGGTCGATCGTATTTTTTTGCATAGATTTCCATCTGAATAAAATATATATACGAAACAGACAACTTTAAGAAATGAACAACCTCAACAAAAAAACATCAACAACTACACGCTTTTAAAAAATAACCAATAAACCCAGATTAAATAAATCTAGCGCGCAGGTAAATAACGCGATGGATCAACCGGCTTTCCTTGCAAGCGTATTTCAAAGTGCAACTTAACGCCATCGCTGTCAGAGTTCCCCATCTCAGCTATTTTTTGCCCTTTAGTGATGGACTGCCCCTCTTTAACAAGAATTGTCTTGTTATGTGCATACGCTGACAACAGACTGTTGTTATGCTTCACAATCACTAAATTTCCATAGCCACGGATACCGCTACCGGCATACATCACCTTACCAGCACCAGCTGCGAAAATATCCTGCCCCATACGCCCAGCAATATCGAGGCCTTTATTCTTATCATCAAACCCGGCTAACAGCTTGCCATCAACCGGCCACATCCAGTCAACCGCATCAACATCTGCAGCACTCTCTGTCGATTTTTCTTGTGGCTTAACGACTGCAACTTCAGTTTTAACCGGTGCGACACCACTACCGTCTGGCTTCTGAAGCTCGGCGAGATTGCTTTCTGAATATGGACGCTTATCTCCTTTAGGCGACACCTTGGCCCCACTCGGACCTGAAGACAGCGGCTTCACTTCAATTGAGGACGAGGATGCGATCGCCACTGGCTGCGCGCCATTGACTTCAGGAGGCGCAACCCGCAACACCTGATCCACCTTGATGTCATTCGGATTTTTCAGATTATTCCAAACCACCAGATCACTGTAACTCTGCCCATGATCTAAAGCGATTCGGTACAAAGTATCTCCGCGCTTGACCACATAGTTCCCTCGCGCAGAATCAACTGGTTTAACCACCTGCTTAGGAGTTGGCGGAGGCACATACACCTCGTTTGATGAGGACATACCGCGCTCAACCACCGGAGCTTTATTCGGCGTCGAGCTACACGCTGCCAGAAGCGAAGCGACGCATCCCAACGCCAATAAATTTTTCAGGCTTTTTATTTTGTTCATTCTCATTACAAATTTACAGGTGAATTACGATCTTGTGACACGATCTCAAATGACTCCGGAACGCAAAGGAACGAAGTGACAATTTTCTACCATAGTACTGTTCCAGTCATGTACTGAAACACGCTCGATGAGTTGCAAAACCTGATGCCGATCACCGACTGGCGCGATCAAACGCCCGCCGATTTTCAGTTGCATCAACAAGGCATGAGGCACCTCCATACCGGCTGCAGCCAATATGATACCGTCAAACGGGGCGACCTGAGGCATACCCAGCATTCCATCGCCATAGTGCAAACGTATATTTGCAATACGCATTGGCCGCAAGTTATTCTTCGCCAATTCGTGCAAGGCTTTGATACGCTCAACAGAATAAACATCTTTCGCTATTAATGACAGCACCGCTGCCTGATAACCACATCCCGTTCCTATTTCCAGAACCTTATCAAGAGCTGCTCCATTCCGCAAAATCTCCAACATCCGGCCAACAATGTATGGCTGCGAAATAGTCTGGTGGTGACCAATAGGAAGCGAAGCGTCAACGTAGGCCTGACTGGCAAGACCAGAGTCCAGAAACATGTGCCGGGGAATCGCTTGCAATGCTGCTAAAACCAGAGCATCACTGACTCCCTGCTGCGCCACCCTTGCAACCATTGCGCGTCGGACCCCATCAGACACCAATGGACTGGCAAACGGAGCAGATTGTTCAGCTTGTTTCTTTTCACTGTTGACAGCAGGACTTACGCGGATAGCCAGATTGGCACCTTGCCTGGCGTTTTGCGTTGCCGTCTGCGTTGATGCACTGCGACCAAAGTGATCGCCACGTCCGGCTTCACGTTGATCAACAACCGACGATAAGGAGAGAGGAAAACGCTTTTCTTTCGTTGTCATTGAATGTTCATGGCCAGCATGTCCAATTGTCGCGTATTGGTCAAATCAACTTGTAGCGGCGTGACAGAAACATAATTTCTCGACGTCACATCAAAATCAGTTCCTTCTCCACCATCCAAAACCGCTCCGGGTGGCCCTATCCAGTAAATATCACGTCCATGCGGGTCTCTCATCGGAATAACGGGCTCAGAACTGTGTCGCTTCCCGAGGCGCGCCCGACGTATTCCTTTTATTTCGGTACGGGGTAAATTAGGGATATTAACGTTCAGCAAATAAGGTGAAGGCAACTCAGGAAACCCACGCCGAACCAATTCAGCCGCTACTGTTGCCGCAGTATCCAGATGCTGCCAACCCTTATGCACCTGAGAAAACGCAATTGCTGGAATACCAAATAAGTATCCCTCGGTAGCCGCTGCCACGGTACCGGAATACAAGGTATCGTCACCCATGTTTTGCCCCTGATTGACGCCTGAAACAATCAGATCAGGGCGCTCAGTCATAATCGCCGTCAACGCAATATGCACACAATCAGAGGGAGTACCGTTCACAAAATAAAAGCCGTTTGCTGCCCGCTGCACGGACAAAGGTCTGTCCAGCGTTAAAGCATTCGAAGTACCGGAACGGTTGCTGTCTGGCGCAACAACCGTAATCTCAGCAAAAGACACAAGCGCTTCTGCCAGAGCAACGATGCCAGGAGCAAGATAACCATCATCATTACTAATTAAGATTTTCATAAGCCACATTCTACCTGATGCGGAAAAACAAATTCCTCCTGTCATCAATTTTTACGGCATAATCAAAAAAATTAAACGGTCGTACTATTTTAAAATTGGAGACTTATATGAAAGCCGTTGTATGTAAAACCTGGGGCACCCCGGATACCCTGGAAATAATCGAACTCCCGGATCTAATACCCGGCGCCGGAGAGGTGGCAATTGCCGTCAAAGCCACAGGCGTTAATTTTCCGGACTTCCTCATCATACAAAACAAATATCAGTTCAAACCTGAACTACCGTTTACGCCGGGCAGCGAGTTGTCCGGAATTGTTTACGCTGTCGGTGAGGGCGTAAAGCATATCAAGACTGGTGACAAAGTAATTGCCTTTATCGGTCAAGGGGCGTTTGCTCAACAAGTTTTAGCGCCCGCCAATGCTGTCATTCCTATGCCAGAAGGAATGGATTTTGATACAGCCGCGGCAATCACACTGACCTATGGCACATCACATCATGCAGTGGTTGACAGAGCGCAACTGAAAGCAGGTGAAACCATGTTGGTACTTGGTGCTGCGGGTGGCGTTGGTCTGGCCGCGATTGAAATCGGAAAAGCGATCGGTGCCAAGGTGATTGCGGCAGCTTCAACGGATGAAAAGCTCGACATCTGCCGCCAACATGGCGCCGATATGACGATCAATTACAGCAACACTGATTTACGTGAAGCGATCAAAAGCGCGACCGATGGCAAAGGGCCTGACGTGATATATGACCCGGTTGGCGGCATCTACGCTGAACCTGCATTCCGCTCCATCGCTTGGCGCGGACGCTATCTGGTCGTCGGTTTTGCGAATGGTGAGATTCCGAAATTACCGCTGAATCTTGCACTGTTAAAAGGTGCATCGCTGGTCGGTGTGTTTTGGGGTGAATTTGCCAAGCGCGAGCCCAAAGCCAATATGGCGGCAATGAGTGAAATGATAGGCTGGCTGAGAGAGGGCAAAATCAAGCCCCACATTTCCGCCCGATATGCATTGAACGAAACGGCCAGCGCATTGAACGATATCGCAGCCCGCAAAGTGACCGGTAAAGTCGTGATACAACCAGAAAGATAATGCATCACGCGTTATTGAAAAAAAACTCCACGCAGATGTCGTGGAGTTTTTTTTACATCTGACCAGGCAAAACAGTGCAAGTCAATGTGGAGCTGCGTCACCAAGCCAATAGCGATTGATGTCTTTTAACCCCCACTTCGATGCATCTTCTCTTGCGACAATTTTATCCTGCAAGCCCGGACCAGCCAAATCCAGCAACTCAGGAACGATATAACCCATAGATTTGACGGAGAAAAACACCCTGACTTTGGGAGATAACAAAGACTTACCGATCTGTTGTTCAACAACGACGCCGAGTCGCCCGGACTCCATCCGCACCAAAGTACCAACCGGATAGATGCCGATGCTCTTTACAAATGCCTGAAATACTTTTTCATCGAAATGCCCCTTACTCCACTCGGCCATTTTCCGTAAAGATTCTGCAGGACACCAACCTTGTTTATATGGGCGGTCTGAGGTGATCGCATCATACACATCACATACCGCTCCCATCCGCGCAAACAGGCTGATTTCCTCGCCTTTCAGACGATCCGGGTAGCCGCTACCATCCATTTTTTCGTGATGATGCAAACACACATCCAGCGCAACCTGACTCACGCCATTTGCTTCCAGCAGCATTTTGTATCCAGCAGCAGGATGCTCTTTGACGGAGACGAATTCCGCATCAGTCAACTTACCTGGTTTATTCAGAATATCAGGGTCAATACCCATCTTACCGATATCATGCAGCAAACCTGCCAACCCTGCCTCACGGGTATCTGCATCACTTAAACCTAATTGCTTGCCCAAAGCGACCATCAACGCACAAACCGCAACCGAATGCATGTAGGTGTAATCATCCTTGGTTTTCAGTCTTGCAAGACCAATCAGGGCACCGGGATTACGCATTACAGAGTCAGCAATCTCCTCAACCATTTCCTGGGCATTACCGACATCAACGGCTTTTCCCATCCGCGCTTCACTGAACATAGAAAAAACTGCCGCACGCGATTTATTCACAATCAAAGAAGCTCTGTCGAGCTCCTCTGCCATAGAAACCGGTGCTATCTGTCGTGGAACTGGCTGTTTTACGACAACCGCCTCGACGACTGGTTCCGGTTCTTGCTTTACTTCAGGCTCGGCTTGAAGAACGTCAAGGCCTTTGCTTGTGTCTATCCATGCTTCCTGTATCTTTGATTTCTGGATCTCCACCAATTCGGCGGGGTCCGAAAGAAGAAACGATTTTTTCCAGAATGGCGTATCTATCCATGAGCCGCATAACTCAGTGACAAACATACCCACTCTCAATTCGGATGTTTTAATTTTTTTTAGCATAAAGAAGCGAGTGGAAGCGATAACTGACGACGTGAAGCCTGTAAAAACCCAAGCTTAGATTATTCTACAAAGGCAGGAACTACGCCACAACAAGCGCATGCTTCTAACAAAAATTTTCCTTTGAGCAATTATGTAGCAATTGCATAGGACGAAAAAAATCCTGCATCTCGTGGTTTTTGATAAAACTCAGGTTATACGGGTGTTCTGCAAGGATTTGCGGAAAGTGCGCTGCTTCCGAAATCCGCTTCAACTGTTCGGCAATTTTCCCCCACAAAACAAGGGATGGCAGGGATGCCGAAGACTTTTGCGCCAATAGACTGGAAAAAATGGCTTGCAAAAAAGGCTGCCAGGATTTGCCATCCTTAACCGGTGCCACGCTATCACGAAAAACCAGCGTCGCATTCAGCAGCAGAAAACCATGCTTGTGCATATTTTGCTGCAAATCGGCGAGTTTCCGGATAAACCTTGCCTCATTATTCAACGCAGAGGTGGCAACCGCGCTCATCGCTTCACCACTCGTATACTCCTGGTTGAGATCGCCGGAAGCGACCAGCAGCATTTTAATAAAGTTGCGTAGCGACGTCGCGCGATTAACTTTTTTAGATAAGCCGGAACCATCCTCAGCCCAAAGACAGTCGACAGCACCATCCATAAAACAAACACCAGTCGCACTGTCAGCGCGCGGATAAGGCCCCTCACCGATCAACACATAGCGAACTTCATTTAAGGGTTGCTGAAACGCTGCAAACAAACGCCCTTCCGTCGGTAAAAATTCAGCCGAGCATAAGCGCGAAAAATAAGTGGTATCTGCTGCCTGCATCGCTTGCAAACCACGCATTATCGCAGGATGCCAGGACGGATGGGCGAGTTGTATGCAGTCCGTGATCTGTTTTGGCAAATTGCCGCTACTGACATTCATTGTGCAGCACCTGGCATCACGGCAGGCAATGATGCAGTAGAGAGCCCAGGAGTAACAACCGGGCTTGGAACAGGTGCAGGTCCACCTGGTGGAACCGGCTGCGGCTGATGCGCAGGAAACGCCACCGGTGCCACAGGATTAATGCCAATTATCTCGGTTGGTGGAGGACGAACCGGATTAGCTGCGATATTCACGACCGCATTTTGTGGTAAGTCGACCCGGCGAATCACGCCGTTTTCTGAAATCAGCACATACTGCTCGTGTACTTCCTTCAATACGACACCGGGCGCAATCTGCATCTCAATCGCGACTGACTGCGCAGGTTTGCCATTCGCACTGACGATTGCCAGACTTTCTGCAGAACGCTTGGCGATGATCACGCCTTTCAATTGATAATTGCTGGCAGCCATCTGACTTGCTGGCGCAGCACCGAACAGGCTGCCCCATTGCCCAGAACCGGGCTCGATGCTGTTCTGCTGAGTTGGTGCCGCAACACTGCGGTTCTGTGGATTAAAAATACGCAAGCCCCAGAAACTCACAGTCACGCACAATAATGCAAATGCAATCACACTACACAAAAGAGGTAAACGCTTCATTTCTATCCTTGTCAGCGTACCAGCTGATTAATTTCAATAATAGGCATCAACACTGCCAACACGATCAGCAACACTACCGCGCCCATTGCAAGTATGAGTACAGGCTCCAGCAAACCGGCGATCGTCAGCGCCCTGCGTTCCAGATCCTGCTCCTGCGCATTCGATGCACGTTCCAGCATGGCGGGCAGCTCACCTGTGACTTCGCCAGCGCGTATCATATGAATCAACATCGGCGGGAAATACTTATGCGCAGACAAGGCTCGCGCCAGACTGACACCCTCACGTACGCTTGCCGTCGCATCCTCGACCTGCGCACGCATCGCGACATTCGACAAGGTCTCCCGGCTCGTTTGCAGGGCGCGTAAAATCGGCACACCCGAACCTGTTGTAATCGCCAGCGTGCTGGCAAACCTGGACGTGTTTAAACTACGCTCAAACTTGCCATAAACAGGGGCGGTCAACAACCACTGATGCCAGCGCATTTTTATTTCGGGGTTTTTCAAAGCAAGACGCCAGACTGAAAAAGCAGCAACACCAAGCAAAGCAACGAGCCAACCATACACCCGCACAAAGTCTGACACTGCCAGCATCAGCACCGTCAGCAATGGCAGTTTTTGTTTGGTGTTCGCAAACACGGAAACAATTTGCGGCACCACATACGTCAGCAAGAAAATCACAATCGCAAATGCCACGACTGTCACAATCGCCGGATAAGTAAAAGCCAGTTTCACTTTCTGCACCAACGCGTTACGACGTTCTATGTAATCGGCCAGACGCGACAAAACACGCGCCAGATGGCCAATTTGCTCGCCTGATGCCACCAGCGCGCAATAAATATCGGCAAAATCATCCGGATGCTGTTTCAGTGCATCAGATAAGGCGGCTCCCGCCATCACCTCGGAGCGCACAGAAGCAATGATGTCGCGGATAAAGCTACGTTCAGATTGTTCCAGCAACGCTGTTAATGACTGTTCCAGCGGCAATCCTGCGTCCAGCAAACTTGCAAGCTGACGGGTGAACAAGGCAAGCTCGACGCTGGATAAACGCTCGGAGAAAAAAGAGCGTCGCTGACGAGCGCTACCATCAGCGTTATTGTGTATTGCTTCGACTGACACAGGAACCAAGCCCTGTGCACGCAAATCGCTGCGTGCCGCTCTCGCACTATCGGCGTTTAACACGCCGGTACTGCTGGTGCCATGACTATCTATCGCTTCATATCGAAATGCCGGCACGGTAATTATTCCTTAGTGACGCGCAATAATTCTTCAGGCGTTGTCACGCCGCTCTTCACCCAGCGATCACCATCCTCGCGCATGGTTTTCATACCATTCTGCTGAGCAGCGAGCCGGATTTCCGCTTCCGATGCCTGATGGTGAATTTGCGCACGGATATCTTCCGTTGTCTGCAACAGTTCATACACACCGACTCGTCCCTGATAACCTGTGTGGCCACAGTGTTCACAGCCGGTCGCATGCCATTGCCCGCCCTCTTCGCGACGGCAATGCGTACAAAGTTTGCGTACCAGACGTTGTGCGACAACACCCAGTAATGACGAAGACAACAGGAAAGGTTCGATTCCCATATCCAGCAAACGGGTCACGGCTGCCGAAGAATCATTCGTATGCAAAGTCGCCAGAACCAGATGACCTGTCAATGAGGCTTGTACGGCAATCTGCGCTGTTTCCAGATCACGGATCTCACCGATCATGATCACATCCGGATCCTGGCGCAAAATAGCGCGCAAGGCTTTGGCAAACGTCATATCTATCTTCGCATTGACCTGCGTTTGCCCGACACCCGCCAATTCATATTCGATAGGATCTTCGACTGTCAGAATATTGGTCGTGCCGGCATTCACGCGAGATAAAGCAGCGTACAGCGTCGTCGTTTTACCGGAACCAGTCGGCCCTGTAACCAGGACGATGCCATGCGGCTGCGCGATCAGCTTATCAAAATTTTCAAGAACATCCGGACTCATACCAAGATTGCTCAGATCGAGACGCCCGGCTTCCTTATCCAGCAAACGCAACACTGCACGCTCTCCATGACCAGTCGGCAAAGTCGAGACACGCACATCAACGGGCTTGCCGCCAATCCGCAATGTGATGCGACCATCCTGCGGCAAACGCTTTTCGGCGATATCCAGTTGCGCCATGATCTTGATACGTGAGATCAGGGAAGCATGGATTGCTTTACGCGGCCGGACCACATCGCGCAATGAGCCATCGATACGAAAACGCACCACTGAAATCTGCTCGAACGGCTCGATGTGAATGTCAGAAGCACCATCGCGCAATGCCTGCGTCAGCAGAGCATTAATCATACGAATCACAGGCGCATCGTCAGCTGATTCCAGCAAGTCTTCTATCGCTGGCATATCCAGCATCAGCTTCGCCAGATCAAGGTCGGACTCCACCTCACCGACCACATCAGCAGCGTCGCCGCCGGAGCCTGCATACGCTTTGGCAATCAGGTCGCTCAACGCTTCATGACTGAGCATATTCAGCTTGATCGTGCCAAATTTACGTCCGACCTCGGCGATCGCAGCAGGGCTGGTTTTATTCGAAACGGATAACTCTACCGGTGCCCCTGCGACAGCATTGTCGCGGCTGGCCAACACGGAAAAATCCCGCGCAAACCCGTATGGCAATAAGCGATTCTCCATCATGGCTTACTTGCTTTCCTGACTACCGGACTTCGGCTTATCTGATGGCATAGAAGTCGACGTCGACATCAGCTTGCCTTTTTCCATCTCAGGCAACTGCGCAGCAGGTACCCCATCCTTATTTGGTGCGATTTGCGTACGCATATAGTCATAGCGATCAACAGAAACACTATTACTTTGCTCGGCATTGCGTATCACGGTCGGACGCAAAAATACCATCAGATTAGTTTTGCCACGTTTGGCCGTCTGATACTTAAACAAATTACCAATAACAGGAATATCCGCCAGACCAGTCACCTTTTCAACGGAGTCAGAAGTACTGTCTTCCATCAGGCCGCCCAGCGCCAAAATTTGTCCATCCTCAACCAGCACATTGGTGGAAATGGAACGTTGTTTGGTAATCAGACCAGACGATGTCACCGCCGCAGAATCGTCAATACTTGAACTTTCCTGATAGATCGCCAGCTTGACCGTGCCGCCTTCGGAAATTTGTGGTTTGACGGTCAGTTTCAGTCCGACTTCCTTACGTTCTATGGTCTGGAAAGGATTCACACCAGCCGTGCCGGTCGAAGCTGACGTGGTGAACTGGCCGGTAATGAAAGGCACGTTTTTACCGACCACAATTTTTGCTTCTTCGTTATCCAGCGTAACCAGATTCGGCATCGACAAGATATTTGCATTGCCACCGCTATTGAGGATATGCGCCACAGCCCCCAAACCCAGCTTACCGTTGATCTGTTTGAACACACCGATAGACAAACCATTGCCAGGTGTCGGCGTCGCTGCTGTGGCAAGACTGAGTATATTATTTCCAGTTGTCGTAAATGCAGTGCCGCCACCAACACGATAATTGCTATTACTATCGCCAGACAACCCCAGCCATTGCACGCCGAATTCATTCGCTTTATCTGCACTGATTTCAACAATCAACGCCTCGACATACACCTGCGCACGTCGCGCATCTAACTGATCAATCACGGAACGCAAGTTTTTATATACCGCTTCACTTGCCGTAATGATCAATGTATTGGTTGCCGCATCAGCCTGAATGAACCCCGCTGCGCCACTAGAGTTACCTGATGCTGAACTGCTGCTGGACGATTGTGGCAAACCACCGGTGACACCGGTGTTACCGGTGCTTGTCGTCGAATTAGATGTCAGTGGGCTGTTCGTTCCATTCGCAGAGCTGCCTGTATTCGACAAACCCGTGCTCGCGGGCAAGGCGCTGGTATCGCCAGAAATAATGGAGCGTAAAGTCTGCGCCAGCTTCACCGCCTCTGCATTTTTCAGATACACCACATGCACATTACCAGGCAAAGCCGTTGGCTGATCCAGTTTAGCAATCAACTCCTTGACCAGATTTGCACGTGCAGCCGAAGGTGCTCGCAACAAAACGGAATTGGTGCGCGGATCAGCCAGCAAGACAGCACGTCCGCCTTCCGCAGCAGCGCCGTTATCACTGAGCTTGCTCACCAAGGCGGCGATATCGCTCGCCATCGCATGTTTGATAGGAATCACGTCCATATCCACCGTCGCGGGAACATCTAAAGACGCAATGATTTTATTCAGGCGTTTTAAGTTATCAGCGTAATCGGTGATCACAACAGAGTTGTTGCCCGGATTTGCATTAATCGTATTATTCGGCGAAATCAATGGCCGCAAAATCGTCACAACATTAGTAGCTGACTCGTAATTCAGACGGTAAATCTGGGTTGCAACCTGATCGCCTCTGACCGATTCACCTTTTTCATTCTGCACAGACTGCGTTGGGCCAGGTTGCAGCTTGGCATCGGATTCCGGCACCACTTTGTAATAGCCATCCGCATACACAACCGCATATCCTTGCAAACGCAATGTCGATGTCAGCAACTTGAACGCCTGTTCTTTCGTCAGCGGTTTTTCCGATACTAATGTGACCTGACCTTTCACCCGGGGATCGATGATGAAAGTGGAACCTGTGTAGTGTCCGATCGCTTTAACAACAGATTCAATATCGGCACCGACAAAATTTAAATCTGCCGTATTTGAAGCTGGCGTTTGCGCCAATACGGAAGAACTGATGAGACAACCGGCACTCAATACTGCCACCCCCGTCATGACAGACAAGTGACGCATTGGTTTGCGTAAGGAATTGCTGATCATAGCTGCCTTGTTTTTTAATGGATATTTTTTCATTTGAACTATTTAAACTCTAAAGCGATGACATCCTGATCGCCGTCCTTACGGCGCTGCCCCAGCAAATTCAGTAAATTTGCCAATCTTGCCTGCTGCCCTTCCTCTGCCCAGGCTTTGCCTGAGAACTGGAAACGACCGCCATTTAATGTACCGCTGCCAGCCAGCATCATCGGTCCTTTTAAGGTATTCAGATGCAGGTCGGCATTTGCGCCATGTAAGTCAAACGCCATGTTGTAACTGCCTAGCGGTTTCACTGGCGACAACCGTGATGCCATTTCCGACAATTCCACTTGTAACTGCCCGTCAGCATTGAGTTTGCCGGCATCCCGGGCAAAGCGTAAATTATTCCACGACATCCGCAATTTGCCGGTCGGTCCTATCGTATTCAGCGGGGCCCCCAGCCCTTCTAAACGTTCGGTCGGCAACAGCAAACTCGCCGGACTCACCTGCAACTCCGAAAAATTCCCCTGTATCTTCACGATGGCCGACAGCGATTCAGGATTCGCCAACTCCGCTTCGACTTGTGCCAGCAAAATCAGCGGCGAAATTTTCCAGGCAAAGCGCCCCGCAAACAAAGGCGTCACCGGACCACTGGCACCGGAAGCAACACCGACAAACGCCGATCCACGCCAGAACGAACCTTGCACATCACCGAGACTGAGTCGCCCTTGCGTTTGCTTTTCCAGTAAAGCGCCGAGCCAGCTGGCAGGTAAGAAAAACAAAACGGAGAGCGTGATGCTGACAATGCCTGTCAAAATCCACACCCAAGACCCCGCTGCTGACTTTACCGACTTCATTCAAAGCCCACCACGTTGCTGCTTTAATGTCAGGCTCACATTCACCTGCGCCGGTTCCGGCAAGGCGGTAAATCGCGCTTCCTCAACCGTCAAACGCGACGATTTTTGTGCTTCTATCAGCCATTCCATCACATTCGCATAGGCGACCGTCTGAATTTGTAAGCGCACGATATCCTCCGTCACGCTAAGTGTTTGCGCCTTGATGCCGCGTGCTGCCAGCGAGGCCTCCACGCTCTCACGGCTGACCGGTTCTGTCATCTGCGACAAACCCGCTGCCAGTTTGGATTGCTGCGCGCTCAGCGCCGTTATCTCGGCGACCTGCTGACGCAAAACCGGGATCTGCTTGAGTAATTTCGTCCGCCCTGTCAACGCAGGGTCAAGAAAAATCTGATAGACCAGCGCCAGCAAAATCACCACTGCGGCAATGCTCAGCATGCGGCGTTCGCGCGCGTCGCGTTGCTCCCAAAAAAGAGCAAACTCTTGCGTCAATTGCTTCTTCATCAGTTTTTTCCTCCCATGGTGATATGCAATATCCCATCGGGTGTCGCTTCCATGCGCATAGACTGCTCAGCCAATGCGCCGCGCAGTTGATCCAGCGGAATCTGTCCCGGCGATTTCACTTTAACATTCAGTCCCCGCTCTTTATATTCGACGGACACCACATCGGCTGGCTTGCCCACCATCACGCGTTCCCACACCTGCGTGAACTGCGCCGCCATCACAGCAAAATCATTCGGTGCAAACTGACCGGACAGACGTTTCGCTAAATCCACTTTCTGCCGCATTTGCGCTAAAGGATCAGGAATCGTCGTCTCTTTAGGAAAGCTGTTTTTATACGTCTGCATCAAAGCTGCGCTTAAATTTCTGGCTTCGCGTTTCAGGCTGAACCATTCCACGTTTAATGCAGCGATATTGAATATCACCATCACTGCCAGCAAACGTAAAGGCCAGCGCCACAAAGCCCAGTCGATAGATGGTTTATGAACCGCGCCGACGTCTGACATCAGATCCGGCGTTTTCAGGCTGATGCCACCAACCCTGTTTTGCCAGCTGATCGCCCGCACCTGAAAACGCTCGCTCAGTGCCAGCGTCTGCAACAGTGCCTGATATTGTTCGACTTCATTGGCGCCCACATACAAATCGACATTGGTTTCCGGTGCCAGCAAATTCAGCATGGCAATCGCACTGTCACGCTCTGCCTCAGCCAGATTGAGCCCCATCCCTTGCAACGCAGACTGTCTGATCGTCAGCGCCAGCACGCCATCCCGGTTTTCAATCAACGCAGCAGCGTGATTTTCCTGCTCCGGCAGCATCAGAGCCAGCTGCGACGGAAACGCGGCGATTTTCTTTACCGGCCAGTCTTTGACCTTCGCTGCCATCGTCTCCAGCCAGACCCGGTCTGCCACGGCAACGGTCGCTTCACCATTCACCACCGGCGTCGCCACCAGTGCCACATCGGCAGGATCGGAAGTCAGTTGTTCTTCGAGCAGATTCGGTAACGCAGTTTTGAATTTCGCTGCCGACATCGGTGGTACTTTGATCGTGAGCAAACTGACATCACTGGCGGCAACAAGTAAATGCAGCTGGCGGGCACCGACCGACAAGGCGCGTAACTCGGTCAGCGTTTGCAGACCTTGCTGCAATATGTTGCCTTCTGCCGAAAATAAGGCAAACGGAAATGTCTGCGAAGACCAGTCCGGGCTGCTTTGCGCAGCCACCCGTGAGGGTAAAGAAATAGTGAGTGTACTTGCCATGTAATTTAGTTGTCTCTTACCCAAAGCACCGTCGTCGATGCGTCCTCTGCCCGCTCTATCAATGCGCTGACATCCATCAGCGAGCGGTTCATTTTAACCTTACCGTTCACCACAAAATAATTGGTTGAGGTATCGACCTCTTTTTTAGAAGTCATTTTTGCCTTATCAGGGAAACGCGTCTCAAAATCGGCAAAGCCGCTGATATAAGCCCGCTCGCGACTGGCAACCATCATCGCCGCATCCGATAAACTCATGCCCTCGATGCGTGCCGCCAACACCTCGGCAGGAGCCGTGTTCAAATTAATCGTCGTGATGCCGGATTTACGAGGCAAAGCAATCACATACGAACGCAATTTATTCACCATCTCTGGCGTAAAGCCTGGCACTGACAACAAATCATCGACCTGCGTAAACCGCAGGAATTGTACTGCAGCTTGCGCATCTTCCGATGTGTTTTTTACATTGCCGCCAGAATTGGCAGGTGCACTGGCAGGGGCGCTGTCCGGTGCACCTTTCGGCACCACCGCTTTCGGCTGGCTTTGCGCAATCGCATCGGCAGTACGCTGCGCCAGATCACCAGAGAAACGCAGATTCGTCAACAGGCGCGCAAAGACGGCAGTTTCGCGGCCATCAACGATGCCGTCTGTCGCCAGATTGTTCAGGTTATATAAAGACTGCGCATCGATGACCTGACCGGACAAACTGGCATCGCTGGCATCCGTGTCTGCGCGTCCATTTTCAACATACTGATCCAGGCGCGTGTCTTCGAGTCTGACCGCCCATGGTTCCCCCAGATGATCGACATTGCTCTGCTTTTTATCTTCGCGCAGGATCAGTCTCGCCCAGTCGATCGCACCACGTAATATCCATTTTTTTTGCAACTGCATGCGCTGATTCTCTATCGAACGCACCTGCACCTGTTGCTGCCAGAACAGGCTGGCAACAATCGTGATCGCCAGCGTCGTCAGCAACAGCGCAGTCACAACAGCGACGCCACGTTGCCGGGGATGATAAAAGGCGATCTGCATCAGCTTGCCCCCAGCAAAAATACTTTTGTCATCGGCGCTTCACGTCCCTGTACTTGCATGGACACTTCCAGTCCAGCCAGTTTCGCACTCTTGATTGCGGGATTCTTTGCTGCGGCATCGGTCGCGGCGTTTTGTATATCAGTGCCGTCGACACGCCAGCCAGTTTCACCTTGCGTCCAGGTGCGCATCGCCAGTGAAGTCACATCGGTCTGCAACTGTATGACCGGCGTCACATCAGTATCACCCGCAGCACTTTGCCAATCGTTGTCCAATGCCGCAATTTCGCGGGTCGGCATCAGCTCACGCCGTCCCAGTTTGCCATCAATCACGCTGTACACAATCACCTGAAAACGCAGCGGCTGATTATCTTCAAGTACCGAGCGGATCAGCATCAGTTTGCTGCCGGCGGCACGCAATACACTGCGTCCTTGCAGCAAGTTGGCATCCATCAGATGTGCGCAATCATTTTCGATCTGGGCAAAGGCCAGTTGAATACCGCGTGTCTGCGTCATTTCTGCATTCAGCGCAACACGCGCGCGCACGATACCATCCAGACCACGCCAGCCAAGCACAGCGACAATCGCAAGTATCGTAATCGCGACCAGTAATTCAATCAGGGTAAAACCACGTGTTGCGGCGGGCCGGTGATTACAAGGCATTCGGCACCACCTGAGTCAGCTTGATAATGCGGCGCGAAGGTTTATCTGTTTCATAAACGAAGACTTCGACGCGCCGGAATGAAGGATTCGGCGTCGCAATCACATGCTCTTCGCAAGTCAGTTTTAAATCAGCCTGCGGACATTCAAACGTACGTTCACCCAGTGAAGGCCATTCGCGCGCTAGACGGATTTGCGACAAGCGGTTTTCTGCCGACCATGTCGCCATCAGCGAGATACGCAGGTCATTGCTGTTTTGCGTCAGGCTGCCAACCGCACGCAGGCTCGCGCCCAGCGCAGTACCGACGATGACCAGCGCCACCAGCACTTCAAGCAGGGTAAAACCAGCGTGACGGGATAATTTCAGGCGCATCTCATTCCACGGAAAAATGTCCGACGCCATCGGCACGGATACGTACGCTGCCATCCGGCACACGTAAAGTGATAATGAAAGGCTTATCGACAGGCTCGCGGCCAAACACAACCCGTACCGCTGCCGCCTGATTGCTCGGCGGCTCCATACTCAGTTCTACCGGGGAAACTTCAAATGCGCGATCACGCAACATGTCGTCGCGCAGCGGCAACCAGACCCTGTCTTCACGCACCTGAAAACGGTAGCCAAACTGATCCGCTTCAAATGCAACCGGCAAATTGCGCAGAATGGCTTCATCCCGCGCGAGCTGCAACAGCAAGGCAATACGATTCGCATCTTGCTCGACGCGCTGACGCGGACTCGGCATCGCATTAAACGCGACCGCGCCCAGCATCAGACCGGCGATCACCATCACTACCAGCAATTCGAGTAGTGTAAAGCCGCGCTGCCTGCTTCGCAGTGTCATGAATGGGAAACGATGCAGAGTTTATAAATCCCAGGAGCCGATATCGGCGTCTTTTTCAACGCCACCCGGCTGACCATCTGCACCAAGCGAAAATACATCGACTTCACCTTTAATGCCAGGTGACAGATATTGATACGGACTGCCCCATGGGTCTTTAGGCAATTTATCAATGTAACCGCCGGTTTTCCAACCGTTCGCGGCAGGACCGGAAGTCGGCTTGGTAATCAAGGCCTGCAAACCTTGTTCTGTCGTCGGATAACGTTGATTGTCGAGGCGATATAACTTGAGCGCCGACATCAGGGTGGAAATATCCTGCTTCGCCGCCGAGATACGCGCATCATCGGTACGCCCCATCAGCTTAGGCACGACCAACGCTGCAAGAATACCCATAATCACAACGACGACCATAATTTCGATCAGCGTAAAACCACGCGAACGACGGGATTGACGAGATGCCGCTGGCAAAACTGAAATCGATTGAGAAGTAAACATAAGCCTGTCTATTAATTCGGTTAATTCTGGTAATTCGGTTTATTCTGCAAATCCGCTCTGAGAGTGTCTCTGCACAAGCAAGGAAGCCGAAGCGAAGCAGTATAAAGCGGGAACATGACAACATGATTATTTGTTACTTAAAAATAACAAAAAAAGTGAACTTTTACTATACTCCCCCCTGTTTTTCTAAAAAACACCTTCATGTCCTTATAAACAAAGGGGGTTTTTAAATACTCCCCCCAGTATATTTAAGCCCTTCAGGCCAGTTTCAGCGGCAAACTGCGCAATCGCTGGCCTGTCAGCTTGAATACCGCATTCGCCACTGCAGGCGCGATTGGTGGCACGCCCGGCTCACCGATGCCCTCAGGCGGCTCTGCGCTCGGAATGATCACGACCTCAATCTGCGGCGCTTCGTTGATGCGCAACACCGGGTAATCGTGAAAATTACTCTGCACTACCTTGCCGTCCTTGATCGTCACTTCGCCATACAACGCCGCACTCAGACCGAAAATAACCGCCGATTCCATCTGCTGCGCAATGATATTGGGATTAACAGCAATGCCGCAATCGACCGCACAAACCACCCGGTGTACGCGAATCTGGCCATCCTGCACCGACACTTCGGCAACTTCCGCCACAACACTGCCGAACGACTGATGCAAAGCGACGCCATGCGCGCGCCCTGCTGCCGGTTTTCCTGCCTTGTTCATCGCCGCATCAAGCACCGTCAGATGACGCTTGCGGTTCGCCAGCAAATCGCGCCGGAAATCGACCGGATCAGCGCCCGCAGCATGCGCCAGCTCATCGATAAAACTCTCTTTAAAAAAGGCATTATGCGAGTGCCCGACCGAACGCCAGAAGCCAACCGGCACCAGCGTGGGCACAATCACATGGGCGATTTTCTGATGTGCAATTTGATACGGCATGTCAAACTCACCTTCGGCCGTCGTCTTATCCGGCCCCGCCCCCGGCAAACCAAACGTCCGTTTCAGCACCTGATGCATGATGGACGCAGACGCCGATTTGTTCTCGTAGGCCAGCAACTTACCCTTGGCATCAAGTGCCGCCGTAAACCGCGCCAGCGCTGCGGGGCGATACATGTCATGCGCCATATCTTCTTCACGGCTCCAGATCAGCTTCACCGGCAAACCCTGCGTCTGCTTTGCAATCGCTACCGCCTGCACCACCATATCCACTTCTAAACGGCGACCAAAACCGCCACCCAGAAAGCACATATGCAACTGCACCTGTTCAGCAGCGATGCCTGCAACTTTAGCCGCCACCGCGACGGCGATGCTTGGCACCTGCGTGGATACCCATAAATCCAGCTTGCCGTCTTTCAGTTGCGCCGTGCAATTCATCGGCTCCATCGTGGCATGCGCAAGAAATGGTGCGCGATATTCGGCCTTGATGGTTTTAACGGAAGTACCTGCGGTCGCATCCTTAAACTGCGCCAACATCGCCTCAGGGTCACCTTGTTTGTAATAGGTGAAGCCAGATTCGCTATCGAGTTTTTCAGCCAGGTCTTTGAAGACGGATTCCGTTGATAACCGGGCATGCGCACCGGCATCCCACTCGACCGGCAATGCGGCTAAGGCCGTTTTCGCCGTCCAATAGTTTTTGGCGACGACAGCAACACCTGCGACACCTGCCTCACCAACGGCCTCAGAAAAATCCACCACATGCGTGACGCCAGGCATCGCAAGCACCGGCTGCGGATCGACGCGCTTAAGCTTGCCGCCGATCACCGGGCTTAATTTCAATGCCGCAAACAGCATGCCAGCCGGATGCGCATCGATCCCGAACTGCGCGCTGCCATCCACTTTGACTTTAGCATCGGTACGCGGTTCAGGATGACCGATCAGTTTAAATTCGGCAGGCGCTTTCAGATGTATCTGCCCGGGCTTGGTTTCAGCCGCACTGCCCGCCAGCTCACCGTAAGTTTTTTGCTTACCGGACGCGTGTTTCACCACACCATTGGCGGTCGTGCATTGATCTGCTGGGACATTCCATTCTTTCGCTGCCGCTGCAATCAACATCGCACGTGCAGCCGCTCCGGCCTCACGCAGAGGTAACCACGCATCCTTGACGCTGGAAGAACCACCCGTCACCTGCAAACCCAGTTCGCGCGCGGTTTTCAAAGTCATCCATTGCGCGAATTGTTTGATCAAGCCGTGATCATCAGGATGAAAAGGCAGACCATCGGCCAGCATAGAAAGATTGCCGTAAATTTTATCGATGGGTGCTGGCATGGTTTTGACTTGCGCCATCGCGACATCGAGCTCTTCCGCGACCAGCATTTGCAGCGCCGTATGTATGCCCTGCCCCATTTCGCTGCGATGCATGGCAACAGTGACACTGCCATCTTTGGCAATTTTTATCCAGCCATTGAGCGCTACTTCATCATTCACTACAGGCAAAGAATGCGCAGCATTCAAACGCTGGCGTGGCGGCATCAGTCCCCAGCCGACCAGCAACGCCCCAGCCGCACCCGCCGCGCCCAGAATAAAGCGGCGACGCCCTGTTTTCTTGATGTCTGACATTACCGGGTCTCCGTTTTCAGTATTTTTTATTTTTAAAATTAAGCGTGCTCAAGGATTAATCAATATGCCTCGGTTGCCGTCTCAACTATTCCTTCGCGGATATCCTTGCGACAAAATACGTTGCCAGACGACTTCTTTTTGCTCTGCATTCATAAACACCCAGTCCGCCACTTCGGTAACAGTGCGACCGCAACCGCGACAAATTTCATCGAAAGTCGTGGAACAGACCGCCACACAAGGCGTATCCGGGCGTTCTTTTGTTTCACTCATGATTCATACCATCCAGCACAGCTCTGCTTGTCTATATCAGTAAGACGAAACAGGCACATTCAAAAAAATAAAAGACAGGCATGCGCCCATCCGGGGAGTAATAGTAACGCTAATTATGTTGTATCGCTCTGGTGCGAAAGTTCTATTTCCGGCAAAACTGCCCGCTAGCAGCTGCTTTGATTGACAGCCACAGTCAAAGCACAGGAAAATTGAGCCTATTCGGCTTACGATGCAGCATAAAAGTCGCGGCAAGCTGATCAACACTGACCATCCGCAGCCCCGTTCCTGTCATCACTACCGCAGCGACACAGGTCGCAACCATCAGAATATTCTGGTTTCACTATTCAATAGAAAATGTAATTCATGGCACAAGATTTTTTTCAAACCCTGATCCTTCTGGTCATCGTTACCGACCCATTCGGCAACGTGCCGATTTTCGTCAGCGCGCTCTCCCACGTTTCACCGGAACGACGCTGGCGCGTGATCGTACGCGAGTGCGGCATCGCTTTTATTTTGCTGCTGTTGTTTATGTTTTTCGGCAAAAATTTTCTGACCGCATTGCAATTATCAGAAATTTCCATCCGTATCGGTGGCGGCGTCATTCTGTTTCTGATCGCGCTGCGCATGGTGTTCCCGCAGGAAGGCGGGATTTTCGGCGATACCGAGGATAAGCACGAACCATTCATTGTGCCGCTCGCCATTCCGGCGCTGGCTGGACCTTCCGCGCTAGCGACGGTGCTGCTGTTTTCATCTGACAATAATCAGGAAATGCTGGTGCATCTGGGCGCGCTGACTGCCGTGGCGGTAGTCTGGCTGATCGTTTTACTGAGCGCAGAACGCATGCAACGCGTGTTGGGCGCGCATGTCATGACGGCATTTGAACGACTGATGGGCTTGATACTTGCCGCAATGTCGATAGAAATGTTGCTGACTGGGTTCCGTGAATATATCAAAACGCTATAGGTAACTGAATAAGAGACTGACCGAAGATTCAAAGCACTGCATCAGATCAGCCTGAATTTCTGAACATCGTAATTCAGGCTGACGTCTCCGGCTGATTTGACTCAGACCATCGCGGATTCCGGCAAGCTTTTACCCTGCGACAGCGCTCACGAATGGCAGCAACTCTGCTGCAAACAACTTGCTGTTGAAAGTGAAATAGCCCAACAAAAATAATACCAGGGCAATCAGGAACTGCTTCCAGAACTGACGATTCATTGTGGTCTCCGTTTAAATAATTTTTTTATTTTGTAATTCTGCGATGTCTGCCTCAGAGTAACCGAGCGCAGACAATACCTCGCGATTATGTTCGCCAAGCTCAGAACCCAGCCACGCGGTTTGTCCCGGCGTTTCTGATAATTTAGGTGAAATCGCGGGTAATTTAATTCCCTCGCCATCTGCGAAATGGTGTTGCTCAAACATCTGGCGCGCCTGAAATTGCGGATCATTCATCATATCGCGCACCGAGTATATTTTGCCGACTGGCACATCCGCTGCCTTCAGTATTTGCAAGGCGCTATCGATATCTTGTGTCGCGCACCAATCCTGTATCGCCGCATCAATTTCGGCAGTGCGCGGCACACGGCCATCATTCCGTACCAACGCCGGATCATGTGCCAGATCGTCGCGCTGTATCGCCTTCATCAGTCGATGAAAAATCGCGTCGCCATTACCGGCAATCACAATATTTTCGCCATCACCAGTGGTATAGGTATTCGATGGCACGATGCCGGGTAATGCACCGCCAGTGCGTTCGCGAACAACACCGGCTACATCAAATTCCGGCACCAGCGATTCCATCAGATTGAAGACCGACTCATACAAGGCGACATCCACCATCTGCCCTTGTCCTGCGACACTGTGCTCACCGGTTTTTCCATTCCAGCGACCACCTGTGACGTCGCGGTGGCGCAAAGCCATCATCGCGCCGATCACGCCATGTAGCGCTGCGACTGAATCGCCGATAGAAATGCCGACCCGCACCGGAGGCCGGTCAGCGTGGCCCGAGACATAGCGCAAACCGCCCATAGACTCACCGATCGCACCAAAACCCGGCTGATCTTTCATCGGACCGGTCTGACCATAACCAGACAAACGCACCATGATCGTCGCCGGATTCAGCGCCTTCAATTGTTCATAGCCCAGCTGCCACTTTTCCAACACGCCGGGACGATAATTTTCGATAATGATGTCGGCATCCAGCGCAAGCCGACGAGCAATATCCTGCCCCTCCTGGCTTTTCATATTCAGGGTGATACTTTTTTTATTCCGTGCCTGTACGCTCCACCAGAGTGAAGTGCCGTCTTTTAACACACGCCACTGACGCAGAGGATCACCACCATCCGGCGATTCAACCTTAATCACATCAGCCCCGAATTCGGCCAACATACGCGCACAAAAAGGCCCCGCGATCAGGGTGCCCAGTTCAAGAACTTTGATACCTGCCAGAGGACCCTTACGATTCTGCGTCATGAGGTAAAAGAATGTAAAAGGAAGTCAGTTTCAGTGTCCGGAGAAAACTTGCATCAGCATTACAAGCATTGCGTTCACATCAGGTAATGCGCCGGTCGAGCATGGCGCGGGCAATTGTGCCGGCATCAACATACTCAAGTTCGCCACCGACAGGAACTCCACGCGCCAGACGGCTGACTTTCAGACCGCGTGCTTTCAGGGTTTCGCTGATGTAGTGCGCGGTTGCCTCACCTTCGTTGGTGAAATTGGTCGCCAGCACCACTTCTTTCACTATGCCATTAGTCGCGCGTGCGATTAATTTTTCCAGATAGATGTCTTTCGGACCAATGCCATCCAGTGGCGACAAACGCCCCATCAGCACGAAGTACATTCCCTTGAATGTCAGGGTCTGTTCTATCATCATCTGATCGGATGGCGTCTCGACGACGCACAACATACTGTCGTCGCGCTCGGCGTCCTGACAGGTTTCGCAGATGTCGATCTCGGTAAACGTATTACAGGAAGCGCAGTGATGAATACGATCAACAGCGTTCAGCAAGGCATGACCGAGCCCGGATGCGGCTTCACGGTCATGTTGCAGCAGATGATATGCCATGCGCTGCGCCGACTTCGGCCCTATGCCTGGCAAGCGGCGCAGGGCCTCCGCCAGATGTTCCAGGCTACCGTTTTTTTTCACGCTCAGAATGGCATTTTGAAGCCAGGAGGCAAAGGCATCCCAGCTGTCAGACCTGACATTTTTTCAGCCGATGTCGCTTCTGCCTTACGCACAGCATCATTGAACGCAGCAGCGACCAGATCTTCCAGCATATCTTTATCGTCGCCGAACAGGGATGGGTCAATAGTCACGCGCTTCACATCGTTTTTACATGTCATGACCACCTTCACCATACCGGCACCGGCCTGACCTTCAACTTCGATCAGAGCGAGTTGATCCTGGGCTTTTTTCATATTGTCTTGCATAGCCTGCGCTTGTTTCATCAAGCCAGCGAGTTGATTTTTCATCATAAGAGTTGCTCCTGAAAAGTAAGGAAATAAATGAATTAGGAAAAAAGAATGAACAAACCAGATCAGACAGGCCGCACGCTGCCAGTCACAATTGTTGCGCCGAATTCGCGCATCAGGGTTTGCACGAAAGAGTCGTTTTGTATTGCCTGCTCAGCCTGTTGTTGCCGGACTTCTCGATCAGCAACCGCTTTTGCATTGGCAGTCAGCTCCACTGCGCCGATTTTGCTTTCCACCCTGACGTTTTTACTGAAACGTTCAGATAAGGCGGCAGATAACTTATCAACACTGCCTGCGGACAACAAGGTCGACAATGGAACGCGCAGTTCAAACACGAACGCATTGCCATCTTGCCTGCAATGAATCAATTCACTTTGCTGCGCCAGTTGTTGCGCCACACCGCGCACAGGCAGGCTCGCCGCCAGAACTGGCCAGTTGCCATCCCATGCCAGTTCGGGAACCGGACCTGACCATAAGGTGCGATCCATCGATGCCGGTTCAACGTTTGCCACAGTCGTCACTGCAGGAACCACGACAGCTGGCGCTTCTGAAACGGCGACTGATGGTGCAGACTCAACGGCGCTGGCTTGTTGAAAATTTCGCGCCGGAATCGGACTGGTCGCAGACTCAGGGGCAGATGTGGACGCCTGCCAGACATCATCATCCCAAGGTGGTGGCATATCATCCATGCCGACCGGCTCCATTTCCTGCGCGGCTCTGGCAGTCGTCGGCGTCCGCACCGGTGCAGATTCGGCGGTGGGCGCAACTGGCTGAGCTACAACGGGGGTAATCGCCTCAGCAGAAACTGGCGCAGGAAATGCAGAAGCAACAGGAGGAACAGGAGGAACAGGAACTGAAGACGTGACCAATGCAGTAGCATCATGCTCTTGCTTTGCTGCGGCGGGTTTTGTCGTTGATCCGGCTTTTGCGCTAGCCGCGCGCGCAGCTGCCAGGGCTGCCATTGCAGGGCTCATCGGCTTTGCAGCCGGAACGCCGCCAGTCACCGTTGGCGCAGCTACACTTGCGGCAGAAAGGTTTGCTGCTGCTGGTGTAATTAGATTCGTTACATTCTGCTGAGCGGAGGCAGCATTTACCGCCGCCGTTTTAACAGACGCTGCAGGTGCCGCCGGTGTTGCAGGAACAGTTCCCCTTACCGGCGCAGAAGGCATCCCATTACCCGGACGAGGAGCTGGCGATATACCGGTACCGCCGGACTGCGTCAGTACACCACCATCCACCGGACGGAAAGCCAGCATACGCAACAGCGTCATGCTGAAACCGGCATATTCATCAGGTGCCAGCGCCAGTTCATTTCTGCCGTGCACAGCGATCTGGTAAAACAGTTGTACTTCTTCTTTGTTAAATACATTCGCCAGACGCAACACCTGTTCACGTTCAGGCAAATCATCGGCAACCGCAGCGGGCACCATTTGCGCAATAGCGAGCTGGTGCAGCAAGGTTCCCAGATCCTGTAACGCGGATTTATACGACAAGCTGCGTGCGGCCATTTCATCTGCCACATCCAACAAGGCTTTGCCGTTATTTTCAGCCAGCGCATCCAATAAACGGATCAGATACGATTGATCCAGCGCACCGAGCATTCCTTGTACCGCGTCAAGACTCACTTTACCAGCAGCATAGGCAATCGCCTGATCTGTCAGAGATAAAGCATCCCGCATGGAACCATGTGCGCCTTGCGCCAGCAAACGCAGCGCAGGCTGTTCGAATTCGATGTGTTCCTGCCCGAGAATATTTTCCAGATGGTCGACAATATGGCCTGGCGGCATTTGTTTGAGATTAAATTGCAGGCAGCGCGACAAGACCGTGACCGGAATTTTTTGCGGATCTGTCGTTGCCAGAATAAATTTGACGTGTTCAGGCGGCTCTTCCAGCGTTTTCAACATGGCGTTAAACGCGTGATTGGTCAGCATGTGCACCTCGTCGATCATATACACTTTAAATCGTGCATTCGACGGCGCATAAATTGCCTGCTCCAACAGCGATGCCATTTCATCGACACCACGGTTAGATGCGGCGTCCATCTCTATATAATCAACAAAGCGGCCGGCATCAATGGCGACACAGGCATCACAGACACCGCAAGGATTGGCGGTAATGCCGGTTTCGCAGTTAAAAGATTTTGCAAGAATACGGGATAAAGTGGTTTTACCAACACCACGTGTTCCGGTAAACAGATAGGCGTGATGCAGCCGCTGCTGCTCCAGCGCATGCGTTAAAGCACGGACCACGTGCTCTTGCCCCACCAGCGTGTCAAAGCTTTTGGGACGATATTTTCGGGCGAGAACTTGATAGGACATCCCGCGATTTTACCCTATTCGTTGCACGTCATAGTGCCTGCGGCAAAGGAAATTTAAATAACTGATCGCCATCATTCCCGCCCTTCATGTCTATCCAATTGCTCCTGCAAATGCAACATGATCTTATCCCGCTGACGCAGCTCCTCACGTAAGGCCTGAACTTCGCGCGTCAGCACCCGGATATCCGCATGAAACTCCCGCTCGAACAGTTTTTCCTCTTCCCCCACAAACAGCGCTGCGATATTTGCTGTGACGATAGAAAACATCGCGTAACCGAGCAGCACAATAAACACCGCAAAAATTTTTGATGCAGGGGTCGATGGCACTATATCTCCGTAACCAACAGTTGCTACCGTTGTAAACGCAAGCCAGACACCATTGGCATAACTGTTTACGTTGGGCTCCAGCCAGTAAAAACCAGCGCCAGCGGTGCTCAGCATTAACAAAGCCAATCCAATCACCTGCATCAGATGGCTGGGTTTTAATTTCTGTAAGAGCAGCGTTGCCATTCTCAGCAGAATCACGGTGCACAGAGAGAGTCGCAGCAACCACTCAATCACACCCCACTCGCCACTGGTCGGCCAGCCACTCAGCACACAACCAACAATAATGATGGCGTCCATGATCAGCTTGCCGTGGCGACGACGGCGACGATGACGGTTTTTTGTCCACTGCAGATAAACATCGATAGCGATAATGAGCGCGGAAAAAATGTATGTCCCGTGCCCAATTTTCCGGTACACATCAGTCTCACCCGCCAGCAACAAATAAAAGGCAGGAATAGACAATAACAATCCGCCCAGCAAAATGGGACGAGAAAACCACGCAATAAACCTTTGCGTCATCGGATAAAGAGTACGACTCATTTCAAATACACATTTCAGAAAGAGAGACAGAGACGACCATGATTTCAGCTTTCATTCTGGTGCGCAATTAAAATTAAAACGATTCCAAAATGAACGATGCGGAACGCAACAGTACTGGCGAAAAGTGAAGATAAAAGAGGGGGGAACAGATGGAGGAAAAACTGAGGAAGGTTGGCGAGCCTGATCTGCGGCACTTGCGGTAAATGACTGTGGCTGCTTCGTTCCCGACCTGACCAGATTGGCCATGCCGCAATGCGCAGGGGCCCGCCAGCGAGCATTATAGCCGAAGCGGGATTAATCCGCATCATTTTTCAAATGAGATGCTCTATAAGTACAAGACTCACATTCACACCACGAATTCCAGTATTTCATACTCGATTTAACGCGCTTCGCCATACCGCTGCGACAAGTATATAAATGTAATTACATCATTCATACTCAACATCGGCGTCGACGATAAAGATGACAAACCAGATTACGCGAACGCCGCCTGATACGGCAAAAACCTGATACAAATAGAGTTTCAGTATGGCGGCAAATAAGTAGTGCGCCGTTTAATCACCTGCAACAAGAAAACGCCGCAACCATCAAACAGTAAGCTGTTGATCGTTGCGGCGTTTTTACGAGATAAAACACTAAGCTCCGGCGGCGCAGCGCTGCATTCAAAGACCGGATTGGCAAGACCTAAGTTTCACGCGCATCATCAGCCAGAATGCAGCCAGCAGGCGCATGAATACTCAGTCATCCGTTTACACCATCTAATAAAACGACTTGCGAATCGCCTGCGCCGGATTTTATCTACAGTCCCAGTTGTTGCCAGATCTGATCCACTTTTTGTTTGACTTCTGGTGCCATCGTGATGGTCGTTCCCCATTCGCGATCAGTTTCGCCTGGCCATTTATTGGTCGCATCTATCCCCATTTTCCCGCCCAGCCCACTGACTGGTGAGGCAAAGTCCAGATAATCGATAGGTGTGTTATCGACCAGCGTGGTATCGCGCACCGGATCAACCCGCGTGGTAATGGCCCAGATCACCTCTTTCCAGTCACGAATATTCACGTCCTCATCCACCACCACGATGAACTTGGTATACATAAACTGACGCAGAAAGCTCCAGACACCGAACATGACACGCTTGGCATGGCCTGCATACGATTTTTTCATTTGCACGACCGCCATACGATAGCTGCAACCTTCCGGTGGCAGATAAAAATCCGTGATCTCGCTAAACTGCTTTTGCAGCAACGGGATAAACACTTCATTCAAAGCGACGCCAAGTATCGCGGGCTCATCCGGTGGTTTACCGGTATAGGTCGAGTGATAGATAGGATCACGACGCATGGTGATTCTGTCTATCGTAAATACTGGGAACCAATCCTGCTCATTGTAATAGCCGGTATGGTCGCCATACGGCCCTTCCAGTGCATGCTCGTAACCCGATGAATGGTTTTCATCCGGATAGATATGCCCTTCCAGCACAATTTCTGCCGAAGCCGGCACCCGCAATTCACTGCCGATTGCCTTCACCAGCTCGGTGCGACTGCCACGCAGCAAACCGGCAAACTGGTATTCCGACAGGCTGTCCGGCACCGGCGTGACTGCACCCAAAATCGTCGCAGGATCAGCACCGAGCGCCACCGCAATGGGATAAGGCCTTCCTTTGTTAACGATGCAGTGCTCACGAAAATCCAGCGCGCCACCACGATGAGCAAGCCAGCGCATAATCACCTTATTCCGCCCCAACACCTGCTGACGATAAATACCCAGATTCTGGCGCTTCTTATTCGGCCCCTTGGTAATCACCAATCCCCATGTAATCAGCGGCGCAACGTCGCCCGGCCAGCAATGCTGGATCGGCAGTCGGGAAAGATCAACATCATTTCCCTCCCATACAATCTCCTGACATTTAGCGCCGCGAACTTCTTTCGGCGCCATATCCCACACCGCCTTGACCAGAGAGCCCATACCCATCAGATCTTTGAAGCCTTTTGGCGGCTCCGGTTCTTTTAGCGCAGACAGCACATGGCCGATCTGGCGCAATTCGCTGACATCGTCCGCTCCCATACCGAGCGCAACACGACGCGGCGTGCCGAATAAATTTGCTAATACAGGAATACTGTGGCCGCTTGGTTTATTGAATAAAAGCGCTGGGCCTTCGGCACGCAAGGTGCGGTCACAGACTTCAGTCATCTCCAGATGAGGTGAAACTTCGATATCGATCTGCTTTAACTCGTCGATTCGTTGCAGCTGAGAAATAAAATCTCTCAAATCAGAATATTTAATCATTTTTCGCTTTTTTACATGTCTGAATCAGATGATCAAGCTTAATTCGCCAAGTGCTTGATTTTATTGATTTTTGCTGCATTGCGGTAGATTTTATTATACCTATAAGTTATATAAAACAACTTTGATAGTATTGACTCGATATAAAACCGCCCCTACAATTCGCCCAACTTGATGCAGAAGTCAAAACTTCCGCCACTTTCGATACAAGGAAAGTTTCGCCAATATCGGTAACATCATTCACGGGGATCGGGCCCCACACAACATTGTAAGGATTGTTTTCAAAAGGCGTCTGCCTTCCCCCGAAAATAGTTGTTTATCACTGGACACTCCAGTACCAAGTCTGACGGACTTAATTTGATAAACAGCTCCGGCGTTTTCCGATCGCAACTTGCGACGAAAACGATGTTTCTGATTCGCGAAAGTATAAATTTGCAAACGGCTTGTCGTTCGGCTTTTTTGCGACGCGTATATTCAGGAGGTAATATGTTTCAACGTTTTATTTTAGCTGTACAACAAAGTAGTTTAACTAAGCAAGAAAAGCGCGCTGCGCTGCAATCAGTCGCACGAGATACTACCAGCGGTTTTATCACTTCCATGCGCCATCTGTTCATGGCTTTCGGTATCACCTCCATCGCTATGCTGGCGATGATGTTTATCAAACCTGAACTGGCTGACAAATTTAAAAATCTGTCCCCCTTCGCTGAAACCGAAACCACAGCCGAAGCAGAAGTACCACCACCAAGCCTTGCGATGCTGATGCAAGCACCTGGCAAGGTCAATACCAGTACCAACGTACATACCGCAGGATTCGCGGAAGAAGATGCAAAAATGCTCGGCAATCAACGTCAGCAGGAATGGGTGACTAACTGGTTGTCAAAACGTTACCGCGTCGCCAGTGATGCAACTAATATGCTGGTGTCAGCGGCATATCTGACAGCCAAAGAAATCAAGCTTGACCCTTTGCTGATTCTGTCAGTGATGGCAATTGAATCTGGTCTGAATCCGTTCGCGGAAAGCCCTGTCGGCGCACAAGGCCTGATGCAGGTAATGTCCAAAGTTCATCATGAAAAATTTGAGGATATGGGCGGCGTCAAAGCAGCATTGAATCCGGTCGCTAATATTAAAGTCGGCGCTTTGATTCTGAAAGACTATGTTTCCCGTACGGGCTCTGTCGAAGCTGGCCTGAAAATGTACGTTGGCGCAGGTGCTTTTGACTCCGATTCTGGCTACGGCGCACGCGTTCTGACCGAATATAAACGCCTGAAAGACGTTTCTGCCGGCAAGAAAGTACCAACAACATTTACCGCACCAGCGACCGTGGCACCGTCACCACGACCACTGGAAGCGGCACCGGCAATAAAAACCGAACCAACGGAAGCCAAAGCAAAAACAACGCATACCGAACAGGTTGCCGCGCTGTAAGCTTAAGCCCCCCGCTAAAAAAACAGCCTGACGTCAAATCAGGCTGTTTTTTTATTTGAATGTCGCTCTAGACTGCAAAAAACGGCTGAGCCGCGCCACGGCCTCTTGCAGGTTCTCAAATGAATTCGCATATGACAACCGCACGTAGGTGTCAGCTGTCGCCGGTCCAAAGTCAAGACCGGGAACAATTACAACTCCCGCTTCCGTCAGGACTTCCCTCGCGAACGCATCGGCGTCACTGGTAAAACGCGAGCAATCGGCGTAGACATAAAACGCGCCATCAGGCATCACAGTAATCCCGAAACCCAGTTCCCGCAAAGCAGGCACAATGTAATCACGACGACGTTTAAATTCGGCTTTACGGCTTTCGTAAATCGCCATCGTTTCAGGTTCAAAACAGGCAAGCGCCGCATGCTGGGCGACAGACGACGCGCAGATAAACAGGTTTTGTGCCAGTTTTTCAATTTCCGGCACGATGCGTTCCGGTACAACAATCCAGCCCAGACGCCAGCCCGTCATATTGAAATACTTGCTGAAGCTGTTGATCACAATCACATCATCATCCAGTGACAGTGCCGAAAATGGCGCGGCATCATAGCTTAAGCCCTGATAAATCTCATCCACAATCGTAAAGCCGCCGCGCTGCTTCACGCTGGCAATGATCGCGGTCAGTTCAGATGTGCTGATCGAAGTACCAGTAGGATTCGAAGGCGACGCCAGTAAAACACCACTGGTTTTATCACTCCAATGCTGGCACACCATCTGGTCGGAAAGCTGAAAGCGATCCTCGGCACCACTGGCGACCAGTCTCGCCTGACCATTAAATGCAGCCACGAAGTGGCGGTTACACGGATAACAAGGATCTGGCATCAAGACTTCTTTACCTGGCTCAACTAAAGCTGCACATGCCAGTAACAGCGCTGCCGAGGCACCGGCAGTCACGATAATGCGTGAAGCCGGAATCGTCAGACCGTACTGCTGTAGGTAATACGTCGCAATGGCTTCACGCAAAGCAGGCAGACCAAGTGCGGACGTATATTGCAAACGTCCATCCGCCATTGCTTTAGCGGCAGCATCAAGCACTGCCTGCGGCGCCGTGAAATCCGGCTCACCGATTCCCATATGAATCAGGTGACGCCCCTGATCTTCCAGCGCCGAAGCCATCTTCATCAGTTCCATGACATGAAACGGGGCAATTTGATCGAGACGGGAGGCGAGATTATTATGCATACAAATGAAACCCTGAAAAAAAACCGCCTGTTTTCTTTGGTAGAAAAGAGGCGGTGTGATCTGTGTTACAGGAATATAAGAATTACTTTGCAGCGACCTCATTCGGACGCAATTTAGCGGCTAGCTTATCCAAAACACCATTGACGTATTTATGACCGTCAAGGCCACCAAAAGATTTGGTCAGCTCTACCGCTTCATTAATCACGACACGGTAAGGAATTTCTATGTGATTTTTGAGTTCATACGCACCGATCAACAATACCGCATGTTCTATCGGTGACAACTCCGCAATCGTACGGTCGATTAAGGGCGCGAAATCTTCGCGCAAGGCGATGGAATTATTGATCGCACCATGCAACAAGGCATCAAAATGCTCACGATCCGCTTTATCAAAGCCATGTGCCTGACGGATGTGCGCATCAATCACGCCTGAATCTTCATTGTTCAACAACCATTGATACAGCCCCTGCAACGCAAATTCGCGCGCGCGGTGACGTGGTGAACGGCTTTTACTTGGATTGGCGTGTATGGAATTATTATTCATATTTTCTCTTGCTGAATTCTTGCTTGATCTTACTTGTTCTTCAACTGCGGTGACAACGCCGACTTACATCAATCCAGATGCAGGCCGGCGTGAACATAACTTAAGCGTCGTAATCGACTTCTTCTGTGGCTTCTGCCAATTCTTCCAGTGCCAGCGTCAGATTTGCCATTTCAACGGCGACGCGCGCCGCATCTGTGCCTTTTTCAAACATGCGTACTTCTGCCTGCGCATCGTTTTCTGTCGTCAGAATCGCATTCGCGATAGGAATGCCGGAATCCAGACCGACGCGGGTAATACCGGCACCGGATTCATTCGATACCAACTCAAAATGGTAGGTTTCGCCGCGAATCACAGCACCTAAAGCGATCAGCGCATCGAATTGATTAGTTTCTGCCAGCTTTTGCAATGCCAGCGGCACTTCCAGCGCGCCCGGCACCGTTACATGCAAAATATCTTCATTCATCACACCAAGGCGTGCGAGTTCTGCCAGGCAAGCAGTCAGCAAACCATTGCCAACGACTTCGTTAAAACGTGCCTGCACGATACCGACGCGTACACCAGCGCCGTCCAGATTTGATTCGTAATGTCCTACTGTCATAATATTCTCTCTCGCGCTGATGCGCCTGAATGGGATGGGTTAACAAAAACTAGAAACCAGAAACAACTAAGCACGACGGCAATATTATTGCGCTGCTTCCGGCTTTTCCATGTAACCGACTACTTCCAGATTAAATCCTGTCATTGAAGGCATTTTACGCGGACTGGCTAACAGCTTCATCTTACGTACACCAACATCTTTTAAAATTTGTGCGCCGATACCGTAATTGCGCAAATCCATACGGGCAGCACGACCAGTCGCCGGGCGGCTGTCTGGCGTTTGCAGCGCTTTAAACTGGTCAAACATCTGCTCGGCAGTTTCTTCGCAATTTAACAACACAATGACGCCGGAATCCGCCGCCTGTACCGTCTGCATGGCCGCTGCAATATTCCACGAATGCGTGGTCGCTTTGCTTTCCAACAAATCCAGAATCGATACTGGCTGATGAACACGTACCAGCGTTTCTTTTTCTGCCGAAATGTCACCGTGAATCAACGCCAGATGCGCTGATCCGCTTGGTTTGTCGCGATAAACCACCGCCTGAAAGCTGCCATGCACGGTGTCCATCTTACGTTCAGCAACGCGATCGACGATGCTTTCAGTCTGGCTGCGGTAATGAATCAGATCAGCAATCGTACCGATTTTAAGACCATGCTCTTTAGCGAATTCGATCAGATCCGGCAAACGCGCCATCGTACCATCGTCTTTCATGATCTCGCAGATCACAGAGGCAGGAGTCAGTCCGGCCATTTCCGTCAGATCACAACCGGCTTCCGTATGACCGGCGCGCATCAGAACACCACCTTTTTGCGCTTTCAACGGAAATACGTGACCTGGCTGCACGATGTCATGCGCGGTCGATTTCTTATTAACGGCCACTTGCACAGTACGGGCGCGGTCAGCGGCAGAAATACCGGTAGTCACGCCCTCAGCAGCTTCAATGGACACCGTAAAATTGGTGCCGAACGAGGTGCCGTTACGGCTCGTCATCATGGCCAGATTCAGTTCGTCGCAACGTTCCTCTGTCAATGTCAGGCAAATCAGACCACGACCATATTTCGCCATGAAATTAATCGCTTCCGGCGTGACGAATTCCGCCGCCATCACCAGATCGCCTTCATTTTCGCGGTCTTCTTCGTCAACCAGAATCACCATGCGTCCAGCGCGCAATTCTGCGACGATTTCTAATGTATTTGACATGTTCATAGGGGAATATCCTGTAGTGGGCTCAGCACCGGCGCTTGTGGCGGCGCTCCACTGACTGCATTTGAATGAAGTCGCTATTTTAAAGGATTTCCCGAAACACTTCCCGTGCTTTCTGCGGATTCCGCTGTCTTTTTAACTGATTTGAATCATGCCTCGGCCGATTTCGACAACTTTGCCACCGACCCTGATCGTTTTATCAGCTGCCACATCCAGATACAACTGACTCGGCCGTCGCATCTGCACCCGCTGCTCTACCACGAAACTGGCAGGTAAATCGCCTCCTGACATCTGCCACCAGCCACCCAGATTCGCGCAGGCAGAGCCAGTCGCCGGATCTTCGCCGACACCTCCCTCGGGGCGAACAAAGAAATAGCGCGCAGTGACAGGCTGGCGACCCGCTGCGCCTGTACCGGTATCAGCACGACCAAATGCGAACACATACACAGTACGCCGCCCCAGACTGCTCACGGGCCAGGTTTGCAGCAAGGCGGCATCCGGCTGCGCGCGACGCACGGCATCCGGTGTTTTCAGCGCAACTAATAATTGATCAGAACCGGTGCTCACCCACAGCGGCGCGGACAATAAATCATCCTCGTGTAAGCCTAGCAAGCGGGCAATCTCTGTCGGAGTCGCCTCACACGCCCTCGTCTGCACCGCCTGTGGTGCGGCAAACGTCCAGATCTGATCGTGCAGATTCAACGGCACGATCCCCGCTTTACATTCCAGTGTCAGCGCATCGCTTGCCCCGAAAAGCGCAGACACCACGTGCGCCGTACCGATGCTGGGATGACCTGCAAACGCCATCTCTGTGCCCGGTGTAAAAATCCGCATGCGCGCAGTCGCCTTGTCGGACGGCAGAATGAATGTGGTTTCCGACAAATTAAACTGCAACGCCAGCGCCTGCATTTCTGTATCCGACAAGCCTTCCGCATGTTCAAACACACACAGGGGATTTCCGCCAAAGTCAGACTCGGCAAACACGTTCAGGATTCGGTATGGGTAACTACGCATCATCATTCACCTTATTACATACTACATACGATACATACGACTATGGATGGTCGGCATGGCCTCACATCTGACTGGCGCAAAGCATGTTGCACGCACCTCAGGAAACTTCAAAAAATGAGAAAAGAAGGGAGTATGTGCAATTTTCACCTTATTGTCAGCATAAAATAAGGCGCTTAAAACATACTCCGGGGAGTATCTACAGGCGCTACAGAGCATATGTATAGCACCTCTGGAGTGACGCGACATCAACGCGCAACAACAAAAATGTAGCACACCGTACGACATGAGCAGCAAAAGCCCGCTAAAAATATGTTGATCGCTGGCAGAGGCTGTTATGCTGAAGGCATACTTTCTCCACGACCATTTTGATCATCATGTTAGAACTTCGTCCCGGCTGTGAACATTGCGATACCGATTTACCGCCAGCCGCAAGTAATGCGCGGATTTGCAGTTTTGAATGTACGTTTTGCGCCGACTGTGCAGAGACGATATTGCACAACGTTTGCCCGAATTGCGGCGGCGGTTTCAGCCCGCGCCCGGTGCGTCCGGGACAGAATTGGAAAGGTGGCAATGACCTGAGCAATTACCCTGCAAGCACCGTCAGAAAATACCGACCTGCTGATCTGGTCGCGCATCAGACATTGCTGCAAAGTTTACAAGGACGCTCAGCAGATCAGCGCTGACCTTAGATTTGTAAGAGTAAGAGAAACAGAATACCGCCTTTTTCCCACTTTTTTGACGGACGATATGTCGCAGAACAGCCTAAGCCCCCGCCACCTTCTGATGGCATTGATCGTGGTCTTTTTGTGGGGGATGAATTTCGTCGTCATCAAAATCGGGCTGCGCGGCATTCCACCGCTTCTGATGGGAACCCTGCGTTTCATGCTGGTCGCGTTTCCCGCGATTTTGTTTTTACCACGTCCCAAAGTGCCGCTAAAACTCTTAGTGGCGTACGCGATGACCATCAGCCTCGGGCAATTCGCCTTTCTGTTCTCCGCAATGGCCATCGGCATGCCGGCGGGTCTGGCATCACTGGTGCTGCAGGCGCAAGCTTTTTTTACAGTGGGTTTATCGGCACTTGTTTTTGGCGACAAACTGCGCCCCAGCAATCTGTTGGGCATGCTGATTGCCAGCAGTGGGCTGGTCTTGCTCGGCAGCGCCAGCATCGCAAGTTCGGCTAGTCAGGTTACCTTAGCCGGTTTTGCGCTGACCATTTGCGCTGCCATTTCGTGGGCAAGTGGGAATGTGATCAGCAAGAAAATCGGCCCGACGGCGGTGCTGAGTCTGGTCTCCTGGAGCGCACTGGTGCCGGTGATTCCATTTTTCCTGCTGTCACTCTGGTTTGAAGGCAGCGAACAGATTAGCCATAGCCTGAAGAATATGAGCTTGCCATCGGCGCTGACCATCGTTTATCTGGCGTTCGCCGCGACCCTGATTGGCTACACTTTATGGGGGCGCTTGCTGGCTAGTCTGCCGACACACATGGTCGCGCCACTGACTTTAATGGTGCCGGTCATCGGTCTGACAGCCGCGTGGGTATTACTCGGTGAGGCACTCAGTGCTCTGCAGATTACTGGCGCGCTGATCGTGATGGTAGGTTTGCTGATCAATGTGTTCGGGCCGAGATTACTGAACCACGTGCGGGACATTTTTCATCCACGCTGAAGCTGACCCGACACAATAACATCGCAATCAAAAAATACACCCTCAATAAAAATGCGCCTTCGCAGGCAAAAACCTGCGAAAAGGCGCATCAATAAAAAGGAAGGCAGTTCTGATTACAAACCGGTGTTTGCCGCAATATAGGCTTTCATCTTTTCCACATCAGCGGTCATCACTTCAAAGCGTTGCGGCAACGCTTCGATATTTTCAAAGCCAGCCGGACGCTCCGCATCACGCCCCAATGCTTCACGGATGGTTTCATTAAATTTGGCTGGCAAGGCCGTTTCCAGCACGATCATAGGCACACCGGTTTCTATATGTTCCAGCGCGACCTTGATGCCATCGGCGGTATGCGTATCAATCGTGATGCCATAATTTTTTTCAACCTGACGTATGGTATTCAAACGATCTGCATGTACCGATTTGCCTGATTGAAAACCGAAACGAGCCACCTTTTTAAATTCATCGCCATCGCTGCCGGGCTGGCCGGACAAATCAAAACCGCCTACCGTTTCCACTTTGCCAAACAAGGCTTTGACCCGCGCCGCATCGCCATCGAGCAGATCGTAAATGAAGCGTTCAAAGTTCGAGGCTTTGGAAATATCCATCGACGGGCTGGTGGTATGCCAGGTTTCTGCCGACTTACGCACGCGATACACACCGGTGCGAAAAAACTCGTCAAGCACATCATTTTCATTGGTTGCCACCACCAGCTTATCAATCGGCAAACCCATCATGCGTGCGATGTGTCCGGCGCAGATATTGCCGAAATTACCCGAAGGCACGGTGAACGACACTTTTTGCGCATTGCTGGTCGTCGCACTCAGGTAGCCACGGAAGTAGTACACCACTTGCGCGACCACACGTGCCCAGTTAATCGAATTAACTGTGCCGATTTTCTGACGTTCTTTATACGCCAGATCATTGGAAACTGCCTTGACCATATCCTGGCAATCATCAAACACGCCTTCGACTGCGATATTAAAAATATTCGGATCTTGCAGGCTGAACATTTGCGCGGTCTGGAATGCGCTCATTTTTTTATGTGGCGACAGCATGAAAACGCGTATGCCTTTTTTGCCGCGCATCGCGTATTCCGCAGCGCTGCCGGTATCACCGGAAGTGGCACCAAAAATATTCAGTTCGGCCTGTTTTTTTGCCAGCGCATATTCAAACAGATTGCCAAGCAATTGCATCGCCATATCCTTGAATGCCAGCGTCGGGCCATTCGATAAAGCTTGCAGGATCAGCTTGCGACCATCTTTGTCTTCGAGCACACGTAAGGGGGTGATCTGCGCTGCATCTTCGCCAAGACGTGCATTGCGATAGACATCTGCCGTGTAGGTTTTTTCAACAATCGCTCTCAGGTCTTCTGCTGGAATATCGGTCGCAAATTTTTTCAACACCTCAAATGCCAGACCAGCATATGACAGACCGCGCCAAGCATCCAGTTCTGCGCCACTGACCTGCGGGTAGCTGGTGGGTAAATACAATCCGCCATCCGGCGCAAGACCACCTAAGAGAATTTCCGAGAAATTTTGTGCTGCGGCATGTCCGCGGGTTGAAGCGTATTGCATAAGATGACTGAAGTATATTAAGAGGTTAGATGAATTTTCCATCTATTATATCGCCCTTACCCCCTCAAAACCGAGGCAAAACGAAGAAAGTCAATCTGGCGTTGTTGCCGCGCGGCAGTCAGCAAAGCGAATCAGATGATGAACTGCCGTAACAGCTGAGGCCAGTTTTAGCCAGCGTTACAATCCGACAGTCTCAAGCAGATTCAGCTTGCAGACGTTGCGGATGGGTGTACACAACAAAGCCATGTTCGCGCACAAAACCGATCAGACAGATACCGGCAGATTCCGCCATGCTGATGGCTAAGCTGGTCGGTGCAGAAATCGTCGCCAATATACTGATGCCCGCCCGCGCAGATTTCTGCAACAGCTCATAACTGGCGCGACTACTCATGATCGCGAAACCCGCAGCCAATGCACGTCCCGCGACGGAGTCACGAATATCGGCAACTTCACTGCGCTCGCAACGCAATGCCCCAATCAGTTTATCCAGCGCATTGTGACGGCCAACGTCTTCCCGTACGCAAAGGATGTTACCACCCAGATCAGCCCATGCGGCAGCATGCATAGCACCCGTAGCCGCATTCAGCACCTGCTTGCTGCTGAGTTCTCCGAACGCTTTGGCCAGCGCTGCTTTACTCACATGATGATCGGCATTCAGACGCGGTGTAGCAAGATCCAATGACTGCAAGCTTTCAAGACCGCACAGGCCGCAGCCGGTTTTGCCCGACAGGCTGCGACGTTTATTTTTGAGTTGGACAAAACATTCGGAAGCGATCTGTATCTGCAGTTCAATACCAAGTATCGCGGTATTACTGACCACCGTAATATCGTAAATCTGCGAAGGCTGATCGATGATGCGCTCTGCGAGACTGAAGCCGATTGCAAAATCCTCCAGATCCAGCGGCGTCGCCATCATCACCGCATGCGAAATTCCATTGAAGACCAGTGCAACGGGTACTTCTTCAGCAATACTGTCGCTCGTTTGCAAGAACCATCCATCGGCAAACTTATGCTGATCAACAGTCATTTCACGACTGCCGCGCGCAAATATATCCGGCGTAGTCAGTGTTTCTGTTGCCATTTTTTCTGTTGCCATTGATCACGACCTTTTTGTGTCAGGCTTAACAAGACTCTGTCGCCATCCTGATGTAACAGCACCCAACCGGGACCGGGGTTGTCAGCGATAATGTCCTCACCCAGATAGGCGACGCAGCGCAGCAAACTGCTCAGGCGCACACGTAAGCGCTTGGTCAGACGCAAAACAGAAACGGGAGCACTGCTCAATGCTAATTCATCCAGTAAAACATCAGTCAACGCTGACGATGCCGGATTGATCAATACCGCTTCATTATTCATGCGCAGCCTGATGCGGATGCAAGATCACTGGGATCGATTTTGAGGTCGGCGTGCGGGCGTAATCTGCAAAACTCGAGAGCGGAACGAGCCCATTTGTTTCAGGGAAATACGCCGCCAGGCAACCGCGCGGAATATTGTATTCCACCAGCATAAACCGCTTTACCTGACGCCGGAGGCCATCATCAGATAGGCTTTCGATGTCCACCCAGTCACCCACCTGCATACCGATGGCGGCGATATCTTCCGCATGAATAAATAGCACGCGACGTTCACCGAACACACCGCGATAGCGATCATTTAAACCGTAAATGGTCGTGTTGTACTGGTCGTGAGAGCGCATCGTTGCGAGGTTAAACACCGGCGAATCACGCAGCTCACGCGCCTGATGAATCGGCAGATCAGTCGGTACCGGATGCGCATAGAAATTGGCTTTTCCCGATGCGGTCAGCCATTCCCGCTCACCGGCAGAATTACGCAGATGAAAGCCACCCGGCACTTTGACGCGCGCATTGAAGTCGGCAAACTCATCAAATACCAGCGCGATTTTGTCGCGGATGCGGTCGTAATCAGCAACCATCCCCATCCAATCGGTCTTACTTTTTTCACCTAAGGTCGCCATCGCCAAACGCGCGACGATCATAGGCTCCGATAATAAATCAGCAGATGCCGGTGGGTTGATGCCTGACGATAAATGCACCATGCTCATCGAATCTTCCACCGTCACCGCTTGTGGGCCGCTGGCCTGAATATCGATTTCGGTGCGACCAAGACAAGGCAAAATCAATGCCTCACGACCACAAACGAGATGGCTGCGATTCAGTTTGGTGGTGACATGCACGGTCAGCGCGCAGTTTTGTAAAGCACGGTGGGTCAGCGGCGTATCCGGCGTCGCCGTGGCAAAGTTACCACCCATGGCAAAAAACACTTTATCTGGACTGTCGAGCATCGCTTGTATTGCACTGACAGTGTCGTGACCGTGCGCCAGCGGCGGCGTAAAATCAAATGCTTTACCGAGACGTTCGAGAAAAGCCCGCTTCGGTCTTTCATTAATGCCCATTGTGCGATCACCCTGCACATTGCTGTGCCCGCGCACCGGACATGGGCCTGCGCCCGGTCTGCCGATATTGCCGCGCAACAGCAGCAGATTCAATATCATCTGTATCGTTGCCACCGAATGTTTGTGCTGCGTGATGCCCATGCCCCAGCACGCAATCACTTTGCCTGCCGCCATATAACTGTCAGCAGCACCTTGTATCTGCGCGCGATCCAGTCCGGACTCATTGATGATCACATCCCAGGACTCGGCCAGCACATCCGCCGCAAAAGCATCAAAATTTGCCGTATGCTCCGCAATAAACGCAACATCAATCACACGTGGCTGCGCGTTGGCCTGTGCAACGATATCGGCCTCCAGCACACATTTGATCATGCCTTTAACGGCGGCAAGGTCGCCACCGATGTTGAGCTGAAAATAATCCGACGAAATGCTCGTCACTTTGCCGCCCAGCATCTCAGACATATCCTGCGGATTCTGAAATTTTTCCAGGCCGCGTTCACGCAAAGGATTGAATGACATGATCGCAGCACCGCGCTTTGCTGCTGCGCGTAACTCACCGAGCATGCGCGGATGATTCGTACCGGGATTCTGTCCAAAAATCAGAATCGCATCCGCTTTCTGGAAATCAGCTAACAGCACCGTCCCCTTGCCAGTTCCGATGGCCTCACGCATCGCATATCCGGAAGGTTCGTGACACATGTTTGAACAGTCAGGAAAATTATTTGTACCGAATTCACGCACAAACAGCTGATACAAAAATGCGGCCTCATTACTGGTGCGACCTGAGGTATAAAAAATCGCGTCGTCTGGCGTCGGCAGCGCACGCAAATGCATGGCAATTAATTCAAACGCGGTATCCCATGACACCGGCAGATACTTATCGCTCACCCTGTCATAAGCCAGTGGATGCGTCAGACGCCCCTGCGCTTCCAGCCAGTGATCCGTTTTTTCAGCGAGCTGAGTAACGGTGTAGTCGGCAAACAAGTCCGGCGTGGCACGTCGCGCGGTTGACTCCGCAGCAACCGCTTTGGCACCATTTTCACAAAATTCAAACGTCGATGTGTGATCGGCATCCGGCCAGGCGCAGCCGGGACAATCGAATCCATCAGGCTGATTCGCCGATAACAGCGTGCGTGCGCCCTTGGCAGGATTTCCGTGCTCAAGAATTTGCTGCGCCACGCTTTTCAGCGCCCCCCAGCCACCAGCAGGCTGGGTATAGACTTGTATGACTTTTTTATCCATCAGAACCTCTGTGGCTATCCGTTATTTAAACAGCACAATGGCTTTCTGAAAGGTGATCCAGATTCCGGCCAGCATAGGAATACCAACCGCCGCCCAGCCGGCAATCAGCAAGACAGGATGGCTAGATACGCTGGCAACCGGGGCAGCTCCGTTATCAATAACGGCAAGACTGCGATCATGTGCAAGCTTACGCTCCAATGCCAGCTCGTCGTCACTCATGAAATTCTCCGGCTCCACGGGATTGATCATTGAGTTACAGACAAAACCAAGCACTAACAATCCGGCGAGAACATACATCGTGACATCGTAAGCATGTGCTTTTGGCACGCCCTGCGCGATCTGGTATTCGCGGATATACGTAATCAGCAAAGGCCCCAGCACACCAGCGGTTGCCCAGGCAGTCAGCAAGCGACCATGAATTGCGCCCACCATTTGCGAGCCAAACATATCCGCCAGATATGCAGGTACAGTGGCAAAGCCGCCGCCGTACATCGATAAAATTATGCAAAACGCCAGCACGAACAGCGCCATGCTGCCTGCCTTACCTGCGCTGGGGATGGACGCATACAAAACGAAGCCAAGAACAAAGAAAATGAAATAAGTCGCTTTACGGCCAAGGTAATCGGAACACGAAGCCCAGAAAAACCGCCCGCCGATATTGAATAAAGACAGCAAACCAGTAAAGCCTGCCGCAATCGTTGCGATCTGCGTTTTTTGTGCCGAGGTCAGATCATTGAAAGCAACATCAACACCAATCAACTTGCCGCCAAACACTTCCTGTAGCAATGGCGACGCCATGCCCAGGATGCCAATCCCCGCAGAAACATTGAGGCACAGCACGCTCCATATCAGCCAGAACTGTGGCGTCTTCCATGCTTTTTCCAGATGAACATGGCGACTGGTGATCATGACATTACTGATCTGGGTCGCGGCTGGCGCCCAGCCAACAGGTACCCAACCGGAAGCCGGTACACGATAAGCAAAAGCACCGGCCAGCATAAAGACAAAATAAATCGCCGCCATCGTCAGGAAGGTTTCCCAGACACCGACGGATACCGGCGTCGCATAGAGACGCATCAGCCAGTCGGCCAGCGGCGCGCCCACCATCGCACCGCCACCAAAACCCATAATCGCCATGCCCGTTGCCATACCACGACGATCAGGAAACCATTTAATCAAAGTAGAAACCGGCGAAATATAACCAAGACCCAGCCCGATACCGCCGATCACACCTGCCCCCAGCCACATCAGCCACATTTGATGGATATAAATACCAAAGGCGGAAATGACCAGACCACCACACCAGCAGAGCGCAGACACGACGCCTGCCTTGCGCGGCCCGGCATGCTCCAGCCACTTACCAAATAAGGCGGCAGAACTGCCGAGAAACACAAAAAACAAGGTGTACATCCATGCCAGAGTAGAAATACGCCAGTCGCAATCGCTGGTGAACAACTCAGCCAGCAAACTCATATCCTGAGGGCAGGCGACCGGATTCTTAATCCCGATGGCACGCGACAAAGGCAACCAGAATACCGAAAAGCCATACGCCATGCCGATACACAAATGGATCGCTAATGCGGCTGGCGGCACCAGCCAGCGGTTAAAACCCTCGCCTGCGATCGTGCGCTCTTTAGCAAGCCACCCCGGTTGCGTTTGCGACATACACCACTCCTGTTTAAAAATGCTTTTTCAATAATGTGGCCTGAGCTTATCAAAGTCAGTGCTTTGATCCAGATCAATATTGCATTTTGTTACTAAAATTTAATTTTTTGACTACCTGCGCTGCGCCACTGTTATAGACTGCAATCTCAGCGATGTATCACCACCATTAACGCTTTTGCTTCAGTCTTACCCGTGTTTCTGATGGCATGACTTTTATCAGCTTCGTAACGAGCCGTAGCACCGACTTTCACCTTCTTGCGTGTATTGTCCACTTCAATTTCGACACTGCCCTGCAGCACCGTCAGATGTTCAGACGTGCCAGGATCATGCGGATTCGATACCAATGACCCGCCGGGTGCCAGCATTAACTCGTACCATTCATACTTACCGGCCAGATCCATAGGGCCGAGAATCCGTAAAACATAGCCAGCGTGTTCGCCAGAGAGTGTCGGTGTTTCGTGTGATTCCAGCAAACGGATCACGTCCTGCTGCGGCACTTCTGAGGACAACAGCTCAGCCATCGTCACGCCCAGCGCATTTGCCAGTCGCCATGCGACAGCAATGGTGGGATTCGCTTTTTCGCGTTCAATTTGCGACAACATCGATTTGGAAACACCCGCGGTGCGCGACAAGTCTTCCAGCGTCAGGCCGCGGTCGAGACGCAATTTCTGCAAGGTTGCGCCAACTTCTGGCGGCGTATTTGATAAAACTTTTTTCATAAAGGCTCTTGCATCATTAAAAATTAATGCTTAATATTCGATATATCGAATTTATGTTCCAGATATTGAATTTTTTAATTTATTTAAAACAAGTTAAAAAATTTCCTTTTTCCAGTCTAACAGCAGAAACCCGTCAGCCGCAGCAATTACCGAGACTATCATGAGCCAGACTACATCCAGACAACACTTCATCAGCAATTTAGCGGGAAATCTGAACAATTTACGCGAGCAAGGTTTATATAAAACCGAACGCGTAATCGCCTCGCGTCAGGGTGCGGTTGTGACTTGCGACGATGGTCGCCAGCTAATCAACCTGTGCGCGAATAACTACCTGGGATTGTCCGGCGATGAAGCGATGGTGCAGGCATCCATTGCTGCGACCGAGCAGTTTGGCTATGGCTTGTCATCGGTACGTTTCATCTGCGGCACGCAAACGGTACACAAGCAGCTGGAAAAAGCGATCGCAGAATTTCTCGGTACCGAGGATTGCATTTTGTATGCTGCCGCATTCGACGCTAACGGTGGTGTATTTGAACCTCTGTTTGATGAAAATGACGCCATCATTTCCGATGCACTGAATCACGCATCAATTATCGACGGCATCCGCCTCTGTAAAGCTGCACGCTATCGCTATGCACACAACGACATGGCTGATCTGGAAACACAACTGCAAGCTGCTGCAGATAAACGCCACCGCATCATCGTGACCGATGGCGTATTCTCGATGGACGGCACGATTGCCCAGCTCGATAAAATCTGCGAACTGGCAGATAAATATGACGCGTTGGTGATGATAGACGAATGTCACGCCTCCGGCTTCATGGGTAAAACCGGGCGTGGCACGCATGAGCATCACAATGTCATCGGGCGCATCGACATCATCACCGGCACGCTGGGCAAAGCACTGGGTGGCGCGATGGGCGGCTTTACTGCGGGACGCAAAGAAGTGATCAACACCCTGCGTCAGAAATCACGCCCTTACCTGTTCTCGAATACGCTGGCACCATCGATCGCCGGTGCATCTTTATCGGTATTGCAGCGCCTGTCGTCTTCAACCGAATTGCGGGATCGTCTGCATGCCAATACCGAGCACTTCCGCCGTGAGATCGTCGCGCTGGGATTCACGATTAAACCGGGTACACATCCGGTCGTTCCAGTCATGCTGTTCGATGCGCCAATTGCGCAAAAATTTGCCGCGCGCCTGTATGAGCTCGGCGTATTTGTCACCGGCTTCTTCTATCCAGTCGTGCCGATGGGACAAGCGCGGGTTCGCGTTCAGCTGTCTGCCGCACATACAACAGAACAACTTAACACCGCACTCGCTGCTTTTGCCCAAGCTGGCCGCGAACTGGGTCTGATTAAATAAGGAATCAACATGGAAAAAATATTAGTTATTGGCGCGAATGGTCAGATCGGCAGTGAGCTGGTTGAAGCACTCGCACGACAACATGGCGCAGACAACGTGGTGGCGGCCGACATCAGCCCTGCCAGTCTGTACGGCGCAAAAATTTATGAAATCATCGACGTACTGAATTCCGCCCGCATCAGCGAAGTCATAGAACAGTACAACATCACTCAGGTTTATCAGCTGGCAGCACTGTTATCGGCAACCGGTGAAAAGGCACCGCTGAAAGCCTGGGAACTGAACATGGACGGCTTGCTGAATATTCTGGAAATCGCCCGCATCCGTGGTGAAGCGGGAAAACCACTGAAAGTATTCTGGCCTTCCTCCATCGCCGCATTCGGGCCAAACACACCGCCCGTCAATACGCCGCAATACACGGTGATGGACCCAAGCACAATCTACGGCATCAGCAAACTCGCCGGTGAACGGCTGTGCGAATATTATTTCGAAAAATATGGGGTTGATGTCCGCAGCATTCGCTATCCCGGCATCATCAGTTACAAGTCGCCTCCAGGCGGCGGCACCACTGATTATGCGATTGCGATATTCCATTCTGCACTGCGTGGCGAATCTTATGAATGTTTTCTGGAATCAGAAACCACGCTGCCAATGATCTACATGCCAGATGCGATCCGCGCCACAATTTCGCTGATGGATGCAGACCCGACCAAACTTTCTGTACGTTCTTCCTATAATGTCGCGGGTTTAAGTTTCAATCCGCGTGAATTGGCCGCTGCAATCAAACAAAATTTGCCCGCATTTGAAATACACTACGCCCCGGACAGCAGACAAGCAATTGCCGCTTCCTGGCCACAAAGTCTGGACGATAGTCAGGCACAGAAGGACTGGAAATGGCAGGCGAACATCGGCCTTGGTGCATTGGTCGCTGACATGCTGAAAAATATCACCGTAGCAGCCAAAGGATTAGACAAGGCTGCATAAATAAAATTTGAGACTGGAGTGACGACGATGGACATGCGTGTATTTGATTTATTTAAAATTGGCGTCGGTCCCTCCAGCTCTCATACCGTTGGTCCCATGCTGGCAGGCAGGCGTTTTTTATTGGAAACACCTGATCTGCATCTGGCAACAAAAGTGCAGGTGGCGCTATATGGCTCGCTGGCGTTGACCGGCGTCGGTCACGCCACTGACAAAGCGGTGCTGCTTGGTCTGATGGGAGAAACTCCGCAAGATGTTGCGCCAGAAAGCGTCGAAGAAAAACTCGCCATTCTGAAGCAGACCCGACAACTGAATTTACTCGGGCAGCACACCATCGCATTCGATCCGCAAACCGATCTGCTTTGGTTCAAACAGGAAGTCTTACCCGGCCATCCTAACGGCCTCAGATTCTCTCTGATGCGCAGCGACGGCAGCATTTCTGAAAAAACTTATTACTCCACCGGCGGCGGTTTTATTTACTCTGAAGAGGAATTAACTGCCACTCCAAAAGAGAGCAAAAACGTAGTAAAGCCAGTGCCATTTCCATTCAACACCATGGCAGATTTACTCGCTCATGGCCAACGCACCGGCTTGTCGATTACGACGATGTTGCGCGCGAATGAAAACTGCCATTGCAGTAACGAAGAATTGAACGCGGGTATTGATAACATCTGGGCGGTGATGAAAGCCTGCATCGCCCGCGGCTTGCAGATGAGCGGTGAATTGCCTGGTGGCCTGCAAGTGCAGAGGCGTGCCGCAAATCTCTGGCGTGCCGCCAATTCCAGCGCTGATGTGCTGCCACATGATGGCTTGCATCGCGTCAGTTTATACGCAATGGCCGTCAATGAAGAAAATGCTGCCGGCGGTCGGGTTGTAACCGCACCAACCAACGGAGCCGCGGGCATTATTCCTGCGGTGTTGCGCTATTACGCTGAGGACTGTAAGCCATCAAACCCGGAGCAAGGTATACGTAACTTTTTGCTGGCCGCATCCGCGATTGGTATGTTGTGCAAAAAAAATGCCTCCATTTCCGGCGCTGAAATAGGCTGTCAGGGCGAGGTCGGCGTCGCCTGCGCAATGGCCGCCGCCGGTCTGACAGCCGCACTCGGTGGCAGCAATGCACAGATCGAGGCTGCAGCTGAAATCGGCATAGAACATCATCTGGGAATGACTTGCGACCCTATCGGCGGGCTGGTACAGATTCCCTGCATAGAACGTAACGGCATGGGAGCAGTCAAAGCCATCACCGCCGCATCACTTGCCTTACGTGGCGACGGTCAGCACAAAGTGACTTTAGACGACGCGATAGAAACGATGCGTCAGACCGGTGCTGACATGCAGGCAAAATACAAAGAAACCTCATTAGGTGGCCTTGCCATTCACGTCGTGACTGTGAATTATGCGGCTTGCTGACAAGGTATAAGTTGCGCCCACAATCGGATTGCGAAGTTTTCGCTATCCGATTATTTCGCACCGGTCAAAGAGAACTTCTTAACTCCGGCCTGCCATAACAGAAACGCCCATGCATCAGCGCGTTCAGACTGCGTTTCAGCATCAGACCTCTTCGCCGATGTTCGCAGTAAAACCGGGCGATTTTTATTGGCACTCAGTATTTGCATACCAGCGGCTAATTTGGCAGACATCCACAGCGGCGCAGTAGTATCAGTGGCATCGGCCGATATCAGCATCGCAGGATAAGCTACGCCAGAACGCAATTCATCAAACGCGAACACAGCGTCAGCAGCAGTCGCGCGATTTTTTTTCGGCGTGTTGTTTTCATCGGCAGCAGGCAAAGCCTCACTACGCACATTATGCACATGCACCGCTGCGAACAAATCCGGACGGCGCAATGCCGCTTTAATCACTGCATCCTTAGCTGAGTCCAACTCCTCTGCGGCGAGTTTTTCGGGTGACGTATAAGCTTCCTTGATCAGATACTCTGCCGCCAGAATCACCTTCGCACTTGGGTCGTTTTTACTGTCCGCTGCATTGTATTTCACCAGTCTGGCAGCTTTTCTATCAAGTTCACTTGTTGCAGAACGCATTTGTGCAATCGCCACAATTCCCCCCTGCTCCAGCCACGCCATCCTGCTTGCATCAAACCCGGGGGCAAAGAGTGGCGGCGTCATATAGTCGGTCACCAGCAAAACCGGATGACTGCCATCCATCTCCAGACCTGCGTGATAAATCAGGGTTAAAGGAATACGCTCACGATTGGCGGCGGGTAAATAAAAAGTTTTACTCAGAACACCGGAAGTTGACTGCACCGCAGTACCTGCGGGCATGACGGGAACAAGCTGCCCGTCTTTACCAAGACGATATCTGGCTGGCGCAACACTGGCAGACTGCAGGACAAAAGCAAGCTGACCGGAAGCAGGCTCCAGCGATATTTCACTGACTTGCCCCTGCAAAGGCAAAACGATGGCGCTAATGTTCCCGCTCTTCGTATCAGCCTTCAGCAATTGACTCACGCCCGCTTCGCTTGCATGCCAGTACACCGCGTCTTTTACTGCGAATAATTCATGCAAGATCGCAGCCCCATCGTTCACCAACGGTTTGGCCTGACTGAGCTTCAGCGTTTTCAAATCGACTTTTAACAGACTGCCGTTGGCGGTTTTCTTACGCGACAACAGATAGATTGCGTCACCTGAAAACTCCATGCTGTCGATTTTATCCGCAGGTGCCGCAAATAATTTCCAGGCTGTGGCAACACCATTCACGTCACTTTGTTTTGCGTAAAAATAGCTTTTTGCTTTGCTATTCGCGTGCGTCACTTCAACGAACACCAGCGAGGCGTTCGTTACGATTCTCATGCGCACTGTGTCGTCAGACGACAAGCGGACAGGTTTTGCCATACCGGCACCAACTATCACTTTATCAACGCGTACCGGCTCGCCGATGATGTGCTGCGCAATCTCGGTTTTTCTCTGCTTGGTATCACTGTTGTAAGCATCAGCATAGCGGGTATAAAAAACTGCTTTGCTATCTATTTTCCAGAATGCATTGCTTTCAGCTGCATCAGCCAACGTGATGCACTCATCCAATAACCGCCCTTCGCTGATATCGACGACGCTGAGATGCAATTCTGTACGCCCGTTGCTATCAGTTTGGGTCAGCACGCCCAGTTTGCTCATATCGGGCGCGGGCAATAGTCGTCGAATTTTCTGATTATCTGCAGTCAGAAACAAAACCCGTTCAGCACCAACTGTCTTGCCCTGAATAATGACGCGCCTATGCTGATCAGCACCTGTCTGTACATAAATGAGGCTGTCAGTGGTCTCAATATTTTCAATCATAGGGGATGCCCCTGTTGGCTGTGCCGGCGGCACATCAGATAACATCCCGCCGCGCAAACGTGCCAGTAAAGCATCGCGCCCATCAAGCCGTGCTATCACACTATCAGTTAAGGCATTTTGTCGTTGCAGCCAATCCTTTATCTGCACATGGTCTGTCTGCTCGAACAGGCGAAAAGGATCTGGCGTTGCGCTGGAAGCATTATCTCTGACCGACTGAACCGCCTGCACCACTGCTGGCGGCATCTGTGGATACGCTCCCCACGTCTGCGCTTGCACCATCCCAGACAGAAATGCACTCAATAACAACCACAGACAACTACTTCTGAATTCAGGCATATCGCCTCCAGTAAAACGTCATTCCCAGTCTCTGTTCACAAAAATCGCAGTCAGGCTATCGCATTTCAGTCGTTGTTTTTTTAGCTTTAACCCTGACTTTCTGCATTTCATCGCATCTCGCTGGCGATATGTTGAGGCGTTAATTACAGTACAACCATCGCAACACCAATCAATCAACCGGAGATCAACCATGAAATCACTGACAACATCCCAATTAAGCATTTTCAGCGTCGCTGGATTTGCCGCCGCCATCGCACTGACAACCGCATTTCAGCAAACAGCCATCAGCGATCCACTGATTCCTGTCGTTACAATAACAGCCCAGAGAATGACGGAGCAACAGAAGATCGCCTTCGACCTTGCACAATCTGCATCCACGATACACACTGTGGAAATTACAGGAAAACGCCTGACAGCCGAAGAAAAACTGGCATTCGACCAGCAAGATCAAAGCATTCAGCAAGCCAAAACAAAATTGCATAAAAAGCCAGCATTGCTGGTATAAGTCAGCAACTATACTGACGATCTGAAAAAAAATTTACACTAAATTGTTTGGCAAGTCACAACACTTACCTTATAGTTGCATGTACTTCCGTTTGCAGCATTCACATATCAGCAGGTAATCATGTTAAAAAAACCGCTACTCCTGAGTTTGCTTTCAGCCACCATGCTGGCTGGTACTGTCTTTTGCAGCAACGTGTTTGCCATGACATCCATGACGATTCCGCCGAATCCGCAAGACAGAAACACCGTTGATGTCGCTCAGGAATCTGCCTCTGCCAGCGCAAGCGCACAGGTTCAGACTCAGCTTGATCGTGGCGGTGTTGATCGTGCATCGGTACATTTGCAAATCCTGCAGCAGTCGAATACCCATTTTTCTGACAATAACGTCGCGAAAAAAACCGGTGCTTACGATAAAAAAGCCCAGATTAAAGCGTCCAGCAACTCCTGAGCAACACCTGATTTCCTAAGTTACTCCCCATGCTATCGCGCCGGACTCAAGTACCGGCGCTGACTCTTTAAGCATACTCACCGGGAGTATCTTCTTCCGCCCTCCGTCACACAATTCATTACAACGCGGCACGATCTATTCTTTTACTCAGGATGACTGAGGTGGAAGTCTGCCGTACCCCATCCATCGCACCGATCTGATCCAGCAAACGATCCAGTGTTTCTGTCGTATCGCAGCGCAAGGTCAGCATATAGTCAATTGCTCCGCTAACCGCGCACAGAGTTTCGGTTTCCGGCAATTGCTGCAAATGACGAATCAGTAACGGTGCGCATTTGGCCTCGACCGACATCCCCACATACGCCCTGACTGCAGGCTGGCGCATCGTATGACTGAGCCTGACGCCGTAACCCTCGATGATGCCGCGCTTTTCCAATGCCGCAATTCTGGCAATCACGGTCGTACGTGCAATCGCCACCTGCCTCGCAATCGTCGTCACCGGCGTGCGTGCATCATCCATCAGCAAGGCCAGTATTTTCTGATCAATCTCATCGAGCGCAGGTTTCATATCGTCATTTTGAATTTATATATCGTCATATTGAATTATTTTGCTACATTTTGACGATATTTTACCTACTATTATCTGACAAAATTTACATCTACACTTGCTCCAGCACCTTTTTACAACATTCATCAGGTTTTGGAGAACATCATGACAAGCAAACTCATCCTGCTCGGCGCAGGTAAAATCGGCGACGCAATTCTGAACCTGTTGTCGCACACCGGTGACTACGAAATTACGGTCGCGGACCGCGACCCGCAACGCCTGAAGTATGTCGAACAGGCCGCATTTCCACACACCCGCATCGTGCAGGCTGATCTGAGCGACAAAGCTGCTGTCACCGAACTGATACGCGGTCATCAGGTAACGCTGTCGGCTTGTCCTTATTTCCTGACTCCCATTATTGCCGGTGCTGCGCGCGAGGCCAATTCGCATTATTTCGATCTGACCGAGGATGTGGAAAGCACACGCATCGTCAAACAACTGGCCGAAGGAGCGCATTCCGCCTTTGTGCCGCAATGCGGCCTGGCACCTGGCTTTATCTCTATCGTTGCCAACGATGTCGCCCAGCGTTTCGACACCCTGCGGGACGTCAGCATGCGCGTCGGCGCCCTGCCGACGTTTCCGAACAATGCCCTGAAATACAATCTGACCTGGAGCACCGATGGTCTGATCAATGAATACTGCAATCCTTGTGAAGCAATCGTCGATGGTCAGTTGCGCGAAACCGCGGCACTTGAAGAGATAGAACACTTTTCACTCGATGGCATCGACTACGAAGCCTTTAACACTTCCGGCGGCCTCGGCACATTGTGTGAAAGTCTGGAAGGCAAGGTACAGAATCTGAATTACAAAACCGTGCGCTACCCGGGACACCGCGATATCGTCAAAATGCTGATCCGTGATCTGGAGCTCGGCAAAATCGAACGCCGCCCCATCCTGAAAGACGTACTGGAAACCTCTATTCCTATGACCAAGCAAGATGTTGTACTGGTATTCGTCAGCGTCGTCGGTACTCGCGCTGGCCGACTGGAACAAGAATCGTATGCGAAAAAAATCTATGCTCAGAATGTGAATGGTCAGTTGCTGTCTGCCATACAATTAACAACCGCTTCCGGCATCTGCGCGATGGTGGATCTGGTGGTCAGCGGCAAGCTGCCACAGCGCGGACTGGTGCGACAAGAGCAAACGAAGTTATCTGATTTCCTCAGTAACCGTTTCGGTCAGTATTACGCTGTCTGATAGCTAGCAGATAGGCTGACACTCTGCTGCGACGTCATTATTTTTAATCGAAGCCGGTCATCCACAAGAAGACCTGCTTCCACCCAAATGAGCAATCATGATCATGAATAACGCGACACTTCACACCTTACTCAACAGCATGGGGGTTGATCTCCGCCACTATCAGGGAACAGAACTGCACAGCATTTCCCCAGTCGATGGCACGCCGCTCGCCAGTCTGGCGGCCAACTCCGCTGCGCAGATCGATGTCCGCATCAGCCGTGCACAAGCGGCATTCCAGCAATGGCGACAAGTGCCGGCACCGCGCCGCGGCGAGCTGGTGCGCCTGTTTGGTGAAGAGTTGCGCACACATAAAGAAGCGCTCGGCAAAATCGTCACGCTTGAAGCCGGAAAAATTCTGCAGGAAGGTCTGGGCGAAGTGCAGGAAATGATCGATATCTGTGATTTCGCCGTCGGGCTTTCGCGCCAGTTGTACGGTCTGACCATCGCCTCCGAACGTCCGGGGCACAGGATGATGGAACAGTGGCTGCCACTCGGCGTGGTCGGCGTGATCTCTGCATTTAATTTCCCGGTCGCCGTCTGGGCCTGGAATGCGGCGCTGGCCTTCGTTTGCGGCGACAGCGTGATCTGGAAACCATCAGAAAAAACACCGCTGACCGCCATCGCTACCCATGCTTTATTCATGAAGGCAGTCGCCAGATTCGGCAGCGATGCGCCGGAAGGTTTAGCCGAACTGATTATCGGTGGTCGCGATGCCGGAGCCAGCATGGTTGCCGATCCACGCATCAAACTCGTCAGCGCTACAGGCAGCACGCGCATGGGAAAACAGGTCGCCGCCGTTTGCGCACAGCGACTTGCGCGCAGCATACTGGAGCTCGGCGGTAACAACGCCATGATCGTCGCCCCCAGCGCCGATCTGGAAATGGCAGTCCGTGCGATCACGTTTTCCGCTGTCGGCACAGCCGGGCAACGCTGCACCACCCTGCGCCGCTTATGCGTGCATGACAGTATCTATGACACACTGGTGCCACGCCTGCAGAAAATTTATGCCGGTCTGCCTGTCGGCTCACCTCTGGAAAAAAGCACGCTGGTCGGCCCGCTGATTGACCAGGCGGCATTCGACGCAATGCAAACTGCGCTGGCAACTGCCTCGTCTGAACATGGCAAAGTGTATGGCGGCGAACGCGTTACTGTGTCGGGCTGCGAAGCCGGCTATTACGTGCGCCCGGCGATCATTGAAATGCCGACGCAGACGACTTCCATGCATCATGAAACGTTCGCGCCTATTCTGTACGTCGTCCGCTATCACGATCTGGCACAGGCGATCGAGTGGAATAACGCGGTTCCGCAAGGCTTATCCTCCGCAATTTTCACTACAGACATGCGCGAAGCCGAAACCTTCGTCTCGGCGACAGGCAGCGATTGTGGTATCGCGAACGTGAATATCGGCCCATCCGGTGCGGAAATTGGCGGGGCGTTTGGCGGCGAAAAAGATACCGGCGGTGGTCGCGAATCCGGTTCAGATGCATGGAAAGCCTATATGCGCCGCGCCACCAATACCTTTAATTACAGCAACTCGCTGCCGCTGGCGCAAGGAATCAGCTTCGATATCTGAATCAAGGTTTGCCTCCAGCCTTCAGCCCCGGCTATTTTTCCGGGGCTTTTTTATTCAGTTCAGCAGACAAGATGGCGGCACCGTAACACCGCTCAACGACAAGCGCTATGATGTCACAGGCAGTCACAGGCAGTCACAGGCAACTCAAGTCCGCTAAACATACTGGGGTGAGTATATTTAAAAGCCCAGACTTTACGCGGACATACGCCATAAAATCACGCATACTCCCCCTTATTGGCATAAATATTGGCATATATCATGGAAAAACGCAGCCTCGACGGCATTACCTTAGAGCAAATTCTCCACCATCTGGTCGACCAGTATGGCTGGGAAGTATTAGGGCAAAAAATCCCTGTGCGCTGCTTCATTTCTGATCCGAGTGTAAAATCGAGCCTGAAATTTTTACGCAAAACGCCGTGGGCACGCGAAAAAGTCGAACAGTTGTTTCTGCAATCCTGATCTGCGGAGACATTCGCACCAAGCAGCGACAAACGCCGCACCTTCCCCGCCATCGCACAAAAAGCCCTTGCCTGACAGGATTACTCAAGTTTGCTATACTTGATCAAAATGCTCAACAACTCAGGGCATTCAGGAATTTCTGTCTCAGGCACCAGGAGCTAGCGTATGCGCCTCACTACTAAAGGACGTTTTGCCGTCACGGCAATGATTGATCTGGCATTGCGTCAGGACAAGGGTCCTGTCACGCTCGCCGGTATCAGCCAACGTCAGGATATTTCCCTGTCCTATCTCGAACAGCTGTTTGGCAAACTGCGCCGGCATGAAATCGTCGAGTCGGTACGCGGCCCTGGCGGCGGCTACAATCTTGCCCGCAAAGCACAACAGGTTACGGTCGCTGACATTATCATTGCCGTTGACGAGCCACTTGATGCCACGCAATGCGGCGGTAAAGGCAGTTGTCACGGCAGCGATCATGAAAATGGTCTGCACTGTATGACGCATGATTTATGGGCGACGCTGAACGCTAAAATGGTCGATTACCTTGACTCAGTTTCCCTGCAGGATCTGGTCAATCAGCAAAAACAGAAAATCTCGGAAAACCAGGTCGTTGTCGTGCGTCAGCCGCATGCCAATCACACTGCCACTTGAATATTTGGAGTCTTGAATGAATGCACCTCTGGAACAAAGCCTGATCGATACGCTGAAAACACCGCATTTTCCGATTTACATGGATTACTCTGCAACAACACCGGTTGATCCGCGTGTTGCCGACAAAATGATCCCATTTCTGCGTGCCCAGTATGGCAATCCTGCATCGCGCAGCCACATGTACGGCTGGGACGCGGAAGCGGCGGTTGAAGAAGCGCGCGGCAATGTCGCCGCACTGGTCAATGCTGATCCACGCGAAATCATCTGGACGTCCGGCGCTACAGAAAGCAATAACCTCGCGTTAAAAGGTGCAGCGCATTTCTATAAAGCCAAAGGCAAGCACATCATCACGGTGAAAACCGAGCACAAAGCCGTGCTCGATACGGTGCGTGAACTGGAACGCCAGGGTTTTGAAGCGACCTATCTGCAACCGCAGGACAATGGTCTGATCACAGTCGAGCAATTAAAAGCAGCGATCCGTCCCGACACGATTCTGATCTCGGTGATGTGGGTGAATAATGAAATCGGTGTGGTTCAGCCTATCGCTGAAATTGGTGAACTGTGCCGCGAAAAAGGCATCGTTTTTCATTCAGATGCAGCCCAGGCAACCGGCAAAGTTGAAATCGATCTGGAAAAAGTAAAAGTCGATCTGGTCTCTTTTTCTGCCCATAAAACTTACGGCCCGAAAGGCATAGGCGCGCTGTACATCCGCCGCAAACCACGCGTGCGTCTTGAAGCGCAAATGCATGGTGGCGGTCATGAACGCGGCTTCCGTTCCGGCACGCTCGCACCGCATCAATGCGTAGGCATGGGCGAAGCTTTCCGTATCGCGAAAGAAGAAATGCAAAGCGAACTGGCACATGTGCGTGCCATGCGCGACCGTCTGGCCAAAGGCTTGAATGAAATTGAAGAAACTTATGTCAATGGCGATATGGCGCACCGCGTTCCGCATAACCTGAACGTCAGCTTCAATTATGTTGAAGGCGAATCCCTGATCATGGCGGTCAAAGACATCGCTGTTTCATCCGGTTCCGCATGTACTTCCGCCAGCCTGGAGCCATCGTATGTCTTGCGCGCACTGGGTCGCAGCGATGAACTTGCGCACAGCTCGATACGCTTCACCATTGGTCGCTTCACTACGGAAGAAGACATTGATTTCGCGATCAATCTGCTGAAAACCAAAGTAGAAAAACTGCGCGAATTATCACCGCTGTGGGATATGTATAAAGAAGGTATCGATATCTCGACAATTCAGTGGGCAGCACACTAAGGCAGCAAGTTCATTAACACATTTGGATTCTGGCAATATTGTTTGCCAGAGAGAACGAACAGTAAAAATTCAGGAGCATCATCATGGCATACTCAGATAAAGTTTTAGATCATTACGAACATCCACGTAACGTCGGCGCTTTTGAAAAAGGCGACGAAACGGTTGGCACCGGCATGGTAGGCGCACCTGCCTGCGGCGACGTAATGAAACTGCAAATTAAAGTCGGCGCGAATGGCGTGATTGAAGATGCGAAATTCAAAACCTATGGCTGTGGCTCTGCGATTGCTTCTTCTTCTCTCGTCACTGAATGGGTGAAAGGCAAAACGCTGGATCAGGCGCTGGAAATCAAAAATACCGCGATTGCGGAAGAACTTGCTTTGCCGCCGGTCAAGATCCACTGCTCAATTCTGGCGGAAGATGCGATCAAAGCAGCAGTGCTGGATTACAAAAACAAGCACGGCGCACAATAAGTAAACCAGTAGCGAAGCATCAACAAGGCAGCATCAGGCTTGACTATACATACGACAGCGATGCTGCCGTAGAGATTGGAAATACCATGGCAATCACACTGACAGAAAAAGCAGCAAAACACGTTTCCCGCTATATGGAGCGACGCGGCAAAGGCATAGGCCTGCGCTTTGGCGTACGCACGACTGGTTGCTCAGGCATGGCGTATAAACTCGAATACGTTGATGAAGTCGGCAGTGATGATCAGGTGTTTGAGTCGCACGGCGTCAAGGTGTTTGTCGATCCGAAAAGTCTGCCTTACATAGACGGCACTGAACTCGATTTCGCGCGCGAAGGACTGAACGAAGGCTTTAAATTTTACAACCCGAATGTCAAGGATGAATGCGGTTGTGGTGAAAGCTTCCGGATTTAAGGTTCAGCATGCAAAATCATTTTGAGCTGTTCCAATTGCCACAACAGTTCGCCGTAGATAGCGCACAACTCGACCGCGCTTATCGCGAAGTCCAGAACACCGTGCATCCGGACAAATTTGTGCAGGCCAGCGAAGCAGAAAAACGCGTTGCAATGCAATGGGCGACGCATGCCAATGAAGCTTACCAGACACTGAAAAAGCCGTTAAAACGAGCAACTTACCTCTGTCAGTTGCAGGGCGTTGATTTACAGACGGAATCAAACACGAGCATGCCCGCCGCCTTTCTGATGCAGCAAATGGAATGGCGCGAAACGTTCGAAGACGCGCGGCATGCCAATGACATCAGCGCTCTGCTTGCACTCGAAAATGAATTGCACGACGCACTGAAATCAGAATTACAACAAGTTGGCTCAGCGCTTGACGCGCAGGACTACAAGGCTGCGACACTACATATCCGCACCTGTATGTTTCTGGAAAAATTCATCGCCGACATTGCAGCGCTGGAAGAGTAAATCCGAATAACCCGCGCTTGATTGCGCCCATCTGATGGCTTGCCATCCACGCATATAACACCATGGCTTTATTGCAGATTTCCGAACCTGGCATGTCCACCGCTCCACACCAGCACCGTCTGGCCGTCGGAATTGATCTTGGTACGACTAACTCTCTGGTCGCGACTGTACGCAACAGTATCCCCGAAGTATTAAATGATGAAGAGGGACGCCCTTTGCTTCCTTCTGTCGTCCGCTACCTTCCGAATGGACATGCGCACATTGGCTTTAAAGCGCAGGCAGAACAAAGTAACGACCCAAAAAACACCATCGTTTCCGTCAAACGTTTTATGGGTCGCGGCCTGAAAGATATCGCCCACGCTGAAAACCTGCCTTACGATTTTTACGATGCTCCAGGCATGGTGCAGATCAACACGATCGCCGGGATAAAAAGCCCGGTCGAAGTGTCGGCACAGGTACTCGCAACGTTGCGCCAGCAAGCCGAAGATGCCCTGGGCGACGATCTGGTCGGTGCCGTGATTACGGTTCCGGCTTACTTTGATGATGCACAAAGGCAGGCAACTAAAGACGCAGCAAAACTCGCTGGGCTGAATGTATTACGGCTACTCAATGAGCCGACTGCAGCGGCGATTGCTTACGGTCTGGATAATGCGTCGGAAGGCACTTACGCCGTCTATGATCTCGGCGGTGGCACTTTCGACATTTCGATACTGAAAATGAGCAAAGGCGTATTTGAAGTGTTATCGACTGGCGGCGACTCTGCGCTCGGCGGCGACGACTTTGACCATAGGCTGTTTTGCTGGATTTTGCAGGAATCGCAACTGGCCCCGTTATCTGACGAAGATACCAGCACGCTGATGATCAAGGCGCGCGAAGCCAAAGAAATTTTATCCAGTAAAACCAGCACTTACATTGATGCCAAACTGAATTCAGGTGAAAGTGTGCATCTGCAGATCAGCGCCGCGCAATTCGCAGAAATGACGCAGAATCTGGTATTAAAAACCATCACACCTTGCCGCAAAGCCTTGCGCGATGCAGGTTTGTCGGCAGACGACATCGATGGCGTCGTGCTGGTCGGTGGTGCGACACGTATGCCACATGTACGCAAAGCGGTCGGTGAATTTTTCCATACAACGCCGCTGGCCAATATCGATCCGGATAAAGTGGTCGCTCTCGGCGCGGCCATACAGGCCAATCTGCTGGCGGGTAATCGCGCTGCTGGCGACGACTGGTTGCTGCTGGACGTGATTCCCCTGTCGCTGGGCGTGGAAACCATGGGCGGACTGGCGGAAAAAGTTATTCCGCGCAACTCCACCATTCCTTGCGCCCGCGCACAGGAATTCACGACATTCAAAGATGGCCAGACGGCAATGGCGATTCATATCGTACAAGGCGAACGTGAACTGGTCAGCGACTGCCGCTCACTGGCGCGTTTCGAATTACGCGGTATTCCACCAATGGCTGCGGGTGCCGCGCGAATCCGGATAACGTATCAGGTTGATGCCGATGGGCTGCTGTCGGTTTCAGCACGTGAACTACGCTCCGGCGTCGAAGCGACGATCACCGTCAAGCCTTCGTACGGTCTTGCCGACGACGACATCACACGCATGTTGCAAGATTCGTTCAGTTCCGCAGATCAGGATATGCAACAAAGAGCATTGCGCGAAGAACAAGTGGAAGCAGAAAGAATTTTGCTGGCAACCCAATCCGCGTTGGAAGCAGATCGCCACCTGATTTCAGACGCAGAATACGATGCCATCTCGCAACTGATGCAACAAGTAAAAAAACTGGCGCAACAAGACAATCATCAGGCTTTACATAACGCGATTACTGCTCTGGCACATGGAACCGAAGAATTCGCTGCCCGCCGCATGGATCAGAGCGTACGTTCAGCGCTGGCTGGAAAAAAACTTGACGAGATCGCCTGATTTTCGCCGCATCGCCATAGGCTAACACTGACTAATACTGAGACTGACATGCCACAAATTATCGTTCTGCCCCACCCTCAACTTTGCCCGGAAGGCACCGTGATCGACGCGCCGGAAGGCAAATCACTGTGTGAGGCATTAGTTGAAAGCGATGTTGAAATCGAACATGCGTGTGAAATGTCATGCGCCTGCACCACATGCCACGTCGTCATTCGTGAAGGCTTCCAGTCACTGAACGCATCGTCTGACGATGAAGAAGACTTACTCGACGCCGCCTGGGGACTCGAAGCAACCTCGCGCCTGTCTTGCCAGGTCAAACTGGGCAAACAGGACATCACGATAGAGATTCCGAAATACACGATCAATCACGCTCGCGAAAATCATTAAACGTCAGATAAAAACATCAGGTGAACGCTATGAAATGGTCTGAGACACATCGTATTGCTGAAGCTTTATACGATCAATTTCCGGATATTGATCCACTTAGCTTGCGTTTCACCGATTTGCACAATCTGATCGTCGATCTTGCCGAGTTTGACGATGACCACGCCCGTGGCGGCGAAAAAGTTCTCGAAGCCATCCAGGCTGCCTGGATAGAAGAAGCCAAATAAAAGCTCTTTGTTGCTATCACAACGCAATGCATGTGAATTGTCCAAACAATCACATGCATGTCTTGCTCAAAAACAAAAAACCTCTTAATATTTCCTGATTGTCTAGCGATTTGCCGATGCAAAATCGTGTGCCTCCGGTCACCCGGTTGACTCGTCTGACATTGTGCTCAGGATCAATTCGCAGCAAGTGCAACTGACCCCGGCATTCCACACAACTGTGACGTTCAAGGACATAGTAATGCGGTTTCGAAACTTTCTTTCTTCCATCCGCAGCCGCATCACACTTCGCCTTGCCATTATCTTAGCGGTCGTTTTCGGTGTCGCAGTTCCTTCCGCCATTCTGGTTCCCTACCATCTGAGCACAATAGAAAGTGCCGCGCGGATTCGTAACAACGAAGATCACAATCGTCTGGTCGATATTTTGTCTGTGATTCTGAGTGAACCGTTATGGCAAATCACACCGGAAATCGCCAATATTTCCAGCGAAGTTGTTTATTCCGATCCGCGCGTTGCGAAGATCGAAGTCATCACCCTGCCAGACCGCAAAGAATTTATTAAAAATGATGTGCACATGCAAAACCAGGTCGGGCCATTCACCAGCATGGTTCGTGAAATCAAGCACGGCGGCCAGGTCATCGGCGAAGTCAAACTGACACTTGCTGAAGATTTACTGCGCGAAAGCCTGCGTTCCGACTTCCGCCGTTATGTGACCACCGCTGTGCTCTCATTATTTCTGGCAATCGTCTTTATTCTGATGGTATTGCAATGGCGTCTGGTGAAGCCGGTGCGTCTGCTGATGGATGAATCTGATCGTCTCGCCAATGGTGAACTGAATGCACCAATTACGCTTAATCGTGAAGATGAACTCGGTCACCTCGCCACCAGTCTGGAAGTCACCCGTCAGGCACTCAAACGTTCATTTGGCGAACTTGAAATAAAAAATCAGCAATTACTGGAATACTCTGGCACGCTGGAATCCAAAGTACGGCAAAGAACGCAAGAACTGGAATCGGTTAACCGCAATCTTGAAGCCGCGCTGCACAATGTCAACACGGCGCAATCCGAGCTGGCGCGGGTAGAACGCATGGCGGCACTGGGATCTATGGTCGCCGGGGTTGCGCATGAACTGAATACACCGCTGGGCAACTGTTTGCTCGTCGCCAGCACACTTGAAGAAGAAACCCGCCAGCTGTTGAAAATGGTGGAAGACAACCAGATCAGACGTTCTGATCTGACCCGTTATGCGACCACCGCGCTGGACTCGTCCAAACTGTTATTACGCGGCTTGCAGCAATCGGCACATCTGGTTGGTGATTTCAAACAAGTGGCGGTCGATCAGTCGAGTGCGCAACGGCGCACGTTTGGCCTGAAGGTCACGCTGCAGGAATTATCAGCACTGCTGCATTCCAGTCTGCGCAAGACACCATTCACGCTGGAACTCGATATTCCCGACGACATTCAGCTCAACAGCTATCCCGGCCTGCTGGGACAAGTGTTCACCAATCTCGTTAACAACTCTGTGATTCACGGGCTGGAAGGTCGCAACCACGGCGTTATGCACTGCACCGCGGTAAAACAAGGGGAATTCGTCCTCATCATCTTTACCGATGACGGCAAAGGGATACCGCCAGAAATCATCAACCGTATTTTTGAACCATTTTTCACCACCAAGTTTGGTCAGGGCGGCAGTGGTCTCGGTCTGAGTATCACATTTAACATTATTACCAATGTGCTTGGCGGCACGATCCATGTCACCAGCAAACCAGATCAGGGTTCCCGCTTCGAAATCAGATTGCCACTTGTCGCACCAGGCGACCCCGATTCGAATGATCCATTGCTGACAGAGCATTAATCCGCCCTAAATATACTCCCCCCAGTATATAAAAAGCCCCAATGTTGACACCGACATTCAGTAGTTTTTAGCGATTTACCGGGGGAGTATCTGAAATACCAGCATTTCCCGTAGTACAACAGACGCTTGATTGTGTGCGGCGCAACAAATAGCGTTGTTCATAGAACAGATACGCGCAGGCAAGTGTCTGGCTGATGTATACTGCTGCCTCATTTCATTCCGCTTTCACCTCATCTTTATGCGTCAATATCTGGAATTCATGCGTCACGTGCGCGATCACGGAACAAAAAAAACTGACCGTACCGGCACCGGCACGGTGTCCGTTTTCGGCTATCAGATGCGTTTTGACCTGAATGAGGGTTTTCCGCTGGTCACGACCAAAAAACTGCATCTGAAATCCATCGTGCATGAGCTGATCTGGTTCCTGGCCGGATCCACCAATATCAAGTATCTCAAGGATAATGGCGTCTCCATCTGGGACGACTGGGCCGATGAGAATGGTGATCTCGGGCCGGTCTATGGTTCACAATGGCGCAACTGGCCAACGCCGGATGGTCAGCATATCGATCAGATTCAACAGTTAATTGAACAGATTAAAAACAATCCTGACTCACGTCGTTTAATCGTTTCAGCATGGAATGTCGCCGATATTCCGCAGATGAAACTGCCGCCCTGCCATGCGCTGTTTCAGTTTTATGTGGCCGACGGCAAACTGTCTTGCCAGTTGTATCAGCGCAGCGCCGATATTTTCCTCGGGGTGCCGTTTAATATCGCCTCGTATGCCCTGCTGACGCACATGATTGCACAGCAAACGGGGCTTGGTGTTGGCGACTTTATCTGGACCGGCGGCGATTGCCACTTGTATTCGAATCACATGGAACAGGTTGATTTGCAACTGTCGCGTGCGCCGTTACCGTTGCCGCAGCTGGTAATTCAGCGCCAGCCCGCATCGATTTTCGAATACAAATTTGAGGATTTCGAATTCCGCAACTACGAATTTCATCCACATATTAAAGCTCCGGTCGCGGTGTAAAGAAAAAGAACAGAGAGTCATCAGCATGTCATCCATGACCATTATCGTTGCCACGGATAGCCAATCAGGCATAGGCATCAACAACACCCTGCCCTGGCATTTGCCGGAAGATCTGGCGCATTTCAAACGGACAACCAGCGGTCATCCGATTATTATGGGACGCAAGACTTTTGAGTCCATCGGGCGACCACTGCCGAACCGGCGTAATATCGTCATCAGCCGCAATTTGGCTTGGCAGCATGAAGGTGTGGAAACGTATCCGTCAATAACGGCAGCGCAAGCCGCATTGGATGGACAAGACGCCTTCATCATCGGTGGTGCGCAAATTTATCAGCAGGCATTGCCGCTCGCCGATAAATTAATCGTCACAGAAATCGCCCAGGCATTTGCGTGCGACGCCTTCTTTCCGGCGATAGCGCCAGAGGCATGGAGAGAAACGCAACGCGAAGAGCATTTTTCAGAACAAAAACAATTACATTACGCATTCGTTACATACGAAAAAATTTAAAGGGAAACACGATGTCAGGACACGGCTTTCACGTACACGGCCCACATGACCATGAATTAGAGCATGCGGCGCATGGCAATGATGATTTTGCCAGCCGTATCGCGGTCATGACCGCGATTATGGCGACCGTCGGCGCCTTGTTTGGCTACGAAGGTGGCGCGACACAGAATGACGCAGCCATGTTTAAAAACGAAGCAGCGATCAAAAAAACCGAAGCAGCGAACCAATGGAATTTTTATCAGTCAAAATCGAGTAAGCAAAATCTGGCTGAACTTGCCATGGTATTACCCGGTGCCGATGCAGAAAAATACAAAGCAAAAGTAGCCCGTTACGAAAGCGAGAAAGAAGCGATCAAGAAAGACGCTGAAAAACTCGAAGCAGAATCGAAAGAGTGGGAAGAAAAATCAGAAAATGCCTTGCATCAGCACCATCGCTGGGCGCAGGCAATGACGGCAGTGCAGATTGCAATTTCGCTGGCCGCCATCACATTACTGACTAAAAAGAAATGGTTGCAATATGCATCTTATGGTGTGGCCGGGATTGGTGTAGCGCTTGCCGGGCTCGCCTGGTTTCATATTTAATATTGAGAGATCAGAATGAAAAAACTTATTAGCCTAATTTTACTGGTCAGTGCCTGTTCAGCGCAGGCGCAGACAGCAGAATTCGTCAATCTGGTGCCGGAAGCGTATTTACCTAAAGACGTTAACTTCTCGCTTGGTGGCGCAGTACTGTTCATCCCTAAATACAAAGGTTCCGATGAACACCGCGTTGCCGCTTATCCCCTGTTCGACGCGCAATGGAAAAATGGTGCGTTTTTCAGCGCTTTCAACGGCCTGGGCTATAACTTCTCGAAAAACGCCAGCTTACAATACGGCCTGCGCATGTCGCTGGAAGCTGCGCGCGACGAATCCCGTTCCGGCAAATTGCGTGGACTCGGCGATGTCAGCACTGCGCTGGAGCCTGGCGCATTCCTGAATTACTCGTTCAATCCGAATTATTCTCTGATGTCGTCGTTACGCTATGGTTCCGGCGTCGATCATAATGGCTTGCAAGTCAGTCTCGGTGCGCGCGCGACAACGGCGCTCAACAAAGATCACCGTATCTCAGCCAGCATCGGTGCGAACTGGGCGAATAGTCATTATGCACAATCTTATTTCGGCGTAAATGCACGTCAGTCGGCTGCCAGTGGTTATGCACCATTCACGCCTTCCGCTGGCATCACCGATATCCGTGTTGGCGCCAGCTGGCACTGGACCATCGATACCAACTGGTCGCTGACGACCGGCGCCTCCATCAGCCGCTTGTCTGGTGATGCGGCGAAAAGCCCGTTCGTCTTTGACAAAACACCGGTCACCGTCTTCTCTGCGGCAAGTTATCGCTTCTGAGTTGTACGCATACTGACCGCGAAAGTGAGTATCGGCAGCGGTACTCACTTTTTTTCTTTTTATGAAGCGTTTTTAATCAGAAAAACTCGCCTCAATTAGCTTTTTTAACATCAAAAAATAGCGATATTCCGCAGTAAATGACAATCCCGTGAAATTACACTCTGATTGCTTAAAATCACTGTTTTTTTTCACATGACAGACCACATATCTGAGAGAATTCGCTTCTTTGAATTTTTCGGCGCGCAAGCGGTTGATTTAACTTGCCCAGGCGTCTCCCCCGTACCAGGCTTTTTTGGAGACCTCAATGAAATTCCGCTTCCCCATCGTCATCATTGACGAAGACTTCCGTTCTGAAAACACCTCAGGTCTTGGCATCCGCGCACTCGCTGACGCGATCGAAACTGAGGGCATGGAAGTGCTGGGTGTAACCAGCTATGGCGACTTGTCCCAGTTTGCGCAACAGCAATCGCGCGCCTCTGCTTTCATTCTCTCGATTGATGACGAAGAGTTTGGCGGCGGCACCGACGAAGAAACTGATTATGCGCTGAAATCGCTGCGCGCCTTCGTAGAAGAAATCCGTTACAAAAATGCGGATATCCCGATTTATCTGTACGGTGAAACACGCACGTCGCGCCACATTCCAAATGATATCCTGCGCGAATTACATGGCTTCATTCACATGTTTGAAGATACGCCTGAATTCGTCGCACGCCATATCATCCGCGAAGCCAAGTCTTATCTGGACAGCCTGGCACCACCATTCTTCCGCGCGCTGGTGCATTATGCGAATGATGGTTCATATTCGTGGCACTGCCCGGGTCACTCCGGCGGCGTGGCGTTTCTGAAGTCACCGATAGGTCAGATGTTCCATCAATTTTTTGGTGAAAACATGCTGCGTGCCGACGTCTGTAACGCCGTTGAAGAACTCGGCCAATTGCTCGATCATACCGGCCCGGTAGCTGCTTCAGAACGCAATGCCGCACGCATTTTCAATGCGGATCACTGCTACTTCGTCACCAACGGCACGTCGACCTCGAACAAAATGGTATGGCATTCCACTGTAGCGCCCGGCGACATCGTGGTGGTTGACCGCAACTGCCACAAATCGATTTTGCATTCGATAATTATGTGCGGCGCGATCCCGGTTTTCCTGATGCCGACCCGTAATCATCTCGGCATTATCGGCCCGATTCCGCTGGAAGAATTCAGCATGGAAAGCATACGCCGCAAGATTGAAGCAAATCCGTTTGCACGCGAAGCTAAAAATAAGAAACCACGCATTCTGACCATCACACAATCGACTTACGATGGCGTGCTGTACAACGTCGAAGTGCTGAAAGACTTGCTGGATGGCGAAATCGACACGCTGCATTTCGACGAAGCGTGGTTACCACATGCGACCTTCCATGAGTTCTACAAAGACATGCATGCGATAGGTAAGGATAGGCCGCGCGCCAAGCAATCGATGATTTTCTCGACGCAATCGACACATAAATTGCTGGCAGGAATTTCTCAGGCATCGCAAATTCTGGTGCGTGAATCACAGACCGTTAAACTGGATCGCGACAGCTTCAATGAAGCTTACCTGATGCATACCTCAACCTCGCCGCAATACTCCATCATCGCATCATGCGATGTGGCTGCCGCGATGATGGAAGCGCCGGGCGGCACCGCGCTGGTGGAAGAGTCGATTCTGGAAGCACTGGATTTCCGCCGTGCGATGCGTAAAGTCGATCAGGAATGGGGTAAAGACTGGTGGTTCCAGGTTTGGGGACCGGAAGAATTTTCAGATGACGGCATAGGCTCACGCGAAGACTGGGTGATACGCGCTGAAGATAACTGGCACGGTTTCGGCAACCTCGCTTCTGGCTTCAACATGCTGGACCCGATCAAGGCGACCATCGTCACCCCGGGTTTATCACTGGAAGGCAAATTTGGCGATACAGGTATTCCGGCGTCCATCGTGACCAAGTATCTGGCAGAACACGGCGTGATCGTTGAAAAGTGCGGTCTGTATTCCTTCTTCATCATGTTTACCATCGGCATTACCAAAGGCCGCTGGAACACATTGCTGACAGCGTTGCAGCAATTCAAAGATGATTACGACAAAAATCAGCCTATCTGGCGCATTTTGCCGGAGTTTGCCGCTGCCAATCCACGTTATGAAGGTGCCGGACTGAAAGACCTTTGCCAAGGCATTCATGAAGCCTACAAAGGTCACGATGTCGCCCGTCTGACCACAGAAATGTATCTGTCTGATATGCAGCCGGCGATGAAACCATCCGACGCATTTGCAATGATGGCGCACCGCGAGATTGAGCGTGTTTCGATTGATGATCTGGAAGGACGTGTCACCGCAATTCTGCTGACTCCGTATCCACCGGGCATTCCGCTGTTAATTCCAGGCGAACGCTTTAACCGCACTATCGTTGATTATCTGCGTTTTGTCCGCGACTTCAATGATCGTTTCCCCGGATTCGAAACCGACTGTCACGGACTGGTCAAAGCAGAGCTGAATGGCAAATTGGGTTACTTTGTTGACTGTGTGAAACTCGGCGCAGAAAACGGCAAATAAACCTCACGCAAGCCCTGATAAAACATCAAAAGCACCTGAAAATCTTTCAATTTTCAGGTGCTTGTTTTATTGTTACATGCAATCATGTAACACCGGAATAACTGGGCGGCCTGCAGTAAAGGTACAGTCTGCTGCCGATCACAGAATAACAATGCGCTGCGCACAATTGATGGAAATGACAGATGGGTGAAGTACAAGGATTAATGTCTCTGAAACATGCCGACGTTGCCGTCGGCCAGACGATAAACTGGCCCATTTACAATCAGGCTGGTCAGATATTATTTAAATCAGGCGTTCACATTGCAGATCAACAGCAACTGAATCATCTGTTAGAAGTCGGCTACTGCGATGCGAATAATTTGTGGGATAGCATCCCTTCAAAACTGCCAAGTCTGGAACAACTTGGCGCGAAAACCGTACCCGACACGATATCAAAACCAGCAGAAGAACTGAATAAAGAAACCATTGTCGAGCTCGACAGTGTGCGCTGGACCGTCGGCGAAGTATTTCATCTGCAAACGCATGATCAGGCAGCAACTCGCTACACGGTCAGACTGATAGGCTATGTGAAAAATAAATCGCTGCTCGTCACTGCGCCGACAATCGATGGCCGATCTGCGTCTATCCGTGAAGGACAGGCATTTATCATTCGTGCTTTTCCCGGTAAAAAAGCCTATGCGTTTACCGCGAATCTGCTCAAATACGTGTACATGCCCTTTTCGTATCTGCACCTCAGCTATCCGAGACAGGTGCGCTCCACCACCATCCGCCAGGGCGCGCGCGCAACCGTCAAAATCATCGCTTCTGTCACGATCGGTAATCCGGAGCAAACTGCTGCCGCCACACTGGGAGACCTCAGCATGGGTGGCACTTCCGGAGTAGTAAAAAAATCGATAGGAAAAAAAGGCGATGTTGGCGTCATCAAATTCAAAGTCAATGCCGCCGGCAACGATGAGTATCTGGTGCTGGACGTAATTTTGCGTTCGGTGGCCGTCACCGAAACCGGCGAAGAATTCCGCCTCGGTTTCGAGTTTATTAATCTGACGCCGCAATCCAGATTAATTTTGTCTGCGTTTGTGCATCAGACCCTGGCAGAGATGGATTAAGTTACGCATCTTCACAGCCATAAAACAAAAACGGACGCGTTGAATCACCGTCCGTTTTTGTTTACCGAAACGCCAGACAATGGCGACTGCATCAGGTTTTTGGCAAAGTCACGCCATGCTGCCCCTGATATTTTCCGCCACGATCTTTGTATGAGGTTTCACATACTTCGTCGCTTTCGAAAAACAAGACCTGCGCACAACCTTCGCCTGCATAAATCTTGGCTGGCAGCGGCGTGGTATTCGAGAATTCCAGCGTTACGTAGCCTTCCCATTCAGGTTCAAACGGCGTCACGTTGACAATAATGCCGCAACGCGCGTAGGTTGACTTACCGAGGCAAATCGTCAGCACATTGCGCGGAATACGGAAATATTCCATGGTTCGTGCCAGCGCAAATGAATTCGGCGGAATAATGCAGACATCGCCTTTGAAATCGACAAACGATTTTTCATCGAAATTTTTCGGGTCAACGATCGTGCTGTTGATGTTGGTGAAGATCTTGAATTCGTCGGCGCAACGGATATCGTAGCCATACGATGAAGTACCGTAGCTGACGATGCGTTGACCATCACGCTCACGCACCTGACCAGCCTCAAACGGCTCTATCATGTTCGACGACTCCGCCATCCGGCGTATCCATTTATCTGATTTGATACTCATGCAAAATCTCCTGCCCGATTAATATTGGGTGGAATTTTACGCGAAATCGCCCCGTGAATTAAGCTTATTACGCAGCTTATTACATCTGCGGCACTGCAGAAAACACCGGTCGCGACGATCAGATGCCGCAAACCGCGTCAGAGGCAGCCTGTGCCGCCAGCGTTTTTGCTTCTTCAACACGCATACCAACGGGAAGTTGCACTTTATTTTTGACAGCGGTCATTTCCGCCAGAATGGAAATCGCAATCTCAGCCGGCGTCTTGCTGCCGATATACAAACCGACCGGACCATGCAATTTTGCGAGTTGCGCTTCACTGACATCAAACTGTGTCAGACGCTCGCGCCGCTTCGCATTATTCAGGCGGGAGCCGATCGCACCGACATAAAACGCCTCGGTCTTTAACGCTTCCATCAGTGCCAGATCATCGAGTTTAGGATCATGCGTCAAAGCCACCACGGCGCTGCGGCTGTCGAGTTGCATCTCAAGCACAAGATCATCCGGCATCGCATGGACGACCTGCACACCGTCCACCTGCCAGCCGACGCGATATTCTTCGCGTGGATCGCACACGATCACTTGATAATCCATCCCCACCGCAATGCTCGCCAAAAAACGTGACAGCTGACCAGCGCCGATAATCAGCAAGCGCCAGCGTGGGCCGTGCACTGTGATCAGGTATTCTGATGTCAGCGCCAGTTGCGCATGCGCATCGGCTTTACGCAAGGTTACCGCACCCGAGACAAGATCTAACTCACGCGTTGTCAGTTCATGGTCAGCGAGTCTGTCGAGCAATTCGCCTATCCTGCTGCTGTCAGTCAAGGGTTCTATCGCCAGTTGTATCGTACCGCCGCAAGGTAAGCCAAAACGATGCGCTTCATCAGCAGAAATACCGTATGTGACAATTTCCGGGGCAATACGGGTAATCCCATGTTCCTGAACACGGGCAATCAGATCATCCTCTATGCAGCCACCGGAAACCGAGCCAACAACCCGCCCATCTTCGCAAATGCCCAGCATCGAGCCCTCGGGACGCGGGCTGGAGCCCCAGGTCTTGATGACCGTCACCAACTCGCAACGACGCCCGCTTTTGACCCAGACATCGCAGGATTTGAGCACTTCGAGATCGACACTATCCATATTGATTATTCATGATGGTAAGACATCAGCCCTACACTTTCATGCAGAGAAAATGATGTGTGCAACAGTGAACATCGTCTGATAGTCTGATAATCACTGTTGCGATTAAAACTAAAGAAACTAATAGGACTTACGCAGCTTATTTTTTATACGAAGGGAAAAACAATTGCTGGCCATCGACTTTATAGTCGGCAATTTTCTTCTGGCCTTCTGCCGAAGTCATCCATTCGATTAGGCTATTCGCGCCGCGGATATTGATGTCTTTGTACTTCGCAGGATTGACTGCAATGATGCCGTAAGGATTAAACATTTTGGCGTCGCCCTCGACCTGTACATCCAATCCGGTCTTCGCTTTATACGCGCCGTAAGTTGCGCGGTCAGTCAGCGTATACGCCTGCATCTGCGCTGCCATTGTCAGCACTTCGCCCATCCCCAGACCAGCAGAAACGTAGGTACTGCCAGTCGGTTTCACGCCCGCTTCTTTCCAGTACGCCTGCTCCATCTGATCTGTACCGGAATTATCGCCGCGGGAAATAAATTTCGCTTTGCTGGCTACCAGTTTGCGCAAAGCGTTGATCACATCTTTGCTACCTTTCAGACCAGCAGGATCCGCTACCGGGCCGACAATAATGAAGTCGTTGTACATCACGTCGCGGCGATTAATGCCATGGCCTTCGGCAACGAATTTATCTTCCGCTGCGCGCGCATGCACTAAGGTCACATCGACGTCGCCGTTTTTCGCCAGCTCCAGTGCCTTGCCTGTGCCGACGGAAATCACATGCACTTTCATGTGCGTTTTCGCTTCAAAATCCGGCAAAATGGCTTTTAGCAAACCGGAATTTTCGGTACTGGTCGTGGTCGACAAGCGCAACACTTCCTGCGCGCTGATCTGCGCCTGTGCGCCCAGCAAAGTCAGTGATATAGCGAGGATAAGACGTTTCATGATTTCTCCTGTAAATGAGTGCGGGTATTTTCTCACGAAACCCGGTTTCCCTCGCGGGAGCGGTATCGGGCAAAAACACATTAACAATGGGCTGATTTCGTCGGTTAAATTTTCTGTTACAACGATTTTAGGGGGAGTATCTGCCTATTTTGCCTTTATGTCCTTATCAATAAAGGGGCTTTTAATATACTGGGGGGAGTATATTTTGGCACTATTTGGCATCATTCGGCACAGTTCTGCATGATCCGGCGCGATCAGGCAGTGACAAAACAAGATCAGGCAAGCTGACAACCGTCTTCTGTTACGAGGTGGTTCGCACCTCATCGTCGTCAATCGCGGCAAAACGTGGCACGCGAACACCATCGACCTCGACCATCTCAAAAAATACCGCCTTCGGGCGCGTCCAGATACTGCCATTGTGTGAACGATAAACGATCACCGGGCTGAGATCCGATTCTTGTATTGCTTCGCAAACCAATTCGTACACACCACCTTTGTAGTGCCGGTATTTTTGTGGCTGGTTCATCGTCAGAATTCTTTCGTCAATTCAATATCAGGCCGCGATTATGCCTCGTCCGCCGCAACTCTGCCGACGACCCGTTGCACATTCACGCCGCAGCAAACTGCTTTTTCAAAAATGCCGGCACCTTGGCAGCACTGAGCTGATTCACTGCAATCAGTAATTGCGGATCAATCGCCGCAACGGCATAACGCCGCTGCAATTCTTCTGCAACATGCAGCATTAACGCTGCAGTGACTTCAGCATCCGCCTCGGCTCTGTGCGCCGCGCCCTGAAAACGGATACCAAGTGCCGCCGCCAGCCGCCCCAGCGAATAACTTGCCATACCGGGGAAAATCCGCCGCGCAAGTTTGACCGAGCATACCAGTCCATCATGCTCAGGCCACAAGCCCTGGCGGTCACTCTCGGCCTTCAGAAATTTTTCATCGAAACTGGCGTTATGAGCAACCAGAGTATCGTTGCCGATAAATTCCACCAGCGCCGGCATCACCTCACTGACGGCCGGGGCACGATCCACCATGGTCTGCGTAATACCCGTCAGTTCGGTAATGAAATACGGAATCCGTACACCACAATTAATCAGGGACACATAACGGTCCACGACTTCTCCACCGACCACGCGTAAGGCCGCGACTTCAGTCACCCGCCCACCCTGCTCCGGACTCATGCCCGAGGTTTCAAAGTCGATCACGACTATCGCTTGTGCAAACATATTTTTTATTCACCGGAACTAAAACTGTGTCAGAGTATCTATCAATCTCATTATTGTGCGACCTGATGCATACGCACACACCGGGCAGCAGCGCCGTAAGAAATAAAACTTAACAAGCATCCCATTCATGTACGGCAGCCGACATTGTAATCGCTGATGCAGCGCGGCTCTGCGTACATAAAACAATAATGAACAATCATGATCTCATTCAGCACGACAACGCCGCAGCGATCGTGTGAACAAAAAACAAAACCAGACGTCATTCATGCGCAAGAATTTTTTACAACGGCGATTTTCGCTGCAAGCCAACGATCTGTTACGGGGCCTGATTTACCGTCGTCTCTGGACGTCGATACTGATCAGTTCGTTCGGTGCGCAGATCACCATGCTGGCCTTGCCACTAACCGCCGCGGTGATGCTGAATGCCAGCGCCAGCCAGATGGGCATACTGACGATGATGGAAACACTGCCGTTTGTATTACTGTCGCTGCCTACAGGCGTCTGGCTTGACCGCATGCGCAAACTGCCGGTCTATATCGCGGGCGAAACCATCATAGGATTGGCCGTCATCAGCGTACCGGTGGCATGGTGGCTGGAGTTGGTGAGCATGCGCTGGCTGTATGTCGTCGGCTTTATCATTGGCATGGTAAATACCATGGCCGGAACCGCAGCACAAATCGTTTTGACGCAAATCGTGCCGCGTGAACGTCTGGTCGAAGCGCATGCAAAAAATGCGCTGGCAACCTCCGGCGCTGAAGTTGCCGGACCGGCGACTGCAGGCGCCTTGATCAAACTGCTTGGCGCACCACTTGCCTTGATCGCTGACGCCGCTTTGCTGATCAGCTCGGCGATGATACTGCGCGGTATCAAAGTGACCGAACATCGCCCGGTTGCGAAGGATGCGGCGTTTTGGCGCGACCTGAAAGCCGGTGTCCATTTCGTCGCGAAAAAACCGCTGTTACTGGCACTGGCAGCAACCGTCGGCGGCTGGCAACTTTGCTATAACGCCGCTTTAGTGGTGCAGATTTTGTATGCGACCCGCATCCTCGGTTTATCAGAACAAACCGTCGGCCTGAGTTATATGGGCATGGGCCTGGGTACCATCCTTGCCAGCGTTTATGGTTATCGCATCAGCCGCGCGATCGGCCCAGGGCCTTGTATGGTGCTGGGCATCACGATCTGCGGCGCAGGCTGGAGTTTGCTGGCCATCGCGCCAGTCAATCACTGGGGCATTGCGGCATTCGCTTTAATGCTGATGTGTTTTTCTGTCGGGGCGGTGCTGATTTTCATCAATTTCCTCGCTTTACGTCAGGCGGTCACCCCCGAGCCTATGTTGGGACGCATGACCAGCACCATGCGCTGGCTGATCCTGTTACCCGCAGGACCCGGTGCGCTGATCGGTGGCTGGATGGGCGAACACGCCGGTCTGCATTATTCACTGGCGTTCGCAGGCGTTACAGCACTGCTGCTGGCAGTATTCGCGTGGCGCAATCCTATTATTCGTGGCATCAGCGTTTTACCAACGTTAAGTCCGCAGGAAGAAAGGCAGTCGTTGTGACCAGTTGCGCAAAGGATTCAGCATCATTGCGCTGAATCCTTTACGCATGCTCATTCCGTGCAGGCGAGTGATCCGGTGACGACCAGTAAATATTTCGCAGCACAGTGCGCATACGATTGCGCAGAAAAGAAAAAAAGCGTGATAATGCGCGATCGGTGTTAATTGCTTAACGTTTCGTTACAAGGTAATACGATAAGCAATATCAGGCGGGCCCGGGGGAATACGCAATACGGGCTCTTCATTGACAATAAAAAAGGGTATTCAATGCCAAAAGAAACGTCAGCTTCTTCATTCAAGCCGTACATACCGGCATCGGCACAACTACCGGAAATGACAGCACGCGCTTTAATCATGGGCGTCATTCTCGGTATGATCTTTGGTGCTTCGTCGCTGTATCTGGTGCTCAAAGTCGGCTTAACGGTCAGCGCGTCGATTCCGGTCGCTGTCATCGCGATCACGCTGTTCCGCCTGTTTAATAAGTTCGGTGGCAAAGATTCAACCATTCTTGAAAACAGCATTACACAGACCGCTGGTTCAGCTGGTGAGTCGCTGGCGTTTGGTCTCGGTGTCACCATGCCAGCAATACTGATTCTGGGTTTTGATCTGGAAATTTCGCGAGTAATGCTGGTCGGCTGTCTCGGCGGCTTACTGGGCATCCTGATGATGATTCCTATGCGCCGGACGATGATCGTCGAAAAGCATGGTGAACTGAAATATCCGGAAGGCACCGCATGTGCAGAAGTGTTGAAAGCCGCAGCGACCGATACCTCACGCGAAGCTGCAGGAGAAAGCAGCAATCCGCACGCACAGGATGACGCCAATCGCCGCGCCAAAATTATCTTTGCGGGTTTCGGTATAGGCTTGCTGTACAAAATTGCGAACGTTGCGTTTAAAGGCTGGAAAGACACGCCGGAAGTCACGTTCGGCGCGCCGCTCAAAGCTGGTTCTCTCGGCGCGGAAGTGTCGCCAGAATTGCTTGGCGTTGGCTACATCATCGGCCCGCGCATCGCCGCCGTGATGGCTGCTGGTGGCGTCATGTCTTACCTGTTGCTGATACCGATGATCAAATTTTTTGGCGATGCACTGCTAACACCACTGGCACCGGCGACCAAACTCATTAGCGAAATGAGCCCGCATGATATTCGCAGCGCCTACATTTTGTATATCGGTGCCGGTGCCGTTGCTGCAGGTGGCTTGATCAGTCTGGTACGCGCGATGCCAACCATCTGGCGCAGCCTTTCGGCTGGTCTGGCTGGTATGCGCAATGGTAAAAATGATGCTGCTGCGACATTGCGCACGGATCAGGATATTCCGATGAAATGGGTTGTGATCGGCGCACTCGCCATCATTGCCATCATCACCTTTGCCACACCATTGCACATGAATTTTCTTGGTGCTTTGCTGATCCTGGTATTCGGTTTTCTGTTTGTCACCGTCTCATCGCGTCTGACCGGTGAAATCGGCTCCTCATCCAATCCGATTTCTGGCATGACAGTGGCCACGCTGTTATTCACTTGCCTGATTTTCTTGCTGATGGGTTGGACTGGTGGTCAGTATTACGTTACTGCTTTGTCGGTCGGCGCGATTGTCTGTATCGCTTCGAGCAACGGTGGCACGACTTCGCAAGACTTAAAAACCGGCTATCTGGTGGGATCAACACCACGCCTGCAACAATACGCGATTCTGGCCGGTGCTCTGTCATCTGCGCTGATACTCGGCCCGATTCTGTTGAAACTGAACGATGCTGGCACGGTGTATGTGCCAGCCGCACAGGTCGCACCGGCATTGAGCACGGACGCCAGTAAACTGACGGAAACCGCCAGTTTGCAAGGTCCGCAGGCAGAGCAGGATAAAGCGAGTTACAAAGTCTGGCATAAAACCGATACCGTTGGCGGCCCGGCAGGTAAATATCTGGTCGATACCGCAGGCAAAGCTGTGTATCTGGTTGATCCGGGTATCAACGGTGCTTACAACAAGCGCCCTGATGGTACGGAAGTCAAGAAATATGATGCGCCGAAAGCGGTACTGATGTCTTACATCATCAAGGGCATACTTGATCAGCAACTGCCTTGGACTCTGGTCTTGTTTGGCGTCATGATCGCACTGGTGCTGGAAATGGCGGGCATCCCGTCGCTGGCATTCGCGGTCGGTGTCTATCTGCCATTATCTTCGTCTGCACCTTTGTTTATCGGTGGCATGATACGCTGGCTGGTGGACCGCCGTAACAACAAACTCGATCAGTATAAATCGCTGAATGAGGAAGAAATGCAGGCCGCTGGCGATCGCAGTTCTGGTGTCTTGCTGTCTTCCGGCTACATCGCAGGCGGTGCATTGGCTGGCATCGTGATTGCATTTACTGCCGGTATCCTGACGGGCTTCGACAAAGCAATTGGTGACTGGGCTACTGCGCACAATCCATTCTTTGAAGGTGCTTACGCGAATGGATTAACGCTGATTCCGTATGCCGTCATCATTTTGACTCTGTATATGGTTGCCCGTGAAAAGAATGTAAAAGCCAGCTGATATAGTCAGACCTGAGCCAGCTCTGAACGGAGTGGCGAAAAAATCAAAAGGACTTAAATCAGTATTGATTTAAGTCCTTTTTCATTGGCAAGGTCAGCACGCTTCTGCGTCCGGAAATTTGCCAGTACAATGGCAGCCACACCAATTTAAAATTAAATTCATGACCACACCCATCCTCGATTGCAAAAATCAAGCCGTCGCTATTGGCGATATTGTCCGTATCATCACTCTCAGTAAAAAATTTATTAATAATTTTCCCGAAGACGAACGTATCTTAATTGAATCGATGATAGGGCAATTTTTTAAAGTGATCGATCTGGATGAAGACGGTTATCCGTGCGTCATGCGTGAATGGCACGATGAGCGCGGCATACTGCAAACGCATGTCATCGCTTTGGATTCCGAAGAAATGGAAAAGGTGTGAATCTGCATCTCTGACAGACTCACACCTTGAAGGGTGTCCAGCAAAAAAATATTTAATTAATATAGTTAAACAGGGACAGCCCGGCAGTTTTTACAAATGATTGCTGCGCTGCCTGCAAAGTAGTTTGCTGTTGTGATAACGACGTCAGTGCTTTCACATAATCCAGATCCTGAATATCTGACAACGCAGATTTATAGTTCAGCGCGTTTGCAGAGCCAAAACTATCAAGATCATCAATTTCCTTCAGACTTGAACCTAATTGCGCGCGTGCGGTTAATACATTACTGAGGGACGCATCCAGATTGTTATTTCCCTGTGCTAACGCAGCAGAAAGGTCTTTCTTCGCGCTACTGGTTGTCGCCGGTGTATTAAGCGCATTAATAATGTCAGTCAGCGTCTCAAAAATATTCTGATTGCCTGGCTGCACACTGAAATGATCTCCAGGCCCTGGCGCGCCCGGTGTATTGGTCAGCGTAATATCCATTCCATCTACCGTGACTGTTGCCGGGCTGGTGTAAGCGGTACTTGGCACAACGACAGCACCGGTCGTTTTATTCGTTACGGTAAAATTCAAGCCCGTAGAGTCAAATGCAATATCGTAGTTCTGACCAGTTAATGCATTCGCTGTCGGTGCGTTGATACTGACTGCGGCAACGACCTGCCCATTGTTTGAAGGGTTAGGAACAACGTTGAACTGCCCTGGCGACGTACGGATATTCTCGAAAATCTGTGTTCCGGGAGTACTCAACGGCAACTGGCGCGATGTTTCAACCTGCAGATATCGCTGCCCCTGATCACCGTTATATGTTGCTCCGTTGATCGTCTTTGTATATGGCGCCGTCGTTGTCGAAAAACCGGAAAATAAATAAGCGCCAGTTCCGTCCGTCGCATTCGCCAGACCTAACAACTGATCAAGATTACTCTGCATTTCAACCGCAATGTAACTGCGATCTTTATCATTCAGCGTTCCGTTGCCAGCGCTGACGATAAGCGTTTTAAGGTTGTGCAGCGTCGTTGTGACGTTGCCGAGAGTGCTTTCAGCCATACTCAGATTATCTTTGGCATTCGCCCGATTCACCGCATACTGCTCATTAATCGCATCGGCCTGTGTGATCACCAAAGCACGCGCCGAGCCTATCGGATCATCCGCTGGCGTGAGTATCTTGCGTCCGGAAGCAATCTGTTGTTGCGTACGGTTCAGAGTGGATTGCAGATCGCTGATGCGGGAACCACCGCCCTCATAGATCATACTTGTGCTGATACGCATAAATTACCTACCTTCCGATGGCCAGTATTGTGTCAAATAACGTACTGGCAATCTGCATCAATTTGCCGGCAGCCTGATATGCCTGCTGGTATTTAAGTAAATTGGCGGCTTCTTCATCCAGATTCACGCCAGAGATGGATTGTTGATTATCCGTCGCATTCTTTAACAAGGTCGCTTCAGATGCGGTCGTGATACCCAATTCATGTGTTTTATTACCTACCTGACTGACAAATTGTGCGTATGCACCTTGTATCGTCGTCGTACTGCCAACCATACTGTTTTTTGTCTGTATACCTGCCAACAATAAGGCATTCCGGTTATCGCCGGAACCAGTCACATTGGCTGAGATATTAAACACATCACTGTTCGAAGGCGTACCAGAAAGAGTGAAACTGGTCCCCGAATAACTGTACGTAGCACCGTCAGAATAAGGGACTGCAGTGCCTGCAGGATAAGTGGTCGATGTCGCCCCCTTAGTCACGGTCACATTCGCGTTTGCAGGAAAACCAGTCAGAGTATTTCCCGCGGAATTAAATGTTAATTTGGATGCGGCCACAGGAACGGATGGCGACACAGTAAAAGTATCACCATTTGCCGGTGCGCCAGAACTGTTCTGGACCGTAAAACTCATACCGGAAAAACTGATCTTTGCGCCTGTCGTATAAGGCACGGTTGCCGGCGGAGCATAATTTGTCGTGGTTGCGCCCACAGTCACAGACACATTAACTCCGGCTGGAAAACCTGTGAATGAACCACCGGAATAAGTCAGCGTGACTGGCGGTGCGACGGCAGAACTGGCGAATGAACTATCTGTTTTAACGGCACTAATGGTTGCAGTTGCTGAAGTTGACGCACTCGCGACAGCAGAATCTACTGTGCCAGCTGAAATTTTTCCATTACCGATGTTCGTTGTCGGTACTGCCGTTTTGATCGCCGCTGCAACCGCAATTTTAGAAGGATCAATCACATCAACGGAAAACCCTGCTGCCGCAGCCAGCGTAGGACGAATCAAAAACTCATCACCAGTCGCAGGCTGAGCCGCAGGCGGCTGCGGAAATTCCATCGTAATGCCATCAATTTTAATCGGCTGCGATGTCGCGGTCTGGGTCTGACCATCCGAAACGCGGATGACACGGTAATTTCCGGGGCTGGTTACCTGCAAACGATAATCACTGGTAGTCAGCGCGCTGACATCGGAGATATTCGCTGTTACGTCGGCATTCGTTGTATTTGATGTGCTTGGCGTTGTAATTGGTTGGGGAATATTAAAAAACTTCGCACCTGTCGCACCGTTCAGATCCTGCCCCAATGCATGTTGCTCATTGAATGCCGTCGCAATACCAATCGCCACACGCCCGATCGCATTCTGCGCAGGATCCAGGGTATTGGCCCGAAAATCAAAGAGTCCACCCAAAACACCGCCTGGCAAACCATTTTCGGCAATTTGCACCGACGTACCGTTAGCCGAATACGAAACTTCCGCTCTTGTCGAATCTGTTTTAGAGACACTTAATTCAAGCTGATTAACGACCCCGCCCAGAACAAGCGGTTGCCCATTCCCGATAAACACATTGAATTTATTATCCTGAGGTATCACCGTGACTTTGGTGTACTTCGACATTTCCGTAATTAACTGGTCGCGCTGATCAAGTAAGTCATTTGGTGGTGAACCCGTTGTACTGACCGACTTGGCAATCGTCTCATTTAAATTGGCAACTTGCGACGCATACGTGTTGATTGCGGTGATGGCACCGCCGATCTGGCCATTGACGTTCTGTCTGATCTCGTCCAGACGTGTCTGTAAACTATTAAAACGACCAGCCAATGACTGCGCACTGGATAAAACGGCTTGACGTGCAGCAGCTCCGGCAGTCCCGTTCGGACTCGCAGAAAGGTTTTGTATTGATGTGAAAAACTCTTGTAATGCCGGCGTCACCCCTGCGGTCGGATCGGCCACCAGATTATTGATTTGTTGAATTTGCGAGTAATAAGCGTCGGCCTGGTTCTTGGTGGTCTGCGTCGCATTTACTTGCTGGCTGATAAATGCATCGTATTGTCGCTGTATCTGGCTGATGGAGACACCCTGCCCAACAAAAGAACCACCCAGCAATTGCGGCGCATTTGCCGATTGCAACACGACCTGACGGTTGTAACCTACCGTGCCAGCGTTGGCAATATTATGTCCAGTGGTACTAATTCCCACTTGGGCAGCGGCCAATGCGGTTTGCCCGATGTTCAGAATATTTGTACCCATAATTTAACCTATTGATTATTTGAGCTTTGTTGAGCTATCACCTTAAGGTTTTCGGAGAAAAACACAAAAACTTTAATGTAGTAAAAATAATAACTAGCAGTTAGCAACGACCGCGACATTACGTCGACAATGTTTGTTTTATTATTTTAGTCAGTTTATTGGCGTATTGCGGGTCAGTTGCATACCCCGCCTTTTGCAGACCAACAGCAAAACTGGTCGCATCTTTGGCATTTGCAATGACATTTTCATAGCGAGGATTTTTTGTCAGAAGCTTCGCGTAGTCTTTGAATGCATCCGCATAGGAATCATAGGCTTTAAATTTTTCAACTTTACGATAGGCGACGCCGTTGACATATTCCGTTGTCACCGCATCAACAGTTTTACCCTTCCATTTACTGGTCGCCTTCATACCAAAAATATTGTGACTGGTGCTGCCATCGATCGTTTTGATTTCACGGCGTCCCCAACCACTTTCCAGCGCCGCTTGTCCGAGCATGAATTTAGCCGGAATCCCCGTCGCCTTACTCGCCGCCTCAGCATCAGCACTTAACTTTTCCTGAAATTCACGAACATGCGCCGGCCCTGAAAAACTCGTCTTCGCTGCTGCGGCGGGTTGCTGCTCAAATTTCAGATTATCCAGATACGAACTGATGCCTCTGGCATTACCCGCGATGCTCCCGCTAATCCCAACACCATTGCCAGCAGTAGCATCATCCGTTTGCAAGGCCTGGCTCACCGCGTTATTGGTCAGTTGTCTCACTAATGCATCTGCAAGGCCAATACCGCGGTTTGCCATCGATTGCGACAACTGCTGGTCAAGCATGGACGTATAGGTTCGGGTTTGTTCGCTGTCAAATGGGCCGTCCTGTCCACCTGCCTGACGCATGGACTTCAGCATCATGTTCATGAACAAGGCCTCAAACTGCTTGGCTGCTGCCTTGATAGATTCGGGGGAATTATCTTTCGCCGATTGCTTGAGCCCATCCAGGCTCTTGCTATCGAAAGCTAATTTATTATCCGAAAGATCAGCACGACCGATCATGAGGCATCCTTAAATAATTTCAAGCTCTGCACGCAAAGCGCCAGAAGCTTTAATCGCCTGCAAAATCGCCAGTAAATCCTGTGGCGTTGCACCGATTGCATTCAAGGCTTTCACAACATCGGCTAACGATGTGCCCGCCTTCAGCATCATTAATTGCCCAGCATCTTTCGTGATACTGATACCGGAGTTTGCTGTCGCTGCGGTTTGCCCACCCGCCAAAGCATTTGGCTGAGTGATCGCGTTATCCGTATTAATGACAACGGAAAGATTGCCGTGTGCAACAGCACAGGAATCCAGCGTCACGGCCTGATTCATCACAATAGAACCTGTGCGTGCGTTCAGAATCACTTTTGCCACCGTTTGCGCCGGAGTCACGTCCAGACTCTCGAGAGCGCCTAAAAATGAGACCCGCTGATCTGCACTGACTGGTGCTTTCACCTGAATCGCACGGCCATCCAGTGCGGCAGCGGTTTCAGGGCCAAAACGCCGGTTAATCGCATCAACGACTCTGCTTGCGGTAGAAAAATCTGATGTATTCAATTCCAGTTGTATCGTATTTCCCTGACCGACAGAACTGGGAACCGCCCGTTCCACCGTCGCACCTGAAGAAATACGTCCTACGCTCAGGTGGTTGACTTGCGCTTTACTACCATTCGCAGAAGCGCCGACGCCACCGACCAATACGTTGCCTTGCGCCATCGCATAAATCTGGTTATCCGCGCCTTTGAGCGGCGTCATCAACAAAGTACCGCCGCGAAGGCTCTTCGCATTCCCCATAGAAGACACGGTCACATCCAAAGCTTGCCCCGGTTGTGCGAACGGTGGAAGCGAAGTAGTGACCATAACTGCCGCGACATTTTTCAACTGCAAACTCGTACCAACCGGCAAAGTAACCCCCATCTGCTGCAACATACTGACGATACTTTGCACCGTAAACGGCGTCTGCGTGGTCTGATCACCACTGCCATCAAGGCCAACAACCAAACCATAACCCAGCAGCTGATTCTGACGAACGCCCTGAATACCGGCAAGATCTTTCAACCTTTCTGCATGACATTCTGCAGTCAGCGTCATACCCATTGTCAGAGTAATGAGCAGAGTGCAAAGTGACGACCTCAACTGTGTAATTTTTTTCATATCTAACCTCTTTTCAGTTTCTTACATAGGAAGAAAACTGAGGAAGAAACGCGTCAGCATGGAATTCGCCTCGGCCTTATCGATTCTCGTCGTTGAGCGATATTCAAATCTGGCATCGGCCACCTGCGTGGAAGGTACGACATTGCCCGCTGCGATGGTCTGAGGATTGATCACGCCGGAAAACCGGACGAATTCAGCACCCTTATCAAAGGCAAGTTGCTTTTCACCACTGACCAGCAAATTACCATTAGGCAAAACATCAATGACAGTGACAGCAATCGTCCCGGTAAAACTGTTGCTCGCCGTTTCCGCACCTTTTTCATCAAATTTTGAAGAACCGTTGGTACTCAGTCCCAGCTGTGCCGTGGTTGAAGACTTCAAACCAAATACGGTCGGAGCAGCCAGCGATAAACCAGAAGATTTACTGGAAGAACTCGCGCTGCCTTTTGCGGCTGACGTTCTTTCACTGATAGAGATTGTCAATACATCGCCCACCATTCTGGGCTTCGCATCTTCATATAAAGGGCGATAACTTGCCGACTGAAAAATCGCACCATTAATTTCTTTGTGCGGTTTGGCAGACTGCGCCGGCAACGATGTTGGCTGATGCACGATGGCAGGTGGAGTTACCGCACAACCGGACAGCAACAACGCGACACTACCGGATAAGATTAAAGCCTTCATGATGTCCTCAACTAGTTACCAAAATCAGAGTTGCGTTAATTTTTGCAGCATCTGATCAGAGGTCGTAATCGCCTTACTGTTAATTTCATATGCACGCTGCGTCTGTATCATGTTGACCAATTCTTCAGCAACATTCACGTTCGAGGTCTCGACAAAATTTTGCATCAGTAACCCTGCGCCGTTTGTGCCTGGTGTATTCGTTCCGGGATTGCCTGACGCCGCCGTCTCTGAGTATAAATTTTCGCCCAGAGCCAACAAACCTGTCGGGTTAATAAACGTCGCGAGCTGAATGGAGCCAACCTGCACCGGCGCGCTGGAGCCTGGCTGTGTTACAGAAACTGTGCCATCGCGTCCCACCGTAATCGACTGCGCGTTAGCAGGAATCGTGATTGCGGGCTGAATCACAAAGCCGCTCGACGTGACTAATTGCCCCTGACTATCCATCTGAAAAGAACCATCGCGGGTGTAAGCAGTCGAGCCATCAGGCATCAACACCTGAAAAAAGCCCTGACCTTGAATCGCCACATCTTTCGCGTTGCCAGTTTGTTGCAGATTGCCTTGTGTGAAAATTTTCTCGGTTGCGACTGTACGAACACCTGTGCCTAACTGCAGCCCTGAAGGCAGTTGCGTTTGCTGCGAACTTTGCGCACCTGGCTGACGTATTGTCTGATACAACAAGTCTTCGAAAACGGCACGTGAACGCTTAAATCCGGTAGTGCTGACGTTCGCCAGATTATTGGTAATCACATCCATTTGTGTTTGCTGTGAATCCAGGCCAGTCTTGGCGATCCAGAGTGAACGTATCATTGATTTCTCCTGCACGCCTTGCGGCGTAATTAACAGCTTAATTTGCTACCGGTTATTCTGCGCCTAAAACGACTAACCCAAACTGAGGATCTGACTGGCTTTTGTCGCGTTATTCTCCGCATTCTGCAAAAGACGCATTTGCATTTCAAATTGCCGACCAAGGTTAATCATGGTCACCATCGATTCCACCACACTGACATTACTGTTTTCCAGCATGCCGCCAGCAACGCCAACGGCAGCATCCGCATCAGCCACAGTGCCATCTTTCGTTTTAAATAAACCGTCATCGCCGCGTACCAGATTTTCTTCTGGCGGATTTACCAGCTTTAAGCGACCGATCACTTGCACTGCATTTGGATTTGAGCCTACCGGCACAGTTGAAACAGTACCGTCCTTGGCGATTGCAATCGACACGTCCGGCGGAATCGTAATCGGACCGCCGTCGCCAATCAGATTTAAGCCATTCTGCGTTTGCAAAACTCCGTTTTCGCTTAATTTCAAGCTGCCACTGCGGGTGTAGCCTTCAGAACCATCCGGCTTTTCTACCGCCAGCCAGCCCTTGCCCTGAACCGCAACGTCGAGTTCACGCCCGGTCAATTGCAAACTACCTGCAGTGAAATCTGTACCTACCGTCGCGTCAACAACAAACGCACGGGTTGGCAGCTCCGCCCCCTGCACCGGCACTGCCCTGAAGGAATCTAATTGGGCACGAAACCCTGTCGTCGTCGCATTGGCCAGGTTATGCGCGTTCGTCGCCTGCTGCTCAAGGATGTGCTTGGCGCCCGTCATCGCTGTATAAATCAACCTATCCATGATCACCTCCTGAAAAGCACGTACTCAATTCAATTTCCATTTTTATTCAGTTGATTAACGCAGATTCACGATTGTTTGCAAAATCTGATCCTGCGTTTTAATGGTTTGTGAATTTGCCTGATACACACGTTGTGCCGTAATCATGTTGACCAGTTCACCTGTAAGATCAGTATTCGAGTCTTCGGTTGCCGACGCCGTTAACGCACCGAGACCACCTGAATTTGGAGGACCAACCAGAGGCTGACCAGATTCTGAAGTCTCCGCCCACTGGTTATCACCCAGCGATTGCAAACCATTAGAATTGGTAAATGACGCAAGTACGACTTGCCCTAACACCTTCGTCTGGCCGTTGGTATAACTGCCGACAATCGTGCCGTCTTTCGCGGTATTGAACTTGGATAATTTGCCAGAGGTAAAGCCATCCTGCTTCATGCTGCTGACGCTGAAATCCGAGCCGAACTGCGTCGAATTCGTGTAATCAAATTTGATGTTTGCTGTCGTATTAATCGGCGTCACAGCACCTGAAGCAACAGGCACGATCATCTGCAATGCACGCGGATCAGTCGCAGCGTAAGCGGGAATCGCACCAGTCAACTTACCCATATTGTCAAATGCCAGCTTACCAATCGGTGTTGGTGTCGTCGCTGCCGGTGTCAAAGCACCCGTCGCATCGAAAGGATTGCCATCAACGGTTGCAAAGACATTCCATTCTATGGTGCCTGCTGTTGCAGGAGGCGTAGTAACCGGATCAACGCGCACATAGTAAGTTTGTAAAACGTGAGAATTACCCAGACTATCGAACACAGTTACCGATGTCGATTTATTGTAGGACGTAGGATCAGTCGGAGAAAAAGCAATCGGCGTAATGACAGGTGGAATCGTCACTGGCTTTTGCGTCCCTGGCACGTATTCGCGTGAATCCAGATTCATCACGCCGCTGACCTTTGCTGTTTGCGCCGGTGCGATATCCGCAGTATTAATCGTGATTGGCGACGCTGATCCGGTTGAAAGCACACCCGCCGCATTCGCAATATAACCGGTCAGTTGCTGACCTTGTGCATTGACCAGACCACCGTTTTTATCCAGTTGAAACTGACCATTGCGAGTATAAGTGACAGCGCCGTTTTTAATCATGCGAAAAAAACCGTTACCGTTAATCGCCGTATCGAGTGGGTTATTGGTCGAGCTGATATTCCCTTGGGTAAATTGCTGAGCAATCGTCGATACCCGTACACCGATACCAACTGCATTCGCAGACGCGCCACTCAATGAGTTCGCATAAACATCCGCGAACTGTACTTGCGCCTGCTTAAAGCCGACTGTATTTGCATTCGAAATATTGTTACCGATCACATCCAGTGATTTCGATGCCGCGTTTAATCCACTAAGACCTTGCTGAAAACCCATGATTTTTCTCCCTAACTTTAAATACTGCGATTACCTGAGTAATCAGCAATCTCAGAAAATTTGCTTCACATCTGCCATTGAAATTTCACCCACACCAGAGACAGTCAGCTTTACGCCTTGCGACCCCGAACTCACACTATTCACCATACCAAAACATAATTTGGTCACGTCCAATGCTTTCTCGCCTGAGCTCGCTGCTACATCAAACGTATAAGTACCATCTGCGACCGCCGCTCCAGAGTCATTTTTTCCATCCCAGGTCAGATCGTTCACACCCGCTGGCAAAGCACCAAGACTCAACTTGCGCACCGTTGCACCAGATGCGTCTTTAATCACCACTTCGACCTTATCTGCGCCCTGCGGCAAATCCACAGCGTAGATCCCCTTCGCGCTGGAGAGCGGCAGGGAATTCCCTGCGGTCATCACACCATGACCAATCATGTTTGCCGCCTGCAAATTCTGGCTTGCCTGCATATTGCTGCTGAGTGCCGCGAACGATGCATTCAATTTCTCAATTCCGGATACCGTCGACAATTGCGCCATCTGGCTTGTCACCTGAGCGTTATCCATAGGATTCAACGGATCCTGATTCTTCATTTGCGTGACCAACAGATTCAAAAATGTGCTCTCTGAAGTTTTTGCGGCTGATGTGCTGCTGGTCGTACCATTCATGGTATTGAGCAAGCTCTGATCAACTGTATTACTTTGTATCGTTGTCATTACATTTCCTTTTTATGAAGGTCACTGACCCAAAGTCAGCGTTTTCAGCAACATTGTTTTCGCCGCATTCATTGTTTCAACGTTGGTCTGATAAGAGCGAGACGCCGAAATCATATTTACCATCTCTTCCACCACGTTGACATTTGGCATTGCCACATAACCTTTTTCATCTGCGAGCGGATGTTTAGGGTCGTACTTCATTTTTGCTGGCGTTGCATCCTCAACCACTTCCGTTACTTTCACTCCGGTAGAAGGTGAACCCGCAACTGGCACCGCACTGAATACAACCTGCTTAGCCTTATAGGGCTTACCATCAGAACTGGTCACACTGTCTGCGTTGGCCAGATTACTGGACACCACATTCAGACGCTGAGCCTGAGCACTCATGGCGGAACCAGCCACATTAAAAACATTAAAAAGCGACATGATAATTACCCCTGAATTGCTGCAAGCATGTTACGAATTTGCATATTAATAATCGTCAGACTCGCTTCATATCGAAGTGAGTTTTCAGCAAACTGATTGCGCTCAACATCCATATCCACAGTATTGCCATCGATATTGCCTTGAGAAACCGTGCGATACATGGGCTCAGCACCCGCCACGGTTGATGCGCTACCCAAATGCTGCGCATCCGTTTTATTCAGACTTGCCGTCGCCTGCTTGGAATCGAGATGCAGCGCGTTATTCAAAACCGATGTGAAATCAATATCTCTGGCTTTGTAATTCGGCGTATCCGCATTGGCGATGTTAGAAGCAAGCAATTGCTGCCGCTGACCACGAACAGATAACGCTGTTTCGTGAAAACGCATGAAATCATCTAATTTAGTCATCCGAAGCCCCTCGCCAGTCCAAAGCCAGCCTTCTGCCAGCCATATAACGGTTTTCCATTATTGGCATCTTATATCCATCAAAGACAATTCAATTCATTGAGTAAAGGCGAAAAACCTCTTCTATTCAAGCCTTAACAAACCAACCTTGACATCTACAATGGCAACACGTTAAAAGTTATCTGTATCCACCCAGCTATGAAACAACTTTTCAGGTCAATTATTTTTTTGTTAGTGCTGACGTCGGCCTATGCTCAGGCGCAGACTCAAACCGCGGCTGCTATGCAAGATCACGAAATCATCAGAAAACTGGCGACCGACTTTTTAAATCAGCAGGCAAGAACTCAACCGGGTGAGAGTACGGTGACAATGGGGCAAGTAGATAAGCGGCTTAATCTGGCGGCGTGCCAGTCTCCCACAGCATTTCTGCCAAACGGAAGTAAGGCCTGGGGTAAGATCACAGTCGGCGTACGTTGCACAGCACCTGTCAACTGGGTTATTTATTTGCAGGCAAACGTACAAATCACTTCTGAATATTACGTCGCGTCGCGCGCCTTGAGTCAGAGGCAACTCGTCACTGTGGATGATATGAGTAAAATTAAAGGCGATATATCAAATTTACCTGCTGGCATTATTACCAACCCTGAACAGGTCATCGGCAAATCCTTGCAAAGCTCCATTTCATCTGGCACACCTTTACGCCAGGAATTACTCCGAAGCCCGGCAGTAGTGCAACAAGGGCAATCTGTCAGAGTTGTCAGCAATGGTCCGGGATTTCAGGTTGCGACAGATGCGCAAGCGCTGAGTAATGCGGCAGAAGGCCAGGTAGCTAAGGCTAAAACAAGTTCAGGGCAAACTGTCAGTGGCATTGCCAAAGCCGGTGGCGTCATCGAAATAACATATTAACAAGCACAACAGTTGGAATATATTTGTACGTAAAATTAAAGTTTAAAAATACCTGGCCGATAACCGGATTGTAGAAGTAGACCATTCCCACTTTCGAGGGTATCGCCGTGAAAATTGATGACACACTAAATAAAGCTGCAAGCTTACCAAGCCAGCAGCCCGTACGGACTGAAAAAGCGCCAGAGAGAGCAGTCTCCACTCCGTCGCCTTCAATTAACGTACAAATTTCCCCTCTGTCTACGCAATTGCAAGCTTTGCAAAGTACACAAGCAAGTAATGGCGTATTTGAGGCAAAAAAGGTTGAAGAAATCAAATTAGCCATTTCTGAGGGGCGCTTTCAAGTGAACTCTGAGAAAGTTGCTGATGGACTTCTGGAAACCGTGAAAGATTTACTTAACTCCAGAAAACGTTAAAGATGACCAATACAAGCGCAAATAGTGACTCTATTCTGCATTGCTTAAAAGAAGAAAAAGAAGCAATGGCAGCACTGGCTGACTTACTCAAAGAAGAGCAAGCTGCGCTTGTAGATGGTGACGTGTCCCTGTTGGCTCAGACTTCTACGCAAAAAAGTGAATTAGTCCGCAAACTGTCTGAGGCAGAAAAGCTGCGGAACTCTTATCTGAAACAGCAGGGTTTCGGTGACGATGCAGAAAGCACTTTAAAATTTGTACGCCAGACGCCTGAGGCGCAATCGCTTTGGGATGGTTTGCTGGAATTATCGGCTCAAGCCAAAGAAGACAATAAAACCAATGGTCTGATGATCACGCGCAGACTATCGCAAAATCAGGCTGCACTCAGTGCGTTTCAGCAAGGAACGACAACCGGCTCCTTATATGGCCCCAATGGGCAGTCGTCTATCAGAACAACTCCCGCCAAAGGACTCATTGTCCGCTGATCGCTCACAAGCACATGAAAAAAGCCCCGATTGTTCGGGGCTTTTTTATTTACGCTCTTTGTCAGGGCGTAATTGGCGCTTGAGTCGCAACAGGAATATCCACTACTGGCTCAGGCAATACCGATAAGATAGTGACACTCACTCGGCGATTACGCGACCGTCCTTCAGGCGTATCATTTGAATCCACCGGTAATTTTGCTCCTTGCCCAACGGCAGTAACCCTGAAATCATCAACACCGTTTTCCGTTAAAAGACGCGCCACCGTACTTGCCCGAACCGCTGATAATTCCCAATTCGAAGGAAAAACCGGATTTTTGATTGGTACATTATCCGTGTGTCCTTCAACCTGAATTGCATGATTATCTAATTTCAATACAGAGGCAATCGCGGTCAGTGCCTGTACGGAGTCTGCATTTAACTTAGCTTCACCAGGTGGAAACAACAAACTTGCATTGATTTCTATCGTCACACCTCTGGCTGTCTGTGTCACTCTGACTTTACCCTCTTTGACCAAAGGCTCCAGAGCGGCAAGTACATCTTTTGCTAAGCCTGTCATTACCTCCCGCTCTTTACGTATATTTTCAGTTGATTTCCGCTTCACTATTGGCAGAGGATCCAGCTTCACCACCTGCGGAGTTACTCCGGCAGCGACAGGAGATGTAGGGTCGTTACTAAATGCGCCAGTCAAGGAGCTGGACAATACGCGATACTTTCCCTCATTCAGCGAAGAGATCGCATACATAACGACAAAAAAAGCAAACAGCAAGGTAATAAAATCAGCATAAGACACCATCCACCGCTCGTGGTTTTCTGGCTCTTCGTGATATTTTTTTCTTGCCATATTTAAACCTGACTGCTGTGGTTATCAACCCGCTCTTCCACAATACGAGGGCTATCTCCAACAGCAATACTATAAAAAATATCGGACAACATCTCGCGTCGGGTAATTTCTCTACCAATAATTTCTTTCAACTTATTGCTGACAGGCAGAAAAAATAAATTAGCCAGACCGACGCCGTAAATCGTCGCCACAAATGCCACGGCAATACCGCCACCAAGTTTCGCAGGGTCGGTCAGGTTTTCCATAACGTGAATCAGTCCAAGCACCGCCCCTAAGATTCCGATGGTCGGGGAGTAACCACCCGCTGCCTCCCAGATTTTGGCGGCCTGACGTTGCTCAATTTCATACAACGAAATATCCACATCCAGAATGTCTTTCAGTCGCGAGGGGTCAACACCATCAATCACCAACCGTAATCCCTTACTGATAAAGGCATCGTCAGAGGCATCCATATAACGCTCTAGACTTAAAAATCCCTCGCGCCGGGCAACTGCACTCCAGATCAATGCGTCCTGAATATTTTTACGGCTATTATCTTGCGGCTCAGAAATGATCCATTTCAACATGCGTAAACCGCGTCGAAAAGTACTCATACGACTCTGCAGGAGCACTGCCCCCAGCGTGCCGATCACAACAATCACAAATGCCGCTGGTTGCACTAATGAAGAAAGACGCCCTCCCTCCATCAACTGACCGGAACTGATGCCGACAACGACCAGAATAAATCCTACTAAGCTAGCCCAGTCCACGCTTTCTCCCTTAAATGCGCACGCATACGTGCAACCGCCTGGCTATGCAACTGCGAAACGCGGGACTCAGAAACGCCCATGACCGCGCCGATTTCTTTCAGATTTAACTCCTGTTCGTAATACAGCCCCATTAACAATTTTTCGCGTTCGGGCAAACTGTCGATCGCCCCAATAACCGCATCGCGGAAATCGTCATTCAGCAGATCCTGTAAAGGATCACCGGAACTATCGGAAGAGTAATGATCGAGGAAATGCTCTTTTGTTTCTGCGTCATGGAAGTCTTCGTAATACACCAACTGATGTCCGCCGCTATCCCCCAAAAGTCCCTGATACTCTCCAAGGGATAACTTAAGCGACTTGGCCACTTCTGTTTCTGTCGGCGGCCGCCCCAGTTTTTGCTGCATCTGGTTCATCGCATTTTCGATTTTCCGCATATTCTGCCGAACCCCGCGCGGCAACCAGTCCGTGTTGCGCAGCTCATCAAGCATCGCGCCACGAATCCGCTGGACAGCATAGGTTTCGAATTGTGCACCATGCGTGTCTTCGTAACGACTGATCGCATCAAGCAGACCAATCATTCCAGCTTGCACCAGATCATCCACCTCAACACTGGGAGGCAAGCGCGCCTTTAATTGGTAAGCCAGTCGCTTAACCAAAGGCGCATGCTCCCTGAGGAGAAAATTTTTATCTGATTTTCCGCTGGCCGTGTACATATTCAAATTAGATTCCGAGAGCGATGCCCTGTTGTCCGGATACACTGTCCAGACACAATGCAGAGCGCGCACTGACAGCAAGCCGCTCTGCCAGTTGAAAAAAAGCCATGGAAGAGCGCGCTTTTGGAAAAGCATCAATCACTGACCGCCCCTGATGAGCAGCTCTTCTGACGAATTCATCATCCGGCACATAACCAATGAAATTTAAGGGTACCGCAAGATATCGTTGAGACGCCTGAGCCATATTTGTATAAATCAACATTGCTTCTTTCTCAGATACACCGGACACCAAAATGCTAAAAGAGCGTCGTCCCAGACGAGCACTCATACGCTTAATCAGCCCATACGCAGATTTAATTGCTGACGGTTCTGAAGAAACCTGAATCACTACTTCACTATCATCCAGCGATGCCAGTGGAAACGCATCGCACGCATCGATATCACAATCAACCACGACCATATCGGCACGATGTACTGCCAGATCAAATACTCTCGACAATCGTCTCGAATTCTCGGCAGACAAGCTGGATGACAAAGTCCTTTGGCGCGATAACATCGATACTGACAAGCCAGATGCCACCATTTTTACTGCCTCGTGCATTGTACGCTGTTGTTGCGCGACATCCAACAAGGTGCACTCTCTACTCGCATTGAGCCACGCGCCTACACTATCAGAAGACGAACGCGCGTCCATCATCAAGATTTGCTGCCCCTGCCGCGCCACCGAAACACCCAGATTCACCAGCATTTCGCTTTTTTCATTATCTTTCAACGCTGATAGAAAAGTAAATACACGCGGCTTTGGTCCAGCCAGCATGCGACGCAGTCCCTCTGCCTGATCAACATTAGCCAAGAGACACCTCCCGCGCAGCAGCTTGTCCACCAGTCGCAGCAGTTCCCACACCAGCCATCAGCAAAGGTAGCTCTTCATCCAGGTAACGGAACGGCGCCGTTTCACGTTTTAACTTAAAGGCGCGATCAATCAGATACTGCTTGTTTGCCACATGCAAGTCTTCCGGTACACGTTGCCCATTCGCAATGTAATACAGACTTAATTTTTGGCGGATCACGATATCCAGCGCACCACCTATCGTCGCCGCCTCATCAAGTTTAGTCAGAATACATCCAGCGAGGCCTGTCCCCTGATAAGCACGCACCACTTCACTCAGCGTTTCACCAGTCGATGTCGCATTCAGGCACAGCAACCGCTTCACTTCAGTGCCAGAACCAGACAACATCGCAACCTGATCCGTCACCATTTTGTCGCGCTGGCTGACCCCGACAGTATCAATTAAAACGGTATGTTTATTCTTGAGCTCGGACAAAGCAATCCGCAAATCACTTTCGTCTTTGACTGCATGAACCATCACTCCAAGAATTTTCCCATAGATTCGTAACTGTTCATAGCCGCCGATACGATAGCCATCGGTGGTAATCAACGCCAGTTTCGACGGACCATGACGCATCACACAACGCGCTGCCAGTTTTGCAGTTGTCGTCGTTTTGCCAACGCCGGTCGGCCCGACCAGAGCGTACACACCACCCTTTTCTAAAATTTCATTTTCATTATCGATGGTCGTCAGATTGCGGGCCAGAATAGACTTTATCCATTCAATACCTTGCTCACCTGTTTCATTTTCCGGTAACTTTGCAACCATGAATCGCGACAAGCTCGCACTCAGACCTGTTGCCAGCATCTCTTTCAACACCAGTGCCTTCTGCGGCTCGCGTTTTTGCGTATTCGCCCATGACAACTCCGCCAGTTGCGACTCCAGCATATTGCGCATGGAACGGATTTCGTTCATCACATCACTTAACTCACCTGTCACAGAAGCCGGTGCTGCAGCATATTCCTGTGGCTCGACGGTTATGCCACGCGGTGTAAATATCCGTGTTTCATGTTGGAACGATGGCGCCGCTCTGGTGTGATCGGATGCGATCTGGCGTTCATCCCTGGTCGGCGCGATCGACTGTATCGCTTCATCGGCCATCGCCATAATCTCGACCTTACCGTCAACATTCCGGTTGGACAAAATCACCGCATCCGCACCCAATGCTTCCCTTAATAAGCGAAGCGCCTCGCGCGAGGTGTTAGCAGTAAATTTTCTGACGTTCATGATTGCCCTCCAACAAGGCTGGTAACTCTAATGGTTTTTGTTTCAGGTAATTCGGCATGCGACAACACTTTGAGTTGCGGCAATGTACGGCGTAAGAATTTAGACAGCAAAGCACGTAGTGGCGCAGGCACCAGCAAGACTGGCGTCATACCCATTTCCTCCTGATGTTTGGCCGCAGTTTCAGTTTGTGTTGTCAGTGCCTCAGCCAAACCAGGCTCCAGCGCAGCGCCATCGCCACCACCGGCATGGATCGCCTGCATCAGCAAACGTTCAAGGCGACTATCCAAAGTCATGACAGTCAGCTCATTCGTTGCCGGGAAAATTTGCTGAACAATCGCACGGCCAAGCGCGATACGTACTTGCGCGGTCAGTTCATTGGCATCCTGAGTATGCATCGCCTGCTCAGACAAGGTCTCGATAATGGTGCGCATATCACGGATGTGTACGCCTTCCAGCAGCAGGTTTTGCAAGACTTTTTGCAGTACCGATAAAGGAATCAGTTTAGGTACCAGATCTTCAACCATTTTTGGCATTTCTTTTGCCAGATGATCCAACAGCTGCTGCACTTCCTGACGACCTAATAATTCAGCGGCATGGGTCGTGATCAGATGATTCAGGTGGGTGGCGATTACTGTACCGGCATCAACCACGGTGTAACCCATCGCCTGTGCTTGTTCGCGTGCACTGGCATCGATCCAAATCGCAGGTAAGCCAAACGCGGGATCAGTCGTTTCCACACCCGGCAAAGGCCCGGACACCATGCCGGGATTAATCGCCAGATATTGGCCGTTCATCGCTTCACCAGCGCCAACCTCAACGCCTTTCAACGCGATGCGATAAGCAGATGGCTTCAGCTCAAGATTGTCGCGAATGTGCACCGGCGGCGATAGAAACCCCACCTCTTGCGCGAATTTTTTACGTATTCCTTTAATACGACGCAGCAACTCGCCGCCCTGCGTTTTATCGACCAGAGGAATCAGGCGATAGCCAACCTCCAGCCCCAGCGTATCGACAGGCAGAATATCCTGCCAGGTAGCTTCTTCAACTTCAGGTGCCGGTGCATTCTGTGCTTCCGCTTGTGCCGCCGCTTCGGCAGGAGAAATACCCGCTGCCTGTTGCGCCTTCTGACGTGCCAGATAACCGGCACCGGCCAGCAATCCAGCTAACAAGACGAAAGCAATATGCGGCATACCTGGAATAATGCCCATGCCACCGATAATGCCAGCGGTGATAAACATGACCTGTGGTTTGGCAAACAACTGTCCTATCAACTGACCGCTGATATCTTGCTCACTGGCGACACGTGAGACCACCACACCAGCTGCAGTAGAAATAATCAGTGACGGAATCTGCGCAACCAGACCATCACCGATGGCCAGCAAGGTGTAATTCTTCAGCGCAGAACCAAAATCCAGATCATGCTGCACCATACCCACAATCAGACCGCCGACGATATTAATCACCGTCACCATGATCCCGGCAACCGCATCACCGCGCACGTATTTAGATGCACCGTCCATCGCACCGTAGAATTCAGCTTCCTGCGCCACTTCGGTACGGCGACGACGCGCCTCTTGCTCGGCAATCAGACCGGCATTCAGATCGGCATCAATCGCCATTTGCTTACCAGGCATCGCATCCAACGCAAAACGCGCGCCGACTTCAGCGATACGACCCGCACCTTTTGTCACTACGGTAAAGTTAATGATCGTCAGAATCACAAACACCACGATACCGACGGTATAGTTGCCGCCAATCAGAAAGTGACCGAAAGCCTCAATCACCTTACCTGCAGCGTCCGGGCCTGTATGCCCCTCAGTCAACACCACGCGGGTAGACGCGACGTTAAGCGATAAACGCAGCATAGTGCTGACCAGCAGCACCGTTGGGAACACCATGAAGTCCAGCGGCTTCACTGTGTACAAACTCGTCAGCAAAACAATGATCGCAATCGCGATATTGAAACTAAAAAAAACGTCGAGAATAAATGCTGGCAATGGCAACACCATCATAGCCAGCATCAGAATAATCAAGATAGGCGCTGCCAGCGCCCTGCCATTGAGCCCGTTCATCCACAAAGGCAATTTCAGGCTGTTCATACTGCTACTCCTACTTGATTATTCGGGTCCAACTCTGCGGGAACTTCTAATTCGCGTGGTTCTTCCGGTCTGATGCCACCACGTTCGCGGTAACTGCGAAGCTGGAATACATACGCAAGAACTTCAGCGACGGCGGCATATAAGGCTTCCGGAATTTCGTCACCTAACTCGGTGTGCTTATACAGCGCACGTGCCAGCGGTGGCGCTTCAAGCAAAGGAACATTGTGTTCGGCACCAAGCTCACGGATTTTTGCAGCAACTTCATCCGCGCCTTTGGCGACCACTTTCGGTGCGCCTCCACCACCTTCGGTGTATTTCAGCGCTACGGCGAAGTGGGTCGGATTAGTCACAATAACGTCGGCAGTCGGAATTTCGGTCATCATCCGGCGACGCGCCATTTCACGTTGTTGCTGGCGAATCTTCGCTTTAATTTGCGGATTACCATTCGATTCTTTCGATTCCTGCACCACTTCCTGATGCGTCATCTTCAATTTGTTCGCGTAATGCCACATCTGATAAGGCGCATCTATCGCCGCAATCGCAACCAAAGCAGCAACGATAGACATAAAACACACGGCCATCATGTGGCCAACGTGTGCGATCCCCGCATGCAGATTTTCCAGAGGCAAACCAAAGATCGCCTCTTTTTGTCCCATGATGACAACCCAGGCAACGCTACCGACAAGCAGGGTTTTTACAATCGCCTTCAACAATTCAACACCAGCACGAGCAGAAATCATGTTTCCCAAACCGGAAATCGGATTCATGCGTCCGAAATTAGGTTGCAGCGCCTTAGCACTAAATAGCCAGCCACCAATCAACAACGGCGAGCCCAATGCCACCAGCAACAGCACCAATACGACAGGGGAAAATGCCAACAGAACATCCAATAAATTGACGCCGATTTTTCCGATTAACAAATTAAAATCAAAGGCAGCTTCACGCTCCAGAGTCAGACCTGTAATCAGATTTTTATTCAATTGCTGAACCAGAGTGCCACCCATTGCCCAGAGTGCACCACCTGCCGCCAACAAAATAGTGCAGGTTGACAGCTCACGCGAACGCGGAACATCCCCTTCCTCACGCGCCTGTTCAAGGCGCTTCTCTGAGGCCGGTTCTGTTTTTTCGAGATCGCTATCTTCGGCCATTGCCGACTCCTGTCATTTCCACAAAGCAAGTAATGCTTCGATTACGTAAATTTACAGATGAGATTATTGAACGCGCTGCTCAACTTGGATGCGAGGAATAAAGGAGTAAATACCCTTTTATTCACTTTAAAGAACACGAGAAGACGCCTCATTTCAGATGCGATCAATTGAATACCCCTTTAGCAAAGGTCTCTGGCGTAGTTGCAGAACGGTTTCAGGCTTCGGCAAATTTTTAAATATCATGCTAATATTTAGCATACTAAGTAAATTAATCGCAAAATGACTCCTTACGATAAAACCCTGATGTCGTTGACACACACACTGATACAGGTTGGTCGCGCTTATAAAGCTGCCGCAGACCAAATGACAGCTGACTTTCATCTTTCGCATGCAAGCGCCTGGCCTGTACTGATGATTTCCCGCCTGGGTGATGGTGTGCGCCCGGGCAAAGTCGCTCAGGCAGTTGGCATAGAGCCTCCGTCGATGGTGCGACTGATCGATCAGCTAATCGATAGTGGTCTTGTCTTAAAACAGGATGACCCTACAGACCGGCGAGCAAAGGCACTCTTTCTGACGGCAGAAGGAAAACAAGTGGCGGAACGTTTAGAAGAGGCACTTTTACCATTTCGCAGGGAACTGTTCAGCGACATTCCACAGGCCGACGTCGAAGCCTGCCTGCGTGTGCTCAACAAACTCAATGGGCAACTGACCGAGATACCGGCAGAATAAGACTGCAGCATTATCGTGAAACTCCCCTTGCCTTCTCACCTGCTGTTTTCTGCAAAATGCTTTGTTGCGGCCATGCTGGCGTTATATATCGCAATGGCCTCCGGTTTACCCCGACCATTCTGGGCGATGATGACCGCGTATATCGTCGCCAATCCGTTTGCCGGAGCCGTTCGTTCCAAAGCGGTTTACCGGGTTTTTGGTACGATTCTGGGCTCGCTGTTCACCATTTTGATCGTGCCGCAGTTAGCGAACGCGCCTGAACTACTATCCTCTGCGATCGCCTTGTGGGTGGGACTATGTCTGTATATTTCCTTACTAGACCGCACACCCCGCTCCTATGTTTTTATGCTGGCCGGTTATACCGCCGGTCTGATCGGTTTTCCCGCGGTCTCAGATCCGACATCAATCTTCGATACTGGCCTGTCCCGCGTTGAGGAAATCTGTATTGGTATTCTTTCCGCCAGCTTCATCCACTCCGTTGTATTTCCGCAAGCGATAGGTCCCGGCATTTTAAACAGACTGGATGCGGCGATCCGTGATGTGCGGAGCTGGATGTACGACGTGCTGCAACAGACGCCCGACAGCGCATCCGCATTCGGAACTGCGCGACTCTCCCTCGCCGCTGAAATTACCGATCTGCGTGTTATGTCAACGCACCTGCCATTTGACACTTCTAATTTGCGACTGACCTCGGGGCTGGTTCACAGATTAGCCGACAACATCACCAAAATGCTTGCCCTGCTACTGGCAGTAGAAGACCGGCTAAACACATTGCAACACCTGAGTCCGGCGAGCTTAACGCCGCGCTGGCAAAAGCTGCTAAATGACGTCGCGGCCTGGCTGCAAGAGGAAAATAACGAGACGCCTGAACGCTTAACCGCACTCCAAGAGGAACTTGAACACCTGACGCCGAAGTTCAGCGCAGCCTCAAGTTGGAGCGATATTCTGTGCTTGAATCTGATCAGGCGCCTCAGCAAACTGATTGCCATCTATGCAGAAGTGTTGGAGTTAAGAAGGCAGATTACGCTCGCGATGGAAGGAGGCGTCACTACCGCTCAGGAACATGCCCATACATCCGTTTTGCACCGCGATCATGGCATGGCATTCCGTTCTGCTTTTGCTGCGGTCGTCGCCATCTCCGTCTGCAGCGCATTCTGGATACTCACCGCATGGCCTGCCGGTGCCGCCGCGCCCATGATGGCTGGCGTGTTCTGCTCATTTTTTGCAACGCAGGATGATCCGGTTCCGGCGATTAAGATGTTTATCAAATACACCTTGCTGTCGGTGCCTGTTGCGATGTTTTACATCATCAGCATTATTCCGGCGATTCACAGTTTTGAAATGCTGCTGCTTTGCATGGCCCCTTTATTTATCGTCGCTGGCAGCTATATCCCCAATCCTGCAACCGGGGGCAAAGCACTCGCATTTGTTATTGGAGTTGCCGGTGCGTTGTCACTGCAAGACACAGGCACGCTGGAAATCACCAGTTTTCTTAATGGTTTGCTTGCACAGCTTTTCGGATTTGTAACAGCAGGTGTTGTCACCAGCCTGATTCGCACGGTCAGCAATGACTGGATGATTGCCCGGATGATGCAAACCGTCCATCGCGAATTTGTAGAAATGAGCCACTTATCAGCGCCACCATTACGTGACATCGCAATCCGCACTGTCGATCGTATCGGTTTGCTGATGCCGCGATTATCGAAACGTCACCCCAACCCCGATGAACGCAATCACACCATTCATCATTTACGTGAACTGCGTGCAGGAATTCATATTACGCAATTACGTGAGATGAATACGGAATTAAAAATGAACGGCATTTTGTTGTCGCCGCTATTCACCAGTATCGGCAATCACTTTACTAATCCGGACAACGCCACCGCCAGCGCGTTGAATAATCAGATCGATCAAACGCTGCGTATGATCTGTGCTAGCGATAGCAAACCCACTCATCTGGCAGCAATTTCAGCGTTAACCAGCATGCGTCGTGATCTGTTTCCCGATGCCCGTACATACAACCCGTTTGCAAAGGAAAAGATAGCGTGACAGCAGAAATAAGTATTTTCGGGCTGTACGTTCCCGTCCTTTTACTACTCGCCATCGTCGCTTTTCTGTGCACGATGCTGACCGGACGTTTCCTGATGCGCACCGGCTTTTACCGCTTTCTATGGCATCCGGCTCTATTTGAACTGGCCTTGTTTTTCATTTTCTTAGGCAGTTTTTCACTTGTTCTGACAAACTCAGGTTATTGATTTATGCAACTGAATAATTTAAAAAAAACTCTCGCAATTTACTCTCGCGTCGCATTGACCTGCATTTTTGTCGTCATCGCGAGCTTTCTGGCCTGGCGTCTTTGGTCGCACTATGAAATGGATCCCTGGACACGGGACGGACGCATCAAGGCAAACGTGATTCAGGTTGCACCGGATGTTTCTGGCCAAGTCACCAAGGTCCTGGTTCACGACAACCAGCAAGTCAGCATCGGTGATGTGCTGTTCGACGTTGACACGGCACGCTTTGAGCTGGCTTTACGGCAGGCCGAAGCAGCTGAGTTATCTCAGCGGATCGCACTTGAGCAGGCAATCAAAGAAGCACGCCGCAACAACGCGTTACGCGAACTGGTTTCAGATGAAAACAAGGAACAAGGCAGTGCCCATGTCGAACAACTGCGTGCAGCACTGACTCAGGCAACGATTAACCGGGATCTGGCAAAACTGAATCTGAAACGGACTCATGTACTGTCACCCGTGAATGGCCGCATTGCCAATCTTGATTTACGAACTGGCTCCTACGTTACTGCCAGTCACGCGGTTCTGGCACTGATCGATACCGATTCTTACTATGTCGAAGGCTATTTCGAAGAAACGAAACTGCCCCGCATTGCTGCTGGTGATGCCGTCACGATTATTCCTATGGGCGGAACAACCAAGCTGCCCGGGCACGTCGATAGTATTGCCAGCGGGATTGCCGAACGCGATCGTCTTACCTCGCCCAATTTATTAACCAGCATTAATCCGACATTTAACTGGGTTCGGCTCGCACAACGTATTCCAGTCCGTATTACATTCGACAAACTGCCGCGGGGAACCACACTGGTCGCTGGGCAAACCGTGACTGTCGATGTCCGCAACAGCCGCACCTGAGTAGATTTTTAAAATGAAATCCGTCCTTGCTTACACACAGGCGACCTGCTACGCAGCCATTCTTCTGCTGTCCGGCTGCACGACTTCCGGGCCGCAGTATTCACTACCATCGCAGTCCGTGGCACAACGGCCTGCTGCTGCCGCACCTTTTCTGGCCGCGGGCGAAACTGTCTATCGCTCCGCGCCATTGCCAGACAACTGGTGGCAACTTTATGATGAACCGGTACTCAACGCGTTAATACAAGAGGCGCTGAACGCAAATGCAGATCTGAAAGTTGCTGCCGCAAACCTTGCACGAACCCGTGCAGTAGAAAAAGAAACTGCGGATGCGACATCGCCCACTATCGGTCTCAGCGCAGCACCATCTGCCGGGCGAGCTTCCGCAGCGGCAAGAGGTTTGCCAAATGCTCTGCCGGATAGCTGGAGTTACGATAGCACTGTCAGCGTTTCTTACCAGACAGATTTGTTCGGCAAAATTGCCCGCGCAACTGAAGCTGCCAATGCAGATACTCAGGCGGCGCAGGCAGGTTACGATCTGGTCAGAATCAGCGTTGTCGCCGATACAGCCCGGGCCTATACCGAAGCCTGCTCGGCAATACGGCAAATTACCATCGACCAGCAGTCGATCGATTTACAGAAAAAATCCACCGATCTCATTGCAAAACGCATTCAGCTCGGGCGGGGAACCGAAACCGAGCATACGCGTTCACTTGCGCAACTTGCACTGTTGCAATCGGCACTGCCGCAATATCAGTCGCAACAGCGCGTGGCTTATTACAAGCTGGCAGTATTAACCGGAAAAACTCCGCAAGAAATGAATCTGAACCTGCTTCAGTGTCACGACGTACCCAGATTAACGTCACCGCTGCCCGTAGGCGACGGTGCCGCCCTTCTGCGCCGCCGCCCAGATATCCGTCAGGCAGAACGTAATCTGGCGGCAGCAACCGCCCGCATCGGCGTTTCAATCGCTGATCTCTATCCTCACGTTTCGTTTGGCATATCCGCCGGAAGCAGCGGCTTGTTAGATCACTTTGGCGCAGGAAATGCCTTTCACTGGAATCTCGGCCCACTGATCTCATGGAGTTTCCCATCTGCTGGCGCCCGTAGTCGCGTCTCAGCAGCAGAGGCCGGCGCAGAGGGCGCACTGGCTCACTTTGACGCAGTCGTTCTGAATGCACTGAAAGAAGCAGAAAGCGCGCTGATTATCTACGCCAGAGAAAAAGACAGAAATACCGCACTGCAGACCGCCCGCGACGAAAGCGTCAGGGCGGCACAGCAGATTCGTCATTTGTTTGAAAGTGGCCGCACAGATTTTCTGTCTGTACTGGATGCAGATCGCAGCGCCACTTCATCAGAAGCGGCATTAGCGGCATCAGATGCACAACTGACGAACGATCAGATCAGCTTATTTCTGGCACTTGGCGGCGGCAATACTCAGCCAGTTACCACGCATCAGTGAATGCAATGTCGGCACAACTATGCGAGCCTACAGCAATCAGGTTTTCTTTAAATTCCACAGTAAGGACTGACGTGCATGCGCCACCCTCGGCTGCCTTAACACTGACGGTGTCCACACCAGATAGTAATCAAGAAAGGTGGAGCCGACGGGAGCCGGGATTTCTATTAATTGACCATTCTCCAGATACGGCACACACAAATATTCGGGCAGCGCAGTCCAACCGAAATGCTTGCATAAGAGATTACGAAGTGACCGTAAATCCTGACCCGTCATCGCCGGATTGATCTGTCCATGATCAATTTTATTTTTCCCCAGCCAACGATCTATCATCGACAATTCAAGGTTGTACGCAAGTAAAGGCTCAGCCAGTAATGCCTGGCGAAAATCCGGTGCGCGGATAATCCTATCGGCAACCTGAGGCGAAGCGACCGCAAGCACCCGCTCATTTCGGATCAACTCACAATGCAGGCGCTTATCGTTTGCCGGGTAAGCGGAAATCCCCAGATCACAATGCCCCTCCGTCAGCATATGGGTAATCAGGTCACTATCTCCCGTATGCAGCCGGACTTTCATGCCCGCTTCAAGCAAAGGTTGCAAATGTGCTGTCACCACTTCGGCCAGAAAGTCGCCGTGCCCAATAATACGCAGCGCACCGGTAAGTTCAATCGACCTGGCTCTGGCGGAGGATAAGGCCGCTTCTGCATCATCCAGTTTATTGCCAAGATCGGCAGCCAGCTCGTCCGCGGCTGCCGTCGGCACGACACCACGCACCTCCCGCTCAAACAATTTACGACCGATCGCTACTTCCAGTCCGGCGATGTGCTGAGACACCGCTGGCTGGGTCAGATTCAGGCTACGCGCCGCATTCGTAACAGAACGCTGTCTGTACACTTCAATAAAAGTCCGAAGACGCTGTAGAGACATGAGTGAGGTATAAATTTATTTATGGCACCACTAAGATAGTCTAATTAGCCAGCACTGTCACCACCCAGTAAGATGTTTCCCATGCCGACGAGGTGTGCGTAGCACGAATGACGCTCACCTTCATGAGACAAATGCAGCACCCCTGACATCATTTTTTTAAAAGAATATCTGACATCATGCTTAATCCTCAGACGAACCAAGACTTAATGACGATACTCGGCGCGATGAAAAAAGCACATCTCGCGCACGGGCATGTGAACGCAGCGACACGCAAAGACCGTCTGCTGCGTGCCGCAAAATTAATCACGGACAATCACGATCAGTTAGTTAAGGCCATAAGCACCGATTTTGGTAACCGCAGCCACTATCAGTCCTTAGCCGCTGACATACTGACGACAACAAATATGCTGCGCCACTCCGCGGAACAACTGGAAGGCTGGATGCAAGCAGAACCGGTGGCATCCCCTTATCCGGGAATGCAAAGCTGGATTCAATATCAGGCTCTGGGAGTGGTTGGTATCATCAGTCCTTGGAACTTTCCGGTTAATCTGGCGTTTGGCCCACTTGCCGGCGTATTTGCTGCAGGCAATAGCGCACTGATTAAACCTTCCGAACTGACACCACGAACATCAGAAGTCCTGGCGGAACTCATCGCCCGGTATTTCGACCCGATGGAGCTCGGCGTTGTATTAGGAGACGCATCTGTCGGTGCTGCATTCAGTGCACTGCCATTTGATCATCTGGTCTTCACCGGCAGCACCACCGTCGGACGTCATGTGATGAAAGCTGCCGCAGAAAATCTTGTACCCGTCACACTCGAGTTAGGTGGTAAATCCCCCGTGGTCATCGAGGAAAATGCCGATATCAGCTTAGCTGCAGAACGGGTAATGACAGTAAAAACCTTCAATGCCGGGCAGATTTGCCTTGCGCCTGACTATGTCCTGATCAGAAACGATAAAGCCGATGCATTTGTTGCTGCGGCCAAATCCCTGATTGCAAACAGCTATCCGGAAATACAGGCGAATAAAGACTATACATCCATCATTAACGAACGACATTTTCAGCGCCTTATCAGTCTGATCCAGGACGCCAAAGACAAAGGCGCCCGCATCGTGAGTCTGGCGCCAGAAGGTGAACCAGATTACGACATTATCACAGGGAAAATTGCGCCTCATCTGATTCTGAACGCGAATGACAGCATGGCGGTTATGCAGGAAGAAATTTTCGGACCACTCCTGCCGCTGGTTGCGGTTGACTCAGTCACTGATGCCATCCGCTTTATCAATGCACGTCCGCGTCCGCTGGCCGCTTATTACTTCGGCAACGACACGGAAAAACAAAACCACTTCGCAGAGAAAACAACGTCCGGCGCATTGGTGATCAATGATGTAATGACGCATGCCTCAGTAGAGACATTGCCGTTCGGCGGTGTCGGTGCATCAGGTATCGGCGCATATCATGGCATACACGGCTTCCGACAATTCACACACGCCAAAGCAGTGGTGCGGCAGAGTGAAGATGGTGCATCCAACCTGCGTTTAAGAGCGCCTTATGAAGAAAAACTCGGCGCTGCAGCTGCGCTACTGAATGGTAACAAATAACACCCCTCTTTTTACAGAACTGGAAAATAAAATGAAAATCTTAATGGTACTGACATCCCACGATCAACTCGGCGACACTGGCAAAAAAACCGGTTTCTGGCTGGAAGAATTTGCCGCACCGTACTATACGTTTGCCGATGCGGGCGCAGACATCGTTCTGGCATCACCTGCTGGCGGACAACCACCATTAGATCCAAAAAGTGATCTGCCGGAATTTCAGACCGACTTAACCCACCGTTTCAAAAGCGATGCAAAGGCTCAGCTTGCGTTGGCAAATACAGTCGTGCTCTCGTCCGTCAATGAGAAAGACTTTGATGCCGTATTCTATCCGGGTGGACATGGTCCATTGTGGGATCTGGCCGAATCACAGACATCTATTGCATTGATCGAAGCATTTGACCGCGCAGGAAAACCGATCAGCTTTGTTTGCCACGCGCCCGGCGCATTGCGCCACGTTAAAGCCGCTGACGGACAAGCATTGATTCATGGTCGCAGAGTCACCGGTTTTACCAACGGTGAAGAAGATGCTGTTCAACTGACGGATGTCGTTCCCTTTTTGATCGAAGACGAGTTTAAAGCGCTTGGTGCGCGCTATGAAAAAGGACCCGACTGGCAAGTATTTGTGATTGCCGATGGTAATCTGATTACTGGTCAGAATCCGGCAAGCTCTGAAGAAGTCGCAAAAACGGTGTTGGCTCAGTTGCGCTGATATCTGGGCAAAATAAACGACCCCTGCTAAGCCCGTATTTATCGTGGTTCAGATAAATAAAAGCGTACCCACTCTTGCCCAGTTAAAAGGGGAAAAGTGGGTACGCTTCTGCTACTGAAGGACTAGCGTTAGAGAATCAATCTGGATCACACCAAATCAAAGCGATCTGCATTCATTACTTTGTTCCAGGCAGTAATGAAATCATGCACAAATTTTTGCTGCGCATCGCTGCTGGCATACACTTCCGCCAAAGCGCGTAATTGTGAATTCGAACCAAATACCAAATCAACCGTAGTACCCGTCCACTTCACTTCACCGCTCTGACGATCACGACCTTCGAGTACGCCAGCTGTACTGGACGGCTGCCACTTAGTGCGCATGTCGAGCAGATTAACGAAGAAGTCGTTGCTCAAAGTTTCTGGACGTTTGGTGAAAACACCGTGCTGCGTTTTGCCAGTATTCGCGTTCAAAGCGTTCAAAGCCCGCAAGCCGCCGACCAAGACCGTCATTTCTGGTGCGCTTAAATTCAGCAATTGCGCTTTGTCGAGCAGGAGTTCAGCTGCGTGTTTTTCTAGACCGGCACGCACATAATTGCGGAAGCCGTCTGCTGCTGGTTCCAACACCGCAAATGACTCAACATCGGTTTGCGCTTGCGACGCATCCATGCGTCCCGGTACGAAAGGCACTTGCACCTCTTGTCCGGCTTTTTTCGCAGCGGCTTCTATCGCCGCTGCGCCAGCTAACACGATGAGATCAGCCAAAGAAATTTTCTTGCCGCCAGTTTGCGCCGCATTGAATTCTTGTTGGATGGTTTCTAAGGTCGCCAATACTTTATGCAATTCGGCAGGCTGATTCGCTTCCCAGTCGCGCTGCGGTGACAAACGGATGCGTGCACCATTTGCACCACCGCGCTTATCACTGCCACGGAAAGTCGATGCGGATGACCATGCGGTGTTGACCAATTGCGCAATACTCAAACCAGATGCCAACACTTTGGCTTTCAATGCCGCGATGTCTTGTGCATCGACTAAAGCGTGATTTACTGCGGGAATCGGATCCTGCCAAATCAAAGTTTCGCTAGGCACCAAGGGCCCTAAATAACGCGCTACCGGTCCCATATCGCGATGGGTTAATTTGAACCAAGCACGGGCAAAGGCATCGGCAAATTCTGCAGGATTTTGATGGAGGCGACGTGCAATTTTTTCGTAAGCAGGATCAAAACGCAGAGACAAATCGGCAGTGGTCATCATCGGTGGATGTTTCTTCGCTGGATCATGCGCATCGGGAATGAGGTGCTCAGGTTTGCAATCTTTCGCTACCCATTGTTTCGCGCCCGCTGGGCTCTTAGTCAATTCCCATTCGTAACCGAATAGCATGTCGAAATAGCCGTTATCCCAAGTAGTTGGATTTGGTTTCCATGCACCTTCGATACCACTGGTCGTCGTATGCACGCCTTTGCCAGAACCGAACTTGTTGATCCAGCCCAAGCCTTGCTCTTCAATACCCGCTGCTTCTGGTTCTGGTCCTACCAAGCTTGGATCACCCGCGCCGTGCGCTTTACCGAAAGTATGACCGCCCGCAACCAAGGCTACAGTTTCCTCATCATTCATCGCCATGCGGGCAAAGGTTTCGCGTACATCACGGCCAGAGGCGACCGGATCAGGGTTACCATCTGGGCCTTCTGGGTTCACATAGATCAAGCCCATTTGCACAGCGGCCAAAGGATTTTCCAAATCGCGTTTGCCCGCGCTGGAGCCTGCGTAGCGGCTATTCGCTTTATCGCTAGTCGCCAGCCATTCCGTTTCTGAACCCCAGTAGATATCTTCCTCTGGTTGATAGATGTCTTCGCGACCGCCAGCAAAGCCAAAGGTCTTGAAGCCCATCGATTCCAAAGCGACATTGCCCGCTAAGATGAACAAATCGGCCCAAGAAATTTTGCGACCATATTTTTGTTTGATCGGCCATAGCAAACGACGTGCTTTATCCAGATTACCGTTATCTGGCCAGCTATTCAAAGGCGCAAAGCGTTGATTGCCTGTGCCTGCGCCGCCGCGACCATCCGATACACGATAAGTGCCCGCCGCATGCCATGCCATGCGTATCATCAAACCGCCATAGTGCCCCCAATCGGCAGGCCACCAATCTTGTGAATCGGTCATCAAAGCTTTTAAGTCAGCAACAACAGCATGCAGATCGAGCGACTTGAATTCTTTGGCGTAATCAAAATCTTCCCCCATAGGATTCGACTTAGGGGAATGCTGATGCAAGATATTTAATTTCAGTTGATTCGGCCACCACGTGGCGTTATTCGGTGCGCCTGCAGCAACAGTGTGTTTGGCAGCGCCATGGTTGAAAGGGCATTTCGCTTCATTTGACATAGATTTCTCCTCAGAATTCAGACGCGGGTAAGGCAGGATTAGGTAAAAATTCAGCACGAATCAATAGTTAGTGCATCAATTCAGCGATCTGTTATTCAATCACTGCATCATTTGTTTTACATCTGCTACGGAACTCATTCTAGAGACCACAAATCGATTAATCAACTTAATTAAATTTATGAATTCGATTTAATTTAACTAATGAAATTGATAGTTATATAGCATTCGTTGCACGTAAACCTTTAAATTATTCCTCTTAATTAACTTAAATAACATCAGATATCTGCATTCCAGAACTCAGCGCGTCACTCCGCTTTAACTCAGCCACAAAACCTTTTACAGTTTTCAACTTTTAATTTGTTGCCCTGAACCATCAAGCCATCGCAAATCCTGAATGAGCACATCCTTAGTGCGCGATGTTGACGACAAAATGCGAAGTCACTTTTTCCACGCTACTATTTAGCCCCGCTACAAAAATACGCATCAATTGCCACACACAAAAAAATCGATGAGTTATGCATTCAGGCCGACCTCAAGGTAAACACATCAGTACCGACTTCAGTGACTCATTTTACTTATTGAGACCAAACAGATTTTTTAACGCAGTTTATTAGGATGACTGAAATGCGTATGCGGAAAAAATCAGAGTTGCCGACCAAACTCTGCCTTCAATGCGACAGACCATTTGCATGGCGCAAGAAATGGGAAAAAGTGTGGAGCGAAGTGAAATACTGCTCCGACCGATGCCGCCAAGATAGCAAGCGAAAGACATGACGCGACCGATAATCGATTATGACGTCTATAGCAATCAGGGCAATTGGCTATACATCTCCGGGCGCGGTACCGATCCTCGCAACGGCAGAAGATTCAACATACAAAAACAAATCCATGATTACGATCGCGATGGTACATATCAGCGACTCTGGAACACTCAATAAAAATAGATGGTAAGCACACAAACGATGAAACACACTATCACCCAGACGCCCCTGCCACACAGAACGCTCAGACTGATTCTGGGTGACCAGCTCAACCCTCAGCATCGCTGGTTCCGAGAAGTCGATGAGGCAACAACTTATGTCTTGATGGAAGTCCGGCAAGAGACCGATTATGTTTTGCATCACGCACAAAAAATTCTGGCGATTTTTGCGGCGATGCGAGATCTGGCGCAGCAGTTACGCGAGGCGGGACATCACATGCATTACATCGCGATTAACGATCCCGATAATCTGCAATCTCTGACAGCCAATATTGACGCGCTGATCGGGCAATATCAGGCGACGGTATTTGAGTATCAGGCGCCTGATGAGTGGCGCTTGGATCAGCAGTTATATCAGCATGGTCGCCGTGCAAATATTCCGTGGATCATGGTTGATAGTGAACATTTCTATACAACGCGCAATGAAGTATCTGACCTCTTTACCGGACGCAAACAATGGTTAATGGAATTTTTTTATCGCCAGATGCGTGTGACTCATCACGTATTAATGGAAGACACGAAAAAGCCCCTGGGCGGACAATGGAACTACGATCACGACAATCGCAAGCCGTGGCGCGGCGATCCGCCTGAACCACGAGATACGCGAACTTTGCATGATCACTCTGATTTGTGGCAAACCATTGTCGATGCAGGTGTAAAAAGTTTTGGTAATCCTCAGGCCAGGCAATTGGCATGGTCACTTAACCGTCAGGAAGCATTACGACACTTGGACGCTTTCATCGATAATGCGCTGCCGCAGTTTGGTGATTTTCAAGACGCGATGAGTGTTAAATCATGGCGCTTATTTCATTCGCTGTTGTCGTTTGCCTTAAATGTAAAAATGCTGAATCCGCGCGAAGTGGTCGCAAAAGCAGAGGCGGCATATCGCGCCGGACATGCGTCTCTCGCTGCAACAGAGGGCTTCATTCGACAAATATTAGGCTGGCGCGAATACGTACGCGGGGTGTATTGGGCAAACATGCCGGGGTATGCAGAGAAAAATTTCTTCGGACACAACCATCAGTTACCGGGCTGGTTCTGGAATGGCGAAACCAGAATGAATTGTCTGTCGCATGCCATTACACAATCGCTGGAGCACGCACATGCGCACCATATCCAGCGCCTGATGGTCATCGGTAATTTTGCGCTGCTGGCGGGTCTGAACCCGGCGGAGGTACATCGCTGGTACCTCGGCATTTACATCGATGCATTTGAGTGGGCGGAACTGCCGAACACGGTAGGTATGAGTCAATTTGCCGACGGCGGATTGTTAGCAACCAAACCTTATGTCTCGAGCGCCGCCTACATTGACCGCATGAGTGATTATTGTAAAGGCTGCCGTTACGATAAAAAATTACGCGTCGGCGAGAACGCATGCCCATTCAATGCCCTGTACTGGGATTTTTTTCAGCGCAACACAGATGCCCTGGCCAAGAATCCACGTATCGGCATGGCCTATCGCCAATTAGAAAAAATGGATGCTGCCACAATTGCAGAGTTCCAGAAACAGGCGAAAATTATGTTAGAGAATATCGATAAGCTGTGACGAACCACGTTGCACTGAGTACAGTAACCTCGCTGTAATAGCCTAAAAATGGGGCCGCGTTTAAACCGACAAGCATGTAACAAAGGTCAAACGGCGCTCATTACCCCAAGTCTATCCTCGCCGCCAGCGGTACATTCGCTGGTGCCTGATAGTCCCCCAACACCAGTGCACGCTGCCCAGCCTGCGCCAAAGCTGCCATCTGAGATAACACAAACGTCGCAGAACTTTTATCGAGTGCCGCTAGCGGGTCATCCAGCAAAGTCAGCGCAGCACCACTCGCAAACGCTGCGGCAATCCACACCTTGCGCCGGGTACCGGCCGATAACATCAGTATCTGCTTGAACAAATGCGGCTCCAGCGCCAGCCCGTCTATCAAGTGCAACAGCGCAGCCTGATCAAAACCAGCATAGCGACTTGCCTGCAAGGAAAAAAATCCTTCTACGGTGAATTCATCATACTCTGCAGCTAATGGCTCGATCCAGAATACCTGCTGCCTGTAAGCAGACATATCAGCATGCTGCGCCACACCTTGTAAACTCAGACTGCCCGCAGCGTACGGCAACTCAGCCGCCAGCAAACGCAGAAAATCCGTCTTGCACTCCCCTTCCTCATCACACACCAGTGTCACGCCAGCATAAATCGCTGTCGACCAGTCTCGCAAGACGAGGCGCCGATGCGCAATATGCAAACCATCAATCTGTAAAATTGCCGTGTTTTCAGGAGATATAGCAGACATCAATAATCCTTGTTAAGTAGAGAAAAGCAAGCCCCGTGGCTGGCCAGTCAGACAAACGTTAAGTTGGCAAACTAAGCACGCGACAATCTGGAAGTAATGATATCTGGCATTTGAAACAGACAACAAAAAAACCGCAAACTCCAAAGAATTTGCGGTTTTTTATACTTGCTAAGATGTCGATATGGTGCCGAGGCCGGAATCTAACTTTATTGAAATTTCCATTTAAATCAAATACTTATATTTTTCAACTTAAAGCAATACCGTCAAATATACCGTCAAAAAAATTTGCGTCTCTGTTTTTGTAACTTAATGACAATTAAATTTAAACCCCTAGGGGGTAGTTTTCTCTCTCCATAAATTCACAGTTAAGCTAACGGTTTCCGCCTGTGCTTTTTTAGACTTTTGCCCCCCCACAAAATTAAGAAACACACCGTCTATTTCAAGCGATACGCCGCCAAACAAACAATCTGGACTAAACCAATCCCCAGCAGGTCAATGCCTCTATTTTTGACTCCCCCCCCTATTGAAAAATACTGCCCACGGAAAGATAGAGGAAACGGACGGTCTAGGCTCCTAGTCTTACAGACATTTCATCCCCCCCTGTGTCACACAGCACAACCCCCTTAGCGTAAGTCATTGACTAGAGTCTGGTCGGGGTTTGAATTACCCTTGATCTGTTGAAGTGAGGAAGTACCTTGATAGGGGGTGTAAGAACTAAGGTGGGTGAAGCCTCACAAGGCATTCTCTCTGATAACCCTCATGGATAGTAGTTATACGTCAAACGTAGCACTGGCGCAGCCTGCAAGCCGTTTTTGCCTTGAAACCTATATCTGGTGCAGCCTCATTAAAATTCCAGAAAACAGGGGTATTATCGAAATGAAGTAGGAATGTACCTTTAAACCGGTGTACCGGTGTACCACGGCATACAAACAGGCCGCAAACCCGCATGGGCATTGTGTTTACGTGGTACACATCTGAGGTGTACCACGTCACTTTTGAGGTGTACCGGTGTACCAGAATCATTGCTTTTCAGCATGAATATGTGCATTTAAGGCAATGCGGGGTTTCAGTGCCGTTTGATTGGACTGTTCTGGAATAGAAATGCAAAACAGCAGCGTTTTTGCAGCGCGAAGGGGATTCTCACCCCACCACCACAGGCCGCGCCGCCGGTTCGCTACGCTGGTCAGGCAGTCAGTGAATCAAGTTTATCGCTCGGTATTTTGTAGTATCTGGCTTTGGTTCCAGCGAATCGTTCAAGGATGCTGCTCTTGCCTTCCTTGTCTTTTTCAAAGACCCCCATTTCTGTCATCTTGGCTGCTACCAGTCTGGCATCATAGCCTTTACAAACTTCCTCTTTAAACACTTTTGGCAGCAGGAAGTATTCAATGCTTGCACCTTCGGCTTCTTCTGGATGCACCTTGTCGCCGTATTCCTTGTGCCAGTCTGTATTATTCCTAATGGGGTTTCCTGCCTTGCTGACCATGCGTTTAAAGCCCGCCTGATTAATAGTTTTAGGTGCGTGGTCATCCATCGCTCTGTGCGCCCATTCAAAGCGGGAACTGCCATTGACCTGAATGAAGTCAGGCAGCAGCGCCAGCATACGATCATGCTCAATATCCCCCGCCGTGCCGCGACTCGATAGCCAGTCATTAAAGCAGGTCGTGGCCGCTTCGGTGGCTTCACCATCTGCCCATCCTGTCACACCCGCAGCGGTCGCTAATTCACCGCCAGCCGCCACCAACGAAAAGAACTCAGACACGCGCTTTACTTGGCCGTGCGCATTGGCCGGACAAAGTTTGCCAGCCGTGCTGCCTATCGCTTGCCGCAACATCTCTGGCAATAGCGCCACATTGCCCACCAGCCATTCAATGAACGATAAACCCGCAGTGCCGTGATATTGCTGCGCCATACTGACCAAGTGACGGGACAGTGCAGCGCCATCAGTAAAGCTGTGCACGGTATCAAACACGCCTAAGCCTTTGCCCGCGTCCGCATGAATATGTGCCATGCGTACATCTTGGCCACCTTTGGTGGCTTTGCCTGCTTCGGCCATTTTGGCCTCTAAAGACAATTCGCCATCACTGATAAAGATCAGCCGCCATGTAGCGATCTTCTTGGCAGTCGCGTTCTGTGTGGCGCGGCCTTTGCCTTTTTCATTACTGAGCATGTAGGCGATATTGCCCACCATCTTAGGGTCAGCCTGCCCGAGTTCATCTAATACCAGTAAGGCATCAGAATGCTTTTGCGCAGTCGCTTCTAACGAATTGTCAGTGACGTGCCAGCTTTGCGCATAATCAGCACCACCAAACACCGAGGCAGCCACTTTCATGGCGGTACTTTTGCCGGTGGAACTACTGCCCATCAGATGCAAGCCAAAACTCTGCACTTTCGCGTGATGCAGTAATACTGACGCAAAACCAGCCGATACAAAAAACAATAGCCGCGAATTACCCCGACAATAGGCCGATACATGGGTTTGCCACTCTGCCAGCGTACCCTTTTGTTTAAATTGCGAAGTGGTACTGCCATTCGCCTGAAACAGCACCGTCTCTGCCCCTTGCCCTATGCTGCGATCTGGCAGCACATACACGTCATCATGCCAGCCTGTGCGCTCAACACACCGCACACGATCTGGCACGTCCGCCGTTTGTATGTAGGTCGTCAGCAGGTTTTTAACCTTCAGGCCAGGTTCAATCATCAAGCCCAGCGAAAGTAAATCAGCACGATATTGCGTACCATCGCCAGACAACATGCGGGACGACATCGGCCAGCGTTTGATATTGTCGTCAGGGTCGTTTAATTCCAATAGATAACCCCATTCACTGCTGGCCGCGTCTCGCGTTCTGGCGATCACATACAAGGGTGAACAGATTTTAAGGGCGGGTAAGGCTTCGCCTTCATGGAAGGCATGATAAAACACACCCTCACCACTCACAGTAAAAAATGGCTTACTCGATTGACCAGCGCCAGCAGGTTTGCTGCCTCGATTCTGGCGCGGCGCATTAGCTGGCTTTTGAGGCGTTTTTTGTACGCTGCCCTTATCAGTCTTTACCGCGTCAACGTCGTGCGCCTGTGCCGTGATCTGGCTCACTTCCTGCCCGTTTATTGGCATTGCATTGACTGCTGCACTGGCTGGCGCTGTTCCGTTCATTGCGGCCTCGATCTGGCTTTTAACTTCGGCCAGCCCACGCGCCACCGCAAGATCATTAAAATCATTACCGCCCGCTGGTAAATTCAGCGGTTTGCACCACAGGCCGCCAATCGCGGCGGCGGCTTCTTTGGCAGCGATCACGCCCGTATTCTTGCCGGTGTTCTGTTCCGTCTCTCTGTCATCGTCAGCACATAGCAACAGGCGCTTATCTGGGTAACGCTGCCGCATCAGGGCGGCGATATGCTTCAGATTGCTGGCGCTGAAGGCAATCGCCACAGGGTAGCCGGTCGCTTCATATAAGGCCGCGCCGGTGGCGTATCCCTCTGCAATCAGTAGCCAGCCAGCAGCGCCAGCAGCATCAACACCGCCAATTAAATGAAAGCCGCCCGACACTTTGCCACCGGTATAAAAACGTTTATCGCCATTAGCAAACACCCGCTGAATGTTGCAAAGCTGGCCGCTGGTATCCATGACAGGAATCAGCAACGTATCGCCTTTGCTATGACGGGCAAACCGCACACCATGCCCAGTAATGCCTTTTCTTTGCAGATAGTCTGAATGGCCTTGTTCGCTGGCGCTGTCCCACTGCTTTTGTGCCATGCTGGCAGCGGCTGCCTGTTTGCGTTCTATCTCTGCTTGTTCTGCTGCTAACTTGGTGGCTCTTTCCTGCGCCATGCTGGCCGCCTGTTCCGCACTGACAGGCGCTGCCGGTGCATGGTCTTTGATATGAAAGCCGCGTTGTTTTGCCTCATACAACACCGTGCCGATACCGATCTTGCCGCCCGCTTTAAAACTGCGCCAGCTTGTTTTTACAGCCGCCGCATCATAGTTGCTGCCGCTCTGACTCCAAGAGTCAAACAGGTCAAAACCGGCTTCATCAAATTCATGTTTAATCCCCATGCCGATCTTTAACCATAACTGCCGGTCATCGGACGGAATAAAGCTCAGGGCGGCTTGTATGGCCTCTGGCGTAGGCCGTTCAATAGGTTTTCTGGTCATTGCTATTCCTTATCCTTTGCGCCTTTGTTTTCATCAACAGGCGGGAACACACATTGAGATGCAAAATGTACAGACGTATGCACACCCAGCGCATTGACGAATCAATGCGACTCTTTAACTGTTTCGGGGTCATGTCTGCCTCTTAGTGCATCGCGGCAGCGTGGCGCTGGCGTGGTGGAGACGGTCGTATCAGGCGTAATTCCTGCTGAATGCGGCCAAGATAACCAGCGCAAAAAGCATCACGGCTGGCCTGTTCATGTTGCTGCCAGACCGTTTCTGCTGGTGCCAGCAAAGCACAGGCTTGCCGTACCATTTGCAGATAGTGATGCAGACAGGCTGGCAAATGAGCGTGAAGGCTGATTGCATCGTCTTCACAGAAAAACGCCTGTGCAGCCCGTACACCGCAATCAACGGCTTGCTGATAACGGGCATCCACTGGCAAAGTCATTACTGGCAAACCAGCGCCAGCAGGGTCTGGCAACGTAGCATACTGAAAAGATGAGTTAGACATGTTGACCCCCTCTCATGGCCTGACCGACTACATCTAATATCCGGTTATTGGTATGCTGAATTTCTTTCACCTTCTTGTCAGCGTATCCGGCAAAACAGCAAATTGCATTCACTGCCGCCGCGCCCTCTCTATCTAAGCTGTCTATTCCAATTGCATCTATCTTGTCGAGTATCGACTCCACAAACACCACCAGATCAAATAAGGTGCACTCAATCTCGAACCCTAAAGATTGAGTTTTTTTAACGACATCAATAGAAACGAATGCCGGTTTTTCTGCTATCGATGATGCAGATGCTGGCGCTGCTGGAAATTTTAAAGCGAATGTTTTAGCTATTCGCAGCACATGTGCTTGCGAATCACTATTCATCCCGCGAAGGGCTTTTAGCAGTTCTTTTTCTGCCTCAGATAATGGGAGTAGTTCTTCTTTGCGGCTTTGTTTGGATGTGCGTGGTTCAGTCATGGCAGACTCCTTTGTGTAGTGGTTGCACTGCGCCCGTCGCCAAACGGGTGGGCAGCAAATGACGGGGTTGGCGAACCGGACACAAAGGAACCCGGCATACCCGAAGGTATCCCCGCCACTGCCGCCCGCAAAGAGGATGCAATGACATACGCACGTAAAAAAGCCGCATTGCGCGGCCTGTGCGCCTTTGTGAAATTCGAGTCGCCAAACTCGTTCCCTTTTTTCTTAGGGACACGCACAGAATAAGCCCTGTCTATGCGAATTGCAAGCGCCTTGAAATAAGAAAAATAGTTAGGCATGTTTATGCCCCCAATGCTCAGGAATTCTAAAACCCCCAATCACTACAATAGGCGAAGGGTTAGGCTCATCGAAACAAATTGCCAGGTACACTTGATTTCGTAACCAGCAATCCCCGCCACGCAGACATATCAACAATGACCGGCCAAAGTAACGAAAACTGACCTTATCTTGCTGGCGCTGTATTTCATCCAAAGTCAAGCCACGCAGATGCTTTTTACAGGCTTCAAATAATTCCAGCATGAGCGGGTAAGCATCAGGCGTCATCTGCAATTCTGGATAAATCTTTTTGTTGGTCTTGTAGCGGTCATATTCCGCCATAAAATTGCGACGCTGCTTATCCTCTGCATTGATCTTTGCGGCGAGTTTGTCAGAGGCTGTTATCGCAATGACCTTGTTCATTTTTTCAATTGTGGCGCTCATTTTGCGGACTCCTGCGCCAGCTTTTGAATGTACTGTTCAATGTCCGATTCCAGCCAAGCGACAGCGCGCGAACCCAGCCGAACGGGGGCAGGGAATGTACCGGCTTTAATGCGGCGATACGTCTCAGATTTACTGAATGGAACGCGCCCTAAGACGCTGGGGAGTCGCAATAATCTTGCGGGGGATGATGTTTGCATGTTCGTCCTTTCTGGTTTCATGAGTCCCATTAGGAATTAGCGGGAACCCGATCACTTCAGGACGAAGTTTATTTTTATGGTGTCTATTTGTACCTACTGTTTGATAGCAAAAACCGAGGTATCAAACAGTAGGTCACTTACCTTCTTTCGCTTCACGAACTGCTTTAGAAACTTCGTGAGCTGTAAATTGTTCATTCATTTCCAGCCCTAATGCTTGGAAGAAGCGAAAAAAACACCCCTCTTTTGAATGCGGTGGCCATTTCCCGAAAATCAAATGCCAGCTTTTAGCTGATCTTTTCAAAAATCCTTCGTTAAAATACGTCGATGGTTTATTTTTCTTTGAGATAGTGATTCGTTTGGCCGCATATTGGAGCGTGCTTTGCACATCATCTAAATGCAGCCATGTTCTGGCAAACATTGAGCTGACGAAACCGCCATAGTCATCTTTTAAACGTAACTTAAAAGCTGCATTATCTGAATTCCGCGCCCACAGAAAAGCCATTTCAGCGTGTATTAAAGGCATATCTCGTATGCCCTCTAAGTTCTTTTTTGTTTCTTTGATTAATTTCACAGCATCAAGTAACCGCTCTTTTTGTTGGGCTGGCGTTAAACCTGTCTGAAAGTGTTCTTTTGTTTCATTTCGATCAAAAAGAAAACCGTCGATTTCATCTAAAAAAACTCTCTTTTGATCTTCACTTGCACCCTCAGGCCAAATAGACTCGCTGCTGCTAATTAATCCAGCAATTTGTTCCTGAGTGAGAACATCCTCAACAAGGCCACCTCGAATACTTTCAAGCCCCCAATCTGGAATAGGTTCAAGATTCATATCCTGTGCCTCAAGTCGCTTTTTAAGAACGAATCTATAATCCATGGCAATCGCAGATTTTTTTAAATCCATGTATTCACCTGTTAAGTTCTTTCTGATTTAATCCCCATAGTGATACCGGCAAGCCAGCACCGTAAATGCGTCATCATCCACCGCATAGACTAACCGGTGACGCTCATCAATACGCCTAGACCAGAAGCCGGACATATCCCCTAATAGCGCCTCTGGCTTGCCTATGCCTGTGAACGGGTCACGGCTGGATGCTTCGATCAGGGTATTAATACGCTTCAAGGTCTTTTTGTCTTGCCCTTGCCAGTAGAGATAATCTTCCCATCCATGCGGGGTAAAGCAAATTAACCGACTCATTCCGACGTCACCAATGTGCGCTTTGCTGTCTTGCCTGCACGATATTGCTTAATAGATTCGGCCAGTCGTTGCGCATTCGCTGGCGCTGATAGCAGATACAAGGTCTCTGCCATTTGCTGGTAATGATCTAGCGACATAACAACTGCATCGCCACCATCGCGCCTGTTAATCACAGTGATGTCAGCATCGTCAATGACGCTATCAATGACGGATTTCAAGGAATTACGGGCTTCTGAATAGCTGATAACGCGCATGGCGGCCTCTCTATATGTACAAATAACTGTTCAAGTATAGCGCAAACATTTTGTTTGATTGCTCGCCGCTGGGTGTTGCGCAAGAAAATTCCCCTTGCGCGGCATTCCAGAAGGTGCAGGCTGGTTTCAAAACAAGACCATTTCAATCAAAACTCATAGCCGGTGCAGCCTTTCACCGCTTTTGCCTTGCAAACCCGCATGAAATGGAAGGCCGTTTTTAGCTGGTACACATTTGGTACACCTTTGGTACACCTATTTATATATATTGTGTTCCATGGAAAGCTAAGGCTGGCGCTGGTTTCCGCTGTTTGGTACACCGGTACACCTGTTTTTACTGAGATAAGGCTTCTATTTTTTGTGGCTTTGGTGGTGGGCATAAAAAAAGCCGCACAAGGCGGCTATATTTCATGCGGGTTTGCAAGGCAAAAATGCTGGTAAGCTGCGCCAGCAATCAGGCTTACTGTTTATCAGGCCGTGCGTAGCGGGATAATCGTTGCACCTCGCTTTAACTGGTCAACGTAATTCGCCCATGCCTGCATCATTTTGCGCCGGTCTTCTATGTATTTGGCTTTCTGGTACACGCCTTTTACACCTTGCACCACGTGCGACAATTGCCGGTCTATGGTGTTTTCATCCCATCCCATTTCGGCCAGCATCGTCGCGGCGGTATGCCTGAAGCCGTGCGGGTGAATGATGTCACTGGAATAGCCCAAAGCCTTGAGGGCTTGGTTAATCGTGCCTTCTGACAATGGCCGCTGGCCTGATCTGACGCCGAACACATATTCCCCCATGCCGGTCAACGGCTGCAATGCGCGTAACTGTGTCAGCACTTGCTCAGATAACGGTACGATGTGATCTATCTTTGTTTTAGGGCTGAAGTAGCGCCACTCTTTCGCCTCTAAATCAATATCCTGCCAACGTGCCGCCCTGAATTCGCCAGGTCGCACAAACACCAAAGGCAGCAGGCGCAACGCCGCTACCGTCACCGGCGCGCCACCGTAGCCCTCAACATCGCGCATAAGCTGACCTAACAATTTCGGGTCGGTGATATGTGAAAAGTTTTTCTGTACATGCGCCTCTAACGCACCGCGCAAGTCAGCAGCTATGTCACGCTCTGCCCTACCGGTGGCAATGGCAAAGCGCCATAACTGCCCCATTTGCTCGCGCACACGGTTTGCAGTTTCCGTAATGGTTTTGCCCTGATTGTTTTTTCTGACAGCGATACGGCGTAAGCATTCCAGTAAAACAGGTGCCTTGATTTCGGCCATAGGTAACTTACCGAGATACGGTATCAAGTCGTTTTTCAGATAAGCGGTAGTCCGTGAACGGTGACTATCTGACAACGGCTTAATTTTTGCCTCAAACCACTCCCATGCTACTGCTTCAAAAGAGTCAATCACCGGCAAGCCCTCTGCATCGCGTTTAGCCGCTACCTTTTGTTGACTGACTTGCACCCGCTCTGATCTGCGCAGGTCGCTGGGGTCAATGCCAGAAGCAATTTGCTCTTTCGCTTCGGCACGCTTTGCCCGCGCCACTGCCAGCGAAACATCAGGATATTTACCGAAAGACAGCGTAAGGCGTTTTTCATTAAATCGGTAATCCATGCGCCATAGCTTTGAGCCATCCTTACCCACCATCAGATAGAGGCCACCACCGTCTGCCAATTTATAGGGCGCATCTTTGGCCGCTGCACTCTTTGCCTTGATATCGGTAAGCGGAATAATTTTCTTTGGCATGTCGGTTCCCCTATGGTGCGATACCGAATACCGTCAGGGAAGCGCTGTTTTGACGGTATTTGATTTTTGGCGGTATCTGATTTTCGCTGAATACCGTCATATATACCGTCAAAAATCTGGGCTGTCAAAGAACTTCATGGAACGTCAGGGAACAAAAAACCCGCATTCTCTCTATGAAGAAGGCGGGTTATTGTATTTCTTGGTACTGCTTGAAACGTAGTTTTGGTGCCCGAGGCCGGAATCGAACCGGCACGCCCGCTATTAACGAAGCGGCGGATTTTAAGTCCGATGTGTCTACCTATTTCACCACTCGGGCCCATCACTACAACATGCAGCCGAAGCTGCATGCTCTGAAAAAAAAGCGCTTAACAGCGCTTTCTTAAAACTGGAGGCGGGGGTCGGGATCGAACCGGCGTCTACGGCTTTGCAGGCCGCTGCATAACCACTTTGCTACCCCGCCAAGGGTGCTGTTTCAATCATGAAAACTGAAACGCGGCAAAACAACTTTAAGAAAAAAGGGAAGCGCTGCTTCCCTTCAGAATCTGGAGCGGGAAAAGAGTCTCGAACTCTCGACCTCAACCTTGGCAAGGTTGCGCTCTACCAACTGAGCTATTCCCGCATTTTGCACTACAAATAAATCAGGCACTACTAAAAACTGGAGCGGGAAAAGAGTCTCGAACTCTCGACCTCAACCTTGGCAAGGTTGCGCTCTACCAACTGAGCTATTCCCGCATTTTTACTGCTATTTTTTCGTTTCAAAAGAACTTGGAGCGGGAAAAGAGTCTCGAACTCTCGACCTCAACCTTGGCAAGGTTGCGCTCTACCAACTGAGCTATTCCCGCATCAACGAAAGACCAGAATTATATAGTATCCGTAAATTCTGTCAAGCGAGCTAACTGAGTTTTTCAGTTGATTCTTTAATCAGAGGCCATGCTTTTCGTAAATAATAAAACATAGACCATACCGTCAACACGGCGGCAATAAGCAACAACCAGGAACCAGTCAAACCGCTGTCAATATAATTAAATAAAACAAAATTTGGACTCAGAAGCAATGGTATTGCCATCATTTGAGCCGCCGTTTTAATTTTGCCTATCGAGCTGACGGCAACCGACTTTGAGGCGCCAATCAGCGCCATCCATTCACGTAAGGCAGAGATGGTAATTTCGCGACCAATAATCACGAATGCGACAACGGCGTTGACCCGGTCAAACTCCACCAGCACAAGCAATGCACCGGCGACCATTAACTTATCTGCGACCGGATCAAGGAAGGCACCGAACGAAGAAGTCTGATTCCAGCGACGCGCAAGAAAGCCATCAAACCAATCTGTCACCGCTGCAATAATAAAGACAAGGCTAGAGGCAACCCCTTTTTCAAAAGGACTCAACCATGTATCAGGTAAATAAAATACACCGACTACCAACGGAATCAGGGCGACACGTAACCACGTCAACAAAATAGGAAAATTAAATGGCATAAGTTTTTATTCAGATTATTTCCGGTAATTATATTGGGCTAACGCAATCGCTTGTAAATTTCTTCTGCCAACTGACGGGATATGCCGTCAACGCTGGCCAGCTCTTCAACACTGGCATCACTGACTCCCTTCAAACCACCAAAGCGCACCAGTAATTTTTGCCTACGCTTCGGCCCCACTCCCTCAATCTCTTCTAATTGCGATGCCTGTCTGGATTTATCGCGCTTTGCCCGCATTCCAGTAATGGCAAAGCGATGCGCCTCATCGCGAATCTGCGCAATCAGCATTAATGCGGCGGACTCTTTTCCCAATTCTTTTGGTTCTCGCCCATCAACAAAAACCAAAGTTTCGAGACCAACCTTACGCCCCTCGCCTTTGGCGACACCCACAATTCTGCTGGTATCCAAGCCAAGTTCGACGAATACCTGGCGCGCCATCTCCACCTGCCCCTTGCCGCCATCAATCAAAACAACATCTGGCAAAGTTCGTACGTTTTCGTCCTGATCACTGACAATTTTTTCATAACGACGGAACAACACCTGCCGCATAGCCGCGTAATCATCGCCTGGGGTAATATCTTTGATGTTGTAGCGTCGGTATTCTCCACTTTGCATTGCATGATGGTGGAATACCACGCATGAAGCCTGAGTCGCTTCACCTTGCGTATGACTGATGTCAAAACACTCGATTCGCAACTGTTCAGGATTGTCAGCATCCAGATCAAGAACCGCCGCCAGCGCCAGCGTACGCGCTTGCTGCGAGCCTTGTTCCGATAGTAATCTGGTCAAGGCTAAAGCAGCGCCCTTCACTGCCATTTCAAGCCAGATACGTCGCTGCTCCTGAGGTTGAAAAGATAAATGGATTTTGTGTCCGCACTGTTCGGCAAGTGCCAACATCAAATCTGGCTCATCCAACTCGACATTCATCACTATCGTTGATGGAATGAACTGATCAACATAATGCTGTGCGAGAAAAGCGGCGACGATTTCCTGCTCAATCGACTCTTCTGCAGTCGATCTGACATCATCAACATGACTAGGAAAATACGCGCGGTCGCCAAGATGCCGTCCACCCCGCACCATCGCGAGATTGACGCAAGCACGCCCCCCCTCGACTATCACAGCGATGATATCGACATCCGCATTGCCAGTGGTTTCCATGCTTTGCTGATGCAATACCTTAGACAAGGCAGACATTTGATTGCGGACGAATGCTGCCTGCTCGAATTTCAGCTCGGAGGAAAAAGTCAGCATTTTTTTCTCCAACGTCTGCATGACTTCTAATTGCCGTCCACGTAAAAAATCGGCAGCATTTTTAACGTCTAACAAGTAATCTTCAGGCGCAATAAAATCGACACAAGGCGCGCTGCAACGCTGGATCTGATGTAAGAGACAGGGTCTGGTGCGATTCGCAAATACGCTATCCTCGCAGCTACGCAACAAGAACACTTTCTGCAGAATTTGCATCGATTCCTTGACCGCCCACCCGGATGGAAAGGGGCCAAAATACTGGTGTTTTTTATCGATAGCACCACGATAGTAGGTCATTCGCGGCGTCTTTTCTGACGTGATTTTCAGGTAAGGATAAGACTTATCATCCCGAAATAAAATATTGTAGCGAGGCCGCAAAGCTTTGATCAGGTTATTTTCCAGAATCAGGGCTTCGGCTTCACTGCGTGTCACTGTCGTTTCCAACCTGACGATTTTTGCCACCATCATGGCAATGCGCGGACTCGACAGCGTTTTTTGAAAATAGCTGTTGACACGCTTCTTCAGATCACGCGCCTTACCCACATACAAGACCTGTCCCTGCTCATCAAAGTAGCGATACACACCGGGTAAATGAGGAAGTTTCGATACCGTATCTAAAACAGACTGACGAGCATCACTTGCCGGAGTTTGATTTGTATCCATCAGATAGCCGCACCGGATTTTTTTTCAACAATCACAAATGCCAAAACGTGATCGGTTTCGTCGCTGAGGGAAATATGAGTCGTCAGGCAACGCGATGCCATCCATTCATGCAAGGTGCCGGTCAGCGTCACAACAGGCTTTCCTTGATCGTCATTCAGCGTTTGCATGTTATGTAAGGTCATAGGTGCTGTAATGCCCGTACCAATCGCCTTTGAGAACGCCTCCTTCGCGGCAAATCTGGTCGCCAGATAGCGCGTGCCACGTAGCAGATTTTGCTCTCGTCGCTGAAAAAAAATACGCAGCTCATCTTCACCCAGAATTTTTCTGGCGAACTGCTCGCCACTTCTGGCTAGCGCGCGTTCAATTCGGGTAAGTTGAACGATATCAGTGCCGATACCATAAATCATCTCAAGCCCTCTGCATTAGTCCTGAACGGACTAAAATCGCTTTCATCTCTTTCAGCGCGACATTCCATCCCACGAACAGAGCCCGGGAAAAAATCGCATCGCCGATATTGATTTGCGTCACGTCCGATAATGAGGCAAGAGCTGCAATATTTTGGTAATTCAGGTTGCCACTGATTTGCACTGATAAGCCTTGCCGAATACTCTCAATAGCCATCGCCTCCAACTCCCCCTGCGCCTGATTGCGCGTCGCATCATTATCAGCCTGAACATATCGCTCAGCACTCAGCACGATCGCATTCGCACCCGATTCAGCACATGCCTGAACTTGTTCTGCTTTTGGATTTACAAAGAGAGATGAGCGATGTCCGGAACGATGTAACTGACTGACAAACGACTGTAATAGCGAAAAGTCCGCTACAACATCCACTGGTGCGAATCTCTCATCGGCCATGCCATCAGGCACAACCAGACATACATTCGCAGGACGAATTTCAGACACGATAGCCAGTGTTCGCGCATTTGCCGCTGCGTTGATTTTCAAACGTCCAACAAATTGCTGCGACATGGTTTGCATCAATGCTTGCCGGACATTTGCATTTTTCTCTGACAAATAAATAGATAATCCATCTGCACCAGCTTCCTCCGCAGCAATTGCAAATGCGAGAGGATCAAGAACATTGTCTTTGCGGTCATCCAGAAAGCTGAGCAGTGGATCAAGGCTGACTTCAAACAAGGTGGATTGCTGATGTGAATGAACGTTCATAAATTTTGCAAATCGATCAGAATCTGCCGGGTATTGAGAGATGTGCCATGCAAGTGGTGGCCGAGCAAAAAACGCATCAACATCTTACTTTGAAATTGCGTGACCGTATCAGCGTAATCTGCTTGCGCCATATCCAATAAAGTTTTACCACTGACAATGGGAATATGATCTGATGTCGTTGCAATCCGTGTACCGACCTCAGGATCGACAACATAATTCAACGCTGCATTCACTTTGCTTCTGGAAACCGTGCAAAACGTCAGATCGCCCAATAAGCCTGATTCCCGCAACAACGCCAGTTCAAACTGACGCAAAACGGTCGGTGCGGGCTCATCATGAGCCAATAAATTCAGTGTGTTTATATAGTGTTCAAACAGTGCTGTATGGGGCTCATCACGCACCAGAAACTTAACCAACAACTCGTTGAGATAAAACCCGCACAGTAATGCTGATCGTTCGAGCGGCAACATGCCGCCGACCCAGTCAGCCCCGGTGAGTATTCTAATTTCGGACTTTCCAGTCCATCCTAACTGCAAAGGCTGGAAGGTTTGTAACACGCTGCGCAACTGAGAATGAGGTCGCTTGGCCCCCTTGGCTACAAGAGCAATGCGACCAAAATCACGCGTGAATATCTCTACGATCAGGCTGGTTTCTTTATACGGCCAAGAGTGCAATACAAAACCAGGCTGGTGAAGTATTTTTCGATCGCGTGGCAAAACACTGCCAGCAATCGTCTGAGATTTTTTTTTTGAATGAGCAGGAACCGGATCATTAGCAGTGGCGACCTTATTGAAAGCATCGCCATGCTGAGTTAGAACGACTGTATGAACATCAGTCATGCGGCGAACTATTCGTAACCGTAGGCTCTTAAACCTGCTTCGTTATCTGCCCATCCGGATTTTACTTTGACCCAGATTTCAAGATAAACAGGACCGCCGAAAAGCTTCTCCATATCCACGCGAGATTGCGTGGAGATATCTTTCAGACGCGCACCTTTATTACCAATCACCATCGATTTATGCCCGTCACGATCAACCAGTATAGCGACAAAAATCCGGCGCAAATTTCCTTCCTGCTCAAATTTCTCAATCAGCACGGTACTTGTATACGGCAGCTCATCGCCGACAAAACGGAATAATTTTTCGCGAACAATTTCCGTGGCGAGAAATTTTTCACTGCGGTCAGTAATATCATCTTCCGCAAACATAGGCGGATTAAGTGGTAAATATTTTCTCGTTTCGCCTTCCAGATTTTCAAGCTGGAAACGCAAAGTCGCCGAAACCGGAACAATTGCGGCAAATGGAAACAGTGCAGCAAGCTTCTGTGCAAACGGCATCATTACTGCTTTATCTTTAATGCGATCAGATTTATTAATCACCAGAATGCAAGGCACATTTTTTGGCAATAAATCGATTACTTGCTGATCGGCAGGGCCAAAAGTACCAGCCTCGACCAGAAACAGAATGACGTCCGCCGCTGTCAGCGTTGTCGTCACGGTTCTGTTCAGTGTGCGGTTTAAAGCATTGGAATGACGCGTCTGAAAACCCGGCGTATCAACGTATACAAACTGTGTATTGTCTTTAGTTTGAATTCCGGTAATACGATGACGGGTAGTCTGGGCCTTACGAGAAGTAATGCTGACTTTTGCTCCGATCAATGCATTCATCAAGGTCGATTTACCTACGTTAGGACGGCCGACAATAGCAATATACCCACAGCGAAAATCAGGGTTATCAATTAATTCATTCATAGAGTGCTCATGCTGTTTTTGGGTGTTGATTAGAATCTCCGCCTGTATCAGGCGAGCTCGTCGAAGCAGAGTCAGCTATATCTCGTTGAGTCTCTGGCAAATCTGTAAGCGGAGGTGCACTGTCAATTTGCGCCGTCGCTATTCCTGCCAATTTCAATTGCGCCGCTCTCGGTTTAGATTTACGCGCGCCGGGTGTTTTCGCTAACGCCAATATTGCCGCCTCAAGGGCGAGTTTAGCAGCAGCCTGCTCACCAGCACGGCGACTACCGCCAGTACCAAAAACCTGAATATCCAGTTTAGGAACCAGACACGCAATCTCAAACTCCTGATTGTGCGCGGCGCCGTGAGTGGCAACAACATTGTACTGAGGTAAAGCGATTTTTTTACTCTGCAAAAATTCCTGCAGCAAAGTCTTGGCATCCTTACCTAAGGTTGTCGGATCAATCGCAACCATAACCGGCGCATAGAGGGCACGAATCACCTCTTTCGCGGCATCAAAACCAGAATCAAGAAAGATTGCTCCGAACAAAGCCTCCAAGGCATCCGCAAGAATGGATGGGCGGCGAAAACCACCAGACTTTAGTTCACCCTCACCCAACCTTAAAAATTGGGACAACTCTATTCTTTGCGCGATTTCATAAAGCGACTGCTGCTTGACCAAGTTGGCACGAACCCGAGATAAGTCACCCTCATCAATATCCGAGAAACTTTCAAACAACAGCGATGCAACAACACAATTCAAAATGGAGTCGCCCAGAAATTCCAATCGCTCATTATGTAAAACGCTGTGACTGCGATGCGTCAAAGCCTGCTGCAATAAAGCCGGATTACAAAACTGGTGTCCCAGCCTTTTTTGCAATAGTTGAAGATTCATACGTGTTCTGCTTATTCTGGCTTTTTAGCGGAGACGCCATTTTTTGCCGTTGTACCTTCATATTCCAGCAACAATGTTGCTGGACCAAACAAAGGGATTTTTTTCTGATAGGAGAAACTCACTTCTATATTCCCATTATCCCGGGTAATTACCAGATCCTTACCTGTGATTGAAGTAATGTAACCAACATCTGCTTGTTTATCAAAAACATTTTGGATCTCATTAACAGTCGTTCCACCTGTTTTAGCAACACTGATCGCTTTCTTTATCGATGTGTACTCAATCACGGTTGGCACTACTTTCATTGCCAGCATCGCAATCAATACAATCACGCCCAAAGATAAAATGAGCCCGATCAAAGAAATACCATGCTGCGACTTTAAAGAAAAACGTTGAGCTGTTTGCATAATTTCTCTTTCTTTATTATTCAGTTATTTTAATTAAAACTACCGATGCGCTTGATATTTCCCAAATTCATCCAGATGAAAAATGCCTTACCAACGATATTTTGATCAGGAACGAAACCCCAGTACCTGCTATCGAGACTATTGTCGCGATTGTCGCCCATCATGAAATAATGCCCTTCGGGAACCACGCAGGAAAACCCTTCAGTATCATATGTGCAATTTTCTCTTTTGGGAAAATTGAAAGGATCCCGGACAAACGCAGGTGCTTGCTCATCGTTCAAAATCCGGTGTGATACGCCAGTAAGATTTTCTGTATATTGTTTTGAATAATTCAAATGCTCTTCATCGAGGAAATCTGGCATCGCCTGATAAGAGAGAGTTTTACCATTAATCAAAAGCCGCTTATTTCTATAGGTAACTTTATCTCCCGGTACACCAACCACACGTTTAATATAGTCGACCGTCGGATCCACGGGGTATTTAAAGACCATCACATCGCCACGCTGTGGGTTGCTTACCTCAACAACTTTTTTATTAATGATAGGTAAGCGAATACCATATTCAAACTTATTTACCAAAATCAAGTCGCCGACAAATAAGGTTGGCAGCATAGAACTCGATGGAATTTTGAATGGTTCGTAAAGAAAAGAGCGGAGAAAAAAAACCAGTGCGATCACAGGAAAGAAACTTCCCGAGTATTCGATCCATACAGGTTGGCGTAATATGCTTGCCTCTATTTCAGCACGTTTCCCTTGCTCAACGCGGATGCCATCTGCTTCCAGCTTTGCTGTTCTCGCATCAAACTCAGCCAGCGCTTTATCTGCGGCAAGACGCCTTTGCTTGGATAAAAAAAACACATCAAGGAACCAGACTATTCCAGTGCCCACCGTCAACACAAACAGAATCAGGGCAAAATTCCCTAAAATTGACTGAAAACTCATTTTTCATCCACTTGTAAAATTGCCAAAAATGCTTCTTGAGGAATTTCTACAGAACCGACCTGTTTCATTCGTTTTTTACCCGCTTTTTGCTTTTCAAGCAATTTTCGTTTACGACTGATATCTCCACCGTAGCACTTCGCCAACACATTTTTGCGCAGTGCTTTTACATTCTCACGGGAAATAATATTAGAACCGATCGCAGCCTGAATCGCCACATCAAACATTTGCCTTGGAATCAGTTCGCGCATTTTAGCGGCCACAGCACGACCCCGGAAGTGACTGTTTGATCGATGAACGATAATCGCCAAAGCATCTACTTTTTCGCTGTTAATCAGCATATCCACTTTAACAACATCAGCAGCACGGTTTTCTTTGAATTCATAATCCATGGACGCGTATCCCCGCGACGTCGATTTCAAACGATCAAAAAAATCCAGTACGATTTCTGCCATCGGCATTTCGTATGTCAATTTAACCTGACGACCGTGATAGCTCATATCCAGTTGAACACCACGCTTTTGCGTACACAAGGTGATGACCGCACCGACATACTCCTGCGGCATATACAAATTGACAGTGACGATCGGTTCCCGAATTTCCCCGATCTTAGACGGGTCTGGCATTTTGGATGGATTATCAACCATTTGGATTGAGCCATCCGCCATCACCACTTCATAGACGACGGTTGGCGCTGTCGTGATGAGATCCATGTCAAATTCGCGTTCGAGACGCTCCTGAACGATCTCCATATGCAGCAAGCCCAGGAAACCACAACGGAAACCAAACCCGAGCGCCTGCGATACTTCTGGCTCATACATCAGGGCCGCATCATTGAGCTTTAATTTTTCCAGTGAATCACGTAAAGCATCGTACTGATTTGCCTCAACAGGAAACAGTCCGGCAAAAACTTGCGGCTGAACTTCCTTAAAGCCTGGCAACGGCTCGGTTGCCGGTTTATTCGCAATCGTAATTGTATCGCCGACCTTTGCTGCTTTCAGCTCTTTAATCCCTGCGATAACAAAGCCCACCTGCCCCGCCGACAATTGGTCCCGCGACAATGACTTCGGCGTAAAGACACCAACGCTTTCCACCAAGTGCTGCGCTTCCGTCGCCATAAACAGAATTTTGTCTTTTGGTCGCAAGGTACCATTCACAATTCGTACCAGCATGACAACGCCAACGTAATTATCAAACCAGGAATCGACGATCAACGCTTGCAATGGCGCAGCAGGATCACCTTTTGGCGGCGGAACTTTGGAGATCAGAGACTCGAGCACATCGACAACGCCCAGCCCTGTCTTAGCTGAACAATGAACTGCATCAGAAGCGTCAATACCAATGACTTCCTCGATTTCAGCACAAGCATTGTCTGGATCGGCAGATGGCAAGTCAATTTTATTCAACACAGGAACAACTTCGACACCCAACTCAATCGCGGTATAACAGTTTGCAACGGTTTGCGCTTCAACACCTTGAGATGCGTCCACCACCAGCAACGCACCTTCGCAAGCAGACAATGAACGACTGACTTCATAGCTAAAGTCAACGTGTCCAGGGGTATCAATTAAGTTCAGGTTATAGATCTGGCCGTCACGGGACTTATAGTGCAACGCTGCAGTCTGCGCCTTAATTGTAATTCCGCGCTCGCGCTCAATATCCATAGAATCAAGGACTTGCGCTTCCATTTCGCGATCTGACAAGCCACCACAAATTTGAATAATCCGATCCGCAAGCGTGGACTTACCGTGATCGATATGGGCGATAATAGAGAAATTCCGGATATTGTTCATTGAAATTACTAATATTTACTGAGGTGAGGCAAAGGGCTAAAAAAAAGCGCTCCAGTCTGGGCAACAGTCCCCAGGCGAGCGCCTTCAGTTCTGGTTTTGCAAACCGCCATTTTACCGGATTTCAAGATGGGTAACTGAGAATTCACATAAAGCGCACGACTAAATACTATAAAAGAGATAAGAAACCGGGAAGATCTGAACTCTCCTGCTGAGGCAATCCCCACCTCTCTTCATAATCAATTTTTGCCAGATATAAACCATCCGGCATAAACGTAGGTGCAGCGATGCTTCGATCTTTGCTTGCAAGGACATCTGCAATCCAGGACGGTTCACGCTTACCAGTTCCAACAAAAATGAGAGAACCAACGATATTACGCACCATATGATGCAAAAAAGCACTTGCTTTCAAAGTAAAAACAATCAACTCACCTTGCTGCCTGATCCTGATGTCATACATTTGCTTGACCGGAGTCTTCGCCTGACAACCAGACGCACGAAAAGCAGAAAAGTCATGTTCTCCAAGCAAATACACAACCGCCTCGCGCATTCTCGTAACATCGAGTGGGCGAAACACCCATCCGGCTCGACCAAACCACATGGGAGACCGTATTTTACTATTACTTAATACATAGTGATAGGTTCTGGCTCTGGCACTGAATCTGGCGTGAAAATTATCTTGAGAGTCCTCATCCAAAACCAACTCTTTCGCCCACTGTATCGCTATGGTTTCCGGCAAGAAAGCATTCACGCCATTGACCCAGGAATAAGGCGCGCGCTCAAGGTTAGTATCAAAGTGCACAATCTGCTCAAGGCCATGCACTCCCGCGTCAGTTCGCCCGGCACAGACGGTATCAACCGTTACCCCGCAAAATTGAAACAACGCCCCTTCTAAGACATCCTGTATGGTCTCACCAGACGGTTGCGTCTGCCAACCATGCCAACTACTTCCGTCGTACTGCACTCCCAACACAAGACGTTTCACAACAAATCACCATTCAAAATAAAAACGGGCGCAAGCAATCGCTGCGCCCGCAAAAAAACTCAAGAGAAGATTATGCCATTTGAGCCAACATCGCGCTTGCACGCTCTTTCTGAGATGCAGTCCCACCTTTCAAGACCTCATCAAGTAGTTCTCTAGCACCATCCTTATCTCCAATCTCATGATAGGCAACCGCCAAATCAAGCTTGGTAGACATTTCAGCATTTTCCTCAATCTGCTCCTCAACAACAGCGGGCGCCGATTCAACCTCAGCAGATTTATGCGCATCGTCTGACGGCAAATCAAGATCGATTCCCGACAAATCAAACTCAAATGCAGACCCAAGGTCCTGCTCACTAGCCTCAGAAGACTCAGCAACAACCTCCACAACTGGTGCTACATGCTCATCTGCGACTGGCGCATCAAGTAAGCTATGCTCAATCGGAGCAGCTTCAATCGCAGGCACATCAAAGTCCAGCGAAGCAAAGTCAAGATCTGCAACTGCATCACTGGTAATCTCTTGATCCGCTGCAGACTCAGCTACCGCAGCGACTTCTTCCACGACAGGCTTATTGTCGCCAAAATCAAAATCAATACTACCAAAGTCCACGTCAGGCACTTGCTCATCAGCAGCGGCTGCAGACGCAACTGGTTGAGCCTCGGGAATCTGAGGCACATCAGCCTCACTCAAGCCCAGATCAAAATCAAGACTAGCTGCATGATCAGCGTCAATGTCCGAGACAACCTCTTTCCCAGCCTCTGGCGCTGCAGCCTGCCCGTGCGATGCCGTGTCTATAATACTAATGGCGTCCAGCATATCTCTGGATAAGGAATTTGCCAGCAAAGCATCTGGATCAAGATCCTCTAAAGGTTGCGTTGTGGCCCCCAAACCACCTTGCACACTGGCTTCTGGTATAGCTTTACCGCCAGCATACAAAGGATTACTTGGTTCCAAAGCAATACCCATTGACGCTGCCTGCGCCCATTCCTCACCTTCGCCACCAGTCATGCCGTACAGCTCACTCGCCAGTCGTTCAAACAACTTAGTGTCTTTTCTGGAAGAATAAATCTCCAGTAGCTTAACCCTGACCGCATGACGTTCAGGCTGAGTTCGCAGTGCTTCTTTTAAGATTTCTTCTGCCTGAGAATCACGTCCGTAAGCAATGTAGACATCAGCCTCGGCAACAGGGTCAACCTCATTCGCATCCAACTGGCTGGCGGATGGAGCAAAATTTGAATTAAAGACACTATTATTTGTATCGACGCTCTGACCACCAGTCGAACCAAACATAGAGTTTGCCTTCATGCTGGAGCCGGTCAGAATACTATCTTCAAACTGTTGTGCTTTTTTCTTCTTATTGTTAAACCACAAACCAGCACCAGCAAGAAGTGCCAAAGCTACAGCGCCACCTGGAAGCAAGAAATCAGAAATACTTTCAAAGAAGCTAGGTTCTGGCGGAGGTGGCGGAGGCGCAACAGGTTTACGTTTAGCTGGCTTGTTCACCGCAGCTGGTGAGCTCGCGGAAGAAGCGTCAACTACCGACGCCGGAGCTGGGGCAACATCAGTGCGCCCAGGTGACGACACCGCATTTGATGCTACTTCCGTTTTCTCAGCCGCAGCAACAGTTGCACTTGCGGGCACGGATTTCTGCTCAGCTTTTGCCTTCGCATTTAACTCAAGCTCTTTTGCAGCAAGATCTTTGTTCTTTACATCAAGCAATCGCTGCAGATCGCTGACATTCTTTTCCAATTCTTTCAAGCGACCAGCAGCCTCTGCCGCAGCCTTATTTTTTGCCAGCTTATCCTCTTCAGACAAACCTTTGCCTTCATTGGTTTTGGTCGCAGCATTTGCTGATTTTGACAGTTTTAACTTATCAGCAGACTCGCTGGTAGCAGTGGGAGTCTCTTTAACCTTTGCCGTGATTGTTCCGCTTGCCGTTTGCTTTGCGACCTGTCCTTTTTCTGCAGGAGCACGATCAACATGATCCGCAAGTTTATTGCGATACGCATTGAAGTCAGCAGCGTGAGCCAATACGACAGAATGCGCGCCAGAGGCATTTCCGGCACTCGCCTGTATGGCATCACTATCTGGTATCGATAAAATCTGACCAGCTTTCAGGCGATTCATATTCTGACCAACGAACGCCTGCGGATTTGCCTTGTACAAACTCACCAACATCTGATCCAGAGACACACCTTCAGAGCGATAGGCTGCAGCGACCTTCATCAGGGTATCGCCTTTTTTTACCGCATAATCACCCGCCTTGGTTTGCGCTTGAGCTGGAGCGCCACCCTCTTTTGCCTGCACAGATGATTTCGGATTCACCGCAGCGGTCATCTGCGCCGGAGCACGGGTTGCGACTTCAGAAGTCGTTCCAACCTGTCGCTTATTTGCCACAACCGTCGGATTTGCCAACTGAGGGGACTGACTGTTTCTCAATTCTGCAGGATCAAGCAGGAATGTGTACTCACGAAGCAACTTCCCGTTTGAGGAATTCATTTCCAGCAACATATCAACAAACGGCTCATTCATCGCTTGCGACGACGTCACCTTGATCACATAGCCCGAGCCACGCTGCTCCACGGCAAAACGCAACGACAGAAGTGCCGCATTAAAATCGATATTTGCCTGACGAAACGCTTCAGCGGAAGCCAATTTAGGCACCAGCGAGCCAATTTCGTCCTTACTAGGCGAGGTAAGTTCAATTTCTGCGCGGAGTGGTTGCCCCAGAGAAGACAACACTGTCAGACGCCCCATACCTGTCGCATTTGCCTGCGACATTAACAGCAAGCTCGAAGTTACCGCAATGCTCAAGACTTTGCGTCCCAGGGAAGTCACAGATGTTCTTTTTTGTTTATGCATTTTGTCAGACATATTGGGAATTTGGCGAACAAAGTCCGCTGGGATAGGCTTAATAAATTGCCGGGCTAAGCGTCATATTATTTCACGATAACATTACCAACTTAGCGGTGCAAGCTTAACCCGATTTGCAAGCATGGTAAATACAAGAAGAAGAGAATGCGGGCACGATTTGTCAATATCGTTGCTGTCATTTAACAATGCAAGTAACTTAGGGGGGTATTTTGTAATTATTTGTAAGAAAAAAAGGGGAAGGCATTTACCCTCCCCTTTTTGCAACATCAGACCAATATCAGTCAATCAGAATACGCAGCATGCGGCGCAGAGGCTCAGCAGCACCCCACAACAGCTGGTCGCCGACCGTAAATGCACCCACATATTCTGGCCCCATTGCCAGCTTACGAATACGTCCGACAGGAATTGTCATTGTGCCTGTTACAGCAATCGGTGTCAGGTCACGAACACTGGCTTCGCGTGTATTTGGTACCACTTTCACCCATTCGTTATCGGCGGCGATCATGGCCTCAATGTCCGCAACCGGAACATCTTTTTTCAGCTTAAAAGTCAGCGCCTGACTATGGCAGCGCATTGCACCAATACGGATGCAGAAGCCATCCACCGGAACTGCAGCAGTGCCGAAACCTTCACCCTGACCAAGAATTTTATTCGTCTCAGCCATGCCCTTCCATTCTTCCTTAGACATACCATCACCGAGATCTTTGTCTATCCATGGAATCAGGGAACCGCCCAATGGCACACCGAAATTGGCAGTCTCAGCAGCAGACAGCGAACGTTGTTTTGCAATGACCTTGCGATCAATTTCCAGAATCGCGCTCGTAGGATCATCCAGCAAATCTCTTACTTCGGCATTCAGTGTCCCGTATTGTGTCAGTAATTCACGCATATGCTGAGCACCGCCACCAGACGCGGCCTGATACGTCTGCGTACTCATCCAGTCAACCAGACCCGCTTTATACAAAGCACCGACACCCATCAACATACAACTGACGGTACAGTTGCCGCCGATCCAGTTTTTCTGGCCTTTGGCTAGCGCATCTTTAATCACTGGCAAATTGACAGGATCCAGCACGATCACGGCATCATCGTTCATACGCAAGCTCGACGCAGCGTCAATCCAATGACCGTTCCAACCGGCGGCACGCAATTTCGGGAAAACTTCGTTCGTGTAATCACCGCCCTGGCAGGTAATAATAATTTCGCATTTTTTCAATGCATCAATATCATTTGCGTCTTTCAGCGTCTTCTCATTTTTTGCCATCGCAGGCGCTGTGCCGCCCGTATTCGATGTTGAAAAGAATACTGGTTCTATATGAGCAAAATCGCCTTCTTCCTGCATACGCTGCATCAGAACCGATCCCACCATCCCACGCCAACCTACCAAACCCACCAGTTTCATCATTTTTCCCTAAAAATTGCAGGACATCCCTGCATCAACAATAGGACTTACGCAAAATTGTCCCCGCAAGGCATGGCGACGAAGACAGTACGAATAGTACGACAAGGAGCCATAACACCGCTGGGGCGGTTTTGCGTAAGTCCTAAATAAAAACCTTAATTCGCCAACGCATTCACCACCGCGCGCCCCATCTCCGCCGTACCGACCTTGGTTGTACCCGCTTCGTAAATATCCGGTGTGCGCAAGCCTTGAGCCAGTACCTTCTTCACCGCATTTTCGATACGATCTGCCTGCTCTGCTTTATTCAGAGAGTAGCGCAGCATCATTGCTGCAGACAGAATAGTTGCCAGCGGATTTGCCACGCCTTTACCAGCGATATCTGGCGCAGAACCGTGCGAAGGCTCATACAAACCCTTGTTATTCGCATCCAGCGAAGCCGATGGCAGCATACCGATAGAACCGGTCAGCATCGCCGCAGCATCGGACAAAATATCGCCGAACATATTGCCGGTCACGATCACGTCGAACTTTTTAGGCGCACGTACTAATTGCATCGCTGCGTTATCGACATACATGTGATCTAACGCGACATCCGGATATTCTTTATGCACGTCGGTTACGATGTCTTTCCAGAACTGAAAAGTCTCAAGCACGTTCGCCTTGTCAACGCTAGTCAGACGCTTGTCACGCTTTTGCGCAGTCTGGAAAGCAACGTGCGCAATACGACGGATTTCAGTTTCAGCATAGCGCATGGTATCGAAACCCTCGCGCTCGCCTTTGAATGGACCGTCAGGACATTCACGCACGCCGCGCGGCTGACCGAAATAAATGTCGCCAGTCAATTCACGGATAATCAGAATATCCAGACCCGACACAACTTCCGGCTTCAGCGTCGATGCGCCCGCCAGCTCAGGATATAAAATCGCCGGGCGCAAATTAGCAAATAATTTCAGATTTTTACGCAAGCCCAGAATCGCTTGCTCAGGACGCAAAGCGCGTTCCAGCGTGTCGTATTTCCAATCACCGACAGAACCAAACAATACTGCGTCAGCTTCTTGTGCCAGCTTCAGGGTCGCATCCGGCAGCGGATGACCCGAGGCTTCATAACCAGCACCGCCAACTGGTGCGGTTTCCATTTCAAATGACTCACCCAGCGCATTCAGCACTTGTACTGCCTGTTCAACGATTTCAGGACCGATACCATCACCTGGCAAAATTGCTATCTTCATTTTCTCTGTTCTTTATTAAATCGTATTAGCCAGCCACGGTTGGGCGGCAATGTGACGCTCTTCAAACGCACGGATTTTGTCTGCCTGACGTAAGGTCAGACCAATATCATCCAAGCCATTCAACAGGCAATATTTACGGAACGCATCAATTTCAAACGGATAACTGACACTGCCGTTCGATGTCGTGACCATTTGTTTTTCAAGATCTATCACCAGACGAAAACCTGGAAAAGCTTTAACCTCGTTAAATAAATGATCGACTTGCGTCTCACTCAGAACGATAGGCAGCAGCCCATTTTTATAGCAGTTATTGAAGAAAATGTCGGCAAAACTCGGCGCGATAATCGCGCGGAAACCGTATTGCTCCAACGCCCACGGCGCATGTTCCCGCGACGAGCCGCAACCAAAATTTTTGCGTGCCAGCAAGATTGAAGCGCCTTGATAACGCGCCTGATTCAACACGAAATCCGGATTCAGCGGGCGGGTGCTGTTATCCATGCCCGGCTCGCCGTGATCCAGATAACGCCATTCGTCAAACAAGTTCGGACCGAAACCAGTACGTTGTATCGATTTCAGAAACTGCTTGGGGATGATGGCATCGGTATCCACATTCGCCCTGTCCATCGGCGCTACGACGCCATCGAGTAAAGTAAACTTTTCCATATAGCGACTTATTTTTTCCCCGCGCCCTCAACCACCTCACCGGCTTTTTTGACATCCTTACCGATGCCCTGCACGGTATTGCAAGCAGACAAAGTGAATACACAAGCCACACAAGACAAAATGACGAAGATTTTTTTCATGATAATTCCTTTTGAAAATATTTATGACAAGCGACGTACGTCAACAAAATGACCTTCAATTCCTGCAGCAGCAGCCATCGCCGGAGACACAAGATGAGTGCGCCCACCCTGCCCCTGACGTCCTTCAAAATTACGATTAGATGTGGATGCGCAACGTTCCCCCGGCTCCAGACGATCTGCGTTCATGGCCAGACACATAGAGCAACCCGGCTCACGCCATTCAAAACCGGCGTCACGGAAAATTTTATCCAAGCCCTCGCGCTCCGCCTGCTCTTTCACCAGACCAGAGCCCGGCACCACCAGCGCCAGTTTTACGTTTGAGGCGCGGAATTTGCCACGCACAACAGCGGCGGCAGCACGCAAATCCTCGATCCGTGAATTAGTACACGAACCGATAAAAACCTTGTCAATACGAATGTCAGCAATGGCCGTATTTGGTTTCAATTCCATGTAGGCCAGCGCTTTTTCAATCGCGTCACGCTTGACTGCATCTCTTTCCTGATCCGGATCAGGAACGCGGCTATCAATCGCCACCACCATTTCCGGTGACGTACCCCAAGTGACCTGCGGTTTGATTTCTGCCGCATTCAAGGTCACCACCAGATCAAACTTGGCACCAGCATCTGAATGCAGGGTTTTCCAGTATTCAACGGCACGATCCCAGTGCGGGCCAACCGGTGAGAATGGACGACCTTTCACATAATCTATCGTCGTCTGATCGACAGCCACCATACCGGCGCGGGCACCAGCCTCAATCGCCATATTGCAGATGGTCATCCGCCCTTCCATCGATAAGCTGCGTATTGTCGAGCCGGCAAATTCAATGGCGTAGCCAGTACCGCCAGCGGTGCCGATTTTGCCGATAATCGCCAGCACGACATCTTTTGCAGTCACACCAGCAGATAATGCGCCGTCTACCTGTACCAACATGGCTTTGGATTTTTTCGCAATCAGGGTTTGCGTTGCGAGTACATGTTCCACCTCAGAGGTGCCGATACCGTGCGCCAAGCAGGCAAATGCGCCATGCGTCGATGTATGTGAATCTCCACACACAACCGTCATACCTGGCAAGGTTGCACCTTGTTCAGGGCCGATAACGTGGACGATGCCCTGACGCTTATCCGCCATGCTGAAATACGTCAGATCATATTGTTTCGCGTTCTTATCCAGCGTTTCGACCTGCAAACGAGACGTAGGGTCATCAATGCCATTGATACGGTTCGTGGTTGGCACATTGTGATCGGCGACCACCAGATTTGCTGCATTACGCCAAGGCTGGCGTCCGGCAATCTTTAAACCTTCAAACGCCTGCGGGCTCGTGACTTCGTGTAGCAAATGACGGTCGATATACAGAATGGCTGTGCCGTCGTCTTCGGAGTGAACTACATGAGATTCCCACAATTTGTCGTAAAGCGTTTTGAGCATAATCTGAAGCCTGAAGAAGTCGTGATGAATTTGAACCGCGAAACCGCATTGGGTCTGTTTTTTGCATTTGATTATGCCACAATTGTGCTATGCAAAACCACGCTGAAAGCCAAAAATGGGATTCCAAATCAGTAGAAAAGTCTGAAATTTAAAAAAATTACCGAATTTTCATCTGCATGAAAAGGAATTTTCACAGAATAACCAATATTTATTCCGTCACAAATAAAACGGTAAGGGAATGGAAATGGGAGAGACAGTACTCGTGGAAAGTCAAAATATACTCCCCCCAGTATATTCAGAGACCCAGTCTTTATGCCGAGATAAAGGCAAAAAGACCGGATACTCCCAAAAAAATACTAAATGAGCGGTAACTTTGAGGGCAGGCTGAGGAAGTACCTGCCTGTTTTAGCGTGCAAAAAAGTCCGGACTGACGACATCGCCACATTGCGCCCGGTGACGCAGTGCATGATCCATCAGGACCAATGCCAGCATCGCTTCTGCAATCGGCGTTGCACGGATGCCGACACAAGGATCATGCCGGCCAAAAGTTTCCACCATCACAGGTTTGCCGTCTTTATCAATCGACTGGCGCGGGGTACGAATTGATGAGGTCGGCTTAATCGCAATTGACACCGTAATATCCTGCCCGGTAGAAATACCACCCAGAATTCCACCCGCATTATTGCCAACAAAACCTTGCGGTGTGATTTCATCGCCATGCACAGAGCCACGCTGCGCAACCGATAGAAAACCGGCGCCGATTTCCACGCCTTTGACCGCATTGATGCCCATCATGGCAAAGGCAATATCGGCATCGAGTTTGTCGTAAATCGGCTCCCCCAGCCCCACCGGCACATTGGTCGCCACCACGTCGATTTTCGCCCCAATGGAGTCGCCGTCTTTCCGCAAGTCATCCATGTAATTTTCCAATTGCGTAATCAAGGCGGCATCGGCAGTCGGCGCGAAAAAAGGATTTTCCGCCGCGAACTCCCAGGCCTGAAACGGAATCGCAATCTCGCCCAGCTGGCTCATACCACCTTTAAATTCCGTACCGAATTTTTGCTTCAGCCACTTTTTCGCAATCGCTGCCGCACCAACCACCGGCGCGGTCAGACGTGCCGACGAACGCCCACCACCGCGCGGATCACGAATGCCATATTTGCTCCAGTAGGTAAAATCGGCGTGACCAGGGCGAAAGGTTTCAGTGATATTGCCGTAATCTTTACTGCGTTGATCCTGATTGCGAATCAGCAATGCAATCGGCGTTCCAGTGGTTTTACCCTGATAGACACCGGACAGTATCTCTACCGTGTCTGGCTCCTGGCGCTGAGTAACGTGGCGGGATGTTCCGGGTTTACGACGATCCAGTTCAGGCTGAATATCGGCCTCAGACAAATCCATACCGGGCGGGCATCCGTCAATCACACAACCGATCGCAGGACCATGAGATTCACCAAACGTAGTAACAGTAAACAGCGTTCCAAAAGTGTTGCCAGACATAATATTTTGCGAGAGAAGTTAAAAACAGAATTTAAATCATTCTAACAGCTTAATGCGGGCTTGCCGCCCGTGTACGCACCACATCCGTACTCGCTTTGCGCTGAAAAGCAGGCATTTGATGTTTTCCACACCAATAATGCTTTTTTATTGATAAAGAAAAGGCCGGAGGCTTGGCTTAGGTGATTTTTAATGTCATAGTTCGAGCAGAAGACAAAATCACGCAATCTGAGTATAAAGATATGCAACGCATGGAGCCGCATTTCCGATGATTTCACCGACTCACCCTGCCGAAGATAACCTGATTTTCCTTGATGAACACGATCAGGAGCCATCCCCGGCAGAACCTAAAGCGCGCTCCAGCTGGAGGATCATGATCATCGACGATGATCCTGACGTCCATTCGGCAACGACGTTCGCGCTTGGCAGCCTCGAAATACAGCACAGGCCGTTGAGCTTTCTCCATGCCTATTCAGCCTCGGAAGCGCGGGCCATACTGGAAACAGAATCCGATATCGCCATCATTTTGCTCGACGTTGTGATGGAGCAGGAAGATGCCGGCTTACAACTCGTTAATTACATCCGCAAATCACTGAGGCTGAGCGATGTCCGTATTATTCTGAGAACCGGGCAACCTGGCTATGCTCCCGAGATTGATGCGATCCGGGATTACGACATCAACGATTACAAAACCAAGTCCGAACTGACCCGCACCAAGCTTTATACCGCAGTAACATCTGCGATACGTTCATACGAACAAATCTGCGACATCAACGCCAGCCGGCACGGACTTGAGAATGTCATCAATGCCAGCACTGAATTAATGGCGCTGCATGGATTGTCACATTTTGCCGAGGGTGTACTCACACAGATCAATCATTTGCTCGGCATCAGTGCAGAGGGTTTTATCTGCGCCCGGCAAAACCCGCTCGTTAAAGACGAGCGCCCCGATGATCTGCATATCGTCGCCGCCACAAAAGCTTTTTCTGACCTGCTGGAACAACCGATTTCGGCCATCAGACAAACAAAAGCGATCGACATCATCACAAAATCGCTCGCGGAAGGGCAAAGCATATACGGTAGCGATGCCACCGTACTCCGTTTCAATAATCCGGCCAGAAAAGACTTTACGCTGTATCTTGAAAACGGCTTGCGTCTGAATGACATGGATAAGCGCCTGCTGGAGGTGTTTTGCAGTAATGTTTCCGTAGGACTGGACAATGTGGTACTGACGTCGCGCCTGCACAATTACGCCTTCTACGATGTGCTGACAGGCCTGTCAAATCGCTTAAAGTTACTCCAGACACTCAATGAAATCATTGCCTCCCCGCTCAAGAATCACAGCACGCTGTCGCTGATCGATATTGATCATTTTGCCGAAACCAACGATGCGCTGGGCCATCATTTCGGCGACCTGCTGCTGTATTCCGTCGCGCAGCGCCTGAGCAATCATTTTGGCTGCGAATGTAAGTTAGCCAGAGTCGGCAGTGACACTTTCGCTCTGGTCGGAGATCAGAAACTGGTTTGCCCGGAGAATATTCTGGCGCTGTTTACCAAACCGTTTGACGTTGATAATCAGGAAGTACAACTTTCTGCCACAATCGGCCTGATTAAACTCGACGAATACGACGGCGACGGCTCTGAAGCATTAAAAGACACCAACATCGCACTGAAACGTGCAAAGACGCATCAGCGTGGCGGTTACGAATATTTCACCAGAAGTATGGGGGTTGAAATTCGTGAACGCGTACTTTTAATGCATGCTTTGCGCGCCGCATTTGAGCATCAACGCTTATTTGTCGTCTATCAGCCGCAGATCGACATACGAAGTGGCAAAATTCTTGGTGCCGAAGCTTTATTACGCTGGAGAACGGATGATGGCAAGTTTATCCCTCCCGATCAATTTATCCCGATCGCAGAATATTCTGGCCTGATTGTCGATATCGGCGAATGGGTGCTGCGCAGCGCCTGCCATGAATTAGTGTACCTGCGCGGCCTTGGCTACACCGACTTCCAGATGGCAGTCAACGTTTCTCAGGTACAGTTCTCGCACCCGCTGTTCTTGCAAACACTCAACAAGGCGCTTGAAGACACCAAAGCACCGCCACAATTCGTCGAACTTGAAATCACCGAATCGATGGCGATGAAAGATCCTGAATTACTGATTAAAACGCTGCGTCAGATTAAGCAACTTGGCGTCAGTATTTCAATTGATGATTTCGGCACAGGATTCTCTTCATTAAGTCACTTGCAAAAACTCGATATCGATAAACTTAAAATCGACAGAGCCTTTGTCAATGACATTCAGGAAAACGCAAGCGAAGGCAGCATCGCAAAAATGATCGTTCAGCTCGGTCAGAATCTGGGTCTGGCTGTCATTGCTGAAGGCGTGGAAAATCAGATGCAGGCGGATACCTTACTGTCTTACGGCTGCAATCTGGCACAGGGCTATTTTTACGCAAAGCCGCTGACGCGCGCCGATCTTCACGCATGGCTGGAAAACAGACCATCGCACTGAGTATTCTGGCGCCAAACTCACTTAGAAAAAAACCAGGAAAGACGACACACCACACAGTCGTGTCGTCTTTTTTTCATTCTGCCCCCTGTTTCTGACGGACTATCGCATACCGATGGCGTGTTGGCGTCATTTTTGTCAAAGTCTGACCATCAACAAGAAAACGCCTCTGCATTGAAATACATGTTGGGCGCAACGGCACAGAGCAACAGACAGGGAGATCATCCATGAATCCAACAACGACACAAACCATTAAAGACCTGATCAGCGAATTCAGTAACTGGCTGAGTAAGCGTTTCGATCAGACGGCGGCATGGGTAACCAAATTATCCTGGTGGAAGTTTTTACTGTTCGCCGCTATCACCATGCTCGCAGGGGCAATACTGCAAGACATGTTGTTTACGTCGGAAGAAAGTGTTGTCGTCACAAAAAACGTTCCCTCAAAAAAAGCAAACAAGAAATCCCAGGTCATTGACAACGATACCAGCATAGAAATCGACGACACCGGGATCCGCATCCGCAAGGCCAATTCGAATGGTAAAGGTAAGCAAATCGAAATCGATGAGAATGGCATCCGTACAAAAAGTGATATCGATTTAACCTCAGGTGCCAACACATTACCGACGCCTGAGGCGCCTAGTGTTCCTGCCACCCCGGCTACTCCTGCAACACCCGCAGCACCAGCAACGCAGGCAACACCTGCTGCAACTGAGAAATCAAGCCCGACGACAGAAGACATACACATAAAACTTCCGCCCGAAGTCGCCAAAGAAATCAGCGAAGATATCAATAATGCGGTGGCAGATGCGGCCGATGAAGAAGTGCGCAGCTACAAAAAAACATCGTCGAAGTGGTTTGTTAACTTTGTTCTGCTTCTGGTATTCGGACTTTTCGGCATGAAAATACTGATGGGCGGCAAAGTCAGAGCGGAAGAAAAAGCGGAAGAGGCAGGCCTCGCAGCGGAAAGAGAATCTTTACTGCGTCAGGTCAGCGAGGCAAAGATGCAAATGATGCAGGCACAGGTAGAGCCACATTTTCTGTTCAACACACTGGCATCTGTCGAGCACTTGATTGAAACCGATCCACCTCGCGCAGCAGCAATGCAACGCAGTCTGATCAGCTATCTGCGCGCCGTCTTACCACAGATGCGCGAGAACGCATCCACAACGAATCTGGGACGCGAAGCTGACATGATCAAAGCTTATCTCGATCTGCTGAAAATGCGGATGGAGGAAAGGCTCAACGTCGACTTTGTAATGCCTGAAGGCTTACGCAGCGCGTCTTTCCCTCCTATGATGCTGCAATCACTGGTAGAAAATGCGATTAAACATGGTCTCGAATGCAAAGCCGAAGGTGGCACAATTAAATTCAGAGTCGAGGTTGCTCACAATAAGTTGCGAGTTTCCGTCACCGATGATGGCCTGGGATTTGGTGCAATGCCAAGCAACGGAACAGGACTTGGTCTGCAAAATATACGTGAACGCCTGAAACTGATTTACAAAGAAAAAGGACAAATGATCATTACACCGAATCAACCCAGCGGCGTTTGCGTTACCATAGAAATTCCTTACGAATTAGCCAATTAATAATCATGATGCCAACCGCAATCCTTGCAGATGATGAACGACTGATGCGCGAGCAGCTAAGGTCACGCCTTGAACAAGTGTGGCCAGAACTGCAAATTCTGGACGAAGCAAAAAATGGAGAGGAAGCGATACAACTGGTTGAAAAACACCAGCCTGATCTGATTTTTCTCGACATACGAATGCCAATTAAAACAGGGCTTGAGGCAGCAAAAGAGATCGGCAATAAAGCGCACATCGTATTCATTACTGCCTACGATCAGTACGCGATTCAAGCCTTCGATCATGGCGCTGTAGACTATGTATTGAAGCCAGCGGATGTGGAGCGACTCAGCAAAACCGTAGAACGCCTGAAATCACGCTTAAAAGCGCATGATCAGCCCGCAGACATGAGCAATCTGTTGTCGCAACTGGCGAAACAGATGGGCATGTCCAAACCCAACTATCTGCAATGGATACAAGCATCCATCGGGCAAGAGTTGCGCTTAATTCCGGTGGAAGAAATACTCTTTTTTCAGTCAGACGAAAAATACACCCGGGTACAGACGGCGAATTACGAAGCACTGATCCGAAAACCCGTGCGTGATTTATCGGAAGAACTGGATCCGGCTTTATTCTGGCAAATCCACCGTTCGACACTGGTCAATGCAAAAGCAATTTCCGGCGTCGTCAGAGACTTGCGCGGCCGCCATCTGGTACAAGTCAAGGGGCTGACAGAAAAACTGGAAGTCAGCAGAAGCTTCGTTCACTTATTTAAACAGATGTAAAAACTCTGCTCAGATTCACCGCATCAACAAAAAAGCGCCAGCTTAACTGGCGCTTTTTTCTATCGCTGAATACCGATGTCAGTTATAAGATTTTAGTTCCTACCCACCACGCAATCGAAGCGACAAAAGCCGACGCTGGAATAGTTAATACCCACGCCCATACGATGTTGCCAGCAACGCCCCAGCGAACTGCAGACATTTTTTGCGCGGAACCAACCCCGACAATCGCCCCCGTAATGGTGTGCGTCGTCGAAACAGGAATGCCCAGTGCAGTAGCAATAAACAAGGTAATCGCACCGCCAGTCTCTGCGCAAAAACCGCCAACTGGCTTGAGCTTAGTAATTTTTTGTCCCATCGTTTTCACAATACGCCAGCCACCAAACAAGGTACCAAGACCGATCGCGGTATAACAGGACAAAATAACCCACCATGGCGGCATCGCATCATGGGTACTTGAATACCCGCCGGCAATCAGCAACATCCAGATGATGCCCATAGTTTTCTGCGCATCGTTACCACCATGCCCAAGGCTATACATCGAAGCGGAGATCAGTTGCAAACGGCGGAACCATTTATCGACTTTCATCGGCGTTGAACGAACAAACAGCCAAGACACCAGCAACATCATCAGAGAGCCAAGAATGAATCCGAGTAACGGCGAAACAATGATAAAAGCGATCGTTTTAATCAATCCGGCCGACACCAGTGCAGTCGTACCCGACTTCGCTACTGCGGCTCCAACCAAGCCACCGATCAGCGCATGCGATGAGGAGGACGGAATACCAAAATACCAGGTCACCAGATTCCAAAATACTGCACCAACCAGCGCACCAAAAATAACATAGTGATCAATTGCCCACGGTTGTATCGTTCCTTTGCCAATCGTAGCCGCCACCGTCAACGGAAACACTGTCACCGCCAGAACATTGAAAAACGCGGCCATCGCCACTGCCTGCTGAGGTTTTAATACCCCGGTAGAGACAACGGTCGCAATCGCATTGGCAGCGTCATGAAAGCCGTTCATAAAATCAAATAGCAATGCCAGCACAACCAAAGCTGCGACGACATAAATGCTGATTTGTAAAGTCTGCATGAAATTTACTCTGCTTTATACAGCTCCCGATACGACGGGAGCCAGGTTATTCATTTGAGAGAGCGAAGTAGACAGACACGACTCAAAATACAGAGCCGGGTCAATATCTGCTGTTAAGCGTTTTCGACGATGATGCCTTCGATAATATTCGCGACATCTTCACAACGATCGGTCACAGTTTCCAAAATTTCGTAAATTGCTTTCAATTTGATCAGATTACGGACATCCGGCTCATCTCGGAACAACTTCGACATCGCAGCACGCATCACATGATCAGCATCAGATTCCAGACGATCGATCTCTTCACAAATCGTCAGAATCTCACGCGAATTATTCATGTTATGTAACAAAGCAACGGCCGCTTTAACCTTCTCGGCACAGGCCAGGCACAGCTCAGCCAGTCGCTTTGCTTCGGGTGTGATTTCACGGATGTCGTAGAGAGAAATGGTCTGCGCAGCATCTTCCTGCAAATCAAGGATGTCATCCATACGCGTAATCAGCTTATGAATATCATCGCGGTCAAGTGGCGTAATAAAGGTTTTATGCAGCAACTCGATGGTATTGTGAGTCACTGTATCTGCTTGCTTTTCCACGCTCTCAATCGCATGCACCCTGCTTTCAAGATCATCAAAATTGGTCATCAAGGCAAGCATTTCCTTTGATCCTTTAACACACAGGTCTGCATGCTGATTAAATAATTCAAAGAATTTGCCTTCCGTAGGCATCAGGCGTCCAAACATTTTTTTCTCACTGAAATTTGAAACAAATTGGAATATTTTTGTCAGGGCACAAGCAGATTGCACCTGACAAACTGAACAAAGACATTTAGTGAAACGTACTCACTGGGTAAAAATTATTCTGCATTACTCGTTATCGCCATACACCGACAACGATCCAACGTAATTATCAAACTTGGTATATTCGCCAAGGAAAGTCAGTCGCACGCTGCCAATTGGACCGTTACGCTGCTTACCGATAATAATTTCGGCAGTGCCTTTATCGGGAGAGTCAGGGTTGTAAACCTGATCCCGATAAATAAACATAATCACGTCGGCATCTTGCTCAATCGCTCCCGACTCACGCAAATCTGACATCACAGGCCGCTTGTTAGGGCGCTGCTCAAGCGAACGATTTAACTGAGAAAGTGCAATGACCGGGCAATTTAACTCTTTTGCGAGACCTTTCAGATTTCGCGAAATCTCTGAAATTTCGGTTGCCCTGTTTTCACCCGCGGAATTCGCCGACATCAACTGCAGGTAATCGACGATAATCAAACCGAGCTTGCCACACTGTCGAGCCAAACGTCGCGACCGCGCACGCAATTCGATAGAACTCAACGCCGGAGTTTCATCGATATATAACTGCGCATCATTCATTTTTTGAATCGCATGCGTCAAACGAGGCCAGTCTTCGTCACTCAACTTACCCACGCGCAAACGACTCTGATCGAGTCGCCCAACAGAACCAAGCATACGCATCGCTAACTGTGCGCCGCCCATCTCCATTGAAAACACCGCCACCGGCAAGCCACTGTCAATTGCGACGTTCTCACCGATATTGAGTGAAAACGCCGTTTTACCCATAGAAGGACGACCAGCCACAATAATCAGATCGCCCGGCTGCAAACCAGAAGTCATTTTATCCAGATCAACGAATCCAGTTGGAACACCGGTAATATCGTTCTGGTTATCGCGGTTGTATAACTCATCGATACGTTCTACAACCTGCGTCAATAAAGGTTGAATCGCCTGAAAACCCTGCGCTCCTCGTGCCCCCTCTTCGGCAATGGCGAAGATTTTAGACTCAGCCTCGTCCAGCATTTGCTTGACTTCCTTGCCCTGAGGATTGAAAGCACTACCAGCAATTTCATCTGAAACTGTGATCAGTTTGCGCAACACACCACGATCACGGACAATTTCTGCGTAGCGGCGAATATTTGCAGCCGAAGGCGTGTTTTGAGCCAGCGCATTCAGATACGTCAAACCGCCTGCATCTTCGGCCTTGCCCATGCCATTCAGTGCCTCATAGACAGTGATGACGTCTGCTGGCCTTGAGGAATTAATCAACTTTACAATACACTGAAAAATAATTCTGTGATCGTAACGATAAAAATCTTCCTCACCGATAAAATCGGCAATACGATCCCACGCGGCGTTATCGAGTAAGAGGCCGCCAAGGACAGATTGCTCAGCCTCAATGGAATGGGGGGGGACGCGAATCGCATCAAGTTGTGGATCAGTAGCGGCTTTCATGGCGCGCATTATACCTGCTAAATCAAATTACAAATAACGACTGAAGGCGACAAAGTACGGTGTGTACAACAAACATGAATAAACAAAATTGTTTATATAATTTTACGTTCACCATAAAAAAAGCCGGGGAAACCCCGGCTCTTTTATATCTGGCTGACAGCTAATTATGCGTGTTCACCAACAACTGATACATTCACGTTAACGACAACGTCAGTATGCAGAGCAACGGAAACAGCGTGATCGCCTGCCGTTTTCAACGGACCTTGTGGCAAGCGAACTTGTGCTTTTTCAACAGTGAAACCAACTTTAGCCAACGCTTCAGCGATGTCAAAATTAGTTACAGAGCCAAACAAACGGCCATCAACGCCAGATTTCTGTGAAATCTGAACTGTAGAACCTTCCAGTTTTTCGCCTTGAGCCTGAGCTACAGCCAATTTTGCTGCCGCTGCTTTTTCCAGCTCAGCACGTTTCGCTTCAAATTCAGCGATTGCTGCTGCAGTCGCACGACGAGCCATGCGTTGTGGAATCAAAAAGTTACGTGCATAACCATCTTTAACACGAACTACATCACCAAGATTGCCGAGATTAACGACTTTATCCATCAGAATAACTTGCATATTTTTCTCCTAATACCTGTCGTCAATTACGCTGTGTGCAGATCAGTGTATGGCAACAACGCTAAGTAGCGTGCGCGCTTGATCGCTGTATCAACTTGACGTTGGTACAGTGCTTTAGTACCAGTCAGACGTGCAGGCATAATTTTGCCGTTTTCTTGCACGAAATCTTTCAATGTGTCGATATCTTTGTAATCAACTTTTTCTACATGTGCTGCTGTGAAGCGGCAGAATTTTTTGCGTTTGAACAAAGGATTTTGTTGTTGACGCTTTTGCTTCAATTTGCTTTTATCAAATTTTTTACCGAATGCCATTTGTGGCTCCTAATCTAGTAAATTTGCCCGTATTTCATTGATGTGAAATACCAGACTTTTGCTGTTGCGATTTTTGCGTGCTAAAAAACCCGTGAATGCAATCTCAACTTCTAAAGGCAGTTCGGAGAATTTTCCTGAAATTTCACCCGCAGCTTGTGCGGAAATTTCAAATTCAACCAATCGCTCCGTTCCGGCTTCCACCTGCTGCGAACTATGCATCAATATTGCTGATGCTATTGGTATCCCAGCTGGCGTGTAGCGTATCGCTGATTTCTCGATGATACGCGCCATTACTGTCAATTGATTCACTATTTTTTATACGACCTTTTTCAAATCAAATGAATTAAGCAGCTGGTGCTTCAACGCGCTGTGCTTTAGCCGCGTCTTCTTTTTGAACAGCTTTCATCATTGGAGATGGTGCTGTTTCAGCTTTTTTCATTTTGACTGTCAGGTGACGCAGAACGGCATCATTGAATTTGAATGCTGTTTCCAGCTCAAGCAATGTTTCTGCATCGCACTCAATGTTCATGCAAACATAATGTGCTTTAGCCAATTTTTGAATCATGTAAGCCAATTGACGACGGCCCCAGTCTTCAACGCGGTGAACCTGACCACCACGTGCAACAACACTAGCTTTGTAACGTTCGATCATTGCAGGAACTTGCTCGCTTTGATCGGGATGTACAATAAATACGATTTCATAATGACGCATATATTCTCCTTGTGGACAATAAAAATAGCCTGCCTCGGCGTCAAGACGAGTGCAGGAAGAGGAAAGCCGACGATCATAACGCACTTTTCCGTTTTATTCAATCAATTAAGTACAGCGTTAATCTGATGGTGCCAGATTGCACATAGCTGCAAAATTTCCTTGCACTTCAAAGCGCACTGTATAAAAATACAGACTGTTTTTATATACAGCGTAATGATCTACGTTCACACAAAATGCTTAAGCTGACAGCCCGACAAGAGCAGATCCTGAATTTAATCAAAGATGCGATTCAAAATACAGGCTTCCCCCCGACCCGCGCTGAAATAGCGACGGAGCTGGGCTTTCGCTCCACCAATGCAGCGGAAGAGCACCTGCAGGCACTCGCCAGAAAGGGCGTGATTGAAATAGCACCAGGAACATCGCGCGGCATACGCCTGCTGGAGTCAGAGTTATCAAGCCACATTACAGGCCAACAACTCGTGTCGTCGCAATCTGCTTTTTCACAGATAAATCTGCCACTGATAGGGCGGGTTGCAGCCGGATCGCCAATACTTGCATCAGAACACATTGAAACCAGCTACCAAGTTGACCCCGCACTATTTTCAGCCAAGCCAGATTTTCTTCTCAAGGTTCGCGGCATGTCTATGCGTGACGCAGGCATACTCGATGGCGATCTGTTAGCAGTAAAGAAGACTGATACTGCAAGAAATGGGCAAATTATTGTTGCCAGACTTGGCGATGATGTCACTGTCAAACGTTATAAAAAAACCGGAAATTCTGTTGAATTAATCCCCGAGAATCCTGACTACGCGACGATCAAAGTAAATGAAAACGAGGAAAATTTCTCACTGGAAGGTTTAGCTGTCGGACTGATGCGAAATTGGATCTGATACTAAAAAATCAAATGGAAATATATTGCAGTCGATGATTCTCAGATAAAAATCTTAATAAAAAACGCCCGGAAATTCGGGCGTTTTTTTATTTATACAACATTAATGCTTCACAACAGCAAGATCAGCGGCAGGCTCGTTTGATCCAGCTGCAACGGGAATTTCAGCGTCAACCAAAGGCTGCGGCTGGCGCTCCAATGCGATTTCTAACACCTTATCGATCCAACGCACCGGGATAATTTCCAGTTTGTTTTTTACATTATCAGGGATTTCAGTAAGATCTTTTGCGTTCTCCTCCGGAATTAAAACAGTTTTAATTCCGCCGCGATGCGCAGCCAGTAATTTCTCTTTCAAACCACCAATTGGCAACACCTCACCACGCAAGGTAATCTCACCGGTCATCGCAACATCCGCCCGCACAGGAATTCCGGTGAACACAGAGACCAATGCAGTCGTCATCGCAATACCCGCTGAAGGACCGTCTTTAGGTGTTGCCCCTTCAGGTACGTGAATGTGAATATCACTCTTCTCAAAGACATCCGCTTTAATGCCCAAGCGCTGAGCTCGGCTACGCACAACCGTGCGGGCAGCTTCGATAGACTCTTTCATGACATCACCTAAAGTCCCGGTACGAATTACGCCACCTTTGCCGGGCATAGAAACAGCCTCGATAGTCAAAAGATCACCTCCAACTTCCGTCCACGCCAGACCAACTACCTGACCAATTTGGTTATCCTTGACCGCAACACCAAAATCATAACGACGTACGCCCAAATATTTATCCAGGTTCTTGGAAGTAATCGTCGCTTTTTTCTCGCTCTTCTTCAGCAAAAGCATTTTAACGACTTTACGGCATATCTTGGAAATTTCACGCTCAAGGGAACGAACACCAGCCTCCCTGGTGTAATAGCGAATAATGTCTCTGATCGCACTCTCTGCAACGGTAATTTCCGTTTCTTTCAGTCCGTTATTTTTAATTTGTTTTTGCAGCAAATAACGCTGAGCAATACTGGTTTTCTCATCCTCTGTGTAACCAGAAAGACGAATCACCTCCATCCTGTCCAACAACGCAGGAGGAATATTGTACGAGTTAGACGTAGCAACAAACATCACGTCGGACAGATCGAAATCGACTTCGATGTAATGATCTGAGAAAGTATGATTTTGCTCGGGATCGAGCACCTCCAGCAATGCAGACGAAGGATCGCCACGGAAATCCGCGCCCATTTTATCGACTTCATCCAACAAAAAAAGTGGATTGCGAACACCAACCTTGGCCAGGCTCTGCAAAATTTTGCCTGGCATGGAGCCTATATAAGTACGGCGATGCCCACGAATCTCCGCCTCGTCACGCACACCACCAAGCGCCATGCGAACGAACTTGCGATTCGTTGCCCGGGCAATCGACTGACCTAGAGATGTTTTACCAACACCCGGAGGACCGACCAGACACAGAATCGGGGCTTTTAACTTGTCCACGCGCTGTTGAACAGCAAGATACTCGAGAATGCGCTCTTTAACCTTATCCAAACCGTAATGCTCATCCTCCAGAACCTTCTCAGCATTTGTCAGATCGTTATTTACTTTGGATTTTTTCTTCCAAGGTAAACCAACAATAGTATCAATATAATTTCTGACAACTGTTGCCTCAGCGGACATCGGTGACATCATTTTGAGTTTTTTCAACTCATTGAGTGCCTTGTCGCGGGCTTCTTTAGGCATTTTGGCAGCGATGATTTTTTTCTCAAGCTCATCGATATCCGCGCCCTCTTCGCCTTCGCCCAGTTCTTTCTGAATCGCTTTTACTTGTTCGTTCAGATAATACTCGCGCTGAGATTTCTCCATCTGGCGCTTCACGCGACCACGGATGCGTTTTTCCACCTGCAAGATATCGAGCTCACCTTCAAGCTGCCCAAGCAGATGCTCAAGCCTTTTGGCTACACTGAAAATTTCCAGGATAACTTGCTTTTGCTCTAACTTCAGAGGCAAGTGTGCGGCAATGGTATCCGCAAGACGACCAGCGTCATCAATGCCAGAGAGAGAGGCAAGAATTTCAGGTGGGATTTTTTTGTTCAGTTTTACGTATTGATCAAACTGCTGAACAATTGCACGGCGCATCGCTTCAACTTCGGAATCATCTTCCTCAACTGCTGCAACCGGCGTCACTTCAGCACTGAAGTGTGACTCAGAATCATGAATCTGGTGAACGCGGGCACGTTGAGCCCCCTCAACCAATACTTTTACTGTGCCATCAGGCAACTTCAACATTTGCAAAATATTGGCGATACAACCAATTTCATAAATATCGTCAGCCGAAGGTTCATCCTTCGCAGCGGCTTTTTGGGCAGCAAGCATAATGCTCTTCCCCTGCTCCATTGCAGCCTCCAAAGCCTTAATCGACTTTGGGCGCCCCACAAAAAGTGGAATAACCATATGGGGAAACACAACCACGTCACGCAATGGCAGCAGCGGCAGTTGAATTTGCTCGGTAATTGAAGTAGTTGTCATGGCGCACCTTTCATAAATACTAGTTGGTAATGTTGGCGCACAAGGCTAAAACACAAGCCCATTATCAGAAAAAACAATAAAAAAGCTACGCAGAGAGCTCCTCCGGGTAGCTTTGCGGCTGAAGCCATGTTTTTTCTTACTTCATTCTACTTCGATTAAAAAAAATGCGGTGAATAACCATAAAAAAAAGGGGATATCTCCCCTTTTTTTTGTAAAAACTCAAGCTCCGGACACTTTGGCTTGCTCGTGATAAATAAGCAAAGGCTTAGCACCGTTAGTGATAGTTCCCTCATCAATCACCACTTTTTCAACATTTTGGTGGCTAGGCAGATCGTACATAATATCCAGCAATGCATGCTCCAGGATTGATCTCAAACCACGCGCACCAGTTTTACGGGCAATCGCTTTTTTCGCAATTGCCTGCAAAGCAGCCGGGCGTATTTCAAGTTCAGTACCTTCCATTTCCAGCAATTTTGCATATTGCTTAATCAGCGCATTTTTTGGCTCAACCAGGATCTGAATCAATGCAGCTTCATCGAGTTCGTTGAGCGTTGCAATCACAGGCAAACGTCCGACCAACTCAGGAATCAAACCAAATTTAATCAAATCCTGTGGCTCAGCATCCTGCATCATCTGACTTGCACTTTTTTCCGTCTGACTTTTAACACTGGCTGAAAAACCAATACTGCTACGCTCTGATCGGTCTGAAATAATCTTTGCCAGGCCATCAAATGCACCACCACAAATAAACATGATGTTCGTGGTGTCAATTTGAATGAAATCCTGATTTGGATGCTTGCGACCACCTTGTGGCGGCACCGATGCCATCGTACCTTCGATCAGTTTCAGAAGCGCCTGCTGCACGCCTTCGCCGGATACATCACGTGTAATTGATGGGTTGTCAGATTTACGGGAAATTTTATCAATCTCATCAATATATACGATGCCCTTCTGAGCACGTTCGACTTCATAATTGCAGTTCTGCAGCAATTTTTGAATGATATTTTCAACGTCCTCACCAACGTAACCCGCCTCGGTCAAGGTCGTCGCATCTGCGATCACAAACGGTACATTCAGCATGCGGGCAAGCGTCTGCGCCAGCAAAGTCTTACCAGAACCGGTAGGACCAACCAGCAAAATATTACTCTTGGCGAGCTCAACATCATCCTTTTTACCCAGATGCTTCAAACGCTTGTAATGATTGTAGACAGCGACCGCCAGAATACGCTTCGCATTTGGCTGACCAATCACATACTGATCCAATAAATCGGTAATTTCCTGAGGAGTCGGCAGCTCAGTTTTCGCGTTCGCAATATTGTCAATTTCAGATACTTCATCGCGAATAATGTCATTGCACAAGTCTATGCACTCATCGCAAATAAAGACCGAAGGCCCTGCAATCAGCTTCTTAACCTCATGTTGACTCTTTCCGCAGAATGAGCAGTAGAGCAGTTTTTCACCGCTGGAGGATTTTTTATCGGGCATGGTACGAATATGAGAAAAACAAATTAAATATAAATCGGAACGAGGAGCATATTACCTGCAAAAACAGTTTTCGTCATTGCATGCACGAGATCCGGAAGTGCCGGGAAAATCGAATAATTTAACAAAGTAAATAAAAAACGCCCGAACCTTTATAGGAACGGGCGTTTTTCTAATTCAAGCAGCTTAAGCGCGATGAGTCAAAACTTTATCAATTAACCCGTATTCAACAGCCGCATCAGCCGACATAAAATTATCACGATCAGTGTCTTTGGCAATCTGATCTAAGCTGCGTCCGGTGTTTTCCGCCAGAATGCCATTCAGACGTTCACGCAAGTACAAAATTTCACGCGCCTGAATCTCAATATCTGAAGCCTGCCCCTGCGCACCACCCAATGGTTGATGAATCATGATGCGGGAATTTGGCAAAGAGAATCGTTTACCTTTAGCACCTGCCGCCAGTAAAAATGCCCCCATCGACGCAGCCAGACCAGTACACAATGTCGAGACATCTGGCTTGATGAACTGCATGGTGTCATAAATCGCCATCCCTGCAGAGACGGAGCCGCCTGGGGAATTAATGTAGAACGAAATATCCTTATCTGGATTTTCACTCTCCAAAAACAGCAACTGTGCGACAACCAGATTTGCAGTCTGATCATTCACCGGACCAACCAGGAAAATCACCCGTTCTTTCAACAAGCGGGAATAGATATCATAGGAACGTTCACCGCGCCCACTTTGCTCCACCACCATAGGCACCATGCCCAGCATATTTGTATCCAACGCCGAATTACGGATGATGCCTGTCATGTGATTTTCCTTTTAAAACTTATGCTTGTGCGTTATTGCCCATCAACTCATCGAAAGGCAGTGTTTTTTCAGTCACTTTCGACTTACCGAGAACATAGTTAACGACGTTTTCTTCTAATACAAGGGCTTCAACTTCTGCAAGGCGATTACGATCGCTGTAGTAGTACTTCACTACTTGCTGTGGATCTTCGTAGCTTTGTGCGAAATCTTCAACCTGAGCCTTGATCTGCTCTGCAGTTGCCTGCAAATTATTAACCTTGACCAATTCAGCCAGAATCAGACCCAGACGGACACGGCGCTCTGCTTGTACATTGAACATCTCAATCGGGAATGGAACGTCTTTCACGTTCATGCCACGTTGAGCCATATCCTGACGCGTCATTTCAGCCAGACGCTCACTGTCTTGCGCAACCAAAGAAGTCGGAACATCAAATGTTACCGCTTTAACCAAAGCGTCCATCACGCTTTCTTTTGTTTTCGCTTTAACGCGGCCTTTAACTTCACGTTCGAGGTTTTCTTTGATGTCAGTGCGCATCTTAACCAGATCGCCATCTTCAACGCCAAGCATCTTAGCAAATTCAGCATCAACTTCAGGCAAATGCGCCCACTCCAGTTTTGTCAGAGTGATGGTAAATTCTGCAGTTTTACCGGCAACATCTTTGCCATGATAATCTTCTGGGAACGCCAACGGGAACGTTTTAGATTCGCCAACTTTCAAGCCAACAGTCGCTGTTTCGAACTCTGGCAACATGCGGCCTTCGCCTAACACGAAAGCGAAACCTTCTGCTTTACCACCAGCAAATTCAACGCCGTCAATCTTACCAACGAAATCAACAGTAACACGGTCGCCGTTTTGTGCGGACTGCTCTGCGCCACCGTCACCATGCGCACCCTGCTCGCCTTTAACGTGGAAATGTACTCGTTGCTTGCGCAGGATATCAATCGTTTTATCGATCTCTGCATCAGTCACGTCAGATTTGACCTGCTCAACTTCAGCAGCAGACAAATCACCAACAACCACTTCTGGGTAAACTTCGAAAGTCGCAGTGAAAGCCAGAGTGCCTTCAGCAACACCTTCACCTGTTTTTGGTTCGATGTTTGGGTAACCAGCAACACGCAGATTGCTTTCACCAACAGCAGCAGCAAAAGCCTGACCGACTTTATCGTTCAGCACTTCTGTTTCAACCTGGTAACCGTATTGAGCGGCAACCATCTTCATTGGCACTTTGCCTGGACGGAAGCCAGGTGCTTTTGCTGTGCGTGCGCGCACCTTCAAACGTTTTTCAACTTCTGATTGCACATCAGCGATCGGGAAGGAAATTGTAAGGCGGCGTTCCAATTTATCTAAAGTTTCGACTGCAGTTGCCATGAAAATCGTCCAAATAGTAAAAATTCTGTGGTGCGAGGAGGGGGACTCGAACCCCCACACCATTGCTGGCGTCAGGACCTAAACCTGGTGCGTCTACCAATTTCGCCATCCTCGCGGGATGAGTTATGTTACTTACCGGCACATCCGACGCGTCCGGCACAAAAGCAAAGGGCGACCCGAACATCAAGCGTCGCCCAAAACTATTAAATAGTGGCATTACAACTCCAACCCGTAATTCTACTGGATTTTGTAAGCCCGTGCCTTATTTTTTTAATGCTTCAAAAAAAACATTTCAGGCAACTTAGTTTCGGTTACCTGAAACACCCATCGCTCTATGCTTACGTCGGCTTTTTAACGCGGAACCATGCCGCATACAATGCCGGTAAAAACAGCAAAGTCAGACCGGTTGCAATGATTAACCCCCCCATAATTGCGACGGCCATTGGCCCCCAGAATACCGAGCGGGATAAAGGAATCATCGCCAGCACTGCCGCTGCTGCAGTCAGAATGATAGGCCGGAACCGCCGCACAGCCGATTCAACAATCGCAGTCCAGACATCTGAGCCCTCCTGGATATCCTGCTCAATCTGATCAATCAGAATGACCGAATTACGGATAATCATACCGAACAAAGCAATGACGCCCAGTTGAGCCACAAAACCAAACGGTCTTTGCAGCACCAGCAATGCCAGCGCCGCCCCTGCCAATCCGAGCGGCCCAGTAAGGAAGACCAGAATGACGCGGGAAAAACTATGCAACTGCAACATTAACAGCGTAAAAATGATAAACACGACTAACGGTACATTTGCAGCAATCGATTCCTGCGCCTTACCACTATCCGCTGCAGCGCCCGCCAATTCAACCTTATAGCCAGGCGGCAAGGCCGCCTGAATATCATGCAACTGTGGTGCGATCTGGCTTGATACGGTCGGCCCCTGAATGCCATCAACCACATCCGACTGCACGGTAACAGCCCATTCCCGCCCCTCGCGCCAGACTACACCCGGCTCCCAGACCAGCTTGATCGTTGCGATCTGAGACAAAGGAACTGATTTTCCGCTAGCAGTAGGGATATTCGCATTATTCAATGCATTCACAGTTGAACGCTCATCAACTGGCTGACGCACCACCATGTCGATTAATTTATTACCATCGCGGAATTGCCCGACAGTTGTACCGCTCAGTATCGTATTCGCTGCGCGCATAACGCTTTGCGATGTCACGCCCAATACTCGCAACTTATCCTGATCCAGATCGATACGCGCCACTTTTACCGACTCATTCCAGTTGTCGTTCACGCCAATTGCATTCGGATTCGCCATCATGACTTGCTTTACCTGATCCGCAATCTCGCGCACCTTCGCCACTTCCAGACCTGTCACGCGGAATTGCACAGGATAAGGAACCGGCGGTCCGTTCGGCAGCAATTTCACGCGTCCGCGTACCTCTGGGAAATCTTTCTTAAAAATATCGACGATTTTTAAGCGCAACGCCTCCCTCGCCTTTAAATCTTTCGGCAACACAACCAGTTGTGCCACATTCGTTTGGGGAAAAATCTGATCCAGCGGCAGATAGAAACGAGGACTACCGGTTCCCACATAACTCGTCACACTGGATACACCCTCCTGTTGCCGCACAAAATTTTCAAACTTCTTAGTCTGAGCTTCAGTAGCCGCAAATGAAGAACCTTCCGGCAACCACAGTTCCACCATCAATTCAGGGCGATTTGAATCCGGGAAAAATTGCTGCTCGATAAATTTGAAGCCAAATACCCCAAGACCAAACACACCCAAAGTAATGGCAATCGTCAGCTTGCGCCACTCAACACACCAATTTACCAGGGCACGAAAACGGTTATAAAACGGTGAGTCAAACAGCTCATGATGGTGATTATCATTGACGTTATGCGGCTTCACCTTTAACAAGAGATAACCAAGATAAGGAGTAAACAGGACCGCTGCCAGCCACGAAATAATCAGGGCCAGCGCATTTACTGAGAACATCGAAAATGTGTATTCCCCCGCTGCTGATTTTGCCAGACCGATAGGTAAAAAGCCGGCTGCCGTAATCAGCGTTCCTGTTAGCATCGGCATCGCGGTTGATGTGTAGGCGAAGGTCGCAGCATCAAAGCGAGAGAAGCCCTCCTCCATCTTGCGCACCATCATTTCCACCGCAATAATCGCATCATCGACCAGCAGACCAAGCGCAATAATCAAGGCGCCAAGTGAAATCTTATGCAAATCGATATCGAAGATACGCATAAATAAGAAGGTAATCGCCAACACCAGAGGAATCGTCAGACCAACAACAAGGCCTGGCCAGATGTCGAGACGGAAAGGTTTGGTATGCAAACCAAGCGACAGAAAACTGACCGCAAGCACAATGACGACCGCCTCAATCAACGTATGCAAAAACTCGCCGACGGACTCTTTCACCGCGTCAGGCTGATTTGTCACCTGCTCCAGTTGTATGCCTACCGGAAGTTTTGCCTTGATCGTGCGGACATCCGCTTGTAAATACTTGCCCAGCTCAATGATATTGCCGCCTTTTTCCATAGAAATACCGAGGCCGATCACTTCCTTGCCGTTAAAGCGCATTTTGTCTTGCGGCGGATTTTTATACTCGCGCTTTACAGTCGCAAAATCTCCAAGACGGAAAGTCGTGCCGTTGGCACGCAATTGCAGATTTTCCAGATCCTTCACTTTCATCAAGGCACCGGAAACGCGGACTTGCAGATTATCGGTTGATGTTGTCAGGACGCCTGTGCTTTCAATGCCATTTTGCGAACCGATCTGAGAAACGATGGCATCGAAAGAAATACCCAGTTGGGAAAATTTCTTTTGAGAGAATTCGATATTCAGTTTTTCATCCTGCACGCCGAACAATTCCACCTTCGACACTGACGGGATACGCAAGAATTGCTGACGAACGAAATCGGCATATTCCTTTACCTCTTCGTATGTGAAGCCGTCACCTGACAGCGCAAAAATAGAGCCGTAGGTATCACCAAATTCATCATTAAAGAAAGGGCCAATCACGCCCGGCGGTAAGGTGCCTTTGATATCGCCGATCTTCTTACGCACCTGATACCAGGATTGTGCCGTTTCTTTCGGCGGCGTGGATTCACGCAACTGCAGAATAATCAGTGTTTCACCCGGCTTGGAATAACTGCGGATACGATCTATATACGGCGTTTCCTGCAACTTTTTTTCCAGCTTATCCGTCACCTGCTCGGCCATCTGCAAAGCGGTGGCGCCCGGCCACATTGCACGAACAACCATCGCACGGAAAGTGAATGGCGGATCTTCATCCTGCCCCAGCTTTGCATAGCTGAAAATCCCGCCAAGCAACAGTACAACAATCAGATAGCGAATCAGCGGAATATGCTCAAGCGCCCAACCCGATAAATTAAAACCTTTCGACGAATTGCTCATTGAGAAGCTCCCACCGCGGAGGCTGTCGCTGCCGTCACTGGCGGCTTGGTTGCCGGCGCCTTTACTGTCGTGGACTCCGCGCCCAGAATACTGACTTTCTGCCCTGGTTTTAATAAATTAACGCCTGCCGTCACAACCTGCTGACCAGAAGAAATTCCGCTGGCAATCAACACCTCTTCGCCCGATGTGCCAGTCAGTTTCACTGGTACCAGCTTGACCACGCCACCACTGACGATCCAGACCGCTGTCTGCCCTTTATCCTGAAATAAAGCTGTGGCCGGCAGTTTGAATACCGGAGTGGAATTCGGTGCGACGAAGCTGACATTGGCCGTCATACCGAGACGCACATCTTTTGCATCCGCAGGCAAACTGACTTTAGCCAGATAAGTACGCGTCACCGCATCCGCGACCGGTGACAATTCACGTAACTTACCCGGCAATGCCAATGTTGGATCAGCCCATAAGCCGACCTTGATATCACTCATCTGCCGTATGGTATTGATTTTGTTTTCCGGAATACCGACCAGCACATCCATTTCGCCGGATTGCGCAACCCGGACAACCGGGGTTCCCGCAGCCACAACTTGCCCAACCTCTGCGTCAATCCCGGTGACAACACCGTCGACATCTGCGATCAGCGTCGCATAGCCCGCCTGATTACTCTGATTTTTAAAGCCGGCTGTTGCCTGCTCAAAACTCGCATGCGCAGCCTTATACGCGACCTCTTTACTATCGAGCACAGCAGCGGCAACGAAATTCTTAGCGCGCAATTCCTGATAACGCTTCAAATCTGCCAGAGCAAGATCGCGATTACTTTCTGCTGCTGTCAACGCTGCTTTCGCCTGTGTTTGTGCCAGCAGCAAATCCTGCGGATCAAGTTGCATCAGCAACTGACCGCGCTTCACCACCGTACCCAACTCCACCTTGCGTTGAACGATCTTGCCGCCGACCCGAAAGCCGAGGCGGGATTCTATTCGCGGACGCACTTCGCCGGATAATTCAAATGCCACATCAGAAGTGGTATTGGCCGCTGTGACCACACGCACTGGCCGCACGTCCTCGGTTTTCTCAACCGGCTTGGAACAGGCCACCAACAAACTCAAGATAGAAAGCGCAGCAAGCGCCCGCGACGAGGATAAACCTGAGTGACGCATTTTGACGCGATTGACAACGGGGGACGCGTCAGCGAACACGGGAGTTTTTAGTGTTAACACAAAAGTTTTCCTTTACTATGCGGACTGAATGAGGCGGCAGGCAATCAGATGACATATTCGTCATTACCACAACGAATTGCAACTGATAGGACTGATTTTAAATAAATGACTGGCTGGTTATTTATTATAATTAAGGCCAACCTCTTTGCCAATGACTTTTCGGTCATTAAGAATTTATACCCACTTATGTCCGTTGAACACTACGAAAATTTTCCTGTTGCATCAATCTTACTTCCACCGCATTTACGACCGGCAGTCGAGGTCATTTATGCGTTTGCCCGCAGTGCAGACGATATTGCGGACGAGGGAGATGCCACGCCTGAACAGCGTCTGACGGCGCTCAGCGCGTATGAGCAGGAACTCGACTTCATTGAGCAAAACAGCAACAGTAGCCAGCCCATGTTCATCGCTCTGGCTGATGTTATCCGACAACACCAACTGCCGTTGCAGGCCTTCCGCGATTTGCTTTCGGCATTTAAGCAGGACGTGGTCGCCACCCGTTATGCTGATTTCGAACTGTTGCAAGATTACTGCCGTCGCTCGGCCAATCCGGTCGGTCGGATCATGCTACATCTGTATCGTGCGGCAACGCCAGAAAACATCCGCGACTCGGATGCGATTTGCTCGGCACTACAATTGATTAATTTCTGGCAGGATGTCGCGATTGATTGGAAAAAACAGCGCATCTATCTGCCGCAAACTGACATGCAAACCTTCGGCATCAGCGAGCAGGATATCGCCAATCAGAAGATGAACGCAGCCTGGCAAGCGCTGATGCAATTTCAAACCGCACGCGCGCGTCAGATGATGCTCTCAGGCAGCGGGCTGGCAACACGCCTTCCTGGTCGCATCGGTTGGGAGCTGCGCTTAGTCATTCAAGGCGGTCTGCGCATCATAGAGAAAATTGAAGCCGTGAAAGGTGATGTGTTCCACCATAGGCCAACGCTGAAGGCAAAGGATTGGCTGGTGCTGAGCTGGCGCGCATTGCGAATGTCGTCCAGAAACTGATTCAGCGCCAATTTCAGTGCCAATAAATACTCCCCCCAGTATATAAAAGAGCCCAATGAATACGCTGAGGTTAGCGAGGTTTCTTAAAAATAGAGGGGGAGTATATAATTTATTGCAAAATGAATATCAAGTTACAAAAAATTACAGCATCCACAAATAAGTGCATAACGCGCTGACGTATACTGAAGCAAAGCCGCACAATGTGACTCGCCAGACGATCACAGCCACACCGCCACCAACCTTACGATGCCAGGCTTACTCATGCGAACTTGTATATCGCGAATGTTTTTCCTACTATGCGTTTTCCCACTGAGTGCGTGCACTGTCATTGCCATCGCCGATACCGCTGTCTCCACGACAGTCAAAGTCGGTGGCGCCGTGGTTGGAACAGCAGTCGATGTGACTGCCGCAGGCGTCAAAGCAGTAACGAAGAGCAGCCCTGAAAAATAAATCCAGATTCACCATCACGCTCAGCTGAAACGGAAAGATTATGCCAACCGCGTTCGAGATCGAACAGCACAGACAAGTACAAAGCGCCGCCAAAACTGTATTGCAGCAAATGGCTGGCCTGATTACTGCAGACGACACCGAAAAAAGTATCGCTGAAAAAGCCCATCGCTTATTGCAGGCGCAAGGCTATCCGGATACCTGGTATCACTCTTGTCCAGCACTGGTATTACTCGGCTCACGCAGTTGCGTCTCCATCTCCGGGCGCGATTATCAACCCAACGAAGAACGTGTCGGTAATGATAATCTGGTGACGATAGACCTGAGTCCGACGCGGGATCGCTTTTGGGGTGATTGCGCCCGTTCATTCCCGATAGAAAACGGCAGAGTCACGCCGACTCCGCAATTAATCGAATTCAGAAATGGCCTGAATTTCCTGAAACAGATGCATCAGCAAATGCAGGCGCTGGTGGGGCCTCAGACCACGTTTGGTCAGTTGTTTGACTGGGCCAACATGCGCATACGTCAGAACGGTTTCGTCAATCTTGATTATCGCAACAACGTCGGCCACAGTATCGCGAACGATAAAGATCAACGCCAGTATATTGATTCCAGCAACGACATCCCATTGTCAGAAGTTGGTTTTTTCAGCTTTGAACCGTTTATCAGGCTCAAGGGAGGCAAATGGGGCTTCAAGCGGGAAGGTATTTTTTATTTTAATGACGCGGGCATGCTGGAAGAGCTATAAGCCAGCCATCGCACCAGGCGTCAATCAATAAAAAAAGCCCACCGGTTATGGTGGGCTTTTTTTTGATGCGCTTTTAAATGAAGCGAACGCTGAATGTCAGTGTGCTCAGACGCAATTCACGACGATGTTGCTCGCTGCGTCCGGCTTGGTAATGTCCGCTACACCGCTCGCATTCTGCACAGTACAAGTCTGTCCGGTCGGTTGCGTTGCCACTGTTACCGCATATGTCATGCCATTGAGCAGACTCCAGCCAAAATTATAAATACCGATCGTGCTGATCGCTAAGGTATCGGCAGTGGATTTGGCGGTCGTCGCATTCGACAATGTCAGCGTATTGCCAGCGGTCAGACCATTCACTGTTACCTTCACAGGCACAGCCGGAACACAAGCAACCGCAACATTGTTAATCGCATTCGGATATTTATTATCCGCTACGCCTGTGCCATTCGCGACCGTGCAATACTGCGCGGCTGGTGGCATTGCCACCGTCACATTGTAACGATAGCCGCTAACCACATAATTGGTTAGCTGGAATGCACCATTAGCAGACAAGACCATCGCCTTGTCTGTGGCAACACTGGTCGCAGGATTCACGGTATTGTTGTTCAAGGTAATGGTGCCGCTGTCAGCCAAACCGGACAGGGTTCCTGATACAGGCACATTCGGCACACAAGTCACCAGGATGTTATTCAACGCGCCCTCACCTGTCATTTTTCCCGTGCCATTCGCTACCGTGCAATTCACCAGATTTGGCTGAATAGAGACAATAATAGAGTAATTCGCATTGCTCGCCACATTAAATGAAAAAGGGCCATCTGCAGTCAGCGTCCGGACAAAGTTTTGCTCATTCATCAATTGCACTGAATTTGCCCCTGTTGTTCCCAGACCCGTGACGGTGCCGCCGACAGAGGTGTAAACGAAGCCACCGCATCCAGCCAGGAGAATTCCCAGGCCACCCAAAATTGCCACAAGTTTCGATTTATTCAAGATGTTTGTCCAAATTTAAAGTTTCGAGTCAAAAGCCAGGCTCTTTTGTGCAGAGCGATAATATAATGCGCCCACTATTATACGAGCTGTCGCGTTTTGAGTTAAGAATTCTACAATCTGATTACATTACGATACTTCCGTTCTACATGCACCATCGCAATTTGAACAGGTTGAGGCATGTTGAAGTTTGTTAGCATAGCAACTCTTGTCAACTTTGATCAGCCCGGCGTCAACAACTTTTTTATATTCCAGCATGTCACCAGACGAATATTGCCAACAAAAAGCTGCAGAAAGCGGCTCCAGTTTCTACTACAGCTTCCTGTTCCTGCCTGCAGAAAGGCGCCGCGCAATCACGGCGCTCTATGCTTTTTGCCGGGAAGTGGACGACGTCGTCGATGAAAGTACTGACGATATGGTTGCCCGCAGCAAACTGACATGGTGGCGTAAAGAAATTCAGGCCATGCTGGCGAATGCACCGACACATCCGGTCACCAAAGCCTTGTTGCCTCACATGTCGACCTACCAGCTCGATGGCGCGCACCTGATGGCCGTTATTGACGGCATGGAAATGGATCTGAATCAGACCCGTTATCTGGACTTCCCCGCACTCCAAAAATATTGCTGGCATGTCGCCGGCGTGGTCGGGATTTTATCTGCGAGCATCTTTGGTATTACCAATCCGCAAACTAAAGTATTCGCAGAGAAACTCGGTCTGGCGTTTCAAATGACGAATATCATTCGTGATGTCGGTGAAGATGCGCGCAAGGGCCGAATTTATCTTCCGGTCAACGAGCTGCAACAGTTCAAGGTCACCGCAGCCGACATACTAAATGCCAGACATAGCCCGGAATTTGAAGCACTGATGCAATTCCAGTACGAACGGGCTCAGACACTCTATGATGAGGCGCTGGCATTACTGCCGCCTGAAGACCGCCGCGCGCAGCGTACCGGATTGATTATGGCGGCGATCTACAGAACGCTGCTATCGGAAATTCAGCGCGATGGCTTTCACGTACTGAATCAACGCATTTCATTGACACCGATACGCAAACTCTGGCTCGCCTGGAAAACCTATATCCGTGGCTGAAATGGCGAAAGTCGCGAAAAAAATTGCTGTCATCGGCGGCGGCTGGGCTGGCTGCGCGGCAGCTGTTACATTGACGCAGAACGGACATCCGGTCAGCCTGTTTGAGTCTGCAAAAACACTCGGTGGCCGCGCGCGCGGGGTCGAGATTAATGGGCTCACAGTCGATAACGGTCAGCATATTCTGCTTGGAGCCTATCAACAAAGTCTGAATTTAATGAAGCTCGTTGGCATAGATCTGAACACGGCATTTTTACGCTTGCCGCTGCAAATGATCTACCCGGAGCATGAAGATGGCATGCACTTCGTTGCGCCACGCCTGCCTGCACCACTGCATATGCTCGTAGCTCTCTGGAAGGCGACTGGTCTGCGTCGCGAAGACAAATTGGCACTCGCCAGATTTTCTTCGACAGCACGCTGGATGGGATGGAAGCTTAATACTGACTGCACAGTGGCAGAATTACTGCAACGCTTTGATCAGACAGACAGACTATGCCGCCTGATGTGGAATCCGCTTTGCATCGCCGCATTGAACACACCCGCTGAACAGGCGTCGGCGCAAGTATTTTTGAATGTCCTGCGGGACAGCCTTGGCGCGAGTCGCGCCGCATCCGACATGTTGCTGCCAAGGCTGAATCTGTCTGCGCTATTCCCAGAAAAAGCAGCAGAATTCATACAGCGTCACGGCGCTGATGCGACATGCTCTGGCGCCATCAAAGCGATCAAAAAAAACGATGCATCACGATGGATCATTCAGGTCAATCAGCAAGAGCGTATGTTTGACGGCGTCATCATTGCGACCGATGCCAGCAACGCGCAACGAATGCTGAACGAGGCCGGCACTGGCATGACATTGCCGCCGTTAACATACGAAGCCATCACTAGCTGCTATTTGCAGTATGCGCAAGGCACACGCCTGCCGCGCCCCATGTATACCTTATTGGACGACCCACAGCAACAGCGATGGGGGCAATATGTATTTGACCGCGGCCAGTTGCATGATGATCAAAGTGGCTTGTTTGCAGTCGTGATCAGCGCACCGGAAGAACACCAGCAAGATCATCAGTCACTGGCAAGCGCGATTGCGCGGCAATTGGCTGACAGCTTTCAGCGCCCAGAACTGGCAAACCCACTCTGGCACCAGATCATTACCGAAAAAAGAGCGACCTTCAGCTGCACTCCGTCACTGCAACGACCACGGAACATCACGGGCATACCCGGGCTGGCATTGGCCGGCGACTACACTCAGGGCGATTATCCGGCAACACTGGAAGGCGCGATCAGCAGCGGAATATGTGCTGCAACTGAGGTCATCAACAGCCTGCGCACTTAGGTAAAATCTTCCGCCAGCAAATCAACCGGCGTCGTCAATATCGCGGATACGGCTCATCGCCTCATCAATACGATCGACTGCGATAATTGTCAGACCCTCGATTTTCTGTTTGGGAGCATTGGCTTTCGGGATCATCGCAATCGTAAATCCGAGCTTGGCTGCTTCTTTCAAGCGCTCCTGCCCACGCGGCGCTGGCCGTATCTCACCCGCCAGACCAACCTCACCAAACACGACCAGACTGCGCGGCAAGGGCTTATTTCGCATCGACGAATTAATCGCCAGCAAAACAGCCAGATCAGCTGCGGGCTCAGCAATTTTGACGCCACCGACCGCATTAATAAACACGTCCTGATCAAACGCCGCAACACCTGCATGCCGGTGCAACACCGCCAACAGCATCGCCAGACGATTTTGCTCAAGACCGACGGATAACCGCTTGGCATTCGGTGCAAAGGAGCTATCAACCAGCGCCTGTATCTCTACCAGCAGAGGTCGGGTTCCCTCTTGTGTAACCATGACACAGGAACCGGCAACCTGCGACTCGTGCTGCGAAAGAAATAGTGCCGATGGATTGGATACGCCTTTCAAGCCGCGCTCGGTCATGGCGAACACACCCAGTTCATTCACTGCGCCAAAGCGGTTTTTAATCGCCCGAACCAGACGGAAACTGGAATGCGTATCCCCTTCAAAGTACAGAACCGTATCGACAATGTGTTCCAACACGCGCGGTCCGGCCAGCGCCCCCTCTTTTGTCACATGGCCTACCAAAATCATGGTGATATTCATGGTTTTTGCGACGCGTGTCAGCTGGGCCGCGCACTCACGCACCTGCGCTACCGAGCCCGGCGCCGAACTCAAGGCATCCGAATAAATCGTCTGAATTGAATCGATCACCACCACTTCCGGCTTATGATCGGCCAGTGTGTTCAGAATTTTTTCTAGCTGAATTTCTGCCTGCAAAGCCAGCCCGTGCGTGTCCAGTACCAACCGGTTCGCCCGTAAAGCGATCTGCGCACCAGACTCTTCACCACTGACATACAACACTTTTTTTGTCTTCGTCAGATTCGATAAGGCTTGCAGTAATAAGGTGGACTTTCCAATCCCGGGGTCGCCACCGATCAGAACAACACCACCCGGCACTAAGCCACCACCAAGTACGCGATCAAATTCTTCGATACCCGTACCAAAACGCGGCACGTCTGACGCTTCGATATCCGACAGATTCAGTACCGGCGCTGTTTGCGCCAAGCTTTGATGTTTCCCTGAAAAACGGTTGCCAGCCGCCTCTATCAACGTTTCGACCAAGGTATTCCATTGTCCGCACGAAGGGCACTGCCCGGCCCATTTATTAACGATGCCGCCGCACTCCGTGCAGGTGTAATTAGTTTTTGCCTTAGCCATAATTTTTCATAGAAAATGAAATAAACACTGATATTTTACCCAGTATTTTCTGATATACATGCTCTAATTCAGCGATCAGGCGAGATTTTCATGGTATAAAGCTGACCGATAACACTTTGTAACAGGCAAACGACAAGCATGAGACGTGGTTTCTATACAATTATGGCGGCACAGTTTTTTTCTTCGCTGGCCGACAATGCGCTACTGATTGCCTCCATGGCGTTACTGGTATCGATGCAATCGCCAAGCTGGATGCCGCCCTTACTCAAATTTTTCTTCGCTGTCTCTTACGTGTTGTTGGCCGCATTTGTCGGTGCCTTTGCTGACGCACTTCCCAAAGGCAAGGTCATGTTCATTACGAATATGATTAAAGTCGTTGGTTGCGCTTTAATGTTTTTTCATATCCATCCCTTGATTGCCTATGCCCTCGTCGGGTTTGGTGCGGCAGCGTATTCACCGGCAAAATACGGCATTCTGACCGAATTGCTTCCTCCAGAAAAACTGGTCGCAGCGAATGGCTGGATCGAAGGCTTAACGGTCACCTCCATTATCCTCGGCACTGTACTTGGTGGTGCACTGGTTACCCCGCATATCTCTACAGCCTTACTGAATTTTGATTTCCCGGTAATTGATTTTCCGATTAATACGCCGACCGAGGCAGCACTCTGCGTCATTACCGTCTTTTATGGGCTTGCCGCTCTGTTTAATTTGCGCATCCCTGACACCGGTGCCCGTTACGCGCATCAAAAGCCCCATCCAGTGCAATTAGTTTGCGATTTTTCCCATTGCTTTGTCACGCTCTGGAAAGACAAACTGGGGCAGATTTCACTGGCTGTCACCACGCTATTCTGGGGCGCCGGGGCAACACTGCAGTTTATCGTTTTAAAATGGGCAGAAGAATCTTTGCAAATGCCGCTGAATAAAGCAGCGGTACTGCAAGGCGTTGTCGCTATCGGGATTGCCATCGGCGCGGTCGCTGCCGCTAAATTTGTCCCACTCAAAAAATCGCTGGCAGTCATGCCCATGGGCATTGCAATGGGCTTGGTAGTTACAACCATGATCTTCGTACACAGCGTCTGGCTCGCTTATCCCCTGCTTGTTCTGGTTGGCGCACTGGCTGGCTTTTTTGTGGTGCCAATGAACGCCCTCTTACAACACCGCGGCCATGTACTCATGAGTGCCGGACACTCCGTTGCGGTACAGAATTTCAATGAGAACTTATCAGTACTAGTTATGTTAGGTCTGTATGCGCTGATGATCTATTTAGACCTGAATATTCAGGCGGTGATTGTGATCTTCGGCTTATTTGTGGCGAGCACGATGTTCATCGTCATGAAAAAACATGATGCCAACCAACGTCAGTTTGATTCACTGGCATTGATAGGTGAGCATAAACACTAGGCGCGCAATCTTGCCACGCGCGCCTGATCCCACCAGTCATCGGGAACCAGCATGCCGCGACAAACTTCGCGGGCAATACCGTCGCGTGTGATGGTGATGGCCAGCAACACTGGTGCGGTTGATAGTGAAAAATGTGATTTGATCTGTGCCAGCAATGCCTGTTTCTCCATTACCGCATCACCACGCGATTGTACTGGTGCAAGCCAGGTAAGGCGCGCCAAAATAACGCCTTCGCACTCAGACATCTCTTGCAGATCGCGCAGAGTCCAGATGTAACCCCGGCAATGCTGCTCCGATACGCCATCGACCACTGCGCCTGCTCGAGCAATATCTATATCGCGATAAAACAGCCAGCCTTTCACAAGCGCTTGTGAACGCAGCAAAGGAAAAGGCAGCAATTTCTTTGCTGCCGGATGTAAGCCGAGGCGCAGTTGCTGCTGCACTATTTTCTTCATCTTGGCTCCCAGCGTATCCGCGAGATTCGGACCAAGATAATTAAACAAATCAGGTGCTCCGCTTTGTTCAGATGGCGCGTCAGAAAAAAACAAATAAAACTTTGTCGCCAACTCCCAATGCACAAGCCCCGCGCCTTCTTTTACCAGAAAATCAAACTCGCCAATGGTACGTGCCTGCTCGTCATTCACTTGCAGACCATGCGCAAACAGCTCACCTGAATCAGCAAGATAAAAAGCAAGCAACACCTCCGCATACAAACCCAGTCGTTTTGTCGGCGCATCACGCAAGGCCTGATGCAAAGGCTCTGGAAATACATCAAGCTTGGTTAACCACCGTTCAAGCTGACTCTGAGACGGCAGCTCCGGTGCGACGATCGCACCTTGCCACACGGAGGACTGCTGATCGAGCAAATCGGGAGAACTTAACAACCATGCGAGTGAGCGGACATGCACATCGTTCAGATGTCCCCACTGCTGATGAAACTGTGCCTGATAGTCTGGATAGACTCGCATCAGGCATTTGTTGGTAAAGCGTTTTGAGCGAGACACAAATCGCGCCACGCCTTACTTTTTTCTACAGGTTTACGCAATAAATACGCAGGGTGGTAGGTCACAATCATAGGCACACCGTTGACATGATGTTCTTTTCCACGCAATTGCGAAACCGGCGTATCAGGATCGGCCCCCAATAAGGCAACTGCTGCCGTCTTACCCAGGGCAACAATCACTTTCGGCTGAATTAAGGCAATCTGGCGCTGCAAATACGGCAGACAAGCCTGTATTTCATCGGCCGTTGGCGGCCTGTCTTTACCGCTGCTATCCGTCGGTCGACATTTGACAACATTAGCAATATACGCACGTTCACCGCGCTGCACACCAAGTGCCCGCAGCATATTATCAAGCAACTGTCCGGCTGCGCCGACAAACGGCTCACCCTGTAAGTTTTCGTTATAGCCCGGACCTTCACCGACAAACAACCATGTCGCTGCGGTATCTCCAGTGCCAAAAACTGTTTTTGTCCTACCTTTACACAAGCCACAAGCCACACAAGATGCGACTTCGGCTTGCAATGCATCCCAGGACATTGCAGATACGCGATCCACGGGATCAGACACCACTGGCGCTGAAGATGGGGGTAGGTCCGCCACTGTTACAACGTCGGTGACGCCACCGTCAGGCAAAACAGCCGCAGGAGGAACATCCGCCAACGCCAACGTCGCAGCTACTGGAGTTACCTCCTCAGACGCATAGCGGGAGAGCCACAACGGGCCCAAACCCATTGCATTCAGAATTTTGATACGAGCCGTTTGTTCGGCAGCATTCATCAGCACATTCTCCGCATCACGATTGCATCTTCACGGGTATTTACATCGACAGGATAGTAGGCTTTTCTTCTGCCGATTTCCTCAAAGCCATCGGCAAGGTACACCTCAATTGCCCGATAATTACTACGCCGGACTTCCAACAAAACTGACGTCATGCTCTGTTCTTTTGCATAAAGATGCAGGTATCTCAACATGGCGCTCGCATATCCCTGTCCCTGATTTTCTTTACGGACGGCGAAATTCAGCAGATGCAATTCGTCAACAACAGGCATTACAAAAAAATAAGCGGCAATTTCTCCGGAATGATCGCGAATACCAAATGCCTGATAGCCACTTAAAAACGAATCGGTAAAATTTCCTCTGGACCAGGGATGAGAGTATACCGCCTCTTCAATCGTCAGTATCTGATCAATGTCCGCAAAACCCAATTTCACAAAGTTATGCATGTTTTCTTATACTCAGTACGAAAAGCCGCATATTACTTCTGCCCCTGTACCAAAGCTCGTTCGGCAGTAGTTAAGGCAATCTTATTTCTCAGGTACAGCGGCTGCGCCAGCTCTGGTGAGACATCCTGACCGCTTGCCAGCCCAAGTTTCCCCAACTCCGCAACCTGTTTTGCATGCGGCATCATCGGAATCGATGGAAACTGAATAAATTGAGAAGGCAAAACAACGCCATTCCCAAGGACAAAATACGGTGAATCAAGATCAGCACTCGGCGTAATATCTTCTATCTTCGCCAACACTGGAGCGCTAACTTCTACGCAGACTCCACCTACAAAGCGGTACTGCGCCCAGTACACCTCGCTCATACGCGCATCCAGAACGCAAATAAAATTATCTGCCTTTACCTCTGCGAATGCTGCCAACGCCATCGCGTGCAGACTAATCACCGGCACAACGTTTAATTCTGCGCCATAGGCAAGCCCCTGAACAATGCCGCAAGCTGTGCGTATCCCTGTAAATGCACCGGGGCCGCATCCGTAAGCCAAAACATCACAGTCAGACAGCGCGATGCCTGCCTCCGACAGCAATGACTGCAACGCAGGCAAAATTCCTTGTGAATGGGTTTGCACGCCGGATAACTCGCGCACATAAATCTGATCATCGACAAGCAAAGCTGCTGATGCCAGCTCGGTCGATGTTTCTATTGCTAAAATCGTTGTCATAGACGTATTTTACCGTGTTCACTTCAGTGCAAGGCTGGATTTCTATTGAGATTGAATCGGTTAGAATTACTACATGAACGCACATATTCACACTAATGATCTGAAACAGTTGAAAAATCAACTGAAGTCCAAACAATGGCTGGTCGCCTGCCTTTGCGCTGCATGGTGCGACACCTGTAATATTTATCGCACAGCATTCGAAGAACTGGCTGTCCGCCATCCGGAAAAGTGCTTTGCCTGGGTCGACATAGAAGACCATGCCCATCTGGTCGAAGATATAGAAATTGAAAATTTCCCTACCATCCTGATTCAATATGACGATGACGTAGCATTCTTGGGAACTATGCTGCCTGACGCATCGCAACTCCACCGGCTCATTACGTCCATCGAAGAAAGCGTACGATCCAGCCCGATCAAACGCAGCTCCCTCAATCAGGAGGCACCAGAAAACTGGAGTCTGCGCCGGTTAATACTCGAGGACTAGTCAATCACTAAGCCAATTCGGCACTCATGTCAGCGTGAGCACCTTCTTCAACTTGAACATCTCAGAATAGAAAAAAGGGACTAGATTTGCATCTAGTCCCTTGAATCTGGTGCGGCTGGCAGGAATCGAACCCACGACCCCTTGGTTCGTAGCCAAGTACTCTATCCAGCTGAGCTACAGCCGCGAAGAAGAAAATTATAGCACAAGTAAACCCAACATTTAAAGCCCCTCCGCTCAACTTTTGTGACGCAAGATAAATAAGTATTAAGGTAAGCAAAAAAAATGCAGCGAACCGGGGAAGAAAATGAACAAGAAAAAAAGAAGCGCAGAATAGAAAAAAGGGACTAGATTTGCATCTAGTCCCTTGAATCTGGTGCGGCTGGCAGGAATCGAACCCACGACCCCTTGGTTCGTAGCCAAGTACTCTATCCAGCTGAGCTACAGCCGCGAAAAACAAAATTATAGCATAGGACTTTTGATTTTATAAGCCCTCCCACCATTATTTCAAATTTCAACCTGAGCGCCGACTTCAATCACACGATTGCTTGGGATGTGATAGTAGTCCGCTGCATCACGTGCATTGCGAGACATCGCAACAAAAATGCCCTCGCGCCATCTTGCCATGCCACCGCCCGGCGTAGAGATAATCGTCTGCCTGGAAATAAAGTAAGAAGTTTCCATAGGCTCAAAAATCAGACCACTTGATGCACACAAAGCAAGCGCAGCTGGAATATCCGGCTCATTTTTAAATCCGTAAAACAGATCGATCTGGTAACACGAATTGCCAAGATCGGAAATCTTAATACGTTCAGAAAATGGTACCCACGGAATTTCCCTGTTATGCAGCGTCAGAAAAACCACCCGTTCATGCAATATTTTGTTGTGCGATAAGTTATGCAAGAGCGCATGCGGCACACCGTCTGCCTCACCTCGCAAGAATACGGCAGTGCCGTAAACCCGGGCTGGGGCGGAAACAAACAGGGACGCTAGGAAATCCTCCAGCGGAATTGCATGCTTTTTCAGATTTTCAAATACCAGCTCACGTCCACGTTTCCACGTCAGCATCAAAGTGAAAATAATCAATCCCAGTACAATCGGGAAGTAACCGCCATGGAAAAATTTCAATGCATTGGCAGAAAACAGAGAAACGTCGATCGCTAAAAAGAAAAATGTCGCAGCGACACACAACAGAAGATTGTATTTCCAGCCAAACCGGATAACAAAAAACGTCAGCAATGACGTCACCAGCATCGTACCGGTATTTGCGATACCGTAAGCCGATGCAAGATTCGTCGATGAACCAAAGCCAATCACCGCACCAACTACGACAAACAATTGCATCCAGTTCGCCACCGGAATATAAATCTGGCCAATTTCTTTAGCTGACGTGTGCACAATCTTCATGCGCGGCAAAAAGCCGAGCGAAATAGCTTGTTTGGTCATCGAGAACGTCCCGGATATTGTTGACTGAGATGCGATCACCGCAGCAACCGTCGATAAGATGACCAGAGGATAAATACTCCACGCACCCAACTGATAATAAAAGGGATTGGTCACTGCTGCCGGATTAAACATCAGCAGCGCGCCTTGTCCAAGGTAATTCAGCGCCAGCGCGGGAAACACAATAAAAAACCAGGCGGCACGAATAGGTTTAGCGCCAAAATGCCCCATATCCGCATACAAAGCCTCCGAGCCGGTGAACGCCAGCACGACAGCACCCAGCGCAAAAAAAGCCCCCCAGTGATGGTCAATCACAAAGTTCACAGCGTATAAGGGATTGAAAGCGGCAAGAATTCCCGGAACACGGATGATGTTATACAAGCCCATCAAGGCCAGAACTGAAAACCACAACAACATCACCGGGCCGAACATCTTCCCTATGCCTGCAGTGCCTTTACGCTGAACCGCATACAAACAGATCAGTACAATCAGCGTAATAGGAACAACGACTGGTTTAAAACTAGGTGTGGCAACTTCAATACCTTCCATTGCTGACAACACCGACATCGCTGGTGTGATCACGCCATCACCGTAAAACAGTGAAGCACCAAACAGGCCAAGCACAGTCAGGGGGAAGTAGAGTTTAGAATTTTTACTGACAGATTCAAGGGACAGCGCCGTCAGCGCCATGATCCCGCCTTCACCGCGGTTATCTGCGCGCAGCACAAGCGTCACATACTTGAGGGAAACGATGATAATCAATCCCCACAAAATCATAGAGACGATACCAAAAATATTGGCCTGCGTGAGTTGCAACCCGTGAGCAGGCGCAAATACTTCCTTCATCGTGTAAAGAGGACTGGTTCCGATATCGCCATAAACAATGCCGACTGCCGCTAACGTCAATCCTGCCAGACTGCTTTTCGTTTGATGATTATCCAATTGCGTACCTTGTAATTATTGGTGCGTTGCACAATAGGGCATTCCAGAGGCAAACTCAATAGTCCAAAACAAAAAAAGAATATATTAAGTTAATACGCAACAGTTAGTACATAAATAGTAACCTCACCGGACAAGAACTGGTACGACATGTGTTGTCTCGCTCACACGGAAAGAGAATAAATAAACCACTGGCCAGAAAACTCAAATGCAAAATCAAACATCGCTGGAACTAATACTAACCACGCGTCTCACCGCAATCGATAGGGCACGGCAATATCATGTATGTAAAAGCATCAACGCTGATCAATGTAAATAGAGAATTCGATATAATTCGATATATATTCCTGGATTTTTCAGGTAAATAAAAAATCGCAAAAGCTAATCCAACGCAACCTGCTCAACTGCTTCTGTTTTTACCTCATTAAACCGCTCAAGAGCGGCGATCAGTTCATCAATTGCCTCACTTCCAAATGCCTGCTCAACGTGTTGATATTGCATGTCAATCAATGGGGCAATTTTCAGCATCAGCGCGTCCCCCTGCTCTGATAAGGCAATTAATACGCGACGTTGATCCCCTTTCACATCGCAACGGCGGATCAGGTCAAGTTCTTCCATGCGCTTGAGCACGCCTGCCATACTGGGGCTGGATATCTGGCATAAATCACACAACTCTCGTGGTTCGAGTTGGCCGTGTTCATCAAGCACACGAAAAATTCGCCACTGCTGATCGGTTAAGCCAAACCGACTCAATATCGGCCGAAAGTGACTCATCAGATTCGCGCGCGCCTTCAAAAACAGTTGCGGCAAATTTCGGTAAGCAATCCTGTGATTCATATTGACTCCATTCAGATTAATTATTTTCAATAATTCAAAGCCATTGTACAGATTGACTTACTAATATATTAGTGTTTTAATTCACTAATATATTAGTATTTTGACGGGTTATCGGTGAAACATATAAAAAATTGGGAAAAAGCATGATAGTCAGGGATCGCCCGTCTGGCTTCAGGTTGTTTCTCATGTTGCGTGGCTCCGTATTGCCAAGAATATTGCCGGCCCTGACAATAAACATACTGATTGCGACCCTGGTCACCATGTCACATGGCGACTTATTCAAACTCAAGATCACGCTGACGACCATCCCGTTTACCTTGATCGGTTTACCTATCTCTATTTTTCTCGGCTTCAGGAATAACACTGCGTATGACCGTTTTTGGGAAGCGCGCAAACTCTGGGGCGAGCTTCTCATCAGAAGCCGCAACCTATCACGCCAATGTCAAAGCCTGATTACCTACCCTGTGACTGCACTGGCATCTAACGGGCTGAACGATATCCGGGTTCGCATGATTTACCGGGCAATCGCTTTTTCCTACGCGCTGAAAAATTTGCTACGTGATTTACCGGGTGAAGATATGCCGCAATGGCTGACGCAGGAAGAAGTCAAATTAATTCAGACCTCCAAAAACAAACCCGATTTTTTAATCAATCGTATGGCGCTGGATCTGCAGCAAAGTATGAATGAAAAGCGCATCGATCCGTGTCTTGCGGCCAATATTGACACCACCTTATCAGCCATCACAGCCGCCGCAGCCGCGTGCGAGCGTATAAAAAATACGCCCATTCCTTTTTCTTACACATTGCTGCTGCACCGGACCGCCTATATCTACTGTTTTCTGCTGCCTTTCGGACTAGTGGATTCCATCGGCTTTATGACGCCATTTGTGGTGGCAATTGTTGCTTATACCTTCTTCGGTTTGGATGCACTCGGTGATGAAATCGAAGAGCCCTTTGGTCTCGACGCGAATGATTTGCCATTAGATGCAATCTGTCGCGCCATCGAAATTGATTTGCTCGAAGCAATACAACATACCCCTCTCCCCGTCCCAATGCTACCGGTGGGTTACCGGCTGACTTAGGCAAGTAAAACAAGTACAGATTTCAGAAACACCGGCAACAACAACCTGATCGAAGAATCAGGAAATCAGAACATAAAGTAATTCTCCCATCTACTTTCAGAGACAAAGGAATATAAAAATGCACGAAGCTCAACAACAACGGATACGTCTTCCAGAATTAAGAAATCGCGTCACGACTGCCGAACGGGCAGCGTCGTGGATAGAAGACGGAATGACGGTAGGCATGAGCGGTTTCACACGAGCGGGTGACGCTAAAGTTGTTCCCCTCGCGATTGCGGAACGGGCAAAATCTGAACAACTGAAAATTACCCTGATGACTGGCGCATCACTGGGCAGCGATGTCGACAAAACGCTGACCGAAGCCGGTGCCATGACTCGCCGCATGCCTTTTCAGGCAGACCCAACCTTGCGCGCAGCAATTAACCGCGGTGAGATCATGTATGTCGATCAGCATTTATCCGAAACAGTTGAGCAATTGCGTACGCGTCAGATCAATGCGATTGACGTTGCCATTATTGAGGCAATCGCCATCACAGAAACCGGCGCCATCATCCCGACCACATCTGTTGGTAACAGCGCCAGCTTTGCTATTCTGGCGGATCAGGTGATCGTCGAGATCAATCTCACCCAATCCATGGAGCTCGAAGGTCTGCACGATATTTTTATCCCTAAACACAGACCGCAACGGGAACCGATTCCTATCATGTCGGCCAGCGACCGCGTTGGGACAACGGCAATCATGATCCCGCCTGAAAAAATTGTGGCAATCGTCATTACCGAGAAAGCGGACAGCGCTTCGACCATTTTGCCGCCAGACGAAGAAACCGCACAGATCGCTGCCCACCTCGTTGAATTTTTCAAACAAGAAGTCAAAGATGGCAGATTGACCAACAGCCTGATGCCTATGCAGGCGGGCATCGGCACGATAGCGAACGCGGTCATGATGGGCTTCATTGACAGCCCTTTTGAACATTTGCAAATGTATTCAGAGGTCTTGCAAGACTCCACTTTCGATCTTTTTGATGCCGGAAAACTGGACTTTGCTTCAGGCTCGTCGATCACACTCTCGGCACAAAAAAGCCAGGAAGTATTTGCCAATATCGGTAAATACAAAGATCGCCTGGTGCTCCGTCCGCAGGAAGTCAGCAATCATCCCGAAGTCATTCGTCGTCTCGGTATCATCGCTATCAACACTGCGCTTGAAGCCGATATTTATGGCAATGTGAATTCCACACATGTGCTCGGCACCCATATGATGAATGGTATCGGCGGCTCGGGTGATTTTGCCCGCAACGCCTATCTGTCCGTCTTTGCGACCAAAGCAATTGCCAAGAACGGGAAAATATCGAGCATCGTTCCTATGGTTACGCACGTTGACCACAATGAACATGACGTTGACATTATCGTGACCGATGTCGGCCTCGCCGATCTGCGCGGATTAGCGCCGCGTGAACGTGCACAGAAAATCATTCAGAATTGTGTGGCAGAGCCATACAAACAAATGCTACTGGATTATCTGGCAGAGGCTGAATTACGTGGTGGACAGACACCACACGTGCTGGAGAAAGCGTTTTCCTGGCATGTCCGTTATCGCGAGACTGGCACCATGCTGGAACAAGCTGTCGCATTAAAGGCTGTTGCCTGATCTGTACGCAAGAGCAGATACAAAGCAAATACAAAAATCGCCAACTGATTTTGCAGTTGGCGATTTTTTTCATCATATCTTGAAGCAACGATAAGGATGCATAGGCTGAATAAGAAAACTAGCCAATATGCCCTGTCTTACGCTTGGACTAAAAAGCAGGCGATTACTCGCTGACCTCAACTAAACGTCCATTCAATGGCTGTACCGGGCGCGCATTCATTTTATAGAGCTTTTTAAACGCCGCGATCTGATTCGCAGACAACTCAACCGGCTGCTTCAGCACTTGCCAGCGTACCCCGTCACTGCATGGAGGCGTTGTCAATGAACCGGTAAATTTGTAGTAAGTGCGCGTCGTCGGCAAAACACTTGCCGGATTGAAGTTAGTTAACTGAGTTGTTTTCCCTTCTGCAGGCAAAGCAGAAAAGACTGGTGCCAACGCAGTATTTTCCTTCCCTTTTTTAAACAGGACAGCGACAACAGATAATTTACCGTCGTTCAATTTGTGCACAAAATGCGCAACCATAGGATAGCTGACGCCATTGATTTTTTCTTCACTCGGTGTATGAAAGTGGAATTGCAGCAGGCTCCCCTCATCATCGCCAGTTTTCAGGCTATTACCGGCCGGTACATTGATCTGCACCGTATGACCGTTATTGATTACCTCTGCACTGTTGCTGACATATTTAAAATCCAGCGGCAGCAAGGCAGCTTTTTTTGCATTACGCTCAACGATGTTAATTGGTGACTGCTCTTTACTCATTTTACAAGCAGCATTGTCAGCATCCAGCTCAGACCAATGCGCAGGCGCAGTTTTTCCTGCATAGCTCCAGTGCGGAGCGTGAGTCTTATCATGTGCCAGAGCCAGGCCAGATGATACAGATAGCAAACCCAATACAGCCATATAAACTGTTTTATTCATTTCATCATCTCCTTCATTTTTTTAAAAAAATCTTACTCGAGCAAAAAACCAAAATAACCCTAAAACTAAGAGCACTTCAAAAGTGCGGAACAGTAACAACGACAACGACGACAACGGCAATACCAGAATCGACTCAAAATATATTTGAATTAAAATTCGTCCCACTCTTCGCCAACGGCGGCCTTGACTGATTTCCCGCCATCAGCAACCTTCACATCACCGGCAAGACGTTTTACCGAACTGCGTTGCGTCTGACTGTTTCGCGCAGAAGCAGGCGCGACACGGCCATGGCTTTTTGGCGCGGGTACAAATCCAGCATGCGCCCCGGGAATTTTAAAGACACTCACGATTTGCGTCAGGACTTGTGCTTGCTCTTCCAGCGATGCGGCTGCAGCGGCGGCCTCTTCAACTAACGCCGCATTTTGCTGCGTGACTTCGTCCATTTGCGTCACCGCGTGATTAATTTGCTCGATACCGGAAGTCTGCTCCTGGCTTGCCAGACTCATTTCCCCCATGATGTCGGTAACATTTTTGATGCTGGATACGACAGAGTCCATGGTGGAGCCAGCCTGATCCACCAAGCGCGAACCAATTTCCACCTGCTCTACCGAATCTCCTATCAAGGTTTTAATTTCTTTGGCAGCACCAGCCGATCTCTGCGCAAGATTACGCACTTCACTGGCAACGACGGCAAAGCCACGACCCTGCTCGCCGGCACGCGCCGCTTCCACCGCGGCATTCAACGCAAGAATATTGGTTTGAAAAGCGATACCGTCAATGACCCCGATAATATCCACGATTTTTTTCGATGAAGCATTAATTGCCCCCATCGTGTGAACCACTTCATTGACCACGGCACCACCTTTGGCAGCGACTTCTGACGCAGAAATAGCCAATTGATTCGCCTGCCGTGCGTTATCCGTATTGTGCTTGACGGTCGATGTCAACTCTTCCATTGACGAAGCGGTTTCTTCCAGTGCACCGGCTTGCTCTTCGGTGCGAGACGACAAATCCAGATTTCCTGAAGCGATTTCAGTGGCGGCGGTATGAATAGTCTCAGTGCCAACCCTTACCTTACTCACAATATCGATCAGATTCCCGTTCATTTCTTTCAGCGCCTGCATCAACTGCCCCGTTTCGTCAGTTGAATTTACCTGAATTTCTGAGGTTAAATCGCCTTTAGCAACCGTTTTTGCCAGATCAACAGCCACACTGATCGGAGCAACGATAGATCTTGAAGTAAACCAGGCAACCAGACCACCGCAGATAACGGCAAGTAAGGTGATGGAAATCATCAAAAATAATGCTGCTTGATATGCGTGCGCCGCAGCCTCTTCGTCACTCGCATTTTTTTCTTCCTGAAGTTTTGTAAAATCCCGAATGGCATCCTGCCATTTTGCCGTAGCTGGATTGACTTCCTTCAAAAGAAATTGCACCGCTTCCTCTTTGTTCGTATGAACCATGTCCTCAAACTTGTTAACCAGTGCTCTTGCTGCAATCTGATCTTCTTTAATGCTGGCAACAAATTTTTTTCCTGTTTCATCAAGAGGCATTTTTTCCAATCTGGAAAAAGCTTCATCGTAATGAGCCCTGGCTTCATCAATTTTTTTATGTTCCAGCTTGGCCTGCGCCTCATCTGACAGCAAGGCGATTGAACGCACCACCCGCGAAACGATATGGATGGATCTGGACATATCTTCCAAGGCATCCATTTTTTTAATATTCACAGTCACCACATGATGCAAGGATTGGTTGGATTGCTGCATACCGTGAATGCCAAGGTAAGCCACGCCAATCAGCATCAGCAGCACAAGGGTAAAGCCAGCGCCTAGTCTTGTGCCTATTGGCAGATTCGACAATTTCATCAATGTCTCCGTTTACTTGTTGAAAATAAAATGACTTCTTACTGACAGATTTATCAGTAAATTTGAGTAGCAATGCTCTTAAAGTGCTTCGTCAAAATTAATCAGATACAGGTATCCGGAAAAATGAAAAATACAAGCTGACGCTAACAAAACGACTCACGCGCAGCATAACCAGCTTGAAATAAATTACTGTTTCCAATTGTCAACTATGAGAAAAAACTCATAAGAATCAACAATCTTTATCACTTTTACGTATGAATTTACACTGAAAGCAAAGTGAATACGTAGTCAAGTGTAGTGATGAAACAACATCATCAGTATCAATGCGCAATCTCTGCTGCAAGGGTGACGAACGCTTTCAGATAATCGATTTCTGTATCCGCTTGCCGCACCCCCAGAAAAATCTGTTTCGCGATTCCGTGCTTGCCTAAACGGACTTGCGCTATCGGCATTTTACTGGCGTACTCCGTCACCAGCCAGCCCGGCAATGCAGCGACACCGCGGCCGCTGGCAACCATCTGCAACATGATGTCGGTGGTTTCTATGGTTTTATGGCGTTTGGGGGCACAATTCGCTGGCAATAAAAACTGCTTGTAAATATCTAAGCGTTCAATTTCAACCGGATAAGTAATCAGCGTTTCTTCCAGCAACTCTTCGGGAGAAATATATTTTTTCCTCGCCAGTTTGTGTTCGGCACCCACCACCAGCACTTGCTCATAATCAAAAACCGGAGTGAACAACAACCCGGTTTTATACAAGGGATCAGGCGTTACCAACAGATCGATTTCATCATTCAATAAAGCACCTATGCCACCGAATTGAAATTTCTGTTTCACGTCAACATCAACATCCTGCCAGCGACTCAGGTACGGTGCCACCACCTTCAGCAGCCATTGGTAACACGGGTGACATTCCATACCGACCCGCAATGTGCCCCGACCACCTTCTGCATATTGCCGCATCACTTCTTCGGCATACTCAAACTGCGGCAACAGGCGATTTGCCAGAGCCAGCAAATACCGCCCTGCCTGCGTCAGACGTAACTGCCGCCCCTCACGCGACCAGACCGGCGTTCCCAAAAACATTTCCATTTTTTTGACTGTATGGCTCAGCGCCGATTGCGTCAGGCACAGCACATCCGCTGCTGCAGTCAATGAGCCCTGGCGATCGACTTCGCGTATTAAGGTGAGATGAATACGTTCCAGCATATTTAATCCATGAATATTAATAATTAATTCATTAAATAATACCATTATTATTCATGAATTAAATTATCTATCATGCACTCCTACACATGAGGAGTTATATGGTTACGACACACAATCTCGGCTTTCCACGCATCGGTGCAAAACGCGAACTGAAGTTCGCATTAGAAGACTATTGGAAAGGAAAATTATCTCAGGCACAGCTCGAAGACACCGGCGCCGTGTTACGACAACGCCATTGGCAACATCAGTCGCAGCTGGATTTTGTTCCGGTCGGCGATTTTTCGTTTTACGATCAGATGTTGGATATGAGTTTTCTGCTGGGGAATATTCCAGCGCGTGCGCGTCATCATGAAGGCAATACACTGGACAACTATTTCCGTGTTGCCCGCGGACGCTCAGCGCAGGATACGGCGTGTCATTGCGTGCATGCAGGCGAAATGACGAAATGGTTTGATACGAATTATCACTACATCGTGCCGGAATTTGACGCGGCGACGACTTTTTCTCTCGATGCTGCACGTCTGCTGACGCAAATCAGACAAGCGGCTACGCTCGGCGTGACGGCGAAACCCGTCATCATCGGGCCCGTCAGTTATCTGTGGCTGGGAAAAACAAAAGATGCATCTGACAAACTGGCTTTGCTGCCCAAGCTCTTGCCAGTCTATGCGCAACTCATCGATGCGCTGGCTGCCGAAGGCATAGAGTGGCTGCAGATCGATGAGCCGATTTTAGTGACCGAGCTTGATCCGGCATGGCAACAGGCATTCACCACCGCGTATCAGGCACTGGCACCGCGCAAGCTGAAACTATTGCTGACGACTTATTTTGGCGATCTGCAAGACAACCTCAGCCTCGCATGTGCATTACCTGTCGACGGCATTCATATTGACGCGATCAACGCACGACATGAGCTGGAACGGCTGCAAACCTTGTTACCGAAAAGCATGGTGCTATCGCTGGGCGTCATCAATGGTCGCAACATCTGGAAAACCGATTTACATGCAACGTTGGAATGGCTGGAACCGATACACCGTGTCTTACAGTCACGCTTATGGATAGCGCCATCGTGCTCGCTGCTTCATGTGCCGGTCGATTTGCGCAGCGAAAACAAACTGGCCAGTCATGTTCAATACTGGCTGGCATTCGCGCAGCAAAAACTTGATGAGCTGAATATTCTTGCGCAAGCGCTGAACAAAGGACGCGTGTCGGTACAAGATGCGCTGGTCGCCAACAGCGCCGCAATCAACAGCCGTAAAAGCTCGCCGCTCGTGCACAACCCCGCCGTCAAAGCCGCCGTTGCCGACATCAATGCCAGCCTTGGTCAACGCCATAGCAGCTACGAACAGCGCGCAAAAAAACAATCGGCCAGCTTACAACTGCCCGCCTTTCCAACGACCACCATAGGCTCATTTCCGCAGACGCCAGAGATTCGTCAGGCACGTAGTCGTTATCGTCTTGGGCAACTCGATGAAGCCAGCTACAACACATTCATGCAAAAAGAAATTGCCCGCTGTGTGCAGGAACAAGAAGCGCTGGAGCTGGATGTGTTTGTGCATGGCGAAGCCGAGCGCAACGACATGGTCGAATACTTTGGCGAACAACTGGAAGGCTACGCTTTCAGTGAATGCGGCTGGGTACAATCGTATGGCTCGCGCTGCGTCAAACCACCGATTTTATTCGGCGATATCCAGCGCCCGAAACCAATGACAGTGAACTGGATACGATATGCGCAATCGCTGACCGACAAACCGATGAAGGGAATGCTGACTGGCCCCGTCACGATTCTCAACTGGTCTTTCGTGCGCGACGATCAACCGCGCTCAGTCTCTTGTTACCAGCTCGCGCTGGCGATACGACAGGAAGTGCTGGATCTGGAAAAAAGCGGCGTGCGCATTATTCAGATTGATGAAGCGGCACTACGCGAAGGCCTGCCACTGCGACGCACTGAATGGGACAGCTATTTACGCTGGGCTGTCGAATCCTTCCGCATTGCCGCCAATGGCGTCAGCGATGAAACGCAGATACACACACATATGTGCTATTCCGAATTCAACGACATCATTGCGTCAATTGCAGCGATGGACGCCGATGTCATCACCATAGAAACTTCGCGTTCGGATATGGAATTACTCGACGCATTTGACCACTTCAGTTACCCGAATGAAATCGGCCCCGGCGTCTATGATATTCACTCCCCCAACATTCCGGCGCAGGAACACATCGTGCAGCTGATGCGCAAAGCGGCAGAACGCATCCCTACAGAGCGCTTATGGGTGAACCCGGATTGCGGCTTAAAAACCCGCAGTTGGGAAGAGGTCATCCCCGCACTCAGAAACATGGTGACAGCGGCAAAACAATTACGCCAGGCTGCGTAACTTTCAACATCGCCGGGTTCCGCGAACCCGGCGCATGCCGCAATACGATTGAGGTATGAGCGGAGCATGAGCAGTAATCCGCCCATCCGCAAAAAGAAATTTAAACCCCACTCTGAATAAACACGCGCCTCGCAGGCTGAAAACCTGCCATGAGGCTTATTTTTATTGGGGATACTCAATCAGAATCTGATCGCCCGGCACATTTACATACGCGAGATGCAACCTGGCTGCAACTGCAAGACATCAGATGCATACCGTGCTGAAGTATATGTAAATAAATCTCAGGGCTGGTTCTTCCCCTGCACACGTTCAATCATGGCAAAATCTGGCTGTAAAGCAATTTTATTAGCGCCCATGTTAACCTCAAAAATACTACTGATCGATGATCACAGCTTGTTTCGCACCGGGCTGAGAACCTTGATTTGCAACGGCTTACAAAACGTCTCTGTGATAGAGGCTGCTTCGCTGGAAGAAACGATGCGCGTTGCACCAGCAGACATCCATTTGGTTTTGCTCGATATCAAACTGCAAGGGCTCAACGGACTCGAAGGGATCGCCTTACTCAAGAGGAAATGGCCGCAGACACCTGTCCTTGTTCTTTCAGCAGATGAGGCTCCGGATACTGCGCAACTGGCGCGTGAACGCGGCGCACATCGTTTTATGTCGAAAGGCGAAACGGCCGAGAATATTCTTGCCGAGATTCGCCAGGTGCTGAGCACTGAAGGCACGGTAGAAATACCAACGCAAACACAGACACAGGAAAAAACTAAAGCAAACATTGCAAAGCCCTTGCTGACCCCGCGTCAGTACGAAGTTCTGGATCTGGTCTGTCAGGGTTTATCGAACAAGATGATTGCCCGCCGTCTGGATTTATCAGAAAACACCGTGCGCTGTCATGTGCAAGTGGTGCTGACGACATTGCAGGTATCAAATCGTTCCGAAGCTGCGTTCGCAGCGCGGCGCAGAGGCTTGGTGAACTAAGTGGTCAACATGGTCGGCGTCGTCGAAAACAATATTCAGCGTGAGCTGCAGTTGCTATTGATGAAAAATCTTGGCAGCTCAATGTTGCCAGGCATTCTGGTTGCGCTGATTTTATTTCTGACACTGAAAAATCCTGCCAATGAGTCTGGCCTTGCTTTCTGGCTGATCGCTGTCAGCGCATCGAAACTGTTCGACGTCTATGACGCAAAACGGATCATTCAACGAGGCATCACCTTAAATCAGACAGCGGCACTGAAAATACGGCTGATGCTGTTGCATGCAATCGATGGTGCGGCATGGGGCTCTTTAGCGTGGCTGAGCCTGCCAGCCTCGACCAGCGCCGGTAGCGTACTTATATTAGCGGTACTGGCGGGTATTGCTGCAAACTCGATGTCGATTTTATCACCTGTATTACCAGTGTTTGCGGCATTTGTCGTATTCGAACTCGGTTCGATTGTTTATGCCGTCATTTCACTTAACGATCCGGCCTATTGGGCGATCGGCATCGCGGTCGCGCTGTATGTCGTAACACTGATGGGACAGGCATACAATTCTTCACGTACGGTGCGCAACTCGATACAACTGCGTTTCGACAATCTGGAACTGATACAACAATTGAGCGCGGCGTCGGAAAAAGCGGCGAAAGCGCTGACATCAGCGGAACGCGCGAATGCAGAGAAATCGCGCTTTCTGGCGGCGGCCAGTCATGATCTGAGGCAGCCCATCCATGCGCAGGGCTTGTTTCTGGAAGTATTGCAGACGACGAACTTATCGCCCCACCAACGCGAGCTGGTCAACAGCATCAGTTCTGCCACCAACGCCACCACCGAGATGCTGCACACCCTGCTCGACTACTCGCGGATTGAAGCGGGTGTCGTCGAGCCGCAACCGCGCGCATTCCGCTTGCAAACACTGCTCAGCAAAATCGAGAATGAACTGGCACCCCAGGCAAACGCCAAGGGGCTGCTGTATCGTAGTCCGGAAACCCATGCTGTCGTTTATTCCGACCCGGCTTTAATCGAATTAATCATCAGAAACCTGGTGTCAAATGCGATTCGCTACACACATCGTGGCGGCGTGCTGGTGGTCTGCAGAAAACAACAATTCAGGTTGAGTCTGGAAATCTGGGACAGCGGCATTGGCATCGCCCCCTCGCAATTTGAAAATATTTTCAGTGAATTTCAACAACTGGGAAATAGCGAGCGTGACCGACAAAAAGGCCTGGGACTGGGTCTGGCAATCGTCAGAAAAATGGTGAATTTACTGGGGCTTGAATTGCATCTAGCATCTCGCCCCGGACGTGGCAGCGTATTCAAATTAAGCCTGCCGCTGACGCAGGTTGCAGTGCTGTCAGATGACATAAGTACAGTGCCGCAAAAAATGCAGCAATTGCACGCGCGGGTGTTAGTGGTCGATGATGATGCAATCGTGCGTCAGGCAATGGCGCAGTTATTGGCAGAATGGGGATGTCACTGCGATCTTGCTGAGTCGAAAGAAGAGAGTCTCATACTCACCCGCCGTCACCCGCCAGACCTGATTATCAGCGATTATCGCCTGCGTGATCATTGCAAGGGAACGGACGTGATTCAGGCCATACGCAGTGCTTGCAACACTGAGATACCAGCTATTCTGGTGACTGGCGATACGGCGCCGGTGCGTCTGCGCGAAGCTGCGGCAAGCGGCCTGCCATTGATGCACAAGCCGGTGTCACCCGCCCTGCTCTATGCGGAACTTTCCGCATTACTGGAACGGAACAGACAGGTGACCATCACACAGCACTGATAGCCCCTGCCGTTTTTTTCAGGCTTATGAACGGACGCAGGTAATGACCAGATCATTCGTACCAAACTGAAAACCACTCAGTGCATATCCGTATGCTTCAACCGCGTAAGTATCCGGGGTACCCGGTGACGGATCTGTCGCCCAGATGTTCATCGGCGTCGACGGCCATCCATGCGTCCCCTTGACGCCAAAGGCATCAATAGAGATCAGCTCGGCTACTTTCGGCATACGCCAGCCTGTCAGATTACCCGTCGTCAGTCCACCGCAGAAAGTATTGCCTTGTACCCAGGTATACGTTTTGGAATAATCCGGAGGCGTCCAGACCAGTCCATTTCTCGCAAAAACATTGCTGCTAATCTGAGTAACATGCCCGACAAAGGCTGTGACCATGAAAGTGTTATTACCAACATACTGCAGCAACACCGAATCTCCCAGCGCGCCAGATAATCCGCCGCCATTGACTGCTCCGGTTCCAGCCATGTTTTGAATGACACTCTGATCAGCATTCGGTATCAACGCCCATGCGCCCATGCCTATCACCTGCACCTGATCACCGATAGAAGGGGTGGTCGGCAAAATAATCGCCACGCCGACGCCGCCATTACTGGCGATATATCCGGAATTCGTTACCGCCTGCACCGTTGCATCTGTCGAGGTAATCCAGTTGAGACGCCCGGATGGTCCTGCTGGTCCGGTGGGGCCTGTGGGACCCGTCGGTCCTGTTGGTCCGGTCGGGCCCGTTAATCCGGTTGCACCAGTGGCACCATTACATACGTAAGTCGTTGTAGTTACCTCACCAGCGACGAGAATTCCGTCCCGGTTGACGTCCAGGCCAGATGTAATCTTGCTGCCGCCATTAGTGCAATTCGCACCGGCAGCCTCCACAGATGTCAGCACCAGCGTTGTAAAACCATTCGATCCGGTCGCACCGGTCGCCCCGGTTGGGCCAGTCGCGCCTGTTGCCCCAGTCACACCATTGCAGACATATGCGGTAGTTGTGACCTCTGTCTGCTGCAGAACTCCATCCTTATTCAGGTCCAGCCCCGACTGAATCTGGTTACCATCACTCGCACAGATATTCGCAGCCACACCAGCCACTATTTTTACCAGCGTATTGAGGCCATTGGTTCCGTTGGTGCCATTTGTACCATTTGTGCCGTTGGTCCCATTCGTACCATTACTACCAGCAGTTCCATTGCAAATATAAGAAACCGAAGTCACTTCAGTTGCGTCAAGAATACCGTTGCCATTCGCATCTGCACCTGAGCTGATTTTTGAGCCGCCGTTGGAACAGTTATTTCCGCTTGGCTCGACTGCCGTCGCTATCAGCGCATTCACACCGTTCAGGCCATTTTTTCCATTAGTACCATTGGTGCCGTTGCTTCCGTTTGTGCCATTGCTGCCATTGCAAACGAACTGCGTATTGCTGACTTCGCTCTGATCCAGAACTCCATTTCCATTAACATCCACACCGGACTGCACTGTCACGCCGCCGTTAGGACAAGCAGTTACTGGCGCACTGTTCACGGTAGCGAAGGCAACAGCGTTTTTCGCTGTCACTTGCGGACTTGACGGCACCAGCGATGAAGCATCCGTCGCGGGTGCGCTACTTCCCCCTCCGCATCCACTCATGGTCATCACGGTAAATACCGCTACGAGTAGTTTTTTATCGATATGAATATAAGATCGGCTCATCAACTGCATTCCCTCTGTCTGTGTATGGCTCGCCGATGTGGCAATTGCAAACGCTGAGAGAATCTCTTTTGATTCCGATAGAAACCAAGCACTTCGCTACTCACCAACAGGACGAACTGTAAATAGTAAGATGATAAGGTTCGAATCAGACGAATTCTATAGTCTGATTGGACTAAAAACCTGAATGGAATTGACAACTGAAGGCCATGATGTCCAGCCAGTTATCGTTAGCGTCTCTGCGTGAAATTGAGCACAAAGTGATGCCGACAAACCTTCGCTGATCGTAGGCTTTTTACGTATGACCCGTAAGATAAGTGCGTTGAAATGTAAAGAAATTTGATGTCAGGACATAACCGTCACCTCCCAACCGACGAGCACGCGCACCAAAATAATGCAGCTCCTGTACACTTTCACCTTTATCGTTCATTCATGCCTGGTATGCGTAGAAAATGGTCTTTATCGGAAATGAGTCTCGTCTGGCTCAGGACTTTTTTACCTGCAGGCATGAATATCAGCCACATCGAACGCCTGCGCGCCTGTGGTGGAATGTTAGCGGGCTTGCTACTGACAGGGCTGGCAACACAGTTCATGCTGGGTTCTGTTTTCCGTGTTCCCATGTTACTCGCCCCCATTGGCGCTTCCGCTGTTTTGCTGTTTGGCGTACCTTCCAGTCCGCTGGCGCAACCCTGGTCTATCGTCGGCGGCAATGTAATCTCTGCGCTGGTAGGCGTCACGTGCACCCATTTTATGGGCGTCTCCATGATGACTGCGGCCATTGCCACCAGCCTTGCGGTAGGCGCCATGTTTTTTTCCCGCTGCCTGCATCCACCCGGTGGTGCGGTCGCGCTAACGGCAGTGCTGGGCGGCCCGGTCATTCTTGGACTGGGGTATCAATTCGTCGTCTTCCCCGTCTTACTCAATTCCTTACTGCTAATGTTGTTTGCACTGGCATATAACAATGCAACGGGTCGGCGTTATCCGCATGCCTCACAGCCCGATCACAGTAGCACCCACGGCACTGCAGATGCGCGTCCGATTGATCGTCTGGGTTTCACCTCGCATGATCTCGATGAAGTGCTGCAACAATACAATCAGGTATTGGATGTCAGCCGCGATGATCTGGAGTCATTGTTCCTGCAAACAGAGATGCATGCCTATCGCCGCCGCTTCGGCGAAATTATGTGCAGTGATGTTATGTCCAGAGATGTCGTTACGGCAGAGTTCGGCACCACACTGGAAGAGGCCTGGACTTTATTACGCCAGCACAGAATCAAGGCTTTACCGGTCACTGACCGCGCCCACCGTGTGATTGGCATTGTGACGCTGGTGGACTTTATGAAAAATGCTAATCTGGACGTCTATGAAACGTTCGAAGAAAAATTGCGCCAATTGATACGCCGTACCCGCGATCTGCATTCCAGCAAGCCCGAAGTGGTAGGACAAATCATGACGCAGCCAGTCAAAACTGCCCGTCACGATATGCATATCGTGGAATTGGTTCCTTTATTGTCCGACAAAGGCTTGCATCATATTCCCATCGTGGATGATGAGCGACGTCTGATCGGCATGCTGACGCAATCAGATCTGATTGCTGCGCTGTATCGAGGCAAACTGACGGATACAGAAATAAAAACAGCGGGCTAAGTGGCCTGTATTAATGGAGAAGTAAATTCAGGTGCAGGAAAGAATCGACATGTATTAGCAAATGCTGATGCATGTCAGAAAAAGAAAAAGCCCTTGAATCTCAAGGGCTTTTTCAGTGTTACTGGCGGAGACGGTGAGATTCGAACTCACGACCCAGGTTACCCCAGATGCTTCCTTAGCAGGGAAGTGCCTTCGGCCACTCGGCCACGTCTCCACACTTTCACAACCAAGTCTTACAACTTGGCTGCAATCGAGACCAAGATCATAGCTGCTCAACTGCTTTTGGTCAACTACTCAGAGAAACAAAAACAGCTTTTTTGCAAACTTAATAATTCAGAATTGACGCAAAGTTGTCCCGGCAAGTCGTGGCGATGAAGTCAGTACAAATAAGTACTACCAGAAGCCATAACACCACCGAGGCAGTTTAGCGTCGAACCTGTCAAGCGCTTTCCAGACCAAAAGCTTTATGCAGTGAACGCACTGCCAGCTCCATATATTTCTCATCAATCAGGACTGAAATTTTGATTTCAGACGTCGAGATCATCAGGATATTGATGCCCTCTTCAGACAAGGTACGGAACATTTGCGAAGCAATGCCAACATGGCTGCGCATGCCGACGCCGACAACAGACACTTTAGAAACTTTCGTATCGCCAACGATGCTTGCCGCACCGATATGCGCCTTCACGCTACCTTCGAGCACCGCCATCGCTTTCGTGTATTCGCCGCGTGGCACGGTAAACGTGAAATCGGTTTTACCTTCAACGGACTGATTCTGGATAATCATATCCACTTCGATATTCGCATCCGCGACCGGTCCCAGAATCTGATAAGCGATGCCTGGTTTATCAGGCACGCCTAACACGGTGATTTTTGCTTCATCACGACTGAACGCGATGCCAGTGATGGTGGCTTGTTCCATATTTGTATCTTCCTCAAACGAAATCAGAGTGCCGGAATTCGCTTCTTCTTCCAGCGGCATTAACGGGTCAGTCAGCGATGACAAAACGCGGGTAGGCATGCGGTAGTTGCCGGCAAATTCAACAGAGCGGATCTGCAGAACTTTAGAACCTAGCGAAGCCATTTCCAGCATTTCTTCAAATGTCACCGTATTCAGGCGGCGCGCATCGGAAACCACACGTGGATCCGTCGTATACACGCCATCAACGTCGGTATAAATCAGACATTCCTGCGCCTTCAATGCAGCGGCAATCGCGACGGCGGATGTATCAGAACCACCACGTCCCAGCGTTGTTATATTGCCCTTCTCATCCACACCCTGAAAACCGGTGATGACGACAATTTTGCCGGCATCCAGATCGGCTTTGACTTTAGCATCGTCGATCGATTCGATACGCGCTTTAGTGTAAGCGGAATCGGTCTTGATCGGGACTTGCCAGCCAGCGTAAGACACGGCTTGTTTGCCGATAGCCTGCAACGCCATGGAAAGCAAGCCGACCGACACTTGTTCGCCGGTCGAAGCAATCATGTCGAGTTCTCGTGGATCAGGTTGCGCCATAATTTCTTTAGCGAGACCGATGATGCGATTGGTTTCGCCGGACATTGCTGAGGGCACCACGACTATCTGGTGACCGGCATCATGCCATTTGGCGACGCGCTTGGCGACGTTCTTGATGCGTTCAGTTGAACCCATCGAAGTCCCGCCGTATTTGTGGACGATTAAAGCCATAGATATATAAGACTGAAGGAGTAAAAAATGAGGTAAATCAACCCCTTACTGTACATGCTGCTCTGCAAAATAACAAGGAGCGATGCGGCATGAATGCTGAAGAATACGCGGCAATCACGATATTTCCGACAAATTTTCTATTGTTTGAAGAAAAAAATTTACCAGAAAACCGAATAATGACCATGTACCCGCGTTTTACTGATAATGCAGAACAGCCCTTTAGAAATATCCTGAAATTGGCATTTTCAGGGGAGTATGCTGCAATTTACCTCTAATCTCAGCATGAAATATGGGCGTCTAAATATACTCCCCCGGAGTATATTTAGACAAAAAAATACCGTTAACAGTTCGGTGAGACCGATCAGGCGAAAAGGCAGTTACATTACTTTTTCGCATATCAATATAAGCAATCGATAGTAGAAAAGAATGCTCTCACCGCACCATCTGCGGCAGCGCGGCAGATGGTGCGGTGGCGCACTGCCCTGTTCTGCTTCGTGTATTAATCTTTGTTCCCTGAAAACAGCTGATGCCAGCCTTCTATGCCAAGTTTTTGCATCGTTTCGATGTTTTTTTCATAGATCGTCTCAGCTTCCGGAAATGATTCGACGGCGCGATCTATGCTTTCTTCACGCAATAAATGCAAAGTTTGAAATGGTGCACGATTCGTGTAATTTTCGATGTCGTCGATACTGGTGTCGGCAAACTGGTAATCCGGATGGAAATTCGCAATTTGCAGGATACCGTCCAGCTCCAGCTCTTCCAGCAAGCCATCGGCCACATCCAGAAAATCATTGAAATCGAGAAAATCGTTCAGCACATACGGATGGATTAACAAAATGGTGTCGATTTTTTCCGGATTCGCTTCTGCCAGCACTTCCAGCTCACGTCGCAAATCTTCAAGCAAAGCTTCTGGTGTCGTGACATCGCTGACGACATAACGAATTTGCTTTTTAACGTGCACCGCCTTTGCAAACGGACATAAATTCAACCCAATCACTGCTTTTTCCAGCCATTCGGTTGTTTGCGCGATGATGTCATCGTGAGAAAGAGAGTTTGCTTGTGACATAGGAAATTGGGTTCATCTAAAAGAACGCAAGGATAGCATGCAGCCAGAGAGCAACTTCTGTGCACCGACAAAAAATGACATAAAAAAACGGCCCGGAAAATTTCCGGGCCGTTGATACGATTCGCAGCGATATGCCACCGTCAAGTATCGATTCATCAAATAATCTGCCACATCATTTGCCACATATTCAGCGACTTACTCAACTGAATATCGACTATGACAAGCCGATTAAATTTCTTCGTACAAAGGCAGTGTCAGGAATTCTGCAAAATCGGCAGAAGTCGACATTTCTTCGAATATCTGCGCTGCACGGTCGTACGTCGCGCCGTTGCCAGCCACTTCTTTGACCTTCGCCAATTCTTCAGGAATCATCGCGCGCACCATGTCGGCAGTGACTTTACGGCCATCTTCCAGGTTACCCTTGGCTGAACGTATCCATTGCCAGACTTGCGAACGGCTGATCTCTGCCGTTGCCGCATCTTCCATCAGATTATGAATCGGTACACAACCATTGCCTGCCAACCATGCGCCGAGATAATGAATACCGACGTTGATGTTGTAACGCAGACCTGCTTCTGTAATCGGTGTTTCAGGCTGGAAGTTCAGCAAATCTTTTGCAGTCACTTCGATATCAGGACGCTGCTTGGAAATCTGATTCGGAGCATCGCCCAATACTTTTTTGAACTCAGCCATCGCCAGATCCACCAAACCAGGATGAGCAACCCAGCCGCCATCGTAACCGTCAGTCGCATCGCGCGCTTTATCGTTACGCACGCCGCCCATCGCGATTTCATTTTTCTCTGGATCGTTTTTGATCGGGATCAGCGCGGCCATACCGCCGATCGCTGGCGCATTACGCTTGTGACAGGTTTTCAGCAGTAACAAGGCGTAAGAGCGCATAAATGGCGCAGTCATCGTGACTTTAGCGCGATCTGCGAGACAGAAATCTTTATCGTTTTTGAATTTTTTGATGCAAGAGAAAATGTAATCCCAACGACCAGCATTCAGGCCAGAGCTGTGTTCGCGCAGTTCATACAGAATTTCATCCATCTCAAATGCAGCAACAATGGTTTCGATCAAGACAGTCGCTTTGATCGTGCCTTGTGGAATGCCGATTTCATCTTGTGCCATCACAAAAATATCGTTCCACAAACGCGCTTCCAGATGCGATTCCATTTTCGGCAGGTAGAAATACGGACCTGCGCCACGAGCCAATTGCTCTTTGGCGTTATGGAACAGGAACAACGCAAAATCAAAGATGCCGCCGGAGATGCGTTTGCCATCCACCAGCACATGCTTTTCATCCAGATGCCAGCCGCGTGGACGGACAACCAGCGTCGCAATCTTGTCATTCAGCTTGTAGGACTTACCGTTTTGTTCGAGGCTGATGGTGCGGCGAACGGCGTCGCGCATGTTGATCTGACCAGTGATCTGATTATCCCAGTTTGGTGTATTGGAATCTTCAAAGTCAGTCATGTAACTATCTGCGCCAGAGTTAAACGCATTGATGACCATTTTTCGTTCAACCGGACCCGTGATTTCTACGCGGCGGCATTCGAGTGCTTTAGGAATCGGTGCAATCTTCCAGTCGCCTTCACGGATATGCTTGGTTTCTGGCAAAAAGTCTGGTGTCTCACCGGCATCCAGACGCTTTGCACGCTCAACGCGGGCGGCAAGCAACTCCTGGCGACGTGGCTCAAATGCACGGCTCAGTTTGGCAACCAGCGCCAGTGCTTCTGGCGTCAGAATCTGTTCAAAACCTGGTTTGATTTCACCAGTAATCTGCATACCTGCAGGTAAGTTCAGTTGTGTCATGCTGCTCTCCTAGAAAATAAAACAAAAATAATTACTGCATTTGTTCAATAAAACCGGCTACATCCCTGAGCGAGCGCCCTGTTCCATGCGGCGTCACGCCTAATTCTTCCAGCGGTGCATCATGGCGATTCACCCAGAATGTTGTATAACCAAACCACGTTGCACAGCACACATCCCAGGCATTCCCCGAGACAAATAAAATATTCTTTGCAGGCAATCCGAAAACGTCCGGGCCCAGTTGATATGCCTCCGGCGCAGTTTTGTACTTTTTCACTGAATCAACAGACAATAAATGGCTGAAGATACCTTGCATACCGACCGCATCAACAGCGGCTTGCAACATGTGCGTGGTGCCGTTCGACAAAATAGATAGCTTCATTCCGCTGGCACGCAATTGCTGCAATACCTCAAGATTTTCGGGAAACGCATCCAGCCGTGCATACTGCCCCATCAGCGCATTTTGCGCGTCCAGCGTCAGATCTAACTGTAATTTCTTGCACGTGAAAATCAAGGCATCCTGCGTCACTTCCCAGAACGGCTTATACATACTGCACATCGTGCGTAATTGCGTGTATTCGATCTGTTTGCTGCGCCACAATAATGCCAAAGCATCGCCCTTACCGGGGAACAGCTTGTCACCTAACTGGCTGATGGAGTACACATCAAACAAGGTACCGTAGGCATCAAAGGCAATCGCACTGATAGACATGTCACTCCTCAAACCGACAATAAATGCACTATGCATTTCTGATGAGTACAGTATATTCAATAAAAACCAACATAAATATACAGTTTTATCACTTTATCTTTTACTTTAAGTTAAAAATAGATGCACAATAATTCTTGTATGCTGACCACCTCCCAATCTTCACCCGGCGAGCAACTATGGATCAATTCAAACAAATTTCAACTTTTGCAGAAGTTGCCAGCCGTGGCAGCCTCTCTGCTGCTGCACGTGCCGAAGGTGTTGCGCCGGCCATGATCAGCAGAAGACTGGATGCACTGGAAGAACGCCTGGGCGTAAAGTTACTCCAACGCACAACCAGAAAAATCGCGTTAACCAACGAAGGCGCCTCGTTTCTGGAAGATTGCCAGCGCATACTCACAGATCTCGAAGCAGCAGAGTCATCGGTATCCGAACGCAATGCGCACGCCAGCGGGCTGCTGACCGTCTCTGCGCCCGCTGGCTTTGGTCGCCAGCATGTGGCGCCTTTGATTCCCTCTTTTCTGAGTGAGCATCAGGATTTAAAACTGACGCTGAGCCTGAATGATCGCGTGGTCGATCTGATCGGTGAAGGCGTGGATGTTGCGATCCGCATTGCGTCACTCACCGACTCGAATCTGATCGGCGTTAAACTCGCCGACAACAAGCGTGTCGTCGTCGCATCGCCGGATTACCTTAAACGCCATGGTGTGCCTCGCAGCATTGATGAATTAAGCAGTCACAACTGCCTCGCATTCAGCGCCGATGGCAGCCAGCGCGGCTGGACCTTCAGGCAGAATGGTAAAAATATGACGGTAAAAGTTGACGGTAACATGGTTTGCAATGACGGTGAAGTCTTGCATGACTGGGCGGTTTCCGGCAAAGGGCTGGCGTGGCGTTCCATGTGGGAGGTCGGTGCCGAGATTGAATCTGGCCAGTTGATCACCGTACTCGATGAGTACACCGCGCCGGGAAATGACATTTATGCGATATTTGCACAACGCCGCCATCTGCCTTTACGGATCAGAGCATTCGTCGATTTTTTAAGGCAGGCATACAACAAGCCCGACTACTGGAAGAAATTCTAAAAAAATTCTAAGAAAAAATGAGTAAAAAAACGGGCGCTTCAAGCGCCCGTTTTATCATCGTTCAATGCTGATTAAAACTCTTCCCAATCATCTTCTTTCGCTTGCTTACTGACTTTCTGCGAATGAGAAGCTGCCGGAATTGCAGCGACTTTGGCAACTTTTGCGACCGGAGCAGGTGCTGGTGCGGGTTTCACAACTGGACGGGCTGCCACCGGAGCAGCAGATCTGTGTAGCGTACCCGCCGCATTTTCCTGCAGTTTAAAAATACCAACGGCCTGATTCAGATTATTTGCCTGATCACGCATACTACCCGCAGCGGCAGCGGCCTCTTCAACCAGCGCCGCATTTTGCTGAGTCGCCTCGTCCATTTTTGTAATTGCCTGATTAACCTGTTGAATACCATCGCGTTGCTCTGCGCTGGCTGCAGTAATTTCAGCCATGATATCGGCAACACTCTGGATAGAGGATACGATTTCATCCATCGTCTTACCGGCATCATCCACCAGACGTGTACCCGCTTCAACCTTATCAACCGAATCTGCAATCAGTGTTTTAATTTCTTTTGCAGCGCCAGCAGAACGTTGTGCCAGATTACGCACCTCGGTTGCTACCACAGCAAAACCTCGTCCTTGTTCGCCGGCGCGAGCCGCTTCCACCGCAGCATTCAGCGCCAGAATATTGGTCTGGAAGGCAATGCCATCAATCACACCAATAATATCGACGATTTTTTTCGAGCTATCTTTAATCGACGACATCGTATGAACAACATCACCCACAACTTGTCCGCCACGGGTAGCCACCTGCGAGGCAGCGACTGCCAAGGTATTCGCCTGACGCGCATTGTCCGCATTCTGCTGCACCGTAGATGTCAGCTCTTCCATCGACGAGGCTGTTTCCTCAAGGCTCGCGGCCTGTTGCTCAGTACGGGAAGATAAATCCATATTGCCAGTCGCGATTTCATCCGCAGACAACGCAATCGAGCTACTACCCTGACGCACTACAGTCACCGTCTGAATCAGGCTTTGACGCATATTTTCCAGGCCAGCTAACAACTGCCCCATTTCATCTTTTGAATCAGGTTTGATCTGATGTGACAAATCGCCATTACCAATAGCATCAAACTGCTTGAGCGTAAAACGTAAAGGATGAGAAATCGCACGCAACAACAGATACGCCGAAATGAATACACCAACCAGACCTGCCATTACACCCAGCACATCGACCCAGACAAATATCGTAAATTCTTTTTCACTTTGCGCCAGCAGTGACGAGGATGAATTGAACTGGTACACAGCCAGCTTGCCAACATCATCCGAATACGCGGTAAACAATTTTGGTACGTTTGCGACGTTCAGTTTATCAGCCTCTTCAGTATTACCTGCTTTCAATGCCGCCAGCAAAGGCAGATAAGCATTTTTGAGAAATTGCTCGCGAGTCGACGCTGCCGTATCGGCAATTTTTTTCTCTTCGGCGTCTTGCGGCAAACTCTGATATTTGCTCCACGCTTCATCTGATTTCTTTAAAAACTCTTCGGCACGCGCTACTGTAGCGGCAAGCGTAGTACTGTCAGGATGAGCGATTGCCCGATCCACGACAACCCGCGATCTCAACAAATGATCTCTTGCCTCGCTCAATGCCTGAACCGAAGGGAGCTGATTCGTAAATAACTCCTTGATTACGGTATTACTATTATGCACACCATAGATACCCATCAATCCGCCTATGGTCAGCATAATTGCCATCACTCCCATAGTACCAATGAGCCGCAATCGAATCGTTAAATTGAACATTATTTAATTTCCTTTTTTATGCCCGAATAGGTTCAAAGAAGAATACAAAAATTGAGAGGAAATGTATTGATTGAAGACAACATTTTCTTTTGTCGGTAATCGAAGTATAAAGTCCTTATCGCAGTTTAGCGACTGACTTTTTTTAAAAAGACAAAAAAAATCCCCGACGAATCGGGGACTTTTACAACAAGGCTTATAAAGCCATTTAACGTCTGAATTACAGAGGTTGAATGTTAGAAGCTTGTTTGCCTTTAGGGCCTGTCGTTACTTCGAAAGAAACGCGTTGGTTTTCTTTCAAAGATTTGAAGCCGGAGGATACGATTGCAGAGAAGTGAGCAAACAAATCTTCACCACCTTCGTCTGGAGTAATGAAACCAAAACCTTTAGAATCATTGAACCATTTAACAATACCTGTTGCCATTACTATTTCCTATTTCAGTTAATGTGGGCATGTGCCCGGTAAATCGTTTCAACCAAGTAAGAAATGACAGACTGATACTGCACTACCACTTTGAATCTCAACGACTATCTGATTATACGCACAATTTTTAAGAGAAAGTAAAATAAAAATGTGATTAACGAGAATTATCCTCATTTTTGGTCTTTTTTCACCACTATGAGGCATACGTCACAGACTTTTCGGGCACCGCAGCAGCAGAAAACTCAAACATCGTCACGGCACAGAAAAATAGCGATTGAGTACTGAAAGAGTCAACAATCAAAATAGCCGCGATATCCATTTATTCCGCTTCAAAATCTGAAGCGTATACACGCAGCCCTCCCCGAACGTTGACAGTGAAAAACGGAAACGACCGGCCTCTTTGCAATCTCACCAATCGCTGCAATAATGCTTTTCCATTTTTCAATCAAAAATGCCGTTAACATGAGACAGAAGAAACCTATAACAATCCAAAGCAACGGCCATTATCAATATTATCAACGCTTGTTTTCAGCATCGTTTTTTTTAATTTGCTTATGCACAGCCCCCATCAATGCTCATGCAATGCCGTGGTTGCGCTGCGTGGTGGGCTACGCAGGTAGCACGCAACTTATCGAAACAGGAGTAACCAACGATCCCTACGCTGTTGAGTCAGTCGATATCAACGGCCGTTTTAAATTTAAAGCAGTGATGAACGGTAGCGCCAGCACTATCAATTACATCAAGCTATATGCGTTTTTCCAAACAAGGTCTGCCGACGTTCCGATTCATCAGGCAACTTACTACCCACCATTTCAGTTAAGCAAACAAGAAACGCCATTCACGCCGAAGAATTCTATTTATGCAGGTGATGTCGAACGCGAATTGCAATATCAATGCACGCTGGAAGATAAACAACCATGATATTCCACCTCTCAACTGTAAAAAAAATCCTCGCGGCATCTATTACGCTGCCCCTCCTGCTGCAACAAGCGCATGCGGACGATAAAAGTCGTAGTGTCAGCATACTGTTTGCGGGCGATATCGTTCTTGATGGCATGCCGGGAAAAATGATCGCCGAGGGGAAGGATCCACTGGCTCCATTTTCCGACATATTCAAAACAACTGACATCAGGGTTGCGAACCTTGAGTGCGTCGTCGCTACATCTGGTCATGCAGCAGATAAGAATTTCACCTTCCGTGCAGCACCAAAAACGCTCGCCACCTTACGTCGGCATTTTGATGCGGTCTCGATTGCCAATAACCATTCCGGCGATTTTGGGCGCGAAGCATTCACAGAGATGCTCAGCCATCTGAATCAATATCAAGTGAAATACTTCGGCGGCGGACGTCAGCTGCACGAAGCACACGCACCTTTACTGATAGAAAAAAATGGCCTGAAAATCGCACTTCTGGGATACAACGAATTCATGCCGCGTAGCTTTGAAGCCACCGCCAGCGAAGCTGGTGTCGCCTGGAGCGAAGATGAGCAAGTGGTTGCAGATATAAGAAAAGCGCGCACAGAATCCGGCGCTGATCTGGTTATTCCATTTATGCACTGGGGCTGGGAAAATGACAAGCATTCAACTGCGCGCCAACAGCAACTGGCCCATCTGATGATCGATGCAGGTGCTGACGCTGTCATCGGCGGGCATCCACACGTTATTCAAGAAACAGAACAATACAAAGACAAACCAATCATTTACAGCCTTGGTAATTTCGTCATCGACGAATTAGACAATGAGCCACAGACCCGCGGCTGGATAACCAGGCTGGAACTCAATAAATCCGGGGTCAAGGCGTGGGATACGCGGCTGGCAAAAATCAATCAGGATGGCGTTCCGATGCCAGTGCCGGAAGCCGCGACACCTTGCTGGCAACAGGGAGATGCGAGCATCAAACTTTGCAGCAATGCCAAAATCGATTTCGTCTCCACTAAAAAACCTTAACTGCATCAGGAACATCAAGAGTGACATCACTTTCGGCGAGGGCAACGCATGGAAGTATCCATCCTTCTGATTTTTCGTCAGCACTCAAACCCGGCCACTCTATACGATACGAAACGGAACCTTGCAGCAACTTGCACATGCAGGTTCGACAGGTTCCGTTTCGACATGAGTTAGGCAAACGCACCCCGGACAATAAGGCAGCCTCCAGCAAGCTGTCATCAGGTCCGGCCATACATTGCCAGCCTGATGGTTGCACGTTGATTTGCCTGCTTTTGACTTCATCCATATTCACCTCGCTCACCACAACATAAAAAAAGCCGCAGCATCCATAACGATCTGCGGCTCTGTCTGGCAAAACGAACTTGCCCGCTGAATTTTAGACGACGGTTTGCAAACGCATAGCCACACCCATATCGCCGGCGACTTTCAGTTTGCCCATCATAAAACCATTCATAGGATTCAATTGCCCAGTCAGCAATGCGGCTAGATCAGCCAACGCAATCGTGATCGTGCAGGACGCTTCTTTATTTTCGTTGGAGACCGTGTTTGGGGATGCGACTGCATCAACGAAAACAACGCCATCAGCACCGCAGTCGAATTTCAAAGTAGCGTTCAGCCCACTGTTATCACCAACTTTAGAACGTATCGTTTCTGTGCAAGCTTGCAAATCCATGTCTGCTCCTTTTATTGAAATGACCCGCAATGTAGCATACGAAAGAATCAGGAAACAATGGAGGATCAATACTAGAATCGCGCCCTGTCACTTAAGGATGCAACTGAGCAACCAGTAGTGTTCATTTCTGTAAATACGGATATCCCGGACAGCCGGTGCAAATTTCTTCCGCAACGCACTGTCAGTTGGAAAGTTTTTTACTATTTCAACCCGGCTACCGTCTTCCTGCATACGGAGTTGGTAGGTATTCCCCTCGGCGTCCGTACGCGCTATCGGCGTACTACTCCCCTCTACGTAGATATTGTCGATCAGCACAAGCAAACTCCCCTTACCTGCCCCACGACTCAACTTTGCCAGTAAATCGGTCTGCTGTTCGCGCTTGATGTGCGACCATAAAAATCCGGCAAAACATGCCGTGTACTCACCGGCTTTCGCTTCTGGCAAATCGAACACATCAGCAATGCCGAAATGAACTCTATCGGACTGGTAACTCTTAGTTTGCGCAATATCCAGCATTGCCTGATTCACGTCGGTCGCATAGACCGATTCAGCAGATGGAGCATATTTTTCTGTCCAGTAACCCGTACCACAAGCCACTTCGATTACTTTATGGTTTTTCATTAAGTCAGCAATGCGTTGCTGCATATCCTGCAAATCCTGCTGACGTTCAGGATACTGGTAAATCTGCTCAAGTGAGTTGGCGCGCTGAGCATAATAATCACGCATGGTGTTTTCAATCATACTTATTTCTAATCTAGTCAAATTTTTTAACAACTCATTGCGTTTCACGGACTTCACTTCAGTCCATCCGAGGACAGAAAATCCCGGTGCGAGAATCACAAATCGTAATTATCCTTATTGCCTTGCAAAACGCTATCGACCATCTTGCGTGTCAGAGTCGGATTCAGCAATTCAATAAAAGTGTAAATATAGCTGCGTAAATACGCCCCCTGCTTGATCGCGACCCGCGACACATTCATGCCAAACAAATGGCCGACAGGAATTGCACGCAGATGCTTGTCGCGCTCGGCATCAAAAGCCATACCGGCAATAATACCGATGCCCATACCTAATTCAACATAGGTCTTAATCACATCGGCATCGATCGCCTCCAGTAATACATCGGGTTTTAAATCCCGCAACTGAAATGCGTGATCAATTTTGCTGCGTCCAGCAAAAGCCGAGTCATAAGTCACCAGCGGATAGTGTGCGATCTCTTCCAGCGTCACATTCTTCAGCTTTAATAATGGATGCTCGGGCGGTACGATCACCACATGCTCCCACTGATAGCAAGGTAAAGAAATTAAGCCATCAAAGCCTGAGATAGACTCCGTTGCGATCACCAGATCTGCCTGATCGCGCATCACCATCTCCGCAATTTGCTTGGGATTCCCCTGCAACAAAGACAAACGCACCTTTGGATACTTTTGCATAAACGCCTGCACCACCTTAGGCAAGGCATAACGTGCCTGCGTGTGCGTCGTGGCAATGGTAAAGCTGCCACTGTCCTGCGCCGCATATTCCTTGCCTATGCGCTTGAGACCATCGATCTCTTGCATGATCAGCTCCACCGATTTCAAGACCGCCCGTCCGGGCTCAGTCAAACCACGTATCCGTTTGCCGTGGCGGGTAAATATATCAACCCCCAACTCTTCTTCCAACTCAATAATTGCCTTTGAAACACCTGGTTGCGAAGTAAATAAAGCTTTCGCCGCCTCAGTCAGATTAAAATTCTGCCTGACGGCTTCTCGTACAAAACGTAATTGATGTAAGTTCATGGGGAGCGCTAAATAGTTGGCTTATGCTTTTAAATTTAAAAAAGCTAAGTTGATATACTTCCAGCAGTATATAGAGACCAAGACAAGAATTCCATGCTCAATCGACTTTCATTTTGTTGGAAACTGCTTTTTATCAGTTTACTTACATGGGTGAGCCTCCCTTTAAGTATGCATAATGCGCGTGCAGAAAGCACTACCGTGCAGCATCTGCAAATCAAAGCACCTAAAATATGCCTGGTATTATCCGGAGGCGGCGCCCGTGGTTTTGCGCATATCGGTGTACTAAAACAACTGGAAGCGATGCACATTCCCATCGATTGCATTGCTGGAACCAGCATGGGTGCGGTTGTCGGTGGTCTGTATGCAGCAGGCCTGCCGGCAACAGAAATAGAAAAAAGACTGGCAAGTCTGAAGCTCAATGACATCGCTCTGGATCGCGTTGACCGCCGCCAGTTACCACAATCAGTCCGCGAAGAAGACGAGCAATATCCGTTAGGCGCCACTCTGGGGCTGAGTGCGAATGGAGTCAAGTTGCCTGCGGGTGTTGTGCAAGCCAGTCAGTTTCAGGAACTGTTGCAAAACTGGACCGCTCACCTGCCGCCGGATATTAACTTCGACAATCTGCCGATTCCATTCAGAGCAGTCGCTACTGATCTCGAAACCGGAAAAATGGTCGTCTTCAACAAAGGCTCATTGCACAAAGCGGTGCGCGCCAGCATGGCTGCGCCCGGCGTCTTTGCACCGATAGAAATAGACGGAAAATTATTATCCGACGGTGGCCTGGTTCGCAACCTGCCAGTGGATATTGCACGTAACATGGGTGCAGATATCATCATTGCAGTGAATATAGGCACACCATTAATGCCAAGAGATCAGCTACAAACCTTGTTCAATGTCAGTCAGCAGATGGTGAATATTCTGACAGAACAAAACGTCAATGTACAAAAAGGCCTGCTCCGCCCGGAAGACGTTCTGATTGAACCTCAGTTGGGCAATATCGGCTTCATGGATTTTGACCGTTCAAAAGAAGCCACGGCCATCGGTGAGAAAGCAACGCAGAATATCGCTGCCAAACTTGTCGCATTACAATTACCAGATCATCTGCATACAGCAACCCAGCAACTGCGTCTGAATCCGCAACTTCCTCCATTACGCATAGGATTTGTTGACATCGAAACTAATGGCGCGATCCCTGAGAGCGACATCCGGCGTCAGTTATCGATTAAAGTCGGGACGATGTACGACGCCGAAGAAATCAATCGTAAACTTGCCATTCTGAATAATGCGCGTGAATTTGACAGTATTAACCACGAGCTCGTTCAGCGCGGTGACGAATATGGCATTCGCATTAATGCGACCGGACGAAACTGGGGGCCACACTTCCTGCGTTTTGGTCTGAGTCTGTCAAGTGGCTTTGAAGGCGCTGGCGGATACAGGCTGCAAGTCGGTCACCGCCGCCCCTGGCTGACTGCAGGTGGACTTGAATGGCGAAATGACATCGAATTCGGCAACATGATCAATTTGCGCACAGAATTGCGTCAGCCACTGTTTGAACGTGAGGGGATGTATGCTGCCCCCTATCTTGCCTATAACGAAAATACGCTGAACTACTATAAAGACGGAGTCAGGCTCGCAGAATACACTTTGCGCTCGGAAAAAGCCGGCGTTGATCTCGCCTTCCGTATCGGCGAACAAAGCGTTCTGGGCGAAGCTCGGGTCGGCGTGAATTTTAATAGCTACAGCGTTCGTCCTAAGCTCGGCGGCTTACTGATCAATAATCTGGATGGCAGTCAGTCAAACGGCAACCTGCCCAGCGCCGACCTACAGCAGGTTGGCATCAAAACCAGCGTCATCATCGATCAGCTCAGCGACCCCAGTTTTCCGCGCGAAGGCTACAAATTCGACAGTAGCCTGTTTGTTGGTTTAAACAGTCCGAAAAAAACTTACCAGGAACTGAGTCTGAATACGATATGGGCCAAAAGTGTCAACAATCATAGCGTCAATCTGAAGCTCAGCGCTGCTGGCTTATTTCAGAACGATGCGCAAATCCGGGGAATAGGTTCTATGCTAGGCGGTTTTCAAAAGCTTTCAGCCTATCAACCTGATCAGTTCAGCGGTAACTACATGCTATATGGCAGCGCCACGTATTTATTACGTGCTGTGAATTTTGAAATGGCGGGACAAAGCCTGTTTCTCGGCACCTCGTTAGAAGCGGGCAATACCTGGAACACCAGCAAAGAAATAACTGCGGCATCTTTACGTAAAAGCATGAGTCTGTTTGCCGGATTCAACAGCTTTATCGGCCCTATCTACCTCGGCTTCGCTTTTGGACAAAATGGTGCGAGAAATATTTTCTTTCAGCTGGGCAGGCAATAATAAAAAAACAGCGATGCCGGATAGCATCGCTGTTTTTTTTTCGAAAAAGTGGTTTAAAAACGATGGCGTAACTTGACGAGCGACGCAGTTTTTACTCAATAAGAGGTGACATGTCAGACTCCGTCCGCCTCAACAACACTTTGATCAATCGCACCGAAAATTGATTTTCCATTTTTATCCAGCATTTCGATTTTAATGCTGTCGCCATATTGCATGAATGGCGTCAGGGGCTCACCAGTGGCGATCATCTCCAGTGCACGTTTTTCAGCGATGCAGCTATATCCCTTTGCCGCATCCTTATTCGATACAGTTCCCGAACCGACGATGGAACCAGCTCGTACATTCCGTGTTTTGCACAAATGGGTAATCAATTGCGGGAAAGAAAACACCATATCTACGCCGGCATTCGGCTGCCCGACAAGATTGCCGTTCCAGCTGGATCGCAGCGGCAGATGGACTTTCCCATCCTTCCACGCATCACCCAATTCATCAGGCGTTACCGCTACCGGAGAAAAACTGGTCGCAGGCTTAGACTGCAAAAAACCGAATCCTTTTGCCAGTTCTGCTGGAATCAGATTCCGCAACGAGACATCATTCACCAGCATCAGTAAGCGTATCGCTTCCCCTGCATGCTGCACTTTCACTCCCATTGGGACATCGCCAGTAATGACCGCGATTTCACTTTCAAAATCAATTCCCCATTCCGCTGAGCACATAACAATGTCATCGCAAGGCCCGATAAAATCATCGCTGCCGCCCTGATACATCAAAGGATCATGCCAAAAACTATCCGGCATTTCGGCATTTCGGGCTTTGCGCACCAGCTCAACGTGATTCACATACGATGAACCATCCGCCCATTGAAAAGCGCGCGGCAAAGGCGCCATGCAATTCTGCGACTCAAACTCAAAACTATTCACCGCTCTGCCAGCGTTTAATCTGTCATACAACTCACCGAGTTGGGGAGCAATGAAATTCCAATCGTCCAGCGCACGCTGCAATGTTGGCGCAATACCGTCCGCGATACAGGCCGTTTTTAAATCCCTGGCCACAACCACTAATTGTCCATCACGCGATCCATCTTTAAGAGTAGCAAGTTTCATCAACATTCCTGAGGTAATTCGGTTAAATCTGATTTTACCTGAAGATGTTTCAGGTAAATTGCGTAAGCATGGTGCTGACAATAAATTGCTCGGAACAAAGAGACATGCTGACATAAAATAGCAGCCAGACTCGCCAGCTAAAAACCATTTAACACCACTTACTAGTGAGAATGCTGGCATATACTATTTTTCAGGACATCATCACATGTTGCTACGTCGTTCAATCTCTTTATCTGTGCTTGCTCTCAGCATCAGTTGCCTGGGCAGCGGAATACCTTTAACGTACGCAGAAAATCTGCCATCGTCGGCAGCAGCGCCAACACACGCAGCGCATTCCGTCACTGCAGCGAAAAAACTGGCGGCACTGGCGGAGCGTTACTATGAAACACAGGCTCAATTTGAACCGATAGCCGCGACCTATAACGGCGACAGCCGCTACGACGACAAATTGCCCCAGACTTTAAATCCGCTAATCAAGGCAAAACAAATAGCCCAGTTGAGTCAGATATCAAAAGCACTGTCGGCTATCCGGCGCAATGCACTGAGCACGCCTGATCAGGTGACTTATGATTGCCTGCAATTTGAAATCGCAGCAGCCATTCGCATGTCGAAATTTAACGACAGGCTCATGCCAGTCAATCAAATGGATAACGTGCCACTGACACTGGCACATTTCGCCAGTGGGCAAAGTGCGCAATTGCTAAAGACCGTTCCCCAATACGACAATTATCTGAACCGGATCCGGCAGTTGCCAGAATGGTTGCAACAGGCAAGCACCAATATGCGCGAAGGAATGCGTCGTAAGATTGTGCTGCCAAAAGCATTGGTGATTTCAATGTTGCCTCAGTTCGCGCAACTGGTAACAGAACAGGCAACTGAACATCCGTACTATCTTCCGGTCAAAAATTTTCCGGCGGAATTTACCGAGGCAGACAAACTGCGCCTGAGCAAAGTCTATCAATCCACGATACAAGAACAAGTGCTGCCTGCGCTACGCCGCTTTAATCAATTCCTGAAAGACGAGTATTTACCTGCAAGCCGCGAAAGTACAGGATGGAGCGCTTTGCCGGGCGGTGCACAGTGGTATCAGGCCTGGGTCGAGGATCAGACGACAACACATCTGACACCAGAACAAATTCATGCGACCGGACTTAAAGAAGTCGCCCGCATCCAGCGTGAATACGCGGCTCTGGGGCCGAAGCTCGGCTATCAGGGCAAACCTGAATCCCTGCCTGAATGGATGGAAGCGCAAACAAGCTACCGCCCATTCAAAACCGAAAAAGAAGTGCTCGACGCTTATATTGCGATTGATGGCATTGTCAGAAAAAAGCTGCCGGAATTCTTTGAAAAAACGCCAAAAGCAGCACTGGAAATTCGCCCTGAACCAGAAATCAGCCGCGAAACAGCATCCGACCACTACACAGCACCAGCTATTGATGGCTCTCGCCCAGGCGTATTCTGGGCGGTGATAAATAAGCCTGAGGATTACGCCACCACCGGAATGAAAACCTTATTCCTGCACGAAGGGCAACCGGGGCATCATTTTCATCTGGCGACCTTACAAGAGTTAGATGTGCCGAAATTCCGCAAGGTCGGCGGCAATAATGCCTATACAGAAGGCTGGGCGCTTTATGCGGAAACCCTGGGGCGTGAAATGGGTTTGTTTGAAAATGACCCAGCGGCCTATTATGGTCATCTGAGCGATGAGATGCTGCGCGCGACCCGACTGGTTGTCGATACCGGCATGCACGCCAAAGGCTGGACCCGCGAACAGGGAATCCAATACCTGCAACAGACACTGGGATACAGTGAAGCCGTTTCGCGCCAATGTATAGAACGCTATATGGCATGGCCGGGACAGGCATTAGGATACAAGATAGGCTCACTCAAAATTATGGAATTACGCCGGAAAGCACAAGACACGCTCGGTGATCGTTTTGACTTGCGACGTTTCCACAATGTCGTATTGAGCGATGGCACGCTACCACTATCCTTGCTTGAAACAAAGGTATTGAAGTGGATCAATGACCAGAAACAAATGAAATAAAAAATGAAATAAACAAAGAAACATTTACGTATTTTTACAGAAGCTTGATTGACCTTCAGTGTCAAGTCGAGCAGAATGAGGCAATGATATTCATTGCCTCATAACTTCATTGTTAAAATTAACACTTACAATGTAATGAATGGTATTTGGGGCTGAGCCGCAGCAACGGTGACAGAAGCAGTAAATCGAGTTTTCTCTCTCCGGTGGTGTAGCAGGCAAACGCAAACCGGAAACATCAGCGACGTTTAACCAACATGACCTCTGCGATGAACAGATCCACAGCGCTTAAATACATTGTTGAACAAGCCAACAACGGCGACCTGGTATTCCCCACGAATATCGCTGCGTCCGTGAAAATTCAACAAGCGATCAAAGACCCCGAATGTTCAGCAGATCTTGCTGCCAGGCTGGTAATGAATGAGCCGCTGCTGGCGGCACGCGTGGTGGCAACGGCAAACTCTGCAGCGTATAGCAGGGGCAATATCGTCAACAACGTGAAAGCAGCGATCAACCGTGTTGGGTTTGCCACCCTGAACGCAATAGTGGCGTCGATTGTGGTCCGGCAGTTAGCCGGCAGCAGCAAAGACAGACATATTCAGGGCATGGTCAGTACGTTGTGGGAGCATTCAGCGCAAGTTGCCGCGCTGTCACGGGTCATTGCACGCAAAATCACGAAAGTTGATCCAGAAACGGCGATGTTCGCTGGTATCGTGCATGAAGTCGGTAATTTCTATCTGTTATCGCGTGCCGAAGAATTCCCATCTTTACTCGAAATCGAATATCCAATCATAGAAGCAAGCGAAAAATCGGTGTCTGAAGATCCGCTGGATGAGGACGAGGGTGATTCAAGCGAAGCGATTATTGGTCGTGCGGTCATCCAGACTCTGCAACTACCGCCAACCGTCGTGGAAGCGCTGGAGGCTCTGTGGTTTGGCTTGCGGGCAATGCCACCAGAAACGCTGGGCGACACCATCTTACTGGCGAATGAGCTGGCCAGAACAAAATCACCGTTTGACTACAATTCTTATGCAGAAGCAGGACAATTCGCGTCCGAAATCGATTTTGTTGTCGGCGACGGTACGCTCAACAGCATACTGGAAGAGTCTGACGAAGAGGTCAGCAGCCTGACATCGGCGCTGCTGGTGTAAAACAACAACAGTAAAAAAGAGGTGGATATGCGGTCTATGCATATCCACCTCTTTTTATGCTGAGAACATCTGACTATACCTTCTGCCCAACCACATCCTTGATTTGCGCTAATGAATGCGGATCTTCTATCGTCGTCAGATCGCCCGCATCCCGTCCTTCGCAAATCGCTTGTATCGAGCGGCGCAGTAATTTACCCGAACGGGTTTTAGGCAACATTCCAACAAAATACACACGAGATGGTCTGGCAACCGCACCAAGTTGCTTATCTACAACAGCCATCACCTCCGCTTCCAATGCCTGTTTTTGCTCTGGCGTTGTCGCAGCATCAGGATGCTTCAGTGTCGCGAAAGCGACAGCAACCTGCCCTTTGAGCTTATCTTCAACACCGACCACAGCAACTTCAGAAATCTGCGGATGACTGGAAATACTCTCTTCGATTTCACGTGTACCAAGACGATGGCCAGCAACATTAATCACATCGTCGGTGCGGCCGAGAATGAAGTAATAGCCATCTTCATCTTTGATGCCCCAGTCAAAGGTTGAATACAACTGTTCATGGGCAAAATTTGCCCAGTAGGTACTGACGAAACGCTGGTCATCGCCATACACCGTTTGCATACAACCCGGCGGCAAAGGACCACGAATCGCCACGACGCCTTTTTCATTCGGGCCGCATTCGGCTCCCGTCATTTCATTAATGATCTGAACGTTGTAACCATACATCGCGACACCGGGGCTGCCCAGCCGTGTCGGCGTATTCTCAATCGCGCGGGCGACCGACAGAATTGGCCAGCCAGTTTCTGTCTGCCAGTAATTATCAATAATCGGCACACCAAGCTCGGTCGCAATCCAGCTAGAGGTTGTTTCATCCAACGGCTCCCCCGCCAGATAGAGCGCCTTCAGCGAAGATAAATCATATTTCTTCATCAGTTCAGGCGGATGTTTTTTCAGCACACGGATCGCTGTCGGCGCAGAAAACATACGCGTCACTTTGTATTTTTCAACGATGCTCCACCAGATGCCAGCATCGGGACGTATCGGTGTGCCTTCGTACATAATCGTCGCCATCCCCGCAATCAGTGGGCCATAGACGATATAAGAATGCCCAACCACCCAGCCAATATCGGATGTCGCAAAATAGGTTTCACCGGCGTTGCCGCAATAGATATGCTTCATGGATGCCGCCAATGCTACCGCGTACCCACCGACATCGCGCTGCACGCCTTTCGGTTTGCCAGTCGTGCCGGATGTGTACAGCACGTACGACATTTCGTTGGATTCCAGCCAGGTTACCGGCACCGGTGTCTGCATGTGTTGTGCACGCAATGCCGCGTAGTCGACGTCACGTCCCGCGACCAGCGTCATCGCATCGAGACCGCGATTCACAATCAACACATGCGCTGGCTTGTGTTCGGCCAACTCAATCGCGTCGTTTAACAATGGCTTGTATGGAACAGCCTTGCCACCGCGCATGCCAGCGTCCGCCGAAACAACCAGTACCGGCTTAGCATCGTCAATACGGGTTGCCAGACTTTTTGAAGCAAAACCACCGAACACCACAGAATGCACGGCACCGATACGGGCACAAGCCAGCATCGCAAACGCCGCTTCCGCAATCATAGGCATATAAATCAGAACACGGTCACCGCGCTGCACACCCAGCGATAGCATGATGGCCGCCATGCGTTGCACTTCCTGATGCAACTCAGCAAAGCTATACACTTTCTCTGTATTGGTTTCGGTAGAAATCGCAATCAGCGCCGCTTTATCCGGCTGCGTTGCAACCCAGCGATCGACCGCGTTATAGCAAAGATTCGTTTCGCCGCCGACAAACCACTTGGCAAATGGTGGTTGGCTGGTATCAAGTACCTGCTGGTAAGGTTTGTGCCAGTCGATCAGTCTGGCCTGCTCATCCCAGAATGCAGATGGATTTTGTATCGACTGCTGATAAAACGCTGCGTATGACATACTCTCTCCTATTTTTTATTGTGCTGCATTCCGGGTCAGCGAAATGCGAATGAACCTGTAAGTTTTATGTAAGCGACCAAGAAAAAACGCGACCGTTTAACGGGTCGCGTCTGATGAATTTTTGCGTTATTTCTGAGCTTGAAGCACGATGCGAATGCGAATATTTGCGTGATTTTTTCAGCATCGCTAGCAGCCGTTGCTGTAAGTGCCTTAGCCGCAAACAAAGCGACCGCAACATACACCGGCACTCTTTTCCCAAGAGCGCCAGCGTATTCAAGCAGTGAATGATGCGGTCAGTTGACATACGATGGTGTATAAAATCAGAACGTGTCGCCGGGAATACGGACCCAGCCTTCCATCAGCACGCGGGCACTGCGGCTCATGATGGCTTTTTTGACAGTCCATTCGCCATTCACCTGCTTTGCTTCCGCACCGACACGCAAGGTGCCGGAAGGATGACCAAAGCGCACTGCATTGCGTTCGCCACCACCGGCCGCCAGATTCACCAGCGTGCCTGGAATCGCTGCTGCAGTACCGATCGCAACAGCTGCCGTGCCCATCATCGCGTGATGCAGTTTGCCCATAGACAAAGCGCGCACCAGCAAATCGATTTCCGCTGCATTCACTTGTTTGCCGCTCGACGACACGTACGACTGCGGTTGAGCAACGAACGCCACCTTCGGCGTGTGTTGGCGTTGAGCCGCTTCGTCAATATGCTTGATCAGGCCCATGCGCACGGCACCGTAAGCGCGAATCGTCTCGAACTTTGCGAGCGCAGCAGCGTCACTGTTGATCGCGTCTTGCAACTCAGTTCCGGTATAACCTATCGCTTCGGCATTCACAAATATCGTTGGAATACCGGCATTGATCATTGTCGCTTTCAGTGTGCCGACGCCAGGCACCTCCAGATCATCAACCAGATTCCCAGTCGGGAACATGGAGCCGCCAGCCCCCTCTTCATCGGCGGCCGGATCCATGAATTCGAGTTGCACTTCCACAGCTGGAAAGGTCACACCATCAAGTTCAAAATCGCCGGTTTCCTGCACTTCCCCATTGGTGATCGGTACATGGGCGATGATGGTTTTACTGATATTTGCCTGCCAGATGCGTACTACGGCGACACCGTTTTGCGGAACACGGCTCGCATCCACCAGACCGGCGCTGATCGCGAAGGAACCGACTGCCGCCGACAGATTGCCGCAATTGCCGCTCCAGTCAACGAAGGCTTTATCAATCGACACCTGACCGAACAGGTAATCGACATCGTGATCTGCCTTGCTGCTTTTAGAAAGAATCACTGTTTTACTGGTGCTGGAGGTCGCACCACCCATGCCGTCGATCTGTTTACCGTAAGGGTCGGGACTGCCGATCACGCGTAACAAAATCGCGTCACGCGCCGCACCGGGCACTTGCGCTGCGGCAGGTAAATCCTGCAAACGGAAAAACACGCCTTTGCTGGTACCGCCACGGATATATGTCGCGGGGATTTTAATTTGAGCTGGATGAGCCATCATTCATCTTTCGTATTTTTCTACACCTGAAAACTGCTTGTAACCTACTGTGGCCTGGTGTGATCTATGCAGCGATCGCGATCTGACTGCCACGATGGCGCGGACAACGCGCCATCGTTCGGCTGCACAGACTTACATCAAGCAGCTTTTGTGGATTCCAAAAAGTCCTGAGCAAAACGTTGCAACACACCACCCGCTTCGTAAATCGAGACTTCTTCCGCAGTATCCAGACGGCAGGTCACTGGCACTTCGACGCGTTCACCGTTTTTACGATGAATGATCAGCGTCAGCGTCGCGCGTGGTGTGCGTTGCCCAACGACATCAAAGGTTTCGCTGCCGTCGATATTCAGCGTCAGGCGGTTCACACCTGGTTTGAATTCCAGCGGCAAGACGCCCATACCGACCAGATTTGTGCGGTGAATACGTTCAAAGCCTTCAGCAACAATCACTTCCACACCCGCCAGACGCACGCCTTTGGCCGCCCAGTCACGCGAAGAACCCTGACCGTAATCCGCACCAGCGATGATGATCAATGGTTGCTTGCGTTCCATGTAGGTTTCAATCGCTTCCCACATGCGGGTCACTTTACCTTCTGGTTCTATGCGTGCCAGCGAACCGGCTTTCACTTTGCCATCGACCTGCACCATTTCATTCTTCAAGGTTGGGTTCGCAAAGGTCGCGCGCTGCGCCGTCAGATGGTCACCGCGATGGGTTGCGTAAGAGTTGAAATCTTCTTCCGGCAAGCCCATTTTTGCGAGATAAGCACCCGCCGCACTGTCGAGCATGATCGCATTCGATGGCGACAAATGATCAGTCGTGATGTTGTCACCCAATACCGCCAAAGGACGCATGCCTGTCATTGTGCGTGGCGCGGCGAGGGCACCTTCCCAGTACGGTGGACGGCGAATATACGTCGTTTGTGGACGCCAGTCATACAGCGGGCTAACCTTCTCACCATTGTCAGCCTGAATCGCAAACATAGGCTCGTACACCTGACGGAACATTTCCGGTTTGACGCTGGATTTCACAATCGCATCAATTTCTTCATCGGTAGGCCAGATGTCTTTCAGACGAATTTCTTTGCCATCCACAACAGCCAACACATCTTTTTCAATATCAAAACGGATGGTACCGGCAATCGCATACGCAACAACCAGCGGTGGCGATGCGAGGAAGGCTTGTTTTGCATACGGGTGAATACGTCCGTCGAAATTACGGTTACCGGACAACACCGCCGTCGCGTACAAATCACGGTCGATAATTTCTTGCTGAATCACAGGGTCGAGCGCACCGGACATACCGTTGCAAGACGTGCAGGCATAAGCAACCACGCCGAAGCCCAGCTTTTCCAGATCATCCATCAGACCGGCTTCTTCCAGATACAGCGTGACAGCTTTCGAGCCTGGCGCTAAAGAAGATTTCACCCAAGGCTTACGTGTCAGTCCCAGCTTATTCGCATTGCGTGCCAGCAGTGCTGCGGCAATCACATTGCGCGGATTACTGGTGTTAGTGCAGCTGGTGATCGCTGCGATAATCACGGCGCCATCCGGCATTTGTCCTGGCACTTCATCCCATTTAGCTGCGATGCCTTTAGCGGCCAGATCGGCTGTTGCAACACGCGCATGCGGATTCGAAGGGCCAGCCATATTACGCACGACGCTGGATAAATCGAATGTCAATACGCGTTCGTACTCAGCGTTAATCAGGCTGTCTGCCCACAGACCAGCTGCCTTCGCATAAGTCTCAACCAGTTTCACCTGTTCATCGCTGCGGCCGGTCAGCTTCAGATAATCAATGGTTTGCTGATCGATCGCGAACATCGCCGCTGTCGCACCGTATTCCGGCGCCATATTCGAAATCGTGGCACGGTCACCGAGCGTCAGCGCAGCAGCGCCAGCGCCGTAAAACTCAAGATAAGCGCCAACCACTTTTTGCTTACGCAGGAATTCAGTCAATGCCAGCACCACGTCAGTCGCAGTGATGCCTGGTTGCGGGCGACCTGAGAGTTCCACACCGATGATATCCGGCAGACGCATCCACGATGCGCGACCCAGCATGACGTTTTCTGCTTCCAGACCGCCAACACCAATCGCAATCACACCCAGCGCATCAACGTGTGGTGTGTGGCTGTCGGTACCGACCAGCGTATCAGGAAATGCCACACCGTCTTTTGCATGAATCACTGGTGACATGCGTTCCAGATTGATCTGGTGCATGATGCCGTTACCCGGCGGGATCACATCGACATTTTTAAACGCTTTTTTGGTCCAGTTAATGAAGTCAAAGCGATCTTCATTACGACGGTCTTCAATCGCACGGTTTTTAGCGAACGCATCAGGATCAAAACCACCGCATTCGACGGCCAGCGAGTGATCGACAATCAGTTGCACAGGCACGACAGGATTGACTTGCGCCGGATCACCGCCCTGCTCTGCAATCGCATCACGCAAACCCGCCAGATCGACCAGCGCAGTCTGACCCAGAATATCGTGACAGACCACACGCGCCGGGAACCACGGAAAATCAAGTTCGCGTTTGCGTTCTATGAACTGCTTCAGAGAGTCAGTCAGGGTCGCAGGATCGCAACGACGCACCAGATTTTCAGCCAGTACGCGTGAGGTGTAAGGCAGCTTGTCATAGGCGCCGGGTTGAATCGCATCGACTGCCGCACGAGCGTCGAAAAAATCCAGTTGGGTGCCGGGGAGTGGTTTGCGGTTTGCAGTGTTCATGGCTTATTCAGGAATATAGGATGTTCTGGGAGCGAAATGCGTTGCAGTCTGTCTGCGCCTTTGCCCTCTTTTCTGCACTGAAGCTGCATACTTTTATGTGTACGCAGCTTCAACGCCTCAAACAGATGGCAGCTTATTTGACAACTTACTTACGGCTCTTGATCGGCACAAATTTCAGGTCTTCAGGACCGACATAATTTGCGCTAGGACGAATGATCTTGTTATCGATACGCTGTTCTATGATATGTGCCGCCCAACCGGAAGTACGTGCAATCACGAACAATGGTGTGAACATCGCTGTCGGCACACCCATCATGTGATACGACACAGCAGAGAACCAGTCCAGATTCGGGAACATTTTTTTGATATCCCACATCACTGTTTCCAGACGTTCAGCAATGTCGTACATCTTCATCGAACCCGCATCTTTCGACAGGTTGCGCGCGACTTCTTTGATCACTTTGTTGCGTGGATCAGAAATCGTATACACAGGGTGACCGAAACCAATCACCACTTCTTTATTTTCAACGCGTTTCTTGATGTCGGCTTCTGCTTCGTCCGGATTGTCGTAACGTTTCTGAATTTCAAACGCGACTTCATTCGCGCCGCCGTGTTTAGGACCGCGCAGTGCGCCGATCGCACCGGTAATCGCAGAATACATATCGGAACCGGTACCAGCGATCACACGACCGGTGAATGTCGATGCATTGAATTCATGCTCTGCGTACAAAATCAGTGAGGTATGCATCGCTTTTTCCCACAGCTTGCTTGGCTTCTGGCCGTGCAGCAGATGCAGGAAATGACCACCAATCGACTCGTCGTCAGTTTCAGTTTCTATCCGTTTGCCATTGTGGCTGTAGTGATACCAGTACAGCAGCATGGAACCCAGCGACGCCATCAGACGATCAGCGATATCGCGTGCGCCCGGCGTGTTGTGGTCATCTTTTTCCGGCAGAACGCAACCCAGTGCGGAAACACCGGTACGCATCACATCCATAGGATGCGAGGATGCTGGCAACCATTCGAGCGCTGCTTTCACATTCGCAGGCAAGCCGCGCAATGCTTTCAGCTTCGCTTTGTAGGCATGCAATTCAGCCACCGTCGGCAATTTGCCATGTACCAGCAAATGTGCGATTTCTTCAAACTCGCAGGCATCGGCCACATCGAGAATATCGTAACCACGGTAATGCAGATCGTTACCGGTTTTACCCACGGTACACAAAGCGGTATTGCCCGCAGTTACGCCGGACAAGGCAACGGATTTCTTTGGTTTGAAAGGAACGGCTTCAGTCATGGTGCTCTCCTGAGATAGTTAGATACTCCCCCCAGTATTTTTTAACGCCCAATGATTCTGCTGAGAACAAGGCTATTTTGTTAAAAAACAGGGGGAGTATGTGTTTTTATACGGTTTTAAAATGAATAAACTGCGATCACTGGAATGACGTCACAAGCAAAGAATTATTTGTTCTTTTGCTGCGCAAACAAGGCATCCAGTTTTTGCTCGAAATCGTGATAATTGATGCGCTCGTACAATTCCATCCGTGTCTGCATGGTATCGACCACATTCTTTTGCGAGCCATCGCGGCGAATCGCGTTGTAGACGTTTTCTGCGGCTTTGTTCATCGCACGGAATGCAGACAATGGATACAGCACCAGACCGACATCGACAGCGGCCAGTTCTTCAACCGTGTACAACGGTGTCGCACCGAATTCTGTGATGTTGGCCAGAATCGGTACTTTGACCGCATTGGCGAATTGTTTGTACATCGCCAGTTCGGTAATCGCTTCCGGGAAAATCATGTCGGCACCCGCTTCCACGCAAGCCTGAGCGCGGTCAATCGCCGCTTCCAGCCCTTCGACTGCCAGTGCATCGGTACGCGCCATGATCACGAAATTCTCATCGGTACGCGCATCGACTGCGGCTTTGATACGGTCAACCATTTCCTGCTTGGTGACGATTTCTTTGTTTGGGCGATGGCCACAGCGTTTCGCGCCAACCTGATCTTCGATATGCATCGCAGCTGCGCCGAATTTAATCATCGATTTGACAGTGCGTGCCACATTGAACGCAGATGAACCAAAACCGGTATCCACATCCACCAGCAAAGGCAGGTCGCACACATCGGTAATGCGACGCACATCGGTCAGCACATCGTCCAGGTTAGAAATACCCAGATCCGGCAAACCCAGAGAACCAGCAGCGACACCGCCACCAGACAGATAAATAGCCTTGAAGCCAGCGCGTTTAGCCAGCAAAGCGTGGTTCGCGTTGATCGCGCCGACCACTTGTAACGGGGATTCTTCTTGCATCGCCTTACGGAAGGCGGCACCTGCGGAGTAGTTGCTCATATCGTTGATGTCTTTCAGGTTAATGAAGTTGCCAGCGTCTATTGCAATCAACATGCCAGCGCCAGCCGGCATCGCAACAGCTTAGACCGGGAATGTTAAAAATCAAGGACTTAAGCGATGCACGCTGAGAATAATCAATTGCCTGTTCCAGATAAAATGTTTCATAATGATGTTTCATAAAATAGAAATGAAACATTTTCTTTTGAGATTGAAACAAATATGAAACAACCGCCATTGCCGCCGCGTGAAACACAAGATAAACCCATCATCTGGACCGTGTCGATTTCCCGTTTATTCGATATGTTCCGCGACATCATGGTGGAATACGATGCGAACGCCGATATCGTTCCGCTGAATATGGGTTTTGAGGAAGCGGTACAGCATATCCGCGAACGCCTGCAAACCGAGCGTTGCGATGCGGTCGTCGCCGCTGGCTCCAATGCCGCGTATTTGAAAAGCCGCCTGCCGATTCCGGTCGTGACCGCTAAGGCGAGTGGTTTTGACGTCATGCAGGCTTTAGCACGGGCGCGCAAAGTATCGAAGGAAATTGGCCTGATCACCTATCAGGAAACAATGCCCGAACTGGCCGATTTCAAAAATACTTTTGGCTTCAAAATTGAACAGCGCACCTATGTGACTGAAGAAGATGCCAGAGCGCAGATCAGCGAACTCAAGGCCAGCGGCATACAGGCAATCGTCGGCGCTGGCCTGATTACCGATCTGGCGGTCGAAGCGGGTCTGACCGGTATTTTTATGTACTCCGCTACGTCGATTCGTCAGGCTTTTGACGACGCGCTCGAAATCGCCCGCCTGACCCGCCTGGAATCACAGCGTGGTCGCCACCATCCGGCGGCAGACGCATTGCGTACCAAGCACGGGCTCAATGATCTGCGCGGTGAGTCGGCCATCATGGAAAACACCCGCCGCGCGATCAGCTTATTTGCACGTTCGCCCGCTACGGTGCTGTTACAAGGCGAAACCGGCACTGGTAAAGAGTTGGCAGCACAAGCCATCCATAGTGAAAGTCCACGCGCACGGCAGCCCTTTGTTGCCGTCAATTGCGGTGCGATTGCGGAATCGCTGCTGGAATCAGAATTATTCGGTTACGACGAAGGCGCATTCACCGGCGCGCGGCGCGGTGGTCATGCAGGCTTATTTGAGGCCGCCAATCGCGGCACCTTATTTCTGGATGAAATCGGCGAAATGCCGCTGAACCTGCAAACCCGTCTGCTGCGGGTTCTGGAAGAGCGCGAAATTGTCAGGGTCGGCGGCGTGCGTCCGGTCGCGGTTGACGTGCGCATTATCAGCGCCACACATTGCGATCTGGAAGCCAGAATCAGAGAAGGAAAATTCCGCTCAGATCTGTTTTACCGGCTTGCGGTGTTGCGTCTGCAATTGCCGCCGCTGCGCGAGCGACACGCCGATATCATGCCGCTGGCCGAATGGAGTCTGAAACATGCGCTGGCAGCGATGGGTGCCCGTCCTCATCCGAATCTGCATGCAGAAATCAGCAGTTGCACCGGCTTATTTGAAACTTACCCATGGCCCGGCAACGTCAGAGAAATGCGCAACATGATGGAAAGACTGGCACTTTTTCTCGCCGCAGAGCCCTTGCAGGCGCTGAGTCCGGCGTTTGTCAGTAAAATCTTGCCGGAATTATCAGGCGGAATCACGACGAACGAAACAACAAATGCCATCCGTCTCCCCTCAGATGAAAAAGACCAATTACCGGGTATGCGGGCTGCCAAGCAGGAAACACTGGAGGAAATCATGCAGCGTTTCGGTCACCAGCGGGACGCCGTTGCCGCCTATCTTGGCATCAGCAGGACAACGCTTTGGCGAAAATTAAAGCAACTACAAATTAACGACAAATCAGGCGATGAAAATCATCAGTCTGTAAGGTAAAATGAGCCCAAATTTCCGATATCCCCCTCACTGCCGAATTGCAACGGTGAAATATGAAAAAATTACTTATTGTTGATGATAGTAAAGTCTCGCGCATGGTTATCCGTGCCCACGTGAAAGCAGTTCAGCCTGACTGGGAATTTATTGAAGCAGCCTCAGGCGAGGAAGCAATCAAAATGGTAGAGCAACAAGCGCCGGACTTCTGTACCATGGACATCAATATGCCAGGCATGCTGGGAACCGATGCAGCCGAACAGATATTGCAAGCCCATCCGCACATGCGCATCGCTATTTTCTCGGCAAACGTACAAGACACCATGCAAACGCGGGCGCATGCACTCGGCGCTATTTTTGTAGCAAAACCAGTCACAGAAAAATCCATTGCGATCGTTATCCATCACTTCATGAGCGAATAATGAACACTCTGAGCGAACTTCATCTCGATGCTTTAAGCGAAGTCTTTAATGTCGGCGCCGGCAGAGCAGCGGCCAGCCTGTCTGAAATCGTTGGTGACGAAGTTCTGCTTTCTGTTCCTTCGGTAGAAATCCGCAAATCTTCTGATCTGGATTTATCTGCCATCTCGCTCGATAGCAATCGTTTTGGTACTGTGCACCAGACCTTCAGCGGCACATTTCAGGCTGAAGCCTTGCTGTTATTCACAGAAGAACATGCGCTCGAAATCGTGCGCGATATGATGGGCTCGCAGATCAGTCTGGAAGATCTTGCCGAATTTGAGCAGGAAGCGATGTGCGAACTCGGTAACATCATTCTCAATGCCTGCCTGTCTGCGATGGCGGATATGCTCAACATCCCGCTCGACTGCTCACTACCTGACTACACTGTCGCCACCACCGAAGAAATATTCCGGCGTGTCAGCGATGACGAAAAACAGCCCTACGTCTTATTGTTGCACATTGATCTGGCGATCGAAAAACGCCGTTCCGAGGGGCACTTGATCTTTCTGTTAAGCTCAACGTCCCTTGAAAGTCTGATCATTCAGATAGAACGTTATCTGGGAGAAATTTGATGTCGGATGTATTACCGCTGTCGCCCTCAGCAACAGTGGAAATTTTAAAGACCATCAATTTGGGTTTGATCGTCGTTAATGCAAAACAACACGTTGTGCTCTGGAACGGCTGGGTTGAAAAACACAGCGGCATCAGTGCCGACGAAGCGCAAGGTCTGCATATCAATGCTGCGTTTGAAGATGCCCCCACACGGGCTTTTCTGACCGCACTCGGCAACACGCTGAACTACGGCTTGCCGGTCGTATTATCAAACGCCCTGCACCGTTTCCCGCTTGCCTTGTTTGAGCAAGCCGACGAAACCGGAGAGAAAAAACGTCTGCATCAGTCCATCACCCTGACGCCGCTCAGCGTTGAAGGTGAACGCTGGTGTTTGATACAGATTTCTGATTCCAGTGCATCGATCAAACGCGAAAAAATTCTGCGTACCCATTCTGAGATACTCAAAAAAGAAGCCACCACCGACAGCCTGACCGGCATCTACAACCGTCGTTTTTTTGACGAACATTACAAAATTGCGCTGGCAAATGCGATTCGTCAGAATAATCCGCTGGCCGTGTTCATGATCGATATTGATTTCTTTAAAGATTACAACGATCACTATGGTCATGTCGCAGGTGATAAAGCCCTGGTGCAGGTCGCAACCGGACTCAAAAACCAGTTGGTCAGAGCCAGTGATGCAATTGCGCGGTTTGGTGGCGAAGAATTTATCGTCATCATGCCGGACATGAGCAAAGAAGGCGCGATACAGTTTGCCGAAAAAATCAGAGCCGCCGTGGCCAATCTGGCGATCAGACATGAGAAATCACCGATCAGCGAACACGTCAGTATCAGTATCGGTTACAGCTGCTATTGCAATGCAGATGGCAGCGATCCAGCGCTATTACTGAAGACAGCCGACGCTGCTCTGTATGCCGCCAAAAACAATGGCCGGAACAAAGCAATTTTTCTCAAATTGCCGCTATTACCCCCAACGGCTGAGAACACGAAACTAGCGCAGAGTAAAAACAGTGCGGTATAAGATTTCAGTACAGCAGGTAAACCTCTTAAAAGCATCAACAAGCCAGACAAGCACGAAATAAGCAATCAGCGACAAGCGCGATGACAGCGCGGCTGTCATCTTTACTATCATCGCATCAACCGACACAGAGAGAATCATGTTGCCAACTCACTCCTTACACATTTCCCGTCCTTCACGCCGTCGCAGCACAGCTTTGCTGGCAGCCGGTTTGCTTGGGTTGCTCGGCTTCAGCGGACTCAGCCTGGCGCAGGCTCAGCAAGTATTGCGTGTGTCGGCGATTCCAGACGAAGCGCCAACCGAATTGCAACGCAAATTTAAACCTCTGGGCGCGTATCTGGAAAAGAAAACCGGCATGAAAGTCGAATTCATTCCAGTGACTGATTACGCCGCATCAGTTGAAGGCCTGATCAATAAAAAGCTGGATATGGTCTGGTTCGGCGGCTTCACTTTCGTGCAAGCCAAAGTACGCAGTAAAGATCAGGTGATCCCGCTGGTGCAGCGTGAAGAGGATGAAAAATTCAAATCCGTTTTCATTACCACCAACAAAGACATCCACAAGCTGGAAGACCTGAAAGGAAAGACCTTCACTTTCGGTTCCGAATCATCGACTTCCGGTCATCTGATGCCGCGCTCTTATTTGCTGGCGGCGAAAATCAATCCGGATACCGATCTGAAACGCATTGCGTTTTCGGGTGCGCATGATGCGACTGTCGCTGCGGTTTCCGGCGGCAAAGTCGATGCTGGTGCATTGAATATCTCGGTCTGGGACAAACTGGTAGCACAGAACAAAGTCGATACCAAACAGGTACGCGTGTTTTACACAACGCCGGGCTATTTCGATTACAACTGGACAGTCCGCGCCGATATGCCAGCCGAACTGCGCAAAAAAATCACGGACGCTTTCTTATCTCTGGATGCAAGCAAAGCCGAAGATAAAGAAATTCTGGAGTTGCAACGCGCCAGCCGTTTTATTCCAACCAAAGCAGAAAACTACAAGGCAATTGAAGCAGCCGCTCACAATGCCGGTTTATTGAAATAATGGAGCGTTCTCCGCAACCCCAAGTGCTCGTGCGGAGTTTGTTCGTCAGGCATCCGCAAAACGCTGCAGCGTCTGGCAGCCAGATATCGTTTGCGCTGCAGGATATTCATCTGCAGATACAGCAAGGCGAGCAGATTGCCATCATCGGTCCGTCCGGCGCTGGCAAAACCACTTTACTGCACACTCTTGCCTGCGCCAGTCAGCCAACGCAAGGCGAGTTGATTTTTAATGGACAAGCCGTCTGGCAACTGTCGCACTCAGCGCGCCATCAACTGCGCCGCCAGTTATTTCTGGCGCCGCAGACACCACCCCTGCCCGCCCGCCAGCGTGTCGTCACCTCGGTACTGGCGGGGCGTTTGCCGCACTGGACATTCCTGCAGGCATTCACCAATCTGATCAAACCCACCGATCCGCGCGCGGCATTTGAGGCACTGGCGCGCTTTCATCTGCAACACAAGCTGTATGCGCGGGTCGATAAATTATCCGGCGGCGAACGTCAACGCTGCGGTCTAGCCCGCTTGCTGCTGTCAGACGCACAGCTGTTGCTGGTGGATGAGCCGCTGTCGGCACTCGACCCGACGCTGGCACAGCAAACGCTGGCGACGCTGCAACAAGAGGCGCGTGAACGTAATGCCACTCTGATCTGCAGCCTGCATCAGGTCGAGCTGGCGCGCAGTCATTTCAGCCGGATTATCGGCTTACGTGATGGCAAAATTCTGTTCGACAGCAAGCATGTCAGCGCCCAGATGATCGCGGATTTATACAAGAATGCGCAGTCGCTTAACGAGTCTGACCATCTGTCTGCGGAGACAAATGCAGACGCGCCGGCTACCGCTGCTTCCGGCGCAACAGCAACCGGCCAGGCCCGTTGTTTCTGAACTCTCTCGCGGCCATGCACACAGTTACTGAGACATCATCCCCTGCTCATGCGATCACGTCAGAAATGTCGCGTGACCCGGCGTGGCGCAGCCGCATCACGCTGGCCGTAATGGCGTTGATCGTGCTCTGGCCGATTTTGCAGTTAACCGAATTCCGGCCCTGGGCACTGATGGATGCACAAAGCCTCAGCGCCACCGGACGTTTCCTTGCCAATTTTTTCCCGCCAGCGCATGACAAAGAATTTTTACTGATTGTGCTGGAAGCGACCTGGCAAACCATCGCCATGGCAACCGCCGGTGTCACTTTAGCGATCGCCGCCGCGATCCCGATGACGCTGGTGGTGAATGAGCAATTATCCATTTCCCGCATCGGCACAGGCCGCATGCATTTCATCGCGCACGGTTTGCGACAAAGCGTGCGCTGGCTGCTGGTGTTGTTACGTAGCGTTCCCGAGCTGGTCTGGGCTTTGCTGTTCGTGCGCATCGTCGGGCTCGGCCCGACCGCAGGCGTACTGGCAATCGCCCTCACCTACTGCGGCATGCTGGGCAAAGTGTATGCTGAAATTATCGAAGCCAGCGAACCGCAGGCAACCCAGGTGTTACTCGAAAATGGCGGCTCGCGGCTGGCGGCATTTTTATACGGCACGCTGCCGAATGCCGCATCAGAATTAGTGTCATACACGGTGTATCGCTGGGAATGTGCGATACGTGGTTCGGTCGTGATGGGCTTCGTCGGCGCGGGTGGATTAGGTCAGCGTATGGACGAATCCATGAAAATGCTGGCAGGTGCCGAAGTATCGACGATGCTGATCGTGTTCGTCTTGTTAGTTGCGGCGGCGGATACGCTCAGTCAGTTTTTCCGCAAAGGTCTGGAATGATTAAACCCTCGCCTATCAAGCAGGCAGATCGGTTTGAATTACCGCCAGCACCGGCGCTTATCAGTCGCAATGCGGCACTGGTATTGCTGACGCTGTTACTGCTGGTGGCCGCCAGTTTTTACAGTTTGCAAATCGACTGGCGCGCACTGCTGAGCGAAGAGGCGATCCGCACATCGGCAGAATTCTTGCGCGGTTTCACACCGCCGGATACCGGCAGCGGATTGTTGCACAAGGTATTTTTCGCAGCACTGGAAACACTGGCAATGTCCGCCCTCGGCACATTAATTGCCGCCTTGCTGGGCTTAGTGATGGCCTTGCCCGCCAGCGGCCGTTTCGGCGTCGTCGCCATGCATAGTATGCGACTGATACTGAATATTCTGCGGGCAATTCCTGAACTGGTATGGGCATCTATCATGCTGATCGCCGCCGGGCTGGGGCCATTTGCAGGCACCGTCGCGCTGGCGGCGCATACCACCGGTGTGCTTGGCCGCCTATTCGCGGAAACACTGGAAAATTTGCCGCCACACGCGGAAGCAACTTTGCGCACGAACGGCGTCAGCGCTGGCAATGCATTTCTGTATGCGACCCTGCCACAAGGTTTGCCGCAAATGCTGTCGTACACTTTGTATCGATGGGAAAATAATATCCGCGCTGCAGCTATCCTTGGTGTCGTCGGAGCAGGTGGACTCGGGCAAATGCTGAAATATCATCTGTCGCTGTTTCAGATGCCGACCGCGGCGACCGTCATTATCGCCATGCTGATACTGGTTGCGCTGGTGGATGCTTTGAGTTTTGCGATACGACGCTGGCTGATGCGTTAACGGCCAGCCTCTTGCGGCGAGCCCTGATTTTTATCAAAAATGGGGAGTATCCATTCATTTCGCTCTAATCTCAGCGTCAATAAAGGGGCTTATAAAATACTCCCCCCAGTATATTTAAGCCGTTTGGGCAGATAAAAAGACAAAAAAGGCCGCGTTGCGGCCTCGCACATCGCGGCGTGAAAAATCAGGATTTGCCTGCCGTAAAACCGCCATCGACCAGCAAATTGGCACCGGTCACAAAACTGGCTTCGTCACTCAGCAAAAACACAACCGCATTCGCCACTTCCTCTGGCCGTCCGAGGCGCCCAACAGGATGCAGACTGATCAACGCTTTGCGCATATGATCGTCCAACAACGACAGTAAAGGTGTGTCGATATAACCTGGCGCAACAGCATTTACCCGCACACCTTTTGCCGCCGATTCCAACGCCAGCGTGCGGGTCAGGTTAACCACGCCACCTTTTGCCGCAGAATAGGCCGCCGTCATGCTCTGACCGAATACACCGAGTATCGATGCGCAATTAACGATGCTGCCGCTGCCCTGCTGATACATCTGATGTAAGGCAGCGCGGGCAATCCGGAACACGCCCATCAGGTTGATATCGATCACGCGCAAAAACTCTTCATCAGTGTAGATATCCGCCGGGCTGAGGCCGCCGATACCGGCATTATTAAACACACCATCAACGCTGCCCAGCGCGGCAACCGTCGCCGCAATCAGTGCATCGGCTTGCGCGGTCGAGCTGACATCCGCCGCGATAAACAGGCAGCGCCCGGTGAAGCGCGCGTCGAGATCACGCGCCAGTTGTTCATGGGTAGCACCCGGCAAATCAGCCATCACTACATTCGCGCCTTCTTGCAGACAACGCTCCGCCGTCGCCAGCCCGATGCCGCTGGCACCGCCAGTGATGATGATGTTTTTATCTTTCAAACGCATAATAGTTCTCCTGGAAACGCAAGATCACATCCTTGCCGATGACGCTGAATGGCTACGGCTGCATCATGTCAGATCGCATGAACTGGCAACCGAGCAATGAGAAAACACACGATACCACCATCGCTGCGGCCTGTTTTGACAGACGATAAACCGGCTGCATCTGCATGCCTAGTTTTTCGGCTTTTTATTTCTGCTGCATTCACTCTGCGGTAAAGGTTTGCGCTCCTGCTCAGGATCAAATTGCAGCAAAGCAGATTTGGCCAGCGCCACATCTTTGCTGAATTCGGTGATGTAGCGACTGCGCTCTTCGCTACTCCATTCGGCATCCGAAAATGTCTTCAGCGGATAGGTTTTACTGACATAGGCGCTGCCTTCCAGACGCGGCATCAATGCACGATCAGGGTCGGTATTTTCTTTCAGCAAATACGCATCAACATCACGCAAGGTCAACGGCATGGTCGGTTGCTGGTCGCGCAGCAGATTACCAACCACCGTCAGCGGAATATCATTACTGCCCTGCGGCAGCAGGTCGTTAAAAGTGACCAGTGCAAACGGCTTTCCTTTCGCATCATCGACTCGGCCATTGACGATGTAACGTCCGGGCGTGTTGACATTGGCTTTCAGAATAAACTTGAGCGAGCCACCTTCGGTCGATTCGCGAATATTACCTGTCCAGATGGCCGGTGTTTCCGACGAATAAATGACATCGAAAAAAACAAAACCAGTCTGACCATTCACGACATAATTTAATTCTGTGCGTATCGTACCGTTAAAACTGGCGAAGCCGGTCTGGGCCGGAGCCAACATACCGCTAAAAATACCATCACCAGCAATCGCATCACCCTCGCGGCCGCTGTCCGACATGGGTACGGGTACGGGCGATGTTTCTCGACCACCCGCATACACCAGCCCGCGCGCGATCGCTTTATCAACACTGAGTGTGATCGGTTTGCCACTCAGATCGGTCGCTTTGATGGTGAATATGGCGGCTTCACCTGCCGCCAGATAAACACGCGATTGCGTCGTCTGGATCTGAATTTCTTTGTCCGTACCACCACCTTTTTTCCGCATGGGATGCGATTCTGCGACCGGCTGGTTAGGGTAAACCTGATCCGGATGTTCGCTCATCGGGCGGGAATGATTCGGGTAACGGGTTGATTCCACATAATTACAAAGCGTCTGATCGGCTTGTTCCAGTTGTGCGACCAGCAGTTGGCGTTGCGCGTCCTTCGGTAAGGCCGCTGCTGCTGACAGTGCACCAGCAGCGGCGGGCATCGCCAGAAAACCTTCACTCTTTGCTGTCGTTGCAACGACCTGGCCAGCAGGTGCTTCAGGAAACCAGTTCCAGCCAGCAGCCGCCATCACCACTACCAGCAAAGCAATGATGGCGATGAATTTATAGCGACCAAACCCACCGGCACCGGAAGGTGAACCACTATCGACTGGTGGCTTAGCTCGGCGGTGCTGATGGCGTTCGGAGGATGCTGGTTTACGTGACATCAGATAAGTTGCTCAATACATTGCTGATTACGTCGCATTACTTACCATCGCCGCTCGTACTACTGAAATAATGCCCTGCCAGTTACTGTTGGCATAGTGATTGTAGGCCTCCGCATCATCTCTGAAACTGACCGAGTGATAACTCCATTTGACTGAGCCGCCCTCATTCGCCGCCGTTCCCAGCGTCAGGTCATTGCATAGCCAGTCACTCGGATTGCATAAGGATTGTCCGGCAGAACCTGCCACGCCACCGGTGCTGTGATAAGCCACGGCCTCATCATCCTGTCCGGGCAGAATTCCCGAATAGACAGTACCTTTCGCGCCGGCATACATATAGAACCAGACGTTGCGGGTTTCATTATGGTTGTACATCGCTCTGGCGGTCGTCGTTTTCAGATCTTTCACCAATGGCTCTGATACCGCCCAGGAGCCAACGTCCGATAGTTCCGAGCCACCACCGGCGCCAGATGCCGTTCTGACCCACTTGATGTTCCAACCTACCTGCGTTGTACCGTCACTGTTACCACACTGACCGGATGAATTGGCCACTGCATTTTTCTTGGTACGTGTCGAGCCGCCATAGTTTGCCAGCGTATAACCCAGCATCAGATCGCCAGCGCTGTGGGTCGCCACATAACACCAGTTACTGCCGGTACAGAAGCAATCCAGCGCGTCGCGTATCTTGCTGTTTTCGGATGCGATACTGTTGTAGCCATCCCAGTTGACCGCTTTTTTATTCACGCCAGCCGCAGTGGACGAAGGTCCCCAGTAAGTAAAACTGTTGTAGTCACCAACCACACCGCCACCGCCGCGACCATTAATCCACAAGGTGTAATTAGTGGCACTGGCGATGCTGGATATCGCAGCCAGCGATAACAGCATCAGGGTAATCATTATCCGCATTAACTTCATCATTCAACTCCTTGTCGAGTGCTGCCTGGATGAAAAACCATGGAATACAGAGATCAGAAAACAGAAGCAATCCAGCCGTCCAACGAGCATCAATGCGAAGCTAAAAACCAATGACGGAGACAGGAAGATCGCAGCGCAGTATCGAAATCAATGACGATGATGTCAACTTGCAATGCAACAAAAAAACTTCACCTCATCGCACAGATCAAGCCCTGGGGCAGCGGCAAAACAAATCAAAACACTATGAAGAAAGGAATGTATTCCGGACATTAGAGACGAGACTCTAAACAACACTACGCGCAGCGAAAAACTACACTGCCAGCGCGAAAAACGTCGGTTACGTAAAATACGTAAAATCTGTTACCTCGCAGCTGACGCCATTCAGATTCAAGACATTTTCTTTTACCGATCACAAGAGCATCACCATGCACAAACCATTAAAACCAGTAAAACCATTGAGCACTTTGATGAAGTTTGTGCTTGTCATCGCATCGGCCATGGAACTGGCGGCATGTACCAGCGCCTCCTATCCGCCGCTGCCGGTGGTCAGTGAAGTAAAACTGCAACGCTATCAGGGAACCTGGCATCAGATCGCCCTGATACCCAATCGTTTTCAATCCATGTGCGTCAGTGACACCACGGCGGAATATGTTCCACAGGGTGACAGTATTCGCGTGATCAATCGTTGTCGCAAAGCAGATCGCAGCATGGAAGAAGCTATCGGTGTTGCGGAGCCAGTCGCTGGCAGCAATAACGCAAAATTGCGTGTCAGTTTTTTCCGGCCTTTTTACGGCGATTACTGGATACTTGATCTGGACCCCGACTATCAATGGGTACTGGTTGGTGAACCATCCAGAAAATACGGCTGGATACTTGCCCGCACGCCGACACTGAAGCAGGAAACACTACAGCAGTTATGGAAAAAAGCCGAGTCACTTGGCTACCGCCGACAAGACTTTCAGCTCAGCCCGCAACCATCTGAAAAGTAAATACACCCTTTTCTGCATGCTTTTTTTACCGATCAGTGCGCCTGATCAGAACACGACTGCAGCAGCTATACCAATCGACAAAAGTAAGCCATGTAAAGCTGCCGCGGCGATGGTCTGTCGTATCGCCGGTGTCAGCGACGACGGCGTCGCGGAATGTTGAATCAGGGTTCTGGCCGCGAGTAACGATAACACTGCGGACGCCAAAGCCAGCAAAGCAAATCGCGGTAAAGCACCAGCCCACACCGCCGCTACCAGCCAGAGATATGCGGCTGCCGCGATAATGGCATATAGCCAGCGAGCCTTGTGATGCCCCAGACGTACAACCCAATGACGTTTACCGGCAATGCCATCGGCTTTTTCATCCGGGAACTGATTGATGAACAAGAGATTTGTGACCAACAATGCGTAACTGGCAACCGCAATCACAGGTTTGACGGAGAAGGCAGCGCGCTGGACAACATCACTCCCGATCGCAATCAGGGCAAATCCGGCCCACACACCGATTTCCCCCAGCCCTCTGCTATTGAGTTTAAACGGCGGTGCTGAATACGCCCAGCCTATGAATAGACCGGCAGCGCCTATCCATAACAGGGCAGCGTCAGACACCAGCATCAGCCAGATTCCGGCGACGACAACAAGCAACATCAGTATGCCGCCGAAGATTGCAGTTTCACGACGAGATAAGACGCCGTTCTGAATGAAACGACTGCCGCCGGTGAAAGGAAAAATACGCTCATTATTCGCTTCATCCGTGCCGTTCAGTGCATCGTAATAATCATTGAGGACGTTAATACCGGCATGCGCCACCAGACCAAACAACAAGCTCATCCCTGCCGTCAACAAATTGATCTGCACACCATCGGCATAAGCGCTGGCGAGGCCAATCAACCCTGCAAACAAGGTCACCATCAGAAATGCTGGCCGCGTCGCCATCAGATAGTGCTGCACAGGATTGGCCATATTATTCAGATTGGGTTCAACAGCGGGCATAATTCCTCGGAATAATCACAGCGCAGCCAGCATTTTTCTACCAGCGCCAGACTGCAAAGAAAACAGTAGAAACAATCAACGCGAGACAATGATTTTGCAATGTATCTGAGGCAAACAACGATAAAAATAATTGTTATACATCAGCATTAAGCGCCTTAAGGAGTCTAAAGAGTCGCCGTCGCCAGTTTCAGGCCAAAACCGATAAACATCGCACCGACACCGCCCGACATGGCCGCAGAAAGCCGCCGGCGCTGACGGAAAGACTCTGCAAGTCTGGCACCAGCAAAAATAATCAACGTCAGATACGTAAAACTGCTCAACTGACAAATCAGCCCCAGAAGGTAATATGACAACAGTGGCGCGTGGAATTCCGGATCAACAAACTGGATGAAAAAGGAGATGAAAAACAGTATCGCTTTGGGATTCATCAGGCTGATGATCAGGGCTTTAGCAAACGGGTCACCGGCCTGCACCGGAAGCTCCTTTGCTGCTACCACCACCTGCCGTGTTTTCAGCATTTTCAGGCAATGCAGCAACATCTGAATACCTATCCAGCCGAGGTAAGCAGCGCCAACATATTTCACCGCATAAAACAAACCCGCATTGCTTTTCAACAGCGCCGCCATCCCACCTGCGGACAGCACCATCAACACCAGATCACCGACAAATATTCCACAAGCACCGCGATAGCCTGCGCGCACGCCACGCTGCGCCGCGACGCTGAGTACATAAAGTGAATTAGGGCCTGGCAGTAAAACAATGAAGATCGTCCCTAACAGAAAAGTCCAAAAATCAGAAACGCCAAAGCTGGCGTGAATCAATGCATTCATTTGAGATGTCAGTTTGAGAAACGGTGAACGGTCGCCATCATAGCAGCGCCGGATCAAACTACGCACCAGACAGGAAAATGAAAGGAATCCGGGCGAACAAATCAAGGAGAAATAAAACATCTGTGTTCACTTCAAATTTGCAGGAGGTGGCAAGGTGCAACGTGCATTTAAGCAACACATTTTAGATAAAAGGCTCACTTTTAGCCGTTCTTAACAGATAAAAACCGGCCCCACATTCAGGCTGCGCCTCGTTGTCACGTGTTTCTATCAAGCATTTAAAAATATCAACAAAAATGTTTTTCTTTTCACTATTGAAATTAACAATAAAAATATAGATAATCACGCAACGTTTACTAAAAAACAATTTCAAACTAAATCGAATAAAAATAATAAAAAGTGAGCAGTGTCCGCGTCAACTGAGAGAAAGAACGCAACCATGTTACGAATTTTGTTCCGTTTAACATTTGTTTATTTCTCTGCTATCTGCCGCGGAGTTACAGATGATTAACGCTGCATTAAGTCACCTCGCCGGACAACTGAATCAACAGTTCAAAAATAACTTTCAACTGATAGAAGATATTGCTGTTGTATCGAATCTCTTTGAAACGGATGGAACAGCAGCAGCGCAAGCCAACAATAAACTGGTACTGACACTGGTTAATATTGAAAAAGACACCCTGCCTTATCGCGCGAACCAGATAACGCGCACGCAAGATGAACGCCAGATAGTCCAAAGCAGCCCTTTATATCTGAACTTATATGTGATGATGGCGGCAAATTTCGGCGCAGGCAATTACGCTGAAGCACTTAAATCTATTTCTCAGGCAATCAGCTTTTTTCAGCAACAAGCCTCATTCGATCATAAAAACAGCCCCGGTCTCGACCCACGTATCGAAAAACTGATACTGGACATAGAAAATTTAAAAATTCCTGATTTAAATAATTTGTGGAGTCTGCTCGGCGGACGCTACCTGCCGTCGGTTTTTTACAAAGTCCGCATGATTACCGTCGATAGCGAAGCCATCATTGGTCAGGTACCGGTTATTACAAAAACTCAGCACTCATTTGAAGTGGGCATGCAATCGTGAGCGAATACCTGCGCTTATTTACGGTGTATGTACGGCATGATTTTTTCGATCAGGGAGCAGGTACGCATATCCGTTTTGAGCCAACGAAGGAATGTGCCCTTTTCATGCAACGGGAAAATATCTTGCTACGGAAATGCCCGGATGGCGCAGAGATCTGGCTAGAAACCAGAGACGTTGAAAATAATCGCACGCGCACTGAAAAATGGAACTTCAGTTTTGCCGCCTTTTCTGACGACCCATTAATGAATTTCTACACGGTCTGGCCAATACCGCTACCGCTCTGCTTCAAAAATTCCCCGGCAATGACTGACGGTGTAAGTGAACTGCTGCAGGCAGAAGAAATGGTCAACGAAAATGCCGCGAAAAAGAACGCTTATGTCAGCACCAAAGAACCGCTATTTCAAGTTTCGATAACGGATGACTTTTCGGTAAATACGAGGAAAATTGATGCAAGAGAATTCAGGATACAGCTGGAAGCGCGCCCCATCCATTGGAAATATTTTTTTTCAGGCGCACTGGCATCGCGCAAATTAAAAATCATTGATTTGAACAGTAGCAATGAGGGCGAAGGTATCCGCTTCATCCCTTCGTCTCAGGTAGTTAGCAAGACCAGTGTTGCCTTCGTTTCTGAAGCGGCACTGCCGATGAGAAGCATTCCGTCACAACGTTTTCAACTGTGTGAAGAGGGTGTCACAGGAAAAGTATTAATGAAGCGATTACCAAATGCCAACGTGCAGCATATTGGCAAAGAAAGACGTCCCGACGGGCATTCATTCGTCGTTGCGGAAATTTATATTCATCAATAATTTTCAAAGGAATACATATGGCTGGCGCGTATAAAACCCCTGGTGTCTATATCGTAGAAAAAAATGCTTTTCCTAACTCAGTTGTCGAGGTTGCGACTGCAGTTCCTGCATTTATCGGATACACCGAAATAGCAAGTAACAAAGGAGCATCGCTTAAAAATAAGCCCTGGCGCATTTCCTCCATGTCTGAATTCGTCAATTTCTTTGGTGGTGCTCCGAATGATAAGTTCGCCATCGATACATTCCCGAGTGAAGACGCCAATGTAAAAAATGCGCCTAACAGCGATTTCAGAATTGGCGACGACGAATATCAGTTACTTAACACTAAAAACCGCAACTATCTTTACTACAGCATGAAGTTGTTCTTTCAGAACGGTGGCGGCGCATGCTACGTCGTGTCTGTTGGTGACTATCAGGCAAAAATCGAAAAAGCCGCTCTGGAAAGTGCATTTGACGAACTGCTCAAGGAACAGGAACCGACGATGATCGTCATTCCTGATGCGATGTCCCTCAGCATGGATGACTGCATTTCGCTGCAACAGGCAAGCCTGATGCACTGTGGCGGAAAAATGAAAAATCGCTTCTCCATTCTTGATATCTATGATGGCTACAAAGATCGTCGTGACGATGGTGACTGCATCGCAAAATTCCGCAATGCTTTAGGCACCAGTTTTCTCGACTTTGGTTCGGCTTACTATCCTTGGGCAAACACATCCATCGTACAACTCTCTGATTTAGGTTTTTCTAATATCGCTGATCTCAAAAAATTAAGCGAATGCCTGAAAGCAGAAGTGAATATCAGCACCCTGCATCAGGATAAGAAGGATGCTTATAACGAGCAAATTGACAGCATAGAATCGGTGCTGGCCGCAGCTGAAAAACTGAAAGCGGATAAAAAAGCAGCAGCAGAAGCTGACGCTAAAAAGACATCTGAAGACAGAGCGAAGGAAAGAGCCGCGTTAGAAGCAATGTCGGATGAAGATAAGAAAAAAGCGAAAGAAGACGCTGATAAAAAAACGAAAGCAGAGGCAGAAATCAGTTCAGCACCTGCTGAATTGCACAAAACATTGTTCACGATCAGCCCTTTGTACGTGAAAATTTTAAGTGCCATTCAGGTCAAGCTGAATCTGTTACCACCATCGGCCGCCATGGCCGGCGTCTATACACTGGTCGATAATTCGCGTGGCGTCTGGAAAGCACCTGCCAATGTCAGCCTGGCGTCGGTTGTTTCTCCTTCAGTCAATATCACCCACGACGAACAAGAAGATTTGAACGTAACAACTGCGGGTAAATCGATCAATGCAATCCGTAGCTTCATCGGCGAAGGAACTCTGGTCTGGGGTGCCAGAACCCTGGACGGCAATAGTCTCGACTGGCGCTACATCAACGTGCGCCGGACGATGATCATGCTGGAAGAATCCCTGCGCCTGGCAACGAAAGCTTATGTTTTCGAACCGAATGTCAGCGGCACATGGGTCACGATCAAAAGCATGGCAAGCAATTTCCTGACAGGTATCTGGAAACGCGGCGGTCTGGCTGGTGCAAGCCCGGAAGATGCATTCAGTGTGCATGTAGGTCTGGGAGAGACGATGACTGCTGAAGATATTCTGGAAGGCATTTTGCGGGTCACTATTCTGGTTGCGCTGAGTCGCCCGGCCGAATTCATTGAAATCACGTTCCAACAGCAGATGCAGAAATCTTAAAAATGCTTTTATAACGCAATACTGCGTTATTAATCAGCGTATTTTTTAAAGTTACTTTCTTAAAGAGGTTTGTTATGGCAGATGATGGATCTAAACAATCAGCGAATGTATGGCCTTTGCCAAAATTCTATTTCCGCGTGAAATGGGATTCCAATGAGATGTCATTCCAGGAAGTCTCCGGTCTTGATGTTCAGTCAGAAGAAATTAAATACCGCCACGGAAACAGCCCTGTTTTCTCCGTGATTAAAATGCCCGGCATGAAAAAATACGGCAATATCACGATGAAAAAAGGCGTGTTTAAAGGTGATAACAAGTTCTGGGATTGGCTCAACAAAATTAAGATGAACACCATCAAACGTGTTCCGGTCACGATCAGTCTGCTGGATGAAGAAGGTAATGACACGATGGTGTGGACTTTAACCAATGCATGGCCAACGAAGATTTCAAGTACCGACTTGAAATCAGAAGGCAATGAAGTGGCAATCGAATCAATCGAGATTGTCCACGAAGGTCTGACTATCGCTAATAAATAAGCATTGATATGACTGGTGAATATTTCGAGGAAGGCTACCCTCCTGCCGCGTTTTATTTCACGGTGACCTTTGGTAATGGCGTACAGGTTCCTGATGCTTCCTTCAGCGAAGTGTCAGGAATCAGTCTCGAGATGGAAACGGAAGCTGTTACGGAAGGCGGAGAAAACCGTTTTGTACATCAGCTTCCAAAAAGTATCAAACATCCTAACCTTGAATTAAAACGCGGTATTTCCATGCTCAACTCACCGTTGGTCAAATGGTGCAAAGATACATTGGAAGGTGCCTTTATCAAGTTGATCGTTCCTCAAACGATTATCGTGAAACTCAATGGTGCAGATGGACAAGTACTACGGGCATGGGCATTCATAGATGCTTATCCCATTAAGTGGGATGTCGAAGGATTTAACGCGACAAAAAATGAAGTGGCAATCGAGAAGATGACTTTTGCCTATACCTATTCGAAACGTAGTAAATGATCTGGCGAAATCATGTCGATAGAAATTAAAGAGCTGATTATCAAAACGACGATACTGAATCATCCTCAGAATAAGGAGGATGACGTTATTGTGGATAAACAACTCATCAAAGACGAAATTCTGGCCGAGTGTCGGCAGATGGTACAAAGTCTTTTACGTGAACCGAGGGAGCGCTGATCGTGTCCGGGCAAAAAACACTGCTCAAAATTTCCGGCTGCACCGTCGCTGAAAACGGCTCTATCAGTGTTGATAGCAGTCGCCCGTTTTTTGAGGCTCTGATTAATCCATCCGGATACGGACATGATTTTTCTATCAAATATGCAAAAAATCAGACCTTGGGTCAAGCTGGGAATGAGGCAAAATTTCATGCCAGCCAGCCACAAAAACTCAATCTCAAAGAGCTGATTTTGGATGGAACGGGTGTCATTCTCGGCACAAAAAAAACGGTAAAAGAACAAGTGCAAACTTTGCGAAACACGATCTACAGCTATGTAGGCGTAAAGCATGAAACCCCTATTGTACAAATCGTGTGGGGCAGTCTGATTTTTTACGGTCGGGCAGAAGGAATGAAATTTGATTACACACTATTCAAACCGAATGGTGAACCTCTGCGCGCAAAAATCACACTCAACTTTGTGGAATACATCAGCCCAGGAGAAATGGGGAAAAAGAAGGCTGCAAGCTCACCGGATCTGACTCATCTGATCACGGTCAAAGCTGGCGATACGCTGCCGCTGTTATGCGACAGAATTTACCGCGACAGTAGCTACTATATGGAAGTCGCTCGCATCAATGGTCTTAGTTCTTTTCGCAATTTAACACCCGGAACAACGCTTAAGTTTCCGCCATTGGCAAACTAAAGATATCCGACGATGCTATTACTAATTTGAAATAAACAACCATGGCTAATTCTCCATTAAACGACAGTACAGGAGTTCTGAGTTTTCTGATTACCTGCGACGGTCAGAGCATGCCAGACTTGGTCAAAGTGGTCTCTATCGAAACCCGGCATAGTTTTAATCGTATTCCCTCTGCGACAATCACCATTCTGGATGGAGATATGCCAAACGGGCACTTTCCTGTTGCCGATGCGGGGAATTTCAAACCAGGCACAAAAATCGTTATCAGTGCAGGCTATGACTCGAAAACTCAGGTGATCTTTGAAGGCATCGTTATTAAGCATGCCGTAAAAATTAATGGGGAAAACTATTCGCGGCTGATTATCGAGTGTCGAGACAAGGCGTTAGCAATGACGGTTGGGCGCAAGAATGCCAGCTACGTCAACAAAACGGACAATCAAATCATTTCAACGCTGATCAGTAATCATGCAGGTTTAAGCGCCACCGTCGATAGCACTTCCGTTACCTATAAAGAACTTGTTCAGTACTACGTGACGGATTGGGATTACATGATGGCACGCGCTGAAGTGAATGGTTTGCTTGTCAATGTTGACGCCGGAAAAGTGAGTGTCGCGGCACCGGCAGCCAGTGGAAGCCCAGTTCTCACGCTGACTTATGGTGTTGATCTGCAAGAGTTTCAGGCTGAACTCGACTCCTGCTGGCAATTAAGCAGCGTCACCAGCACCAGCTGGGATCTGACAAAACTAGCCATCGTGCAGCAAACTGCACAACCGGAAACGCTGACTGGTCAGGGCGATCTTGACTCAAAGACGCTTGCCGAAGTATTGAATGCCGGTGATTTTGGTTTGCAGACCGCAGCACCATTGGAAAGCGACGCATTAACGGCCTGGAGTAAAGCACAGCAAACTAAAGCCGCACTCTCACGAATTCGTGGCCGGATGCAGTTTCAGGGAAGTGCGCTGGTCAAACCTGGCGTTTTGCTGGAACTGAAAGGCGTGGGAAAACATTTCAATGGAAACGTCATCGCGAGCAATGTCATTCACAGCGTCAGTGACGGTAACTGGGTCACCGAGGTTGAATTCGGTATGCCGACATATTGGTTTACCGAAGAACATCAGATACAAGCGCCAGAGGCAGCAGCATGGACCGCAGGCATTAGCGGATTACACATAGGCATCGTGCTGAAACTTGATGCCGATCCTGAAGGTCAATACAAAATCCAAGTTTCGATTCCATTAATGAATGCGGCTACCGTCGGTGTCTGGGCCCGGTTTTCGAGTTTTTACGGCTCATCGGGTTTTGGTGCATTCATTATTCCGGAAATTGGTGATGAAATCATTCTGGGGTTCTTTAACAATGACCCATCCTGCCCAGTCATTCTCGGTAGCCTGTACAGCAGCAAACATGTACCACCGTATGAGCTTGCCGCAGAAAATAACTTTAAGGCGATCGTCACACGTAGCAAACTGAAACTCGAATTTGACGAAGAAAAGAAAATTATTACCTTGATTACGCCGGGTAAAAACAAAGTTGTCATCAGTGACGAAGATAAATCCATCCTGCTTCAGGATCAGAACAATAACAAGGTCGAGCTGAGCCCGAGCGGAATTTTGTTGGATAGTCCCAAAGACATCACCATCAATGCCAAAGGAAAAGTAGCAATTTCAGCCGTACAAAATGTCGAAATTGCCGCCCAGATGGACGTCAAAACCACAGGTCTCAATATCAACAGCACTGCCAACGTCAGCTTCGTCGCCAAAGGAAGCGCCAGCGCAGAGCTGTCTGCTGCTGGTCAGACTACGGTCAAAGGCGCCATGGTCATGATTAACTAAACGGAAGAAAGTCATAACTATGCCTCCAGCCGCAAGAATAACCGACATGCATGTCTGCCCCATGGTGACTCCCGGTCTGCCGCCGATCCCGCATGTCGGCGGCCCAGTTTCAGGACCTTGTGTACCGAATGTGCTGATAGGTGGATTACCGGCAGCCGTTGTCGGAGATCTATGCGTCTGCGTCGGCCCTCCAGACAGCATCGTGAAAGGTAGTGCAACAGTCATGATCAGCAGTCGACCGGCAGCGAGAATGGGCGATACGACGGCACACGGTGGAAATATCGTGCTTGGTTTTCCGACCGTCATGATCGGTGGCTGATTTTATTCGGGAGATAAGATGAATCAAAACATATCATTTCTTGGCACTGGCTGGAATTTCCCTCCCGAATTCTCAAAGCGCGGCAACGTGGTCATGGTCAGTGCAGAAGAAGATATCAGACAAAGTTTGTTCATACTACTGTCAACTTCACCCGGTGAACGTGTAATGCAACCCAATTTTGGGTGCGGACTGAAAAATCAGGTCTATGAAAATATCAATGAAAGCACTGTCACGATTCTGAAAGACATGATCGCGCGCGCCATCCTGTTTTATGAACCACGTGTAATTCTTGAAAATATTGTGACTGACGCGTCTGACGCTTACGAAGGCAAACTGAACTTCACGATTTTTTACACGATCATCAGCACCAATACCCGCCACAATATTGTCTACCCCTTCTACTTGCGTGAAGGCACCGATGTGCAACTTTAAGCCCTCAGCAGGATCGGTATGAAGTCACATTTAATGATCAGCGATGGCCGCAGCCAGTTACAGCGCCAGCTACCAGCATTAAGTGGAGACTACTTCCATCTCAACGAGATGCGCTTTGAACAGCTCCTCGCTATCGCAAGTGAATATGCACGCCTGATGCATTTTTATCAGCCTGATCTCAATACCGATGGCGACTGGTACCAATTCTTCGCTGCGGATGAAACAGTGCTGATTGCGACTATATTGGCTGTTGACACACAATTTCTCTCAAAGCAGTTTGAACATCGATTGCAAAGCGAGCCGGATTACAGCGACTGGTTCCGTACCGACATCGCAACAAAGTTAGATGCATCGTATCGGGATCTGATCAACTCACCATTGCTGATTCTCCGTTTGCTGAATCAATGGCTGACCGCATTCAGCCTTTTACCAAATAATCTCACCAGCCAAGCCAAAACCTTATTGGAAGGCATATTGCGTGGTCTGAAATGGGAAATTCAAAGCCTGATCAACAGTACGCCTTCGGGACTGAAAGTCTATGTGAATGCATTGTTCAGCAAGCAATTTAAAGAACTCGTTGAATGGCCAGCAAACTCAGTAACCGACAATTCGCCGATAGAAAAACTCACTGTCTCAACGACGCAGATTCGTCATAATTTCCATACGCTGAATCTGGCAATTACCATGTTGCAAAACGGGGTAAAGAAACTATTACCAACGTCCATTACAAGCGGCAATCACGACCCGGCTGTCAGCTTATTAATCAGTTTCATACGTCTTTTTGAAAAACTAAAAAAACGGCTTAACCGGTTCAGCAATAAGCATATCGATTTTTATTATGGCCAGGTTCTTGGCATGGAACCGCAACGACAACGGCCAGACAGCGCGCATATCGTCGTCAAGACCAATACAGCCGTACGCCAGATTTTCATCGAAAAAGGAACAGAGTTCATTGCAGGAAACGATGCAGGACAACGCGACATTGTTTACAAAGCGGATAGCAATGCTCAACTCAGCGATGCAAAAATTGCTGCTATACACACTCTTTTTTTCGATCGGCATGCGTCAGCATCTCAATTACTGAGGACGCAATCAACCTATTTGCGAACGATAACGCCGCCGCCACCAGATGGAGAACAATCCCTGCATGAAAGTCTGCCGCCAGTTCCGCTGATGGGGGCGCCGAAACCGGGGGAACATGTATCAGGAGGAAGCGCAGCTCGTTTTGGTTTTGCGATTGCAAGCCATACGTTGCTGATGCACGAGGGCGAGCGTACCGTATGCCTCACATTCCAGTTCCGCGACAACAGCAAATATACTCTTGAGTCCAGTCTGAAAGAAATCGCTAATCAGATTTTGAAACAGGAAAAACATTCACAGCATGGGCAGACATCTCGGCTAAGGAATGTAGACGTGTTTGTGAAACTCGTCCGCAGTATGTTTCGTCTCTCACTGACCAGCGCTGCAGGTTGGCACCAGATCACTGAATATCGTCCTGAATACCAAGGATTAAATCCGGAATTAAGCGCCAACTGCCTGACCATTACATTCACTCTGCCCCCCAGCGCTCCGGCGATCACAGAATATCAGGAGAGTATCCACGGCGCGGGGTTCCAGACAGCCCTTCCCGTTCTGCGGGGAGAGATGACACAGAATGAATATGCGTATCCCTACGATATTTTAAGTCAGTGGTTTCTTGACGAGATACAAATCGACGTGCACGTCAATGGATGCCGTCAGCTTGTATTGCATAATCACATAGGGCAAGTCAGTACACTCGCGCCTTTTTTACCGTTTGGCCCTCTCCCCGATATTGGCTCTTACCTAGTTCTGGGTTGCGAAGAGATATTGAGTAAGCAACTACGCGATGTTTCGGTTGACGTTGAGTGGGCGGGATTACCAAACTCTCCAGGCGGATTCGTCAGCTATTACAGTGCTTATGTTTCACCACTTCAATCCGGCGCAGTGCTGATAAAAATGTCAGTACTGGTCGATGGCAAGTGGGTCAGCGCAAGCGCCAATGACAATCTGTTTCAGCATCAAACCAATGATGATGGAACGCACAGCAATCAAGTGCGTACTGAAAACCGTCTCAGTTTTCGTTCAGTGATCCCGTTCTACAAACAGAGTTTACCGACACCTCAGACGACCGCAAGCAGCGCATTCAGCTATACGTCAGCAACCATGAACGGCATGTTCAAAATCAGTCTGAATGCTCCCGATGGTGCTTTTGGTCATCAGGAGTATCCACATTTGCTATCGCAAACGCTGACCAGCAATGCACAGACCAAAAAATTAAATCTGAAAAAAGCCTTGCCTAATCCGCCCTATACGCCGCAAATCAGCCGTATTGTTTTGAACTACCAGGCCTGTTCAAAAATAAGCTTCGAACACAATAAATCAGAGACACATTCTTTTTTTTCTGAACAATTTATTCATCTCCACCCCATCGGTTACGAGGCGATTCAGCTTCACGATAACAAAGATGTTGCCTTGATTCCTGATTATGACGCAACAGGAAATTTATTAATTGGCTTAACTGCACAACGCCTTTCCGGACCGTTGAGTCTCTATTTCTATTTACGTGAAGATTCGCTGCCAATGACAAAGATTGCAGATGCCAATCTGACCTGGTCATATTTATCATCCAATCGCTGGAAAAAATTACAGCAGGCACAAATTCTGGATGACTCCACGCAAGGATTCATGACCAGTGGCATCGTACAATTGCAGTTACCTGACGATATCGACAGCGATCATACGGTGTTGCCAAAAGATATGTTCTGGCTGAGAGTCACTGCTCAGCGAGGGTTGGAACGGTTTTGCAGCCTGTACGGTATCTATACTCAGGCAATCAAAGTTACATGGGATGCCGATCAGGGGCAAAAACTGAACTCCGTATTACCGGCATTCAGTATCAACAAAAGCCGCAAGAATATCGCCGGCATCGACAGGATATTGCAAATCAGATGCAGTTTTGATGGGAAGTCAGAAGAAAGCATTTCACAATTCCGTACAAGAGCGAGCGAACGTCTGCGTCATAAAAATCGCAGTCTGACTGCGTCGGATTATGAATCGCTGATATTGGAAAAATTTCCTCAGGTGTATAAGGTAAAGTGTTTTTCCAACCTATGTACAGATTATGGTTCGCGCAGACTGATACGGCCCGGGCATATTCTCATCGTCCCTATTCCTCACTTAAATCAGGGGGGGCATAGCAATCAGAAACCGAATCTGAGCGGACATCTGATTCATGAAATTCAGAGCTTCATCAAGACTTACGCCCCGCCTGACGCGACCATCAGCGTAGAAAATCCGGTGTATGAAGAAATACAAGTGCGCTGCACGATCAAACTGAAAACAGAGTTCAATAACAGCCGTTTTGGCGGACGTTATATTGAGCAAATTAATCAGGCAATTTGCGACTACCTCTCACCATGGAATGTACACGGCCAGCATCGGCATTTCGGATGGTCGATACAGCAGCATAACGTCGTTTCATTTCTGCATGACCTTGAATATGTCGATGAAGTCAGTGGCGTATCCATGTTGCAAATTTGCCCTGTCGGCAGCTCCGCAGAACTATTGTACGCATTAAAAGATAACGCCAATTTTTTACATCAGGAGAAAGACCTGCAGCCGAGTTATCCCTGGAGTATCGCCGTACCAATTAACGATCACTGGATAGTCATTGCCGACAAACCCGGACAACACTCTGCGAAAGCCATTGGCATCAATGAGCTTAAAGTAGGTTCCACATTCATTATTCCAGCGAGAACAGAGACATGACCCGAAGAACGCGTCAGATGCTACAAGAGCAGTTTAAATATGGAAAAATGCCGACAGAGGAAGATTTTTCTGACTTAATCGAATCCATGCTGAATATGCTGGATGAAGGTTTCGATAAAACACCGGAAGCAGGATTCAAAGTCGCGCAACTACGCGATGGAAAACTGGTCAGTTTTTACAAGGATATTAATATCGGGAATGCACTCTGGTCTCTTGGTCTGGAAAAATCTAGCGACAATCTGAGTATTCAAGATGCCCGCAATCAGGCACTCCTTACCTTATCCAGCACAACCGGCGCCGATGGCGTGCATCGCACAGCAGTCGGCATTCGTAAAACCGAACCACAGCATGAACTGGATGTTGCTGGCTGTATTGCCTCTCACGGCCGCATCGGGCGCGAGGGAGAATTAGCTGTGCCAGCCGATGGTCGCTGGTATGACATTACAGAAACGATGACCGGCTGCCAAGCATGGGAAGTTATCGCCGGAGCCGGCGCAAAAGACAGCGATGGCCGTTATGCGCTGACCCATGCGTTTGCATTAAATGCGTTTAATGCAAACGGCAGCATCACTTATCATCAAACACATTTCGGTAATAAATGCAGCCGGATCGAACTTCGATGGGTCAACGACAATCCAGAGAAACCATTTGAATTTAAATTACAAATGCGTGTTGGTTGCAGCTACGGTGATGACGTATGGATTAAATATCATCTGACCCAACTCTGGCTGGATACCCTGATGTTAGAAAGTGACCAGAAACCATTGCGTCAGCCGGTTCCTCAGTACGATGCCAAAGGCAAGGTTAAAAATTAATCTATGAAAGATTTGATTTCATTCTCTTTGAGTCTTGCTCAGGGCAATCTGATACTGGAAGCACTGGTTGAACGGCCTTTTAAAGAAGTTTTTGAAACGATAGGACATCTGAACCAACAAGCGGCGGCAAGCTTTCCCGAAGGATCGGATGAAGACGATATCGGTACGATCAACGTCAGCGCCAGTCAGTTGCGTCTGATTCTGAGTGTATTGGGTGAAATGCCCTACAAGCGTGTCAGCGGACTGTTACACAGCATGCACCAGCAAATGCAGGAGGCAAAGGAAAGTGATCAGTAAAGATCACATTGATCGTCTGCAAGCAGATCCTGACGGCCTCGACTTCGATGCTCTCCGGATGCAGGGTCTCGAACTTTTGCAAAGTTTGTCCAAAGAAAAATGGACAGATTACAATTTGCACGACCCCGGCGTCACCCTGCTGGAATTACTATGCTACGGATTGACCGATCTGGTCTACCGCACCGATTTTGACGTCAGCGACTTTTTATGCGGACAAGACGGCGGCATCAATTACAAAGCCTTAGCGCTCTATGCACCGCAAGAGATTTTCGTCAATCAAGCGCTGACCGATCTTGATTTTTGTAAATTAATTTACGACAGCTTGCCGGAAGTGGAGGACGTGTGGATATTGTCAGCCAATGATGATCACTCGATACCGGGCATGTTTTCCGTCTTCATCAAACCTCACGAATCCTTATTTCTTCCAAATCAAAAAGATACTCGTCAGGTGCAGCAAACCTTACGCAATGATGTCATCTGCTTGTTATCAGAACATCGCAACCTCTGCCGCGACATTGATGATATCCATATCGTCACTCCACAAGCCTATACATTAGCTGGTGAAATCGAAATTGATGATAGCCGTCCACGTGCCGAAATTTACGCAGACATTTACTTCCGCTGCGCAAAACTGATGACCGCCGGTAGCCAGATTTTACGTTTTGAAGACGCCATACATCAGGGCCTGCGATGGGAGGAAATTCTGTGCGGGCCTTTGACAACCCATGGGTATATCAACGAAAAAGATTTTTCGCAGGAAAATTACGACATTGATGTCATGAAGCTGATTACGTTAGTACGCCATATTCCAGGCGTAAAAAATGTCAAATCACTGTTTCTGGTCGATGAAAACGGGAATAACTTAGAACTGGTGCATATCGGCCACAAAGATATTAACTGTCCGGCATTGCACTTCGTTGAACAAAGCGAAAAGATACACGCCCTGCGTCTGGTACATGGAAGAACCACGTCGCTGGACGCGAGTCATGATGATGAAAAAACCGTTCAGAAAAGCACACTGCAAAACAAATATGAAACTCGGGAATTCGGTGAACAAATCGCTTTGTATTTAAAAAAATATGAATTTGAGCATAATGCATTTCGCCGCAACAAAGGCAAAATCGATCACATCATACAACTGCCTCAAGGGCAGCACCGCGACTTCGCACAATACATTTCTCTTGGTGAAAATACTCCTGCAATCTATGGCATCAATCACTACGGCGTACCAAAGTCTGAGCCACCAGAGGTTCATGCCAGAGCACGTCAATTAAAGGCCTACCTTTATCCATTCGAACAAATGATGGCGAATTACTTTGCGTCATTAGAAAATATACGTAGTCTTTATTCCATCGATAAAACGCTGGATCGTAGTTATTTTTCGCAGTTTCTTACGAACGCAGAAATTCCTGACATCAAGCATTTATATACATCAAAAGCAAACGAATCAGAAGTCGCAAAAATTATTACAGGACAAGATAACGTCTATGACCGGCGCAGCCGGGTATTGGACTCATTGCTCGCCATCTACGGCGAAGAATTTCCCACTGAAGAGCTGCGGCGCTATAACTACTATCAAAACGAAAAGCTGGAACAGGATCTGATTAACAACAAAATACATTTTTTAAAACACCTGTGTGAACTCAGCAGCCGACGTGGCAGTGCCATCAATGTTCAAAAAGAATGGGATATTGAAAGTCTGACTCCTTTACAGAAACGTCTGCAAATTCTGACAGGTTCAGTCAATGACAAAAAAGTAAATTCACTAACGGAAGCTTTCCGGGGAAAAATTAAGTTCGTCAGCAATAACCGTTATAAAGACGGACGCCTGAAGCAAGTCAACGCCCCCAACACGATTGCCTACGAAAATACCAAAGCGCTTGCTAAACCCGCTGACTATGTGTCTGATCCGGCATTTACCCTTCCTGATATGGAAGTATGCGAATACTTGCTGCGTGCCGGAGTCGATTGGGCTAGCTTCAGATCCCTGCCTGCTGGGCGCACGCATGCATGGTTATGTCTGACTGTACAAACGGAAGAAATCTGGCCTCTTCTTCTTTTACCGACCGAAAAAATCAGTCTGTATGCGCAACACATGCAACACGCCTTCATCCAGCTAAGTATGGATTGTGAAGGATTTCATCTTGTCGAGCACATCTTACTGCGCCCGCACGGTGAGAATACACATCGTAAGATTTCACATGATTTCTATGCCCATCGTGTCAGCGTTATCCTGCCTGGATTTACCGCAAGATATGCTGATCAGAAATGTCGCAACTGGATAGAAAATCTGATCGCACAGCATCTTCCTGCTCACGTCATGCCAGAATTTTTCTGGTTGGAATTTGCCTTTCTGGCGCAATTTGAATTGCGTTATAAAAATTGGATGAGCGCACTAAAAACTTTTGCGCTGGCGGGCTACAAAGCTGACGCTCAAGATCTGGATAATAAAGCAAGCGATCTGATTGAGTTTTTGAAAAAAAATCGTCATCAGCAAACCAGACATTTCTGGATATAAGCAAAATGCGAACATCCAATCTCATCCATCATTTAGTGTTTGATCTGTCATTTGCTGACATGCAAACGGATGGTGCCACATCGGCTGATTGGATTAAATCGTCTCTGCTGCCGCTCATCGATCAGGTATTGGATGACATATGTATCGAATTGGGGATAGAAAAAAAGGAAGTTAAACGAATAGAAAAACTGGAAATCGACTTGGGATGTATTCTACAGGCTGAATCAGAATCCGAATTAGCACGTCGCCTGCGCACTCAATTGCGTAACACCTTATATTTCCAGATAAGCGATTCTTCTCATCATATCTCCGCACCAGAAGCCACCAACGAAGCACATCAGCATCTGCTGGACTTTCTGCAAACAGGACAAATCAGTTGGAAGTATTTAAGTGACCGGACGAATGCACATAAAAAACTTTTGCAAGCCGTTCTCGACGAAGGATGGCCAGATAACTTACTGCGTAGTCTGGTGTCGAATCAGCGCCAGTTACTGCGTTTAATCCGCCAATTTGATACCGGCACATTGTTCGCCATATTGCGCCAGGCGTTACGCGACTGGCCAGAAGATAATCAGGATTTACTGTTTGACTGGCTGACTCTGGAGCTTATCACCCTTCACGGTAACCATCCGTTAACTGAACAATTCTGGTTGTCAGTAATACCTCTTATTCATTCTGCTGACAAGAATTTCGACTCAGTAATACAAGCGTGGTTGTCTGTCCAGCAAAAAAATAAAAACCAGGTCATCCACATTTACCAAAATTTTCTGGAAAAGAATTCATATTTGTCGCAGCAGTCACGTGTTGCGATGAATGAGGCTATACAAAAACTTCGTGCGGCGACGGCTACTTCTGTGTCATCAGAAAAATTACAGATGAACAGCAAAGCGAACGAGCTTGTACGTTCATATCGCATGAAAATACTAGCTTCGAGAAGTTCACTTGCCAACGCAGAATATTTATCGTCTGAAAAAAAATTCAAGACTGGGAAAATCTCGTCTCCATCGATATTAAATACAAACATTCCTGAAAACACAGACGACAGGAATATAAGCCGGCAATTGATGACCGTACTATCCTCAGACGACAGAGAACATCCGGTATCAACAACCTCGTTGAATCAATTATTCAACAGCAGCGCCGATTCTATACGAGCACAACACAGTAATGCCTGGCAACAGTGGTTAAATGAATTCCCGGTAACAAGTTGCCTTGATCTGATCGCAGTCCTGCAAGAGCATTGTAGTGAGTACATTCACGGACAATTAAAAAATAATCTGCACACGCTCAGTAAAGAGTGTCTGGATCAGCTCGTTACGTATGCGCTATGTGCACGGGTCAATAGCCTTGAAGTCGCAGATCTGGAGCGTATGCTGGCCGGGAACAGGATGTTGACTACGCCATTTCCAAAACAGGTACACGAGCAAGAATTACAGAAAAGCGTTGCCATAGAAAAAATTGAAGCAATACCTGAAGTTGCAAAAAAAATTCCTCAAAGCCAGATATTAAGTGCATTAAAAAACGCCGATGTCTCGCGTTTATCAGGCCTCTGGAATCTGCTGATCAACAAGCATCCGGCACTAATTCTCAAGTTATTACCAGATCACAAAATACAATGGCTGGAGCGTTTTCCACTGCACTTCCTGAGCGACATAGGCAGAATAGTACAAACAGAAGCCAGCAGTGTATGGCAACCCAAAATCCAATTAGGTTATCACGCTCAGATTGATGCCGCGATCCGCGCCGGCTTTGATATTTTATTTACTGCACAAACTCAGACGCTATCAATCCAAAGTTTTATCGCTAAAATAAAAACACTGATCCGCGAGCAACCGTCGTTGGCTGAGATCTTACAGTCGATCGTAGAAAATGCACCTGCATCATCCGCATTGACCCGCCATGATCCCGCGGTTACTGCTGCGGAACTTACTTCTACGGTCGTTAATGAAGAAGCAGATAACTACACAACAGTATCTACGTTGCCAGCAGCACTTTGCAGCAACGACACGACCATACTTTCCACAGCAATTGAATACGCGTTAGCAAACGACATGCCCTTGCTGATTCGCATCCGACATCAGCATTGGCGCAGGTGGTGGAAAAACCTTCCAAAACATCTTCTTAGCGCGCTCATTCTTCAATTACATGCATCGTTACGCCCTGAACTACAGATAATATTGCAGACAAAAAATGGCATTTCTTTATCTACAATAGAGAGACTTATTCCTTTGCTGTTAGCCAGCCCAGAAAACTCTTTCAGCAGAGAACAACTCAGCGCAATTATTAAGGTGGATGAAAAGCCGCTTGAGATTAGTAACGCTGACAACGCCAACCTGGTGACCAACACCTCCATCAGAAATAGTGGCGACACAAACGATGTTCCTGATGAGTTGAATGAATTAACTGTTGCTTTTCAGCGCGCAGACATACGCCGGATAAATGTAATCTGGCCAGCACTTATTGCGAGTCACACCAGACAATTACAAAGTACGTGGCTCTCACTCACACATCCGCAGAGAAATACATTAATTGCTCAGCTACCGATAGAAAAACAGCTTGTCTTGATACAGATTTTGCATCCGGACTTTGCGCACTATGTAAAAGAACTGAATGTTTACGCCAATACGCTGGCAAACATTATTTCGGATAACAGAGCAACAATTTCGTTAGCAGCAGAGAAAATTTCCGCTAACGTCATCTTGAAAAAGGTATGCACATTTTGTTTACAAGCTGAACCATCGTCGGAAAAAATGACGATTAAAAATATTTTTATGGTGGCTTTCGCAGACAAATCGAACATTGATCAAAATAGCTTGCAACGCATCTGTAGCGACACCCGCTTAGCTGATACAAAGTATCTGCGTCATATTTTCCCATCTGAAAACGTCTCTTTGAAAAACGAGAGCACTCCCTTGTCAGACAGTTTCAGGGCATGGCAACAAAGCAGGATACAACTGCAGAATTTAGGTCTCAACAGAAATGAATTACTTCGCTATTTACATTGGCTGATCTGGCATCAAAACGCTAACGAAGGAAAAGATTTTAGCCTGATGTTAGCCAGTATAAAAGAAGCGGAAAAACATTCCAGCGCACCAGAGCTTTTCCTGCAATACGTACTTGAAGCCATCAAGAATGGCGAAAACATTGACATAGATTCTTTAAGAAAAAAAACAGACAATCAGCCAGCGACTTCGCGCCAGCAAGCTCAAGCTTTCCGATCAGCGACTAATGATCCAGCTGAAAATCGCCCGAAAAATCTAAACGAAGAATACGTCGCCCCTGCTAAGCACGAGACAAGTGCAACCCAACCTACACTCATGGAAAATATTGAGTTAATTAATCAAGTTGATCAGGCTTTATTATCGGACACAGGCTGGAGTGACGTCCTTGCACTGCTAAAGCAGCAGCCGGAAGTATTGCCAATATTACGCAGTGCCCAATTACATCGGTTCATATCAACATGGGTACATCAGGCTGCGAGTAAGGGTATTTCATCCATATTTTTAGATGAAATGGAAAATCTGGCGTTGACAACAAATTCCATTCGCCTTTTTTATATCAACATCATCCAGCAGCTCCTGAACGATGACAATGGCGATCTGCCGAACCTGGAAACACTGCGTCGAAAACTAACTGAAATAAGCACATACGCCCGTAATGATCTGCGTCAGCCACCGTTGAACGGTCTTACTGAAGCAGCGCTTCTCCCCATGACTAAACCAGGTGCCACAACGAAGGATAAAGCGTCATTCAGCTCACAATTGCTGCAGTTGTTATCAGCGACCTCGTCGATAAATAGCCATCAAGCATCTGCTGCGATCAATAGCGTCGGCATCACCGGAGAAAATTGGCATGCAAAGCAGGTATCTGATACGACGAAGTACTCAACAGAGTTTTTACCAACTCTGAATAAACTGGCATTTCGTCAGTGGGTTTATCAATGGCTGAACTTAACTGCATCCTCAGTCCTTGACGAAAGCCAGTCAGATGGATCGCAACTCGACATTAGCTTTTCAAATACATCAACAGAAATTTTTACGAACTTACTACAAGCAATCAACGACACGACTCCAGCATCTGTCATAAAAACGTTTCAGGAAATGGCCGATGCCAGCTTCCATCTGGATAAACAATTCTGGTCAGTCATAAACAAGCATAGCCGGGATAATTCGGCAGATGAAATCGTTTATCAACAATGTGTCGCGCTCATTCATCAGGTTCCCTGGAACAGAATCACACCTGACGAGCTTTCGTCCACGCAAGGCAATACACCTGGTAACGTAACGGCGAGCCATCAGTCCCCTCTGTCGATGAGTACGCAAACGACGCTGACTGCGCAGCTCGCACATGCGTTGTTGCATAGTCAGTTAAACAAGCTGAGCCATATCTGGCCTGAACTGATTCAATATCATCGTGATCTTTTAGCGCAAGCGCAGTGGCGTTATTTACGTCGCATTGATCTGCGCAACAAACTGATCGCTGATCACAATCCGGCGATACTAAAAGATTTAGTCGCCGCGCTATCTGAGACGGCGGCCCATCTTCTCGAAGAATTATGGCATCAATGGGAAAGTTATCGACCAGCGTTATTGAACGACATGCCATTAATCACATGCCAGCAGAAGAGCCTGGCATCCGTGTTTAATGCTCTTCTGGAGCAGAAGATAGATTCAGACGATGTCTCTGCTATAGCCACTTCGATTCTGACGGCACTGACAGAAAAGCCTTTGTCTCATTCCCTTACGCAGGAAATCGCCATTTACTGGAAAGCAGCAAGCCACTCCGGGCAGACACCGCATTGGTTTGCTGCGCTTCAGATTCTATTTCCTGAGACAGACTGGCATAAACAAGAGTGGCAACAACAATTACTTCTCCGCTTAAAACAAAGCGATCCAACAGCCACCAGAGAATTCTGGAAAAGCCTTGCCCGACATCTGGAAAAGAATACTGTTCAGCTTGCGCCAGGCAATATATTTCATGAAGAAACCAGCAAAGAAACTGATACCGCCATACCACATGCCATAGGCGACACTACGAACACGCTGATCAATACCCTGCAGACGACGCCGGTTCAGACAACAGCAAAGCCTCATGACATCCTCAGTGCCATGATCATAGCTGCGTTGAAATTGGCGAGGCCATCTTGGTTATCGTCGGATGGCAATGTCAGTAACACAGAGAATGGTACGCAGCCGAAACAAGCGCCACCGGAAAACTGGATTTCACAATGTGTATTGCTGCTGCAAAAGCATGCCCCGCTATCGACGCGTGATGAGCAATTTCTGAACTTTATCTTAGATAAAATTTTCGAGATACCAGTTTCTGCCGGCGAAGAAATATCACTCGCCTTACACTCGGAAGTCGCTATCGCCCGGCTGGTTGATGCAGTTTCCTGTACAACCCTGCAAAGACTCTGCCATTGTCTTACGCCGGAACTGGATATGCGATTACCTGAGTTAGTAACGCAGATAGAAAATGCGCTGGGAATTAGCCTGAAGCTGACTCAAACCATTTTTCTAAAGCAGACGTGGTTAGCAATTTATCGAGCTCAGTTCACCCAGTCACGTCCGGTGACGATGCTGGAATTTGTCACTCGCTTCCTGCGCGAGCTGTGCAGTGTATATCCGTTGCCTGACGTTGATAGCTGCCTTCAACTGCTCAATGAACATCTCCAGCAAACAGACATTCCAAAAGTAATGCAGACGAATCCTCAAGGCACTGAGGCATCGACACAGCATATAGCAGAGCCGGCAGTGAACATCCAGGATACACATGTTATCAATGCGGGCTTAGTCATCGTCGCCCCGTACATTCAACGCCTGTTCACTATCTTAGAACTGACCAAAAATGCAGCCTTTATCGACGACGCGGCCGCGGAACGAGCAATACATCTTTTACAGTACATCGTCACAGGTGAAGAGCAAACTCCAGAATATCAACTGAGCCTGAACAAACTCTTATGCGGCGTACACGGAGGAATTCCCATCGTAGCGGGAATACAGATGACGGATCATGAAAAGGAAGTGATCCAGCAAATGCTGCAGGGAGTAATTACACATTGGAGTGCGATCGGAAAAACGTCGATTCAAGGCCTGCGTGAAACGTTTTTGCAAAGAGAAGGACATTTATACAAGCAAGAAGAAAGCTGGCAATTACAGATTCCATCGGCAACATTTGACATGCTGTTAGATCGCCTTCCCTGGAGCTTTTCCATGATTAAGTTTCCATGGATGCCAGAACCCTTACACGTTACCTGGCGTTAAACACTGATCATGACTCTGATGATGACAAATACAATTGCCGATTGTCTGGAACAAGAAATTGCCTGGTTCGGTCGCGTCTGTGAGACCCGCATGAACGCTTACTTTCAGCAAAGTGAAAATGCGATCGATCTGGAGGCTGCTTGCCCAGCACCAGATATCTCGCAGTCCCCCAGCCCCTATGCGAGTTTGGTACGGGAACACAACATGAGTTTTTCTGAGCGTGTCGTGCTGATGCTGGCATTCATTCCTTATTTACGACCACAGGTGCTCGATATTTTTTCTATGCAGAATGCCGTCTTGGGACGACCTTACAGTGAAATTGGCGGCTGGCATGGAAAGAGTCACATTGGCTTTTTACCCACCTGCGAAACTGCTTCGTTTATTCTGGCAGGCACTGATCTCGCAACCCGTTTTGCGGTTGCCCGCCTGTTCAGAGATGAGCATTTTTTTCACAAGCACGGAATACTCAAACTGGAACAGAAAGACAGTGGCGAACCCTTCTTTAACTCCGCCCTGTCGCTCAGTAATGAATACCTGCAACGTCTGGCAGATGGAGAAATTCACAAACCTGATTTCAGCGCCAGCTTTCCAGCGAAGCTGATGCAATCGCAACTGACCTGGTCTGATCTGGTCTTAAATGCTGACGTCATGGAAGAAGTGGAAAACATCGTCACCTGGTTAAAGCAACCAGCACAAATATTGCAGACATGGGGATTAGAGAAATCTCTGAAGCCCGGTTATCGAACATTATTTTATGGCCCACCCGGAACCGGTAAAACGCTCACTGCCAGTCTAATCGGCAAAGCCGTGGATGCCGATGTTTACCGGATTGACTTGTCGATGCTGGTATCCAAGTACATCGGTGAAACGGAAAAAAATCTGGCCAGCGTTTTTGACCAGGCACAGAACAAACGCTGGATATTGTTTTTTGACGAAGCTGACTCTCTGTTTGGAAAACGCACGCAGACAAGCAATTCCAATGACAGGCATGCAAATCAGGAAATCTCTTATCTGCTGCAACGGGTCGAAGATTTCCCTGGGGTGATCATCCTCGCAACGAATCTGAAAGCCAACATTGATGCTGCATTCTCACGTCGCTTTCAGAGCGAGGTTTATTTCGCAATGCCGGATGCAAAACAGCGGGAGCGGCTCTGGCAAGGTCTTTTCGGAACCACAGGAAAGCTGGCACCAGATGTGAATTTTGGAGAGATTGCAGAACGCTATGAACTTGCCGGTGGCGCGTTACTGAATGTGGCTCGTTATGCGGCAATTCGCGCAGTCAGGAATCAACGGGATGTAATCATACAAGACGATCTGCTGGCGGGTATCAGCAGAGAATTGATGAAGGATGGGAAAACATTGTGAAACCGCTATTCAATCTACCATCGGCAAAAAACGATACTGTCCGGAGCCTTATGCACTTTCGTTTGCCAGTTAATGCGACCATTCTGATGCGAAAATCTTTACTGGGTGCCAGCCTGCTGCTATCAAGCTGGCTGACATCCGGTCTCTGTCACGCTCAGAGCACTTCTGCCAGTGTGCCCGCTGCGACATCAGAAGCACTTGCTGCCAGCAAAAGTGTAGAAAATAATAAACCGCCAGAGATACAGAAAGCAGTAGCCGCAACTACAGCAAATACGCAGGTGATCACGGTTACCGGTTACGACCGTCGTATCCGGCAGGAACACTTTAAAGGCTTGAGTAAAAACAGCATTCTTCAGATGCAAAAACAACTGGGTTTGATCTACCAGGATCTTGCTGAATGGAAGCGGGATTTTTCTCTCAAACAGGCCCCCTTAAGTGACGGTATCGTCGGTCCCATCACGCTTTCATGGCTGCAACGGTTCGGATTTAATTTCAAGATCAATGCGGAAGGCGATTATGCGAACGCCTTCGCCGACAATATTAACCGCATCGCAGCATTCGGCGAGAAACATAAAAGCGAACTGCAAATTTTAGTGAGCCCGGAATTTGAAAGCTGGGATTCATCTCAGTCAGAAAAAATCAAAACAAAAGACTATCAGATCCGCCGCCAGGGAAATGACAGCGAACTGATAGAACTCGTCAATCGCTTTCGCGGCAGCAGAAAAACGGCGCCACGAATTGCCCAAAACAGAAACATCGATGAAAGTGCTTACTTTACTTATAGCCTGAGCCAGGCAGATCTTGAAGTGCTTGGCAGTAAAGATCAGGTGATTCAGATTCTGAGCACATTGAAGGATAAAGAATTCAATTCAACCGAAGCACTCAGGGTTGCCGTATCTCAGGCAATGGGGGAGCGCGATTATTTCATCCGGCAGCTCTGGCCTTTAATCGAAAAAAATGCCGGTGTTTTCGATGGCTATCTGATCAATGAAGCTGCACTGACTAAATTAAAACAGACGAGCGAGTTCCCTGCCGCTGTCATCGATGAATTGCGTCTGCAAGGAACGCAATACTTCAAGGAAAGGGACGATTTCGACAAGTTTCTTAAAGAACTCAGTGAAAAAGTCATACCGCTCTCTGATGATGAGCGCAATAGCATTGCGGATGCAGCGCTGGTGTTTGACAACGTGCATCTGACGGAACAGTCGATCAATATCATTAAAAGTGAGCTAAAGGGCAACATACAGAATACCGGCCTACCCGCCGTTGTCGTTCGTGCCTTACAACAAATGAAGGATGTCAACTATCCAGAGATCAGCCTTTTCAGGGCTGCTGCGATCTCTAAAATCGCGATGAGCATCGGTGCCTGCAAGCTGAATTCGCCATCCAACAATAGCTTTGTCGGCACACTCAGAATGAGCGATGAAGAATTTTCTCTTCTAAAAAAAGAGTTAAACAGTTTGCAGCCACAAGCGATTGATGGAAAAAACACGATAGGAAACAATATCGATAATACGTTCAGCGAACTGGAAAAACTACGTGCCCAGCTCAGCCTGTGCGATAGCGATACTCTGCGAAACTCCAGAACTCTGGTGCAAAGCATTTATCAGACTTATCTGGGAGTTGCGATTGAAAACATCGCAAAAAAACGTATCCCCGACGAAATTTCTCCGATACAGATAAAAGGCAACGACTGCGGGTGCGCTTTAGATGAATTTTCTGGAACAGTTTATGGTTTTTATCCATACTGGAACAATCAGAAAACGCCGCAGACCATCAATTTTCAGGTTCTGAACCGGGTCGCTTACTACGGCTTAACGGTAGACAACGTTGGCGAACTGCATCTTGGATCAGATAATTTTGATGTAAGAAATGGCAGCGCCAAAGAAAATCAGTTCCTGAATACTGCACGTCAATACAATTCAAAGGTCGATTGGGTCATACAAAAAAATGACTGGAATGGCGATTGGCGCAAACAATCAAGGGCAAACAAACAAGCTGTATTCAAAAAACTGGTGAGTAATATTACCTTGTTATTGCATACCAGACTGACCGATGCCGCCTCTAAATTAAGACCGTACACCAGTTTCGGTCTGGTAAATACACCGACACGCGGGGATGGCGTCACGATCTATTTTCAGAATTATCCGCAAGATGCAGACGCGGCACTGCTCTTCAATGAGTTTTATGCTGACCTGCGTAAAGAGTTAGCGCAGGATAATGTCTGGCTCAATATACTGGTGTCTCAAGAGACCTTTACCAATGGTCAGGAAAATAAACGCAGCGCTTTAAGCCTGACTAATCTGGTGAACTTGCAGAAAAAGGCAGATCTGCAATTAAGCGGTTCCGGTAGCAATAAACCTGTCGTCGAGGAACACATCCTGGTTTTGTTAGAAGAGCCCAGTTCCGATGCAAAAAAACGTCTGCAGGGTGATATCGAAAATGAAGCTGGCTTACATGGTGAAAGACGTGCAAGGTTTTTACGTCGGGTGATTCCGGTCGTGCAGTTTGACAATCACAACTGGCAGCAACTGGAAGACGATATCGTGTACGCAAGCGATAATTTCGGTGGAATTGGTTTCTGGGCGCCTGATTTCAATAATCTGGCAACGCCCATCACAGATATGACGCAATCATGCAATAACGGTAAAAACATCGCTTTGTGCGTGTTGAAAAATAACCGGGAACAAGATCAGGTAGAAAACCAGCCCTCTGTCGTCGAAAAATTTACCTGCGTCTACCGAGGCTATTTGCAATTAATGCTGACATTGCTGGTGTTACTGGCAATTACCTTAGCCATACTCTATTTCAAGTATTGTGAAGTGCAGAATCTGGTTAAGAAATACTTTTTATGGGTATTAGCGCTGATGCTGATTCCTATCTTCCTGCTTTTTACTTTATTGCTTTTTTATGATCCCTATATGGTCAATTTATCGAAAGGAAAATTGCCATTCATTATTTCCTTGCTGATTATTATCTCCGGTATTTTCTTTGGTTATCTTTACCTGCGTTCCAAACGTGACGTGCCATTACGGCAAAATGCTCTACCACAACGCCAAGGACTAGGGTTTCCTATCATTATGTGGTCGCTGCAAGACGATGATAAAGGGTTCCGCTGGGTCATCAGAAATCAGGGAACCGGCTATGCCATCATCAAGAAAGTTGAAATACTGCTGGATGGGCAGGCAATTGCTGATGCCAAGACCGCACTGGAAGCGGTGCTAGGTCCGGACAATAATCTGCAATGGAACAGCATGCCTCTGATCGGTCAGAAAATCATGCCCGGTGAGACGGTGATTGGTCTGGCCATCAGCGATCCCGAAGCAGCGACCGCCTTTGATGTGAAATTACAGGCGCACCAGTTAAAGGTGAATATCACGTACTGCTCGGCCAATAACGAACACTGGCTCAGCAATGGCAAAGAAATTTCATCACTGAGCACAGGAGGGTATTGAAATGAAATCCGCCCCTTTTTATAAGCAGGAGCCCTTCGTAATATGAATCTCATAGAAAAGGCCACGGTACAGGCATTTCACCGCAGCAGGCTCAACGGCAGTGACCTCCGTGCCTTAGGCTATCGTTCTCAGGAGAGCCAGACCCGACGATTTCAGGCCTTGCTGCAACTGGGAGATTTTTCACACTGTTCAGTATTAGATTTAGGCTGCGGCTTCGGGGATTTGAAAGCATTTCTGGATCAGCATTACAAAGATTTTGTATACCTCGGCGTCGATTTTTTAAAAGAGTTCATCGATGGCGCGCAGTTGCGTTACGGCGCATTAGCCCATACCCAATTTTTTCAGGCAGACTTTCTGACGACAGGCCTGCCTCAGGTTGATATCGTTGTCGCCTCGGGCAGCCTCAACTATCGCTCTGAGAATGCCCTGCATCCGTGGCAAAGCATCAGCCGTATGTGGGAAGCCGCAAACAAGGGAGTAGTATTTAATTTACTCAATGCGGCGCAGTTTGAAAGCGATGAAGTTTTACGCGCTTATGATCAGAGCGAAGTCCTGCATTTCTGTCGTCAACTTGATCCGGATACTGAGATTATTTCCGGTTATTTGCCGGATGATTTTACGGTACTGATGCGAAAATAAAAAACACCACCACATCAGATGTTTTAACTTTACATGAAAAACATTTGAGTAAAATTTCTGCTCCTCAGTAATACAAATAAAAAAGGCTGGTGTATGCACCAGCCTTTTTTACTTACTGACTTAATTCAGATTACTGATAATCCGACAGCGGTACGCAAGAGCAGAACAGATTACGGTCGCCATACACATTATCAGCGCGACCGACTGGTGCCCAGTATTTCTGATGACGCAGGCTGGCCACCGGATAAGCCGCCACTTCACGGCTATATGCATGATTCCATTCCGCAGACAACAAAGTCTGGATGGTATGCGGCGCGTGTTTCAGCGGATTATCTTTCGCATCAAACTCACCACTGGCAACTTTGGCGATTTCTTCACGTATTGTGATCATGGCGTCGATGAAGCGATCCAGTTCCGCCAGTGATTCACTTTCTGTCGGTTCTATCATCAGCGTGCCAGGAACCGGGAAGCTCATGGTCGGCGCATGGAAACCAAAGTCGATCAGACGCTTTGCCACGTCTTCATTCGAAATGCCTGTTGCATCAGTCAATGGGCGCAGATCAAGAATACATTCATGCGCTACCAGACCATCATGACCTGCATACAACACAGGGTAATGCGGTGCCAGGCGCTTGGCGATGTAATTCGCTGCCAGGATTGCTGTTTCCGTAGCTGCCTTCAGACCCTCGGCGCCCATCATGGCGATATACATCCATGAAATCGGCAGAATCGATGCGGAGCCAAACGCGGCGGCACTGACAGCGGAAATTCCCTCTTCGCCGCGCACATAGCCGGTCGATGTCTGATTTGGCAGGAATTTCGCCAGATGCGCACCGACTGCAACCGGACCAACACCTGGTCCACCGCCACCATGCGGAATACAGAATGTTTTATGCAGATTCAGATGGCTGACATCGCCACCGAATTTACCCGGTGCCGCCACGCCAACCAGCGCATTCATGTTCGCACCGTCAACATACACCTGACCACCATGCTGATGCACGATCTCGCATAATTGCTGGATACCTTCTTCAAACACACCGTGGGTGGATGGATACGTCACCATCACCGCAGCCAGATTGGCGCTGTGTTTTTCTGCTTTCGCCTGCAAATCTGCCAGATCGACATTGCCGCGCTCATCACATGCCACGACCACCACTTCCATCCCTGCCATCGCTGCCGACGCAGGGTTAGTACCATGTGCCGACGAAGGAATCAGGCAGATATTGCGGTGATGATCGCCACGTGACTCGTGGTATTTTTTGATGACCAGCAAACCTGCATACTCTCCTTGCGAACCGGCATTCGGTTGCAGGGAAACCGCGGCATAACCCGTTGCGGCACACAACATCGCTTCGAGCTGGTTGATCATTTCGCGGTAACCGATAGTCTGAGCATCCGGTGCAAACGGATGAATATTGGAAAACTCAGGCCAGGTTACAGGAATCATTTCGGATGTGGCATTCAGCTTCATCGTGCATGAACCCAGCGGGATCATACTGCGGTCCAGTGCCAGATCTTTATCAGCCAGACTGCGCAGATAACGCAACATTTCATGTTCAGCGTGATAACGGCTGAAAGTAGGATGCGTCAGGAACGCGCTGCTGCGTACCAGTGTTGAAGGTACAGTTTCCGTCGCTGCTGTTTCAAGCGCAGCGAAATCAGGCACATTTTTACCCTGCGCCAATACCGTCAGTAAGCTGACGATATCTTCGCGAACCACGGTTTCATCAAGCGAAACGCCGACTTGCGTCGCACTGATCTGACGTAAATTGATACCCGCAGCAATTGCTGCCGCATGCACGGCACCGGCATCACTGACATTGATGGTCAGCGTATCGAAATAGGTGCTGTTCGCCAGACTCAAACCAAGTTGCTGCACGCCTGCCGCCAGAATTGCCGTGTAACGCAGTACGCGCTGAGCGATACGGCGCAGACCGTCCGGACCGTGATACACCGCATACATCGACGCCATCACCGCCAGCAACACCTGCGCTGTACAGATATTCGATGTCGCTTTTTCGCGGCGGATATGCTGTTCGCGGGTTTGCAACGCCAGACGATAGGCTTGCTGACCTTGCGCATCGACAGTCACACCAACCAGACGACCCGGCATGCTGCGTTTGAACGCATCGCGTGTTGACATATAACCTGCGTGCGGGCCACCAAAACCCAGCGGCACACCAAAACGCTGACTGTTACCGACAACCACATCAGCACCCCACTCGCCCGGCGGCGTGATCAAGGTCAGCGCCAGCAGATCAGCGGCAGCAATTACCATCGCGCCTTTGGCATGGATCGCGGCAGCATAGTCACGGTAATCACGGATGTCGCCATTCACACCCGGGTATTGCAGCAGAACGCCAAAACAATCGTTTTCCAGCGCATCGGTACCGTGACAGATACGGACTTCGATATCCAGCGGTTTGGCGCGAGTACGGATAATTTCCAGAGTTTGCGGCAAGACATCGGCGGCGACATAAAACACATTGGAATTAGATTTACCGACACGCTGTATCAGGGTCATCGCTTCTGCCGCACCAGTGCCTTCATCCAGCATGGAAGCATTCGCGATATCCATACCGGTCAGATCAGTGATCATGGTCTGGAAATTCAGCATCGCTTCCAGACGGCCTTGTGAAATCTCAGGCTGATATGGCGTATAGGCCGTGTACCAGGCCGGATTTTCAAAGATATTGCGCAGAATCACGCCCGGTGTGTGCGTGTTGTAATAGCCTTGTCCGATGAAAGACTTGAGTACTTTATTTTTACCGGCTAGTGCTTTTAACTGTGCCAGTGCGGCCTGTTCCGTTTTCGGTTCAGTAAAATCCGCCAGCGGCAATACATCGTGACGACGGATGTTAGCGGGCACAATCGCATCAATCAGCGCGGTGCGGTCAGCATAGCCAAGCACTGCGAGCATCTTCGCTTGTTCAGCGTCAGACGGTGCAATATGGCGGGAAATGAAAGCGTCAGTGGCTTCCAGTTGAGACAAAGAAGGACGGGTCATGATAGATGAACGGCAGGAAGTGTTCTGGGGGAAATCCGCCAGCGCTGACATCCTTGCCTGCGCCGGTCAGAAAAATAGTTGCGTCAGGATCAGCCGATATTCTTAGCGTAAGCTTCAGCGCTCAGCAATGCGTCAACATCCGCTGCATTCGCTGGTTTCAGCTTGAACAGCCATGCGCCGAACGCATCGGTATTCACTGATTCTGGCGCATCGGCTAATGCTTCATTCACGCCAACCACTTCACCGCTGACTGGTGAATAAATATCGCCAGCTGCTTTGACGGATTCAACCACGGCACATTCTTTACCCGCGGTCTGCGTTGAGCCAACTTTTGGCAATTCCACATACACGATATCGCCCAGTGCATCTTGTGCGAAGTCGGTGATACCGACCGTCAGCGTGCCATCGGCTTCAACGCGTACCCATTCGTGGGAGGAAGTGTATTTCAAATCTGCTGGTACATTCATGGTGGACTCCGGAGTGTTAATTCTTCAAAAGGAAAATGCTAAAAATAATGCTAAAAATCATGCTTAAATTTTTTGCGGCGACATTTTTCGGCTGCCAGATGACAGGCAGCCGTTTGCTGCGTACTGAAAATCAGACAGCGAGAATTTTACCGTTGCGTACAAACGGCAATTTCACGACCGTTGCCGCGAGTTGTTTATCGCGGATCACCACGTGCACAGTGTCGCCGATGGCAACGCCCATAGGCAAACGCGCCAGTGCAATCGCTTGTTGCATGGTCGGGCTGAAAGTACCACTGGTGATTTCGCCCTCGCCTTGTGCGCAGACCACTTTTTGATGCGCGCGCAGAATACCGCCTTTTTCGCGCAGAATCAGACCCAGAAACTGGGCTTTCTGACCTTGTTCCAGCAAGGCTTGCTTACCAGTGAAATCACGTTCACTCACCAGATCGATCGTCCATGCGAGACCGGCGTCAAGCGGGTTGATGGATTCGTCCATATCCTGACCGTAGAGATTCATCCCGGCTTCCAGACGCAAAGTATCGCGCGCACCCAGCCCGGCCGGTTTGACACCAACCGCCGCCAGCGCGTTCCACAAATCATTCACGCGGTCTGCCGCCACTGCAATTTCAAAACCGTCTTCACCGGTATAACCAGTGCGCGCCACCATGACTTCACCGTATGCAGTGCCTTCAACGATGACCGCATTGAATGGTTTGATGTCGGCGCTGGCAGCTTTGGTTTCCGGCAGCACTTCCCATGCTTTGGCGCGCGCATTCGGGCCTTGTACTGCGACCAGCGCAAACGCATTGACACCATCGCGACGCTGAGTGATCGTGATACCGCTGTTCGTCGCAACATTGCGGGCATTCATCCACGCCACATCTTTTTCAGCCGTGCCTGCATTGACGACGAGGCGGAACCAGTTTTCACTGAAGAAGTAAATAATCAGATCGTCGATCACTGTGCCTTCTGGTTTCAGCATGCAGGAATACAGCGCCTTACCCGGTACTTGCAGTTTGTCGACGTTATTGGCGACCAGACCGCGCAGGAAAGAACGCACATTCTCGCCGCGCAGATCGACCACGCACATGTGCGACACATCGAACATACCGCAATCAGTACGTACCGCATGATGTTCTTCGATTTGGGAACCATAGTTGACGGGCATATCCCAGCCGCCGAAATCAACCATTTTTGCGCCAGCCGCACGATGGGCTGCGTTGAGGGGAGTTACTTTGAGTGATGTCGCTGCTTGCGTCATAGGTGCCTCGTTACCAGATTAGAAGGGACGAACAAACGCACGCTGACGAACATGGCTCGCCGCATGCGAAAAATCGCATACCCCTCTGTCCTGATACCTGAGAGATTACGAGTGCAAAATCATTTGCAGTCTCGTGCGCACCTTCGGTGGGTAGTACGGCGAATATTTATAAAATAAACGTATCTGCCGCTACCGCTCTCCAGAGTGTGAGGCATCTGCATGCCCCGCTGACCGGTCCTTTTGCCTGAGAGTTTTTGGGTTGTAGCCCCTTCGGCGGCTGTGCATGCGATCCATCAGATCAATGTCACGGCGCTCTCCCGATCAAGTCGCACGATTATATAAGGCTTAGTTCGGCTTGGATAGCTTTGCCGCCAGCAGAAGCCAATTATTTCAGCGAAACGCGACAACCCCACCTGACTTACCCGCTATATAGAAAAAATGCCTGAAATGCTTGCCGGGGCTGCTTTTAGGGTCAAAATATACTCCCCCCAGTATATTTTTAAGCCCTTTGTTTATAAGGAGATGAGGGCAAAAACATCAAATAATGGGGGGAGTATATGAATATCCACACAAAAAAGAGCGCAACGGAGCAGCGGGATCAAAACCGCAGATCGCGTTTTATTTGTTGTAATTGCTGTTCATAGCGAAATTCACGGCTGCGCATATCGTCGATACGGCGGCGCAGTGACTGCAACTGGTCGCGCAGTTCATTGCGCTCACGTTCATTTTTGCGATCAGTATTCGCGTTATCCTGATTATTCGGACGATTTTTATCATCCTGATTACGACGTATTTCAGCTTCGATGCGATTCAGCCTTTGCTCGGTGTCTCGGTATTTATCCTGTTGCTCACCGATTTCGCGATGCAAAGATCGGGAACGGTGGCTGATATCTTCATAATCGCGCCCGCTCATCTGCGCTTGCTGCAAACGGAATTGCAAAGATACCGGACACACTTCTATCGCCATGCGCTGATTCTGGCGCGCCCAGTTAAATGCGTTATCCACGGTACAGTAAGCAGCGTTCTGGCGGTTCCATGCCTGGGTATAGATGTCACGCGTCTGCGGAATGACAAATACCTGATCGTTGCGCACATTGTTCATACGTTGCTCCAGCTGAAAAGGCTGGCCGTAACCATCCGCCGTTCCCACCTCTTCCCAGTATTGCATCAGGCGGCGCTGCCACTGCTGCTGGTATTCTGCTTCCATGATTTTCAGACCGCGACGTCTGGCGTCATCACGACGCAGCTGAATATCGCGCCCGCTGACGGCATCATTCCAGCCTAACTGCTTCCAGTATTCAACGATCTCGCGATTCCAGCCATTGCGATACGCATCCTCACGCACGAGCAGCTCACGACTTTTCGCCGCTGCGGCATGGCTTGTCAACGTCGTATCGGGTATGCCCACGTGGGCATCCTGATAGCCGAGGTTTTCCCAATAGCTGTAATTCCCTTCGCTCCAGCCCTGACGATAAGCATCGGCACGAAAACCCGCGCTACCTGGATTGGCAGCATTGGTCGCATGTACTTTTTCTTCGCTGGCATTGCGCCCGGCCTTACCATCGTTCATGCCGGTATTAAACCAGTATTCATGAATGCCCTGCTGCCATCCCTGTTCGTAAGAAGGCTGATTCAGGGGCGTGTGCAGATCGCGGAGACGTGCAGAAGTGCTTTGCACCAGATATTGCGTTACCGGAAAAGCTTTGCGACCATCGTCCCGGCCGAGTTGATACCAGAATTGCTGGTTACCGGCCACCCAGCCAGTTTCATATAAACCAGCAGATTCGGCGCGGATTTTATCGGCATCCACCGAGGCGCAAAAACGCCGGCGTTCTTCGAAATTTCTGTCCTGACCATCCTTACCATCTTTGTTGCCTATCAGTTGCCAGTCGCCGCTGCGGCAATCATTCATGCGATTGATGGTGCTCTGACATGCGCTCAACAACAGCACGACTGTCATGGCGCAGCAACTCAGTAATGTACGTAATCCATAGTCAGAAAGGCGCATGATGAAAAAGAGAGAAGTCAGGAAGAACTGCTACAACGGCTGCCACGGCAACATTGTTGACAGCAAGATAAAACAAACGCGAGACCCTCACCAGCCGCAAGTTCATCCCATATTCGCCGGCAGAAACCGCAGCAGCCTGTTACATTTCCATACCAGCTTACTCATTGCCCGCGCTTGATTTCCTGCTGAAGGTCTTCATGTAGCTGTTTCGCTATCGGGCATACACTCCAACCATCATCCAACCATCGATATTCATTATGAGCACAGACATCCCCAAGGAACGCAGCAGCCTGAGCACACTGAAAGGCTTACTCCCTTTCCTGCTCCCCTATCGGCGCCAGTTCATTCTTGCCGGTATCGCCTTACTGGTCGCTGCCTGCGCAACGCTGGCAATTCCGGCAGCATTCCGGCAGATGATCGATCTGGGCTTTGGTCACAATGGAAAAGGCAACATCGAGCATGTGGATCTGACCTTCCTCGCGCTGTTTGCTGTTGCCTGCGTTCTTGGCATCGCGACAGCGGCCCGCTTTTACATGGTGTCGTGGCTGGGTGAACGTGTCACCGCCGATATCCGCAATGCGGTGTATTCGCATGTGGTCACGCAGAGCCCGCAGTTTTTTGAAACGACCCAAACCGGCGAAGTCTTGTCGCGCCTGACCACCGACACCACACTGATACAGACGGTGGTCGGCACCAGCATTTCTATGGCTTTGCGCAATGTCCTGTTGTTTATCGGCGGATTGGTGATGCTGTTTATCACCAGCATCAAACTCTCGTCCATCATCATCGTGATGCTGGCACTGGTGGTGTTGCCGATTATTTTGTTCGGGCGGAGGGTCCGCAAGCTCTCGCGTGACTCACAAGACAAAATCGCTGATGCGTCGGCCATCGCCGGTGAAATTCTGAATGCGATGCCGACTGTGCAGGCATTCACACATGAACACATCGAAGCACGACGCTTTGCAGATTCGGTCGAAAACGCGTTTGGCACTGCCATGCGCCGCACACGCGCACGTTCGCTGCTGACCATGATGGCGATTTTGCTGGTGTTCGGTGCCATCGTCTTTGTGCTGTGGCTGGGCGCCCGTGCGGTCATGAACGGGACGATGAGCGGCGGCGAACTCGGACAATTCATTCTGTATGCCTCTATCGTCGCTGGCGCGCTGGGCGCTTTATCAGAAGTGATGGGCGACGCGCAACGTGCTGCCGGCGCAACTGAACGCCTGCTGGAATTAATGGAAGTACAGTCACCGATACAAAATCCGGCACATCCGCGTGCTTTACCGCAACGTGCAGTAAAGCAAACGGGCGGCGCAAGTTTATCGATACGCGACATCCGCTTTCATTATCCATCGCGCCCGGATACTGCCTCGATTGCGGGCGTCACACTGGATATTCCCGCCGGACAAACAATTGCGGTCGTTGGTTCGTCCGGTGCAGGAAAAACCACTTTATTTCAATTGCTGCTGCGTTTCTATGATCCGCAAAGCGGAGAAATCCAGCTCGACGGAGTGAATATCCGCGATCTCGATCTGCACACCTTACGCAATGCCATTGGCGTCGTACCGCAGGAAACGATCATCTTTTCTGCGAATGCGATGGACAACATTCGCTATGGCCGTGCCGATGCCAGCGATGCTGAAGTGATGGCCGCCGCAAAAATGGCGGCAGCTCATGAATTCATAGAAAAGCTGCCGGAAGGCTATCAGTCATTTCTCGGTGAACGTGGCGTGCGCTTGTCGGGCGGCCAACGGCAGCGGATCGCAATCGCTCGCGCCTTGCTGAAAAATCCACCTTTATTATTGCTCGACGAAGCCACCAGCGCGCTGGATGCCGAATCAGAACGTCTGGTGCAAGGGGCACTGGAAGTTGCGATGCAAGACCGCACCACGCTGATTATTGCGCATCGCCTGGCAACCGTACAGCGGGCCGATAAAATTATCGTGATGGAACATGGTCGCATCGTTGAAACCGGTACCCATGCGAGTCTGGTTGCGCAAGGTGGTGTCTATGCCAAACTGGCTGCATTGCAATTTAATCTGGCGTCAGAACATACCTGACCCAACAATTCTGTATTTTTACTGGCACAATGATGATGCAATAAAAACATGCGCCACTGCGCCTGATATGACACAAAGGAGAACATATGATCGGCTACATCACACTGGGAACGAACAACTTTGAACGTGCAGCACAATTCTATGACAACTTACTGGCGGTCATCGGCGCTAAACGCGTGATGGAATCACCAGAGTTTATTGCCTGGGGCAATAGCCCGAATCAGGCCAGACTGAGTATTATCAAGCCCTATGACGGGCAAGCAGCGACGGTCGGCAATGGTGTGATGGTCGCACTGATCGTCGATTCAAAAGAAAAAGTGGACGCGGTCTACAACAAAGCGATTGAACTCGGCGGCAAAGATGAAGGTGCAGTAGGTCCACGTGGAGACAGTGGATTTTACGCCGGATATTTCCGTGACCTCGATGGCAATAAACTGAACGTGTTCTGCATGAGTGCCTGATCAGCGATGCCTGCATTCCTGCCGCATCACCCGGCAAGAGTGCAGGCGCACTGTTTGAACATACGATTCACATAGCAACCGATCTGACGAAGCGCTTATTTCAGAGAAGGTGCTTCATTCTGATAAACCACTTTACCTGCAAGCCAGGTCTGCACCACCTGAATCTGATGCATCTGCTGAGCCGGGATGGTGAATATATCCCGATCAACAACGATAAAATCTGCCCATTTCCCCTTCTCCAGACTACCGATAATGTTTTCCTGATGGGCTGCATACGCGGCATCCAGCGTGAAGCAACGGAAGGCTTCGACCCGTGTCATTGCCTGTTCCGCATACCAGCCCTGCAAAGGTTCGCCATCGCGGCTGCGGCGCGTTACTGCCGCGTGCATCCCCCAGAATGGATTAGCTGACTCGACCGGAAAATCGGAACCACAGGCAATTTGCGATCCTTGCTTCAGATAGCGTCGCCATGCGTACGCCCCCTTGATACGCTCATGCCCCACCCTTTGTTCCGCCATCGTCATGTCTGAGGTGGCATGTACCGGCTGCATAGATGGAATAATATTCAGTTCTTTAAAACGGGGAATATCCTCAACAGCAAGGACTTGCGCATGTTCTATTCTGTGCCGCGCGGCTTTCCTTGCAACTGCAGGCAAAGCTGCGAAGCCATCCAGTATCTGGCGATTGGCCGCGTCACCAATCGCATGCACATTGACCTGATAGCCTTTATCAGCCGCTTTCTTGATCATCGCCGCCATGACTGGCGTCGTCTGAAACAACAGACCAGAAGTGTCGGGCGCGTCTGAATATGGCGCCGCCAGCGCTGCACCACGACTACCGAGCGCGCCATCGGCAAACAATTTGACGGCACGCAAAGCATAGCGATCCTGTCCATCGCTGAGTAAAGGCCCCTCTTTGGAAACACGCTCAAAAAAATCATCGGTGCCGCTGATCATGCCGTAAATACGCGCACTGAGCCTGTCGTTCACAGCGTACTCACGGAATAAGCGATCAGCTTCAGCAGACACACCGGCGTCATGCACGCTGGTCAGGCCGGACTGCGCAAATGTGCGTAAAGCGGCATCCAGCGCCATACGATTGTCGGCATCGCTGGCGGGAGGTATGACGGTCCGGATCAACTCCATCGCATTATCGATAAATATACCGGTGGGATTTCCCTGTGCGTCCTTCTCTATTTTGCCACCGACGGGATCAGGCGTATCACGGCCAATACCGGCCAGTTGCATCGCCCGACTATTTGCCCACGCAGCATGGCCATCCACCCGACTCAGCCAGACCGGGCGCTCGCTGACAACGGCGTCAATATCGTGTGCGGTTGGAAATCGACCCGAACCCCAGTTAACCTGATTCCATTCACCGCCAAGTATCCATTGCTGTGACGGAAAGCGTTGTGCGTAATCGCTGATGCGCTCCTGCGCTTGCGCCAACGTTCTTGTCTCACGCAAACTTAACTCTGCCTGATGGTGCCCCAATGCCAGCACATGCCCATGTGCGTCAATCAGCCCCGGCAACAAGGTTTTGCCGTGCAGATTAATACGCTGCGCCAGAGGAAATTGCCGTGTCAGTTTTTTACTATGCCCGACCGCGGTGATTTTTCCACTATCATCAAAAACAAGCGCATCAAAGCGGATCAACTTTTGCTGACGATTTAATGTGTAGCCATTTGCATTTTCAATCATCGTATCCGCCGTGGCGTACGCTGATATTGACATCAAAACCGTCACGACGATCAAAGACAAACCTGTTTTAATTGAAATCATAAAGAGCTGGTCAGAAATTTACAGGCTGACATTGTAGGATAAATGGCGAGATAAACGTCGCGGATTCTGCATCCGCGCTCAGCATGTCTGCGCATCGCAACAAGAGCTAAAAAAGGAATCACAAAAACAGTCACAAACAATTACAAAAGCCGCATCTTCACTCAAGTTATACCTAACGTGGCGCCATTAAGAAGCCAACTCCGCGCATCTACCTTACGAGGCGGTTTAAAATGTCAATGCAATGACATTTCCCTTGACGCAACCGCCTGCCCTTGCGTACACTCTTACGATTCTTCTATCAAAGTCGACCATGGTCGATGAGCACATCATCCCGCCTATGAAACGATTACGACACCAAACCCGCCCTCTGATTGCTTTTACGGCTTCCGCCTTACTGTTCTGGGCACTACCTAATATCAGTCACGCAGATTCATCTTCACTCGCTGTTCTGAGTAACGCACCAGAAGCCAGCATCAATCGCAACACTTCCCCCTCTGCAATCAGTTCTCCGGCCGAAATCACGCCTTTCGTTTACACGAATCAGGAAGCCGATCTGTGGGAGCGTATACGCGCTGGCTATGCAATACCGGATCTGAGCAATAAGCTGGTGGATAATCAACTGACCTGGTACAGCACACGAACCGACTACATTTTGCGTACGGTTCAGCGCGGATCGCGCTATCTGTACCATGTCGTTGAAGAGCTGGAAAAGCGTGGCATGCCATCTGAACTGGCGTTGCTGCCATTCATCGAGTCAGCCTTTAATCCGCAGGCGATTTCAACCGCAAAAGCCAGCGGTATGTGGCAATTTATGGCCGCCACCGGCAAAGATTTCAATCTTAAACAAAACATGTTTAAGGATGACCGCCGCGGTGTTCTGGACTCAACAGACGCAGCATTGAATTATCTTGAACGCCTGTACGGAATGTTCGGAGACTGGCAGCTTGCGCTTGCCGCCTATAACTGGGGCGAAGGCTCGGTTCAACGCGCGATCAAAAAACAGCAGGCGCTGGGCTTACCGGTGGACTTCGACAGTATGTCCGCACTGATGCCAGTGGAAACAAGAAATTATCTACCTAAGTTACAAGCGGTCAAAAACATCATAGGCCATCCTGAGCAATTTAATATTGCACTGCCTAAGCTTGAGAATCAGCCTTACTTTGTGACTGTTGAAAAAACCCGGGATATCGATGTCCGCGTTGCTGCGCAGCTGGCAGAGCTGCCAATGGACGAGTTCACGGCGCTCAACCCGCAATTCAACCGCCCGGTTATTACTGGCAACAGCAACACCAAGATTTTATTACCGACAGACAATGCCACGCTGTTTAAGGAAAACCTCAGTAAATGGCAAGGCCCGCTGTCCAGCTGGTCCACCTATACCGTCGCAAAAACTGAAAAAATAGAGTCCCTCGCACATAAACTTGGACACAAACCAGAATTTATCCGTGAAGTGAACATGATTCCGGCAAGCATGCTGGTCAAAGCAGGCTCGACCATACTGGTTCCCAAATCAGAAAAAGCCCCAGATCAGGATATATCGCCTGAGATTGCTGACAAAGCTCAGTTAGTCATAGAAAAAGGAATTGCAACGCGCCAGCTACATTATCGTGTTGGCAAAAAAGACAATCTGAATAGTATCGCCCAGCGCTACAAGGTCAGTGTTGCCGATTTAAAGAATTGGAATAATCTGAAGCGCGATAACGTCAGCGCAGGACAAAATTTGCAAATCCAAGTTCCTGTTCTCGCAAAATCCCGCCACGTGACAGTAGCCTCTCACTCTAGGCAAGCACATCGCAATAAGGCCGTCGCATCAAGTGGAAAAACATTAGTCGCGAATGCAAGAAGCGGCAGAAAGCCTCACGGTTAATCGCAGTTATCATTGCCGCATGATAAACCTGCAAGACTGAGTCAATAAAAAAAGGGGGCTGATCACAGCCCCCTTTTTAAAAGTACAAATAAGTTATTTCTGATTCGCGTAAATGGTCCAGTAACGCGCCAGATCTGAAGTGCCGTCGTTGCCTTGCACGGTTTTCCAGGTTTTGATCGCATTGGCTTTTTTACCAGCCTGGAATTGTGCGATACCCAGATGCAATTTAGCGTCTTCTGGATTTTTCAGAGAACCTTTTTTAATGCCCTCTTCCATCATTGCCAGGCCCTGATCAAATTTACCAGCGGTGACACTGGCATAACCCAGACTAACGAGGCCATTACCATCTTTGCTTTGTTTTGCTTCAGCTTCTGCGGCTGCCGCGCCTTTGTTTGATTCATCAAGCGCCTTGGCTGCCATATCACGCAAACGCTTATGACGCTCAGCATCATTGCCTGTGCCTAGAGCGCCCGCCTTATAACCTGCTTCGATAATTTTAGTTGCCTCAGCAGGGTAACCAGCCTGAATTGCCATCAAAGACAAATCCATGAAGTCGTTTGCTTTTGTCACCTGACCCAAAGCCAGTTTCAGACGGAGCAAATCAAGCTTCAGACGAGCAGAGTAACCTGGCTTGCGCTCAACGTTATTCAGCAAATTCACCCAGTATTCTTTTTTGCCATGATATGCGACCATTTTTTCCAGCGCACTGGAATAACCTGCCATATCTTTTTGTTTGCGTGCGGCGTCAGCATAGAACTCCAGATTCGCCAGACTAGGCGTACGGCCCGCTTTTTCATCTGCGGCCAGATCTGCGGTTACTTCTTTCAGCGCTTTAGCACTGTCACCACCTTGATTCATCGCCTGGATCAGGTAAGGCCGCAAGGACTGATCTGCACCACCATCGGCATAATAGCGGTTATACCATTGAGCAGCTTTGGAGTAATTGCCTGATTTATAATAAGCATTTGCCAATACCTGTATCATCTGCAACTGATCTTTTGAAGGCAACTTACCCGCTGCGATAATCGTTTCGGCAGCGCGGATCACAGTATCGTTATCGCCAGCAGCAGACGCAATCGACAAGCGCATACGCTCAATCGTAAAATTTTCATTGACAGTTTTACCGCTGACACTATCAGCCTCATGAATCTTAGACAAAGCGTCTTTATACTTCTTCGCCTTAAACAACTCACCTGCCGCCTGCACAATACGACCGATTTCAGGACGCATTGCTTCCTGTGCATAAGCAGTATTAGCTGCGATATTGGTTAATTCTGGTACGGCAGCAAAGCCGATTGCTGCGAACATGACAGCGATACGAGAAAAGCGAAGTTGCTTCATATGTTGATCTCTCAATCAATAAATTAAATAAACTCAGAAAGGTACATCTTCGTGATCCGAAAGTACGCATTCTGGCAAATATGAAAAAAGGCAGGGATGCCCCTGCCGTTTTTTATAATACATCAAGAATTGACCATTGAAGCGTCCAGAGCTTGATTTATATGGATCACTTCAAGAACTGCTCATTGCCGACCATACCGATCTTGGTCACACCAAGACGCTGAGCCGAAGCCATTACCGCAGCCACCGATTTGTATGGCACCACCGCGTTCGGACGCAGATGCACTTCCGGTTGATTTGGCTGTGCCGCCACTTCACCCAGCTTCGCTTCGAGTTCGTTACGGCTCGCGACCGCCACACCGTTCCACAATACCGTACCGTCAAAGTCAACGTCGATATTGATCACCACCGGTGGTTCCGTTGGCTTACTTGGAGTATTGGTCGGCATGTTCAGATTCACGGAGTGATTCTGAATCGGGATCGTGATGATGAGCATGATGATCAGCACCAACATGACGTCGATCAACGGCGTCATGTTCATCTCGATCATCACTTCAGGATCGGCGGAGGAGCTGCCTGAGCCTATTTGCATTCCCATATCTGGTCCTTTTCCTTAATTCCGTGGTGGCGGTTCGATCACGAACCCGACCTTGGTGATCCCGGCGCGCTGGGCGGTCAGGATGGTTTTGCCAACGAATTCGTAACGCACATTCTGGTCGCCACGAATATGGACTTCCGGTTGCGGTACTTTGACGGCTTCAACTTTGAGTTTGTCAAACAAACCTTCGGTGCCGCCTGGCAGGGGTTTCATGCCGCCATTCCAGTAGACGTCACCATCTTTGCTGATCGATACGGTGATGTTTTCTGGTTTGGTTTTGTAAATCTGGTTGCGTTCTGCCGGGAGCTTGAGTTTGACCGTGTCAGTAATCACCGGGGTGGTGATGAGGAAGATGATCAATAAGACCAGCATGACGTCGACCAGCGGGGTGGTGTTGATGGTGCTGTTGACTTCGTCTTCGCCATCACCATCGTTGCCGATTGCCATTGCCATAGTGTGTTCTCTTTCAGATTGCACGCCGGTGCGCTGGGCAACCGGCGTTGTGACTTGAGTCGTTAGTGCTTGTGACTGTGTGTCTGGTGTGCCGTCTTATTTCTTGGCAACTTTGTTCATGCTGCCAGACAGAACGACGGAGTGCAGATCACCTGCGAAGGAGCGGACTTCTTCCATCGCGCTCTTGTTGCGGCGAACCAGGAAGTTGTAGCCCAGAACCGCTGGAACCGCAACCGCCAGACCAATCGCCGTCATGATCAGCGCTTCACCCACAGGACCTGCTACTTTGTCGATGGACGCCTGACCGGACATACCGATCGCTGTCAACGCATGGTAAATACCCCATACTGTACCGAACAGACCAACGAATGGTGCAGTAGAACCAACGGTTGCCAGGAAGGCCAGACCATCTTGCAGACGGCTTTGTACTTTATCAACAGCGCGTTGGATGGACATGGACACCCAGGTGTTCAGATCGATTTGTTCCAGCAGTGCGCCTTCATGGTGTTCTGTGGCTTTGATACCAGAGTCAGCGATGAAGCGGAATGGGCTGCCTTCTTTGAGTGCAGCGGAACCGGCTTGTACGGAAGCAGCTTTCCAGAATTTAGCCGCTTCTTTGGCCTGGCCGGAGAGTTTGACCTGGTCGATGATTTTAGTGATCAGGATGTACCAGCTACCCATGGACATGATGACCATGATGATCAGTGTGCCTTTGGCAACGAAGTCACCTGTTTTCCAGAGTGCGTCTAAGCCGT
>NZ_JAGSPK010000014.1 GCF_018139565.1 Cognatundibacterium rivi
TGGTCATAGCGTTTCACGTAGTGCTGGTGTATGCACTGCTCAATGGCTTGGGCACCAAGCTCATCGAAATCGTGCAAAAGCCTTTAGAGACAAAAATTGTCGAAGAAGTGCCGCCACCGCCACCACCGCCAGATACGCCACCACCACCGCCGCCGAAACTGCTGGCCCCACCGCCACCATTTATTCCGCCGCCGGAAGTGCAGGTACAACCACAGGTACAACCGCAGAACACCATTTCTGCCGTATCCAACGTCAAACCTGAAAACCCGGTGTTCAGCAAAGCGCCACCGGCGCCTGTGGCAGAAGCACCGAAAGCGGCGGGACCGTCAATTGTTCCCGGCGTCATCG
>NZ_JAGSPK010000015.1 GCF_018139565.1 Cognatundibacterium rivi
TCAATGCCAGGAGAGCTGCAGCCAGAAATGCGGAGAAACGGGTTTTCATTATGGTGCTTCCTTTAATAACAAATATAGAAGGTTGGTATTGCTTACGACTGTTTTTGTTGTCACTTCGTTCAGGTTGGTTGTGTCCTGCGCGAGGGTGACGTTTTTAATTCATGCTGTTTTCTGGGTAAAGCAGGAAGTCAGAGAGGTAGTACCGGGAACGCTGACTTCTTGCTTTTGCCTGACATCCGGATTAATCCAGTTTCCACACGTACTGTACTTTCGTCCAGGTTGGTTGTGGTTTGCCATCGACGGTACCTGGTTTGTTTTTGCAGGAACCAGACAGCAATT